>CBDAQV010000006.1:0-131574 GCA_965199265.1 Alphaproteobacteria bacterium | reverse complement strand
TCAGGCGGGTGCGGTTCTCGACGCCCAATTCGGCCAGCGAAAGAGTGTCTACCTGCTTTTTCTTTGCCTTCATGATGTTGGGCAGCGAGGCGTAGCGCGGCTCGTTCAGGCGCAGATCCGTGGTGATGATCGCCGGAAGTTTCAACAACAGCGTCTCATGGCCGCCGTCGACCTCGCGCGTGACGCTGACGGACCCCTCGCCGGGTTCAACCTTCGAGGCGAACGTGCCCTGCGGCCAGTCCAGCAGCGCGGCCAGCATCTGCCCCGTCTGGTTGCTGTCGTCGTCGATCGCCTGCTTGCCCAGGATGATGAGATCGGGCTTCTCGCGCTCGGCAACCGCTTTTAGGATCTTCGCCACCGTCAACGGCTCGACCTCTCCTTCGACCGGGACATGAATGCCGCGGTCGGCGCCGATGGCCAGCGCGGTGCGGATCGTGTCCGCCGCCTGGGCGACGCCGATCGAAACCGCGACGATCTCGGTCGCCATGCCCTTCTCCTTCAGGCGCACGGCTTCCTCGACCGCGATCTCGTCGAAGGGGTTATTGAGAACTTGACGTTGGCGGTTTCAACCCCGCTGCCGTCGGCCTTGACACGGATCTTGACGTTGTAGTCGATGACCCGTTTGACAGGCACCAGAATTTTCATGAAGTACCTTGGACGAGAACAGGGGGGTTAGGACAAACGATCTGCCGCCTTTGCAGCACGGAACAAGGCGCTTATCAAGTGAAACGGTCACCGCAGACGGTGAGCAAGACTATCTGCAGAAGGGAAACCGCGATTGTCGATCTTAAGCGATGCACGACCCTTCTTGCGGCACATCGATGCGCTGCACCGTCACGACCCGTCGCGCTACAGACCATTCGTGGTGGCGGGAGTTGAGGTCGGCCGGGTGTTGCACGGTTTCTGCGACACGCTCGCGGCGTACACCGACTTATTCGAAGTAGGCGAATCGGTCGCTTTCCTGCCGAGCGGCGGCATGCAGGAACGCAGCGCGGCGTTTGCGGTCGTGCTGCGCGATCTGGCGGCGCAGGGTTTGTTCTCCTTTCGCGGCGAGTCCTATCCAGTGACGGCCGGCTGGGGCGAGGAAGTGCTCGCCACCATCGACCGCGGCGCCTACCAGCATTTCGGCACGCTCGGCTTCGGCGTCCACGTCAACGGGCTGGTGCGCAAGAGCACCGGCCTGCATGTCTGGATCGCGCGCCCGCGCGCGGGGGCGGCCGGTCGCGCCCGGCAAGCTGGACAACATTATCGGCGGTGGCCTTGGCGGTGGACATACGGCCTACGAGACCCTGATCAAGGAAGCGCACGAGGAAGCCGGTTTCGCAACGGAACTCACGCGGCACGCCGTTCCGGTCGGCATCGTGTCGTACGCCTATGACGGGCGGGACGGGCTCAAGCGCGACACGCTGTTCCTCTATGACCTTCACCTGCCCGAGCACGTCATGCCTGTGAACACGGACGGCGAGGTCGAGAGCTTCGACCTTCTGCCGATCGAGGACGTTGCGCGCCTGGTGCGCGACAGCGACGAGTTCAAGCTGAACGTCAACGCCGTGATCATCGACCTGCTGGTCCGCCACGGCTATTTCGCGCCCGACGTCCCTGGATACGAGCGGCTGGTGCATGGATTGCGGCGGGGTTGAGATATGAACTATATCGCGGTCCGACCCGTCGCCTGATTTCTGCCGCCGTCTGTCCCGCTTGCCGCAAGTCCCTCAGCGCGGTCGAGCGGTCGCGCTTTGAGAGTTTTAGCGCCGGTCGCGGGATCGAGCAGCAGTTTGTGGTGGAAATACTCCGGTGGCTCATAGCCTAGCAGCGCTTGCAGCGTGCGGTGGATGTCGGTTGCATCGAACAAGTCCAGGCCGCGCACCACCAGCGTGATACCCTGGATGTGGTCGTCGACCGTGACGCTGAGGTGATAGCTGGTCGGGTTGTCGCGCCGCGCCACCAGCACGTCGCCGAACCGGCCGGGCAGCACGGGGACCGTGCCGGCGTCGCGGTCATGCCAGGTCAGCGGTCCTGTCAGCGACGCGGCGCGTGCGGCGTCCAGCCGCCAGCCGGGCACCTCGCCCTGGCTCAGCCGCGCGGCGACCTCCTCCGATGTCAGGCCGCGGCACGTACCGGGATACTGGGGTCCGTCAGGTCCTCGCTGGTCGAACCCTGTCGCATGAATCGCCTCGGCGATATCCTTGCGCGAACAGAAGCACGGATAGGCGACACGCTTCTGCTTCAGGCAGTCCAGCGCCGCCGCATAATCGGCCATGTGATCGGACTGCCGCCGTACCGGCTGCTCCCAAGCCAGCCCCAGCCAGGCGAGGTCCTCGTAGATCGCGGCCTCATACTCGGGGCGGCAGCGCTCGAAATCGATGTCCTCGATGCGCAGCAGGAAGCGCCCGTTCTCTCGCCGCGCGGTCTCGAACGCAGTCAGCGCGGACAACGCATGCCCAAGATGCAGGTAACCGTTAGGGCTGGGGGCGAAGCGCGTGATGAAACTTACGGACACCGGGTGTTACTTCGATCTTGGGGTGGCATTGCAGTCATGGTGCCCAATATAGGTCAGATCCCTGTACCCGACGGAAGAATGACTCCTAACACACTCAACGCCGCCACGCTGAACCCGCGTTCCGGCAGCGCGGCGAATCATCTTGTAATCCTGCTGCACGGTTACGGCGCGAACTCGCAGGACCTGATCGGCCTTGCGCCACCTGTGGCCGAGCGGCTGCCGGACTGCGCCTTCGTCTCGCCCGACGCGCCGTTTGCCTGCGAGATGGGGTGGGGCAGGCAATGGTTCAGCCTTGCCGATAGGTCGCTGCCCGTCATGCAGGCGGGTATGGCGATCGCGTTGCCGATCCTCGACGCGTTTATCGATCAGCAGAAGCAGCGGTTCGGGCTGGCCGAGCGCGACGTCGCGCTGATGGGGTTTTCGCAGGGGACGATGATGGCTCTGGCGGCGGGGCCGCGTCGCGCCGAGGCGCTGGGCGGGATCATCGGCTATTGCGGCGCTCTGCTCGCCCCCGAGACCCTGCCGGTCGAGATCCGGTCGCATCCGCCGGTGCTTCTGGTTCATGGGCGGCAGGACAGCGTCGTGCCGTTCGCGGCGATGCAGGCCGCGGAGACCGCGTTGCGCGGTGTCGGAGTCGGCGTCGAAACCATGAGCCGTCCCGACCTCGGCCACGGCATCGATCCGGAAGGACTCGGCGCGGGAATCGCGTTCCTGCACAAAGTTTGGGGGTAGGGCAGCCGTCCGCACCACAGATGTTGTTTCTTCGCCGATCCGGGTTATACTTCCTTCAATAAATCGCCGTGCTTCGGTGATCGAGTCCCGATTGCCCTGCCGGCGGAACGGTGAAAGGTTGCCTCGTGTCGCACCTTGAGTCATGTCCGGCGCTGGTCCTGAACGCGGATTTCCGCCCGCTCAGCTACTTTCCCCTGTCCGTCTGGCCGTGGCACGAGGCTGTGAAGGCGGTATACCTCGACCGCGTCAACATCGTGTCGCACTACGACCGCTACATCCATTCGCCCAATTGCGAGATGCAGTTGCCGTCGGTCATTTCGCTGAAGGAATACGTGAGCACGAAGCGTCTGCCGGCGTTCACGCGCTTCAACGTCTTCCTGCGCGACCGCTTCACCTGCCAGTACTGCGGCGAGGGTTTCATGACGCAGGAGCTGACCTTCGACCACGTCATGCCGCGCTCTAAGGGCGGCCGCACGTCGTGGGTCAACGTCGTGACCGCGTGCTCGTCGTGCAACCTGCTCAAGGGCAGCTACCGCCCGCACGAGATCGGAATGTACCCTCTGCAGAAGCCGTTCCAGCCCACCGCCTTCCAGCTGCAGGACAACGGCCGCGCCTTCCCGCCCAACTACCTGCACGAAAGCTGGCGGGACTTCCTGTACTGGGATACCGAGCTGGAGGGGTGATTACTCCAGAACCCACTCGCCCTTGGTACGGATCTGCCGATGCATCGCATCGGGCGCCAGATCGAGGTCGCCAGGCCAGGTGACCACGCCGTTAACCACCTTTACCTGTCGAAATCGTTCGGGATCTTTCAGAGATGCGAACATGCCGCGAAACGCCTCCGGCAGGAATACGACCTTGCCCCGGGTGCCGTCCCTGAACTCAACGGACAAAGAGTAATCATTGTAGACGCTGGCTTCCGTTACGTCCCAATCCATGCCTACTCCAACGGCGCTATCGGCTTCGGAGATTGCATGTCCTGACATAACTGCCAGTCCTCCGACAGTTCGATTTTATGTAACTCGGCCCAATCCAAAACAAGGTTGAGCGCCCGGCGTGGCAATTTGCCTTCAACAAGCGCCAGGTCGGCTATTCCAATAACTGCCTTGAACTCTCCATATGTTACATGGAAATGTGGTGGAGCATGGTCCCGGAAAAACATTTGGATCAGGATACCCTAGAAGGCACTGATCGTCGGCATGTTAAATCCGTTCCGCCGCGTAGATCGCCGCCTTGCAGCCCGTCCGGATAACCCGCGCCAGCAGGCGGTAGGCGAAGGCCTGCTCGGCGCCGTTGTCGATCGCGGTTTCGCGGTGCTCGGCCTCCTCGGCGCGGAACTCGGTAATGGCCGCGGTCAGCTCGGGGTCGCTGTCGCCCAACTGCTCCAGCTGGTTGCCGTAGTGCTCGTCGATCACTTCCTCAACGGCGGCGGTGCAGGCCATGGCGGCTTTTTCGCTGATCAGGGCGGTCGCCGCGCCCAACGCGAAGCCGGCGATGTGCCATAGCGGGTACAGCACCGTCGGACGGCCACGCCCCTGCGCCACCGCGCGCTCGAAGTAGGCGAGGTGCTTCTGCTCCTGCTCCTTCATGTGCTCGATCAGCGGCTCGGACTCGCGCCCGCTCAGCACCGCCAGCTGTCCCTCGTAGATGCGGCGCGCGCCGTACTCGCCGGCGTGATCGACGCGGACGATACGGTCGATCAGCTGCTCTTGCGTCAAATCACCGGCGAGGCGTCTGGTCATTTTTCCGTACCGAAGTGAACAGGGCGAACGCCGCCATGCAGAACGTCAACATGGCGTCATAGGTCGCCATCGACAAGCCGAACAGCCTCCAGCGTATGTCGTCGCAGCGCACCACCGGCGTCGCCAGGATCTGGTCGCGCAGCGCCTCGACCGTCGTGGCGCCAGTTGGACCCGTGCAGGCCGCCAGCCCGCCCCACCAGTGCCGCTCGACGCCGACATGGAACAGCGAGTAGCCGAAGCAGATCAGCAGCGCCGCCGTCTGGATCGTCAGGAACAGGCGCGGGCGGGCGGCGACCAGCGTCAACGCCGCCGCCGTGACCACGGCGAGGTGCCACCAGCGCTGGACAAGGCACAGTTCGCAAGGCGGATAACCGAACGCTTCCTGCAAGACCAGCGCGACCGCGAGCGCCAGCGCCGAAACCAGGCCGAGCAGCAGCACGGCCGAACGTGTCGTATAGGCAGGCGTCATTTCAGGTAATGTACCGCAAGGATACCCGCGACGGCCGCGACGAGAACGCCGATCGCGATGCGCCCGAGGTTGCGTTCGATGCGCGGCATCGCCGCCGGGCCGAACTTCCAGCACAGCGCCGCCAGCAGGTAGAAGCGGAACCCGCGGGTGACGATCGACGACCAGACGAAGGTGAACAGGTCGAAATGCGCGACGCCGGAGGCGATGGTCACCAGCTTGTAGGGGATGGGCGTCAGTCCCTTGATCAGGATCACGTACATGCCCCAGCGCGCGAACCATGCCTGGTAGTCGGCCAGCGCGCTTTCCTGGCCGTACAGTTTCAGGATCAGGTGCCCGATGGAATCTGCGAAGTAGAAGCCGATCGCATAGCCCAGCAACCCGCCCAGGACCGAGCCGGCCGTGGCGAGGCCTGCAAAGCGGAAGGCGCGGTCGCGGTTGGACAGCGCGAACGGGATCAGGAAGGCGTCGGGCGGGATCGGGAAGCACGAGCTCTCCAGGAAGGCGACGCCCAGCAGCACCCACTGGGCATAGCCCCGGTGCGACAGCGCCATCAGCTTCGTGTACAGATTTTTCAGCATGGACTTTCGCGGCCGGGAATGGTTATGAACCTATAGAGGCCCCTGTGGTGAAATGGTAGACGCGGCAGACTCAAAATCTGCTATCTGAAAGGATGTGCTGGTTCGAGTCCGGCCAGGGGCACCAATAGAGCTCTTAAGTTCTGTTATCCGGGCTTGCGGGCTGTACCCGTGTCAGGATCGCGGTAGAAAGTTACCGCAGCTGCCCTCAACGCCGCAGCCACCTCTTCTACTATTCCATCCCAATCGCCTGGCGCGGTCTGCCTGAACAGCCGTGCCGAGGGGTACCACGGCGTGGCATCGCCCTTGTCCAGCCAGCGCCAGCAGCCGTCGAAGCGGGACAGGATCCAAACCGGCTTGCCCAGCGCCCCCGCGACGTGCGCGACCGAGGTGTCGGCGACGATCGCGAGGTCGAGACCCGCGACCAGCGCGGCGGTGTCGGCAAAGTCCCCCACGTTGTCCATGTAATCGATAATGGGGAAACGATCCCGCGCCTCGGCCAGCTGCGCGGCGGGCGGGCCTTTCTGCAGGCTGAAGAACGAAACGCCGGGAACCGCCAGCAGCGGCGCGAACTGGTCCAGAGACAGGCTGCGGCGGCGGTCGGTGCGCCCGGCGGCGCGGTCATGGCGGCGAGGCGCGCCGGCCCAGACGAGGCCGACCTTCAGCCCGGGATGCTTTTCCAAGCGCAGCCGCCACGTTTCGGCGGCTTGCGGATCGGGGGTAACGTAAGGATAAGTTGCGGGGATGTCAGTTAGCGCGCCGCCGAGCCGCAGCGGCAGGCTGAGCAGCGGCAGACGGTAATCGGCCCGTGGGGCAGGGGCGTCGTCCGGCACGACATGGGCCGTGCCCGGCACGGTGGCCAGAAGCCGCAGCAGCGGCGGCTGCACCGCCAGGGTCACGCGCGCGCCGCGCGCCGCCAGCACCGTTGCGTAGCGCGCGAACTGGACCGTATCGCCAAGCCCCTGCTCGGCCTGCAGCAGGATGTCCTTGCCCGCCGGATCTTCCCCCGCCCACAGCGGGATGTCCGCCGCGATCCCGTGTCCCTGGAACAGCCTCGTGCGCCAGCGCCATTCATATTCGCGCCAGCCCTCCTCCATTGCCCCCGTACGTAGAAGCATCATGGCGAGGAACAGGTGTGCGTCCGCGTCCTCCGGGCGGAGGCGCACCGCCTCGCGGTACGCGGCGATGCTGGCCCTGTCGTCGCCCATGCGCGCCAGGACGTGGCCTAGGTTGGAGTGTGCCTCGGCGTAATCCGGCTTCAAGCGCAGCGCGTGGCGGTAGGGACCGAGCGACTCCTTCAGCCGGTCCGCGGCGACCAGCACGTTGCCCAGATTGGAATGCGCCTCCGGCCGTTCCGGCTTCAGCTGGATGGCGCGCAGTGACGCGGCCAGCGCCTCGTCAAGCCGATCGTCGTCGGTCAGCGGATTAGCAAGGTTCGAGTAGGCTTCGGCGAAGGTGGGATCCAGCGCGATGGCGTTGCCGTAGGCCACGATGGCTTTGTTCCTGCGGCCCATGAGATACAATACGTTTCCAAGGTCGGAGAAAGCCGCCGCCATGTCCGGTTTCAATTCGACGGCCTTCAACAGGGCGGCAAGGCTATCCTCCAGCAGGTTGGCGCGCAGGCAGGCGTTGCCCAGGTTGAAATAGGCGGAGGCGAAATCGGGCTTCAGCGCGGTGGCGCGGCGTAGGGCCGCGATCGCCTCGCCGTGGCGGCCGAGCCGCACCAGCGCGTTGCCAAAGTTGCACTGCGTTTCCGCGATCCCGGGATCGAGCCGGATCGCTTCGCCGTAAGCTGCCGCTGCCGAGGCAGCGTCGCCGGATAACAGCAGGACGGTGCCCAGGCGCGAGTAGGCTTCGCCATAGCGGGGCTGCAGCTCCGTGGCACGGAGAAAACATTTTGCCGCGCCGCCCAAATTGCCGCGCCGCTGCAACAGGTCACCGAGCTTGGCATGAAGCGCCGCCTCGCGCGGGCGCAGGGCGATCAAGCGGCGGTACAGAGTTTCCGCCTGGCCGAGATCGCCCCTGCGTGCCGACGAGACCGCGTCCTGCAATAGCCTGTCCAGGGCTTGACTGCCTGCGGCGGATGCCGGCCCGCTCGTGGCGGTTCTTTGCTTACGGCTCATTTTGCTTACGGTATAAGCGCGAAGCAAACGAACCCTTAACCGCCAACGCAGGCTGCATGAAGTTCTGGAAGATGCACGGGCTCGGAAACGATTTCGCGGTGTTCGATGCCCGCGGAGTTCCCCTCGTAGCGACGCCGGATTGGTCACGGCGGATCGCTGACCGACGAACCGGCATCGGCTGCGACCAGATCATCCTGATCCAGCCGCCCAGGAGTCCGGCTGCCCACGCCTACCTGAGCTTTCTCAACGGCGACGGCAGCGAAGCCGGAGCGTGCGGCAACGGTACCCGCTGCGCCGCGGCATTGCTGCTGCGGGAAGCGCCGGGCTCGCGTTTCCTGCTCGAGACCATGGCCGGATTGCTGGAGGTGGATGCCGGAAACCCGCAGCGGATCGTCGTCGACATGGGGTCGCCTGGCCTGGGCTGGCGCGACGTGCCGCTTTCGCAAGAGTTCGATACGCTGTCTGTGCCGCTGGAGGTGACGAAGTCTGGCTTTAGCGCCGTGGCGACCTGCTGCAGCATGGGCAATCCGCACGTGACGATTTTCCTTGATCACCTGTCGCGCCAGGAGGTTGTCCGCGTCGGTCCGCACATCGAAACCCACGCTTTGTTTCCCGCCCGGGTCAACGTTGGGTTCGCGCAGGTGACTGGCCCCGATCGCCTTCGCCTGGAAATGTGGGAACGAGGAACGGGCCTGACCCTATCCTGCGGCAGCGGCGCTTGCGCGGCAGGCATCGCCGCGATGCGGCGGGGCCTGACGGGCAAGCGCGTGACTGTAGGCATGGAACGGGGCGCGCTGGACGTGGAATGGCGGGCGGACGGTCACGTCCTGCTTGGCGGGCCGACGGCGCTGGTGTTCACCGGCGAGGCGAGTCCGGTTCTGCTTCGAGGGTAACTCTACGAGCGCAACGCAGTCAGCGCGACCTCACGGGCGAAGCTGGCGAAGAACTCGTCGGCATAGCGCTTGGCCGTGCCCTCGATTACCCGGCTCGCCAGCCTTGCGATCGCGCCCTCGAACTCGCTTCCCGCCTGGAAGCTGAGAATCGTTCCCTCGTCCGCCGTCGGCGTCAGCGTCACGTCGGAATGCCCGCGCGCCAGACCGACGATGCCACCCTTGCCGTGCGCGGTCAGCCGGTAATGCAAGGGCGGATCGACGTCCTCTATGCCGATGTTTATCACGAAATGGGGATGAAACGGCCCGACCCTGATCCGCATCGAAGTTGCGAACAGCCGGTCGGAGACCCGCTCGAACCGGTCGCAGATCGGGATGCACCGCTTCAGCAGCTCCGGGTCGTTCATGCCCTGCCAGACGACAGGGGCGGGAACAGGGATCAGGTACTCGCCGGACAACTCCATAAGCCTATACTACGGAAACCGGTTGGCGGTTGCGAGATGAATAGATCGTGGCCACTTGAAAAGTACGGCCGGTTGCGGGATGAATGGAACCATGAAAAAGGGCTGGATCATCGCTGCGGTCATCGGTTTCGTCATCTTCGGCCAGCTCGGCATCCGGTTGCTGGCGCATTCCAGCGCGCCGCGCTTCCAGAAATCCACCCTGACCCTGACAACCCTTGCCGACGGCAAGGCGCACAAATTCAACGTCGAAGTTGCCAACAGCGACGAGGAAAAGGCCTATGGCCTGATGTTCCGCCACTATATCGCGCCGGACGCAGGAATGATCTTCCTGTTCGAGCCGCCGGAGGTCATCCAGATGTGGATGAAGAACACCTTCATTTCCCTGGACATGGTATTCCTCGACCGCGACGGGAAAGTTACTTACGTGAAGGAAAACGCTCAGCCGCAATCGGAGGACATCATCGCGTCCCCCGGGCTCGCCTCGGCCGTGATCGAGCTGAAGGGCGGAGACGCCAAGGCCCTGAACATCCGGAACGGCGATACGGTAGACTCGACCGATCTCAGGGCCGCGGTGCCGGTGAAGAAGTAGGCGTTGGCGCCACGGGAGGAGCCGCGCTGCCGGTCTTCGGGCTGGCAAGCGCCAGCACCACAAGCGCAAGCAGGATCAAAGCCGGAATCGCGACCGCGATGATGGCAAGCAATGCGAACTGACGGTTATGGTGCATGGACATTCCCTCCGATCGGACGCTAAGGGCAGGGCGGGACGCTTTCAAGCAATCTACTTTGGCCGATGCCGCCGCATGGCGCTTGTGACGGGCGAGGTCGCGCCATATAGTCCGGTGCAGGGTCTCGGGGCGTAGCGCAGTCTGGTTAGCGCGCAAGTTTTGGGAACTTGAGGCCCCCGGTTCGAATCCGGGCGCCCCGACCACCTGCCACGATCAGAAGTAAGGGTCGCTCGATGAAGGTTCGTATCCATCAGCCGTCGGAACAGAATATGCAGCGGGGGCATTCCGGCGCGGGAACATGGCGGCTGGAGCACGAGCCGGAAACACGCCGCTACCCGGAGCCGCTGATGGGCTGGACCGCCTCGTCTGATACGCTTAACCAGGTACAGCTTGCTTTCTCAACGTTGGAAGAAGCGACGCAATTCGCGGAGAAGAAGGGATGGGAGTACGAGGTGATTGCCAAGCAGACGCGCAAAGCCCGCCCGCGCAACTACATCGACAACTTCAAGACGCGCGGCGATCGGGAAACCGACTGATCACCCGACGACTCCGTAGCTCAACTGGATAGAGCACAAGCCTTCTAAGCTTGGGGTTGCAGGTTCGAGACCTGCCGGGGTCGCCAATTGCGCGTCACTAAGACTTGCGCACATCGGGATTGCGGCCGCGCCGTCCTTCCGCGGGCTGCAATGCGTCGGCCTTTGCCGCGCTCACGACATCCTTGTCCCGCGCGGTGAGCACGCCGCTGGTGTAGCGGACGGGATGGTACGGCGTTTCATCGTCGAGGTGAAGCGCGACCCCGCCCAGCATCCCGATCAGGAAGGCGCCGGCGCCATGGTCCCATGGCATCGAGCCTGCCGCGATGTATACTTCCGCATCGCCGAGGATGACCGAGTTGTACAGGCTGACCGCCGAATAAAGCTCAGCGCTCCAGTCGAAGGCGGAGCTGCCCTGCGATATGCGATCTTCGAGCTCGGGGAGCAGGAAACCAGGGATAAATTCGTTCGTGCTGATGTGGCCTGACGGCTTGCCGTGCGCCCTGGCCGTTTCAGTGAACGGCGCAAGCCGTACGAACGGCTCGCCTTCTGCGGGCGAGTGCCATACGCCGCTGACACGGTCGCCCATTGTGACGCGGTTACCAAGGCCCGCGCCGGTTTCGAAGGTCTCCAAAATCCAGCCCGCCTGCGTCTCGCCATCCTGGCTGCGGCTGACCAGCGTGCCGAACCGGGCCTGGTCGTTTTTAAACAGCAGGGTTCCGTCGACCGGGTCTATGATCCAGACTTCTCCCTGGCCAAGGGTTTCGAGCAGGGACGGGTCGGCCGCCGTTCCCTCCTCGCCGACCACGCGTGAACCGTGCCGCATTGCGATGAGGTGTTCGCTGAGGAAAGCCTCGGCAGCGGTGTCGGCAACCGTGACGAAGTCCTGCGGTCCTTTCTCGCCGATCTGGCTTTTCTCCAGCTTGCCGAAATAGGGCAGGATGCAGTGGCGCAGCGCCTCGCGCATCAGCGCCGCGACTTCCAGCAATTCGTCGGACGGGGCAGTTTGCATCACGCGCTCTCGCCAAGCCAGCGTTTGCGCAAGGCATCGAGGTGCCGGGCAAGCCACAGCGCGCCCAGAAACGTGTTCATGTTCTGCAGTTCGCCTCGATCGGCCATACCGATCAGCTCGTTCGCCGCGATCACGCGGACGCGAGTATCCTCGTGCTCCTCAGCCAGGCCGAACACGCCGCCGGCTTTGGACGAATCGACCTGGCCTATGTAAAGATGGATAAATTCGTCGCACGATCCGGGGCTGACGAAGTACTCTGACAGTTTTTCAAGGCGAAGGATGTCGCACCCGGCTTCTTCCCGCGTTTCGCGCCGCGCGGTTTCCGCGCCATCTTTTCCGGCCTCCACCTTGCCGGCGACGAACTCCAGCATCCAGCACGGTGCACCTTGCACGAAGGGAGCGATGCGGAACTGTTCGACCAGCACCAGGGCGTCGGCGCCCGGATCGTAGAGGATCACCACCGAAGCCTCGCCGGACACGAACAGCTCACGCGAAAACTCACCCGACCAGCCGCCGCCGAAGAGCTTGATCCGCAACCGGTATGTATCGACCGAGAAATGCCCCTTGTAGACGGTTTCAACTGATCTGGTTTCGACAGAGTCTCTGTCCATGATGGTCACGGGGCAAGCGCGCAAGAACACGCCCTGTGCTGGAACCGGGATTGAGCGGGATAGATGAACGATGTGGATGCGGCGCCAGACATGATCCCGTGCCTAGCACGTTCACCGGGCGAGGGCGATATCCCTTAGTTCCGGGAAGTGCTGCGTACCCATGTCTGCGAAACAGAAATGCCCGTATCCGGGAAAATCGTGGCGTTGCGCCCGGGGCAGTTCGGCGCAAATGCGCGTTACCGACTGGGTAATCTCGTCCATGTCGTTGTCCGATGCCAGCACATGAACGTCCGCGCGTTCGGTAAGGCCGGGATCCATGGTGAAGTCGAAGAACTGCGGATCCTTTCGCCGCGTCGGGTCGATCCAAGGCGCGACCAGTATCAGCTTGCCGATCTTGACATCGCGCTCGCTCATCCAGCGGGTCAGGAACCCGCCCCCGCAACTATGCCCGACAAGGATCGAGTCAGGACCCAGCGGCATCCGCTCGAACAGCTCACGCCATTCTTCATAAACCGGACGGCAAGCGTTCGGCATCTCGGGCGTTTGTGTCTGCCAGCCGTGCATCAGAAGCTGTTTCTGCAGCCATGGCAACCAATGGCTGTTGGTCAGGGACGGGAACTGGTCGCTGAAGTATTCGGTCGGATCGCAGGTGCCATGCACGATCGTCGCGTACTTCATTGGTTACTCGAACAGATCTTCCGGGTCAGTAACCATTCGCTCCAGCGAACTCTTCAGCTTGCTGAGGGCACGCTGCTCGAGCTGGCGCACGCGCTCTTTACTGACGCCCAGTTCCTTGCCAAGATCCTCCAAAGTCACCGACTCGTCGCGCAGGCGGCGTTCGCTGATGATGCGCTGTTCCCGTGGCGACAGCTCGTTAAGGGCCTCGGCCAGCCAGCGCGACCGCGTCTGCGTGTCGCGCAGGCCCAGCACGACATCTTCGGGGTTCGCGCTCTGGTCCGGCAGGAAGTCCTGCCATTCGCCCTCGCTCTCCTCCTTCAGGGGAGCGTTCAAAGACTGGTCCGAGCCTGAAAGGCGCATCTCCATATCGATGACGTCTGAAGTGTTGACGTTCAGCTGCGTCGCGATAGTCTGGCGGCCGACATCGGACAGCGGTTCGCCCTCGGTCCCCTCGATGCGGGCCTTCAGGCGGCGCAGGTTGAAAAATAAGGCCTTCTGCGCCGCTGTCGTTCCGGTACGGACGATGGACCAGTTGCGAAGCACGTAATCCTGCATGGCGGAGCGGATCCACCACGAAGCGTAGGTGGAAAAGCGGACCTCGCGCACCGGCTCGAAACGGGCGGCAGCCTGCATCAAGCCGACATTGCCTTCCTGGATCAGGTCTCCCATGGGCAGCCCGTAGTTACGGAAGCGCGATGCCAGCGCGATAACCAGCCTGGTGTAGGAGCGGATCAGCTCGTGCAGCGCCGCTTCGTCCCCGTGCTCCCGCCATTCCGTGGCAAGGTGCAACTCGTGATCGCGTTCAAGCAGCGGTTCACGCATCGACGCTTTGATGTAGGTCAGATTGGCGCGCTGCGTGTTCGGATCATCCAGATAAGCCATCGCCAACTCTCCTGTAGTACACACCTTACGTAAACGTAATGCGCGCGGATTGCAAGATTTAGAATGATTCCAATCTGCCTTTTTCCAAAGACAGCAAGGATCGACAGGAACGTCTGCGCTTGTGAACCCCTCAGGCTTGCAGAAGTTCAATAACCGCGCCGTCGGCTTGCAATGCGGCAAAAATGAGGGTGCCCCCGTAGCCGGAGCCGCCGTCAAGCGTAACGGCTATGTTGCCGACAACCACACCTGCGCCGGTGGGATCGGCGCCGCGAACGATGCGAGTGAAGGATTCGTAAGGTCGGTCGAGTGAGTTGAATGCGGCGTGGCTCCACCAGAAACTGTCCTTTTGCGCGCTGAGCGGCCGTTCGGGGTCAAGGCCGCTGTGCACGAACAGTACGGCACCCGGATCATTGGCTTCCGGGCGGGTAAAGGCGGCACGGCGCAGCATGGTCATGAATTTCTCATGCCCGGGATGTTCGCGGACCGAACTGCGCAGCCGGTTGGTCCAGCGGGTCATGGTCATTGCGTTGTCGCGCGTCACGCCGAAGCCTTCGCGCGCGCTGCTTCCGTAGGCCTTCAGCGTCGATTCGATGCCGTGACGGATCACCCAGGCGAACACCGCGCCGGGATCGGGCGCGAACTGGATCTGCAGCAGTTTCTGCCACATCTCCTCCTGCGCGCCGCGCAGGTAAACCACATCTTCGGCCAGGATGCCGGGCAGTGAGATGAAATGGCGGCGAAAAGCCAGCAGTTCGTCGACCACTTCGACAGCGCCGCCGCCCGGCCCGCCATAATTGCCGAGGTAAACCAGCCGGTCACCGGGCTGAACCTTGTCCAACAGTGTGTCATGCACTGCGACCAGACGGGAAACATCGCCGTGTATGGCGCCGATCGCCCAGATGCGTCTCGGCCGCCCCAGCTCGGTGAAGCGATCCTCGTCGGCCAAACTCGAGCGAAGCGTCAGGCTGCCTTCTTGAGAACTTCTTCCAGGCGCTCGGCAGCTTTGCCTTCGTCTATTTTCTCGACGGCAGCCAGTTCGCGCGCCAGACGGTCGAGCGCAGACTGGTAGATCTGCCGCTCGCTGTAGGACTGCTCGGCCTGGTCATCGGTACGGCGCAGGTCGCGCAACACTTCGGCGATGGAAACCGGATCACCCGAGTTAATCTTGGTTTCGTATTCCTGCGCGCGGCGGCTCCACATCGCGCGCTTGACGCGGGAGCGGCCCTGCAGGGTTTCCATTGCGGACTTCAACCGCTCCTTGGACGACAGGCGGCGCAGGCCGGAGGTCTTTGCTTTGCCGACCGGGATCTTCAAGCGCATTCGTTCCTTGTCGAAATGGATCGCGTAAAGCTGCACTTCCGAGCCGCCGAAGCTAAGCGTTTCTATGCCCTCGATACAGCCGACGCCGTGTGCCGGGTATACAACGTAATCGCCGCTGGCGAACTCCAGTTTCTGAGCCATGGTCTCCACTCTGGTATAGGCAGGAAGTTCCGTTAGGAATTCCTATACCATATCCCGCAGCATTATGACAATTATATGTTTGATTAACCTGCTTAATCTGTGCAGGAAGGTTAAGATCCGCCGCCCGGCTTGTCGCTGAAATGCGCCGGGTACTTTTCCTTCACGTCCTTCCACTGGTCGACGTCGACCGGGGGGGCTTTCTTGCGCGTGATATTAGGCCAGTTGCCGGCGAAGACCCGGTTGGCCTCGGCCAGTTTCTCTGCGCGCGGGTCGCTGTCGGGCACGATCGCTTCGATCGGGCACTCCGGCTCGCATACGCCGCAATCGATGCATTCGTCGGGGTGGATCACCAGCATGTTTTCGCCTTCGTAGAAGCAGTCAACCGGGCAGACTTCGACGCAGTCGGTATACTTGCACTTGATGCAGGCTTCGGTGACGACGTAGGGCATGGGTTCCTGGACGCGAAACTGTGTTGATGGCTAGTATCTAGTCCGCCGGGCGGACAAGGGCAACTGCCGAGCGGGCCCGCTGCCGTACTACTTCGGCCCGGGCGGCTTGGTTGCGGGCCTTGGCGGCAGAACGTGGGACGGCTCGGTCGTGTTTTCCTGCTTGCGCAGGACAAGCCTCATGATCCCGTCCAGCTCTCCCTTGCTCCTTTCGATCGCATACTGGCAGCCGGCGGCTACCATCGCTTTCGTCATGCGTTGGGAAGACGAAGCGGCGATCATCGCCCCTTGATAGCCCGATGCGCTGATCGCCTCGATCAGCGGCAGCGTCAGATGTTGCGCATCGGGAACTTCGGCATCGAACGAGATCGCGGCCAGCGAGTTGCCATGCTCGGCCCATCTCATTTCCGCTTCTTCAAGCGTGTGCGCTGGAATGACCTCTGCAATGCCCTCCAGGCGGACCCTTGTGGTTTGCTGCAGGACCAAACTGTCCTCGATCATCAAGATTTTCGGCAACGAACTAGCGGGGTTTTCGCTCATCACGCCCTTGTACCGCGGGGCTCGCGCGGGATCAACGCAGTTCAGCTAGCCTATGAACCCTATCCGGTACGACACGGCGGTGGAAATGCGCCGCATCAGCTCGTAACGCTTCAGGAGCGGGTCGAAGATCGACAGGGTTTCAACCTCGTAGTTCTGCGCGTCGCCGCTGTCATAGCTTGCGGGCTCACCGAAATCGCCTTCGCCGGTTTCCGCCTCATGCGCCGGGAAGATGCGTTTCAGCGCTTCGGCCGCTTCGGGCACGCTCAGTTGCAGGATCTGCAGGAACACGCGGCGGTTAGCCGAGTCGTTTCGGGTCGAGAACTCAGGCACTTCGGTCCCCAACGCGTACAATTCATGGATGATCGCGAGGCGCAGCGCGCCCAGCAGGTTCAAAGCGGTATCCCGGCCACCTGTCGGCGAAAGGGGCGGCAAGCGTTCCAGCCCGGTTTCGAGCTGCGAAAAATCGTTCAGCAGGCGACGGAAAACCCTGACCTGTTCAGCATGAACGTTCCAGCCCTCGAGCGTGTCGGCGATGCGGCGGTAGGCCGTGGCGCGCGCGGCGTCCCGTTCCGCCGCGGCGCGCAGCAGCCACAGGCCGGGGTCCAGCGTATCCACGTAGGCTTTCAGCACCCGGGGATTGCTGACCCTCGCCGCATACCGGACCATGTCCATCACGGCGCGAAAACGCTGCGACGTGGCGTAGAGCGCGACGAAGCGGCCGGGGTCGTGCGCGATCGCCTCGCCGCAGCCGCCGACCGTGTTCACCAGCAGACCCAGCTGCTGCAGCACCGCATTGTGCGGAATGGCCCGGAACTGGCTGATCTGCGGCCGCGCCGCCGTTTCGCTGGCATCGAGCCGCCGCGACGCGCGGCTGCCCGTCCGGTACAGCAGGTTCGCCCCGTACGTGCCGAGCAGGACGCCGTAATCGGGGTTGGCGATCAGGCCGCTCTGGAACTCCTTGGTCGTGGTCAGGAACTCCGTAACGTAGTCGCGTTGCTCATAGAACGGGTCGGGACGCCAGGCTTGCCGCTGCAATCGCCATTCCAACGCGCTCGTGACCACGGCCAGGCTGCCCGCCTCGTTCATGAACGGCAGGTAGCCGTCGCCGCCCTGGAAGCTCGCTTCCTGTTTGTAGGCGATGCGGCGTTCCTCGATCAAGTGTTGCACGTGGGGCGCGTGGATATAATCGAAGCGGTCGCGAAGCCCTCCGGGATGCCCGCCGCGCCCGACCGATTCGCCATGCGTGTCGAAGAACACCAGTTCGACGCCCTCGATGCGATGCCGCTCGAACAAGCGGATGATGCGTTCCTTCAGGCGCTCGATCGAGCCGACCGCCGCCGGCTGGCCAAGGAACCGGCCGGCATCGGAGTATCCGGTCTGGATGCACAATCGCCTGTGCTGCAGCAGATAGGCGCGGTAATGCGGATTATCGATCAGCTGCTCGATAATGCGGCTGCCGACCTGCAACGCTTTTTCCGTCTCGAACAGAGGGCAGATTTCAAGCCGGTCCGCAATGGCGAACAGTTTTGCGTAGTAAAGCGCGACCAGTACCGTGAAGGCCGACTCGCACTCGGCAATCAGGAAACGGACCGGGATCGCACCGTCCATGTATTTCAGCATTTGCGCCACGGTCATGAACAGCCGGCGCGCCGAGGTCCGCTCGGCGATCAGCGAGCCAAAATTGATCGTGACCGGCGCGATGCCACCGATCAGCTGCGTGATCGCGGCCAGATAGGACTGGCGGAAACGCGGGTCGTCGGGCGCGCTGTCCAGCCCGACCTGCTTGCGGATCGCATTGTGCAGCTGGGTCGAGTTGATGCGCACGTGCGTGCGCGCCAGCGCTATGCCGTTGCCCGCCAGCTCGGCGCGCAGCACCATCAGCCGGGTCGCGGTCGCATCGTCGGCCGCCGCGATCGCGCCGTCCAGCGCCGGCATTAGCTCGGCTGCGGTGACCAGCGTGCGTCCTTGCGTTTCGTCCAGGTGTTTCGACAAGGCCCGCACAGCCTCGCGGCTGGCGCTTTCCCCGGCGTGGAAAGTCGAGAACACAGCCGCTTCGGCAGCGATTTCCCGCGCGGCGGTGTCCAGCCTGTCCTGGATCCAGCGCAGCGTGCCCGAGACCGCGTCCGCCCCGCGCCCGTGAAGGATCTCTTCGACCTCCCCGTGAAGCAGCGACAGCTGCCGCGCCTGGGTCAGCAGGCGCTTGGCCAGCATGTCGGCGAAAGAGATGTCCGAGCGCCCGTCGAGGTCGTAGCCGACCCAGCTCGCCACCGTCAGCAGTCCGGGCGTCAGCTGCTTCCACTCCGCCGGGTAGGCCTGCCGCGCAACGTCCATGGCGATCTTCCACGCGCGGTGACACGCGGCGCGGATGTTGGCGATGGCCTCCAGCGACAGCGCGTGCTCGGCATCCAGGGTCAGGGGATCGTCGGGCCGGTGCACGCCTGAAAGCGAGGCAGCAGGAACTTCGCCGCCGGTAGCCAGCCGGTTCAGGCAATGCATCAGCGCGCCGCTTGTGGAAAAAGTCGGGTGGGCGGTGATGACGATGCCGAAGCCCGCTGTCTCGACCAAGGCGCGGTAACTCTGAAAAGGAACCCGCGTTCCCGAGGCCGAAAGCGTCAGGCTTTGGAAAAGCTTGCTCAGGCGCAGCTCGTTGGCGGCGGCACCGGTTTCGCCGAGCCGCGCGCCGAGGCGCGCGGCTCGGTCATGGAAGCCGGAAACTGTAAGGTGCTGAACAAGCTGCTCCAGCACGGCCCAATCCAGCGCACCCGAGGCGAGGCGCTCGCCAGTCTCGAAGGCGAGGCGCAGGATAGGGTTGGCGGTCGGGTCGTCTTCTGCCTCGGCCTCGAACGCGGCGAGGCGTTCCGCCATTTCCGCCGCGAGTGCCGGGACATCCAGGTCGGGAGGACAGTCGAACAACCGGTCCTTCGCCGCCAGCAGGTAATCCATGTCGACCATCATTTCCGTCCTCGTGCTTTGGGGGTACCATGGTATAGACCCCCTGCCATGCTGACCATAACCCCCGGCCTGCCGTCCAGACGCCCGCTTGGACCAAAGATCAGTTTCGAATTCTTCCCGCCCAGGACGGAGAAGATGGAGGCGCAGCTCTGGGACGCAGTCGACCGCCTCGCGCCACTGCGGCCCGCGTTCGTCTCCGTGACCTACGGGGCAGGGGGATCGACGCGCGAGCGCACGCACAGCGTCGTGACCCGCATCCAGGCGCGCACGGGCATTCCGGCGGCGGCGCACCTGACCTGCGTTTGCGCGACGCGCGAGGAGATCGACGTGGTCGCCGACTCGTACTGGCAGGCGGGCATCCGCCACATCGTCGCTGTGCGCGGGGACCCTCCTGGCGGAGCCGGCGGCAAGTACGAGCCGCACCCCGGCGGCTACGCCTACGCCAGCGACCTGATCGCCGGGCTGAGGCGGCGGCACGATTTCGAGATCAGCACCGGCGCCTACCCCGAAACCCACCCGCAGGCCCGGAGCCCCGCCGCCGACGTGGAGAACCTGAAGCGCAAGGTCGATGCCGGCGCCACACGTGCCATCACGCAGTTCTTCTTCGACACCGGCGCCTTCCGCCGCTTCCGCGACCGCGCCACCGCCGCCGGCGTCACGGTGCCGATCGTGCCCGGCATCCTGCCGGTCACCAATTTCGTCCGGACAAGGGAGTTCGCCGCCGCCTGCGGCGCGAGCATCCCGGCCTGGCTGGTCCAGCGCTTCGAGGGCCTGACCGACACGCAACAGGCCAGAGACGAAGCCGCCGGCGAAACGGCGCTGGAGCTATGCCGCGAACTGCTGGCCGACGATGTGGACGAGTTGCACTTCTACACGCTGAACAAGGCGGAACTGGTGGAAAAGGTGTGCGGGGAGCTTGGTGCGAGTGCAGACGAAGCGAACTTCACCGACATCATTCCTGGCAAAGCGGGACTCCAGGATTTGTGACTGGCAACGGTTCTGCTTGCGACATCAACATCCATGCGCCTCCCGTTCGATCCCGGCGCTTGCGGTAACCAGTCCTGGATTCCCGCTTTCGCGAGGTTGATGATCGACGCGGTCTGGCCTTTGGCCAGAAATCTGATTAGCTCCTTTGCATGAACTTTGATTCATCCCGACCGAAGTCGCGCAGAAGCTCGGTCATGGCATTTGCCGTCATTGCCGCTCTCGCCTGCGCGCGGCCGGTTCGAGCCGATGACTACCCGTCATTTGCAAAAACACGAATGCTGACCTTGCTGTCCGACAGGAGATTTCACCTCAGCCGTGTGAGTCAGCTACCACTCTGCGTCGGTCAGAAGAGCTGCGCACCTATACTTTCGTTCGTGAAGAATGGTGATTTCAATGTGATCGAGCCAACCTTAGTGCTCGAAAACTCTGACGCACTCGAAAATGCGAAACGCCTCGAGGTGAGATGTCCCAACTTCAAAGTTGCGGATAAATTTGGAACGGGTTTGCAGGCTTCTAAGATTTATCGTCCCATTCCTGTAAGTGACGAGGGCGGATCGATTTACATCATAAGCAACTTATCCAAAACCAAAAAGTTTGAGTCAGACCTCAGAATTTACAACTTCGACTCAAGCACATGTACCGTAAAGTCGCATTATCTAACATCCAGAATTGGTTTTCAAAAAGATGCGTATTCTTCTGAACTGGTAAGGCACGACGGTAACTATTACATGGTGACTTTTTCTTCTTTTCAAGACCCTGGAAGAACTTCGATATTGATCGTCCAGTATTATGGTTAAACTCTCGAAATTACAAACTCCTACGTCGACTTCTCAGAGTAACTTATGACCGACATCCTCGACCACCTTTCGGGCCGCGTCCTGCTGTGCGATGGCGGCACCGGCAGCCGGGTGCAGGCGATGAGCCTGGATGTCGAGCGCGATTACTGGGGGCAGGAGAACTGCACGGAGGTGCTGAACCTGTCGCGGCCCGACATCGTCCGCGAGATCCATCGCGGCTATCTCGCCGCCGGGGCGGACATGGTCGAGACCAACAGCTTCGGCGGCTCGCCGCTCACGCTGGCGGAGTTCGACGGGCTGGAAACCCGGGCATTCGAGATCAACCGCGTCGCCGCCGAGCTGGCGCGCGAAGCCGTGGAGGAGTTCGCCGGCGACGGACGCCGGCGCTTCGTACTGGGCGCGGTGGGCCCGGGCACCAAGCTGCCGAGCCTGTTCCACATCGGCTACGACCGGCTTGAGGCGGCTCTGGTCGTCCAGGCGCAGGGCCTGATCGACGGCGGGGTTGACGCGATCCTGATCGAGACCTGCCAGGACCCGCTGCAGATCAAGGCGGCGGTGAACGCGGCAAAATCGGCGCGCGCCGAGGCGGGTAAGGACACGCCGATCTTCGTGCAGGTGACGGTGGAGACGACCGGCACGCTGCTGGTCGGCCCCGACATCGCCGCGGCGGCGACGGTGATCGACGCGCTGGACGTGCCGGTGATCGGCCTTAACTGCGCTACCGGCCCGCAGCAGATGGTCGAGCATGTGCGCTGGCTGGCTGAGAACTGGTGCGGGTTCGTCTCGTGCCAGCCCAATGCTGGTTTGCCCGAGCTGATCGAAGGCCGGACGCATTACCCTTTGTCGCCGGAGGAGATGACGATCTGGATGGAGCGGCTGGTGGCCGAGAACGGTCTGAACCTGATTGGCGGCTGTTGCGGCACCAACATCGAGCATATCGGCGCGATGGACCAGATGCTGCGCCGCCGGGCAGGAGACAAGGACCGGCCCGCGCCGGTACAGCGCAAACCGGTCTGGATGCCGTCCGTCGCCTCGCTGTACACGCCGGTCGGCCTGCGTCAGGAGAACGCATACTTCTCCATCGGCGAGCGCTGCAACGCCAACGGCAGCAAGCAATGGCGTGCCTTGCAGGAAGCGGGCGACTGGGACGGCTGCGTAGACATGGCGAAGGAGCAGGTGGGCGAGGGGTCGAACGCGCTCGACGTCTGCACCGCCTTTGTCGGCCGCGACGAGATCGCCGAGATGGACGCGGTGGTCAGCCGCCTGCTCGGCCGCGTCACCGCGCCGCTGGTGATCGATTCGACCGAGTTGCCGGTGCTGGAAAGCGCGCTCAAGCTATATGGCGGCAAAGCGATCCTCAACTCGATAAACTTTGAAGACGGTGAGAAGCCTGCGCATGAGCGCCTTGTTCTGGCACGGAAATTCGGCTGCGCGGTGATAGCTTTGACCATCGACGAACAGGGGATGGCCAAGACGCCGCGGCGCAAGCTGGAGATCGCGCGCCGGCTTGTGGATTTTGCCTGTGGACAACACGGTTTGCCGCAAGCCGACCTGCTGATCGATCCATTGACCTTCACCATCGCCACCGGCAACGAGGACGATCGCAAGCTGGGCGAGTGGACGCTGGAAGGCATCCGGCTGATCCGCGAAGAATTCCCCGAGATCCAGATCATTCTTGGCCTGTCCAACATTTCGTTCGGGCTGAACCCGCCGGCGCGGCACGTGCTGAACTCGGTCTTCCTCGACCACGCCGTAGGTGCCGGGATGACGGGCGCCATCGTTCATGTCAGCAAGATCAAGCCTTTGCATAAAATCCCTCAAGCGGAAGTCGAGGTTGCCGAGGACCTGATCTTCGATCGCCGCACGGAGGAGTACGACCCGCTGCAGGCGCTGATGGCGCTGTTCGAAGGGCGCAAGGCAGGCGAGGGCGCGAAGAAGGCGCGCGCCGAAAGCGTCGAGGAACGGCTGACGCAGCGCATCGTCGACGGCGACCGCAAGGGCTTGGATGAAGACCTCGCGCTGGCGATGGACAGCTACAAGCCGCTCGAGATCATCAACACCCTGCTGCTCGACGGAATGAAGACGGTCGGCGAGCTGTTCGGTTCGGGCAAGATGCAGCTGCCGTTCGTCCTGCAATCGGCCGAGACGATGAAGGCCGCCGTTGCGTATCTAGAACCGCACATGGAAAAGGTCGACGGGCAGGAGAAAGGTACGATGGTGCTGGCGACGGTCAAGGGCGACGTGCACGACATCGGCAAGAACCTGGTCGACATCATCCTGACCAACAACGGCTACAAGGTCGTCAACCTCGGCATCAAGCAGCCGATCACCGCGATCATCGACGCGGCGCGCGAGTACAGGGCCGACGCCATCGGCATGTCGGGGCTGCTGGTGAAGTCGACTGTGATCATGCGCGAGAACCTCCAGGAACTCAGCCGCGAGGGCGTCACCATGCCCGTTATCCTGGGCGGCGCGGCGCTGACCCGCAACTATGTCGAGGACGAGTGCGTCGAATCCTACGAATGCGGCCGCGTCGCCTACGCACGCGACGCGTTCGACGGGCTGACGCTGATGAGCCACGTCATGGAGAAGTCGTTCGACGGTTACCTCGCCGCCATCCAGGTCAGCCGCGCCGGCAAGCCGTCCAACCGCGGCAAGCGTCGCGACGACGCGGTCAAGGAGTTGCACCACGTCGCGACTTCCGAGGAGGTCAAAGCCCGCCGTCGCCGCCTGACGGACGATGTGCCGGTGCCCGCGCCGCCGTTCTGGGGCGCGCGGGTGGTCGAGCATGTGCCGGTGAAGACGCTGGTCCCGTTCATCAACGAACGTTCCTTGTTCCAGTTCCAGTGGGGCTTCCGCAAGGCGGGACGCAGCCTGGACGAGTTCCTCGACTGGGCGCGTGGCGAACTACGCCCGGTGCTGCACAATTTGCTGCGTACCGTCGAGGAGCGGAAGATCCTGCATCCGCAGGCGGTCTACGGCTACTGGAAAGCGGCGGCGGAAGACAATGATCTGATCGTGTTCGCCGAGGATGGAGCGACCGAACTGACCCGGTTCACCCTGCCGCGCCAGCCCAAGCCCGACGGCGAGTGCATCGCCGACTTCTTCCGCGACGTGGACGAGGGGGCACGCGACGTCGTCGGATTCCAGGCGGTCACAGTCGGGCAGCAGGCGAGCGAGATCGCGCGCGAGTGGTTCGAGGCGAACCGCTACCAGGACTACCTTTATCTGCACGGCCTGGGGGTCGAGATGGCCGAAGGGCTGGCGGAATATATCCACAAACGCGTCCGCGCCGAGTTGGGCTTCGCGGCGGAAGAGCCACGCGAGATGGAGAGGATGCTGGGCCAGGAATATCATGGCAGCCGCTACAGCTTCGGCTACCCTGCATGCCCGAGCCTGGAAGACCAGGAGAAGATTTTCACCCTGCTGGGCGCCGAACGCATCGGCATGACGCTGTCGGAAGAGTGGCAGATCCACCCCGAGCAGAGCACTTCGGCTCTGATCGTGCATCATCCGAGGGCGAAGTATTTCACGGTGTGAACGTCACATCGCGGTATGGATGTCTTCCCAAATTCGTTCCGGGACCCAGGGTCCGGCTTAACGCCGAACGGTGATCGCCGATACGACTTCCGAGTGTCCACTTGGATCGGCGATGGGTTCCACCAAGTTCGGGATGACGATTCGGGATCGCCTTCCTATCCTCTAGCAAGCGACCTGTGCAAAATCCGGCTTGCGGAAACCTTTTTCGCCGGGCAGGGTTGTTAGGAAACTTGCGCGTCGGCGGTCGGCGCCCAGTGTTGCCATGCTTTAGGAGAAGAAGAATGAAGAAGACTTTGCTTGCCACGGCTACGGCGGCTTCGCTGCTGCTGGGCGCTGCCGCCCCAAGCTTCGCGGCGACGATCAAGGATCAGCCGGTCGCCCTGGTGCAGGTCGACGTCGCCAAGGTGACGAACGCCATCCGCGCCAGCAAGCTGATCGGAACGTCGATCAACAACGACAACAAGGACACGATCGGCAAGGTCAAGGATTTGCTGATCAGCCATGACGACAAGGTGCCGTACGCGGTCATCGACGTCGGCGGCTTCCTCGGCATCGGCGCGAAGTACGTGCTGATTCCGTTCGACAGCATCGCCGTCCAGCAGGATGGCAAGAACAACCAGATCCTGGTCGTTCCGGGCGCGACCAAGGACGCGCTGAAGTCGCTGCCGGAATTCAAGTTCAACAAGTAAACTTGTGATCTGAGCCGGGCGGGCCTGCCTTTCTTGCGGAAGGCGGGCCCGTTTGCGTTTGGGGGCGATCATTAAACCCTTATTCACGACAGGCGCGGCAGGGTAGCGGGCAGTATGGTTAACGCCGTGGCCTTGCAGGGTTGTCGATGCTTCCGTTTTTCGGTTCCGCGCTTGTCATCATCAGCGTCCTTGGCAGCTACGCCGCGATGGGCGGCAACATAGCGACGCTGTGGCAGCCGTTCGAGATGACCATCGTGGTCGGTGCCGGCGTCGGCGCGTACCTCGTCGCCAATCCCGAGCACGTCCTGCGCGCCACCTGGCCGGGACTGCAGAGCCTGTCGCGGCCCCCGCGTTATAACCGCGCTTCGTATATTGAGCTTCTATCCATGCTGTTCATCGTCTTCCGCACCGCGCGGCTGCGCGGCTGGAAAGCGCTGGAGCGGCACATCGAGCAGCCGGAATCGAGCGAGATCTTCCGTCAGTTTCCCAGCTTCTACCAGAACCCGCATGCGGTGGTCTTCTTCTGCGACTACCTGCGCATCGTGTCGCTGGGTTCTGGCAATCCCTACGAGATCAGCACGCTGATGGACGAGGAGATCGAGACGATCCATTCCGAGCGCGTCCAGCTTTCGGACGCGCTGCAGGTCATGGCGGACGCGACCCCCGCGCTCGGCATCGTCGCCGCGGTCCTCGGCGTCATCCGCGCCATGGCGGCGATCAGCCAGCCGCCTGCGGTGCTCGGCCACCTGATCGGCGGCGCGCTGGTCGGCACGTTCACCGGCGTCTGGCTGTCCTACGGCTTCCTCGGCCCGATGGCGGGCGCGCTGCGCACCCGGATCGACGCCGAGATGAAATACTACCTTTGCATGAAGGTCGGCATCCTCGCTTACCTTCAGGGTTCGGCGCCGCAGATCGCCATCGAATTCGCTCGCAAGGTGCTGCTCAGCGAGGATCGCCCGAGCTTCCTCGAGGTCGAAGATGCAACCCTCGCCGTTCCCGCCCTGCGCGCTTGACCCCTAGCGGAGAGTCCCGATGTCACGTCCCGGCCAGCAAGCCCCCATCATCATCAAGCGCAAGAAGATCGCGGCGCACGGCCACCATGGCGGCGCGTGGAAGGTCGCCTATGCCGACTTCGTGACGGCGATGATGGCGTTCTTCCTCCTGCTCTGGCTGCTCAACGTCACAACCCAGCAGCAGAAGCAGGCGATTGCCAACTACTTCGATCCGACCAGCGTCTCGGACTCGACCAGCGGCTCGGGCGGCGTCATGGGCGGTACGACCATGACCAGCCAGGGAGCGCAACTGTCCGACGCCCATCCGATCGGCGAATCGATCCCGGTGCCGGGCGACCCGGCGCAGGCGGAAAAAGGCGACGTGAAGAAGGAAAAGCCGGAGAACGACCCGGTGTCAGACCCGTTCGCCGCGTCCGAACAGTCGGTCCAGGGGGAGGGCAAGGGATCGGGGCAGAGCGGCACCCAGTCACAGCAGCAACCGGCGGCGACGCAAGGGACGTCGCAGGCGCAGAACGCCGCCAACCTCAAGGGAGCGTCCGACAAGGACCTCGCCAAAAACGCCGAAGCCAAGGCCGAAGACCAGAACTTTAAGCAGGCCGAGGCGGCGATCCGCCAAGCCATCCAGTCCGTTCCGGAATTGCAGGCGCTGTCGCAGAACCTGCTGGTGGACGAAACGCCCGATGGCCTGCGCATCCAGCTGGTGGACCAGGACGGGTCTGCCATGTTCCCCAGCGCGGGCTCCGAAATGTTTGACCGCACGCGCAAGCTGCTGGCGGTGGTGGCGCACACCGTGCAGAAAATGCCCAACCAGATCACGATCCACGGCCATACCGATTCGACGCCGTTCCACTCGTCCAAGGGCTACGACAACTGGGACCTGTCCACCGACCGCGCCAACGCCAGCCGCAGGGCCCTGGTCGAGGCGGGCCTGAACCCTGACAAGATCTCCAGCGTCGTCGGCAAGGCAGACCGCGAGCCGCTGTTTCCCGAAAGTCCGAACGCGGCGGAAAACCGCCGCATCAGCATCGTCCTGCTGCGCTCATCTGCCGCGGGCGCCGATACCGGCGATTCCTCCGCCCCTGCGCCGATGGGTCACATAACGGCCAAGCCGGACTAGGAAGTTCCGATGGAGCGACAGGTCTACAGGTCGAGGCAGATCACCCGCCCGAACCCGTATCGCTTTTCTTCTTCTTGTTCTTGTCCGAGCCGAAGCCGCCGCGTCCGAACAGTTCTTCCGCAAGTGTGGTCTGGTGGCCCTGCGGCGTCGTCTCGCGCTCGACGATCTCGACATCCTCGCCGTTGGCCACGCCCATCTGCCTGACGCTCGAAACCTTGTCGTTCTCGTCGAAATCGACTTCGACGACCCGGCGGTCGGTGACGACGGGATCGAAGAACGATTCCTGCTCGGTGCGCTGGCCCATGTAGAACCAGTAGTTCTCGTCGAACGTCCCGATCTCGGTCGGCGAGCCCAGCAGCTTGGCCACTTCCTCCTTCGAAGCGCCCGGCTTGACCTGCGCCAGCTTGTCGGGATCGACCATGTTGCCGCGCTCGGCCACGGTGGGCTCGCATGCCGCCAAGGCCCAAATCGCCGTCGCGCTGAAAATGACCGTTCGAAAGTTCATTGTTAAAAAATTTCCATTGAGCCGTGCGGCGCAAAGTGCAGTTATGGGCGATCAAAGTCAATCGCGCGGCGGGACGTAGGATGATGGGCCTGTTCGGGCGCGCAGCGGGGCGGCACACAGCCGGCTTGCTTTACAGCCGAGTCGTCACGCAGGCGCGCCAGCCCGCCTTCTACTCGGCACAGTGCGTGCCCGATACGATCGAGGGTCGGTTCGAGCTCGTGGTGCTGCACTGCGCGCTGGTGCTGCGCCGCCTTGGGCGGATGGGTGAACCGGCACGCCGGGTCGGGCAGGAATTTTTAAAATACATGTTCGACGATCTCGACCAGTCGATCCGCGAGATCGGCGTGGGCGACATGGCTGTCGGCAAGTATATGAACAGGTTTAGCAGAAGCTTCTACGGGCATGCCCATGCTTATGACGCGGCGCTGGTTGGGAACGATCCTGGCGCGCTGGCGCTGGCGCTGCGCCGAAACGTGCTCGGCACCGCCGAAGCGGATGCGGTGATGCTTGATGCGGCGGCGCAAGCTCTGGCAGAATATGTCGCGGGGCTGGCGGCAAAACTGGACAGGTGCGATCTGTCAGCGCTGGAAGCCGGCGCTTTCCACCTTTCGGCTCCAGCAAGGCAGGCCGCATGAGCGACATCACTGAATTCTCCCGCACCATTTCCGTCGATCGGATCGGCTGCCATGAAACGTACCAGGCGCTCGACGCCAGCGCGGAAGAATGCGCGAAGGTCGCGGAGCGGCTGAAGCTGGAGGGAATCGCCTCTCTTCACGCCGAGCTTCGCCTGCGCTGCGGCGCGCTGACCGGCTTGTTCGAGGTCGTCGGCAAAGCAAATGCCCGAGTGATGCAGATCTGCGTCATCAGCGGCGACCCGTTCCCGGCGGAAGTCGAGGCGACGATCACTTCGCTGTTTTCGGACGGCGACGTCGACATGGACGAGCTGACCGGCCAAGACGAGTGGGACGACGTGGAACTGGTGGAGAACGGCGTCATCGACCTTGGCGAGCTGGCGGTGCAGCACATCTCCCTTGCCCTCGATCCCTATCCCAAGAAGCCGGGAGCCGCGTGGACGCACGGCGACGAAACGCCGCTGAAGCCGGACTCGCCGTTCGCGGCGCTGAAGGTGCTCAAGGACGAAAGCTAACGCGCCGCGATCAGCGCGATCAGGCAAGTCTCGACGATGACCGTCGCGTTGCGCCTGAGCGTGAAGAACCAGACCGGTACCAAGTCTTTACGGGTCGAGTGCAGGTCGACCAGCAGGAGTAAGGGAAACATCGCGGCCTCGCAGACCAGGAGTTTCTTGTCCCCGAACAGTAGCAAGCTGGCCCAGGCTGCGAGGGCAAAGATGTTGCTGACAATCAGCAAATTCAGGCGGGCGCTCGCTCCTTTCGCGAGGTAGGTTCCCCATTGGACTCCCGCCAGGAATGAAACGATCACCGCGCCGTAAACACCGCTGACCAAACGCGCCTGCAACCCGCCGGACATCAGCAGAGCGTTCAGCGCGGCGGCGATCAAAGGCAAAGTGCCGGCGTATGTGAGGATCAGAGCAGATTTGACGGTCCGCTCGCTTGAGGGGTCGACCATGAATTCTTCTAACAGTGACAGGCCGATTCACCAACAAGACATGCATTGCGTGAAAGGTCGAATGATCGGTCTTGCTCCCCTGGGACGCGCGATGTTCCAACTTTTTGCGCGGCGATACAGTCGGCCCTGCCGCAAAATCGCCCGGACTTCTGGGCACCATAGTCCTGGAAAGTGCTTATGACGGCGAGGTACCGGAACCCGTGACCGTCATGAAGGCCTTCTCGCTTTATCCTCGACGGTCAATGTTTATACGAGTAACGACAGCATTAGGCCCGGTCACCTGAGCGAGCGGGTTAGGCACGGCAGTAGGACCTTAAATCTCGGCTCGGATGAGATGGTCGAGATGGGCCCGTCTGGGATTGTCATCCACGATGAGGATGGATCGGTGACGACGGCAGACAGCACGGGTATCAATGTCGATGGTCACAGCATAACCGATAACGCCGATGGCTCCAGAACCATTAAAACGCGCGGACAGAAAGGTTTTTGCGCCAGAACCGTAATTCGTTCATCTCCTTAGACTCGATCGGCTTCATCACCATCGTCGCGTAGATCACGACAAGCGCCAGGAAAGCGGGCGAGTCGAGCGCCGCAGGATGCGCATCGGCGCATGCCTCGCCGATTTCCTGCTCATGCCCGATTTCGAACTGGCGGGCAGGTCACTCGACAAACCGCGCCGCGAGGGCCGGGTTCGGGATCATGCATGACTCGCGCTTGCCGAACAGGCGGTACCTGTTGCGCGCGATGCGGTCGTAGACCCAGTCGGCCGCCGGACGCGGCACGGCTCGAAACGCGAGCAGCAGCGTCCAGGGTAGGCCCATGTACGGCAACAGGCGGAAGAACGCGTCGCTCTTCAGGCGCGCCCTGCCGCATTCCAGGAACACGAAACTGTCGAGGTAATCCTCCGCCAGGCCGTGCGCGCGCAGTACGGATTTCCCCGTGGCAGACTGTACGGAGGCGAACCGCAGACTGCCCTGGCGGTCGCGCGGACCCAGGAAGCGGACGCTGGCGTTGCACAGGTTGCACACGCCGTCGAACAGGACGAGCGGCCCAATTTGCGTTATGAGGGGATCAGGTTCTGCCATGCGGCATCATCCTTCGCGGCGGCCCGAATGACAATGGGAGATGCATGACCGAGCCAACGACAATGTCCGCGATCCATCAGGTGCTGGGCGACGCGTTCGACACGCTGCCGGACGAGGTTCGCCACGCCCACGACCATCCGGGGATCCTGACGCTGAAAGGCTTGGCGCGATCCGAGATCGGAAAGGGAGCGCTGCGATGGCTGGTATGCGCCGCCATCGGCCTGCCGCGACACGGGGCGGACCAGCCCGTGACGATACTTCTGCGAACCGGGGCGAGCGGCGTCGATTTCTGGCGGCGCGATTTTTCGGGGCGGCGCTACCGAAGCCGTCTTGGGCTAGGAAGGGGTCGGTGCGCCGGACTTCTGGTCGAACGTCAGGGCGCGCTGACCAACGTCTTCGCCCTGAGCGTTCAGGCGGACAGGATCGTGTTCGAGTTGAAGAGCTTCGCGCTGCTGGGCATCCCCCTGCCACGGTTCATAAGTCCACGCTGCACCGCCCATGAGACCGCCGAGCACGGGCGCTTCGTGTTCGACATCGCGATCGAGCTGCCGCTGCTTGGGCGGCTGATCCACTACCGCGGCGCGCTCGTGCCGGCGTGACCCGTGCTGATTGCCCTTGAGTTCGGCCCGGTTTTCTTTTAACAAGACGCCGTTCGATGGGCTTTTCCCGAAGCCCGCACGGTTTTCCAAGAGAGATTTGTCATGGCGGTCCCGAAGAAAAAGACCTCGAAGTCGCGTCGCAATATGCGCCGGTCGCACCATGCGCTGACGGCATCGGCGCATATCGAATGTCCTAACTGTGGCGAGATCGCTCGGCCGCACCATGTCTGTGCCGCCTGCGGCCACTATTCGGGACGTGAGATCGTTGCCGCGTCCGCCGCGGTCTAACGAGCAAGGCGCGGCCGCCGCGCGATGACCACCCCGATCAGGATCGCGCTGGACGCCATGGGGGGTGACAATGCCCCGGCCTCCGTCGTGAGCGGCGCGGCGCTGGCGCACGAGCGTCACCCCTTGATCCAGTTCCAATTCTACGGCGACCAAGCTGTCCTCAAGCCGTTGCTCGAGCGCAGGCGCAACATCGCCGGCAGCGTGGTGATCCACACCGAAAGCGCTGTCACCAACGAGGCCAAGGTCGCGGTCGCCCTGCGCAACCGCAAATCCAGCATGCGCCTTGCGATCGACGCCGTCGCCAGCGGCGAGGCCGATTGCGTCGTCTCCGCCGGCAATACCGGCGCCCTTCTCGCCATCGCCAAGACGGTGCTGAAAGTCCTGCCCGGTATCGACCGGCCGGCCATGGCGTCCTTCTTTCCCACGACCCGCGGCGAGAGCGTGATGCTTGATCTCGGCGCCAACCTCGATTGCACGCCGGAGAACCTGACTCAGTTCGCGCTGATGGGCGCGGTGTTCGCGACCACGGTGCTGGGGATCAAGAACCCGTCGGTCGGCATCCTCAACGTCGGCTCGGAAGAGCTGAAAGGCAACGATGCGGTGCGCGAGGCGGCGGCCACCCTGCGCCGGATGACCGCGTTACCTGGCACTTTTCACGGTTTCGTCGAGGGCAACGACATCCCGTGGGGCACGACCGACGTCGTTGTCACCGATGGTTTCACCGGCAATGTGGCGCTGAAGATGGCGGAAGGCATGGGCAAGCTGTACGGCGAGTTCCTGCGCCGGACCTTCGCTTCTTCGCTCATGTCCAAGCTTGGATACCTTCTGGCAGCCAGCGCCTTCGGCAAGCTGCGTGTCCGCATCGACCCGCGCCGTTACAACGGGGCTGTTTTCCTGGGCGTCAACGGCATCTGCGTCAAAAGCCATGGTGGCGCCGACGCCGTCAGCTTCGCCAACGCGATCAGCATCGCGGCCGACATGATCATGCAGGGTGCAAACGCCAAAATCCGCGACGGCGTTGCGGCTTCCTACAACCCTGCGCCAGCCGTCCTTCCGGCGGCAACAGCGGAACTTTAGCCAGGTGCTGCGTTCTGTCATCGTTGGCTGCGGGTCGTACCTGCCGAGCCGGATCGTCACCAACCAAGAGCTCGCCGCGCGCGTCGACACCACGGACGAGTGGATCGTCCAGCGCACGGGCATAAGCCAGCGGCGCATCGCCGCGGAGGACGAGAAAACGTCCGATCTTGCGACCGCCGCGGCGCGCGCGGCGCTGGCAAACGCAGGTCTGGTGACGGGCGACCTCGACCTGATCGTTGTAGCAACCGCCACGCCCGACCGAACGTTTCCCTCTACCGCCACCATAGTCCAGGCCAACCTCGGCATGGCGCACGGCTTTGCGTTCGACGTTCAGGCGGTATGCTCGGGGTTTGTCTATGCCTTGGCCGTCGCGGACAATTTCCTGAAAGCCGGGCAGGCCAGACGCGCCCTTGTGATCGGCGCCGAGACATTCTCACGCATCGTGGACTGGGAAGACCGCACCACCTGCGTGCTGTTCGGCGACGGCGCGGGCGCTGTGGTGCTGGAAGCGCGCGAGGAAGCAGAGGAGGGACCGGGCATCCTGTCCACCCACCTGCACAGCGACGGCGCACACAGCGGCCTGCTCTATGTCGACGGTGGCCCGTCCAGCGGCGATGCCGTCGGCAAGATCAGGATGAACGGCAAGGAAGTCTTCCGCCATGCCGTTACGCGGCTTGCGGAGGTGGTTGACGAAACGCTTGAGCACAACCGCATCGGTCCGGACGCGATCGACTGGCTGGTCCCGCATCAGGCTAACTTCCGTATCATCGAGTCGACGGCGAAGAAGCTGGGTATGGACATGTCACGCGTAGTCGTGACCGTCAACCGGCATGCCAATACCTCGGCGGCTTCCATACCGCTGGCGCTGGCCGAGGCGGTCGCGGACGGGCGGGTGAAGCCGGGAAACCTCGTGCTTCTCGAAGCCATGGGTGGGGGCTTGACCTGGGGATCGGCTCTCGTCCGCTGGTAAGTTTATCCACAATGGGTGTGGATACCGGTAAAATCGCTTTACAAGCTGCTGCAAACGCTCCCTAATCCCACGTACGGAGGGATCAGGTTTGGCCAATTCGACCATCACCAGAGGGGATTTGAGCGAGGCCGTCTATGCTCAGGTCGGGCTGTCGCGTAACGAGTCGGCGATGCTGGTCGACAGCGTCTTCGAGGAGATCGCGCGCGCGCTGGAGGGGGGCGAAACCGTCAAGCTATCCTCGTTCGGCACATTCTCGCTGCGCAGCAAGGCGGAACGGATCGGGCGCAATCCCAAGACCAAAGTCGAAGTGCCGATCAAGCCGAGGCGGGTCCTGACCTTCAGGCCCAGCCAGACCTTGCGCGAAAGGATGAACCGGAAATGACGATGCCACAGGCAAGCGCAGGCGCGCGGCAAGCGGTGCGGGACGAGCCCGAATTGTTTACCCCGCCGCAGAAGCCGCAGCTTCGCAAGCTGGAAAAAGCCCCGCACGCCTTTCGCACCATCAGCGAAGTCGGCGAGGAGCTGAACGTTCCGCAGCACGTGCTGCGCTTTTGGGAAACCAGGTTCATCCAGCTCCGCCCGCTCAAGCGCGGTGGGGGCCGACGCTACTATCGCACTGAAGATGTTGCGCTTCTTCGCCAGATCCATACGCTGTTGTACAGCGAGGGCTACACGATTAAGGGTGCGCAGAAAGTGCTGAAGGATCAGGGAGTGAAGGAACGTCCGGCGGCTGGCGATATCCAAATCGAGACTGGGAACGCCTTGAACTCCGAGCTGAGAGCGAACGGCGAAAAGGGTGTGGAACAGGTAATCGACAACGAGATTGTCCCAGAGGCCGTGCCGATGGGACCCGACGAAACTCGAATTCTTCTCAACGAGATGTTAACGGAGTTGAAGGAATTGCGAGCGCTGGTGTGATTAGCCTCAGCGCAAACTAGCAATCAACTGCGTAATCTCTTTATTTGGTGCTCAGGGGTTGACTCCGTAAAACTTATTCGCCTTCTTGACAAGGTTAATCGCTTAATTTGTAAGCCCCGCTGCAGTCATGAGAGCGCCTGCACCTACAGCGATTGCACTGCTGGCCAAAACGGTGGGGCGTTTCCACCAATGAGGGCCGCAATGCCTACTCCTAGCGCTAGTCCGCTAGGAGCGGCTACGAAGAGGCTGCGAAGCTGAGTCTGATCCGCCTTGATCTCCGACCTTTCAGCTTCGTCCAGGTTCTGTTGAGAGAAATAACCCGCAGAATTTACGGAGATTTCCGGCAGGTGTTGCAAGGTCATCAATCACGCGAAACTCGGTCATATTTTTATTAAGAATAATTAACTTTATGACTCCGTCAGTCAGTGTGTGGAAAGTCTTGCTTTATACGCTCACCTCTTGCCTCACCGCGTGTTTCCCGCCATAGTCCGCGCACCCCGATCGTCCTCACAGTTACGGACCGTAGCGCAGCCTGGTAGCGCACTAGCATGGGGTGCTAGGGGTCGTCGGTTCGAATCCGACCGGTCCGACCATTTCAAAAAGGCACGATGCAGTTCCTTGTTCTTGGCCATGACGGCGTGGACGACGGCGCTCCCGCGCGGCGGCAGGCGGCGCGCCCCGAACATCTGGCGCACGTCGCGCGCTTGAAAAGCGAGGGGCATTATCTTTATGGCGTCGCACTGCTGGACGGTGCCGAACGGATGATCGGCTCGGCGATGGTCTTGGAGTTTCCTGGACGCGCGCAGCTGGAACGCTGGCTGAAGAGCGAGCCCTATGTTCTTGGAAAAGTGTGGGAAAAGATAGAGGTGACGGCGTGTTGTGTCGCGCCGTCCTCTCAGGTCGCGGCAGCGCCGTGACGGAGATCGTCTTTGCCTATATCGCCGTCCCGGACCGGCATGTCGCCGAGAAGCTGGGCCTGCTGCTGGTCGAATCGCGCGTGGTCGCCTGCGTCAACATCATCCCCGGGATGGAGACTATCTATCGCTGGAAAGGCAAGGTAGAGCGGCATGGGGAAATCGTGGTGATCGCCAAGACGACGCGCGAGCGGTTTCCCGATCTGACCGCGATTGTGCGCCAGCATCACCCCTATCAGGTGCCCTGTATCGTCGCCCTGCCGATCGTCGCCGGCGATCCGACCTACATGCGCTGGGTGGAGGAGAATTCCGGCAGGCCTCAAATCGTCTGATCCCTCAGCTCAGCTCGATCTTGGGGCAGCGGTTCATTACGACCTTCAGCCCTGCGGCTTCGGCCCGTGCCGCCGCTGCGTCGTCGCGCACTCCAATCTGCATCCAGACGACCTTTGCGGCGATCGCAATCGCCTGGTCGACCACCGGCCCGGCTTCTTCAGACTTGCGGAAGATATCGACCATGTCCACCGGAAACGGGATTTGTGCCAGGCTGGCGTAGACCTCTTGGTCGTCCCATACTTTCGTGCCGGCAAGTCCCGGATTTATGGGGATCACGCGGTATCCCTTGCGCTTCAGGAACCGCGCGACGTCGTTGCTCGGCCGGGATTCATTGGCGCTGTAGCCGACCACCGCGATCGTTTTCGCGTCGCTCAGGATTCCATCAGTGTACGCGCGCGGATAGGATTCATGGTTCATGGGACGTCCGGTATCAAAATACCGCATGCAAAAACATCGGAATTTGCTGGCGATTTTGGTTGCGCCTTGCGGCTTGTGCGGATAGAAACCCCGCCAAGCCTCGCGGGTTTCCCCGCATTTCGCACACTGGAAGAAATTTCATGAAAACCTTCAATCTGAAGGCGCAGGAGGTCGAGAAGACCTGGACGGTGATCGACGCCGAAGGTCTCGTTCTCGGCCGCCTCGCCAGCATCGTCGCCCTCCGCCTCCGCGGCAAGCACAAGGCCACCTTCACGCCGCATGTCGATTGCGGCGATAGCGTCGTCATCGTCAACGCGGAGAAGGTTCGCATCACCGGCAAGAAGGCCGAGGACAGCATCTTTTATTGGCATACGGGCCACCCCGGCGGCATCAAGGGACGCAGCCAGGGTCAGATACTCGCCGGCAAGCACCCGGAGCGCGTGATCGAGAAAGCGGTGGAGCGCATGCTGCCGCGCGGTCCGCTTGGCCGTCAGCAGATGAGCAATCTGCGCGTCTACGCCGGCGCAACCCACCCGCACGAAGCGCAGGCGCCGCAGGCGCTCGACGTAAAGGCGCTCAACAGCAAGAATTCGAGGGTTTGATCATGAGCGTTAGCGATACGGGCCGCACGGTCGGCAGCCTCCAGGAACTTGCCGGCGCCACGCAGGGCCTTGGCCAGCAGGGCGGCGGCGAGGACGCGCGCGAACTGCCGCAGCCGCAGCGCGACGCGCAAGGGCGGGCCTACGCCACTGGCAAGCGCAAGGACGCCATAGCCCGCGTCTGGATTAAGCCAGGCAAGGGAACGGTCACGGTCAACGGCCGCGACCAGGAGAACTATTTCGGCCGCGCCGTGCTGCGCATGATGATCGAGCAGCCTTTCCAGTTGACGGAGCGTAGCGGCCAGTTCGATGTCGTCTGCACGGTGACCGGCGGCGGCCTGTCCGGCCAGGCCGGAGCGGTGCGCCACGGCATCTCCAAGGCCCTGACCTATTACGAGCCGGGCCTGCGACCTGTGCTCAAGCACGCTGGCCTGATCACGCGCGACAGCCGCACCGTCGAGCGTAAGAAATACGGCCGGCACGGCGCGCGTCGTGGCATGCAGTGGGCCAAGCGCTGATCCGCGCCTGGTCACGAGATACGAAGAAGGCGTCCGCGAGGGCGCCTTTTTTCTTGGCGCTTACAGCCTGCGCTACCTTGTCCGTGCCGGCGCGTGCAGAAGGCCTTGAAACGTTGCGGAGCACAAATCCCGATGAGTTCCTGCATCAGGTCGAAGCGAAGGCCGAGGCGGGAGACACGCCGGCCGAAATGGTGCTGGCCGACGCCTACGAACGCGGGCAGTACGGGCTGGCGCAGGACGACGAAAAGGCGCTGCAATGGTACCAGCGCGCGGCCGAGGCGCATAACGGCGATGCCGAGCTGGCGGTCGCCGAATTCTATCAGGAGGGCAGGGGCGTGCCTCGCGACCCCGGCGATGCCGATTCCTGGCTGCAGATGGCGGTCAACGACGGCAACGCGCAGGCCCTCGATTTCCTGGCTGACTCTTATCTTACCGGCCGCGGCGTGGCAGAGGACGACGGCAAGGCCGTGGAGCTGTACCGCCGCGCCGCGCATCGCGACGTGGTGCAGGCAGAGGTGAAGCTGGCGGGATTCTACTTCAACGGCCACGCTGTCAGTCAAAGCTACGGCTCAGCCTATTACTGGCTGCGCCTTGCGCGGGCAAACCCTTTGAACGGACTTTTTTCCGATCTCGATGCGGCGGTTAACAGCGCGGCCGCCAGGATCACGCCTGCGGAGCGCGCCCACATCGACAAGCAGGTCGATGCGGTCGTCGCGAAACTGCGACCGCCCACCACCGATTGCCGAGACGCGGTATGCATCACGCCGAAGCGTTAGAAGCGTTCGGCCAGGCTCACTCACCCATCTGCAGCAGTGCGCCGCGCCGACGCGCTCGCCGGAACGCCCATAGGAAAGCGGCCGAGCCGAGGACGAAGTAAACTGCGTCCAGCCCGATCGCTCCCGCGAAAAGGTCGGTCCGGAAGTGATGATCGAACAGCACCGCGCGCATTCCCTCGAACACATACGTCGAGGGAAGCCCCCACGCCACCGGCTGCAGCCAGTGCGGCAGGGCGGTGACCGGGTAATAGACAGCGCTGATCGGCGCGAGGATGACCATGCCCATCCACGCGATTTCTTCGGCGCCTAGGCCAAGGCTCAGCACCAGCCCCATGACGATCATCGCGATCGCCCAGCCGAACAGGGTCAGGCCGATATAGAAGGCCAGCAGGCCCCAGCCCATGCTGAAAATGGAGTAATGGTACATCGGGATGGCGAGTACCATCGCCGGCAGCACGCCGATGGCGACCCGGATGATGCTGGTGACCATCAGCGCGGCGATCCACTCGCGTGGGCGCAGCGGCGTCACGAACAGCTGGCCAAGGTTGCGCGACCACATCTCCTCCATGAAGCAGACAGACATGCCCAACTGGCTGCGGAACAGAACGTCCCACAGGATGACCGCGGCAATCAGCACGCCGGCTGCCTGCGCCACCCACGAGCTGTTGGTCTGGAGGAAGCGGCTGAGGAGGCCCCACAGGATGACCTGTATCAGCGGCCAGTAGATCAGGCCCGCGATGCGCGGCGCGGAGCCGCGCAGCAGGAACCAGTAGCGCATCACCATGGCATGGACGCGCCGGGCAGGGTGGTTGGACAAAAGCACCGGCTGTCCGGAAAGCTCAGAGTTCATCGGGGTCTTTCACTTTCTCCGCACGGGCGATGGCAAGGAATACCGCCTCCAGCGTATCGTGCCCGTGCCGCGCCCGCAGCTCCTCGCTCGTGCCATGATCGACCAGCTTTCCCTGCTTGAGCATCAACACGGAACTGGCCATCCGCTCCACCTCCGGCATGTTGTGCGAGGCGAGCAGGATGGTGGCGTTCGTGTCACGCTGGTAATCCTCCAGGTAGGTACGCATCCGGTCGGCCGTATCGGGGTCGAGCGAGGCGGTGGGCTCGTCCAGCAGCAGGACAAGCGGGCGGTTCAGCATGCATTTGGCAAGCGCGACCCGTGTCTTCTGCCCAGCTGACAGGGCGCCGGACGCGCGCTTGAGGAACCGCGTCAGGTCCAGCGCCTCGGCCAGTTCCTCGATCCGCCGCCTCGGGCGAACGACGCCGTACAGCCCGGCGTAGACGTAAAGGTTTTCCCACACCGTCAGCCGGTGCGGCAGGTCTACGTAGGGGGATGAGAAATTTACCTGGGGCAGCGCCGAGTAGCGGCAGCGCAGCATGTCGTGGCCAAGGATCGAAAGACGCCCGGAAGTGGGCGTCAGCAATCCCAGCAGCATGGCAATCGTCGTCGACTTTCCGGCGCCGTTCCCGCCCAACAATGCGACGGTGCTGCCTTGAGGAACAGTAAAGCTCAAATCGTCCACGGCAAGCGTTTCGCCGTAGCGCTTGGTCAGGTTCTCGACCGCGATTGCCTGCGTCACTTCTCGCAACCACGCGCGGCAAGCCCGCCGCCGTAGGAACGCTGAAGGTTCAGCCGAACGTCCCTTTGCAGCAGGCTGGCAAACCTCTGGCCGGCGATAAAGCCGGCCGACGCGGCAACGGTGATCGCCCCGTTCACGATGGTCGGCAGGTGATGCGCCCCGATTCCTTGGGCAAGCTCCCTGCAGCCGTCATAGCCGAGCGAGGAACTGGCGATGCCCAGCATGACCTCCCCGGCCAGCTCGGGAGGAACGCCGCGCAAGCGTGCTATCAGCGCGGCAGCAGGTCCGCGACAAGCGTAGAACAAGGTCGCAAGCCCCACTGCCTTCAGGCCGCCGAAAGCGATGTGCGACAAGTTGCCCGAATGGATGCCGGCGGCGAGAAACAGCGAAGCGGCGGTGATCAGGGCCGGTACCGTGTACGGTTTCGCGATATTGCCCCTGGCGGCGTTGGTCACCTGCGCCAGCGTGCCGACGACGCCTGAAGCGATGATAAGCGGATCACGGACGCCAACCCCCTTTATCAGCACGAGCACGTTGCCGGATATGCAGCACGCGCCGTAGAGGCGCAAAGCATTGCGGAGCGTGCCGGGCCCTGACGCTTCGGGCAAGGGAAAGGTATCGGGATCGAGCATGGGCTGGCGTTACATAAGCCCTGCTTCAGGGAAGTCCAGCCGTCTTTCGATACCGTGCATCACGTCGTCGCCTTGCGGCGGTGGCACCCCAGTGTGGATTTCTACCCAGTCGGTCCGCATCGTTGTCGTGACGCCGCTCGTCTTGGAAGACTTGTCTCTCACAACAAAAAGATGTATTGAATTGTAAATTCGTTGCACAGTGGCACGACCGACCTAAGTTCCCCACATCGTACCGGATCGTTGGCCCGGGTTTGAAAGACCCTGGTCAGTATCGTTATTAGTGCGGCGGCTAGCCGGGCTGTTTCAGCGCAACTCAACCTGGCACAAGTAGTCGCGCCCGGTTCCAGCGGTACATCCCCCGTTAGCGGCGTCCGCCGACTATGCGGCGTCGGCCGATACGTTCAGGCGCAGCAATCTGCAGCCGCGCAAGCCGGCTTTCCAGCCTCGCCCGCCGGTTCGCTGGAGAACACCGGATGGCTCTCCCGGCGGATGATGTTCACGCCGCCGAGGACGTGCCCGAACTTGCGAACTTCCAGAACAAGGTCATCAAATCGGTCAGGCGTGCGGCCGATGAGCTGCCTCAAACGCTAAGCCGCCTGAGCGTTCACGACCTGCGTACGCCCGACATCGCACTGCCCCTGTCGAGGAGCGTGAAGGCGCTTTGCTCGCGCAATCAGACGCGCTGCGTAGTGGCTTGGGTCGGAGTCTGGCGATTGCCGCGCTGCAGCTCGGGATAAAGGGTTTGTAGTTACCGGCGTTATTTCGTCTTCCCATCCTTCTGGATCAGTCGGTTCATGTCGGTGCGTTCGGTATTGCCGTACCCTGCCGTGTTGTTATCCGGGGCGGCGGCAGGCTTTTCCGGCGGTGGCGGTGGCGGTGGCGGTGGCGGTGGCGCTTTCACTGTGTCGGCGTCGGGCTTCTCCGTTGCCTTGTCGTCCGGGGCAAGGTCGTCTTCCATTTTTTTCTTGTCTTTGTTCTTGTCCTTGTCGGGCTGGAGCAGCGCCTGCACATGCTCCGGCAGCATCTCGACCAGCCGGTTCGACGTCTTGGCGATCAGTGGCGTCGATCTGGCGTGCTTGATCGCGTCGGGCATGTTGCCCTCGCCCAGAAACCATTGCAGGCCGACATAAAGGATGCAAAGCAGCAGCACGGCGCGGGCGATGCCGAACACCGGGCCCAGCATCCGGTCGACCGGGCCGAGGCCGGCCTTGGTCAGCAGCTTGCCGATCTGGTGCCCAAGCAGCGACAGGGCGATCAGGACGACGAAGAAGACGATGATGCCACCCGCGATCCTGGCCGTGCCTGCGTCTTCGAACAGGTGCCGGAACGCAGGCTCGATGACCGGCAGCCCGAAATAAGCCGCCGCCACCGCGCCGCCGAGCGCTACCAGGGTCAGCACCTCGCGCGTGAAGCCGCGCAGCACGGACAGCACGATCGACAGGATCATTACGACGGCGACGATGAAATCGACGGTGCTCATGTCTTCGACGCTTTCAGGGATCGGGGCGGGCTTTGCGCGCCGGACCTGCAATAGGGGATCAGCTCGGCAAGATGGTCGAGGCCGATCAGTTTGGCAATCGGGCTCGGGCCATTTTTTGCCCCCCTTTTGCCCATGCCGCCCGGCACGAAGGCGCTGGTGAAACCCAGCTTGGCCGCTTCCTTCAGCCGTGAGTCGGGTTGGCTGACGCTGCGCACCTCCCCGGTGAGGCCGATCTCGCCGAACAGCACCGAGCCCTGCGGCAACGGCGCATCCGCCAGTGCGCTGACCAGCGCCGCGGCGACCGCCAAGTCCGCGGCGGGCTCGGAAATGCGCAGGCCGCCCGCGACGTTGAGGTAAATGTCGTTGAGGCCGATCGAAACGCCGCAGCGCGCTTCGAGCACCGCCAGCACCATCGACAGCCGCGCTGAGTCCCAACCGACGACGGCGCGGCGCGGCGTGCCGAGCGGGGACGGGGCGACGAGCGCCTGGATCTCGACCAGCAACGGCCGCGTACCCTCGATCCCGGCGAAAACCGCGGTTCCCGAGGCATCTGCCTCGCGCTCGCCCAGGAACAGGGCTGAGGGGTTCTGCACCTCCTTCAGCCCGCGATCAGTCATTTCGAACACGCCGATCTCGTCCGTCGGGCCGAAGCGGTTCTTCACCGCGCGCAGGATGCGGAAATGATGGCCGCGCTCGCCTTCGAAGTAGAGCACCGTGTCGACCATGTGCTCCAGCACGCGCGGGCCGGCGATAGTGCCTTCCTTGGTCACGTGGCCGACGATCAGCAGGCTGATGTCGCGGCGCTTGGCAACGCGGATCAGCTCCTGCGCGCTGGCGCGGACCTGCGCCACCGTCCCGGGCGCGCTGTCGAGGTAAGGCACATACATCGTCTGGATCGAATCGATCACTACCACGGCGGGAGGGTGGGCCACGTCGAGGGCCGAGACGATGTCCGACACGTCCGTCGCCGTCGCCAGCTCGACCGGCGCGGATTCAAGTCCCAGCCGCCCGGCGCGCAGCCGAACCTGCTGCGCGGCTTCCTCGCCCGAGATGTAGAGCGTCCGCTGGCCCGTGCTGAGGCGACAGGCGACTTCGGTCAGCAGGGTCGACTTGCCTATTCCGGGATCGCCGCCGATCAGGATGCCGGCTCCGGGCACCAGCCCGCCGCCGCAGACGCGGTCGAACTCGCCTATGCCGGTCAGGCGACGGATGTCGGGAAGTTTCTCTCCCGCCAGGCCGACGATTTCGAGGCGGCTGCTCTTCGCTTTGGTCGCCGGGAGTCCCTTCGGCACGACGTGCACCGCTTCCTCGACCAGACTGTTCCACTCGCCGCACGATTCGCAACGCCCCTGCCATTTCGGGCTGACCGCTCCGCACGCCTGGCAGACATATTGGGAGGAGGGCTTGGCCACTTACCCTCCGCGCACCTGCATCTTGATCGGGCCATCGGCGCGGCCGTGGATGAACTGTTCCACGTAGGGGTTGCCGGATCTGTCGATGTCGGCGGTCGGGCCCACCCAGATCAGCATGCCGTTATACAGCATGGCGATCCGGTCGGAAATCTTGCGCGCGCTGACCATGTCGTGGGTGATGGACACGGCGGTCGCGCCGAGGTCGCGGACGCATTTGCGGATCAGGTCGTTGATCACGTCGGCCATGATTGGGTCGAGGCCCGTGGTCGGCTCGTCGAAGAACAGGATTTCGGGTTCGGTCGCGATAGCCCGGGCAAGCGCGACACGCTTCTGCATGCCGCCCGACAGCTCCGCCGGGAAAAGCTTGCCGACAACCGAAGGATCAAGGCCGACCGCCGCCAGCTTGTCGCCCGCGATCTTTCGCGCCGCCTCGCGGGTGCGGCCGTGGCCCTGGACGAGGCCGAAGCCAACGTTGTCAATGACGGACAGGCTGTCGAACAGCGCGCCGCCCTGGAACAGCATGCCGAAGCGGGCGCGCAGCCGCCGCAGCTCGGACTCGGAGGCACCGACCAGCTCCTGGCCGCCGACCCTGATCGAGCCGGCATCGGGCGTCAGCAGGCCCAGCACGCATTTCAGCATCACGGACTTGCCGGTTCCCGAGCCGCCGATGATGACGACGGATTCGGCATGGCTTACGGTGAGGTCGATGCCGTCCAGCACCTTCTTGGCGCCGAAAGCCTTGGTGACGCCACTCAGCTGCAGGGCCGGCGTACCGGTGGAAAGGGGGGCGATCATTTAGCGAACAGCATCTGGGTCAGGAAGTAGTTCGACAGCAGGATAAGGATCGAGGCGCTGACCACGGCGTTGGTGGTGGCAAGGCCGACGCCCTGCGCGCCGCGCTTGGAATTGAAGCCGTGATAGCAGCCCAGCAGCGCGATGATCAGGCCGAATACCGCTGCCTTGAGCAGTCCCGACGTCACGTCGTGGATCTGCAGGTTCATGCCTGTGTCCCGCAGGAACGAGGTCGGGTTGAAGCCGATCACGTAAACGCAGATGATGTATCCGCCGAGGACGCCGACGATGTCGGCGACGAGAACCAGCAACGGCATGCTGAGCACCCCGGCGAGGACGCGCGGCGCGATCAGGTATTTGAACGGGTTCGTGGAAAGAGTGGACAGCGCGTCCACCTGCTCGGTCACGCGCATGGTTCCGATCTCGGCGGCAATGGCGGCGCCGACGCGGCCCGCGACCATCAGCCCGGCCAGCACCGGCCCAAGTTCGCGCGTCAGCGACAACACGACGATGGTCGCGACGGCGCTCTCGGACGAGGTGACGCGCGAGATACCCGTGTAGGACTGCAGCGCCAGCACCATGCCGGTGAACAGCGCGGTCATTCCGACGACCGGCAGGGAGTTATAGCCGATCTCCCACATCTGCGACAGGAAGATGCGCCCGTAGAAAGGCGGCCGAACCATGTGGGAGGCGGTTTGCAGCACGAACAGGCCCACCCGGCCGATGGCCGCCATTATGCTGAAGGAGTTTCTGCCGATTATTGCTAGCGGGTTCAAAGCCGGGCCTCTGCTGGTTCGGAACCGTTCACATACACGCGGGCGGCGCGGCTGCCCAGCCCTGTCAGGATCTCGTAGCCGATCGTGTCCGCGTCGGCGGCGATCCGGTCGACGGCGACATGCGGCCCGATCACCTCGACGAACGCGCCGGCAGCCAGCATGCCCCCGGGCAGCTCGGTCGCGTCCACCGTCATCGTGTCCATGGAAACCCGGCCGACGATCGGCAGCATCGTCCCGGCGGCGAACACGTGTCCACGGTTGCCAAGGCGGCGCGGCAGGCCGTCGGCATAGCCTATGGACAGCGTTGCGATGCGCGACGGTCGGGTGACAAGAAAATCCGCGCCGTAGCCGACCGTCTCGCCGGGTGCGACGTCCTGCAGCTTCAGGACGCGCGCTTTCAGGGTGACCACGCTTCGCATCGGGTTCGCCCTGCCCGGCAACGGGTTGACGCCGTAGAGAGCCGCACCGGGACGGACGAGCTCGAAGTGAAACGCAGGACCAAGGAAAATGCCGGATGAGTTCGCCAGGCTGGCGTGCGCGGCGGGAAGGCTTGGCAGGGCGCGGGCGAAGCGTTCCTGTTGACGCCGGTTCAGCGGATGAGCGGGCGCTTCGGAGATCACGAGATGACTCATCGCCAGCACGACGCGAACCCTCGCCAGCAGCTCGGGCTCGGCGCGCAACCGTACCAGTTCCTCGTGATTGAGGCCCAGCCGATTGATGCCGGTGTCGATGTGCAGCGCGATGGGCAGTTCACACCGCCCGCTCGACGCCATTTTAAGCCGCGCCAGATCCTCCAGCCCGTTCACCACCGGCGTGAGGCCGGCGGCGAACCCGGCGTCTTCCTCGCCGGGCGGAATGCCGTTCAGGACGAAGATTTCGGCCCCGGGCAGCACCTCGCGCAGGCCGATCCCTTCGGACAGATGCGCGACGAAGAAACTGCGGCATCCCGCTTGCCACAGCGCGGGCGCGACCTGCCCGATACCCAGACCATAGGCGTCGGCCTTGACCACCGCGGCGCAGGCGGCTGGCGCCACAAGCCGCGCCAGATCACGCCAGTTCGCCGCGATCGCGCCGAGGTCGATGATCAGCCGGATGTCGGAGGTCATCACTCGCCGTGATGATGATCGTCAAGGTCGCTGAACCGGGTGAACTGGCCGTCGAACTGCAGTTTTACGGTGCCAATCGGGCCGTGGCGCTGCTTGCCGATGATCACCTCGGCGATGTGGCCCGCCGCCTGCATCCGCTCGTGGAAGTTATGGTAGCGCTTGTTGAACTCTTCCTGACTTTCCTCGGCCCGGCGCGAGGGTTCCTCGCGGCTGAGGTAATATTCCTCGCGGTAGATGAACATTACAACGTCCGCGTCCTGCTCGATGCTGCCCGATTCACGCAGATCGGACAGCTGGGGGCGCTTGTCCTCGCGGGACTCAACGGCGCGGCTCAGCTGCGACAGCGCGATCACCGGCACGTCCAGTTCCTTTGCCAGCGCCTTCAGCCCGCGCGTGATCTCCGACACTTCCAGCACGCGGCTTTCGCTCGAGCGACCGGTATCGGCGCGCAGCAGCTGCAGGTAGTCGATGATGATCAGGCCAAGGTTGTGCTTGCGCTTCAGCCGCCTTGCCCGCGTCCGTACCCCGGCGATGGTCAGGGCAGGGGTGTCGTCGATATGGAACGGAAGCTGGCTCAGTTCGTGGCTGGCCTCGATGAACGTGTGGAAGTCGCGGTCGCGCACCTCCCCCTTGCGGATCTTCTCCGAGGGCACGCTGGACACGTCGGCCAGGATACGCGTCGCCAGCTGCTCGGCGGACATCTCCAGCGAAAAGAAGCCGACGACCGCCCCGTCCTTGCCGCCCGTCTCCAGATGCGCCTTTGCGGCCTTGTAGGCGATGTTGGTCACCAGCGCCGTCTTGCCCATCGACGGCCGAGCGGCGAGAATGAGCAGGTCGGAGCGGTGCAGCCCGCCCAGTTTTTTGTTGAGGTCGATGAAGCCGGTCGTCACGCCCGTCAGGCTGGTCTCGCGCTTGAAGGCCGCCTCGGCCGTTTCGATCGCCCGGCGCAGAGAGTCGCTGAACACGACGAAGCCGCCCTTCAGCTCGCCCTGCTGGCCCAGTTCGAACAGCTTGGATTCGGCGCGCTCGATCTGGCGGTTGGCGTCGACTTCCAGGTCGTGCGCATGCGCGTCGTTGACCATGTCCTCGCCCACCGCAATCAGCTGGCGGCGCAGGTAATGATCGTGGATGGCGCGGCCGTAATCAGCGGCGTTGACTACCGCGACCACGTTGGCGGCAAGGTCGGCGAGGTAAACGGAGCCGCCGAGATGCGACAGGTCGTCGTCGCGCTCGAAATAAGCCTTCAGCGTTATCGGGTTCGCAGCCTGGCCGCGCTCGACCAGCCTCTGCGCCGCCTCGAAGATGCGCCCGTGGACGGGGTTGAAGAAATGGTCGGCTTTCAGGAACTCGGCGACCGCTTCGATCGCGCGGTTGCTGACCAGCAGCGCGCCCAGAAGCGCCTGTTCCGCTTCCTCGTTGCTGGGGGGGATGCGGAAGCCGAGCTTGGTTTCGTCCGTTTCGAATGAGTAGGAGCCGAGCGTAACGGTAGTGTCTTGAGCCATCCATTCATCCTTACCGCACGCGCTCCGATCTGTCTTCAGGGTTGGTGAGGTTTCGCCTTGCTGTAAAGTTCCACCCTTGGCGGCGGGCCGATATTTCAGTAATCATGAGAGAGTCCAGCAGGGTGCGCGTGCGACCTGTCTCCAGAAAAGAGTGTCCATCCGTGAAGTTTCCCCTTTCCACCCCGATCGGGTCGGCCTTTGTATTCGGCCTGACCCTCGCGTGCTTGTCGGTCGTCGCCGCGGTTCCCGTTCTTGCCGACCCGCCAGCGCGCGTTGGCCGGCTGGGTTACATGGAAGGCACGGTCACGTTCCACAGCGCCGACCAGGGGCAGTGGTCCTACGCGGCGCTGAACTATCCCGTGACCGCCGGGCTTTCCTTCTGGACCGAACCCGAGGCGCGCGACGAGGTCCAGATCGGATCGTCGCTGCTGCGCATGGACAGCGCGACGGAGATCGACGTGCTCCGCCTCGATGCGCAGGCAACGCAGATCCAGCTCGAGCAGGGCACGATCAGCTTCCGCATCGTCAACATGCTGCCGGGCCGCACGGTCGAGGTCGAGACCCCGCACGGCGCGGTGGCGCTGATCCAGCCGGGCACGTACCGCATCGACGCCGGCAGCGAAACCGCGCCCACGGTAGTCGCGGCGCTGGAAGGCACCGCGCGCTTCATCGGCCCGCACTCCTACCTCGAAGTCCAGTCCGGCGAGCAGGTCGCGGCCATCGGCGAACCGGTCAGCTATTCGATGGGCGAGGCGCAAACTACGCCCTTCGACGATTGGGCCTTGGGGCGCGACAAGCGCGAACGCGAAAGTCAGGCCGTCCGGTACGTGTCGCCGGAAGTAACCGGCTATCAGGACCTCGACCAGTACGGGACATGGCAGCCCAGCGCGCAATACGGGCAAGTCTGGGTGCCACAAGCCATTCCCGCCGGGTGGGCGCCGTACCGCGAAGGGCACTGGGCGTGGGTCGATCCGTGGGGGTGGACCTGGGTGGATGACGCGCCGTGGGGCTTTGCCCCCTTCCACTATGGCCGCTGGGCGCAGGTCGACGGCAGCTGGGCGTGGATCCCTGGCCGGCCGGCGCAGCAGCCGGTCTATGCACCCGCGCTGGTTGTCTTCGCCGCAGGGGGCGCCTTTGGTTCCAATGTCGGATGGCTGCCGCTCGGCCCGGGTGAAGAGTATCACCCCACCTATCGCGCCAGCCCCGATTACCTGCGCGGCGTGAACGCGGGCGTACCGAGCGGCGGAAGTTTTGCCGGCGGTCCGCGGATCCTGGGCGGCTTTGCCAACCACGGCGCCGCCACCTTCGTGTCGCGCGGCGCGTTCACCGGCGCGCAGCCGGTTCGTGCTTCGGCGGTGTCCGTTCCGGCAACGTCCTTGCAGGCGCAGGCTGCCAGCACAAGCCTCGCCGCACTGGCCCCGACCGCTGCCGCGCATGGGGCAAGACCGGCGACTGGCGCTGGGACAAATGCCGTCCTACCCGGACCCTCCGTCGCGACGCAGGCGCAGGACCGGAAGGAGATCCGTCACGCCGAACCGGGCAGCCTTGCCACGACAGGCAAGACCGAAGCGCAGCCGCAGCCGGCGGCTCCGGCGCAAGCCGCTCGTGGACCCGCGCATGTCGGAACGCCAGCAGCGACTGATGCGCCGGCTCTCGCCGGCCGGGCCGGAGCCGAACATGCCGGAACCGAACATGCCGGAGCCGAACATGCCGGAGCCGAACACGCGCCGATCGTCGAGCATGAGAAGATCACCGCTCCTGGACCATCTGTCGTCACGGCGGCCGCAAGGCCGACCGTGCCGCTGCGCCAGGAGCAACTTTCGCGCTCCCTTGTCCAGGCGTCGACGCCGGCCCGTGCGCCGGAGCATGAAAAACCGCCTGAGCCGAAGCCCGCAGCATCGCCCGCGCCAGTGCGGGCAGCGGCTCCGGTCACGGCCGCGCACCAGCCGGGGGCGCCGGTCGAAAGGCAAGCGGCCGCCGAGCCGGTTCCTGCGTTCAGTCATGCTGAACTGCCCAAGTCTGTACAATCGGCTCCGCTGCGCCCTACGCCTGCCGGCTGGAACCGCGCGCCAACGGCTGCGCCCAAGCCGCCTGTGCCCGCCGCAAAGCCGGAGGAGAAAGGCAAGGAGGAGGAAAGGAAGTAGCTCAGCGTACAGGCGGAACCGATCCGTCATTGCGAGAAGACCAACGACGTGGCGATCCAAATTGGACGCAGTCCGGGTTGCTGGGCTCATTCACCGTTCAGGGCGCAAATACGACTTGTGGTCACGGACAGAAGGAAGTCCGTGATCCATCTTTGAACTATGCGGCTGCAGGCTCTTCCAGAGCTGGATATCGTGCCTTCGCAGGGCATGACACGTATTTCTACTCTCGAACAGTCTCTTGTGGCTCGCAGTGACACAGTTGAGAATCCAAAAACGTCAAAAGCGTAGAGCCTAGGCTCTACGCTTTTGACGGACCGATGCCCACAGACTTAGACAGCCGGCTGTTCGCCCGCGCCGGGATCGAAGAACTCCGCTGGAGCGGCTTCTTCCTCTTCTTCGTCCTGACGCCCTATGACCGCCTTGCCCTTTTCTTCCTGGACCTTGGCTTCCTCGACCGAACGCGCGATGTTCACCGTCACGCTGACGGTCACCTCCGGGTGCAGGCTGACCTTGACCGGAAAAAGGCCGAGCGTTTTAAGCGGCTCGTGCAGGATGACCTGGCGCCGCTCCACCGGGGCGCCCTGCGCCACAATCGCCTCGGCCACGTCGCGGGCTGCAACCGATCCGTACAGCTGTCCGGCCTCGGATGCCTGGCGGATGATCACCAGCTTTAACCCGTCGACCTTTTTGGACGCGGTTTCCGCTTCGGCTCGGCGATGCTCGTTCTGCGCGTGCAGGTCGGCCTTGCGGTTCTCGAAATATTCGAGGTTCGACTTGGTCGCGCGCAGCGCCTTCTTCTGCGGCAACAAATAGTTGCGGGCGTAGCCCGGTTTGACCTTGACGACGTCGCCCAGTTGACCCAGATGCTCGACGCGTTCCAGCAATACGATATCCATTCTCGTTCTCCGCCCTTACTTCGTGACGTAGGGCAGCAGGCCCATGTAGCGTGCGTGGACGATCGCCCGCTTCAGCTCGCGCTGCTTCTTGGTCGACACGGCGGTGATGCGCGCCGGCACGATCTTGCCGCGCTCCGAAAGGAAGCGGGACAGCAGCTTGACGTCCTTCCAGTCGATTTTCGGCGCGTGCGGCCCGGAGAACGGGCAGGTCTTGCGGCGGCGAAAGAAGGGGCGGCGCCCGGCAGCGGCATCGCGTCCGCCTTCGCGGCCGCCCTCGCGCCCTTCGCGCCCTCCGCGATCGTTACCGTCGCGTCCACCAGCGCCGTCGCGGCGTTCATACATGCTCATGCGGCTTCTCCTTCGCCCTCGCGCGGGCTGTCCTCGTACTCGCGGCGTCGTTCGTAGTCACGGCGTTCGCCGCTACGATCGTTGCGGCTCTGCATCGCGGCCGACGGGCCTTCCTCGTGCTCCTCGACCCGGAGCGTCAGAAGGCGCAGGACGTCCTCGTTCAGCTTCATGTTCCGTTCCATCTCGGCGACGGCCTCGGGCGAGGCGTCCAGCTGGAACAGGACATAGTGCCCCTTGCGGTTCTTGTTCATGCGGTAGGCCAGGGTGCGAAGCCCCCAGTTCTCGGTCTTGACGACCTTGCCGCCCTGCGCGGTCACGATCTCGGCGAAGCTGCTCGCCAAGGTGTCCACCTGCGCGGACGTGACGTCCTGCCGCGCGATGAACACGGTTTCGTACAAAGCCATGCGTATCTCCCTTTGGCTGTTCACGGCCCGGCGCTGTACCTGCTTATTGAGCAAAGCCAGCCGCCCGGGCCTATCCGGCGGGACAATCCCGACGGCAAGGAGCGGAACGCCGGTCAAGGCGATCCGTTATGTGAGGGGCGCGTTATAGCGGTCGATCTTTCTGGGCGCAAGGGAGTTTGATTGACTTGCCGCTTGCGTTCATTCAATATCTTTGAATTACGATGAGGGTGTAATGAGCAAGTGGGAGCCATTGTGGTTGAAGGTTCCAGGCGACCAGGTTCCTGAGCTAGGAGTGAGGTTTGGAGCGTCCAGTTCGCCGATAAGCCGCGATCCGCTGGGTTCGGTTGTGTTAACCGTCGATGACTTAGAAAGGGCTTACTCGTGTGCGATAAAGTCCGAGAAAACCGGTAAGATGTTCGAGCTTGTCCTCAATAATGGCAGTTCTCTGGCTTTAACGTCAAAAAAAATCAAGGAAACCCTGGAAGCGGTGAAACAACTCGGAAAGAGCATGGCCGAGGGCCGCAAACCTCAAACGGCCCTGCAGGAAGTACTTGACCCGCGTTTTTACAAATTTGCAGAGGACCAGCCGGTTTGATCGGCAAGGTTTCTGGATCGCCTGCAACCGCCTTGACTTAAGATCGCCATCGACTAAGCCTGCTCCGATTGATAACAGCCGGGCACACCCACAGTGACACGCGCATTCGTCTTCCCCGGTCAGGGCAGCCAGGAAACCGGTATGGGCCGCGCTCTTGCCGACGCTTTTCCCGTTGCCCGCGAGGTGTTCCAGGAAGTCGACGACGCCTTGAACCAGCATCTGTTCCGCCTGATGACGGAAGGCAGTGAAACTGAGCTTGCGCTAACGGAAAACGCCCAGCCGGCCATCATGGCGGTCAGCCTGGCGACGGTCCGCACCCTTCGGAACGGCGGCTATGACCTTGCGGCGAAAGGCGTGTTCGTGGCGGGGCATTCGCTGGGCGAGTATTCGGCGCTGGCGAGCGTAGGGGTGCTGCGCCTTGCCGATACGGCGCGTTTGTTGAAGCTGCGTGGACAGGCCATGCAGCGTGCCGTTCCGGTGGGCGTCGGGGCCATGGCGGCGCTGCTCGGCATTGATTTCCTCGCCGCGGAGGAAATCGCCATTCAGGCAGCGGGGGGCGGCGAAGTGTGCAGCGCCGCCAACGACAACGCGCCCGGCCAGGTGGTCGTCAGCGGCCACAAAGGCGCCGTCGAACGCGCCATAGCGCTGGCAACCGCGCAGGGCGCGCGCAAGTCCGTGCTTCTGCCCGTCTCCGCGCCGTTCCATTGCCCCCTGATGCAGCCCGCAGCCGACGAGATGGAAAAGGCGCTAGCCCAGTCCGTCCTCAACCGTCCCGCCCTGCCGCTGATTGCCAACGTCACCGCCGCCGAAGTGACCGACCCGAACCAGATCCGTAGCCTGCTGGTGGAACAGGTGACCGGAACGGTGCGCTGGCGCGAAAGCGTCCTTTACATGAAGCAGCATGGCGTGGACGAACTGGTCGAACTCGGCGCCGGCAAGGTTTTGACAAGCCTTGCGCGCCGGATCGACAAGGAACTGGCCGCCTCGGCCATCGGCGGGCCGGAAGACATAGATACCCTGACCAAGGCAGGCTAGCATGTTCGACCTTTCGGGAAAAACGGCGCTGGTTACCGGCGCGTCCGGCGGCATCGGCGCGGCGATCGCCAAGGCGCTGATCGGGCAGGGCGCGAAAGTCGTGGTTCATGGAACCCGGCGGGAAAGTTTGGAGACGCTGGCGGCGCAGTTGGGCAGCGAAGCGTTGGTAGTCACCGGCAATCTCGGCGAGGCGGGAGGCCCCGAGGCCGTCGCCGTCGAGGCGGAACGGGCGTTGGGCGGCGCGATCGACATACTGGTCAACAACGCCGGCATCACGCGCGACCAGCTGGCGATGCGCATGAAGGACGACGATTGGGATACGGTGCTGACGGTCAACCTGACTGCAACGTTCAAGCTGTCCAGGGCCGCCATGCGCGGCATGATGAAGAAGCGCTGGGGCCGGATCGTCAACATCACCTCGGTCGTGGGCACGACCGGCAATCCGGGGCAGGCGAACTACTGCGCCTCCAAGGCGGGAACCGAGGGGATGTCGAAAGCACTGGCTGCCGAGCTTGCCAGCCGCGGGATCACGGTGAACTGCATTGCGCCCGGTTTCATAGAAACCCCAATGACGCAGGTGCTGACGGACGAGCAGAAAACCCGCATGCTACAGTCCATCCCGGCCGGACGGATGGGCACGCCAGAGGATGTCGCGGCCGCCGTCGTATTCCTTGCCGGCGGCGAGTCTGCCTACCTGACGGGAACCACACTGCACGTCAACGGCGGCTTGGCGATGATCTGAGCTTCAGCGCGGCTTGGGAAGCGGTGCGCGCGGTTTGGGCGCACGGGCCGCAGGAGCCGCGCCCACCGGCTCTGAACCAAGGTTGGCGTCACAGAAATCATCCAAGTTCGTCATGCGCGCAATGAGTCCGCCTGAGCCGTGAAGATCATGGGGATCGCTATGCGTCAAAGCATCCGGATCCACTTTTGAGCTGTCCAGCAGCGATTGGATTGCGAGGTTTCTACCAAACGTTTGAGCCATCCTTATGTCTGCAAGACGCTCACCAGCGGCAGATTGGGGCAAGGATTTCTCAGCCACATGTTCAAGCTCATGGGCGACGTCCACTTCAAGGTCTATCACCCGCTGCGATCGTATCCGATCCGGATTTACTCGGACGTAGTACTGGCCGTTAACTGGTGATTCCGCAATGTAAGAGACTGTTTGATCGAACTTCGCATGGACCGTACCAGCTTCCACCGGTAATTCAGGATCGTTCGTTTTTGCTCGCTTCAAAGTGGAGTCAGTCAGTTGCTGCAACCACTGGCCCTGCTCGGGAGTAGGCTGCGGGCTTTGCAAACCCAGTTCCTGCAAGCCGCGATGAACCTTGGCGGCGAGGCTCGTGTCATGAACGCGAAGCTGGTCCAGGGTACTTCCAACCGTCTCCAGCTCCGCCGCCAATGGCTTGTAGTCCGGCGCGCAAGGAGCAAACGCCCGGAAAAGCCTGACATGCGGCGGGTTGTTCTGCGGGGGCGGCGGTGCAGGTGGCAGAAACATGCTGACGTCCAATCGGTTATGTTAAATCCTAGCACGTCTGGCTGCGATCTGGCCAGCCCAACCTGGTGCTCGCCTGCTTCGCGTCCGGTCCGGTCTCCTGCGGGTAACAGGATCGAACCGGCAGCGCGCGAGTGCCGATGAGCTATGCGCGGCCTGCTGACTATGGTAATCAGCCGTTGACTTTGCGGCCATCCGCAGGCATCCAGCCGCTTTGGAATGTGAACCAACTGAAAGACGGGATATGAGCGACATAGCTGAGCGCGTGAAGAAGATCGTGGTCGAGCACCTCGGGGTCGAGGAAGGCAAAGTCACCGAGCAGGCGAGCCTGATCGACGATCTGGGCGCCGACAGCCTGGATCAGGTCGAGCTGGTCATGGCGTTCGAGGAAGAGTTCGGCGTCGAGATCCCGGACGACGCGGCCGAGAAAATCCGTACGGTCGGCGATGCCGTGACCTTCCTAAAGGAACACGCGACCGCCTGAACGCGGTCGGAGCCGACACTCATGAGACGCGTAGTCGTAACCGGGCTGGGCATGGTCTCGCCTCTGGGCGTGGGCGTCGAGCATAACTGGACGGGCCTGCTGGCCGGGCATTCGGGGATCGGTGTCATCGAGTCGTTCGATGTGTCCGACCTTCCCTGCCGGGTGGCGGGTCAGGTGCCGCGCGGGCCGACGTCGCAAAATCTGTTCAATGCCGACGACTACATCGATCCCAAGGATCAGCGCAAGAACGACGAGTTCATCCATTTTGCTATGGCTGCGGCGCAGGAAGCTGTGCGCCATAGCGGTTACGAGCCGGCAAACGACGAAGCGCGCGAGCGTACCGGCGTGATGATCGGCTCAGGGATCGGCGGCCTTCCCGCCATCTATGAAACCTCGATCATCCTGCACGAGAAGGGGCCGCGCCGCGTGTCGCCGTTCTTCATACCGTCCAGCCTGATCAACCTCGCTTCCGGGCAGGTATCGATCAAGTACGGCTACAAGGGCCCGAACCACGCGCCGGTCACCGCCTGTTCCACCGGCACGCACGCCATCGGCGACGCCGCGCGCATGATCGCGCTCGACGATTGCGACGTGATGGTCGCGGGCGGCGCGGAAGCTTCGGTCGCGCGCATCGGCATGGCGGGCTTCGCCGCCGCCCGGGCGCTGTCGACCGGCTACAACGACCGCCCGGCCGAAGCCTCGCGCCCGTTCGACGAAGGCCGCGATGGCTTCGTGATGGGAGAGGGCGCGGGCGTCGTCGTCCTGGAAGAGCTGGAGCACGCGAAGAAGCGCGGCGCGACTATTTATGGCGAAGTGATCGGCTATGGCATGTCGGGCGACGCCTACCACGTCACGTCCCCACCCGCCGACGGCAACGGCGGCTACCGGGCCATGGCGGCGGCGATGAAGCGCGCCGGTGTCGCTCCCGACCAGATCCAGTACCTGAACGCGCACGGCACCTCGACGCCGGTCGGCGATGCCATTGAAGTCGGGGCCGTGAAGCGGATGTTCGGCACTGCGCTGAAAACGCTTTCCATGTCGTCGACCAAGTCGGCCATCGGCCACCTGCTCGGCGCGGCGGGCGCGGTCGAGGCGATCTACTCGCTGATGGCGATCAACCGGGGTGTCGCCCCGGCAACCCTCAACCTGCATAGGCCTTGCCCGGAAGCGGAGGGCGTGGACCTCGTGCCGCTGACCCCGCGCGAAAAGAAGATTGACGTCGCGCTTTCGAACTCGTTCGGCTTCGGCGGGACGAACGCGTCCCTGATCTTCCGCCGTTATCAGTAGACGCAAGGCGATCGCCCTGAGTCGCGGTTTTGTGGCAGTTTTCGTTATCCTCGCCCTGCTTGGCTTCGCTGCGATGCAGGGCGCGAAGTGGGAATTGCGGCGACCCGGACCGCATGCCGCACCCGCCTCCCTGATCATCGCCAAGGGCACGCCGACTCTGGAAATGGGGCGGCAGCTTGCCGCCGCGGGAATCGTCGACTCCGCGTATACGTTCGCCGGCGCGGTTCACCTGTTCAAGGGCAAAGCCCTGAAGGCTGGCGAATACCAGTTCGCGACGCAGGCATCCCTGGCCGAGGTGATCGGCGAGATGCGCCTTGGCCGCGTCGTCGTGCACCGCGTGACCATTCCCGAAGGCCTGACGAACCTCGAGATCGCGGCGCTGCTGCGGGCCGAACCTGCACTGGCGGGCGACCTTGGCTCCCTTCCGCCGGAGGGCCATCTGATGCCCGACACCTATACCTTCACGCGCGGGGACAGCCGCTCGAGCATCGTGCAGCGCATGCATGCCGCCTCGGACAGGACGCTTGCCGAATTGTGGAGCGGACGTGAGGCGGCGCGAACGGACAAGCTGAACCTGACACCCGAGCGGGCGCTGGTCCTCGCCTCGATCGTCGAGAAGGAAACAGGCGTTGCCGGCGAACGCCCCCGTGTCGCGGCGGTGTTTTACAATCGCCTGAACAAAGGCATGATGCTTGAAACCGACCCGACACTGATCTACGCGATGAGCAACGGGCAGGGAACGCTCGGCCGTCCGCTCGGTCACCACGATCTGGCACTGGTGTCGCCGTATAACAGCTACACAACACTCGGCCTGCCGCCGGGACCCATCTGCAATCCAGGCCGCGCGGCTCTGGTCGCGGCGCTTCATCCGGCAAACGACGACTCGCTCTATTTCGTTGCGACAGGGCAGGGCGGGCATAATTTCGCGGCGACGCTGGCGGACCACGACCGCAACGTGGCGCAATATATCAGGACATTGCGGGAAAAGGCGGCGACGGTTCAACCGTCCAGATAAATTCGTCATCCTGATAGCCGCGAAGCGGCGCGGATCAGGATCCATCTTTCCGCGTCGTACTTCTCAAACTATCTTGCTGGTCGGCAACCGTCGGATCTGGCTGCTCCACGGGTCCCGAAACAAGTTCGGGATGACACGTAATTCAATTGTCCCATACCGAAGACCGCTGCGCTTGGCTCGTAGACATACGAGCCTTACACCGCCGCCATGATCAGGGCTTCGATTTCCTGCGGGGTCCGGGTGCTGGTGTCGATCACCAGATCGTAGTTCGCCAGATCGTTGAGATCGACGTTGTAATACTTCCTGAAGCGCAGGACTTCGCTGTTGCGGCGCGCTGCCAGCGCGACGATGGTCGCATCGATGTCCGGGTATTTTTCCTTTTCGCGCTTGGGATCGTTCATGATCCGCTCCGCCGCGATGCGCGCGTCGACCACCAGCTTGACCTTGAGCGAGTCCGGCACGAAGTGCCATGCCATGCGCGAATCGATCACGTATTTTTCCGGCGCGTCGCGCAGTTGCCGGAAGATGCTGTCGATCTTCTCATCGATGGTGGGGTCGGTCTCCGCCCGTTGATTGAGTTCAAGCGTCGTGATTCCCAGCCGGTCCGCCAGCGCCCGTTGCGCCGTACCGGTCGAATACGGCTTGTAGCCGTGATTTTCGACGATCAGCCGCGACACCGCGCTTTTGCCGCTGCCAAGGTCCCCGGTGATCGTGATATGGCGCATGGAGCGAGATTATCCGGGCGGAAAGGTTTGTAAAGCGTTGCGGCCACCCGTCGCAAACACCTCGGCGAGCTGAACAAACGCCTTGATCGGCAACTCTTCCGCCCTGGCCTCCGGGTTGATCCCCACGCTTCGCAAAGTTTTCTCCGTCTCTGGAAACGTCGACCTGAGAGCCGAACGCAACATCTTGCGCCGTTGCCCGAACGCGGCGGCGACGACGCGCTCCATCGCAGAGAAGGGAGGGTGCGCTTCGCCCATTCTGCGACCGTCACCATCCTTGAGGCCGTCATCCTCGGGCCTGGCCCAAGGATGACGCTCGGGATGTTTTTCATCCTGAAGGAGATCCTCGGCTTTCGCCGAGGATGACGGGACAAAGGGGGAAATGAACGGGCGCGGCACAAGCCGGACTACCGACGACGTGACCTTGGGCGGCGGAGTAAAGGCTTGCGGGCCGATGTCGAACAGGATCTTGGTTTCGCACAGCCAGTTGCACATGACGGCCAGCCTGCCATACGCCTTGCCCCCCGGCTTGGCGACAATGCGTTCGGCGACCTCGCGCTGGAACATCAACGTCAGGCTTTCGAAGTCCTGCGCCTGCTTCAGCCAGCCGATCAGCAAAGGGGTGGCGATGTTGTAGGGCAGGTTGGCCACGATCGCGCGCGGTGGCTTGCCCAGAGCGGCGCAATCGGCGTGCAGCGCATCGGCGTGCAGGACCACTAGGCGCCCAGGATAGGCGGCTTCGAGCTCGCCCAGGGCCGCCACCGCCCTGGGATCGAACTCGACCGCGATTACCTGCCGCGCGGGGCCTTCCAGCAGCGCGCGGGTCAGCCCGCCAGGACCTGGCCCGATCTCGATCACCGTGCGCCCGGTGAGATCACCCGCCGCGCGGGCGATTTTTCCGGTCAGGTTGAGGTCAAGCAGGAAGTTCTGTCCGAGCGACTTAGTCGCCCGCAGATCGTGCCGGGCGATCACCTCGCGGAGAGGAGGAAGGGTCATCAGAGGTCAGAGATCAGAGGTCAGACAATCGATCATGTTTCTGACCTCTGATCTCTGATAACCGACTTCGGGTTCAGGCGCGAATGTCCACATACGCGCTGGCGCGAAGGTCACGCAGGAAGCGGCGTTGCTGCTGGTCCATCCGCTCGAAGCCGATCTGGTTCGCCATGTCGTCGCGGCTTGGCAGGTTGGCCGCCGGGGCCTCGCGCTTGCACAACATCAGCAGCAGGTACCCTTTGGGCGTGCGCAGCGGCGGCGCGAACTTGCCTTCGGGCTGGTTCTGCACCGCGCCCGCGATCTGCGGCGGCAGCTGCGCGGCCGACACGTCGCCCAGGTCGCCCGACACGCCGTCGTTCATCGCCTGCGCTTTGGCCTTGCCGGCATCGCAGCCGGTCGTATCGTTCTGCATCGCAGTGGCTTGCGCCAAGGTCTGCTGCATGGACGCAGGGTTGCCGGGGTCCTTTACCGGCATGACCACCTGGATCAGGTGCAACTTGATGTCCTTCGCGTCCGGCCCCGCGACGGTGCCGCGGTCGCGCAGCAACAGGATGTGATACCCGCCAAGGCCGCTGACCGGGTCGGTGATCTCGCCGGGACGCAGCTTTTCCAGCGGCTCTTCCAGGGTTTTGGGCAACTGGCCCTGCTGGATCCAGCCAAGGTCGCCGCCCGTGGCCGCCCCTGCGGATTGCGAGAACTGGCGCGCGGCAAGGGCGAAGTTGCCTCCGTGGCGAAGCTGATCGACCAGCCGGTCGGCGGTCGCCTTCACCGCCGCCTCCTGCTCGGGACTGTCCACGGCCAGAAAGATTTCGGCGGTCAGGTATTGCGGCTTGCCCGCATCGCTCTTGATGCGATCGAGCGCGGCATCGATCTCCTGGCTCGAAATGTCGATCTGCGGCCGGATGGTCTTCTGCACAACGCGGATCCACGCGACCTGCGCCTTGATCTGCGCGCGAATCGAGGTCATCGAGACGCCCTTGCCTTCCAGCGCTGCGGTGAACTGTTCGGGCGTCATCTTATTCTGCTGCGCGATATGCGCGAACGAGGCGTCGATGTCGCTGTCCGCAACCGTGATCTTGTCATGCTCGGCCTCCTGCAGCTCTAGCTGCTCGTCGATCAGCGCCTTCAGCACGGTCGGCGACAGATGTGCCCTGACGTCCGGCGTGTCGGGCTGATTGGCGGCGACCTCGGCCAGGCGGATGCGGCTGTTCAGGTCGTCCTGCGTGATCGCCTGATCGTTCACCACGGCGGCGATGCGGGTGACGTCGGCTGCGCCGCCCGCTGTGACCGAGAGGCAGAGCACTGTCGCGACCAGGGCCGGGATGCGAAGAAAAGCAGGCAAGTCCTTCATCCGTCTTCCAGAAAGAGCAAGGCCGCGAAGCCGATCAACAACGTCAGTGCGGCAGGCGTCCATGCCGCCATTGATACCGGAATAATCTCGTCAAGGCCAAGGGCGCGTACGACGTCGTTCAGAAAGAACAGCCCGAAGGCGACCACGGTGCCGCCGCCTATGATCATCGCTGTGTTGGTCCGCCGCGGCGGACCAAGGGTGATGGCCGCCGCGACCAGCACGATTCCGCCCAGCAGGAAAGGCTGCGCCAGCAGCGAGTCGAACTGGAGGCGGACCTTCACCGCGGAAAATCCGGTCGATTCCATGTCGGCGATGTAGCGCGGCATGGCCCAGAACGAAAGCGAGCTGGGAGAGGACTGGTTGTTGTTGATCTGGTCGGGGGTCAGGTCGGTCGCTACGCTGAACGTGCCGACCTGCAGCTTGTCCGGGTTGAAGCTTTCGACGCGGGCGTTGGGGACGATCCACTGCCCGTTCTCAAGCGTCGCGGTCTGGCCGTCGACGCGGGTGGTGTAGACGTCTGGGGTGTCGAACAGGAACAGGTTGACTCCCTTCAGCGTGAAGCTGCTCGGCGTCTGCACGACGGACTTGGCGTGCAGGATGAAGTAGGCGTTCTCCTGGTTCTGCCGAAGCCACAGCCCTGTCGAGGAGATATCGACCGCGTTGCTATGGCCGTGCATCAGCTTGGTGTCCAGCCGCTCGTACCGGCTGGCTAGGACCGAACTTGCCGGGTTGAGCAGCATGATCTTGATCAGCCCGATCGCCAGCGCGCTGACGACGCCGGGCCAGAGGAACTCCCATGCCGAGATGCCGGCGGAACGCGCGACCACGAGTTCCAGCGTCCGGGTCAATCGCCAGAACGTGTACATGGCGGCAAAGAGGGTCGCGAAGGCGAACAGCTCCTGCGCGTCCTGCGGCAGCTTCAGCAGCGTCATGCGGAACACGACGCTGACGGGCAGTTGGGGAATTTTTGCGGCCCGGCGCAGCAGTTCGACCGTGTCCGCCAGGAAGATGATGATGACCAACGCGAACAGGACCATGACGAAGTTGATCAGGTAATGGCGCACCACGTACAGGCTGAGCGTCGGCGAGATGCGCATCGCTAGGCGCTCCTGGCGCGGAGCGAAAGCGGGCGCAGGCTCTTCAACGACAGCCTGTCGCGCCCAGGCCGCAGCGTCTCGCTGCGGTAGCGGATGATCCACCAGCAGACGCAGATCGGGGTGACCGCCGCGACGTAGACCAGCGGGATCAGCTGCGGATGGGTGTGCGACTGGTTCGACAGCCCGACGCCGATCATCTGGATGGCGACCGAGATCAGGATGGCGCGCATGATGCGCTTTGCCTGCCCGCGCCGGTCGAACTCGCCGACAAGCAGGCAGGCAAGACCGATGAACGTGTAGTCGAGGATGAAGATGCCGCCGGCGAGGCGCGCGTTGGCCTCGGCATGGAAATAGGGTTTCCATCCTGCGTCGCGCGGGTCGCTGGAGGGGCCGATCAGCTCGAACAGCGTTCGGTCGGTCGGCTCGATCCAGCGATCGTTCTCCGTCGGGTCCAGGAACTTAAGGTCTATGGTGTAGTCGTCGAAGTCGAGATGGGTCAGCTTGCCCGTCGCGCGGTCGAGTTCCTGCCGTTCGCCGTTGTAGACGGTCAGCTTGGGGCCGGCTTCGGTGTCGAGCATGACGCCCCGCTTGGCCACGATGGTGCGCGGGGTCGAGGCGTTCTGGTCGTCCTCGATCAGGATGCCGAGCAGGTCGCCATCCGTGTCTCGGTCCCGGACGTAGATGGTGAGATTGCCCAGGGTGTTGAATACCCCGTCGCGCAGGAGGATGTTGGTGTACTCGTTCTGCGCTTCGTTGCGGACCCGCTTCATGTTGCGGTTCGCCAGGGGGCCGACGTAGCAGTTCATGATCAGCACCAGCCCGGCCATCAGCGCGCCCAGCATCAGCGCAGGCTGGGCGATCTGCCACGGCGGCAAGCCCGCGGCGCGCAGCACCACCAGTTCGCTCTCGCCGTTCATGCGGTTGTAGACGAACAGCACGACGGACAGCATGGCGATCGGCAGCACGATGGAAATGAAATTGGGCAGGCTGAGCGCGACAAGCTGCAGGAACACGACGAACGGCGCGCCGCCTCCGACAGCCAGCTGCAGGAAGCGGATCGACTGGGTCAGCCAAACGGCCGAACTGACCGTGACCGTCACGAAAATCATCGACAGCCCGAGGCTGCGGAACATGTATCGCGAGAAGAGCTTCATCATCGGGCGATCTGGCGCGCTTTCTTGACAGGACTGAGTCAGGGTTTAATCCTTCACCCGCGCGAAATCCACAGTTGAGGCCTTGAACCCGCATGAAAGCGAACTTCACCAGCTACGCCCTGCCCGAAACCGGCACGTTGTTCCTCCCGGCGGCGGAAGGCGGCGAACCCGAGCGGGCACTGCAGCTTCTGGACGAGGCGACCCGTGACGCGGTGGGGCGGGCGCTCAGCGCAGCCAAGTTCGTCGGCAAGCGCGACGAGGCGGTGACGGTTTTTGCATCGGGGGCGAGCAAGCTGGACCGGATCGTCGTGCTGGGCCTGGGCAAGGCTGACGCGTTCGACCGATTGGCGGCCGAGAATTTCGGTGCGGCGATCACCGCCTACGCCAAGGCGGCGAAACTGAGCGAAGCGACCGTTCTGCTGGACGCCCTTGAAGGCGCGAAGGTCGACGTCGCCAAGGCTGCGGCCCACATCGCCCTGGGCGCCAGGCTGCGCGGCTACACTTTCGAGAAGTACCGTACCAAGATGACTCCGGAACAGAAGGCCCTGCTCGAAACGCTGGTGATCGGCGTTCCCGACAGCCACGCGGCGGAACAGCGCTTCTCTGAGCTTGAGGCTGTTTCCAAGGGCGTTTTCCTGACGCGCGACATCGTGACCGAGCCACCGAACGTTATCTATCCCGAAACCCTGGCGCAACGCGCGAAGGACGAACTCGAGCCGCTGGGTGTTGAGGTGGAGATCCTCGACGTCGAGCAGATGAAGGCGCTCGGCATGGGGTCGCTGCTCAGCGTCGGGCAGGGCAGCGCCCGCCCCCCGCGTCTGGTCGTCATGCGCTGGTTCGGCGCAGACAGCCGCGACGAGCAGCCGCTCGCGTTCATCGGCAAGGGTATCACCTTCGATACCGGCGGCATCTCGCTCAAGCCCGGGGCCGGCATGGAAGACATGAAGTGGGACATGGCGGGGTCTGGCGTTGTTATCGGCCTGATGGCGGTGTTGGCCGGGCGCAAGGCGCGCGCCAACGTCGTGTGCATCGGCGCTCTGGCCGAGAACATGCCCGACGGCAACGCGGCCCGCCCATCGGACGTCGTCACCTCCATGTCCGGGCAGACCATCGAGATCCTAAACACCGACGCGGAGGGCCGGATGGTGCTGGCCGACGCGCTGTGGTACACGCAGGACCGCTTCAAGCCCAAGTTCATGGTCGACCTTGCCACGCTGACCGGCGCGGTGATCGTCGCGCTGGGCGACCAGTTCGCCGGCATCATGTCCAACAACGACGACTTGGCGACCAAGCTGGTGACAGCGGGCCACGAGACCGGGGAGATGCTGTGGCGCCTGCCGCTGACCGAGGCCTATGACAAATCGCTGGACAGCGACATCGCCGATGTGAAGCACATCGCCGCCGACCGCGGCGCGGGCAGCTCCATCGGCGGCCAGTTCCTCAAGCGCTTCGTCAACGACGTGCCGTGGGCGCACCTCGACATCGCGGCGATGGCCTGGTCGAAAAAGGACAAGGGCACGGTACCAAAGGGCGCCACCGCGTACGGCGTGCGCTTGCTCGACGCGTTCGTCGCAGCCAATCACGAGCGGTAAACAGTAATGGGTCGTGACGCAGGTCAGGACCCATGGTGCCGCGAGCGCGCAGGAGTGGGTCCCAAGATAAGTTCTGAATGACATTCAATCTGTGGATTGCTCCTCGCGCTTCTGCGCCGCCCAAAGCCGCTCCAGTGTGCCGCCGCGCGCCAGCAGGTCGGGCAGGGTGCCTTCCTCGATGATGCCGCCGTTTTCCATCACGTAGATGTAATCGAAGCGGTCGAGCAGGTGGAGGCGGTGGATCGCGGCGACGATGCAGGTGTCGGGCAGGGCGGCGAAGATGCGGGTGAAGATTTCGGCTTCGGTGATCGGGTCGAGGCTGCTGGTCGGCTCGTCCATCAGCAGCAGGGAACTGTCCCGCGCCGCGAACAGCCCGCGCGCCAGGGCAAGGCGCTGCTTCTGCCCACCGGACAGATTGACGCCGCGCTCGCGGATGTCGGTGTCGAGCCCCTGCGGCAGCGGCGCGATCACCGGGCCGAGGCACGCCATGTCCACCACCGGCCGTACCTCCGCGTCGGCGGCCTCAACGCCGAATGAAATATTATAGCGCAGCGTGTTCTCAAAGGTCTCGGCGTCCTGAGGAATCAGGGTGGACACCGCCGCCAGCGCGGCAAATTCGGCGGCAACGCCGTCGAGCGTCAGCGTGCCCGAAACCGGCTGGTGCAGGCCCCGCAGCAGCCGCAGCAGCGTCGATTTGCCCGAGCCGCTGGAGCCGACCAGCGCCACGCGCTGGCCGTGGTGCAGACGCAGCGAAACGTCCGCAAGCTGGTGAACCTGGTGCTCGCGGTCTTCGTAGCGGAAATGGAGTTCCGCCAGCTGGATGTTTCTCCATTCGCCTGCCTGTGTTCCTGCGCTGGTAACGTCGCGCCTGCTGTAAGCTTCCTCGATATCGTCGACGCTGGCGATCTGCGCCTTGTTGCGCAAAAGAGATTGCTGTAGCCAGCCCAGCGCGTTGACATTGCCCTCTATGGAAACGAGGTAGCGCAGGATAGCGACGGAAGAGCCGACCAGTACCGCGGTTTCCGAGGTCCGGTGCATGGAAACATACAGCAGGATGACGCCGAGACCAAAGCTGCCCTGGACGAAGCCAAGAAAGAAATTCTTGTTCAGGCGAGCCCGGTTGGTCGCCTCGAACCTCTGCCTCATCAGGCCAAGCCGGCGCATGACCTCCAACTCGCTATGCCGCTGCAGACGTAGGCTAATCACGGTTCCGATGTTGCCGAGATAGTCTATGATTCCGGTCGAAAGGAACTGTTCGGCTTTCACTGCCTCGCGATCGCTGGTGACGATGCGCTTGTCACTGCGGCGGAACATCACCGTAATGCCGTACGCGGCAAGCGCCACGGTCAGCCCGACCAGCGGCGCAAGGATTGTCAAGGCGATCAGGTTGCCCGCCAGCACAAGGATAACCATGGCAAAGAACGCCTGGTTATGAGCGAAATTGAACAACGCCTGTGATGCGTCGTTCAGCTTCGCCGTTGTCGTCCCGCTGTGCTGCGTACCGTGCCATTGCCACGGCAATCCGACGATCTTGCGGTACAGCTGCTCGGTAAAGCGTGCGCGGATCTCGAAGCCGTACCGGGCTTCCACCATGCCCGACCGCCGGTCGGACAAGCCCCGAGCCAGATTAAGGACCATTAGGGCCGTGAGCCATGATACCAGGTTCTGCATCAGCCTGTCGCCGCCACGCGTGAGCGCAGCGATGAACTTGCCCTGCACAAGCGGCTCCAGCGTGTTCAGCGCGGCACTGACGACTACGAACAGGTACAGCCCGGCCAGCTGCCGCCGATCCCCCAACCGCCAGCACGCGCGCAGCAGGAACACGAAGCTGAATTTTTCGGCGAATTTATCGAACATCGAAGTCCTTATACCCGATTATGACGATTTCATTCCGGACCCCGATTGAACTCCACCTCTCCATACTCGCGGAACCATGAATCCTGACTTTCGTCAGGACATCGAGCTTTGACATATTCCGCCTGTTGAAGGAAGCCGCGCTTCGCGGTATGACGGCCCGTACCGCACAATCGGCAGGAGCCCCCGCATGAGCATACGCAGACCGGCGCAGGTGATGATGTTGGGGCTGCTGTCCCTGGCGGGTGGCGCGCGATCTCTGGCCGGTACCAGCCCGTTGGGGCAGGGGCATCCCATCCCGGCGGCCAGCCCTGGGTTCCAGCCCGTGGACGGCGACGACCTCGAGGAAACGGTAGATCATCTTGCCACCCTGTTTTTCCAGTCCAGCGATCCGCAGCGGGCGAGGAGCTACATGGCCAGGGTACGCTCGGCCGCCCGATATCCGGCGTCGTGCGAAGAGCAATTGGCGACCATGCTGGTGCTGGACGCCACGGGAACGCCAGTGATCGACGCTCGCGGCAGAACGCTGGCCCGGTTTGCCGAGCACGGCGACAAGCTGGAAGTGCTCGACAGGCCCGGCCTGGAGGCGATCAACCTGTGCCGCACCGGTCCAGACCGGACCTCGCCGGAATCGACCCTCGCCGCCGCCGGCTTCGTCGAGCGGGTCGAGAATGCGTTGACCGGCCGCGACACGCCAGCCCCCTCGTCGGCCGAGCAGGCATTCGGGAAATATGTCGGCTACGATATCATGACGAAGTCGGCAGCCATGCCGTCCTGCGGCAACGACCTGATGAAAGCGATCGTCACCATCGCCAGAATCGAAACGCCCGACAACACGCAGCCCGGGTTCAAGCGCGAGCAGGCCCGTGACCGCGTGATCCGGGAGCTTGGGGAGAAGGACTTCATCCTGGGCGGCACATGCAGGGCCGGCCAGGGCAGCGGCACGGCACCCCGCCCGTAATGCTCCCGCCTTCATCCCTCCGTCGCCTCCCGTATCAGCTCCTCCTCCGCTTCGCCTAGCAGGTCGTCGGCCCGGTTGCCGTAGACGGGCTCGCGGCCGATGGTCAGCATTACCGGCACGGCCAGCGGCGAGACGCGCGTCAGGGCGCGGTGGGTGATGCGGCCCTTGACCCGCGCCAGCATGTCGGACAGGCGGCGGATGTCGGTCAGCCCGCGCGCCGCGTCGGCGCGGGTGGCGCGCAACAGGACGTGGTCCGGCTCGTGCTGGCGCAGCACGTCGTAGATGAGGTCGGAATTGACCGTCACCTGCCGCCCGCTCTTGCGCTCCTGTCCGGGGTGATTGCGCTCGATCAGGCCCGAGATGATCGCGACGTTGCGGAAGGTGCGCTTCAGCAGGCTGGATTCGGCCATCCAGTCCTCCAGGTCGTCGCCCAGCATGTCCTGCGCGAACAGCGCGTCCATGTTCGCGACCGGCCTCAGGCTCCAGACCGCGACCACGTAGTCGGTGGCGACGAAGCCCAGCGGCTTCAGCCCGACGCGCTCCATGCGTTTCGTCAGCAGCATGCCGAGCGTCTGGTGGGCGTTGCGTCCCTCGAAGCAGTAGGCGACGGTGTAGTAGCGGTCGCCGCGCGGGAAGGTCTCGACCAGCAGCCCGTCCGGATCGGGCATTTCCGATTTCCAATCCTGCAGCTTCAACCATTCCTGCACCTGTGGGGGCAGATGCGGCCAGGCGGCGCGATCGGCCAGCATGGCGCGGACGCGGGTCGCCAGCATGGTCGACAGCGGCATGCGCCCGCCGGCATAGCTGGGCACCTTGGCGTCCGACCCTTCCGCCTTGGCCACCATCACCGTCATCTGATGCACGCCGAGGAAGCGCAGCACGTGGCCGCCGAACATGAACGTGTCGCCCGGCGTCAGGTACTGGACGAAGAACTCCTCGATCTCGCCCAGCACCGCGCCGCGCCCTAGGCGGACTTTGAGGGTCGGCAGCTCGACGATGGTGCCGATGTTCAGCCGGTACTGCCGCGCGAGGCGCGGGTCGGCGAGGCGGTAGACGCCGTCGTCCAGCCTCTCCAGCCGGCGGAAGCGCTCGTAGTTGCCCAGCGCGTAGCCGCCCGTCGCGACGAAGCGGACCACGTCGTCGAAGTCCCGCCGCTCCAGCGCCGCGTAGGGGGCGGCGGTTATTACCTCGGCGTACAGCTCGTCCGGGTCGAACGGCGCGTGGCAGGCGACTCCCAGCACATGCTGCGCCAGCACGTCCAGCGCGCCAGGATAGACCGTCTGCCCGTCCAGGGTGTCCTGCGCGACCGCGTCGCTCGCCGCCTGGCATTCGAGGTACTCGAAGCGGTTGCCGGGCACCAGGATCGCGCGGCTCGGCTGGTCGAAGCGGTGGTTGGAGCGGCCGATGCGCTGCACGAGGCGCGAGGCGCCCTTGGGGGCGCCGACCTGAAGGACAAGATCGACGTCGCCCCAGTCGATGCCGAGGTCGAGGGAGGAGGTCGCGACCACCGCCTTCAGCTCGCCCGCCGCCATCGCCGTCTCGACCTTGCGTCGCTGCTCGGCCGACAGCGAGCCGTGGTGCAGCCCGATGGCGAGGTTGTCGACATTGGCGCGCCACAGCGCCTGGAAGATCAGCTCGGCCTGCGCCCGCGTGTTGACGAAGATGATCGCCATCCGCGCCGCCTTGATGTCGTGATACGCCTCGGCCATGGCGTGGATCGCCATGTGGCCCATCCACGGCATGTGTCCCTTGGTGGCGTGGATCGTGATGCTCGGCTTGGGCCCCGGAGGTCCGAGCACGGTAAGGACGCGCGGGTCGTCCGGGTCGGCGCTGCGCGACAGGTAGGCTCGCAGCGGGGCGGGGTCGGCCACCGTCGCCGACAGCCCGACGCGCCGCGCGGCGCGGGCGAAATACTGCAGCCGCGCCAGGGACAGCGCCAGCATGTCGCCGCGCTTGGTGCCGAGCAGTACGTGCAGCTCGTCGAGGATGACCGTGCCCAGCCCCGCGAAGGTTTCGGCGGCGTTCGGGTGCGACAGCATCAGCGCCAGGCTCTCCGGCGTCGTCATCAGGATATTGGGCGGCCGGTCGCGCTGCCGCTGCCGCTTGGCGGCGGGCGTGTCGCCGGTGCGCGTCTCGGCGGCGATCGGCAGCCGCATTTCCGCCAGAGGCTTTTCCAGGTTGCGGTGGATGTCCACCGCCAGCGCTTTTAGCGGCGAGATATACAGCGTGTGCAGCCCCGGGCGCGGCCTTGCCGCCAGCGCGATCAGGCTGGGCAGGAACCCCGCCAGCGTCTTGCCGCCGCCGGTCGGCGCGATCAGTAGCGTCGACAGGCCGGCGTTGGCGGCCTCGATCATAGCCAGCTGGTGCGGGTGCGGCAGCCAGCCATGGCTCTCGAACCACAACAGGAAATTTTCCGGCAATAGCATTTTGGACGATGTCGTACTATCCATGGGTTCTGATATGGGCGTCGGCCCGGTGAATACGGAGGGTAGCGTGGCGAAAGAGGTTTCAGGGAAGCAGGGGCAACTGGACGAGTTCGAAAGCGCGTTCGAAGACATCGACGCGCGCGACCTCGATAGCCCGATCGGGGTCATATCGGCGCTGCCGGAGGAAGAACAGGCTTTCGCCGCTATCTTCACCGAGATCGAAACGGGGACACGCGCCGGCTTCTCGATCCGCCACGGCTCCATCGACAACAAGCCGGTCGTGCTGATGCGTTGCGGCGTCGGCAAGGTCAATGCCGCGCTGGCGACCATGACGCTGATCCAGGACTTCTACTGCCGCGCGGTCGTCATGGCGGGGGTGGCGGGGTCGCTTGACGCGGATATCCGGATCGGCGACGTCGTCGTCGCCTCGCGCGTGGTCCAGCACGATTACGGCGCGATCATCGATAATAGGATCAAGACGTTCCAGCCCGGAACGCTGCCCCTGCCCGGACACGAGGGGCCGGTCGGCTACGTTCCCGCGCCTTCGCTCCTGGACCTGCTGAAGCGCGGCACGCGCGGCATCGACCTTGCCCCGCTGTCGCACGACGTCACCGGGGGCGAGTACCGCGTGCCCAAGGTTTCCCTGGGGACGATCGTCACCGGCGACACCTTCGTGAACTGCGCGCGCACGCGCGAGCGGCTGGCGCACGAGTTCGGGGCGGTCGCGGTGGAAATGGAAGGCGCGGCCGTCGCGCAGGTCGCGGAGCATTTTGGCAAGGACTGGGTCGTGGTGCGCGGCGTAAGCGACCTTGCCGGCCACCACAGCCACGTCAATTTCCAGGCTTTTGCCAAGGACGTGTCGGCGTCGGTTTCGGGAGTGGTCAGGCGGCTGGTCGGAGTGATCTGACAAGCGGCGAAGCGGCCACCATGGTCCCGATACGCGAAAAACCGAAGCCCGGGCAGGAAAGCGTCTGGGACTACCCGCGCCCCGCCGAGTTGCAGCCGATCGAAAATCACCTGCGCGTCAGCCTCGGCGACATGCTGGTCGCCCAGACGCGGCACGGCTTCCGCGTGATCGAGACCTGCCATCCGCCTACCTTCTACTTCCCGCCCGGCGATGTCAGGCTGGACCTGCTGTCGCCGATCGACCATGACAGCGAGTGCAGCTGGAAAGGCCACGCTTCGTATTTCGACCTCGACCTCGACGGGTTCACCATTCAGTGCGCGGCCTGGACGTACCTTTACCCGAACGAGGATTTCGCAGGGATCAAGGGGTACCTCGCCTTCTATCCCGCCAAGCTGGACTGCGAGATCGACGGCGAACGCGCCCGCCCGCAGGAAGGCCGGGTCTACGCCGGCTGGATCACCTCGAAAGTCGCCGGCCCGTTCAAGGGAACGCCGGGCAGCGAGCTGTGGTAGGAACGCCTTGCCGGAATGTCCGGTCCTGTCCTCATTCCGGAACGGTGAACGTCACCGTCTTCGAAGCGCCATTGATCGGCGGGAACAGGATTATCGGAAAATAGCCTCCACCTAGAAACGGGATCGGCAATTCGATGAAGCCGGAGTCCGATACTGCCACGTCGTAAGTTCCCGGGTTAAGATCATATTCCTCCGTAAGGTCTATATGCTCGGTGTAAGACCCAAAGCGGTTATCGGACTTTCAAAGCACTCGTATCCCGGGGATATGCGTGTATCCTTAGGGTCGGGCCATTGGCCGATTTCGACTTTGGAGGGAGGGAACTGGCCAGCATGGTGTTTTACATGGATATGGAAGAAATGGTAAAAGGCTGGCCTGCATCCGCTGATTGTAACCGGAACGGCCGATGTGTTCTCGATCAGGACAGACAGACAAGCCTTCGAACTGCGCGACCGGTTTCCATACTCTCTACATTACAAATAGTCGCTGGAGGCTGCACGGCAATGTTAATCCGGAGCCTCGCCATACTGTACAGGTAGGTGTTAAAAAATCCCACTTAAAAAGACATATATAAAACAATATTTTAGACAGGCTGAAGAAAACCGTTTCAGGATATTAACAGCCAGAGTCATTGAATCTACGGAGAAGGTTTGCAAGTATGTATTTTTCGATATCCATTTTGGAAAATCCGCCAGTGAGGCCAGGCATTTGTCAGGGTGACATGACTCACTGAGCTGATCTATCTGGAATTGTGAACTTCACGATGCGTGACGTACCGTCGATCGAAGGGAACAGTATCTCTGGAAACCAACCCCCTCCAAGGAACGGGATCGGCAATGTGACCATGCTGGTATCAGACACTCTCACGGCGTAAGTTCCTGGCTTCAAGTCATACTCTGCCGTCAGGTCGGTGTCCTCCGAATATGAAGCAAACGGTGGTATCGAATTTTCGTGACAGCTTAAGCCGGTAGAAATGCTTGTGTCTTCTGGGTCGGCAAAATGGCCGATTTCGACTTTGGAAGGCAGAAAACGTCCGTTATCGTCTTTTACCTGGATGCGGAAGAAATGATAAAAAGCAGGCCTGCACCCGCTGATCATAACGGGAAGTAACGAGGTATTCTTGATCAGAACCGACAGACAGGCTTTGGAACTGCGCGGCAAATCTCCATCATCTACTTTACAGCCAGCCGTTGGTTGTAAAATTGCAATCGTAATCCGGAGCCGGGCTAGCTCAAAAAAATAACCATAAAAGACCGTACCTAAGAAGCAATAAAGAAGTAAATACTTTAAGCAAGATAAGAAAAATATTCTCACTATATTGATAGACGAAGTCATAGAGTCTACGGGGAAGGTTTGCAAGTGTGTGTAGTCTTTGATGTCCAGTTTGGGAAGTCGGCCAGTGAAGCGGTAGGCCGGACAGGGTCGAGTTGCGACAAGGAGTTTTCCGTGTCGATCAACCACCCGGACCCGTAGGCACCCATGCCGTTCTCGGACTGGACGATCTTTCCTTTATAGCGCCATTTGACAGCCGCTAAAGGAATATAGGTGTCCTTAACGGAGGCGCGCCACATAAGATAAGTCCCGGCTTCGAATCGGCGACTTTCGTCCTTAACCTGTTTTTTATCGGGAAGTGGTGCATCAGGGCTATCTTGAATCCTGTCCTGAAAATAGTAGTCCACTCCTGTTATGACATCACAGTACCCAGTTTTCTGGTTCGTAAAAGTTGTCTCCGTAGTATCTTTCTGAACTACCTGCACGAGCTTGATCTCGCTGCCTTCGGGAAGTCGTCCTATAACGTGAAATGAAAGGTCAAATCCACGATAAGGAATTTTTTCATGCCCGCGGAGCGAGTTCAATCCGTAGCCTAAGGTGGTCATCTTGGTCGACGGTTGTATACCAACGCCGCCGATCATGCCGGGCGTGTTGAAATCCAGCTTTACCTGTGGTGATTGTCCCGGCCTTGGCGTGACCCCATCCTGGTACAGCACCGGACCGGTAATGTCGAAACGGGTGTCGGCGCTGTTGGCGCGGCCTTTGGCGTCGGTGCAGGTCAGGCGGATCATGGGATGGCTGCCGGGAAACGCGCCATAGACGGTGATCGCAGGGTGGTTCAGGTCGACGTCCTGCACGCCGCCGCGATCCTGCGACGCCTGGAAACCCCCGGTCAGGCTTCGCGCGACCGCCCAGTCCGCCCGTGCCCCTTTCGTGCCGTCCGGTCCCGGGGCGCAACCCTGGCTGACATGGATGGCCACCCCTGCGGCGACGCTCTGCGCCGCACCGGCGATGTTCTGGTTGTTGTGGTCCGTCCAGTAGATCGCGACCGAAGGACCGCCCGGAGTAGTCACCGGGGCGGGTGGGCCAGGTGGAACTACGACCGGATTGGGCTGCGTGGGTTCCCTTACGGCCGTGTTGCAGTCGATCCCCTTGACGTGGTGAAACGGCAGGGTCAGCGGCTGGTCGGATGCGATCGGCCCTTGATACTCGGCCGCACCGTTGTCGAGTTGCACATCGGGACCGAACTCGACCTTCACCTGCGCGTGATAGATCGTTCCTGTTCCCGATGCCGGATTGCCGGACGGCATCTCGAGCCGAAAGCTGTTCTCGTCGGGACCCCCGGCAAGCTCGGACGGCGACATCCCGGTGCCGGGCATGATCCTGTACGGGCCCAGTATGGTGAACGGGCCTCCAATGTCGAAGGAAGCACCTGTTCTATGAGTAGAGTACCGGTAATTCTGCGTGTGGTTGCGCGTATCCGTTTGCAAGGTCGAGATCCGCACTTGATCGCATCCCAGTGGCTGCACGGGCGCCTGGGGTGCCTGTCCGCCCTGCCCGAACCTCTGGCCCTGTGCTCCCGCCATGCCGGGCAGCGCGATCGACCCCATAAGCGGCAGGATCGCGCCAAGCAGGATTTCATAGGGACGGATGATTTTCCTGTGAACCTGTTCCATCACCGATCCTTACTGGTTTTTGCAGCTTCTACAGATGTTCATGCTGGAATGCAAGCGTGCACCATGATTCCAAACTCATCGCCGCCCGTGATATATTCCAATCATGAATCACCCAGAGAACTGGATCAAGGTCACGCCCAACGGCCTCTATGTCGAGCCCGGGGATTTCCATGTCGATCCAACGCGGCCGGTGCCACGGGCGCTGATCACGCACGGCCATGCCGACCACGCGCGCTACGGCAACGATTCGGTGCTGGCGACGGCCGAGACGCTCGGCATCATGAAGGCGCGCTATGGCGAGCGGGCCGGGGCCTCGCTGCAGGTGGCAAGCTACGGCGAAATACACAAAGTCGGCGACGTAATGGTGACGTTCTTCCCCGCCGGCCACGTGCTGGGCAGCGCGCAGATTCTCATGGAGTACGACGGCGCTCGCATCGTCGCTTCGGGCGACTACAAGCGCCGCGCCGACCCGACCTGCCTGTCCTTCGAACCGGTATCCTGCGACGTGTTCATTACCGAGGCGACCTTTGCCCTGCCGGTGTTCGTGCACCCGCCTGCAGAGGGCGAGATCGCCAAGCTGCTGGCCTCGCTGAAAACGTTTCCCGACCGCGCGCATCTGGTTGGCGCTTATTCGTTGGGCAAATGCCAGCGCGTCATGAAGATGCTGCGCCTCGCCGGGTGGGAGCGGCCCATCTACCTGCACGGGGCCATGGTTTCGCTGGTCGAGCTGTACGAGGAGCTGAGCGTGGATCTCGGCGAGTGGAAGCGCGTGTCCGAGGTCAAGGACAAGGCCGAGCTGGCCGGGCAGGTGGTGATGTGCCCGCCCTCGGCGCTGAACGACCGCTGGTCGCGGCGCCTGCCCGATCCCGTCACCGCCATGGCGTCCGGCTGGATGCGCATCCGGCAGCGCGCCCGGCAGCGCGGCGCCGAGCTGCCGCTGATCGTCTCCGACCATGCCGACTGGGTCGAGCTGCTGGACACGATCGAGCAGGTGAACGCCCCCGAGATCTGGATCACGCACGGCCGCGAGGAAGCGCTGATGCACGCCGCCACGGCCAAGGGCTACCGCGCCCGCGCTTTGGCGCTGATCGGCTACGACGAGGAAGGGGCGGAAACGGCGGTGGAGGAGGGAGAAGCCGCATGATCCGCTTCTCCCGCCTGATCGACGGGCTGGTGTTCACGCCGTCGCGCAACGGCAAGCTGCGGCTGATCGAGGAGTACCTCGCCCACACGCACGATCCCGAGCGCGGCTGGGTCATGGCGGCGCTGACCGGCACGCTGGACCTGCCGACGGCCAAGCCGAACCTGATCCGCCAGCTGATCCTCGAGCGCACCGACCCGGTGCTGTTCGACTGGTCGTACGACTACGTCGGCGACCTGGCCGAGACGGTCTCGCTGCTGTGGCCCGGCGCCGCGGGCGGCAACGCCGTGCCGCCCAGCGTCACGGACATCGTCATGGGCCTCGACGGCGCGAAAAAGGCCGACGTGCCGGGGCTGATCGCCGCGTGGCTGGATATCTGCACCCCCGACCAGCGCTACGCCCTGCTCAAGCTCATCACCGGTAGCTTGCGTATCGGCGTCTCGGCGCGGCTGGCCAAGACCGCGCTCGCCAACTGGGGCGGCAAGGAGCTGGACGACATCGAGGAGCTTTGGCACGCGCTCGAGCCGCCCTACACGCCGCTGTTCGCGTGGATCGACGGCTTGCAGGACAAGCCCGACGCCGCCGCCTGCGCCACCTTCCGCCCTCTGATGCTGGCGCACCCGCTGGAGGACGAGGACATCCGGCAGCTCGATGCGGCCCAGTACCGCGCCGAATGGAAATGGGATGGCATCCGCGTCCAGCTCGCCGCCTGTCACGGCCAGAAGCGTCTATTCTCGCGCACGGGGGAAGAGGTGAGCGGCGCCTTTCCCGAGATCGTCGAGGCGATGGAGTTCGAGGGCGTGCTCGATGGCGAGCTGCTGGTGCTGCGGACGGACGAGGCGGGAGAGCGGGTGGTCGCGCCGTTCAACGACCTGCAACAGCGCCTGAACCGCAAAATCGTGGCGCTGAAGACGGCCAAGGAGTACCCCGCGCATGTCCGGCTGTACGACATCCTGTTCGACGGCGACGAGGATGTGCGCGGCCTTGAGTTCGACGCGCGCCGCGCCCGGCTGGATGCCTGGTTCGAGCGGACGCGGCCCAGCCTGATGGATTTGTCCCCCGTGATCCCGTTCGCCTCGTGGGAGGAGCTGGGACAGCTGCGCGCCGACGCTCGCGCCAACGGCATCGAGGGGCTGATGGTCAAGCGCCGCGACAGCCTCTACGTGCCGGGACGTCCCAAGGGCCCGTGGTGGAAATGGAAGCGCGACACGCTGACCCTCGACTGCGTGATGATGTACGCGCAGCGCGGCCACGGCAAGCGCTCGTCTTTCTACTCCGACTACACGTTCGGCGCGTGGCGGGTCGACGGCGACGGGCTGGTCGAGCTGGTGCCCGTCGGCAAGGCCTATTCCGGCTTCACCGACGAGGAGCTGGTGAAGCTGGACAAATGGGTTCGCGGCCACATCGTCGACCGCTTCGGCCCGGTGCTGCAGGTCGAGCCCGGGCTGGTGCTGGAGGTCGAGTTCGACAGCGTCCACCGTTCGAAACGGCATAAATCGGGCGTCGCGATGCGCTTCCCGCGCGTCAGCCGCATCCGCTGGGACAAGCCGCCGAGCGAGGCGGACTACCTGCACGCGGTGGAAAAGCTGATCGTGGAGTGACGTCGCGTCATCCAGAACTTGTTTCGGGACCCATCCTTCGGCGCTCGCTGAACCATGGGTCCTGACCTTCATCAGGATGACAATCGAAATCGTCATCCCGAACTTGTTTCGGGACCCATGGTTCCATAGCCTTGTCCGATGTTCGTTTACATGCTGGCCAGCAAGCCGTACGGCACTCTTTACATTGGGGTCACGAATGACCTGATCCGCCGTGTCGCCGAGCACAAGGCCGGACTGATCCCGGGATTTACCAGCAAGTACAACGTCGCGACGCTGGTCTGGTTCGAGCAGACGGACAGCCCGGAAGCTGCGATCGCGCGCGAAAAGCAGCTGAAGAATTGGCATCGCGAGTGGAAGATCAATCTGATCGAACGCGAAAACCCGTATTGGAGCGACTTGTATCCCGCGCTGTTAAGAGGGGGAGAACTGGGTGCTGAAACAAGTTCAGCATGACGAATTGATCGTCATCCCGAACTTGTTTCGGGACCCATCCTTCGGCGTCCGCTGAACCATAGGTCCTGACCTTTGTCGGGATGACAATAATGGCCGTGGATTAGAACGACCAACCCCGGTAACAATCGCTGTCATGACCACAGACCCAAACACGCCCCACCACCGCTACGAACCCGCCGCGATCGAGCCGAAATGGCAGGCGTTCTGGGACGAGCGCCAAAGCTTCAAGAGCGTGACCGGCGGGCCGAAGCCGAAATATTACGTGCTGGACATGTTTCCCTATCCCTCGGGCGCGGGGCTGCATGTCGGGCATCCCGAGGGCTATACCGCGACCGACATCGTGGCGCGCTACAAGCGGATGCAAGGGTTCAACGTCCTGCACCCGATGGGCTGGGACGCGTTCGGGCTGCCCGCGGAGCGCGCGGCGATCCGCGAGAACCGCCACCCGGCGGCGATCACGGCCGAGAACATCGGCAATTTCCGCCGTCAGATGAAGCGTCTGGGCTTCTCCTACGACTGGAGCCGCGAGGTCTCGACCACGGATCCTGCGTATTACAAATGGACGCAGGCAATTTTCCTCAAGCTGCTCGAGATGGATCTTGCCTACCTCGCCGAAGTTCCGGTCAATTGGTGTCCGGCGCAGGGCACGGTGCTGGCGAACGAGGAAGTGCAGGACGGCCGTTTCAAGGAAACCGGCGACCCGGTCGAGCGCCGCCTGATGCGGCAATGGATGCTGCGCATCACCGCCTATGCCGAGCGGCTGCTTCAAGATCTCGACACGCTCGACTGGCCGGCGGGCATCATCGAGATGCAGCGGCAATGGATTGGGCGTTCCGAAGGGGCGGAGATCGCGTTCAAGGTCATCGGCCACGACGCGACGCTGACCATGTTTACGACCCGGCCCGACACGCTGTTCGGCGCGACGTTCTGCGTGGTCGCGCCCGAGCATCCGCTGATCGACGCCGTCGCCACGCCTGAACAGCGGCAGGCGGTCGCGGACTATCGCAACGCGGTAAAGAACATTTCCGACCGTGACCGCGAGATCGCCACGGCGAAAGAGAAAACCGGTGTCTTCACCGGCGGCTTCGCCGAGAACCCGGTGACCGGCAAGCCCATGCCGATCTGGATCGCCGACTACGTCAGGATGGATTACGGCACCGGCGCGATCATGGCCGTGCCCGCGCACGATGCCCGCGACTACGAGTTCGCCAAGGTCTACGGGCTGGAGATCGTGCAGGTTGTGTCGGGCGGCGACATCGCCGAGGCGGCGTGGACCGGCGACGGTCCGCTGGTCAACTCCGGCTTCCTCGACGGGCTGACGGTGGACGCGGCCAAGCGCCGGGTCATCGATCATTTGTCCGAAACGGGCGCGGGAAAGTCGGTCGTGACCTACAGCCTGCGGGACTGGCTGTTCTCGCGCCAGCGCTACTGGGGCGAGCCGTTCCCCGTGGTGCATGGCAGCGACGGGCGCGTCGTGCCGCTGCCGGTCGACGCGCTGCCGATCACCATCCCGATGGTTTCCGACTACAAGCCGACCGCCGACGGCGAGCCACCGCTGGCGCGGGCCACGGACTGGGTGGAAGTCGATATCGAGGGAGAAACGTACCGGCGCGAAACCAACTCGATGCCGCAATGGGCGGGATCGTGCTGGTACTACCTGCGCTTCATGGACCCGCACAACGACCAGGCGCCGTTCTCTCCAGAAGCGGAAAACTATTGGGGGCAGGTCGACCTCTACATCGGCGGCGTCGAGCACGCCGTGCTGCACCTGCTCTATGCCCGGTTCTGGCACAAGGTGCTCTACGACGCGGGCTGGGTTTCGCACAAGGAGCCGTTCCAGAAACTGTTCAACCAGGGAATGATCCTCGGGATCAGCCACGTGGACGAGCGCGGCAAGTATCACAATCCAAAGGATGTCGAGGAGCGGGCAGGAGTGTCGTTCATCAAGGGTAGCGACACGCGCCTGACTTCCAGGATCGAGAAGATGTCGAAGTCCAAGCTCAACGTCGTCAATCCGGACGATGTGGTCGACGAGTACGGCGCCGACTCGCTGCGCCTCTACGAGATGTTCATGGGGCCGCTCGACGCCACGAAGCCGTGGCAGATGAACGGGCTTAACGGCATGCGCGGCTTCCTCGACCGCTCATGGTCGCTGATCGTCGACATCGAAACCGGCGTGCCGAGGCCGTTCGGCGAACGGTCCGAGGAATTGGCCCGCATCCTGCACCGGACCGTGCACAAGGTGACCGGTGACATCGAGAACCTGAAGTTCAACACCGCCATCGCCGGCATGATGGAGTTCCTGAACTTCGCGAAGAAGCAGCCGTTCGTGTCGCGGGAAATAGCCGAGGCCTATGTGTTGATCCTCTCGCCCTTCGTTCCGCATCTGGCGGAGGAACTGTGGCAGCGGCTGGGTCATGCGGACAGCCTGGCCCAAGCACCGTGGCCTCTTGCCGACGAGAAATGGTTGCAGGACGAAACGACGGTAACCCTTGCGGTTCAGGTAAACGGCAAGCTGCGCGGCACGATCGTCGCCCCGCGCGATGCAGCAGCCGAAACCCTGGAGCGGCAGGCTTTGACGGACGAGACCATTATCCGTTTCCTGGACGGCAAGTCGCCGCGCAAGGTGATTGTCGTCCCGAACCGGATCGTGAACATCGTTGTGTAAGTTCGTGTCTCCCGAACTTGTTTCGGACCCATGGAGCAGCAGGGCGCAGAGTTCAGTGAAGAACTCCATCCCGAGCACAGTGAGCTGAACCATGGGTCCTGATCCACGCCGCTTCGCGAATATCAGGATGACGATAAAGGTTACGCGATTGTGACGCTTACGAAACCAGGTACGAAATCCGCTTGGCGATTTCAGGGGCCAGCACGACGAGCGCCGAGTACAGCCGGGTGTTGCGCGCGATGCTTTGCGCGAACCTCAGTTTGGTTTCCATGGCTTCCGAACCGTTTTCCGACGATCCGAAATCCTCGTGCTCCAAGTCGAGCAGCTTCAGCATCTCGGCGCGCACTTCGGGCGAGCCGTTCAGGATGTCGGCGGTTTCCGGCATGACGCAGACCGACCATGCCGCGACCTCGACGGCGCGCCGTGCGGTTGCACGCTCCAATTCCGACGCGGATATATTATCGTACTCGAACTTCTTGCTCACGAACCTGACGATCGGCTCGGCCGCGACCAACACGTCCTGATTTGCTTCCAACTGCATATTGCCCTCCACTTCCCCGCCCTGATACTAGGCAGGGAGAAGCGAACGACGAGTTAATCCACATATTGGAACGACAAAATATTCTCATTTACGTGGATGCAGGAAGCGCGCCGGGACCGGTGCTTGCGTCGCTTGCCCATGATCTTGCCCCGGGGCGCCATGACATGCGCGCGGTCACGGCTTGGGATGTCAGGCACGACCTGGCGCTATTTGACGGTGCAGCCCTGTTCATCATGCCGGGGGGCGCCGACCTGCCGTACTGCGCCGCGCTGAACGGGGAAGGGAACAGAAACATCCGCCGCTTCGTCGAAGGGGGCGGCTCGTATCTCGGCCTTTGCGCGGGCGGGTACTACGGCTGTGAACGAATCGAATTCCATAAAGGCCGAACCGACGAAATATCGGGTGCTCGCGAGCTGGGCTTCTTCAAAGGCATGGCGATCGGGTCGATCGCAGAGTTCGGGATGGCTTACGAGATGACGAAACGCTCGGCGTTCGCGCCGCGGGTCAGCCTGCGCGACGGAAGCACCGGCCGCGTCTACTATCACGGCGGCGCAATTTTCCGGCCTGACCGGGGCGCCACTCACGAAGTGCTGGCGCGCTATGTCGATCTCCGCGGCGAACCGGCGGCTATTGTCGAGGTGCCCGTCGGCCGCGGCAGGGCCCTCCTGACCGGGGTGCATCCCGAAATATCGCCCGATTACCTGCGGCTGGACCTGGCGAACCTCAGCGACGGCGAAAAATTTGCGCACTTGCCGCTCCTGCTCGCCGAAACCGATGCAATGCGCGTTCGCCTGTGGCATGACCTTCTGGCCCGTTGCGGCCTGATCACCAACATGCGTTCATAAATCAGCTCTCATGACACGATCAAAAATCCTCTTCTACTCAGGACAGGGTACCTGCGTTTACCCGCTTCTCGACGTACTGCAACGCGAGGTCGATCACGGGCTGAGCCCGATCCAGCCGGTAACTGCGGCTGAAATCGTGGAAGGCCGGGTCCTTCGAGGCGCAAAGCTCCTCGTTATGCCCGGTGGGGCCGACAGGTACTACTGCCGCGACCTGAACGGTCATGGGGAGGACAACATTCGCCTCGCGGTGGATGACGGCATGGGCTATCTCGGCAACTGCGCGGGCAGCTACTATGGCGGCGCTCGCATCCGCTTCCACCAGGGCCTGCCCGACGAGGTGACGGCCTCGCGTCTGGGCCTGGTGCCGGTGACAGCCATAGGGTCCATCCGCGCCTTCGGCCCGGCATACGACACCACACTCGACTCCGCTTCCATTGTGGGCATTCAGGGCGAGGCGTCGCCGGTCCGCCTGAACTGCTACTATCACGGCGGGCCGTACTTCGAGCCTGATCCTGGCGCGGAGGTGTCGACGATCGCGCGCTACGCCGACCTGGCGGGCCGGCCGGCCGCAGTGGTCGCTGCGCGGTTCGGCGCTGGCAAGGCGGTCCTCATGGGTGCGCATCTGGAGCAGTGTGCCCGCGACCTGTGCGAGGTGCTCGATGCGCGCCGCGACGGCGGGAAATACAGGCATATGCTTGATCCGCTCCGACGCACTGAAAGACAGCGGGGAGCGCTCTTCCGCGAAGTCCTGACTAGCCTTGGCATTGCCCTGCGGCCCGAACCGGACCTCGTTCCCTCACACCGCGCCGTGTCGCTCGCCCTTGGCCGCCAGGAAGGCATCGCGCGGCCGCAACTCTGTCCCGGTTGACGGCGCCGGTCAGCCCGCGACGGGTTCGACGTTCCAGAACAGGAGCCGCCACATGCCGTTCTCGTCCCTTTCCAGGCCGCACAGGTTCCCGGTTGCGACCTTCAGCGCGTTGCGGCTCGCCAGCTCATCGAACAGGCCATCGACCAGCCTCGCAAAAAACCTCAGCACGCCGTTGCTGGTGACGGCCAGCGCGATATGGCCTTGGCATTCGGGGTCCAGCCCGGCGGCAAAGCTCGCCACGTGACTTGCAAGTTGCTCGGCTCCCGGGTACCAACCGCGGCTGGACGGCACGACGCCGAGCCGGTCCCAGGCATCGACCTCCGCGTCGCCGAACCGCTCGCGTACCTGCGCCGTCGTAAGTCCCGCCCAGTCGCCATAGTCGAGTTCCGTCAGCCGGCTGTCCGTCATCGCCGCGGGCAGGCCAAGGCTGACCGCCAGAAGCTCCGCCGTACGCCGTGTCCGGCGCAGCGGGCCGCACGTGATGCCGCCGGGCAGGAGGTGGCGAGATCTCAGATACCGCGCCAGGGTTTCCGCCTGCGCCTCGCCGGCTGCCGTCAAGGGCATGTCCTCGCCACGGCCGATGACGTAGGGCGTTTCGCCGGCTTCGAACGTGTTGCCGTGGCGGGTCAGGAGCAGCTTCACAGCTCACCTTCGCGCGCGATGATCGCCTCGGCAATGGCGATGTCGTTGGGATGATCGATTGAGTGATGCGTTCGGCCGCGGTAATCGACCCTCACCACCTTTATATCCATGTCCGTTTCCAGCGCCCGCAGCTGCTCCAGGCCTTCGGTCTGCTCGAGAGGAGTCGGCTGCACTGCCACCAACTTCGCCAGCGCCTCGCGCCTGTACGCGTACAAACCGATATGCCGCAGCACGGGACTGGCCCGGCGGTCGCGGCTGAACGGCAGGATGTGCTTGGAAAAGTAAAGCGCTCGATCCGACTGCGAAACCACCACTGTCGTCCCGCTCGACGGAGAGGACTCCTTTCCCGCTTCCAGCTCGGCCAGCTGTTCGGGCGTCAACGCTACGGCAGGAGTGGCGATCAGCGGGCCGTCCTGCCTGGAAATCTCGTCGACAAGCGCCTGGATTACCCATGGCGGCGTTAGCGGCGCGTCCCCTTGCAGGTTGACGACGGCGCCGATGTTTTCAGGTAGAAGCCGCAAGGCGGCGAAGGCGCGATCGCTGCCCGAAGGCAGCATGGTGTCCGTCATCAGCGCCGATCCGCCGAACGCGGCGACATGGTCGGCGATCCTTTGATCGTCCGTCGCGACGTGAACCCCTTGTATGTTCTTCGTTCGCATGGCAAGCGACCACACGCGTTCGATCAGGCTCTTGCCGGCGATGACCGCTTCGATCGGTTTGCCGGGGAAACGTTTGCTGGCGTAACGGGCAGGAATTACGATCGAGGTAAGTCGGGTCATGCCGATGCGCTGCCATACTTCGCGCCTTGCCGCAAGCTCATGTCTTTTTTTTAAATATCCGGAAAACATTTTGGAATTTTTAAAAACTTCCCCTTAATCCTGCTTCCGTGATCGACCCATTATCAGACCAGGACAACGAAGACCGCGTCGATTTTGCGCGGGTATCCGCCCTGGTCGTCGACGACAACGTCCACATGCGCAAGCTGATGGCTGATATCCTGCAGGCCTTCGGCATAGGGCGCGTGCTGCAGGCTGGCGACGGCCTCGAGGCGCTCGAACTGATGAAGGCCAACGTTCTCGAGATCGTGCTGTGCGACTGGATGATGGACAAGCTGAACGGAATCGAGCTGCTGCAGGAAGTGCGCAGGCCCGAGACGCCGATCATGTACCGCAATATCGCATTCATCCTGATGACCGCGCACGATGACGAGGACAGGCTCTGGCGCGCCAAGCAGATGGGTGCCACGGCCGTTCTGGTGAAACCTTTTTCCAGCGCCGCCCTGTTCGAAAAGGTTCTGTCTTGCGTGGAAACGGTTGAACGGCGTAACAGGCTGAAGCAGGCGCGCCCTGCCGCCGCGCGGCAGTCCGAGTCGGGATTTTAAGCCGATGAGCGAAACCAGAAATTTGGAAACCACGGCCATGATGCCGGCCGACGTGCAGAAGCGGATGGAGGAAATCCTCCGCAAACACGGCGAGAACTACCGACGCGATTTGCCGGGCCTGATAGACAGCCTGCATTTGCAGGTCGAGAACCTGAGGGCCGGACGCGATACGGACAACGCTGCCGCCGTGCTGGAGCGCGAAGCGCACGACATGAAAGGACAGGCGGCGACGTTCGGCTTGCCCGGAATCGCTTTGCTTGCCGGGTCGCTGTGTCACATCGTTTCGCGCGGGACGAGACCGGACCCGCGAGGTGTCCAGGCGATTGACGCTCACGTCGCAGGGTTGAAGGCGCTGCTCGGAGGCGATGATCAGGCGCTGGTGGAAGCCGTTCTGGCGGATGCAAGGCTGCTGGAAAGGTAGCAGGCCAGCGATCGCACCGGTCAGCGGGAAGCGCCGATCGCTTTGCGCAAGGTTGGCAATAACGTCACGCGCCTCGGCCGAACCGCGCAGCAAGGCTCCCTTATCGATGCCTTTGGCTGCGGGACTTAAACCAGTGAGGTCCTAGGGTGATTTTCCATCCATGGACAAAGCGACGGGCGGCTTCGGCGCGGCCTGTTCCACTTTTGAAGGCGGCGGTGTTACGCCCAGCACAATGGCCTCGACCGGTATCGCCAGCAACGCGATCATCGCGTTTCGTTTCTTTTTCTCCAACGAGGTCATTGCAGCTCCGATGCCGAACGGCGAGAGCATACTGCTGCAGTTAACAGTACTTTGCAAGCTGTATCAGAAAACGGACGACCGGGGAACCGTTGGCACGGGCGATAGGCGCGGTTGCCAGTCAGCGCGTTACTCCTCCGAAGAGGCCTGCTCCTCAAGCTTTTGCAAGCGCGGAACGGCCTTCAGAAAGGCTGGAAGGTGATCGCCGAATCCCACGACGGCGTCGTTCTGATCGTCCTCATAATTGTAACGGCGACGGCTTTCCGGGACGTGGCGGGGCGGAGCCGGACTATTTTCGGCGCCGGTCCGGCCATACGATACCGGGGAATCGTTCCGGGACGGCTCGGTTCTGTAACGGCTGTTCTCCGAGCGGCCGTGCATACGACTTTCGGAGGCGCGATGCTCGTGAGGGTGATGCGTGCGTGGGCGATCCTCGCGTGGGCGATCCTCGCGGGAGCGAAAACGGGATTGATCTTGAAGCGGCCGATCGCGATGCGCAGGTTCGCCGGCGTGCCATCCCGCTTCTTCGGTTGCAGCCTCGACCGCAACGGGTCGGCTTTGGAAAGCGTCTTCCTGGTGTGCATGTCCGCTATGCGGTGGCTCGGTCCCCGGCTTTTCGGTTTTCTTCCGCGTACGCCCGCCGCGAGGCCCGCCGTTCCTGTCTGGCCGCTCGCCAGGCCGTTCTCGGCTTCGCTCGGCGGCGCGGCCGCGTGACGGGCGGGACGATGCGAACTCCTCGCCCTCCTCGCCGGGCGCGAGGTCCGGGACGCTTACCTCCGGAATAGGTTTGCCGATCAGCTTGACGATAGCAGTAACGGATTTCGCGTCGTCGGGCGTGGCGATCATGTATGCGACGCCGCTGGCGCCGGCACGGCCCGTTCGCCCTATGCGGTGCACGTAGTCTTCCGGATGGTGCGGCACATCGAAGTTGAAGACGTGGCTGACGCCTGTGACGTCAAGGCCGCGCGCAGCGACGTCGCTGCATACCAGGAGAGTGATTTCGTTCTGCTTGAACTGCTCCAGCGTGCTCTGGCGCGCCGATTGCACCATGTCGCCGTGGAGGGCGCCGGCGTTGAAACCCGAACGCTTGAGAAACTTTTCCAGCAGGGCGATATCGCGTTTGCGGTTGCAGAAAATGAACGCGTTGCGCACTTCCTGAGATGTCAGCAGATGACGCAGCGCGTCCCGCTTCTGCGCGGCCGAAACCGTGATCATCGCCTGCTCGACCCGCTCGGCCGTCGAGGAGGGCGGGGCGACGCTGATTTCCTGAGGGTTGGACAGGAAGCTATCCGCAAGGCGGCGGATTTCCGGAGGCAGGGTGGCGGAAAACAGAAGCGTCTGGCGCGTGCGGGGCAGGCGGGCGACGATTTTCTCGATATCAGGGATGAATCCCATATCCAGCATGCGGTCGCATTCGTCGACCACAAGCAGCCGGATGTCGGTCATCAGGATGTTGCCGCGCTCGAACTGGTCGATCAGCCGCCCGGGGGTCGCGATCAGGACATCCACGCCCCGTTCCAGCTTGCGCGTCTGCTCCTGCATCGATTCGCCGCCGATGATCAGGACGGTGCTCAGCTTGTGCTGCGCGCCGTATTTCTCGAAATTTTCCTGCACCTGTGCGGCCAGCTCGCGCGTGGGTTCAAGGATGAGCGAACGCGGCATCCGGGCGCGGGCGCGGCCGCTGGCAAGCTTTTCTATCATTGGCAGAACGAACGATGCTGTCTTCCCCGTTCCCGTTTGCGCGCAACCGAGCACGTCCCGCCCCTGAAGGACGAAAGGAATGGCCTGCTCCTGAATAGGAGTCGGCTCTACATATCCAGCGTTCCTGATAGCCTCGAGGAGCTTTTCGCCAAGCCCCAGATCGGAAAACAACATTCAGTCAAAAGTCCAGGAGAGAGTCGGGCGGAAGATATTGTCTGCCTCTCAGGCTGGATATAGACAATTCATGCAAAAAGTCAAATAACTCCTGCTTGCAGTCATGGATCGATCCGAAGCAATCGTCTTTATTCCCGGCCTGCTGTGCGACGAGGCCTTGTGGCAGGCCCAGGTCGAGCATTTCACGCCTCGCCATCCCGTCAGCGTCGCCGTCTGCCGCGAGGGAGGCAGCATCGCCGAGATGGCATCCCTTGTGCTCGCTTCCGCGCCGCGGCGCTTTGCCCTGTGCGGTATCTCTATGGGCGGCTACGTATCGCTCGAGATCATGCGGCAGGCGCCCGGCCGGGTCAGCCATTTGGTTCTGGCCGATACCTCCCCTTATCCCGACAGCGAAGCACAAATCCAGCGCAGGTCGGATCTTGTAGCCCTCGCCGACCGGGGCAGGTTTCAAGGCGTTACGAACAGGCTTTTGCCGCAACTGCTTGCGCCCGCAAGCCTAACCCGGCCGGAGATCACCTCCGTGATCATCGACATGTCGCGGCGGCTTGGGCGCGAGGTCTATATAAGGCAGCAAAAAGCCATCATGGCGCGGCAGGACAGCCGGCCTGTTCTCGCCGGTATCGATTGCCCTGTCTGCGTGCTTGTCGGCCGGCAGGACAGGGTGACGCCAGTCGAAATCGCGCAGGAAACGGCCGCTTCGATCCCCGGCGCACGCTTGGATATCATAGAAGATGCGGGTCACCTGCCGCCTATCGAGCAGCCGAACGTCTTTAATTTAGTTCTGGAAAATTTCATAAAATTCGTTTGAATTGTTTGAAATACTGTTTGTATCCTTAATGGCGTGGTGAGTTTTCATTAAACCCATGGTGATCTTTACTTAATCCGATAGTTACGGCTCCCTGCTACCTTCCCCTTATCGCTTTTGATATTGATGAGGGGCCGGGAAAATGAATAGAGCTTACGGTAAGTTTTCCAAGCGTATGGCTCGCCTGAAACACGGCCTGCTGGGCGTATCGTTGCTTGCCCTTGCCGCCGGCCCCGCGCTTGCCGACCAGCCGGTCGCCGCGCCATCGCTCAACATCCAGCAGCAAGGCTCGTTGTACGGGCAGGGTCCCGGACAGTTCTTCCTTGATTATTCCAAGGCGCAGGTGAGTGCGAACGGCGCATTTGGCGCAAACCTTACCGGCGCCGGCCAAGTGGTCGCGGTCCTTGACAGCGGGATCGACCGCTCGAACCCCGAGCTGATCAATACTGCGTTCCCGGGCTACAACGCTCTGGCTGGCGGAACAGTGGCCAGCGACGTGAACGGGCATGGTACGTTCGTCAGCGGGCTGATCGACTCCGCCGGGATCGGCATGGAGGGCATCGCCTATCATGCTTTCACCTACCCGGTGCAGATCATGAACTCGAGCGGTACCATGGTCGCAAGTGACTTCCAGCTCGCGCTCGGCACGGCTTTCCCCTTCGTAAGCGGCGTGCGCATCTTCAACAACTCGTGGAATTCGACGACACCGATCACCGCCGTCAACACGACTACGATCAACACGCTGTATCCGTATAGCCTCCTGACCTGGGAAGCCGCGGTACAATACGGTTCTGTGTTCGTGTTCGCCGCCGGCAACCAGGGCAGCTCGCAGCCCGGGGCTTTCGCTGCTTTGCCCTACCTTTTTCCGCAGCTGCAGCCGGGCTGGCTCGCGGTCGTCGCGACGGACAGCACGGGCGCGATAGCCTCGTTCAGCAACCGGTGCGGAGTCGCCGCGGCTTACTGCCTCGCGGCGCCGGGATCGAACCTCATCTCGACGCTCGGCACGTTCTACGGCGTCGGCAGCGGCACTTCGTTCTCAACCCCGATCGTCAGCGGCGCGATTGCCCTTTTGAAGCAGGAATACCCCTATTTGTCGGCGGCGCAGTGCGCCCAGATCCTGCTCGCCACCGCGACAAAGACGGGCATCTACGCCAATCAGGCCATCTACGGCCAGGGCCTGCTGAACATCGCCGCCGCCGTCAACCCCGTTGGCAATGTCGTCATTCCCGGCTCGAACACCGTCGCCGGCAATTCGGTGAACATCAGCGCGTCGACGGCGATTGGCAGCGCGGCGTTCGCGCAGAGCTGGGCTGCGGGCGTCGGGCCGATCATGGTGCTGGATTCGTTCGGGCGTCCTTACAATGTCAATGCCAGCGCCTTTAATTCGTCGCCGACGCATACGTTTGACGCGCTGACGGCGACGCAGCAATACGGCTTCGGTGAGATGGCAGAGCTGTCCCCCGGCGTCAGCGGCTTCTACATGGACCAGTATCAGGCTCAGCCGCTGGCCCGCATCGCCCTGACCTCGTCCAACGGCGGCAGGGTCGAGGCCAGTTCGGGGACCAACCCGGCCTATGGCTTCGGCGCTTTCGAGACGGGCACTGTTCCTGCCGGCGCGCTGGTCAGCTCGGACGGCGTCGGCAACCCATATATGGACCTCGCCGACGATGCGACGACCGCGCACGTCGCAACCCCAATCGCGCTGGGCCTCGGCGATACCCGCCTCAGCGCCTCGCTGTTCAGCGGCTCGGCTCGTACCGCCGACCTGACGGCACGCCTGACCGACCCGTCCTACACCCCCCCGACCGTCAGCGGCGGCGCGGTGGAGCTGGCGGCCCCGATCCCAGCCATCGATAGCCGGGTCGCCTTCAACTTCGGCGGCGTCAGCGAGAACGGCCGCCTGCTGGGCGGTTCGACCTCCGGCGCGTTCGGCGAGACGCAGAACACCCGCACGATGTTCGCCGGCGTCTCGGCCGAGGCCAAGCTGGGCGGAGGCCTGACCATGATCGGCGGCTTCCAGTTCGGCGAATCGGATGCGACGCAGAGTTCCTCGGCGCTCAACGTCAGGTACGGCGCGCTGTCCAGCACCAGCTTCCACATGGGCGTGGTCGCCGACGAAATCTTCGGAGCAAAGGACAAGGTCGGCTTCGTCGTCAGCCAACCGCTGCGGGTTTCAGGCGGCAACGTCAGCCTCGACGTTCCCACCGCCCGCGATTTCGCCGGCAACGTCTATAGCACGCCGGAAACGGTCGGCGCGAAGGACAATGGGCACGAGACCGACCTGCAGGCCTTCTACGCGGTCGGCCAGACCAAGGCTTCCTCGTTCGACGTCGGCGTCATGGTCCGAATGCAGCCCGACAACGTCAGCAACGCGCCGAGCGAGACCATTGGCCTGATGCGCTGGAGCACGAAGTTTTAGGTTCGCCCGACGAACCCCGCGTCCTTCGGGACTCCGCCAAGAAGCAGGCCGGTCATTCGATCAGCCTGCTTTGCGCTGTGCGCCCGGCGCGGCGCCTCGTTCCACTCGGAATAAGGCGGTTCACTGGCCATGGCGCCGGTCGACCTGAACGCCCTACGCCGCGTTACCGCAACGCCCACGCGGTCGAGCAGGCAAAGCATGACGAGAAGGGCGAGGCTCCAGCCGCCGGGCGTGAAATGCAGGGCGGCGAGAAGCATCACACCGAATGCCGTACCAAGGAAAAGACTTTGAAACGCAACGCGCCTGCGCATGGGATCCTCATTGATTTGTTAATGGGTTCTCTGCAAGAACCGTGCCATGCCAGATCGGGACGAGAAGCCATGCTTCAGGATGCCCGGCCTGCAGATAATGCCTTCCCAACCCTGCTTTAGTAGCGGTTCACGTCGTAATCGGATGGAGCGCTCGGTTTGCGTTGACTGAACAGCGTGCGCAGGACGTAGAACGACAACGCACTGATGACGACGAAAACGAGAACATCGAGCCGAAAAGCTGCAGGGCCGAACGCCCATTCAGCGATCGATACCCCGAGCGCGCCGACACCAAAGCCCAGAAGGACGAACGTGCCTGTCAGCAGCTCCAGCCCGATAAACACCGCTGCGGCGATCAGCGCGCACTCGTAGCCATGCAGACTCACTGCCGGGCCACAAACCGTTCGGCGACGCTGCGAAGTCCGTCGAGCACGTCGGTGGGAAGGAAGATCAGCTTGGAATTGGCGCTGCCGGTGAGCGATTGCACTGCCTGCGCCTGGATTTTCTTGACCTCGAAGTTGACTGCGGCTTGCCCGCCTTCGGCGATCGAATGCGCTACGACCGCGACCGAATAGGCCTGCGCATCGGCCAGGATCTTCTGCGCGTCTGCCTGTTTCTGGGCGGAATAGAGTTGCGCGTCGGCCGCGAGTTGAGTGGCTTCCTTCTTTCCCTCCGCCTCTCTCACCAGGGCCCGGCGCGTGCGTTCCGCATTCAATTGCAGCTGCATCGCCGACTTAGTCGCGTGGTCCACCTCGACATCGACGATTTCCACCCGCGAGATGATGATGCCCCATTCCTCCATGACCGTCTTCAATTCGGACTCGATCGTTTCCGACAAATGCCGACGGTTCGACTGCACGCCGTCCAGATCGGTCTTGCCGATAACGCTGCGAACGGTTCCGATGACCGTGGTTTGTGTCGCCTGATCCAGATTCTGAATGCGGTATACGCTGCGGGACGCGTCTACGATCCGGTAGAGAATGGCCAATGAAACTTCGATCGTTACGTTATCAAGCGTGATTGTAGGTACGACAATGGTCGGAAGCTGGCGTTCGAGGATGTTCACGCGATGGCGCACCGTTTCAATGACCGGTGTAATCAAGTGAAAGCCGGCTTCGAGGGTGCGATTGTACTTTCCCAGCCGCTCGACAAGGAAGTTCTCTGCTTGCGGTACGATCTGGACGGATCGCAGCAAGTACAGCAGGGCGACCAGCGCCACAACCGCAACAAGGATCAGAGTGGGGACCATCAGCGCAGCTCCGAAGTTGCGATCACTTCGCATGAGACGAAGTAACTTGCAACAAGCTCCTGCCGCAACTTGGAGGAAAGGAAGTTTCTTGCGAACGGACGCCGGGTTTGCTGGGTTCCCGTACCGTTCAACAAGACAGGATATCGATCCGCACTTTCAGCAGCCGTTCACACATCGAGGTCCAGCTCCGCAAACTTCGCGTTTTCCTGAATGAACCTGAAGCGCGGCTCGACGTTGCGGCCCATCAGATCGTCGACCAGGCCGTTCAGGGCTTCGATGTCCTCGACCGTCACGCGCAGGAGGGTGCGGCGGTCGGGGTCCATGGTGGTTTCCTTCAGCTGCGCGGCGGGCATTTCGCCCAGGCCCTTGAAGCGGCTGATGTCGACCTTGCCCTTGCCCTCCATCTTCTTCAACAGGCGCTCGCGGTCGGAGTCGTCGCTGGCGTAGACCGACTTGTTGCCTTGGGTCAGGCGGTAGAGCGGGGGCAGGGCGAGGTATAGCCGCCCCGCTTCGACCAACGCGCGGGTTTCGCGCCAGAAGAAGGTCATCAGCAGGCTGGCGATGTGCGCGCCGTCGACATCGGCGTCGGTCATGATGATGATGCGCTCGTAGCGCAGCTTATCGAGCGCGAACTGCTTGCCGGTGCCGCAGCCCAGCGTCAGGATTAGGTCGGACAGCTCCTTGTTGGCGTTGAACTTGTCCGCGCTGGCGCTGGCGACGTTCAGGATCTTGCCGCGCAGGGGCAGGATCGCCTGAGTCTCGCGCCGCCGCGCCTGCTTGGCCGAGCCACCGGCCGAGTCGCCTTCGACGATGAACAGCTCGGTATCGACGGCGGAGGAACTGGAGCAGTCGGCCAGCTTGCCGGGCAGGCGCAGGCGGCGGCCGCCGGTGTTGCGCTGCAACTCGCGGTCGTCCTTCTTCTTCTGGCGTTCGACCGCGCGTTCGATCACGCGTTCCAGCAGCGTGCGCGCCGCGGTCGCGTTCTCCGCCAGCCAATGGTCGAAATGGTCCTTGACCACGGCATCCACCAGCCGCGCTGCCTCGTTCGACGACAGGCGCTCCTTGGTCTGGCCCTGGAATTGAGGCTCTTTCAAAAATAGCGACAGCACAATCCCCGCGCCGCCGATGATGTCGTCGGCGGTGATGGAGGCGGCCTTCGACACCTTCACCAGCTCGCCGTAAGCCTTGAGCGATCGCGTCAGCGCGGTGCGCAGCCCCTGTTCGTGCGTGCCGCCCTCGGGCGTGGGGATGGTGTTGCAGTAGGAATGGAGGAAGCCGCCGCCGTATTCGGGCCAGGCGACCGCCCATTCGACCCGCCCCATGTCGCCGGCCAGCTTGCCGTCGCCGCTGAAGGGCAGGGGAATCAGCAGTTCCTCGCCCGCTAGGGTGGACAGGAGGAAATCCTCCAGCCCGCCGGGAAAGTGCAGGGTTTCCTCCGCCGCGATCTCGCCGCCCTCGGGCAGCAGCGCAGGATCGCACTTCCAGCGGATCTCGATCCCGCGATGCAGGTAGGCCTTGGAGCGCGCCATGCGATAGATGCGCTCGGCCTTGAAGTGCGCTTCCGCGCCGAAGATTTCGGGGTCGGGCTGAAAAACAATGGTCGTGCCGCGCCGGTTGGGCGCCGCGCCGACGTTGACCAGCGCCGTCTGCGGCGCCCCCCGCGCGTAGTCCTGCCGCCATAGCTGGCGGTCGCGCGCCACCTCCACCGTCAGCCGCCGCGAGAGCGCGTTCACTACCGACGAGCCGACGCCGTGCAGCCCGCCCGAGGTTTCGTAGACCTTGCCGCTGAACTTGCCGCCCGAGTGCAGCGTGGTGAAGATCACTTCCAGCGCCGAACGGCCGGGGTATTTGGGATGATCGTCGACCGGGATGCCGCGGCCATTATCCCGGATCGTGATCGTGTCTTCCAGCCCGAGTTCCATATCAATGCGCGTCGCATGGCCCGCTACCGCCTCGTCCATCGCGTTGTCGAGGATTTCGGCGACCAGATGGTGCAGCGCGCGCTCGTCCGTCCCGCCGATATACATGCCTGGGCGCCGGCGCACGGGCTCCAGCCCCTCCAGCACCTCGATGTGCTCGGCGGAGTAGGTGGGGTCGGCTCGTGTGGGCTTGGCGGCACTGCTGCCGCCTTGGAATAGATCGGCCATGTCGAACGATTATCCGACCGCCGCCGCTTCAACACAAGCGCTTGCTGGGCGACGCGCTGTGGTCGCTAAGCCGCTTGGGTTTGTACGGAATGATGTCGTTCCGTGCTGAGCACAAAACGACGATCCCGATTAATCGAGGATTTTGCTCGACGCAGCCCGCCACCCTTACAGCAGCACCCTCTCACGCATCGAAGCGGGCCGGACGTTGCGTCATGCCTCGTTTCAAGGTCTGCAGAACGGAATTTTTTTCGAACTCCGTACCGTTGCGAAACCCGCTGAGGCCGCCGAAGCTTTTTTTCAGCCTGCTATCCGTTTCGATGATGGCCTGCAGGCTGCCCTGATAATCGCTTGTCTCAGCAACCACCACTCCGGCTTGCTGACCCGTCATACGGTTATGCGTGACGATCAGCCGTTCGTACACGCCATCACCGACCCGGCGCAGCTGCTCGCTCTGCCCGACGATGGGCGGCTTGTCCAACCCTTCCATCCTGATCCCGTCATTGGGCGGGGACCACGCGATGCCGGTGGAAACCACCGGAAGCTGAGCGGAGTCGACACCTGGGGATTTCAGGGCTGTCAGCAAGCGGGAAAACGGCATGGCGGTCTCGACGGTTGGAAGCAGTGGAACAGTGGTAACACATTCTAAACACAAAGTTCCAAGGAAAGCACACAAAAAAGGCATTCGGGCTTTTTTTGCTCATTTATTTGAGCAGCAAAGCAACTGGAGAGGCGCAAGGATTTTATGTGTATGAATGCGTCAAGCAGTCACGTCACAGCAAGCGAGCGGATATGAGCGAGCCATCGTCTGAACGCATTCCCGCGCTGCGGACCTTCGCCATGCCACAGGACACCAATCCAGCGGGCGACATCTTCGGCGGCTGGCTGCTGTGCCAGATGGACATGGCGGGCGGCTCGGTCGCTGCGCAGCGCGCGCATGGGCGGGTGGTCACGGTAGGGATCGAGGCGATTCGATTCCATCAGCCGGTACTGGTCGGCGACGAGGTCAGCTGTTACGCCGAGGTGACCCGCGTCGGCACGACCTCGGTCACCGTCCACATCGACACCTTCGTCCGCCGCCCCTACACGGGCGACTCGCAGCCGTTCAAGGTGACGGAGGGTGTGTTCACCTACGTCGCCATGGGCGCTGATCGGAAGAAGCGGCCGGTGGATTGATAGTTATTTGTCATCCCGAACCCGTTTCGGGACCCATGGACCAGCCAAAGCCACTGTCGGCACGTCTGCGAATCGTCAAGGTCAAGGTAGCGCAAGCCAAGGACGGGTCCTGATGCACGCCGCTTCGCGGCTATCAGGATGACAAATGTGTTATAAGCCGGACTCGGTGGCGACAGGGCGATGTCAACCTCCTTTAAAAAAAACAGTTCATCCGCCGAACCTCGCTCCCGCGTCCATTGCCAGTCCAAGCCCGACGCTGCCGAACTTGTCGCCTTCCACGATGCGCGCCTGCGGCACCAGCCGGGTGCAGGCGCGGTGGACGGCGGGGACGGCGGTCGAGCCGCCGGTCAGGAAGACGGCGCTGATCTCGTCCGGGGCGATCCCGGCTTTTGCCATGCAGCCGCCGATCGCGCCCTCGATGCCGGCAAGCTCGCGCCCGATCGCGGCTTCGAAGCCGCCGCGGTCGAGGTCGGCTTGCAAATCGGCTTCGATGAAGTCGAGCGCGACCCGAGCGCTCTGCCCGGCCGAGAGCGCCACCTTGGCGGCTTCCACGCGGCTCGCCAGGTAATGCCCGAGCTGGCTTTCGACCACGGTGTGCAGCCGCTCCAGCAGCCCCGGGGACAGCGAGTCACGCCGGAGGCTCGCCAGCTCGGCCGCGCATTTGCGCGTGTACAGGAAGACGATGCGGTGCCACGTCGCCAGATCGTGGTAGTGCACGGCGGGGACCGCCACCCTCGCGCCGTTGCCGAGCCGCATCAGGCTGCCGAGGCCGAGCAGCGGCATGACCTGGCCGACGCTCAGCCGATAGTCGAAATCGGTGCCGCCGACATGCACGCCGGTGTTGGCGAGGATGTCTTGCCTGCGGTCCGGCTTGCCGGCGCGGCTCGGGCCGACCCGGACGAGGGAAAAATCCGACGTGCCGCCGCCGATATCGGCGACCAGGACCAGTTCCTCGCCGCTTACCGCGCGCTCGTAATCCAGCGCCGCCGCAACCGGCTCGTACTGGAACGCGATCTCCTTGAAGCCGCGGCTACCCGCTATCTGCTCCAACTGCTCCTGCGCCTTGCGGTCCGCCGTGTCGTCGCCATCGACGAAATGCACCGGCCGTCCGAGCACGACCTGGGTCAGCTCCGATCCCCCAGCCTTTTCGGCCCGCGCTTTCAGGTGAGCGAGGAAGTCGCCGATGATGGAGGTGAACGGCACCTGCCGGCCAGCGATCTGCGTCGTTTCATCGACCAGGGCGGAGCCAAGGACGCTTTTGAGCGCGCGCAGCAGGCGCCCCTCGTGACGCGCGGCGTAGGCCGCGACGGCATCGCGGCCAAAGCGCGTCAGCCGCTCCTCCTCATCGTAAAAGACGGCGCTCGGCAGGGTGACATGCTCGCCTTCGAGCGGCAGGAGACGCGGCTTTCCGGCCACCATGACCCCTAGCGTGGAGTTGGAAGTGCCAAAGTCGATGCCGCAGATCATGGGCGTGCCTGGATGGTGGGCGGTGCCTATAGCGCGCCCCCGCTGGTCGCGCCAGAGAAAAATCGAAGCATGGGTTGTTTGGTTCGGTGGATATGCTACGTCGAAAGCATGACAGACGAAAATCTTGTAGTTTCCGACCTCGAACCGGCGGCGACTGCCGCTGCCGCGGGCCGCTCCGCCGAGGAACAGGTTCGCTACTCCATCGCGGTCAGCCTGAAGCGGATCGCCGACCATTTCGAGCGCGAAGCCCCGCCGCGCCGCATGCAGCTCAAGCCGAGCGGGTTGCCGCCACGGAATTGATTGCCGTTTGGTTTGTTCCGCTTCTGCCGCAACCCTTAGCGAAGCGACCCATACAGGTCTGAAACACATTTTTCATCGCTGTCGAGCTATCTGACCGGAAAACATGGGGGGAGCGGCCGACCCGCGAGTCCCGAAACGGTCCTGCGCCGACGAAGGCCGGGGTTCGGGATGGCGTACAGCTTACCGCAACGGCCCGTGGTACCCGTCCGGTCCTTCCGCGTCCCAGCCCTTGGCTTCCATGCAGCTGACCACTGCCTGGGTGCGAGAGGTTTCGACGAAGAAGCCGCTCGGCTCGTACTCGCCGCCATCGTCCATTTCATCGATGTTCGACGGATCGTTCTGCTGCACGCAGGCGGTCAGGTCGGGGCGGAAGGTCTCGTCCGGCTTGTCCGAGTACCATTCCGTTTCGGGCGTGTAGATCGGCGCGCAGGCTGAGATAAATGCCAGGACCGTCAACAAGAGAAGATTACGCACGCCACCGCCTCCTTCGTTTGCCATACCGGGCGAACGCCCGGTACCCATACTGGCCTTTCCATGTTTCGGAACCGCCAGTGCGAATTCCCGCTTTTCAACCGGAACGACATGTTGATGATGCCTTACACCGAGTAGTACATGTCGTACTCGATCGGGTGCGGCGTGGTTTCGAAGGCCATGACTTCCTCCATCTTCAATTCGATGTAGGACTCGATCAGGTCCTTGCCGAAGACGTCGCCCTTCAGCAGGAAGTCATGGTCGGCCTGCAGGGCCTGCAGCGCTTCGCGCAGAGAGCCGCACACGGTGGGCACCTTCGCCAGTTCCGCCTTGGGCAGGTGGTAGAGGTCCTGGTCCATCGGCTCGCCCGGGTGGATCCTGTTCTGGATGCCGTCCAGCCCCGCCATCAGCATCGCCGCGAAGGCAAGGTAGGGGTTGGCGCCCGGATCGGGAAAGCGCACCTCGACGCGCTTGCCCTTGGGGCTGGCGACGTAGGGGATGCGGCACGAGGCCGAGCGGTTGCGCGCCGAGTAGGCCAGCAGCACCGGCGCCTCGTAGCCTGGTACCAGCCGCTTGTAGCTGTTGGTCAGCGGGTTTGTCAGCGCGTTCAGCGCCTTGGCATGCTTGATGATGCCGCCGATGTAGAACAGGCAGGCCTCGGAAAGCCCGGCATAGCCGTCGCCCGCGAACAGGGGCTTGCCGTCCTTCCAAAGCGATTGGTGGCAGTGCATGCCCGAGCCGTTGTCGCCGAAGATGGGCTTGGGCATGAAAGTCGCGGTCTTGCCGTAAGCCTGCGCCACGTTGTGCACCACATACTTGTAGATCTGCATGTTGTCGGCGCATTTGACCAGCTTGGCGAACTTGATGCCCAGCTCGTGCTGCGCCGGCGCCACCTCGTGGTGGTGCTTCTCGACATCCACGCCCATGTCGGCCAGGACCGTCACCATCTCGGCGCGCAGGTCGCTGCCCGTGTCCATCGGCTGCACCGGAAAATAGCCGCCCTTGACGCGCGGGCGGTGGCCGAGGTTGCCGTTATCGCTTTCCTTGCCGGTGTTGTGCGGCGATTCCTCGCTGTCGACCCGAAAGAAATTGCCGTTCATCGACACGTCGTAGCGCACGTCGTCGAACACGAAGAACTCGGCTTCCGGCCCGAAATATACCGTGTCGCAGACGCCGATCGACTCCCCGTAAGCCTCGGCCGCCTTGGCGATCGAGCGCGGGTCGCGCGCGTAGTTCCGGCCCGTCGACGGCTCCACCACGTCGCAAAAGATGTTGAGCGTCGGCTGCGCCGCGAACGGGTCCATGACCGCGGTCGCCGGATCCAGCTTCAGGATCATGTCGGATTCGTTGATCGCCTTCCACCCCGCGATCGACGAGCCGTCGAACATGATGCCTTCCTCGAACACGTCCTCGTCGATGGTGCTGACGTGCTGCGCCGTGTGCTGCAGCTTGCCTTTCAGGTCGGTGAACCGGAGGTCGACGTACTTGACGTCGTGCTCCTTGATCAGCTCCATCACTTTTTTCACGTCCGACATGCCTTGGTCCTTCCTAAAAACGTTACGGCACCGTCAGATGGCGCTCACTCCCCGTTCGCCCGTTCTGATGCGGACGACTTCTTCTATGTTCGATATGAAGATCTTGCCGTCGCCGATGCGGCCGGTGAAGGCCGCCTGCTGGATCGCCTCGATCGCGCGCTCGACCAGCCCATCGTCAAGAACCAGCTCGATCTTGACCTTGGGCAGGAAGTCGACGACGTACTCGGCGCCGCGGTAAAGCTCGGTGTGGCCCTTCTGCCGCCCGAAGCCCTTGACCTCGATCACGGTCAGGCCCTGGATGCCGATCCCGTGCAGCGCTTCCTTCACGTCGTCCAGCTTGAACGGCTTTATGACGGCTTCGAGTTTCTTCATGGGCGCAAGGGATAGAACAGGGCAGGGCGGCTGTCACTAGCCATGTGAGCCCAGGCGACGTTCAACGTTTCGCGCGGATTGGCTTATCCCGAAAACGGGACGGTTTGCGTGTGTAAACGAGCACGGCGAACGCATCACTGCGATTTTTACAAAAGATTTATAAAATTTTATCCCGCACAGGCGTAGATTGAGTTACGGAATGTAGAGGAACAGCCATGAATATAAATGAATTGGCCGGAAACAAACTAGCGCGGTCAACCGTGCTTTTTGCGGCGCTCGGCGGGATCGGGCAAACACAAGCGCGGGCACAAGCGGGAATGGAGATACCGCACGGCCAGATCGTGGACGCTTATCATCAGAGCGGTAGGGATGACTCAAGGGTTTTCGACGCTGCCATTGCTGGGGGTGTCGTCCTCCTCGCGTATGAGTTGAACGAGAACCGGAAGAAAAAGCCACCACGGGACAAACATCTCGGGCCGGAGCTTTAGTTTCGTCCGGCAGGTTCGCCGCCTGTTTGGATCGCTGCGGTTCTGATCCGAAGGCGATCGTGAAACCTAGCGCGCCGCCGGTCAGTCCAGGCCCGGAGCGCCGGGAGGGTGCAAGCGGGTGTTGACCATTGCCTCCTCGAACTCTGGGGCGATCGAATCCCTGACGGCGCGAAACTCCTTCCTGTCGGCGTACTCGGATGAAAGCTCCGCACGGTAGCGGAGCGCCATGAAGCTGTCCTTCACCACGTTGGCCGGAATGACGTGGAAGGGGTTGGGATGCTGGAAATCGACACCCAAGTGTATGATGTGCGCCAGTCGCCGTGCCGCGAACTTCGATTCCTCGCGCGGAAAGCGGGTATCGCTGACAACCGCTGTCAAGTCCTTGGCCTCTAGAACGAAATCTGCAGAATCGTCAGTCATGAAGTAACCCTTGATAGTCCTGCCATGCTAACGCGACTTCGGAACCTGTTCAAACAGGAAGTGTTCGGCTCGGCTCAGCCAAGGTCGGCTCACGCCCCCAGAAATCGCCCGATCCGGCCCACCGCTTCCTCGATCACCTCGACATCGGCGGCGTAGGACAAGCGGATGTAACCCTCGCCGTACTGGCCGAAGCTGGTGCCTGACAGGCAGGCGACGCCGGCTTCCTCCAGCAGGCGTTGCTGCAGCACCGCCGACTTGAAGCCCGTGCCGGTGATATTCGGGAAGGCATAGAACGCGCCCGCGGGCTTGCGGCACAACACCCCGGGCACGGCGTTCAGTCCGTCGGTGATCACCTTGCGGCGGCGGTCGAACGCCTCGACCATGTGGGTAACCGCGTCCATGGGCCCTTCCAGCGCGGCGATGCCGCCATACTGGACGAAGGTGGTGACGCAGGAATGGCAGTTAATGGCGATGCGACGCGCGTGCTCCACCAGCATGGGCGGGAACACGGCGTAGCCCAGCCGCCATCCGGTCATGGAGAACCCCTTGCTGAACCCGTCCAGCAGGATCAGCCGGTCGCGGATCGACGGGTAGGACAATAGCGTGTGGTGCGGCACGCCGTCATAGACGATGCGGCTGTAGATTTCGTCCGACAGGATCGCGACATGCGGATGCTCGTCGAGACCGGCGATCAGCAGGTCCAGCTGCGCCTTGTCGATCACTCCGCCGGTCGGGTTGGCGGGGCTGTTCAGCACGATCAGGCGGGTGTGGGGCGTGATGCGGCTGAGGACCTCCTCGGCGTCGAAAGAGAATCCTGTTTCTTCCGAAAGGCGGATCGGCACGCCGGTTGCGCCGGTGAACTTCAGGATCGATTCGTAGCCGGGGTAGGCGGGGTTGGGATAGATGATCTCCGCCCCCGGCTCGCCCAGCATCAGCATCAGGTAGAACAGGCCGACCTTGCTGCCCGGCGTGACCAGGACGGCTTCCGGGTCGATCTCGACGGCGAAGCGCCGGTGCAGGTCGGCGGCGATCGCCTCGCGCAGCGGCAGGATGCCGGGCGCGGCGGTGTAGCCGTGATGCCGCCCGTCCATCAGCGCCCGCTGCGCCGCTTCGATCACATGTTCCGGCGGCGCGAAGTCTGGCTGGCCGATGCACAGGTTGACGACCGGCTTGCCCGCCGCCGCCATGGCCTGCGCCCGCGCCAGAACCTCGAAAGCGGACTCGGTGCCGAGACGGAACATCGCGGAGGAAATCTGGACCATTTTGAGGGATCGGCAGTCAGGGATCAGGGATCAGGAGCAGTTAGCAGACATTCCGCCGTGCGAAAAGCTCTTGCGTCTGATCCCTGATCCCTGATACCTGATTCCCGCATGGCGGCCGTAGCTCAGAGGTAGAGCCCTCGGTTGTGGTCCGAGTTGTCGTGGGTTCGATCCCCATCGGTCGCCCCAGAAATTCATGAGCGCAAAACTCGAACTTCTTTCTCCGTCGCAAATGGGCCAAGCCGACCGGCTGGCCGGCTCCAGCGGCGCGTCGTTCGCGCAATTGATGGCGCGTGCGGGTCAGGCCGTGGCCGACGCGATCGTATCCCGTTACACGCCGCGTCCGACGCTTGTCCTGTGCGGCCCGGGCAACAACGGCGGCGACGGCTTCGTGGCCGCACGCATCCTGGCCGCCGGGCGCTGGCCGGTGCGCGTCGCGCTTCTGTGCGCCGTGTCCGACTTGAAGGGCGAGGCGGCTGCGGCTGCCCAAGGCTGGCCGGGCCCCGTCGAAGCCGTTTCCGAAACCCTGCTGAACGGCCGCGAGCTGGTGGTGGACGCGCTCTACGGCGCGGGCCTCGACCGTCCGCTGGAGGGCCAGTCGCGGCAGATCGTCGAGGCGGTAAACACGCGCGGCATCGCGACGGTATCGGTCGATGTGCCCAGCGGCGTTTCCGGGGCGACGGGCCAGATCCTCGGCGCGGCTGCCAACGCCGCGCTCACCGTCACCTTTTTCCGCAAGAAGCCAGGACATGTCCTGCTTCCCGGCGCTGCCCGCTGCGGCGAGGTGGTGCTCGCCGATATCGGCATACCCGATTCGGTGCTGGCGGACATCCGTCCCGACATATGGCAGAATGCACCGGAGCTGTGGTTGACGCGCTTTCCTTGGCCCAGGGGCGACACCAACAAATACGCGCGCGGGCATGCTCTGGTGGTCGGCGGCCAGATGACCGGAGCGGGGCGCCTCGCCTCGCACGCGGCGCAGCGCATCGGCGCCGGGCTGGTGACCGTCGCCTGCCCGTCCGACACCAAGGCGATCTATTCGTCGATCAGTCCCAGCCTGATCGTGCACGCCGCGGAAAGCGCGGGCGATGTCGCCGCGATCATCGAGAAGCGCAAGGTGAAGGCCGTCCTGGTCGGCCCGGGCGGCGGCGTGGGCGATGCCTTGGAAAGCGTGGTCAGGCGCGTGATCGAGCTTGGCGTGCCGGCCGTGTTCGATGCCGATGCCTTGACGGTGCTGGGGCAGAACAAGGAGCTGCTGGCCAAACTGCAGCCGCATCATGTGCTGACCCCGCACGAGGGCGAATTCAAGCGCCTGTTCGACTTGCCGACCAGCCGCTTCGAACGCGCCCGCCACGCGGCCGAGTTCTGCGGGGCGGTGGTGCTGTTGAAGGGCCTGGACACGATCGTCGCCAGCCCGGACGGCAAGGCGATCATCAACACGAACGCCACCTCATGGCTAGCAACCGCGGGCTCGGGCGATACGCTTGCCGGCTTCATCACCGGCCTGCTGGCACAGGGTTGCTCCGCCTTCGACGCCGCCGCCATAGGCGCCTGGATGCACGGCGAGTGCGCGAAGCAGTTCGGTCCAGGGCTGATCGCTGACGATCTTGCCGGGCAGGTGCCGGCGGTGTTGCGTTCGATTCACCTTCTTGAAACAGGAAAGTTTTGAATTACACTGTCACCAAGCAGCTCGTGAAAGCCATTCTCGAAAAAGCCGATCATTATGAATGGTCGCTGCAAGGGTTGGGCATGCTGCGCTTAAGATGACCGACACGGTCAGGCTGCATGTCTGGGATACAGAGTTCTCGCAGCCCAACGTCTCTCGCATTCACGATCACCCGCTGGATTTTTAGCTTTCTGATCGTCGCCCGTGTCCTGCGCAATGTTCGTTATCGCGAAGACGCGGCGGGTGTCGAATATCGTTGTCTTACGGTTCGCTGCGGCGAAGGCGGTGGACCCATACACAAGGAAAGCGCAGCTCGCCTGAGCGCTGAACCGACTGAAGTCTATCAGGAAGGCGATTTGTACGAGCAGCTTGGTCACGAACTACACGATTCGCAGCCTGAGCCCGGAACGGTGACCCTACTGCAACGTAAAGCTCGGGTCATTGAGGATCATGCGCGTATCTATTGGCCTGGATCAGAAGTTCGGCTCCGCAGAACCGCGTCAGGCGACGGACGCGGAAGTACGCGCAATAATAAGCAGATCGCTTGCGCGGTGGTTTAATTGACGACTATGAATATACATCAATTACAATCCTATTGAATTAATGCTTATTTTTCACACAAAATAGGTTATCTCACGACGTCCCTAAGACTTTGAAATAGTTCCGCGTCATTGATCACGCGCGGCACCTTGTTCTGCGCGCCCAGCTTGCCGCGCGCTTTCATCCACTCGGCGAACGTCCCCGCCTTCGCCACCTGCACCACCGGTGCAAGCATCTGGACGTCGTTCAGCCGGTGTTCGCGGTAATCGAGGTTGGCCTCCGCCAACGACTTGTCGAGAACCTCCGTAAAGCGCTCGACGGTTTGTGGGCCGACCTCGCCCGCGAACTCGACCACGAACAGATGGCGGCCTTTCTCGCCCTGCCGATCCGGGTAGATTGCACCGACCGCGTAGTCGCGCACGTTCACATCGGTCGCCGCTGCCGCCAGTTCAACGCTGGACTCTATTTCCTCGCCGATCAAGTGTTCGCCGAAGGCCGACAGGAAGTACGAGGTACGGCCGGTGATCAGCAGCCGCGGCGTGTTGCGGTCGACGAAGCGGACGGTATCGCCCAGGATGTACGACCACAGGCCGGCGTTGGTGGTCAGCACGACGGCGTAGTTCTGGCCGGTTTCGATCGTCCTCACCCAATGCCGCGTCGGGCGGTCGGCGTCCAGTTCTTCCACCGGTACGAACTCGAAGAAGAGGCCGTTGTCGAGCAGCAGGCGCAGGCCTTCGCCGGGATTGCGGTCGGCGAGGGCGACGAAGCCCTCGCTGGCGGGGTACACCTCGCGCGTCTCGGCGTGGCTACCTGCCAGCAACTCGTCGAAACGGCGCTTGTAGGGCGCGTAGTTCACGCCGCCATGGATCAGCAGGTTGAGGTTCGGATAAATGTCGTGAAGCCGCACCGCCCCGGGCTTGCACGCCAGCGCCCGTTCGATGAAGGCCAGCAGCCAGCTTACCGTCCCGCCCAGCATGCGGATGTCCTCGCCCAACGACAGGGATGCGAGGCATTCGACTTTTTGCTCCCAATCCCCGATCCGCGACAGGTCTTCCGGAGGAAAGTAGCGGCCCTTCGTCCACCAGGGCAGTTCGTTCGCCGCAATCCCGGACAGGTCGCCGCTGTGGATGCCGGCGGCGCGGCGCATCAACTCGGCATTGCCCCCCAGCAGGAAGTTCTTTCCCCCCATGATGCGTGTTTGCGGGCACGCCTGGTAATGGAAGCTCAGCAGGGTCAGCGCCGCGCGGCGGTTGGACGCCACCATCTGCCGGCTGACCGGAATGAACTTGGTGTCGCCCGAGGTCGTGCCCGAACTGGCCGCCAGATAAGGGATGCGCCCCGGCCAGGTCACGTCGGCGAAATTGGGGAAGGCGGCGCTCCAGTACTCGGTCCAGAACTGCTCGTAGCGGCGCAGGGGAACGCGCGCCTGATACGACGCAACATCGCGCAGGCCGGCGAAATCGTGCGCGTGCCCGAACCTCGTGTCAGCCGCGTGCCGCAGCAGGCGTGCCAGTTGCGCTTGCTGCGTCGCTAGCGGATCCTGAGCCGCCAGCCTTGCTAGGCGTCCCCATGCGTACAGTCCCAGGATCGGCGTCGCGTTCAGCATCATCAGCCGGGCCGGATAACCGTTCGATGCGCGAAGGCGGCACGTACGACTTCGATCTCCAGCGGTACGCGGATGAACTTTCCCGCCCGCCACAGCTCGACCTGGTCGAGCATGGTCGTGCTGCCCAGCCAGCCGTCCTGCCCGCCGAGCAGGCAGAAGTAGTTCTCGTCCATGCTGGACATGTCCGAAACGTGCCGCGCGATCGATCCGTAGGAAACCCCGTGCGGACCGGCGGCGGTCGGCGCGGCGGCTTTCATCACGGTGTCGCCGTTGCCGCCCGACGGCCATTCGTCGAACTGGAAATCACGGCCAAGCCCCGGCAGGATCGCCAGAGGGTGGCGCAGGCGCAACCGGTGCACACCGCCCCAGTTCCGGTATTTGCGCAGTAACGGCACCGCACGGCGTACGGCTTTCGTCACCATGCGCGCGGCCGGCTCGACCGGAGCCTCGGCCAGCGTACGCTCGTTCAGCGCCCTCGTGTGCCACACCGAGGAAAAGGCGGCGCGCTGCGCCGGCGGATGAAGCTGGAGGAACAGGTAGCTTTGCACCGTTTCAAAGGCCAGCGCCCCGGCCGAATCCGCATCGTAGATCCCATTCCATTCCTTCAGCGCCGTGATAACCGGCTGCACGTAGCGCGCGATTGCCGGCTTAACCGTGTCCCTGGAAAAACGATGGAGCAGCAGGTCGCGAAAAGCGAGGGCCGGAAACAGGGACACGTCCCGCTGCAGCGAACCGAGCGTATCTAAACCGACCTGTCCGGCGTTGCCCAGCACTTCTGATATGCGGCGGATGCGGTCGCTGGAAGAAAAGAAGACCCCGAGCGGATAGCCGGTGTCCGGCGGCTCGTCGTTGGCCGACGCGACAAAGCCGCGTTCGGGGTCATGCTCGCGCGGCATCTCGCGTGACGTGGCAAGGTTGTCCCAGTCCTGCATTTCTGCCGGGCTCGACAGCAACTTCGACGACGGTTTGTTCCGTCGCTTCGGCAGTATGGCCGCGATCAGCTTTCCGGTATGTCCCTTTGCATCGGCGTAGAGAAAATTCTGCCCCGGAACGGCGAAGGTATCCGCGGCGGCGGTGAATTCCTCCCAGTTCCTCGCCCGGTTGAAGCCGAGCATGGCGCCGAACTCGTCCGTATCCTCGTGGCCTGCCCAGCGCAGGGCGAAGTGGTCGCCGGTGCTGATCAACGGTGCGTCGGAAATCACCGGCCCGAACACGGATTCCCGCACGGCCCGGGACACCGTTTTGCCGCCGCGAACGCGGATGGTCTCCACGCGCGTCGCCAACGTGGTAAGGTCCTGCCCGGAAAGATCGACAAGATCCGAACTGGCCGCATGCAGGTTAGTTCCGCCCCAGGCAATCTCGGGGTTGCGCCCCAGGGCGACGAAAGGCAGGGCCGGCAGCATGAACCCCAGCACATGGTAGCCGGGGCATTTATACCCGGCCAAAAGCCAAACGTTGGGCACCGTCACAGGCAGATGGGGGTCGCTGGCGATCCAGGCGGCACCGGTTCCGGTCTTCGCTGCGCCCGCCGCGAACGAGTTGCTGCCGGTTCGGGCGCCCGAAAGCACCGTGCCCAGCGCGCCGTCGCCCTTGCCCATCGCAAAGCGTTCGACGTTGCCAACGCCTTCGGCCAGCAGCTGGTCCCAAAGGGTCGGCCATTCGCTGCCGCGGCGAAAGCGCAGCAGCTTCAGCCAGATCATCCAATGCACATCCGCGCCCGACAGCTTGCCGACCGTGACGATGTCGGCGATCGTCCAGGGCTCGCGGCCGAGCTGCAGCCATGGGAACTCGGGGGGCAGCTCCTTTGCTTTGAGGACGTAGTGGTTGATCCCTTCGACAAAACCTTCCAGCCAGGTCCGCGTTTGCGCCGACATGCGGGCGATGCTGCGCGTGGTGTCGCGGGTGAAATGGAAGGCGCGCAGCGCATGGTCCAGTTCGACGCCGGCCGGCCCGATCAGCTCGGCGGTGCGGCCATAGGCGAGGTGTCGCAGCATCTCCATCTGCGCCAGCCGCAGGTGAGCATGCACCACGCCCAGCGCGGCCGCGCAGTCGTTGTCGCTCTCCGCCTCGATGAATGGGACGTGGTGGTCGTTCCAATGGATCAGCACCGGCTTTTCCAGCGGCGCATCGTCCAGCGGCATCTGCGCCAGCCGCTCCTCCAGGGTGCGCGGCCTGATTGACGCCTTGCCGAGCAGCGAGGCGGTCAGGATCGCCAGCGAGCGCAGCCCGTCGATTTTGCCTTTCAGCTTCATCGGTCCGATTTCATGCTGAACGTCCCATGTCTGCTCGTTTCGCCTTCTCACCCGCCTGCCGCACACCTATAAGGGCCGGACCCACAAGAAAGTTGCACGACAATGACCGAAACCGCCGAACCCGTACATGCCTACCGTCAGGCGCGGCTGGACAAGCTGGAACAGATCCGCGCCCTCGGCGTCGAACCGTACCCGCACGGCTTCGAGGTGACGATCACCGCCGAGGCATTGGCGGCCAAGTACAGCCACCTGCAGCCCGGCGAGATGACGGGCGACACGGTGCGGCTGGCCGGGCGCATCATGTCGATGCGGAACAACGGCATGTTCATCGACCTGATGGACACAGGCGGCAAGGCGCAGATCTTCAGCCACAAGGATCACCTGCCCGAGGACGGGCTGAAGCTGCTGCGGCTGCTTGACATCGGCGATATATTGGGCGTCGAGGGCATCGTGCGCCGCACTCCGCGCGGCGAACTCACGGTCAACGCGCACGCCCTGACCCTGCTGGCCAAGACCCTGATGCCACCGCCGGAAAAATGGCACGGGCTGGTCGACGTCGATACACGCTACAGGCAGCGCTACATCGACCTCATCGCCAACGAGGAAACGCGCACCACGCTGCGGCTTCGCAGCCGCATCCTCGCCTTCATCCGCCAGTTCCTCGCGGGGCGGGGCTTCATCGAGGTCGAAACCCCCATGCTGCATCCCATTCCCGGCGGCACCAACGCCAAGCCGTTCACGACGCATCATAATGCGCTCGGCCTCGACCTTTTCCTGCGCATCGCGCCCGAGCTGTACCTGAAGCGGCTGGTGGTCGGCGGCCTCTCGGACAAGCTGTTCGAGATCAACCGCAGCTTCCGGAACGAAGGAATCTCGACCCGGCACAACCCCGAGTTCACGATGCTGGAGCTGTACCAGGCCTATACCGACTACCGGGGCATGATGGAGATCACTGAAACTCTGGTGGCTGAGACGGCCCTGGCGGTGTTGGGAACGACGGTGGTGCAGGCGGGCGAGGCCCGCATCGACCTCAAGGCCCCCTGGCGCCGCGCGACGATGTGCGAGCTGGTGCGCGAGGCGACGGGAATCGATTTCATGGCGATCGGCTCCGCCGAGGGCGCGCGCAACGCGGCGCTGGCGGCCGGAGTGCACGTCAAGCCCGGCGAAAGCTGGGGCAAGGCGGTGGAAACGGTGTTCGGCGACAAGGTGGAGCAGGCCCTGATCCAGCCGGTCCACGTTACCGACATGCCGAAGGAGGTGTCGCCGCTGGCCAAGGGCCACAGGAGCGACAGCCGCCTCGCCGAGCGGTTCGAGGTGTACGTCAACGGGTTCGAGATCGGCAACGCCTTTTCCGAACTGAACGACCCCCAGGACCAGCTTGCCCGCTTCGAGGAGCAGGTCGCGAACCGCGAGAAAGGCGACGACGAGGCGCAGTACCTCGACCAGGATTACATCGTCGCGCTGGAACACGGCCTGCCGCCGACCGGCGGCATGGGCCTTGGGATCGACCGCCTCGTCATGCTGCTGACGGACAGCGCCAACATCAGGGACGTGATCGCCTTCCCGACGATGCGGCCGAAGCCGTGAGCGAAACCGCTGGAACGCGCATACTCGATGCCGTCTTTTCGCGTCGAGGGCAGAAACGGACAATTTCACGATAATGCAGTTTGACAGCTGGTGTGGTGTAAATTAAAGATCCCCTCGAAGTTGCGGGAGAGATCGATGTTCAATTTGGTACGCCGGGCGTTTGTGGCGGCGCTCATGCTTCTGTTTCCGCTTTGCGGCGCGCACGCGGCGACGGCGAGCGCGGTCATCAGCGCCGGGGTTTCTTCCGGCAACACCGTTCCGGCGACGTTCGGCATGGCCCAGCCCTCGAGCTTCTACTACAGCTACGATTTGGCTAGCTGCGCCTCGGTCGCGCCCGGGCCGGTGACGACGGCGGTCGCGCCGGCGCTCGGCAAGGTCAGCTCGGGGGCGTCGAGCCTGGTCATCCCGGCGGGATATCCCTGCGCCGGCCAGGCGATGGCGGGCATGCAGGTTTCGTACACCTCCACCGTCGGCGTGCCGGACAACGGGCCTCTGCTCACGGCGGGCGGCAGCTACTGGCTGTGCCCGGGGTCGGGACCTTACCCGGAAGGCTATGACAGCAGCGCGGGGGATTGCGCGCAGCGCGTCGCGGCCGGGGTGTGCGCCGGCTCGACGGATCCCGTCCTCAGCAACTGCACCGTCCAGGGCCTTTCGATCGTCGGCAACGGAGCTTCCTTGAGCGTCGGTTTCACCTACTGGGGCGGGCACTCGGGATACGGGTTCGGCTTTTTCCAGCACAGCGGCCTCGCGGTCTCGTGCCCCAGCAATTTCGTGACGGCCGACACCGCGGCGGGAGGCTGCGCCGGCGCCGCCCCGTTGACCCTGCCCACCAACTGCGGCGGCAACGACAGCTTCACCACGACGTACAACGGCATCACCACCCCCGTCTCGGTCCCGTGCTTGGCCAAGGACGCCGGCGGCTGCCACTGCGACGTCAGCGAGGCCCCGCCGCAGGCGCAGGCCGGCGACCCGATCACGCTGAGCAACGGCAACGTCTTCGAGCAGGCGACCGACTACAGCACGGCGGGGCAGAACCCGCTGTCCTTCACGCGCTACTACAACAGCCTCGCGCTGCCGTCCTCCTTCGCCGGCACGCTGGGGGTGGGCTGGCGCTCCACCTACGACCGCTACCTCCAGATCACCTCCGCCACCACGCTGGTGGTGGAGCGGCCGGACGGGCAGATGCTGCAGTTCCTGCAGGCGGGCGGGGTGTGGAGCGGCGACACGGACGTCGACTTGCGCCTGACGGTCAGCGGCTCGACCTGGACCCTGACCGACCATCAGGACACCGTCGAGACCTACACGGTGACCACGCCCTACGTCGCCGGCGGCAGTGCCTACGGCCGCGCCGACCTGATGTCGATCCGGGCGCGCAACGGCTACACGCAGACGGTCGCGCGCAGCGGCGGTGTGGTGAGTTCGGTCAAGGACTCGTATGGCCGCACCCTGACCTTCGGCTACGCGTCGGGTGTCCTGACCTCGGTGAAGACGCCGGACGGCACGACCATCGGTTACAGCTACGGCGGCACCGGCGGTGTCGGCACCACGATGCCGCTGTCGGGTCAGCTGAAGCTGAGCTTCAACTCCAGCTTCCTGACGGGGGTGACCTATGCCACCACGCCCGCCAGCGCGGTGAAGTACGCCTACGCCAACAGGCTGCTGAGTTCGGTGACGGACGAGGACGGCAACCTGTACCAGAGCTGGACCTACGATGCGCAGGGGCGGGCGGTTTCCAACCACGCGGGCACGGGCAGCGCCGGTTTGACGGCGGTTTTGTACAACGCGGACGGCAGCCGGAGTGTGACGGGTCCGCTGGGGGAGGTGGAGACGTACCGGTTTGCTTCGTTCCAGGGCGGTCAGCAGCTGGTTGAGGTGGACCGGGCGGCCTCGGCGACGGTTGCGGCGGCGAGCGAGACCTTCGCCTACGATGTGAACGGTTATTTGCAGACGCGGACCGATTTTGGCGGCACGCAGACGAGCTGGATGCATGATTCGCGCGGGCGGCCGACGACGGTGGTGAAGGCGTCCGGTTCCAGCCCGGACGTGTCGCAGACGACGACGATCGCGTACCATCCGGCGTTCAACCTGCCGCTGACGGTGACCGCGCCGAACCTGACGTCGGTGTTCACCTACGACGCGAACGGCGAGGTGCTGACGCGCACGGACACGGACGAGGCGCCGGACTACGCCAAGGGGCAGACGACGCGGACGTGGACCTACACCTGGGCGAACGCGCTGCTGGCCTCGGTGCAGCGGCCGCGCACGGACGTGGCGGCAAAGACGGCGCTGGCGTACGATGCGAGCGGGGCGCTGGTGTCGGTGACGGACGCGCTGGGGCATGCGACCACGGTCACGGCGCATAGCGGCGGCGGTCTGCCGCAGGTCGTGACGGACCCGAACGGGGTGGTGACGACGCTGGCGTACGATTCGCGGCAGCGGCCGCTCAGCCAGAGCGTGGCGACCGCGGCGGGGGCGCGCACGACGACGCGGACCCTGGACGCGGCGGGCAATTTGGTGAAGCTGACGCTGCCGGACGGCTCGGCGCTGGCCTATGCCTACGACACGGCGCACCGGCTGACGGGCGTTACGGATCTTGGCGGGAACCGGACTTCGTACACGCTGGACAATGCCGGGGACGTCCTGCTGCGCGCCGTTTCCGGGGCGTCGGGAACGGTGACGGCGTCGGCGTCGGCGACGTATGACAGCCTGGGGCGGGCGCTGGCGGTGACGCCGGCGGGCAGCGGGCGGGCGAGCCGCTTCACCTGGGACGCGAACGGCAACCTGCTGGTGGCGGCGGACGGGCTGGGGCACGCGACGGTGACGGCGTACGACCCTCTGGGCCGGCCGGTGACGCGGACGGACGCGGCGGGGGATGTGGTGTCGTACGGCTTCGACACGTCGGACAATTTGACGTACCAGGGGGTACCGGGGGGCGCCTCGACGAGTTTGTCGTATGACGGGTGGAACGACCTTCTGCAGCGCTCGTCTTCCGAAGGGGGCTCGCTGTACCAGTCGTTCGACGCGGACGGCAACGTGTCGGCGCGGCAGGACAACAACGAGTATCCGGTTGCCTTCGCCTACGACGCGGACGACCGGCCCGTGGCGGCGACGTATGCGTGGGACAAGACGCAGGACGTGTCCTACGTGTACGACCAGGTGGGGCCGGGGTCCTCGTTCGGGGTGGGGCGGCTGACGGGCGTGACGGACGCGGCCGGCGTCCTGGCGCGGCGGTACGACGAGCGGGGCAACCTGCTGGCGCAGGCGCGGACGGCGGGTGCGGCGGGGGCGGCCAGGACCACGACGACGTCCTACAGCTACGACGCGGCGGGGCGGGTATCGGGGCTGGTGTACCCGTCGGGGCTGAGCCTTGGCTACGCGCGCGATGCGCTGGGCCGCGTGACGGCGATCTCGGCGGGCGGGACGAAGGTGGTGTCGGGGGCGGCGTACCTGCCGTTCGGTCCGTTGTCGGGGCTGGTGTACGGCAACGGGGTGGTCGAGGCCTTGTCCCATGATGCCAGCTACCGGGCGACGGGGGTTGCGGACACGGGCAGCGCGGGGCTGGTGTCGAAGCGGGGCTACACGCTGGACGCGGCGGACAATGTTCTGGACGTTGCGGACGGGGTTGTGGGGAGCGACGGGGAGGGGCTGACCTACGACGCGGCGGACCGGTTGCTGACGGCGACGGGGGCGTACGGGGCGTTGTCGTGGACTTACGACGGCAACGGCAACCGGCTGACGCAGGCGTTGGGGGCGAACCCGGCGGATGCTTACGCGTATGACGGCGGCCAGCTGACGAGCGTGACGCCGGGCTCGGCGGCCTTGCCGGCGCAGGATTTGCGCTGGAACACGCCGGGGGTTCTGGAGTTGCGGACGCCGGTATTGGCGGGCAACGCGGGGTCGGCGTCGGTGTTCGGGCAGGACGCGGCCGGGCGGATGGCGGGGGCGACGGTTCCGGGGGTGGGGGTCGAGAGCTGGGCTTACGACTTTGCGGGCCGGTTGTTCAGCCGGACGGTTCCGGGTCCGCCGGCGGTGGTGACGCAGCTGTGGTACGACCGGGGCGGCCTGTTGCTGGAGGAGGACGTGAACGGCGCTCCGCAGGCGGACTACGTGTATCTGCCCGACGATCGTGGGGATGGCCGTCCGGTTGCGGTGTACGCGCCGGCGGGCGGGACGTTCAGTTACCTGCACGACGACCGTCTGGGCACGCCGGTGAAGGCGACGAGCGCGTCGCAGGGCACGGTGTGGAGCGCGGTCTACCAGCCGTTCGGATCTGCGACGGTGACGGGGAGCATCCGGCAGAATTTGCGCCTGCCGGGTCAGTTCGCGGGGTCTCTGACCGGCTGGTACCACAACGGGGCGCGCGACTACGAGCCGCAATGGGGCCGCTACGTAGAGGCCGACCCGCTCGACCGCCCGGGCGGCGGCGCGAACATCGTCGGCTACGCCAACCAGAACCCGCTGCGGTTCATCGATCCCAGCGGGACACAGGCGATTCCGATGCCTGGATTTCCGCCAATATATCTACCGCCTATTACGATACCCGCTCCACCAAAACACGTATTCCACTACCCGAGTACCCAAAACAGTGCGGTGCCACTACGGAGTCAGGATGGAACCTCCTCCTCTGGTACAGATAAAACCGGTAGTTGTCCTGAAAAGACGACAACAGGAGATTTAACCCCAGAAGAGATTGAGGAGATTCAATCAATAGTTAATCAAGCTGGTCGTCCGATCGAGGTTGTTGGCTCTGCTGCCTCGGGTACGCGGGGACCGGATAGTGACATCGACTATATTGCTCCTCCGTCCAGTATCCCCTATTTCGAGCCTTATGCGGAGCAACTTCCAGGTATTGACCCAGATCACGGTATTATACCAGGAACAGGAAATTCGCATCAGGGAAGCTTTATCCGATTTGAGCCAACTAACTGATGAAAAAACTAACTAGATTTTGGATAAAATTTTCAAAGGTTTCCATGGGGTCTATGGTCAAGTCAGGATGTGGCGTTACAGCCTACGATTACGACGACGCTATAGAAATTATCAGCCATAAGTTATTTAAAGGTGAAAAAGTACCATTGATAGAAAGTTTTATTAAAGATGTTGATATACAGGATTTAGATAAATATCATGTTCTACCAAATATAGGAATTTCTTCTAATAGAGGGGTTTGGTTTCCAAATTTAAACGGTTCTGATTTATTAGATTAGCTTAATCATTTTAATAAACTTTCCGGTTAGCTGGAGAGTCTTATTAGATTAGGTTTATTCAGGACGGACCAGTGGAACGGGTGGTCCAGACGAGAATGTCGCCTACAGGGATGCGTACCATCACATGAACGATGACGGATATGGTCCAGCTGAATTGTATGGAACGTCCTCTGACCCTGATGCTATACGAGGACAGGAACAATGGCTGATTGAGCAAAACGGCGGAGCTCAATCAATGGGAGGAACATCTGGAAACGCGATAAACGGAATAGCTCCAACCAATGGAAATATGGGAAAGTATATTGGTGCATTTAACCGCGTGTTCGAACAATGATTAAAGAAAAGAAGCAAAAAAGGTCTGAAGGTGACGTGATTAAAATCAGTCTGGATGATGGTTTTCATGCTTACGCTCGAGCTTTGAAAACTCCTTCTTTTGCATTTTATGATTGTAGAACAAAAGACGATATTCCTATATATGAAATAATTAAGCACCCGATTTTATTCCAAGTTGCGGTTATGCATTATGCAATAACTAAGAACCGTTGGACTATTATTGGAAATGTTCCTTTAGAGTTGTCATTACAAAAAATACCGCCAAAGTTTATTCAAGATATAATAGATAAGAATATTTTTCGCATTTATGAAAACGGAAAAATAAGGCCATCGACTCGACAAGAGTGTTTGGGTTTAGATCGGGCGTCGGTTTGGGATCCAGAGCACGTAGAAAGTCGTCTAAATGATCACTACGCTGGACGTAAGAATAAGTGGGTAGAGTCGCAAAAGATTAGAACTGACGCATAACTTAAAATGTCAGTCCGCTTACTATTGCTGACTTCACTCGTTGTTTCCCTCTTTCTAAGAACGACGTATGCGTGGGACAAGACGCAGGACGTGTCCTACGTGTACGACCAGGTGGGGCCGGGGTCCTCGTTCGGGGTGGGGCGGCTGACGGGCGTGACGGACGCGGCCGGCGTCCTGGCGCGGCGGTACGACGAGCGGGGCAACCTGCTGGCGCAGGCGCGGACGGCGGGTGCGGCGGGGGCGGCCAGGACCACGACGACGTCCTACAGCTATGACGCGGCGGGGCGGGTGTCGGGTCTGGTGTACCCGTCGGGGCTGAGCCTTGGCTACGCGCGCGATGCGCTGGGCCGCGTGACGGCGATCTCGGCGGGCGGGACGAAGGTGGTGTCGGGGGCGGCGTACCTGCCGTTCGGTCCGTTGTCGGGGCTGGTGTACGGCAACGGGGTGGTCGAGGCCTTGTCCCATGATGCCAGCTACCGGGCGACGGGGGTTGCGGACACGGGCAGCGCGGGGCTGGTGTCGAAGCGGGGCTACACGCTGGACGCGGCGGACAATGTTCTGGACGTTGCGGACGGGGTTGTGGGGAGCGACGGGGAGGGGCTGACCTACGACGCGGCGGACCGGTTGCTGACGGCGACGGGGGCGTACGGGGCGTTGTCGTGGACTTACGACGGCAACGGCAACCGGCTGACGCAGGCGTTGGGGGCGAACCCGGCGGATGCTTACGCGTATGACGGCGGCCAGCTGACGAGCGTGACGCCGGGCTCGGCGGCCTTGCCGGCGCAGGATTTGCGCTGGAACACGCCGGGGGTTCTGGAGTTGCGGACGCCGGTATTGGCGGGCAACGCGGGGTCGGCGTCGGTGTTCGGGCAGGACGCGGCCGGGCGGATGGCGGGGGCGACGGTTCCGGGGGTGGGGGTCGAGAGCTGGGCTTACGACTTTGCGGGCCGGTTGTTCAGCCGGACGGTTCCGGGTCCGCCGGCGGTGGTGACGCAGCTGTGGTACGACCGGGGCGGCCTGTTGCTGGAGGAGGACGTGAACGGCGCTCCGCAGGCGGACTACGTGTATCTGCCCGACGATCGTGGGGATGGCCGTCCGGTTGCGGTGTACGCGCCGGCGGGCGGGACGTTCAGTTACCTGCACGACGACCGTCTGGGCACGCCGGTGAAGGCGACGAGCGCGTCGCAGGGCACGGTGTGGAGCGCGGTCTACCAGCCGTTCGGATCTGCGACGGTGACGGGGAGCATCCGGCAGAATTTGCGCCTGCCGGGTCAGTTCGCGGGGTCTCTGACCGGCTGGTACCACAACGGGGCGCGCGACTACGAGCCGCAATGGGGCCGCTACGTAGAGGCCGACCCGCTCGACCGCCCGGGCGGCGGCGCGAACATCGTCGGCTACGCCAACCAGAACCCGCTGCGGTTCATCGATCCCAGCGGATTGGCTGTGGGAGATTACCCACCCCCGCCACCAGGTTACGATCCAACCACTTGGAAACAGGGCGTATGGGGAAATGGTAAAACGTGGTTGACTGATCCCTCAACTGGCACGACATATACCGTGCATACAGAGGACCAAGGTCACTGGAGACATTGGGATATGCAAAACGCAAATGGGAAACAGATTGGGCAATGTCCATCGACCTCGTCAAAACTGTCCAACAAAGCTCCTCAGACTAAGCAGTCGTCTGTAGATCCTAACGGGGACGCTGCTCCGTGGAAAAGTCCTCAAATTCCCTCTAACATTCTACCCGAGTCGACGACACAATCAGAAGCTCCATCAACTTTACCAACAATCGAAGGCGTGCCAATAACGGAAGAGCCGATCGGACCTATAGAGTTTTTACCATGACTAGGAGGAAATCGTGCTTAGCTTTTATCTGAACATAGATGATCCAGATGTTTTGAAAATAGACTGCGATTTGAAAGGCGTTAATAACCTTATTAAAGTTCTAATCGAATATCGCGACAGTGAAATGGATCATATACATTTATCATCACCTTTTGCCGGTGGGAAAGATTTGGATGAAAAAAATCCTTGGAATGGGCCTGCTTTATCGGAGGTTGTAGTGACTATTCATAGATAGTTTTTGTGTTAAAAAACGCGGGTGGAAGGGTTGTAACGGTCATGCCAGGTTCAAGTGCAAAGTGAATTTTTCTCTAGACAAATGTTGTTAATCAGATCAGGAATATCGGAGTATAGATCCGGAAAAAGAAATTTGACTAACTTTATCAGTTATGTTGATAGTATATCACAGGCTACAAGTTGTGAGAAGTGGGTAGAAAAATCCTATGAAATAGTTTTAGTTCTCGAAGAAATAAACGCAGTAGTTCTTGATGAACATAGAAAAGAAAACAATTTTGAAATGTCTTTGATAGAAAAAAAACTAAAAGAACTAAATGACTTAACATTAAAATTTAAATGTTAAAGACAGTAAATAATTTCCAAAAATTGAAACCTACTGAAAACGAAATAATTGGAAAATGGATAATTTTAAATGGTAAAGTGACGAAGGATATCGTTTGCAAAAGGATAGAAGGTTTAACTTCAAGTTATTTAAAAAAGATCGCGGTTAGTGCGACATACGGAGCATGGGAGACATTGTTTTTAGATAAAAATGATGGCAGATATTGGGAGCAAACCTTTCCAAAAGGTGATATGCAGGGTGGAGGTCCTCCGACTTTAAAAGTACTAAGTAGGAATGAGGCTGAAGTTAAGTACTATTTGAGGTTACCTTAACTAATTTTAGGTTATGATGAAAGATACTAAACTATTTAGTCATTTTCAAAAACGGATACTACGAATAGGAGGAATTAACCTGCCTAATTTTATCAATTATGGGGCCGCTACGTAGAGGCCGACCCGCTCGACCGTCCGGGCGGCGGCGCGAACATCGTCGGCTACGCCTATCAAAATCCGTTCAAATGGACTGACCCGAGTGGGTTGACACCTGTAGGACGGCGTTGGGGATCATCGATAGGAGGTTGGCTAGGTGGTTTGCTGGGCAGCGTTGGTGGCGAGGCCGAAGTGCCTGTTGCCGGTGCGCTCGAAGGAGAGATTGAAGGCAAACAGCTTGGCGGACTGATCGGTGGGCAGCTAGGAGACGAGATCAGCGACACAGTAGCTCTAGACTCTACACAGGGCGAGGGAGGGCAGATTTGCACTCCTAATGAAACCAACCTAAATGGTTGGCCTGGAAACGATCCTTCACAGGCTCCTGACGGCACGGAGTGGCGAGGACGTCCAGGAAGTGTTCCGGGAGACTCAGATGGCAACTATTACAATGCGACCACCGGAGAAAGCTACCGCCCTGATCTCGACCACCCTCAACCGATCGGTCCTCATTGGGATTATAAAGACCCTAATGGTCAGTGGTGGAGAATATACCCAGGTGGAGGAATGGATCCCAAATGATTGAAAAATCTGATTGGAGGCTCCAAGGACAAGAAAACTTTTTACTCGATGTAGAGCTTTGTCATGATAAATATAAACCTTATAGAATTGGTTGGGATCATGACCATTGTGAGTTCTGTGGAAAAAAGTTTTCTCTGCTACAAGGAGATATGCAAGAAGGATTCAGAACTCTGGATAAGTATCACTGGATTTGTAAGCAATGTTATGATGATTTTGTGATTTTATTTAATTGGTCAGTTTCAATCTGCTGATCTCAATTGCTGTTTTGCTTGTTAACATAGGATTATAAAGTCGAACGCTGATGTTCCAAAGTTATGACTAGCCATATGCGTTTAACACAGATCGCGCTTTTATCTGTCATTACGCTCCTGACAGCGACAGGACTCACCCATGCCAGCCAAAATGCGACCACGTCCTACAGCTACGACGCGGCGGACCGGTTGCTGACGGCGACGGGGGCGTACGGGGCGTTGTCGTGGACTTACGACGGCAACGGCAACCGGCTGACGCAGGCGCTGGGGGCGAACCCGGCGGATGCCTACGCGTATGACGGCGGCCAGCTGACGAGCGTGACGCCGGGCTCGGCGGCCTTGCCGGCGCAGGATTTGCGCTGGAACACGCCGGGGGTTCTGGAGTTGCGGACGCCGGTATTGGCGGGCAACGCGGGGTCGGCGTCGGTGTTCGGGCAGGACGCGGCCGGGCGGATGTCGGGGGCGACGGTTCCGGGGGTGGGGGTCGAGAGCTGGGCTTACGACTTTGCGGGCCGGCTGTTCAGCCGCACGGTTCCGGGTCCGCCGGCGGTGGTGACGCAGCTGGCCTACGACCGGGGCGGCCTGTTGCTGGAGGAGGACGTGAACGGCGCTCCGCAGGCGGACTACGTGTATCTGCCCGACGATCGTGGGGACGGCCGTCCGGTTGCGGTGTACGCGCCGGCGAGCGGGACGTTCAGTTACCTGCACGACGACCGTCTGGGCACGCCGGTGAAGGCGACGAGCGCGTCGCAGGGCACGGTGTGGAGCGCGGTCTACCAGCCGTTCGGATCTGCGACGGTGACGGGGAGCATCCGGCAGAATTTGCGCCTGCCGGGTCAGTTCGCGGGGTCTCTGACCGGCTGGTACCACAACGGGGCGCGCGACTACGAGCCGCAATGGGGCCGCTACGTAGAGGCCGACCCGCTCGACCGCCCGGGCGGCGGCGCGAACATCGTCGGCTACGCCTATCAAAATCCGTTCAAATGGACTGACCCGAGTGGGTTGAGCCCATGGGGGCAGCGTATTGGCTCATGGTTCGGCGGCTGGGTAGGCCGGATTGTTGGAAGTGGGGTAGGTGAAGCTATTGAGCCTCTTGGCGGCGGTATACCTGGAGAAATAGTTGGCGGACAAATTGGGGGTGAAGTTGGTGGAGAAGCCGGAGACACATTAAGCAGTACTCTGGATCAAGCAGATGCTGGAGAGAGTACATCAGCTGAGGCTGGTCAGATGTGTCCGACACCTAAGTGGGGATTAGGCGGTAATAAGTCGGCTCAAAAATGGCAAAATCAGATGGATCGACGTGGGTGGACAGCAGCACAAATCGATGATGCCATTAACAATGGAGAGCAATTTCCAGCTGTAAATAACATAAATCCTGAGAACGGCGCTACAAGGTATGTTAACCCTCAAACTGGAAGATATATTGTCCTTGATAATGGTACTGGACAGGTAATACATGTAGGGGGAGACGGATTTGCTTACTAAAACGATATATGTATCTTTGCTGGACGAAGGTACTGAAGTTTATCGTCCGACACAAGGTGAGTCTCTGGGAAATGACCTATATAAGGTTTTAGAAACAGTAGACTACAATCCAGAAAATGAAATTTGGGAGTTCATCCCTGGTACAATAGTCAAGTTAAAATTAAAAAGAAATGGATTAAAATTTATAGAAGTAGCTGTACAAATATAAAGTGCTTAACCAGCATATAACCTCTTAAAAGTTTTATGAGACGCGCTGCAAGATGAAATTTCTATCTATTCTTTTTCTAATCTTTGGCTATGTACCTGGCGTACTAACGGGGGTTGCGGACACGGGCAGCGCGGGGCTGGTGTCGAAGCGGGGCTACACGCTGGACGCGGCGGACAATGTTCTGGACGTTGCGGACGGGGTTGTGGGGAGCGACGGGGAGGGGCTGACCTACGACGCGGCGGACCGGTTGCTGACGGCGACGGGGGCGTACGGGGCGTTGTCGTGGACTTACGACGGCAACGGCAACCGGCTGACGCAGGCGCTGGGGGCGAACCCGGCGGATGCCTACGCGTATGACGGCGGCCAGCTGACGAGCGTGACGCCGGGTCTGGTGTACCCTGATTACTTCTGGAACAGTTGCAGCACTGTCTGCGGCGCGGCGTTGGCGACGCTGAGCGCCTGGGCGGCGAGCTGTTCGCGCGTCTGCTGCGCCGTCAGTTCGGCGCTGACGGTTGCCATGTTCGCGTCGACCAGGTTGCCGAGCGAGTCAGTGAGTATGTCGGTGACGGACTGGTTGTAAGTGATCTGCAGCTGGATGTTCTCGTTCGTCTGCGCCAGCCCGCCCAGCGCCGAATCGACCTGTTGCGAGAACACGGCCAGCGCCGAGTTGAAAACGGAGGCAACGCCCGAGGTCGCGCTTGGGCTGGTAAGGAACGCATTGCCGATCTCCGACACCGGGGCAAGCGCGGCCAGAGCCTCGTTCTGCTGTATCTCGCTGCGCGAAACAGGGGTAAGATCATAGATGTCGTACCCGACATAGACCGGATTGCTGGAGACGAGATCGTTCGTGCTGGCATACGGGCTTCCGCCCGCCAGGTATCCCAGCCGCAGAAAACCCAGGAACCCGGTGGTGGACACGCTGTCGGGCAGCGCGCCGCTGATGTCGAAGGCCGGTATGGCAAGCTCGTTTCCCTCCGGCGTGATCGCCACCGACGTTCCCTGCGGCACGGGTTGCGGGTATCCATACCTGTTGACAAGGCTCGTTTGCGAAAGGTCGAGGCCGATCAGGTTGGTTCCGTTGTAGCTGGAACCGCCGATGACGGTCTGGATCTCGTTCAGTTCCTGCACGAATTGCGCGGTGTAGGTCTGCCTTTGCTGATCGCTTATCGAGCCGTCCGCAAGGCTGGTCAGCGTAGTGGTCACAGTGGACAGCAGGTTGGAAACCGTTGTCGCGCCGTCAATGGCGACGGAAACGAGGTTCTGCGCGTCCTGCAGGGAAGCGTTCGCCGCATCGTAACCCTGCAGCGTCGCCCTGATCCCCTGGGCAACAGAGAAAACGCCGGCGTCGTCAGCCGCACCCGATACTTTCAGCCCCGTCGAGAGCTGGTTCCGGATGGTCTTCCCTTGACTGGAGATCGCCGCCAGCGCGCTCAGCGCAACCTGGCTCGATTCGTTGCTGACGATCGAAAGCACGAATAACCGCTCCCGCAAACAGTATGCGCGAACGCCAGTTTAATCCTGGTTGGTAAAAAACCGGTAACGGTGCCCGGCGCGCCGGGCAAGTGTCGCACCGCCGTGAACTGGCGCTGCACCTCATGGGTGAGTGATCTTGTCCCGCTCGAGCAGTGCCTGGCGATGGAATGGTGGGTGCGACAGGGATTGAACCTGTGACCCCTACCGTGTGAAGGTAATGCTCTACCGCTGAGCTACGCACCCGGGTCCCGTCATGCCGTGACGGCAAATCTAATCTTAGCCGAGTGGAAAGAGCGTTGCAAGAAGCCGCGTTGCGATTTGCGAACGGCATGGCTAGAAACTGCGGATGAGCAAAGCCACTCAGGTCACCGACCGCGAACTTGCCTGCATCGTCCTTGCCGCCGGCCGGGGCAGCCGGATGAAGTCGCGTCTGCCCAAGGTCCTGCACCCGATCGCGGGCGAGGCGATGCTGGGCCATGTGCTGCGCGCCGTCGCGCCGCTGGCGCCCGAGCGGGTCGTGCTCGTCGTCGGGCATGAGGCCGAGCAGGTTGCTGCTTTCGCCCAGCCGCATCGGTGCGTGATCCAGGCCGAGCCGCGCGGCACTGCGGACGCGGTGAAGGCTGCCCGTGGAGCGCTGGCAGGCTTCGGCGGGAACGTGCTCGTCCTTTACGGTGACATGCCGCTCATCACCACCGATAGCCTCCGGCGCCTTTTGCTCGCGCGCCGGGCGCCGGACAACCCGGCTGTGGCGCAGCTGGGAATGCGTCCGCGCGATCCCGGCGCCTATGGACGATTGATCACGGGGCCTGAGGGGCTTGAGCGGATCGTCGAGGCGCTGGACGCGACCGAGGAGGAGCGCCGCGTCGACCTCGTCAACGCCGGGCCGTTGGCGGCGGACGGAACAAGTCTCTTCGACCTGCTGGACTGCATCGGCAGCGACAATGCCAAGGGAGAGTTCTACTTGACCGACCTCGTGAAGGCGGCGCGCGAGGCAGGCCGCCTGTGCACGGTGGTCGAAGCGGGCGCGGAGGAAGCGTTCGGCGTCAACTCGCGCGCCGAGCTGGCGCAGGCCGAAGCAATGCTGCAGGCGCGGCTGCGAGGCGAAGCCATGGCGGCCGGGGCGACGCTGCTCGATCCGGAGACGACTTATTTCAGCATGGATACAAGGCTTGGCCGCGATGTGACGGTGGGGCCGAACGTCGTCTTCGGTCCAGGTGTCACCGTGGAGGACGACGTCGAGATCAGGGCGTTCTGCCACCTGGAAGGCGTCACGATCCGTGAGCACGCGGCGGTCGGCCCGTTCGCCCGGCTGCGTCCGGGAACGGTGATCGGCAGCCACGCGCATGTCGGCAACTTTGTCGAGGTGAAGAACTCGACGCTGGGGCAGGGCGTCAAGGCCGGCCACCTGACCTATCTTGGCGATGCCGAGATCGGCGCTGAAACCAACATCGGCGCCGGTACCGTCACCTGCAACTACGACGGTTTCGCCAAGAACCGCACGACCGTCGGCGAGCGCGCGTTCATCGGCTCGAACGCCACGCTGGTGGCGCCCGTCGTTGTCGGCGCGGGCAGCCTGGTCGCCGCCGGCAGCACGATCACCCGCGACGTCGCCGCAGACGCGATGTCGTTCGGCCGGGCGCAGCAGGCCGACAAGCCTGGCAAAGCAGCGAGGTACCGCGAGTTGAGGGCGCGGGGGCGCAGGCGCGTGCCGAAGTTCTGCCTGCTGTTCGACCTCGACGGCACGCTGGTCGATACGGACCCGCTGCATTTCGCGGCGTTCAGGGAGTTCCTGGGCGAGCACGGCAGGCAGATAGAAGTCGACGACTTCCACAACATCATCATGGGTAACCCGAATGCCCGGATCATGAGCCATTACTTCCCAAACGAGCCGGTCGACACGCACAGGCAGTTCGCCGACGAGAAGGAGGCGCTGTTCCGCAGCATGGTGCGCGAACTCGAACCGACGCTGGGATTGGGTGCGTTGCTGGATTGGGCGGGAACGCACGGTTGCCCGTTCGCCATCGTTACCAACGCGCCGCGCCGAAATGCGGAGCTGATGCTGAGCGCGCTCGGGCTTGCCGAACGTTTCGACCACCTGATCATCGCCGAGGAGTTGGCGCATGGCAAACCGCACCCGCTGCCTTACCTGACCGGCCTTGAGCGGCTGGGGGGGCTGGCGGCTCATGCCATTGCCTTTGAAGACTCGGTCAGCGGCGTGAAAGCCGCCGTGGCGGCCGGCATCCACACCGTCGCCATCCGGACAACGCTGCCGGATCAGGCATTGCTGGAGGCGGGCGCGTCGCTTATCGTCCAGGACTTTCGCGACCCGCGATTGCTGGCATGGCTGGAACAGCGGCTCGAAGCCTAGAGAACCGCACAGGAGAGACTGATGGTAGACATCCATTCCGCCGATTTGAGCGACTGGAAGGTTCGCAGGGACCTTACTCCAGCGGCTCGGCTTGGCTACACCAAGATTGCCGCTGCCTGGAAACTGGAACCCTACGAGGCGGCGAACCTGATCCTGCTACCGGCGGCCGACTGGATGGATTTTTCCGATCCGGTCACGCCTGAGGTCCTGCCGACAGCCACGCTGAGGCGGATCGGCCATGCCGTCGGCATTTACTTCGGTCTACATACCTGCTTCCAGAACCCGCTAGCCGACGAATGGCCCAAACGCCCGAACGACGGTCAATTCTACGAGGGGAAAACGCCCCTGCAGACGATGCTGGCGGAAGGCGAGCCGGCCATCAAACGCGTCCGGCAGTATTTCGAGGCCATGAACGGCGGCGCGCTTTCGGATTTGCTGCCGCTTTCACGCAAGCCGGGCGCACCCGGACCCGGCTCTACGTAATGCGCCGTAACAATAGGTGAGTTACGCGCCGCCAAGCTTCGCGCTACGGCAGGGTTTTACCGTTCAGGACAGATCAGCATGTGCGGCATTATCGGAATCATCGGCAAGGACGACGTCGCGGACTCGATCGTCGAGGGGCTGCGGCGGCTGGAGTATCGCGGCTATGACAGCGCCGGCATAGCGACGCTGAACTCCGGCCGGATCGAGCGTCGGCGGGCCGAAGGCAAGCTGAACAACCTTGCCGGTAAACTCGGCGCATCGCCTCTCGGCGGCACTATCGGGATTGGTCATACGCGGTGGGCAACCCACGGCGGCGTGACGGAATCGAATGCCCATCCGCACGCGACCGACCTTGTCGCCGTGGTCCACAACGGCATCATCGAGAACTACAAGCTGCTGCGCGACGAGCTGCAGGAAGAAGGCTGCGTTTTCGAGAGCGAGACCGACACCGAGACTATTGCGCACCTGATCACGAAGTACCGCCGCCAAGGCCTCAGCCCGGTCCAGGCCGCTTCGACCGCGTTCAAGCGGCTGAAGGGCGCCTTCGCTCTCGCCATCCTGTTCGCGGGCGAGACCGAGATCCTGATCGGGGCGCGCCGTGGCGCGCCGCTGGCCGTCGGCTACGGCGAGGGCACGATGTACCTGGCGTCCGATGCCATCGCTCTGGCGCCGTTCACCAACAGGCTGTCCTACCTGCAGGAGGGCGACTGGGTCGAGCTGAAGCGCGACCGTGCGATCTTCCGCGACGCCGACAACCGGCTGGTCAACCGCGAGGTGCGCGTCAGCCATGCCTCGGCGATGATCACGGGCAAGGGCGAGTACCGGCACTATATGCTCAAGGAAATGCACGAGCAGCCGACGGTGATCGCCGACACTCTGCACGCGTTCCTGCACCCGACGACCGGGGAAATCGCCTTGCCGCCGATGGGTCTCGACCTTGGCGCGGTTCCGCGCGTGACGCTGGTCGCCTGCGGCACCGGCTACTACGCTAGCATGGTCGCGAAGTACTGGATCGAGCAGTTGGCGCGCCTGCCGGCCGAAGTCGACATCGCGTCGGAGTTCCGCTATCGCGGCGCGCCCATGCCTCAGGGCGGAATCGCGCTGTTCGTCTCGCAATCGGGAGAAACTGCGGACACGCTGGAAGCGCTGCGCTACGCGCGCAAACAGGATCAACATATCCTGTCCGTGGTGAACGTGCCGGAAAGCACCATCGCGCGCGAATCCGACACGGTGATGTACACCCACGCCGGGCCGGAGATCTGCGTGGCCTCGACCAAGGCGACAACGTGCCAGCTGACCATCCTCGCCTCGTTCGCAGTGGCCCTGGCGCACGCGCGGGGCTGCATCGATAGCGCCCGCGAGCGCGAACTGGCGCGGCTGCTGGCGCAGGTGCCCGGCTTGGTGGCAAAGATGCTGAAGCTCGAGGATAAGATCGCGCAGCTGGCGAAGCACATCTTCGAAGCGCGCGACGTGCTGTATCTCGCCCGCGGCTCGATGTATCCCTTGGCGCTGGAGGGCGCTCTCAAATTGAAGGAAATCAGCTACATTCACGCCGAAGGTTACGCGGCGGGCGAGATGAAGCACGGCCCGATCGCGTTGATCGACGAGCATGTGCCCATCATCGTCCTCGCCCCGCACGACGCGCTGTTCGAGAAGACGGCGTCCAACGTCCAGGAAGTATCGGCACGCTGCGGCAAGGTGCTCCTGATCAGCGACGCCAAGGGCATCGCCGCGCTGAAGGACCGCGTCACCTGGACGCTGGAAGTGCCTGAAATGGATAGCTTCGTTGCGCCGATCGCCTACGCGCTGCCGGTCCAGCTACTGGCGTACCACGTTGCCGTGCTGAAAGGAACGGACGTCGACCAGCCGCGCAATCTGGCAAAGAGCGTAACGGTGGAGTAGAGTAGGTGGTCATACCGGGCGCAGGCCCGGTATCCCTCCCTGAAAGAAGATGCGGCCATAAAGGTCCAGAAATGGATCACGGGCTTTCGCCCGCCATGACAAATGTTTAGTGTCTGTGCATGACCTCCTGGACCCCGGATAGCTGGCAGGCCAAGCCGGCAAAGCAGCTTCCAACCTATCCTGATGCCGAAGCGTTGAAGCGGGCGACCGAAACCCTGCGCCGTTATCCGCCTCTGGTGTTTGCGGGCGAGAGCCGCAGCCTGAAGGCGCAGCTGGCCAAGGTCGCGAAGGGCGAGGCGTTCGTGCTGCAATGCGGCGACTGCGCCGAAAGCTTCGAGCAGTTCAGCGCGCCCGCCGTGCGCGACACGTTCCGCGTCATGCTGCAGATGGCGGTGACGATGACCTATGCCTGCGGCCTGCCGGTGGTGAAGATGGGCCGGGTGGCGGGGCAGTTCGCCAAGCCGCGCAGCGATGAAATGGAAACGGTGAACGGCGTCGAGTTGCCCAGCTACCGCGGCGACATCATCAACGGCGTGGAGTTCACGCCCGAGGCGCGCATCCCCGATCCCGCGCGCATGGTGCAGGCCTACAACCAATCGGCGGCGACGCTGAACCTGCTGCGCGCCTTCGCGCAGGGCGGGTACGCCGACCTGCACCAGGTCCACAAATGGACGCTGGGCTTCGTCGCCTCCAGCCCGCAGGGCGAGCGCTACGAGCATATCGCGCGGCAGATCGACGACGCGCTGTCCTTCATGGCGGCGTGCGGTATCACCGGCCAGACCGCGGCGCAGATCCGCGAGACCGAGTTCTACACCAGCCACGAGGCACTGCTGCTGCCCTACGAGCAGGCGCTGACCCGCACCGACAGCACGACCGGCGAGTGGTACGACGTGTCCGCCCACTTCCTATGGGTCGGCGACCGCACCCGCCAGCTGGACGGCGCGCATGTCGAGTTCATGCGCGGCATCCGCAACCCGATCGGCCTCAAGGTCGGTCCCGGCATGGGCGAGGACGAGCTGCTGCACCTGATCGACACGCTCGACTCGTCAGGCGAGCCCGGTCGCCTGACGCTGATCGCGCGCATGGGCGCGGACAAGGTCGCCGGCAAGCTGCCGCCTTTGATGCGCGCCGTGCGCCGCTCGGGGCGCGAGCTGGCCTGGATCTGCGACCCCATGCACGGCAATACGGTCAAGTCGTCGACCGGCTACAAGACGCGGCCGTTCGACCGCATACTGTCCGAGGTCCGCAGCTTCTTCGCCGTGCACGAGCAGGAAGGCATCCACCCCGGCGGCGTGCATTTCGAGATGACCGGCCAGGACGTGACCGAGTGCACCGGCGGGGCGCAGGCGATCAGCGAGAACGCGCTGTCCGAACGCTACCACACCGTTTGCGACCCGCGCCTGAACGCCAGCCAGTCACTGGAGCTGACCTTCACCATCACCGACGAGCTGAAGCGCCTGCGAGGGGCTCGTTAAGTCAGGGTGGTTTCGGTTCAAACAAATCCTGTCATCCTCCGCGAAAGCGGAGGATCCCCCCTCGGGACATATTTCATTCTGAAAGGGATTCTCAGCTTGCGCGAGGGCGACAGGATAGGTTGGTAGATAAGTAAGGCTGACCGGAAGTTGACTCTAGTTGATCAGGCCTCTCGGGAAGCCGCCTGCCAAGTCGCCGCCGCGTGGGCCGCTTGCCTGCCGCAACCGCTCCCGCGCGCCCGAGGAATGGCTGACCAGCAGGCGCGCGTGGTCCAGTTCCGGCGCCTTGAACTCGCGGATCGTCCCGTCCGGCAATCTTTCCAGCAACACGTTGCCGTCTTTGACCGATTCGACGGCGCGCTGGAGGTGGAGCAGCGCCTTGTTCACCACCTCGGCCTCGCTGGCCGATCTGGTCCACATGTGCAGCGCGTCGAACTCGCCCTCGCCTTCGTCGGGGATGTCGAACTGGACTTTCCGGGATATTTGAACCCTACCTTCTCATGACGTGTTTTAAACTCTCATTAACAGTTATCGAGGTTTTGTCCATGAAAATAATTCCAGTCTTAAAAGATGTTTAGCTCAGGTGCATGGGCTCGTTTTCCTTGTTTTCTTTCACATCGCGCCGCACACGATGGCCCACAACCAAATCGCGCCGCGAGTGTTCATACAGCATGATCACCAGACGTCCCTGCGCCGAGCGCGGCTACATGAAGAACAGCTGGCTCGAAGCCCGGTACACGTTCTCCTTCGGCGAGTACCGCAACCCGGAGTGGATGGGTTTCGGAGCGTTGCGGGTCATCAACGACGACCGCATCGCCGCCGGCGTCGGCTTTCCGACGCATGGCCACCGCGACATGGAAATCATCACGATCGTCCTCGACGGCGCGCTGGCGCACAAGGACGACCTTGGCAACGGCGCGACAATCTTTCCCGGCGATGTGCAGAAGATGAGCGCGGGCACCGGCGTCGCGCACAGCGAGTTCAACCCGTCGCAGGAGAAGGCCACGCACTCTCTGCAGATCTGGATCGTTCCGGAACGGGAGGGACTTGCCGCCAGCTACGAGCAGAAGAGCTTTCCCGCCGTTGTGGACGAGTTCCAGCTGATCGCCTCGCGCGACGGACGCAAGGGATCGATCATCGTCCACCAGGACGTGTCGCTCTATCAAGCGCGGATGGGGCAGGCCAACCCAATGAAATTCCGGCTGGACCAGGGCCGGCGCGCCTGGATCCATGTCGCCGAAGGCTCGATCTTCCTCAATGAAGTCGAGATGGCCGCCGGTGACGGAGCGGCGGTCACCGAAGAATCCGACCTGCACTTTGCTGCCGAAAAGCCGGCTCACGTGTTACTGTTCGACCTCAAATAAGCTCACAGAAGGAACGCATGAAAAACTCTCCCAGCCTCAGCGAAGCCGACGCCAAGAAGGTTTCCGCCGAACTGGCTAAGGTGCTTGGCGACACGTACACGATTTACCTGAAGACCCATGGCTTCCATTGGAACGTCGAAGGGCCGACTTTCCACGAGCTGCACATCATGCTCGAGGAGCAGTACACCCGGTTGTGGAAGGCTCTCGACGTGCTGGCGGAACGCATGCGCGCGCTGGGCCATTACGCGCCGGGTTCGAACTCCGACATGGTTAAGCTGTCGGCGCTACAGGAGGAAAAGGGCGTTCCGTCAGCTCCCCAGATGCTGCTTCAGCTGATCGACGATCACAACACTGTGTGCGACCGCCTGAAAGCCGCGCACGAAGTCGCCGACGGCGTGGAAGACAGCGGCACGACGTCAATGTTGGAGGAGCGCTTGATCGAGCATCAGGAGTTTGCCTGGATGCTGCGCGCGCAATCCAAAACCTTCACCGGAGACCGCGTGGTGGATTCGGTGCTGGAACAGCTGAAGTAGAACGTTCCAGAGTGACTTGACTGCCGTCATTGCGAGGAGCAGCGGCGACGCAACCAGCAGCCGCGCGCGCGAAAGGGCTGGGTTTTTTCGCTGCGCCCGCAATGGCGGAGGTCGTCAGGTTTGTAACGCTCTTTCCACGGTTTTCGCCACCACAGGCGCCTGTGGCTTGGTAATGCTCGAGTACCAGTCCACCAGGCGTCCGTCCGCGCCGATGATGTATTTATAGAAGTTCCAGTGCGGGCGGCCGATCAGCCCGACCTGGTTGCCGATCCACTTGTAGAACGGGTGTGCGCCGTTTCCGGTCACCGTGGTTTTTTCCGTCATTGGAAAGCTGACGTGGAAGCGCAGGTCGCAGAACGCCTTGATCTGGCTGTTGCTGCCGGGTTCCTGCCCGCCGAAATCGTTGCTGGGGACGCCAAGCACGACCAACCCGCGCTCCTTCCACCCCTGCCAGAGGGCCTCCAGTCCGGAGTACTGCGGCGTGAAGCCGCATTCGGACGCGGTATTGACGACCATGATCGCCTTGCCCGCAAACTGGCCAAGATTGATCGGCTCGCCGCCAAGGCCGTGGAAGGTGAATTGGTGCGCGCCGGAGGACGCGAGTTCAGGTTGGTTCGCCATGGACGAAATCTACGCGATCCCATACACGCTTGGCCATGGCTATTCTCGTCACCGGCGCCGCCGGCTTCATCGGCTATCACACCTCCGCCGCGCTTCTGGCCAGGGGCCACGACGTGATCGGGATCGACAACCTGAACGACTACTATCCGGTTTCGCTCAAACGGGCGCGGCTGGAGCGGTTACAGGCCAGCAAGCATTTCGGCTTCTTCGAGCTCACCGTCGCCAACAAGGTTGCGATGCTGGCGCTGTCGGGGCGGCTTTCGCAGGTGACCGGCATCATCCACCTCGCCGCTCAGGCCGGCGTTCGTTATTCGCTGGAAGACCCGTTCGCCTACATCGAGGCGAACGTGACGGGTCAGGTCGTGATGCTGGAGCTGGCGCGGTTATTGCCTGAGCTAAGGCACTTCGTCTATGCCAGCTCGTCGTCCGTTTACGGTGCCAATGCCAGGCTGCCGTTCTCGGTCGACGACCCGGTGGAAGCGCCTGTGTCGCCCTACGCCGCGACCAAGCGGGCAGGGGAGCTGTTCGCCTCCACCTACGCGCATCTCTACGGGTTTCCCTGCACTGGGTTGCGTTTCTTCACGGTGTACGGCCCGTGGGGTAGGCCCGACATGGCGTATTTCTCGTTCGTGAAAGCCGCGTTTGAAGGCAAGCCCATATCGCTGTTCAACAATGGCGGAATGCGGCGCGATTTTACGTATATAGACGACATCGTCACCGGCATCCTGGGCGCGCTGGATGCTCCGCCGACATCCGGGCAACCCCGCGCTCATCTTTACAATCTGGGCAACAGCCGCAGCGAGACGCTGAGCGATTTCGTGGCCGAGATCGAACGCGCGACCGGGAAAACGCTGAAGAAAATCATGCTGCCGATGCAGCCGGGCGACGTGCCCGCAACCTATGCCGACATCGCGGCAAGCCAAAAGGATTTCGGCTTCAATCCCATAACGCGAATCGCCGAGGGCATTCCAAAGTTCGTCGAGTGGTATCGCGAGTACTATAAACCGCGTTGATCTTTCCAAGCGAAGATCGATCCCTGGTATGTAAAGGATGGTCACGGCGTCCGGGACGCGGCAAATCAAGTCGCTTGCCTGCCTGCCGGCACTGGTGCATGGCCGCGACGAACGCCACGATACCAAAGTGAAGTCGGCCTACACTAAGAGGCGAAGGACATGCTGGCAACGCCGGAACTGACGACCGCCTGCGCCGAAGCTGATGACGCGTCCGTCCATCCCCAAGCCGTGACAAAGACCTTCCAAGGCAGTTGTCTGAAGGCGAACTGTCGCCATCGTTCCGCACGACATCCGTCGCGCTTGCTTTTGTTCGGTAAAAAGCTAAGGTGCGCCGCATTCACACAAGGATTTACGATGGCCCGCGTAACAGTCGAAGATTGCGTCACCAAGGTCCCCAACCGTTTCGAGCTGGTGATGATCGCATCGCAGCGCGCGCGGGAGATCGCTGGCGGGGCTTCGCCGACGGTGCCGCGCGACAATGACAAGAACCCGGTGGTCGCCCTGCGTGAGATCGCGGACGAAACCGTGTCGCTTGATACGCTTCGGGACTCGATGGTGCGCGGCCACCAGCGCGTCATGCCGATGGAAGACCCTGAGGAGGACATCATCGAGCTGAT
>CBDAQV010000005.1:0-330469 GCA_965199265.1 Alphaproteobacteria bacterium | reverse complement strand
GTCAATTCGTGGTCCGAGTCGGGAAGGCTCTGCTCCAGCAGCTGCGCGGCGCCGCGGATCGAGAACAGCGGGTTGCGCAGCTCGTGCGCCAGCATTGCCGCCATGGCGCTGACCGAGCGCGCCGCGCCGCGATGGGTCCATTGGCGATCGAGATTGTCGGCGACCGAGCGCTCCCGCAAGGAAAGAACGATCTCCCCCCTGCCGCCCAGCAGCGGCGCGGCGCTGATCGAGACCGGCCGGCCCGCGGCCTTCTTGTGGTTGAGAGTCAGGTCGTGCTCGGCCATTGGCCTCTGCTCGCGCGAAACCTGGTGCAGTAGGCCGAGCACCGGGCTGTCGTCGGAGAAGATGGCCGCCACGGTCTGGCCGCACAGGGCGCTGCGGCTGGCATTCATGTACTCCTCGGCCGTCGGGTTGACGTAGTTGATCAGGAACGTTTGGTCCTCGACGACGAACACAGGCTCGGGTAAAGCCTGAAGGACGTGAGCGCTGTCTGGAAACTCGTTGGTGTCTGGCACGTGCTTCGCTACATCAGGCTTTGAGGGTCGCGATCATTATGACGTGTCGCGCGCGTTTGTGAACAACATCGATACAGGTACGCATGGAATCTTGTCTGGCCTTGATCGTCGCCGCCGGGCGCGGCGAGCGGTTCGGCAGCGCCACGCCGAAACAATATCTGACTTTGGGCGGCCGCGCCATTCTCCGCCACAGCGTTGAGGCGTTTTTGCGACATCCGCGCGTCGGCGGCGTTCAAGTGGTGATCCAGCCCCAGCATCGCTTGCTTTACGACAAAGCAATGTCAGGCATCGACCTGCCGCCGCCGGTCGAGGGGGCGCACTCGCGCCAGAGCTCGACCCGGGCCGGGTTGGAAGCGTGGGCGGTAAACCCGCCGGGTACGGTGCTCATCCACGACGCCGTGCGGCCGCTGGTTGATGCCGCGACGATCGATCGCGTCTTGGATGGCCTGCGGGAGGGCGCGGCAGCTGTTCCCGGGCTTGCCGTCACGGAAACGCTGCGCCGCGCGCAAGCTGGCCTCAGCACCGGGACGCTGGACCGCACCGGGCTGTGGCGGATGCAGACGCCGCAGGGCTTTGGCTTCGCCACGATCCTTGAAGCGCACCAAAACGCGACGCGCGACGATTACACCGACGATGCAGCGATCCTTGAAGCCGCCGGAGTCAGCGTCCGCATCGTTCCCGGCCATGCCGACAACCTGAAAATTACCACCCCGGACGACCTGGCGACAGCGGAGCGTATCCTGATGCAGCAGCTTGGCGACATCCGCACCGGCTTCGGCTTCGACGTGCACGAGTTCGGACCGGGTACGGAGATTATGATCTGCGGCGTCCCCATACCGTTCGATCGCCGCGCCATCGGCCATTCCGATGCCGACGTCGGTCTGCACGCCCTGACGGACGCGATCCTGGGCTCCATCGGCGCGGGCGACATCGGCACCTACTTCCCGCCGTCCGACCCGCAGTGGAAGGGCGCGGACAGCGCCACCTTCCTGCGCCACGCCGCGCATCTGGTGCGCGAGAAGGGCGGGATCATCTCGAACGTCGACGTGACCCTGCTGGCCGAAGCGCCGAAGGTCGGGCCGCACCGGCTGGCGATTAAGGCACGCATCGCCGACATCCTGGGCATCTCCCCGGACCGGGTGGCGATCAAGGCGACCACGACCGAGAAGCTTGGCTTTGTCGGCCGCGAAGAAGGCCTCGCGGCGCAGGCGATCGCGACGATCCGGCTGCCGGGGTGAGTCACAGATCGTCATCGCGAGCGACAAGCGGAGCAACCCACACTGGCCTCGAGGCGCTCGGCACGATGGCGGAGAGCAAAAGATGACCGACCTGTACGAACAGGCACGCGCGCTGATCGAATTGTACAAACAGCGCGGCTTCATGATCGCGACCGCCGAGTCCTGTACCGGCGGCCTGATCGCCGGAGCTTTGACGGAGGTCGGCGGATCCTCTGCCGTATTCGACTGCGGGTTTGTGACTTACTCCAACGAGGCGAAATACAAGATGTTGGGCGTGCCTGCGGACCTGATCGCACAGCGCGGCGCGGTCAGCGAGCCTGTCGCCCGCGCGATGGCGCAAGGGGCTCTGTCGCTTTCGCGCGCGCATGTGGCCGTGTCCGTCACCGGCGTCGCCGGCCCGGGCGGCGGGTCGGTGGAGAAGCCGGTCGGGTTGGTGTGGTTCGGGCTGGCGGAGCGCGACGGCCGCGTGATCACCGAGGAGAGACATTTCTCGGGTGACCGTAGCGCTGTACGGCTGGCGACTGTTCGCTACGCTCTGGATCTGCTCAGCCGACCGGTCTGAGGGTCGCCCGCGCCTGTGCCTCGAATGCGCCGACCATCCGGCGCACGGCTTCGTTAAAGAACACGCCCATCACCGCCTGGAGCGACTTCGATTTGAATTCGAAATCGACCAGGAAGTCGACGGAGCACTGACCGCTGGGCGTCCGCTCGAACTTCCAATGATTGTTCATGTAGCGCATCGGACCATCAATGTAGTCGACGTGAATCTCCAAGGGCCGCTTTAGCGTCACCTTGGAGGTGAACGTCTCGCGGATCAGCTTCCAGCCGATCACCAGGTCGGCGTAGAGGACGTCGCCATCGCGCCGTGTAATGCGCGAGGCGAGGCACCACGGAAGGAACTCGGGATACTTCGAGATGTCGGCAACGAGGTCGAACACGTCTTCCGGCGCGTAGGGCAGTACCTTGCGTTCGCGGTAGCGGGGCATTTCCTTACCGCCCCTTTGTCGCCAACCCCGCGAAGGCGGGAATCCATCCGGCCGCATCGCAGAAGCCCGACAACGGGTCCGCGCCTGCGCGGGGATGACGATGAAGGAAGCGGGGCTGGCAATCGGAGGAAATGGTCACGCGCGAAGACCGGCCTTTTGCCGAGCCTCCCTAAGCTTCATGAAATCCTCCCCGGCGTGGTGCGAGGATCGGGTCAGCGGCGACGCCGACACCATCAGGAAACCCTTGGCGCGCGCCATCGTTTCCAGGCTCCTGAACTCGTCGGGCGGCACGAAGCGATCCACCGCCGCGTGCTTGAGCGTCGGCTGCAGGTACTGGCCGATCGTCAGGAAATCGACATCCGCCTCGCGCAGGTCGTCCATCACCTGCATGATCTCCTCGCGGCTCTCGCCAAGGCCGGCCATGATGCCGGACTTGGTGAAGATCGACGGGTCGCGCCGCTTCACGTCGGCCAGCAGTTGCAGAGAAGTAAAATACCGCGCGCCGGGCCGGATCGTCGCGTAGAGCCGCGGCACGGTTTCCAGATTGTGGTTGAACACGTCGGGCCGCGCCGCCGCCATCGCCTCGGCCGCTCCGGGCTTGTGCTTGAAGTCGGGCGTCAGGATTTCGACCGTGGTCGCCGGCGCCGACTTGCGGATTTCAGCGATCGTGCGGGCGAAGTGCCCTGCCCCGCCATCTACGAGGTCGTCGCGATCGACGGAGGTCACGACCACATGGCTAAGGCCGAGCTTGCCGACCGCGACGGCAACGCGCAGCGGCTCGTGCGGATCGAGCGCGCCGGGGCGGCCGGTCGCGACGTTGCAGAAGGCGCAGGCCCGAGTGCAGATCTCGCCCATTATCATGAAGGTGGCGTGCTTCTGCGCCCAGCACTCGCCGATGTTCGGGCAGCTGGCTTCCTCGCACACCGTCTTGAGGTTGAGGCCGCGCATCAGCTCGCGCGTTTCGTGGTACTGCGGCGACACCGGTGCGCGAACCCGAATCCAGTCCGGCTTGCGCTGCACCGGCGTATCGGGGCGATTGGCTTTTTCCGGATGGCGCAGCCGCGGTGCATCCAACTCCGTTTGCTCGATCCCTATGATTCTGACGCCGTTATGCATGGAGTTCAGATGTACCCCGACGCTTGCAAGCGTCAAGGACGTACGGTCGTGAGCCCCTCAGGCTGTCAGATTGACTGCGCAGGGCGGCTGCCGTGTTTCCCGAGGCAGCGTGGATGCAGCCGCGAAGCTCCGCACGCCCGCATCCACGCTGTCATGGGCGTGAATCATGTTTTTCATGCAGGCCACCGACAACCTGTTCATGAGTCGCTCGGACGCGCTTGCGTCGCGCGGGGTGCAGATCGCCACCTCGGCATCGGCGGCCCTGCCGACCGCATAGGAACCGATCACGGCGGCTGCTACGTGGCCATCGACTTTTTCGACCTCTCCCAGGTTCAGCAGGATTTTGGGCGTAGTTGCCGCCGCCGTACGAACCGCCGCCGGCAAGGCGCTTTCGATGTCCAGCGGATCGACTTCGAAGAGGGCGACCCGAGCGACAGACGACAACTCAAGCGCGGCGCTGATATCGAGCACGGCGACATCGCCCACGTTGCGCGTCGTTATCCTGTGATTCATGAAGCCCTCCTGTCCGGATATCGAGGAATTGTAGGCGAAGAAAGTGTTTTACGCAATATTAAGACAAGCTACATTCAAAAGTGGATTGCCCGCGCGTAGGCGTCCAGAACCGATTCATGCATCGCCTCGGAGAGAGTGGGATGCGCGAAAATCGTTTCCATGAGTTCGGCCTCGGTCGTTTCCATCGCCTTGGCGACAACGTAGCCCTGGATCAGCTCGGTCACTTCGGGCCCGATCATGTGCGCGCCTAGCAGTTCGCCGGTTTTGGCGTCGAACACGGTCTTGACGAAGCCCTCGGGCTCGCCGAGCGCGATTGCCTTGCCATTGCCGATGAACGGGAAACGGCCGACCTTCACATCGTGCCCGGCCTGCCTGGCGCGCGCTTCGGTCAGCCCGACGGAAGCAATCTGCGGCGACGAATAAGTGCAGCCGGGAATATCTGAGACGTTCATCGCGTGCGGATGGTTGCCGCAGAGATGCTCGACCGCGATCATGCCCTCGTGGCTCGCCTTATGCGCCAGCCACGGCGCGCCGACCACGTCGCCGATGGCGTAGAGACCGGGCTCGCCGGTCTGGAGGAACTGGTCGACGACCACCTGCCCGCGCTCGACTTTCGCCTTGGTCGTTTCCAGGCCGATATCCTCGGTGTTGCCGACGATGCCGACGGCGACGATGACGCGGTCGAATTGCGTCTCCGTCACCTTGCCTGCGGTTTCGATGCTGGCGGTAACCGCGTTCTCGCCCTTCTTCAACCCCGTGACCTTCGAACCGGTCAGGATCGTCAGGCCGCGCTTTTCGAACGACTTGCGCGCGGCGGCGGAAATTTCCTCATCCTCCACCGGCAGGATTCGGTCCTGGATCTCGACCACCGTCACCTTCGCGCCAAGCGTCGAGAAGAAGCTCGCGAACTCGATGCCGATGGCGCCCGAGCCGACTACCAGCAGCGATCCCGGCATTTCCGCAGGCACCATGGCTTCCCTGTAGGTCCAGACCAGCCTGCCGTCCGGCTCCAGGCCGGGCAGCACGCGCGCCCGCGCCCCGGTGGCGAGGATCGTGTGCTGCGACGCCAGGGTTGCAATGACTTTTTCGTCCTTCGTAACCTCTACGCTGCGTCCGCCCCTCATCCGCGCGCGGCCGTCGAACACGGTGACCTTATTCTTCTTCAACAGGTGTTTGACGCCGCCCGAGAGCTGGCCGGAGACGCTGCGCGAGCGCGCCACGATCTTGGCGAGATCGAAACCGAGGTTGCTCGCCGAAAAGCCGTACTCGTCCAGATGCTGCAGCGTATGCCAGATTTCGGACGAACGCAGTAGCGCCTTGGTCGGGATGCAGCCCCAGTTGAGGCAGATGCCCCCGAGGTGCTTGTCCTCGACCAGCGCCACCTTTTTGCCCAGCTGGGCAGCGCGAATCGCGGCGACGTAGCCGCCCGGGCCGCCGCCGATGATTGTGAGGTCGAAAGAGTCGGTCACTCAAACACCTCCTTCATTCCGTGCGCAGCACGGAACCCATACCGTCCGGATCGCTTCAAGCGCGCGTGGACTTCGCGGCGCGCAGGGGGATGACATGGAAAGGGGGACGCTCACAGAACTAGCCCCAACGGATCCTCGATCAGCGTCTTGAAAGCCTGCAGGTACTGCGCGCCGATCGCGCCGTCCACGGCGCGGTGGTCGACCGACAGGGTACAGGTCATCATCGTCGCGATCTCGATCTTCCCGTCCCGCACCACGGGCCGCTGCTCGCCAGAACCGATGGCTAGGATGCAGGCCTGGGGCGGGTTGATGATGGCCGAGAACTCGCGGATGCCGAACATGCCGAGGTTGCTGAGCGAAAACGATCCGCCCTGGTACTCCTCCGGCTTCAGCTTGCCGGCCCGCGCCCGCGCGCCGAGGTCCTTCATTTCCTTCGAGATCGCGGCGACGGGCTTGTCTTCCGCCGCTTTGATGATCGGCGTGATCAGGCCGTTATCGGTGGCGACGGCCACCGATATGTCCGCATGCCGGTACAGCAGGATGTCGCTGTCGGTCCAGCTGGCGTTCGCCGCGGGCACCTGCTTCAGCGCCAGGGCTACGGCGCGAATGACGAAGTCGTTGATCGACAGCTTCACCCCGCCGTCGCCGCGCTCGTTCATCCGGCCGCGCAGGGTGGAGAGGAAACCGATGTCGCAATCGACGGTCAGGTAGAAATGCGGAACGGTCTGCTTGGCCTCCGTCAGGCGGCGGGCGATGGTCTTGCGCACGGTGCTGTTCGGCTGGGCGGTATAGGCCATGCCGAGCAGGTCGGCCAGCTTGCGGCCCTCGATCAAGGATTTGACGCTGCCCGACTCGGGCGCGGGCTTCACCGAAACCGGCTCAACAGCAAACTTGTCGAGATCGCCGCGGACGATTCGGCCGTTCGGGCCGCTGCCGGTCAGGCGTGACAGATCGATGCCGCGTTGCTGCGCCAGACGTCTGGCCAGCGGGCTGACGATGATCCGGCCGGAGTTCCCGCTAGCCGCGGGCGCAGGGGAGGGAACGTCGCGCAGGAACTGCTGCACCTGTTCGGGCGTCACGTCCGGCACCTTGCACGCGATCGGCACGAGCAGCGGCACTTCGTCCGGCTTGGCGATGTCGGTCTCGTTCTCGCCCTCGCTCAGAAGCACGGCGATCACGCTGTTGACCGCGACACCCTCGGTACCTTCCTCGATCCGGATCTCGATGATCCGGCCCTCGTCGACGACCTCGACTTCCATCGTCGCCTTGTCAGTCTCGATCTCCGCGATCACATCGCCCGGCCCGACCGTGTCGCCGGCCTTCTTCAGCCAGCGCGACAGCTTGCCCTCGGTCATGGTCGGCGACAGCGCCGGCATCAGGATGTTCACCGGCATCCTAGCGCCCCATGACCTTGCGCACCGCCTCGACCACGTCCTCGGGCTGCGGCAGGGCCAGCTTCTCGAGGTTGGCGGCATAGGGCAGCGGCACATCCTTCGCGTGGACGCGGACCACAGGCGCGTCCAGGTCGTCGAAGCACTGCTCCATGGCGATGGCCGCGATCTCCGAGCCGATGCCGGCGATCGGCCAGCCTTCCTCCACCGAGACCAGCCGGTTGGTCTTGCGGACGCTTGAAACGATGGTCGCTGTGTCGAGGGGGCGTATGCTGCGCAGGTCGACCACCTCGACCTCGATCCCGTCTTTTGCCAGCTCCTCGGCCGCCAGCAGCGCGTGCTGCACCATGCGTGAGTACGCGACGACCGTCACGTCCTTGCCCGGCCGGGCTACCTTGGCGAGCCCGATCGGCACCAGGAACTCGGGATCGGACGGCACGTCGAACGTCGCGCCGTACAGGATCTCGTGCTCGAGGAAGATCACCGGGTTGGGATCGCGGATCGCCGACTTCAGCAAACCCTTGGCGTCGGCGGCCGAGTAAGGCGCAACGACCTTCAGGCCCGGTACATGCGCGTACCACGAGGCGTAATCCTGGCTGTGCTGCGCGCCGACACGGGATGCCGCGCCGTTGGGGCCGCGGAACACGATCGGGCAACCCATCTGCCCGCCCGACATGTACAGCGTCTTGGCGGCGGAGTTGATGATCTGGTCGATCGCCTGCATCGCGAAGTTGAAGGTCATGAACTCGATGATCGGGCGCAGGCCGGAAAACGCCGCCCCGACGCCGAGCCCCGCAAACCCCTGCTCGGTGATCGGGGTATCGACGATCCGATCCGCGCCGAACTCCTCCAGCAGGCCCTGGCTGACCTTGTACGCGCCCTGGTAGGCGGCGACTTCCTCGCCCATCAGGAAGACGGTCGGGTCGCGGCGCATTTCTTCCGCCATCGCGTCACGCAGCGCCTCGCGGATCGTCTGCTTCACGGTTGCGCCGGTATATTCCTGCTCCTGCGGCGCCGGGGCCACCAGCGGAACGCTCGGCGCGGTCTGCGGGCCGCCCTTGGTTTCGGCGACGACAGCCGGAGCCGGCGCTTCCTCCTTCGCCGCCGGAGACTCGCCTTCGACCGACAGCCGCGCGATCGGCGTGTTGACCGCGACATTCTCCGTGCCTTCGGGGACGAGAATGCTGCCCAGCACGCCTTCGTCCACCGCTTCTACCTCCATGGTCGCCTTGTCCGTCTCGATCTCGGCGATCACCTCGCCTGGAGCGACGCGGTCGCCCTCGCGCTTGAGCCAGCGCGACAGCTTTCCCTCGGTCATGGTCGGCGACAGCGCCGGCATGAGGATGTCCATGGCGCCCATCAGCTTTCCACCAGCACTTCGGTCCATAGTTCCTTCGGATCAGGCTCGGGCGCGTTCTGCGCAAATTCGGCCGCTTCGCCGATGACCGCCTTGACGTCCTTCTCCACAGCCTTCAACGAGTCTTCCGTTTCGCCGCCACGTTCGAGCAGCAACTTCTTCACTTGCTCGATCGGATCGTGGCCGCTGCGCATCTGCTCAACCTCCTCCTTGCTGCGGTACTTGGCGGGATCGGACATCGAGTGTCCGCGGTAGCGATAAGTCATCATTTCCAGGATCACCGGCCCTTCGCCGCCGCGGATGCGCTCGGACGCACGCAGCACTGCCTGGCGCACCGCCAGCACGTCCATGCCGTCCACCTGCTCGCCGGGAATGCCATAGGCCTCGCCGCGCTTGTACAAATCGCCGGCGGCGGCGCGCTGCTGGCTAGTGCCCATGCCGTACCGGTTGTTCTCTATGATATAGAGCACCGGCAGCTTCCAGAGCGCCGCCATGTTGAAGCTTTCGTAAACCTGGCCCTGGTTGGCCGCGCCGTCGCCCATGTAGGTCGCGCACAGCCCGCCGTCCTTCTTGTACTTGTGGCCAAAGGCAAGCCCGGTGCCGATCGGAACCTGCGCGGCCACAATGCCGTGGCCGCCGAAGAACGACTTCTCGCGGCTGAACATGTGCATGCTGCCGCCCTTGCCCTTCGAATAGCCCTCGCCCCGGCCTGTCAGCTCCGCCATCACGCGGCGCGGCTCCATGTCCGCGGCCAGCATATGACCGTGATCGCGGTAGCTGGTGACGATCGTGTCGCCCTGTTTCAGCAGCGACTGCACGCCGACGACCACGGCTTCCTGCCCGATGTAAAGGTGGCAGAAGCCGCCGATCAGCCCCATGCCATAAAGCTGGCCGGCCTTTTCCTCGAAGCGCCGGATCAGCAGCATGTCGTGGTAGAGCGACTTCAAAAGCTCGGGCGTGACGTCGTTGGACTGGATGCCGGGTGCGGCCAAGAAACTTCCTCCGAAGGGCCGCAGGCGGGCGCGGCGATCAGGAGATTTACCTATTCCAGAGAGGGTCGGTTGGCAAGCGGCGAACCGCAACGCGCTGGCCTTCTAACCCTATTACGGTCAGGCCGCTTCAGGCGATCACAAGGACAACGGCGACCTGGAATTTACCTTGCGGCTTACAAAAGTGCAGGAACGCACCGCGATGGACACAGTGCCTTCGCACGGGTATGACGAACGAGTTACATATTTCAACGGTCACTAGCGTTCTTCCCGTCCTGGCGAATGATCAAATCATTCGGGCGGCTGAAATTCAGCACGGTGCGCGCTCGCTCGTCCAGCAGGTCGGGGTCCAGGCTTGCCGCCCGCATGCGCGATACTTGATGCTCCAGGCTCGCACTCTGCGTCTGCAACACGTCGAGGCGCGTCTCGGCGACGGAGATATCGCCCTGCAGCTTCGTCATCGATTTCAGACCGCGGCCGCCTTCGATCGTGTAGTAGGCAAAATACGACACAAGGCACGCCGCGATCGCGGGCGCGATTAGCCTCAGAAGGCTATGGCGAAGTTTGCGACTCGAAGACATGGTGCGCTCTTGAACGATATTTACCCAGGCTGTGCAAGCTGCTTGTGCTTGTACGTCAGCGCTAATCCTGATATATTAACAACTAGTGAATATAAGGAAGTTGTTATGAGTGATGATCGTGTTTTCCGTCCGGTCGACAAGCTGGCCGCTACGCTCCAGACCTTCGTGGAGAGCGGGACGACCCTTTTGAAAGAGTTCCCGCTTCCCGGCGCCTTCGAGCGATGGGTCGACAAGCAGTCTCTGACCCGCATGCGGAAAGATGCCCAGGCCGACGATCCTTACACCGCCATGTTGTCGGGCCGATTCGTCATGATGCACAGCAAGAGCCTTACCGATCAACTCGAAGGCGGAGAGGTAATGCTCGACTCAGTCGAGCAGCGGCTGGGGTTGAAACCGCTTTCGGCGAAAGGCGGCGAAGCTCCGGTCGCGGTGCCGAAAGTGCCGCTGAACAGCTTCCAGGCGGTCAGGATCGGAGCATTCTACCTGGAACAGGTCAGCCAGTTTTCCGAAGCCGTGGTCGACCGCAAAGGGATTTTGACGCCGGAAGGAAAACGGGCCTATGCCTTGTTTAGCCGCTCAAGGACGATCATGAACAATTTTCCGGAGCATGAACAAGCGCCGATAGCAAAACCGAGACTCGGTATCTGAGGACATCGACCGGTGCAGGCATTGCGGCGCCCGGCAGCGGTTTGTTAAGCCCGGCCGTCGAACTGTGCGCGCGCGGCCTGGATTTCACCGAAGCTCTGTTCGGCCCAGCTTATCATCTGCCCAAGCGGCTCGAGGACGGAAACGCCCAGGGGCGACAGACGATATTCGACGCTGGGCGGCTTGGTGGGAAACACATGCCGCGTCACCAGCCCATCCCTCTCCAGGTCACGCAGGGTCTGGGTCAGCATCCGCTTTGATATATCGGGAATGGTCCTGTGCAACGCGTTGAAACGGCAAGGCTGTTTGGCCAAGGCGACCAGGATCAGCGCCGTCCATTTCTCGCCCATGCGGTCCAGCACGTTGCGCACAGGACAGCGAGATGGGTCAAAGCCTTGCCGCTGCCGCTCGCCGAAACATTCGCTCCGGTTTCTTGCGTCCTTCATGTGGTACCCTCCCGGTTACCTAGGCAGAAAAACCTGCCTCCTTCCCTGTGCGATCCAAGTCTCTAATTTAGACCTGTACACGAACAAAGACCACAGGAGTTACCATGTCGAAAGAGCAACCCGTCATCCTCGTCACCGGCGCAGGCGGCCAGCTGGGCCGGCTCGTCATTGACAGCCTGCTGAGCAAGGTCAGGCCCGAACAGATCGTCGCCGCGGTGCGCAAGCCCGATCCGGAGAGCGGTTTTTCCAGCAAGGGAGTTACGACTCGCGTTGCGGACTACCGCCAGCCTGAAACGCTGCAGCCCGCGCTCGAAGGCGTCGACCGGGTGTTGCTGGTGTCGTCGAACGATCTCAAGGGGCGTGTGGCCCAGCACCGCAACGTCATCGAGGCCGCCCGGCGGGCGGGCGTGACGCTGTTCGCCTATACCAGCATCCTGCGGGCGGATACATCCCCGCTTCGCTTGGCGGACGACCACCGGGAAACCGAGAAACTGCTGTCGCAGTCCGGCCTGCCAAGCGTTTTCCTGCGCAACGGATGGTATACGGAGAACCACACCGGGTCACTGGCTCCGGCCCTGGCGCACGGCGCGATCCTCGGCAGCTCGGGCGAAGGCCGTTTCTCCACCGCCGCCCGTGCGGATTACGCGGAGGCTGCCGCAGTTGCGCTGACATCCGACAGAGATGCAGACACACCGAACAGGATTTACGAGCTTGCTGGCGATGGCTCGTACTCGATGCCGGAATTCACGGCGGAGGTTGCGCGGGCATCGGGTAAACCGGTCGCCTACCAGAACCTCGGCGAGGCGGAGTACGCCAGCGCCCTCGCCGGCTTCGGCTTGCCCGCTGAGCTGGCGGAGGTTCTTGCCGACAGCGACGCGAAGGCAGCAAACGGTCACCTTTTCGACGATGGGCGCCAACTCAGCCGGCTGATCGGCAGGCCGACGACACCATGGGACAGCACGGTCGAAGCTGCAATCCAGGCGCTGCGGTGATGCGTTGGGGCGTGCCGTTTCAGGCACGCCCGCTCCTCTATCCTATTTGAATGCCTTGCGGCCAGCATACTTTGCGGCGCTTCCCAGCTGTTCCTCGATCCGCAGCAGCTGGTTGTACTTGGCTAGGCGGTCGGAGCGGCTGAGCGAGCCGGTCTTGATTTGCCCGCAATTCGTGGCGACCGCCAGGTCGGCGATGATGGAGTCCTCCGTCTCGCCCGAGCGGTGCGACATGATCGAACGGTAGCCGGCGCGGTGCGCCATGTTCACAGCCTCCAGGGTCTCCGACAGCGTGCCGATCTGGTTGACCTTGACCAGGATCGCATTTGCCTGCCCCCCGGCAATGCCCCGCTCGAGGAACTGGGGGTTGGTGACGAACAGGTCATCGCCGACGATCTGAGTCCTGGCGCCCATCGCGTCCGTCAGCGCCTTCCAGCCGTCCCAGTCGTCCTCCGCCATGCCGTCCTCGACCGACACGATCGGGTAGCGGCCGGCCAGGTCCTGCCAGTACCTCACCATGCCGTCGGCATCCAGCGTCCTGCCCTCGCCCGCAAGCTGGTACTTGCCGTCCTTGAAAAACTCGCTTGCGGCGGCGTCGAGCGCCAGGACGACATCCTCGCCCGGCTTGTACTTCGCGCTTTCGATGGCGCGCATGACGAAGCCAAGCGCCTCGTCGCTCGATTTCAAGCTGGGCGCGAACCCTCCTTCGTCGCCTACATTGGTAACGTGGCCGGCATCCTTCAGCAGTTTCTTGAGCGCGTGGAAGATTTCCGATCCCATTCGCAGCGCTTCTGCAAAAGTCGGCGCGCCGATCGGCACGATCATGAACTCCTGGATATCGATTGGGTTATCGGCGTGCGCCCCGCCGTTGATGATGTTCATGAGCGGCACGGGCAACAGATGGGAGGACGCGCCGCCGACATAGCGGTAGAGCGGCAGGCCGGCTTCCTCCGCCGAGGCGCGCGCGTTGGCGAGGCTGATGCCAAGGATGGCGTTGGCGCCGAGCCGCCCCTTGTTCGACGTGCCGTCGAGGTCGATCATGGTTCGGTCAAGGGTGATCTGGTCGTCGCCCTCCATGCCGACCAGCGCCTCGAACAACTCGCCGTTCACCGCTTCCACCGCCTTCAGAACGCCCTTCCCGCCGTAGCGCGCCTTGTCGCCGTCGCGAAGCTCTACCGCCTCGTGCGTGCCGGTAGAAGCGCCGGAAGGAACAGCGGCGCGGCCGGTAGCGCCGCTGTCGAGCGAAACCTCCACCTCCACCGTCGGGTTGCCCCGGCTGTCAAGAATTTCGCGGGCGTGAATGTCGAGGATGGCGCTCATGACTGACCTTGTGGTGACTGCAGACCGGATGGCGGGTTGTACGCCGGGCACACTTGCCGATCAATATGCGGATCGCGGTGAACCTTTTGGAAAACACCGTGTTGACAGTTTCACAAACAAAGGAGGGTGTTGGATGTCAATTCTCGGTTGGGTCATTCTCGGCGTCATTTCAGGCTTCATCGCCAGCAAGATCGTCAACAAGCAGGGCGAGGGCTTCCTGGTCGACATGATCCTCGGGATCGTCGGCGCGGTCGTCGGAGGATTCATATTCACGAAACTGGGTGAAGCGCCGGTAACAGGGCTGAACCTCTACAGCTTCTTCGTCGCCGTTGTCGGCGCCATCGTCGTGCTGTTCCTCTACCACCTGCTGACCGGGCGGCGCCGCCCCTCGGTCTGACCGATCACGGGAGCAATCACCTTCACACGAGGCGTGATTGCTCCTGAGCGGCCTTGATGAACGAGGCGAAAAGCGGATGGGGCTGGAACGGCTTGGATTTCAGTTCTGGATGGAACTGAACCCCCACGAACCACGGATGGCCCGGCAACTCCACGATTTCGGGCAGAGAACCGTCCGGCGACATTCCCGAAAACACCAGGCCTTGTGCCTCCAGCAACGGCTTGTAGTTCGTATTGACCTCGTACCGGTGCCGATGCCGCTCGCTGACCTCGCCAGCGCCATAGATTTCGCTTACCCTTGATCCGGGCGACAAGCGGCACGGATAGGCGCCAACCCGCATCGTCCCGCCCATGTCGCCATCGGCCCTGCGTTTTTCCAGCTCGTTGCCGCGCATCCATTCGGTCATCATGCCGACTACCGGATCGGATGTCGGCCCGAACTCCGTCGTACTCGCGCCTGTGATCCCCGCCAGATCCCGAGCGGCTTCGATCACGGCCATCTGCATGCCGAAACAGATCCCGAAATACGGGATGCGGCGCTGGCGCGCGAACTTGACGGCCTTGATCTTGCCCTCGGCCCCGCGCTCCCCAAAGCCTCCGGGAACCAGAATCCCGTGCACGCCCTCCAGCAGGTGCATGGGAAGTTGCGAGTCCTCCACCTCGAACACCTGGCTGTCCAGCCACTCCACACTGACCCGGACATTGTTGGCGATCCCGCCATGGGTCAACGCCTCGGACAATGATTTATAACTATCGAGCAGGCTGGTGTACTTGCCCACGATGGCGATGTTGACCACGCCCTCGGGATGGAGCACGCGGTCGACGACACTCTGCCACGGCGTCAGGTCCGGCGCCGGCGCGTCCAGCCCGAAATGGGCGAGCACCTGATCATCGAAGCCCTGCTGATGATAGCTGATCGGCACGCGGTAGATGGTGTCGGCGTCGAGCGCCGGTATCACGCTTTCGGGACGAACGTTGCAGAACAGGGCGATCTTGCGCCGCTGGTCGGGGGGGATGTCCTGCGCCGAGCGGCAGAGCAGGATCGAGGGCTGGATGCCGACGGACAGCAATTCCTTGACCGAATGCTGCGTCGGCTTGGTCTTGAGTTCCCCGGCCGCGCCGATGAACGGCAGCAGCGTGACATGGATGAACAGCGCACGGTTATGCCCGACCTCGTTGCCGAACTGGCGGATGGCTTCGAGGAAGGGCAGGCTTTCGATGTCCCCGACCGTGCCGCCGATCTCGCAGATCACGAAGTCGGTGCCTTCGGTCTCGCTGGCGATGAATGTCTTTATCTCGTCCGTGATGTGCGGGATCACCTGCACGGTCGCCCCGAGGTAATCGCCGCGACGCTCGCGCGCGATCACGTTCGAGTAGATCCTGCCCGTGGTAATGTTGTCCGAGCGCCGCGCCGCGACGCCGGTAAAACGCTCGTAATGTCCCAGATCGAGATCCGTTTCCGCGCCGTCGTCGGTCACGAAGACCTCGCCGTGCTGCGTCGGGCTCATCGTGCCCGGATCGACGTTCAGGTAAGGGTCGAGCTTGCGCAAGCGGACCGTGAAGCCCCTCGCCTGCAGCAGCGCCCCTAGCGAGGCGGCCGCAAGTCCCTTGCCCAATGAAGAGACAACGCCACCGGTCACGAAAATATAACGTATCACCCCATGTCCCGCGGCGCTCATCACTTGGTAATGGGAACGTCCGGCGCGGCGGGAGCAGTCCCGGCGGGCTTGGCCGAACCCGGTTTGGCAGACACAGTCCTGGCTGCAGACGCCGTGGCCGGTGCCGGCGCGGCAGGCGCGGACTTACCCGCCGGGGCGGTTGCGGGTTGCGGCATAGGCACTTGCGGTGCGGCCGGAGCCGTCTTTGCCGGATTCGGCGTCGCGGGGTCGGGCGCGGCAGGACCGGCGGGTAGCTGGTCGAGCAAGGAAGTCCCCTGCCCGTGATTGCCGGCGAGAATCGCGAGCGCGAGGTTGAGGCCGATGAAAAGCGCCGCCAGGGTGGCCGTGGCCCGGGTCAACAAGTTCGCCGCGCCGCGCGCACTCATGAACGAACTCGGCGACCCTGTCGAGGAGCTGATCAATCCGCTGCCTTCGGAACGCTGCAACAGGATGATGCCGACCAGCGCCAGCGAAACGAAAATCTGGATCACCAGAAGAACGGTTTGAAACATGGGCGTTTATGTAACTCTCCCTCCCGCCTTGTCTACCGGCAATTTGGGCACGCGGCGACAATGGCCGCGAACTCGTCCCCCCTCAGGCTGGCTCCGCCCACCAGCGCGCCGTCAACGTTGTGCAGCCCGAGGATCTGGCACGCATTGTCGCCATTGACCGAGCCGCCGTAGAGGATCATCGTGTCAGCCAGCCTGGAATCATGGCGCTCCAGGGTTGCGCGCAGCTTATCGTGCATCGAGGCTATCTCGGCCGCGCCGCAGGCCCGGCCCGTGCCGATCGCCCAGATCGGCTCGTAGGCGACTACCACCGTTTGCCCGTTGGCGAGCGGCGGCAACGAGGATTTCAATTCGTCCGCGACGTCCCGCTCGGCATTTCCCGCTTCGCGGATGTCCAGCGTTTCGCCGACGCAGATGATCGGAATCAGGCCGGCGCGCAGGGCAGCGGCCGCCTTTGCCGCGTCGATGGAATTGGTCTCCCCGCTTTCGGCCCTGCGTTCCGAATGGCCGACGATCACGTAACGCGCACCGACATCGGCCAGCATCTCGGCCGATATGTTGCCCGTGTGCGTGCCGCTGACCTCGGCGTGGCAGTCCTGCCCGCCAAGCTCGACCTCCGATTCTGCAATGATCTCGCCGACATACTGAAGCAGCGTGAAGGGAGGGCAGATCACGACTTTGGTTCCCGCCGCGGACGGGGCCGCAACGGCGGCGCGGGCGAGCGGCCCCGCCTCGGCACGGACGCCGTTCATCTTCCAGTTTCCGACGATAAGCTTGCCGCGCGTTTGCATGCCAGTGTTGTACCGTCTCCCTCCCGCTTGTCGAGTGTCCTGCCCGCAATCGTACATGTCGGGTGTTGCGGTGCGCCGGCGCCGTTCTTATGATCGCGCCATGCTTCAGTTCCTCCACCGGGCTTCCCAGTCCATCGTCATGCGCGGATTGTTCGCCGTCCTGCTGTTTGCTTTCGTGATCTTCGGCATCGGCGACGTACTGAGGTCGCGTGGCGGAGCGGACGAAGTCGCGACCGTCGGCCGCGAGCGGATCACCCCCCAGCAATTGAGCGCCGCCTTCCAGCAGCAGTTGGACCGCGTCGGCCGGCAGATGGGTGGCAAGGTCGACCTTGCGACCGCGAAGAGGGCCGGGTTCCTGGAACGTACGCTGGACGCGATGATCAGCGACATGCTGATCGGCCTTGCCGCCCACGACGAGGGTTTCCTGATCGGCGACAAGCTGGTGGTGGAAGAAATCCAGCAGATCCCGAATTTTCAGGATCCCGTCACCAAACAGTTCAACCCCGCGCTGTTCCGGCAGTTGCTGGCGCAGCAGGGCCTGAGCGAAGGCGACGCGATCCGGTCCGAGAAGCTTGACTATGCCAAGCGACTGATGACCGGTGCCGAACTTGGAACGGTGCCGCCGCCTGGGTCCCTGCGCGATGTGTACAACCGTTTCCAGGGTGAAACGCGCCGGGGACAGGCGATCTACATCGACACGGCCGGCATCAAGGTGCCGGCGCCGACCGCGGCGCAGCTCAAGGAATATTACGACAAGCATTCCTCCGATTTCACCGCTCCCGAATACCGCGACTTTTCTTTCCTGTACGTCGAACCAAGCGATCTGGCCAGGTCTGTACAGCTCACCGCGGATGAGTTGAAGCAGGCGTTCGACGCCCGCCAAAACGAGTTCAAGGTGCCTGAGCGGCGTGACCTCAGCCAAGTCATCCTTCGCGATCAGGAAAAGGCGAACCAGATCGTCGCGCTTGTGCGGGGCGGCAAAAGCTTCGCAGCCGCCGTAAAGGCCACGGGGAGCTCCGAGCCGCCTTTCGACCTTGGCCTCATGGCGCAGCAGGACCTGCCGGACGCACTGCAGCAGCCGGTTTTTTCTGCCCCTGCGGATAGCGTCGTTCTCCCGGTCCGGACCGAACTCGGCTGGCATGTGATCGCCGTGCACCGGGTCGAACCGCCACGCCTGCTAGGCTTCGCCGAAGCCAAACCTGCGCTGCAGGCCGAGCTTGAGGGAGAGAAGGCGCGCGACCTGCTGACCGAAACGGCCAAGCACATCGACGACGCGCTCGCCGGCGGCGCTTCCCTTGCTGAGGCCGGAAAACCTTACGGTCTGGCTCCAATCGTGGCGAAGGAAGTGGATGCCACCGGCAAGCACGCCGACGGCTCGGTCGCCAAGGAGCTGACAGGCAAGGAAGCGCTGCTGAAGGCGGCGTTCGCGACCGACAAGGGAATCGCTCCGCAAGTCGTCCAGGACGATAGGTCGGCGTACGCCTTTTCAGTGGACCAGATTGCAGCGCCTGCGCTGAAGCCGCTGGACACGGTCAAGATAAGCGCAGCGCAGGCCTATACGGCCAATGCGCGGGCAGAGGCCGCCAACGTGCTTGCGACGCGCCTGCTTAAAACCGCCAAGGTAGGCGAGTCCTTCACGTCCCTGGCTAGGCAAGCGAACGCGATCGTGACGCCAGTCGGGCCTTTCGCGCATGCGGCCGGCGAACGCGGCGACTCGGCGCCCATCGTTGCGGCCCTGTTCAATTCGACGATCGTGGGGCAGGTACAACTGGCTGCGGCGAAGAGCGGCCCGGCGCTGGTCCAGCTTTCGGAAATCATCGCCCCACAGCCGCTTCCCAAAGGCGAGCAGGCCACGGTCGATAGGGCGCTGGAAACGCAGATGCAGAACGATTTTCGCACCCAGTACGAGCAATCATTGCGCGGGAAGTACAGGGTGACCGTGAACAACGCCGTCCTGCGGCAGATGAATGACGCAAACTAAAGCGTTATCGCTTGAAAAAGCGTGATCGCTTGAAATGTCATTGAATGTCGTCCAGCGGTCCCGAATCACATCGGGCAGGCTTTGATCGCGGGCTTTCAGGAGCCAGAGATGCTGTAACCCATGTCGTTGACTACAGGGTGACAGCGTTCTAGCGGGCTTTTCAGCCCCGGACAATCGGCATCGCATCGTTGCGAGCGCAGCGAGCACATTTTTTTCAAGTGCCTGGTATCCAAGGCGGACACCCTGGACCTGCTTCCAGCAACGGGTCGACCGCTACCTGCCCTTCTTCGGCGCAGGCGGAGTCGGCGTCGGCGGCAGGACGACCGGAGCTGTCGGCGATGTCGAAACAGGAGGCGGCGAGTAAGGCGGGGTGGGCGTTGTTACCGGGAGCGTCACCGGGGTCGGCGTCGCCGAAGCGTCCAAACTGATGACAGCTTCGCCGTTCAGCAGGCTGAAATCCGTCTTGAACCCTCCAAACACGCCGTTCGCCGCGGACTGTACCGCTTTGCAGACCTGGCTTTCGATCCCGGAAATAATGTTCTTCACGGCTATGTCGGCAAAACTCTGGATCGAGATGCCGACGGAAAACCCGTTCGAGAACATGTCGTTGATTGTGTTGGCCTCCTGTAGCAGGGTAGTCAGGCAGCTGGAGTAGGATTGCGGCTGCTTCACGACCGCGGCGTCGTTGGCGTAAGTCTGCCCGTAGGAGTAGTTCCCGGCGTTCGCCAGCGAGGGGTAAACGTAGCTCGTGTCGCAGCCGGCATTTGTCGACCAGCCGTTCGTCGAGGTCGCTCCCGTACCGGATTGTTGATTGGCGGGCAGCGTCGGCCAGCCCGAACTGTTGGTCGGGGGAGCCAAACCGGTGCCGGTGCCTGTACCGGTGCCGCTGCCTGTACCGGTGCCCGTACCGTCTGAGCCGCTCTGGGAATACGATGGCGCGCTGATTGGGCGCAGTCCTGTTATCGCCCCGTTATTATCAGCGCGCGCCGGGTTGGATGCGACGGTCGCAAGAAGCGCGGCCGTCGCGACGGCTGTTACGATCCGCCTCGGGGCGGGAAGATGGTTTGTCATGACAGACCTCTCACATTCAGACATTTCGCATTGTATCCAAAGTCTCTAAATTTGTCGAGAGTTACGAGCTAACCCTCGCTCACGTCCGCTCTTAGTTCAGGATCACGTAGTAGTTGGCTCCCGCCTTCTCGTCCTGTCGGTTCGCAGGCCCGGCGGCGGAGGTCCATTGCGGGCGGCCGCCGACTTGCCAGGGATGGAACCTTTCGCAAGGCTTCTGGATTCCGCCGCCGGCCATATGGTACTGCTCCATCATGAACATGCCTCCGTTGAGCTGGCCCATGTAGATGCCGGTGTGCTGGATGATGGTGGGATTTTTATAGGTGTTATGGGGGCCAAACATCGTGGCGATCGGCGTTCCGAACTGTAAATTCATGTTTCCCATGACTGCGGGACCGCCGCGCCAGGTGCCGGTGTATTGAAGGTTGGGCACGAGCGAGCGCGACAGAGATACGCATTGCCCCAGATTGGTTCCGGCGTAGGAGAAAGGCGGGCCGCCGAGGACAAAGTTCTGCGCGTACTTCGCAACCCCGATACTGCCGTTCTGCGAGCTGCAATTCGATCCCGACATGCACTGTACCTTGTCCTTGGCGGTACACGGCGTGCCTGTGGAAACAACGCCGGGATCGGCGGAAAGCGTTCCCCCCTGGCAGCTGATAGGCCCGCTCGCCGGGCTTTGGCCGGCAGGAACCATCGCCTGCTTTTTTCCCTGGGTCGGCGGCGCATCATTCTTGGGCGGAACGACCGTGCTTGGCGGAGCCGACGCCTGCTGCGCCGCCTGCTGGTTCGTCAGCCAGCTGTAGTCGCCGTTGCTGTTTCCCGAATTGGCGTACGTGGCCTTCGTGATGGTCGGCCAGTCGCTGTAATCGGTCGTGCCGAAGCTGTGGCTCTGCCAGTTGAGGTTATCCGGAGGAATGCAGGTCGTCGCGTTCTGGGGCGTGCTGGGGCCCGGCTTGCCGGCATCGACCAGCGCGATCGGCGTCGGCGGGCTGGGGCTGGTGTTGTCCGGCACCGAAGCCATTTGCACGCCCCCGGCGCTGGGCATCGGCGTCATCCCGGTGAGGCTGGCACCGCCGGAATTGGCAATGGCGTCCAAATCGTCGCCGGATGCGCTCGCCTGGTCGGCGGTAGACGTGTTGGGCAGCTGGGTTGGATTTTTCGGGTCGGGGCTGTTGGGGTCCGGAAGAGGGGCTATCGTCAAGGCACCTTTTGCTCCTCCCATGAGATTGCCGATTGAGGTGCCAACCACAAGCCCGTTCTGCACGCCCTGAAACTGGTTAGCTACGGCGCAAGCTTCATTGTTTAACTGTTTGAACAAATAGTCTTTGAACTGCTCTTCTGCAAAATTGCTGATCGCGACATTCAGCGACACGCCTCCTGCAAAGACATCGCTGATCGAAAAGCCGTTCTCGAACATGTCGTTGATCTGCTGCGCTTCCTGCAGCAAGGTCGTCAGGCACGAGCTGTACGAGGTCGGACGCTTGACGATCTGCTGGTCAATGTCGAACGAGGCGGCGGCTGTGTACCGCGCAGCGGCGTCGAGGGAATTGAAGACATACGTGTCCTCGCCCGGTAGCATCTGCGATCCGCCGGAGAGTTCCTGCGGATCATCGGCATAGGCAGGCACGCCGACAAGAGCTGTGGATGCCAATATCGCGGCGGCGATGAATTTTGAAACCATGCATTTGCCCCTGCCCATGAGATCGTCCCGCACCTCATTTCGAACACATTATGCTCAATCTGTCTAAATTTGTCGATATCTTTTTCGCTTTCACCCCAAGCCCGGATGCCGGTCGGCACGCTTTACGGCCGGCGGCACGGCGGCCATAACGACGGCATGGACGATTTCACCGAACGTTTCAACGCGATCCTGGACGGCGCGATGCCAGACCGGGAGGCTTCCTCCTTCCTGACCGCGCTCGCCGACAAGGGCGAAACCGCGGAAGAAATCGTGGCGGCCGTTCGCGCGTTGCGCGCCCGGGCCGTGTCCGCCGGACCGTTTCCCGACGCCGTCGACGTGTGCGGGACCGGCGGCGACGGGGCGGGCAGCGTCAACATCTCGACCGCCGCCGCCCTTGTCGCCGCGGCTTGCGGCGTCCGCGTTGCCAAGCACGGCAACCGCGCCGCCTCCTCGCAATCGGGATCGAGCGACGTCCTCGCGGCGCTCGGGCTTGAGGTGCAGGCTGCCGCCGAGGGCGCGGCGCAGGACATGGGGCGGTTCGGGATCGTTTTCCTGTCGGCCCCGGCCTTCCACCCCGCCCTGGCCCGGCTTGCGCCCTTGCGCAAGAGCTTGGGGCGCCGGACGATTTTCAACCTGCTCGGCCCCCTCGCCAACCCCGCCGGGGTCGAGCGCCATCTCATCGGCGTGTACTCCCCTTCCCTGCTTCCGATCTTCCAGGCGGCGCTTGCTCAGCTTGGAGCGCGGCATGCCTGGGTTGTTCACGGCAACGGCCTTGACGAACTCACGGTGACGGGCCCCAGCGACGCCGCGATCCTTCGGGAAGGGCGAACGACTCGCAGGGTCGTGCATCCGCAGGAGCTCGGGTTGAGCGTATGGCGGGCCCAAGCCCTTCGTGGCGGCGCGCCGGCGGAGAACGCAGCCGCGCTGGAGCGGATGCTGAACGGCGCGCCAGGCGCCTACCGCGACGCGGCCGCCCTGAACGCCGGCGCCGCCCTGGTGGTAGCCGACAGGGTGGAGACGCTTAGGGACGGAGTTTTCCTTGCCGGAGAGGCGATAAGCTCGGGCGCCGCGCTCGACCTGCTGCAGCGCTTGCGGCATAAGCAGCCATGAGCGACAAACCGGATGACCGATTGACCGCCGTGCTGAACGCCAAGCGGGCCCATGTCGCGGAGCGTAAAGCCGCCCTGCCCCTGCGCGAGTTGGAGCGCAGGGGCGCCGACGCCGAACCCGCACGCGGGTTTGCCGATGCCCTGCGCCGGCGGGTAAGCGAGGGACGGTACGCGCTGATCGCCGAGATCAAGAAAGCGTCACCCAGCCGCGGGCTGATCCGCGCTGAATTCGACCCCGCCGCGCTGGCGGTTGCCTATGCCCGGGGCGGGGCCTGCTGCCTGTCCGTTCTGACCGACCAGCCGTTTTTCCAGGGGGGCGACGAGCACTTGGCGCTTGCCCGCCAGGCCGCGGCTCTGCCCGTGCTGCGCAAGGACTTCATCGTCGACCCTTATCAAGTCCCCGAATCGCGCGCTTTCGGAGCCGATTGCGTCCTGTTGATCATGGCCGCGGTCGATGAGGGGCTTGCGCGCGAGGTGCTTGAGTCCGCAGCCGCTTACGGGATGGACGTGCTCGTGGAAGTTCATGATCGCTCAGAACTTGACCGCGCGCTTGCCTTGAGCCCAGGCCTGCTCGGTATCAATAATCGCAATCTCAAGACGTTGCAGGTCGATCCTGCTGTTTCGCTCGAACTGGCGACGTACCTGCCACCGAACATCCTCGGGGTCGGCGAGAGCGGCCTTTCCACGCCCGCCGACCTCGCGCGCCTTGCGGTTGCCGGGATCGCGTCGTTCCTGATCGGGGAGTCGCTCTTGCGGCACGAAGACGTGAGCACGGCCGTGCAATCTCTTCTTGTTGACAGGCCATGAGAACTTAAATAGAACAAAGGCGCAGTTTCCTCTTTGTTCTGGTGAGTGCGATGCTAACGAAAAAACAGCAGGAGCTTCTCAAGTTCATCGACGAGCGCGTCGGGCGCGACGGCGTCGCGCCTTCGTTCGACGAAATGCGCGAAGCGATCAACCTGAAGTCGAAGTCGGGCATACACAGGCTGATCACCGGCCTTGAAGAGCGCGGCTTCATTCGCCGTTTCCCGCACCGGGCGCGAGCGCTCGAAGTCGTTCGCCTGCCCGATGCGATGTCCCGGCCGCGCAGCGCGGTCGTGACCCTGCCGTCCGTTGCCGCGGCGGCCTTCGACGTGCCGCTGCATGGGCGCATCGCCGCCGGCACCCCGATCGAGGCGCTGCAGGAAACCGGGCGCAACGTCGCCGTGCCCCCCGAAATGCTCAAGGGCGGGGATCATTTCGCGCTGGAGGTCGCGGGCGACTCGATGATGGAGGCCGGCATCCTCGACGGCGACACGGTCGTGATCCGCAAGAGCGACACCGCGGAGAACGGCGCCATCGTGGTTGCCCTGATCACCGACGATAACGAGGCGACGCTCAAACGCCTGTACCGGAAAGGCCGCAACATCGAGCTCGAGCCCGCAAATGCAGCTTACCAGACCCGCGTCCTCAGCGCGGATCGGGTTCAGATTCAGGGTCAGCTGGTGGGGCTGCTTCGCCGCTACTAGGGCGCAGACGGATTTCGGGGGCCGCCGATGACGACCATGGCCGAAGACCCGTGGATCCCGCCACGGTCGTGACTTCGTAGCTATGACCTGCGGCTGTCATCGCAAGCGCCCCTGTCGCGGCCAGCGACGAACCGTCGATAATCCGCCCGCCCGCGCACTCCGCCTGCACCCGCGAGCTGCTGATGATTATTGCGCCCGGGCTGCAGTAACTCGACAAGGCGGCCGGGTCGCGAAGAAGGACCACCGGGGGTGTGGAGGGATCGTGACGGTAAAGGCAGCCGTCTGACTGGCAGGAGATCCGACCGTCATCGACCACGCCGGTTTCCGGGATCAGAGTCAGGCCGCGCCCGGCGTTCATCCGGTTCCACGTGTCGACCGTGAAATCGTGGCGGCTGCCGATTTTCGATACCGCCAGCATTCCATCGCGGAGGCGGAAGGCCGCCCGCTTGCCGTCTTCTGATACAAGCACGTCGGGCGGGCGGACGAAGCAGGCGGCGAAACATCCCGCTGCGGCCACCATCCACCCTAGGCGCCGCCACCTGCCTTTCCAAAGTATGACCCAGAGACCGCCGAGTTCGAGCAGCACCAGCGCGGCGTCGGGAAGCGACGGCACGCGCGTGACGGCGTGCGGCCAGCGCGCGACAGCGTGCGCCAGCAGCAGCATCCCGTGCACGCCCATGCCCATCGCGGTCAGCGGCCAGCGATCAAGCCCGAAGGGCATCAGCAGCATGGCGACAATCCCGAACGGCATGATCCAGATGTCGTTCAGCGGGATGGCGATGGCGTTGGCGAACACGCTGTAGTTCGCCTCCTGCTGAAAATGGAACAGCGCGAGTGGCGAGGTCACCAGGGTCGCGACCAGCGTGGTGACAACCAGCTTGGCAAAGCCCAGCATGATCCGGCGCGGGCGGCCTGCGTGGCTGTAGGCGCGGCTGATCGAACCTTGCATCGCCTCGTAGAACGAGATCAGGGCGATCACTGCACCGAAGGACATCTGGAAACTAACGCCGGTCACGCTTTCGGGCTGCCAGCAGAGTACGATGCACGCGGCAATGGCGGCGAGCCGCAGGCTGATTGCCTGCCGGCCGACGATAATGGCGAACATCCCCATGCCGCTCATCAGGACCGAACGGAGCGCAGGCACAGGCGCAGCGGCGATGGCGACGTAGCTCGCAGCCGCCGCGATGCCGGCAACGGCCGCAAGCTTGCGGCTGCCCGTTCGCGCCGCCGCTCCCGGCAACAGCGCCAGCAATAGGCGACAGGCTGCAAACGTCAGGACCGCCACCAGACCCACCTTCATGCCCGACAGGGCGAGCAAGTGCGCAAGCCCGCTCGCACGCATGTCGTCAGCCGTCTCCTGGCCGATCAGGCCGCGCTCGCCAGTCAGGTAAGCGACGACAATGGCCGCTTGCGGAGTGTCGCCAAGCGCGGCGTCCACATGCGCCGCCACGCCCTGCCGCAAGCGTTCCAGCCGCGCGCCGTCCGGCCGCTCGCTCGCCGGCTGGATGACGATAGGCCGCCCCATCGCATAGCCGACACCCCCGATGCGCTCGAAGAAAAGGTCGCGACGAAAATCGTGCGCCCCCGGTTGTGCCGGCCCTTCCGGTGGCATCAGGACCGCACGCAGGCGGATAACGCTGCCGGAGCGTGGCGGCAACGAGTGACGGGTGAGGCGAAGGCGTACTTGAACAGGCGTGGCGTCCGGGGGCAACCCCTCCACCACGAGGTGGTCCAGGACGACGCGCGCGCCAGACTCGCCCGGCTCGACATCGAGCACCTCGCCGGCGACTGTACGCGGCCAAGGACTTGCGGCGATGATGGGAGCGGCGACAAGCCGCGTCCTCTGTTGCGCGATCGCGAAGCCGGCGGCGCAGACCAGCATGGCGAGCAGGGGCAGGCAGAGCGAGAGCCGCGCGGTTCGCTTCCACGCGAGGGCGAACAGGAGACAAAGCCCCGCCAGCGCCGAAATGCCTGCCGTTGGCACAGGTTCGAACGGCAGCGCAAAGTAAACGGACGCTCCGGCACCGAGCAACACAGGCACCCACAGGAACCAGCGCGTACGTTCGGCAAGGAATGCCTCGCGCAACGCGTGTACCCACGTTTCCGTCCCTGCACGCGTCGGCACCGCCGGCGAAGGGCCTTCGTCATCGTTCGGAATATGCGACGTTGCGAACACGGACGAAACGGCCTTTGTTGTTCCTGGCATCAGTACCTTGCCGCCTGCGCGGTCAAGGTTACGTTTTCCTAACCCGGCTGCGGTAGGGCTGACCAGAACTCAGGAAGAGACCCGAGATGAACGAAACGATCGCGACCGCCGAACAGGGAAATGCTTCCGTGACCCTCGATGCGGATGGAAAAACTCACGGTTTGCCTGTCCTGTCCGGAACGATAGGCCCGAACGTCATCGATATTCGCAGGCTATACGGCGATACCGGCTACTTCACCTACGACCCGGGGTTTACATCGACCGCGAGCTGCGAGTCGAAGATCACCTACATCGACGGCGATGCCGGGGTTCTCCTCTACCGCGGGTACCCGATCGAACAGCTGGCCGAAAAAAGCGATTTCATGGAGGTCGCGCACCTGCTGCTCTATGGCGAGTTGCCGGACGCCGCGCAGCGCGACCTATTCGTGCACGACATCAAGACGCACACGATGGTGCACGAGCAACTGATCGCGTTCTTCGGCGGCTTCCGGCGTGACGCCCACCCCATGGCGATCATGTGCGGAGTCGTCGGCGCGCTATCGGCCTTCTACCACGACTCGCTCGACATTACCTGCCCCGAGCAGCGCAAGGTGGCCTCGCACCGGATGATCGCGAAGACGCCGACCATAGCGGCGATGGCCTATAAATACTCGGTGGGGCAGCCCTTCGTCTACCCGCGCAACGATCTCGGCTTTTCCGAAAACTTCCTGCACATGATGTTCAGTGTCCCGGCCGAGCCGTACAAGGTGAACCCGGTCGCGGCGCGCGCGATGGACCGGATATTCACCCTGCATGCCGATCACGAGCAGAACGCATCGACCTCGACCGTTCGCCTGGCAGGTTCGTCGGGCGCCAACCCGTTTGCCTGCATTGCGGCCGGCATCGCATCGCTATGGGGGCCGGCGCATGGCGGCGCGAACGAAGCCGTGCTGAAAATGCTGATGACGATCGGGACAAAGGACAGGATCCCCGAGTTCATCAGCCGCGCCAAGGACAAAAACGACAGTTTCCGCCTGATGGGCTTCGGGCATCGCGTCTACAAGAACTTCGATCCGCGCGCGGGCGTGATGCGTCAGACGTGCCACGAGGTGCTTGGCGAGCTTGGAATTATTCATGATCCCTTGCTAGAGCTTGCCGTCGAGCTTGAACGCATCGCGCTGGAAGACGAATACTTCATTGAAAAGAAGCTGTATCCGAACGTCGATTTTTATTCAGGCATCATCCTCAAGGCACTTGGCTTTCCGATGAACACGTTTACTGTGCTCTTCGCCATCGCAAGGACGGTCGGTTGGGTGGCGCAATGGAACGAAATGATCGGCGACCCTGTTCAAAAGATCGGGAGGCCGCGTCAGTTGTATACCGGTCCGGAACGACGGGATTATGTATCAATTGAAAGTCGCAGCTAGTCTCAGCACTTACTCGAAACTTCGGGAAACATCCGTAAACTGCCGTGCAGGGTACGGATGGCCTAGCCCGATAGGGTTCAGTTCGTATTTTGCCGGGGTCGCGGCGAACGATAACCGAATCGTGGGTACGCCGCCCGGCGTCAAGCTGATCCTGGCGGCCTGTTTGGCGGTAAGCGTTGCCGCCGGCATTCTTTTCGGCGGCTGAAACCGCGAACCCGCCTGCTAATTCCGTTTGATCCGTATAACCGGCAAACAGGCGGAGTTACCCTTGGTGGCGCACACGTTATCCATGACAGCGTTTGAATCATCGCGGCGCTTGACGATCCGCGCCGTATACCTCGATGCCTCGGACGAATCTCTTTTCGCCTCCGTCGCAGCGGGGGACGAGGCTGCTTTCGCCGTCATGGTGGACCGGTTCCTGCCGCGACTGCTTGCCATCGGCAAGAGAATGCTGGGAAACCGGGTGGAAGCCGACGATGTGGTGCAGGAAGCTTTCCTGCGCGTCTGGACGCGAAGCGCGCTATGGCGCCCCGGCGGGGCCAAGGTTTCCACATGGCTGCATCGCATCACTGTGAACCTTTGTATTGATCGCCTGAGGCGGCGCGGTTTCCAGCCGATCGAGGAAGCGGAGTGGATCGCCGACGCCCGTGCCGATCCAATGCGCGACGCCCATGTCGGCGAGCTGAAGCGCGCCATCGCCGACGCGCTGGCAACTTTGCCCGGCCGGCAGAAGGCTGCGATCGTGCTATGCCACTATGAAGGCTTCAGCGGCAAGGAAGCGGCCCAGATACTGGGGATCAGCGTTCTGGCGGTACAGTCCCTTCTGGTGCGCGCGCGCGCGGCGCTCCGTACGAAGCTGGCCGATTTTGCAGAACAGGGAGATGTCGGATGAAAAACGCCTTCGACGACTCGCAACTGGACAAGGTGCTTGGCGTTCACGCGCTTGATGAATCTTCTGAGCATGCCCGCCGGTTGAGAACGTCCATTCTCGTTGCCGCGCATACGGCGCCACGCTTTTCCTGGAGCGGGCTGTTCGGGTTCCGGCCTGCCTTTCTTGTCGCCACGGGGTTGCTTGGAGTCCTTCTCGGCGTGACGGTGCCGTCCTCCGGGGATCGCAGCGCGGCGGCGGTGCTGGAGGACCAGCCGGCAAGCTTCCTGACGGGCGATCTTGGATGAAGGGACGATTCTGGATCTACTCGGCATTCGTCGTGTCGCTTGCGTTCAACATTTCGGTGTTGATCAGCCATCTGGCCGGTTACCCGCCGCCACCCCCGCATAACGCAGACAGTTTTCGCGATCGAATCACCCACGACATGAGTGGGCCCGACGCTGCGATCGTGCACACCGTCTTTGAACGCCACCGTTTCGACTTCATGGATAAAATGCGCTCGACGGACGCAGCCCGCGAAAACGTTCGCGCCGTGCTGGGCTCCGATCCTCTGGATCCGGCGGCTTTGCGTGATGCGATGGACAAGGCGCGCGCGGCAAGGGCAGCTTCCGAGGAGGTGATGGAAGAAACGCTGATCGACGCGGCGAGGCAGATCTCTCTTGACGGCCGCAAGCTCATGATCCCCGAGCCCTCGCGGGACCATCATCGGCTTGACGACGAGGATGGCGGCCCGGGCCCGAACGGCCATGGCGGTTCAGCGCCGCCCCCCTGATCAGCGTGCGATCAGGCCAAGGATCGCGGTTGCGGCACGGATGCTGGGATCCATCCCGCCGGGTAGAAGCAAGTTCGCAAGCGAGGTGAAGGCTGCTTTCTGGGAATGCCGCGCTGCCGAGTCCGCAAGCAGTTCATTCAGAACCGGCACGATCAACACCGCGCTCGCGCGCTGTTGCAGGAATTCAGGCATCACTTCGCGGTTCAAGATCAGGTTAGGCAACCCGACATACGGAACGCGGATGAGCCGCCGCGCCAAGAATGCCGACAAGCCGTTCACGCGGTAGCAGATCACAGAAGGAACCCCCGCCAGCGCCAGCTCGAGCGTGGCTGTACCCGACGCGGCCAGCGAGGCCTGCGCCGCCGCGAACGCATCCTTCTTTTCAGCTTCATCATCAATGATCGCGCATGGGAACTCGGCCCGGCCCAGCTGCTCGCGCAGCATGGGCGCAATGGTCGCAACCGTGGGGAAGGTGAAAAACAGCTTGGGATTGCTCGCCGCGAGGCAGCGGGCTACCTCGATGCAGAGGGGCAGCAGCCGCGATACCTCGCCTTTTCTGCTTCCCGGCAGCAGGAGGACGACCTGGCTTCCCGGCGCGATCTTCCGGGCGGCACGGAAACGGTCCGCGCTGCCGGCCGGCCGGACGGCAGCCGCCCAATGCCCTACGAACGTGCAGGGCAGGCCCGCTCTCTCAAAATAGGGAGGCTCGAACGGCAGGAGCGCCAGCAGGTGGTCGAGGAAAGCCGCAATTTTCTTCGCCCTACCCGGCCGCCACGCCCAGACCGTGGGCGCAACGTAGTGGACCAGTGGAATAGAAGGGTTGCGCGCGCGAACCTTGCGGACAACGCGGAAACTGAAATCCGGTGCATCGACGCTAACCACGATGGAAGGCCGCAACGCCAGTATGTCCTCGACGGTCTGCTCGATGCGCCGCAGCAGGTTGGGCAGGTGTGCCACTACCTCGACCAGCCCCATGACTGAAAGTTCCGCCATCGGGAACAGCGAAGCGAGGCCTTCGGCCTTCATGGTTTGGCCACCGATGCCGGCGAAAACAACGCCCTCCGGCGCGAGTTGCCGCAGGCTGGCCATGACACGCCCCCCAAGCAGGTCGCCCGATGGCTCGCCCGCGATCATGTACACCAGCGGCGGGCTCACGACACCGTCACGGCGGTGATGAACAGTCCATGCCGGTCGGCAAGGGCCACGACTCCCGAACCGTCCAGAACGAGCGTGCGCCCCGCTTCAACCACCAGTCCCGCGAAACCCGCGGTCGCAAGCGCTTTCACGGTCGACAGGCCGACTGTCGGCAGGTCGACCCTTGTGTCCTGCTGCGGCTTGGCGAGTTTGACCAGTGTCGGCCTGACGCCGCGGCGGGCCAGCGCTCCGCACCGCGCGATCAACCCGTCCGTGCCCTCCACGCCCTCGACGCCCAGGACCAGCCCTTCCTGCACAACCGCTGCCTGACCGACGTCCAGCCTGCCGAGCGTCGTGACGACGCGAACGCCAAGCTCGACATCGCGAAGATGAGCTTCGGAAGGCGACACCGCGCCGAGATTGCCCGCTTGCACCGTCAGAGCGCCGACCAGATCGGCCGCGCCGACCACACGAAAGCCTTCCCGTTCCAGCAACGCGATAACCGCCCGCAACAAGCCGTCATCGCCCAACGCGCTTCTACCGATCCGGGCAAGGAAACGCGCCGCGTACAAATCGGGGCGCAATTCGGCAAAGCTGGGGCGGCGCAGCCCGCCGGCCAGGACGACGTCGCGTACTGTCGCGCGATGCAAAGCTTTGATGACGGTACCGGCCTTGCCTGGGCGTGTCAGAAGATGCGGGATGCCGGCCAGTGCCGCCGGATCGGTGTGATCGTGAAATCCCACCGCGAATACCGGCCGGCGCTGCCGGACGGCCTCGGCGATGATCAGCCGCGGCAGCGAGCCGGCACCGGCAATGACGCCCAGCGTGCCGTCATCGGGCATCGGCCAGTGCGCCGCTCGCCAGCCGCCCCCTCACTGCTTTTCCTCGACCAGCATCGCGGAGAAGACGGCTTCCGCTGCCAGCGCGCCGTTGCAATAGGCCTCGCCCTTGTACTTCCAGACATTGCGGTGCTTGCGCTCCTTTACCACCGGGATACGCAGCACGTCGCCGGGCAGCATAGGCTTGCGGAACCGCGCGCTTTCGATGCTCATGAAATAGACCAGGCGATTTTCCGGCGACAGACCCAGCGACTGCATCACCAGCACTGCCGCCACCTGAGCCATCGCTTCAATCACCAGCACGCCCGGCATGACGGGGTGATCGGGAAAATGCCCCGCAAAGAACGGTTCGCCGATCGTCAGGTTCTTGATCCCCGTGCCGCGCTCGTCACCGACCGCTCCTTCGATACGGTCGATCATCAGCATGGGAAAACGGTGCGGGATGAGGGCCATGATGGCCTTCGTATCCAGGTCGACCCCTTTGTCGTCACTCTGTCGTTTCAGCGTCGCGTCGTTCATGCGATCAGTCCTGTACTTCCTCGGCTCTCTTTTTCAAACCCGCGGCGCGCTCGATCCAGGCAAGTTGGCGAAAGAACTGCCGGGCTGTGACCGCAGGATAGCCCATCATTCGCTCGCCAGGCTTGATGTCGCGCATGATGCCGCTCTGCGCCGCGACCTGCGACCCCCGCCCCAGCGTCAGATGGCCCGCGACGCCGGCCTGCCCGCCAAGCGCAACGCCCGCTTCCAGCCGGCTGCTGCCCGATATTCCTACCTGCGCCACGATGACGCACCCCGGCCCGATCACCACGTTGTGCCCAATCTGAACAAGGTTATCAATCATAGACCCGCGTCCGACCACCGTATCGGGCCCCGCTCCACGGTCGATCGTCGTGTTCGCGCCGATCTCTACATCATCCTCGACGATCACGCGGCCAAGCTGTGGGATGCGAATGTGGCCTTTTGCGTCTATGGCGAAGCCGAATCCCTCCTGCCCTATGCGCGCACCGGGAAGGATGCGCACGCGCTTGCCGATCAGGCAATGTGTCAGCGAGGCACACGCACCGATCGAGCAGTCATCCCCGATCTCGACCGAACGCTCGATCACCGTGTTTGCGCCGATACGGACGCGTTCGCCGATTTTCACGTCTGCGGCTATAATCGCTCCTGCTTCGATCAGGCAGCCCTCGCCGATTGTCGCCGCCGGGTCCACGCTAGCCTTGGACGAGATGCCGGTCGACAGGTTCCCGCGAAGCGGGTGGAAGAGCTGCGCCAAGCGGGCATACGCCTTGTACGGCTCGGCGTGGACCAGCAACGTTTTCGCGTGCGGGGCACGCTCGGCTAATTCCGGAGCAAGGATCACCGCTCCGGCGCCGGTTGTTTCGAGATCGGCAACGTACTTGCGGTTATCGAGAAAGCTGAGCTTGTCCGGCAAAGCGTCCTTGAGCGATGCGACATCCGTCAGCAGCAACTCTCCGTCGCCGCGAAGGGTCGCGCCCGACACCGCGGCAAGATATGCGGCATTGAACGGGCCTTGCGGCTGGAAGAATCGCGGGTCGCTCACGGGGCTGTTCCCGATGCTGTCGCGGGCAGAGCTTCGAGGGAGGAATCGGGCATCTTCGGTTGCGCTACAGTAACCGAAGGCAGTTTCGCCTCGACACGGCTGAGGACGGTGTCGGTAATATCGATCCCTGCCTCGCCGAGGTAAAGCACCTGTTCCTGCGGGATGACCACGGTGATCCCTTTCTCCTTCGCCACGGCCGAAACCGTATCGTGGATCATGTGGACCAAGCTGGCGAAGGCATCGTTGAACGCCAGCTGATTGGCTTGGCTGCTCTCCTGGATTTGCCTTTGCACTTCCGCGGAATGGTTCTCCAACGCTTGCCGCCGCGCGTTGAATGCGTCCTGCGTCAGGACGGTGCGCTGGCGATTCAGCTCCTGTTCCTGCGCATCGAGGTCGCGTTCCTGCCGGTCTACACCGTCGGCGAACAGCTGATGCTGCTTGTCGTACTGCGCGTCAAGGCCCTTGCCGGCTGCGCTCTCATGGATGATCTTCTGCACGTTCACCACCGCGATCAGCGCGGCAGAGGGCGGAAGTACAGGCGACTCGGCCCTAGCAGTGGCGGCAAGCAGCGTCAGCACGGCGACAAGGAACCTGCCTGGACGACTCATTGCAGCGTGCCTAGAACTTCGTTCCAAAGCTGAAGCGCAGGATTTGTGTCTTGTCGAACGGCTGCTTGACCACCGGGTAGGCCACGTCGATGCGGATCGGGCCGAACGGCGACTTCCAAGAGATCCCGAGGCCTGCGGAAACGCGGATTGCGCTCGAGTCGAGGATACTGTCGGCCGTGCCGCTGGACGCGATCGCGCCGGTGGCCGAGTTGATGAAAAGCGTGCGGCTCTGATCGATGCCCGAAAGCGCGCCGTAGTAACCGAACGCGTGCCCCTTGATGCCGTACTCGTCCGGCAATCCGACGGGGAAGGCGATGTCGGTCGTACCGCGGTAGTACTGGTCGCCGCCGAGCGAGTCTTCGAAGATGCTGTCGCGCGGTCCAATGCCGGCTACGCGGAAACCGGGGAAGGTATCGCCGCCGAGGAAGAAACGGTCGGCGATGTTCACGTTCTGGCCAAGGCCGAAGATATATCCTCCTTCGGCCAGCGAGCTTACGATCACGTCGTCCGTGATCGGAAAGAACACGGTCGCCGACAGCACCGAGCGCAGGTACTTGTCGTTGCCGCCCGCGCCTGCCGCTTCGTTATCGAGCGAGATCAGGTAGCCCTTGGTCGGATCGATCTTGCTGTCGCGCTGGTCGTAGGTCAGCTCCTGGCCGAAGGCGGAGGTGACGCGCGTGCCTTCCTGCTGCTGGATGAACACGGACGCGCCGGGGATCTGCACGTTGGTGATGTCGTTGGTTTCGATCCGGTAGTTCAGCCGCTGGCGCAGGTTGGACGAGATCGGGTAGCCTATCCGGAAGTTGGCGCCGTCCTGGTCCTGGTCGAACGTGTCCTCGTCCGTCAGGTTGCGGTCGACCTTGAACAGGTCGAAGCCGGCGGCGAGGTCGCGATCCAGGAAATAGGGTTCGGTATAGCCAATGTCGAAATCCTGCTCGAGGCTGGACACGGTGGTCGAGAACGACACGTCCTTGCCCTCGCCCAGCAGGTTGCTTTCCTTGATGCGGAAGTCGACCAGCGGGCCGTCGGTGGTCGAATAGCCCGCGCCGATGGAAACTTCGCCGCTCGACTGCTCGGTCAGGTTGACCTTGAGGTCGGTCTTGTCGGGTTCGGCTGCCGGCGTATCCTGGATCTGTGCCTTGCTGAAGAAGCCGAGATCCTTCACCTTCTGCTCGGACTGCGTGATGCGCGACTTATTGTACGGGTCGCCCTCTGCCACCGTCAGCTCCCGCCGTATGACGGGATCGACCGTGCGCGCGTTGCCGACGATGTCGATCTTGTTGATGAAGGTGCGAGGCCCTTCCCCGATTTCATAGATCACGTCAATGATATGCGCCGGCTTGTTGCGCGTGATCGTCGGCTTCACTTCGACGAACGGATAGTTGAGCTGGTTGACCGAGTTGGTGAGCGCCGTCACTGTGTCGTCGACCGCCGTCGCGTTGTACCAGTCTCCCGGTTCCATCCTCAGATCGGCATAGAGCGGTCCCGAATCGAGGCCTTTCAGCTTCGGCGCGATGGAAACCTTGCCGAACTTGTAGCGCTCGCCTTCCTCCATCGTGATCGTGATAAAGAACTCGTCGCGCGTCGGAGTCAGCTCGGCAACGGCCGACACGACGCGGAAATCCGCGTAACCATGAGCGAGGTAGAAGCGGCGCAACAACTCCTTGTCGTAGTTCAGGCGGTCCGGGTCGTAGCTGTCGTTGGTGGACAGGAAGCGGTACCAGGCCGTTTCCTTGGTTTCCATGATGTCGCGCAGGTCGGATTCGGAAAATTCCTTGTTGCCGACGAAATTGATGCGCGCAACCGGCGTACGCGGTCCCTCGTCGATCTCGAACACGAGGTCGACGCGGTTTTCATTCAGCAGGATGACTTTCGGCTCGACCCGGGCCGAGTAGCGTCCGGACCGGCGGTAAATCTCGAGGATGCGATCGACGTCGGCCTGTACCCTCGTGCGGGTGTAAACCGTCCGCGGCCGCAGCTGGATCTCGTCGTGGAGCTTGTCCGAATCGATCTTCCGGTTGCCCTCGAACGAGATCCGGTTGATGATCGGGTTTTCCACCACGTTGACGACGAGCGTGCTGCCCTCCTGCTGCAGGGTCACATCGGCGAACAGGCCTGTGGCGAACAGGGCTTTCAGCGACTCATCCTGACGAACCTGGTCGAACGTGTCGCCGGGCTTGATCAGCAGGTAGGATTGAACGGTCGCTGGCTCGATGCGTTGCGTGCCTTCGATGCGTACGTTGCCGACCACGCCTGCCGGAGTGTCCGCGGGCAGCGTGGAGATGACGGGCCCGGTCTGGATGACCGTTCCCGCTCCAGACGGCACGGCAAGCGCCCGCACGGCAGGCTGGACGGGAGCCTGCGCCTGCGCCATGCCGGGAACCAGCGACGCAGCGCACAAAATCGCGAAAACGGCGCCGGCATTTACAGCCCGCGCCAGCCCGCACACCGCGCCGGCGTACAAAGCCTGCGATGCCAAAGCCGTTGAACTCAATCCAGAATACGAGAATTGCAAATGTCGGTACCAGCTCTAATCCAAAACGGAAGCTGCACTTCACGCAGCCTCGCCGGAAGGTTCGACCGTCACGGCCTTGTTTGCATAAAGCAGAAGATTGCGTCCGTCCAGCGTCAGGAAGTGCAGCGCGGCCCTTAGCCCGAAAGGCGCGCATGGAGAAACTCGGTCAGGCCGAGCCGCACGAGATCGTTCCGCAACGCATAGGCCGCCAATCCCAGCAGCACAGACATGCCGAAACGAAAACTGTACTTGGTCACGCGGTTGCCGGCGGCTTGCCTGTTGCCGCCTCGACCGCGTAGAGCAACAGGTTGCCGCGGGTCCAACATGGAGATTGGGAACAGAAGACGGCGACGGTGATCAATGCTGGAAAGGGAGAATATAGGTAAGGCTATCAAGAAGGTCGGCCACTTGCTCCTTGACCTTACCCAACGGAAGCAGCGTGTCAGGCGCCAGTCCTTCGATCGCGTGACCAAAGCTGGCAGGCATCGACGATGTCTGCCAGTACGCTGCGCTTACGAGCGGTGCCCACCATGTATGAAATCGAGCACGCCAAAGCGCACCAGGTCGTTCCAGTTGGCGTAAACGGTCAGGCAGAGCACCAGCGCGATGCCGAAGCGGAAACTGTACTTCATGGTCGCCTCGCTGGGCGGGCGGCCCTTGATCGCCTCGATCAGGTAGAACAGGAGATGGCCGCCGTCGAGCACCGGGATGGGAAACAGGTTCAGCAGCCCAAGGTTCATCGACAGGATCGCCGCGACATAGATCAGGTTGGCGACGCCGCTGCTGGCGCTGTCATGCGAAATCTTGCCGATCGCGATCACGCCGCCAAGCTGGTCGGACGATCTCGTGCCGTCGATCATCTGCCAGATCGCGACCAGCGTGCTCCTGATCAGGCTTCCCGTATCGGCAAACGATTTGCCGATTGCCTGAAATACCGGTTTTTTGATGTACTCCGGATCATCGGTGTGCTTTATGCCTATCTTCACGTCGTGCGTCGGCTTGCCGGACGCCGCCTTATCTTCGGTCACGCGCGGAGTTACCGTCAACGACCTCTCGGCTCCGTTGTTGCGGACGACAACGGCGAGCGGGTCGTTGGCGTGCTGGGCCACGATCTCGGCTATGTCCTCGAACTGTCCGACGGGTTTGCCGTTTATCGAAAGGAAGAGGTCCCCTGGCTTCACCCCCGCTGCCTCCGCAGCCGAGCCGGGCAGTACTTCCTGCACGCTGGGAGCAGTATAACGCTCGCCGATCGTGGCAAACAGGACGGCGAAAACCGCGATGGTAAAGATGAAGTTGGCAACCGGCCCCGCGACGACGACGGCCGCGCGCGCCGGCAGCGGCTTGTTGGCGAAAAGGTGACGCTTATCCGCTTCCGCCATATGGCTGGTATCGGGCGACTCGGTCCAGCTGGTGCCATCCTCGTCGCCGAACATCTTCACATAACCGCCGAACGGCAGGATCGAAAATTTCCAGCGCACGCCGTTCTTGTCGTTCCAGCCGAACAACTCGCGACCAAACCCGATGGAGAACGTGTCGATTTTCACTCCGCACCGCTGGGCGACCCAGAAATGTCCGTACTCATGAACGAACACGAGCACCGTCAGCACCAGCAGGAACGGCAGCGGGTAAAGAATGACTTGCAGCAGGTAATCCATTTACGCTTCCCTTCTAGCCGGCGGCAACGCGCCGGAAATCTGTTTCCAGGGCCTGCAAAGCAACAGCCCGCGCCTGGCGATCAACGGCAAACACGTCATCGAGGCTGGCAAGCGGACCGGACGGGATCCTCTCCAGAACCGCCTCGACCGTCTGAGCGATCTGCAAGAAGCCGATCCGCCGCTCGAGGAAAGCCGCGACCGCGACCTCGTTCGCCGCATTCAAGATAGTTGGAGCGGTTCCACCCGCACGCAAGGCCTCGCGCGTCAGGCGCAGCGCCGGAAAGCGGACGGCGTCGGCGGGCTCGAACGAAAGCGGGCCGGCATTGGCGATGTTCAGCTTTTGGCCGGTGGTCGCCATGCGCTTCGGCCAGGCGAGGCAGTAGGCAATCGGCGTGCGCATGTCCGGCGCGCCCATCTGCGCCAGCATCGAACCGTCAGCGTACTCCACCAGCGAGTGAATCACCGATTGCGGGTGAACCACAACGTCGATCAACGGCTCGGGCATCGCGAACAGGTAGCTGGCTTCGATAACCTCCAGACCTTTGTTCATCATGGTCGCGCTGTCGACGGAAATCTTCGCGCCCATCGACCAGTTCGGGTGCGCGACCGCCTGCTCCGGCGTCGCCTGGGCCATCTGCGCCGTGCTCCAGCTGCGGAACGGGCCACCCGAGGCAGTCAGGATCAGGCGCAGGATATGCGCGCGGTTGGCGTTGTCGAAGACCTGGAAAATGGCATTGTGCTCGCTGTCGACCGGCAACAGCCGCGCCTTGTGCCGCGTGACCTCGGCCAGCATGAACTCGCCCGCCGAGACCAGGCATTCCTTGTTGGCGAACGCAATGCTGGCGCCGCGGCGCACGGCTTCGAGCACCGGCGCGAGCCCGGCAAAGCCGACGATGGCGGCCATTACCAGCTCGGCGGGACGCTGCCCGGCCTGGGCGAGGCCGTCCGGTCCGCAGGCCGCCTCGATGCCGCTTCCGGCCAGTTCGGTTTTCAGCGCGCCATAGAGCGCCGGCTCGGCAATGACGGCGAGGCGGGCATCGAACCGACGAGCGAGCGCCGCTAGCTTTTCGACATCCTTGTGGGCGGTCAGCGCTTCCACGCGAAAGCTGTCGCGCGCCGAAGAAACAAGATCCAGCGTCGCAGTACCGATCGAGCCGGTCGCGCCCAGGATGGTCAGGCTGCGTTGCTCACTGTTTTCAGTCATACCGTGCCACCGAACCAGAGGAGATAGATGGTGAAAACGGGCGTGGCGAGCAAAAGCCCATCGATGCGGTCGAGGATACCCCCGTGGCCAGGAATAAGCCAACCGCTATCTTTCACGCCGAAACGGCGCTTGAGGGCCGACTCGGCCAGATCGCCGGCCTGCGTCAGGACGGAAATGCCGATCGCGACCAGCATCGCATGCGGCGGCGAGGCCGTTCCGAGCCAGCCGGAAACAGCCGCGCCCGCGGCTGCGGCCGCGCACAGGCCGCCGAGCGCGCCCGAGCGCGTCTTGCCCGGACTGACACGCGGGGCCAGTTTCGGCCCGCCGACCAGCTTGCCGACGATGAACGCGAATGTGTCCGTGGTCCACACCATGATCAGCAGGAACACCAGCGCGTGCCAGTGCTGCGCTTTGTGCAGGGCAAGGAGAGACAACAGAGTCGCGCCTATGTAAGGCAGGCCGCAGATCACCAGCAGAGAAAGTTTCAGCTGTGGAACTAAACGGGCGGCCAGCAACAGCAAAGTCACGCTCGCCAGTTCGAACCCGTAGCCGGCGGGAGGGATCCGCGTGGCCACCAGCCAAAGAAGCAGCAGAATACAGGGCAGGACCGACACGGCGCGTTGCCGCTGCCGGTTGGTGAGCCCGGTCCCCGGCCGCGTGCGCGGGTCGACGATGCGGGTCCATTCGCTACCTGCAATCACGCCGCCGACCGCCAGGAGCAAATTGAGCAGGAAGTTGCTCCATACCACGCCCCAGATTACGATAAGGCCGAGAACGACGGCGGAGACGATACGGCGCAGAAGGTTACTGCTGGCGCGCACTGGCAACGGAGCCGTAGCGGCGGTCGCGACGTTGATATTCTTCGAGAGCGCGCGCGAACTCGGCGGTGGTGAAATCCGGCCACAACGTCTCGACGAAAACCATTTCCGCATATGCGAACTGCCAGAGCAGGAAGTTGCTGATCCGCTTTTCCCCGCTGGTGCGGATCAACAGGTCGGGATCGGGCGTTCCGGCGGTGTAGAGCGCACCGGCAAAGGCAGCCTCGTCGATGGAGCTTGCGGCAAGATGCCCGGCGCCAACCTCGCCCGCCAGGCGTCGCGCGGCCTGCACGATGTCCTGTCGACCGCCGTAGTTAAGAGCCATGGACAGGCCGATCCGCGTGTTTCCGCGCGTCAGTTCCTCCGCCCGGTTAATGAGCGCGTTGATCTCGCGCGTCAGCCGGCTCCGGTCGCCGATCACATGCAGACGTACGCCGTTGCGGTGCATATCGGCGATCTGGCTGCGAAGGTAGATGCGCAGAAGTCGCATCAGCTCGTCCACCTCCGCCTTCGGCCGCGACCAGTTCTCCGCCGAAAACGCAAACAGCGTCAGATGCTTGACGCCCAGCTCGACGGCGGCTTCAACCACGGGGCGGACGGCGTCGACGCCCTTGCGATGACCCATCACGCGCGGCAGCCCCCGTGAGGTCGCCCATCGCCCGTTCCCGTCCATGATGATTGCGACGTGAGCGGGAACGTCCCGGTGTCCGCCTTGGACCTGCTCGTTGATCCCGTCCGTCATCAGACCTGCTTGATTTCCTTTTCCTTCGCCGCCAAGGACTCGTCGATCTTCTTGATCAGGTTGTCCGTCATTTTCTGGACATCGTCCGACAAGGTTTTCAAGCGGTCTTCACCTATTTCCTTATCTTTTTCGGACTTTTTCAAGGCGTCCATCGCGTCCCGGCGAACATTGCGCACGGCGACCCGCGCCTGTTCAGCGTATTTCGAAGCTATCTTGAACAGTTCGTTGCGGCGTTCCTCGTTCAGCTCGGGAACCGGCACCCGTACCGTCGAGCCGTCCGTTTGCGGGTTAAGGCCAAGCCCGGCATCGCGTATCGCTTTTTCCACGGCCTTGACCATTCCCTTGTCCCATACCGTTACCGTCAGCAGGCGCGGCTCGGGAACGCCCACCGTCCCGACCTGGCCCAACGGCATGTTGCTGCCGTAAGCCTCCACCATTACAGGCTCGAGCAGGCTTGCCGAAGCGCGCCCGGTGCGCAGGCCGCTGAAATCCTTCCTCAAGGCGTCGATCGCGCCATCCATGCGGCGCTGGTACTCGGGCAGGTTCGGTTCGGTCATGATTTGGTTTTTCCGTCGGTAACGGTCGTGTAATGCCCTTTGCCCTGGAAGATCGCCGCGAAGGCGCCCGGCTCGGTGATTGAAAACACCAGGATTGGTATCCTGTTCTCGCGAGCGAGCGAGATCGCGGCCGCGTCCATGACCTTCAGGTCTTTCGCAAGCGCTTCCATGTAGTCCAGAGTTTCGTATCGGGTCGCGTCCGGATCCTTGCGCGGGTCGGCGCTGTAGACGCCGTCGACCTTGGTGCCCTTCAGCAGCGCGTTGCATTCCATTTCGGACGCGCGCAACGCCGCGGCGGTATCGGTGGTGAAGAACGGGTTGCCGGAACCGGCGGCGAAGATCACCACCCTGCCCTTCTCCACGTGGCGCACGGCCCTGCGACGGATGTACGGCTCGCACACCGTCGCCATCGGGATGGCGGACAGCACGCGGCTTTCCATGCCCTGGCGCTCCAGCGCGTTCTGCACCGCGAGGGAATTGATGACCGTGGCCAGCATGCCCATGTAGTCAGCCGTCGTGCGGTCCATGCCGGCCGCCGCGCCCGAAACGCCCCGGAAGATGTTTCCGCCCCCGATAACAAGGCAGACCTGGACACCGAGCCCGACGACCGTGCCGATCTCCTGCGCCAGGCGGTCAACCATCTGCGGCTCGACGCCGTACTCCTGCCCTCCCATCAGAGCTTCCCCGGAAATCTTCAGGAGAACGCGTTTGTAGGAGGCGATCATCGTTTACTGCCCCAGGGTAGCGGCGACTTCGGCGGCAAAATCGGACTGTTCACGCTCGATGCCCTCGCCAAGCCCGAACCGGACGTAGCCGGCAAGGGTGATGGGCCTGCCGATGTCCTTGACGGCATTCTCGATCACCCTGGCGATCTTGGTTTCGCCGTCCATTACGAACAGCTGCTCCATCAGAACGACTTCCTCATAGTACTTACGAACACGGCCCTCGACCATCTTGTCGATGAATTCGGGCTTCTTGCCGCTGGCGAGCGCCTGTTCGGTCAGGACGCTCCGCTCACGGTCGAGCGCGGCCGGATCGACATCGGCGACCGTGAGCGCCTCGGGACGCGCGGCGGCGACGTGCATCGCAAGCTGCCTGGCAAGCGCGCTCAGCGTTTCCTTGTCGCCGGAAGACTGTAGCCCGACCAGGACGCCGATCTTGCCGAGCCCGGGCGCGAGCGGGGCGTGGACATAGGAAGCGACGACCCCTTCGGCAACGCCGAGGAACTCGACGCGGCGCAGGTTCATGTTCTCGCCAACCGTAGCTATCAGGGCCGTCAGCTCCTCTTCAATCGACTTGCCTGCGGGATGCTTCTCGCCCTTAAGCTTTTCAACGCCTGCCTTGTTCTTCAGTGCGATCTCGGCGCTGGTTCTGGCAAAGTTCTGGAACTGCTCGTTGCGCGCGACGAAGTCGGTTTCCGAGTTGAGTTCGAGGAGCACGCCTTCCGTGCCGGACGACAGGGCGGCTACCAGGCCTTCGGCAGCGACGCGGCCGGACTTCTTGGCGGCCGAGGCCAGCCCTTTCTTGCGCAGCCAGTCGATGGCGGCGTCCATGTCGCCCGTGTTCTCGTTCAGCGCCCGCTTGCAATCCATCATGCCGGCGCCGGTACGCTCACGTAAATCCCTTACCAGGGAAGCACTTATCTCAGCCATGTTCATCCAGTTTCTAAAATGAGGGAGATTGTGCGGGCTGGATCAGACCGCCGCAGCTATCTGCTCGTCCGCATCCATCGATCCGTTGGCCGATTCCTGAACTTCCGCGTTCGCGCCCTCGGCGGGAGCTTCCGTCGGGGCGTCCATCGCGCCGACATCGACGCCCGATGCTTCCATCTCAGCATGCAGGCCGTCGAGAACGGCATCCGAAATGAGGTCGCAGTAAAGCTCGATCGCGCGCAACGCGTCGTCGTTCCCGGGGATCGGGAACGTGACGCCGGTCGGGTCGGCGTTGGTGTCGGCGACCGCCACGACCGGGATCTTCAGCATTGCCGCTTCCTTGATCGCGATGTCCTCGCGCGGCACGTCGATGATGAAGATGATGTCCGGCAGTCCGCCCATTTCCTTGATGCCGCCCAGCGAGCGCTCCAGCTTGTCGCGCTCGCGCGTCAGCTGCAGTGTTTCCTTCTTGGTGATGCCGCCGGCGCCGCCCGAAAGGCGCTCATCCAGCTCTCGCAGGCGCTTGATCGAGCCGGAGATCGTCTTCCAGTTGGTCAGCATGCCGCCAAGCCAGCGATGGTTCACGTAGTATTGCCCGCAGCGCCTGGCCGCTTCCGCCACCTTGTCCTGCGCCTGCCGCTTCGTGCCGACGAACAGGACCCTGCCGCCATTGGCAACCACCGCGCGCACCGCCTCGAGGCCCTGGTGCAGCATCGGCACGGTTTCTTCAAGGTTTATAATGTGGATGCTGTTGCGGACGCCGAATATGTACGGCTCCATCTTCGGGTTCCAGCGACGCGTATGGTGGCCAAAGTGAACGCCGGCCTCGAGCAGCTGGCGCATGGAGAATGTCGGTAATGCCATAAGAAACTTTCCTTTTCCGGTTAAGCCGCCGCGTGAGAAGTCAGGGCCTGGGCCCGGACACCGGAGCGAACAACCGGAACACCCGGCCATCCGCGGAACACGCGTGAGGTTTTGTTGACTCCGGCTTGATACAGAAGCGGCGTGCGGTTTGCAACGGTTGAGGTGAAGCGGCCGGGCAAAGGTGATTCATGCGACGCGCATGCCGCGGCCCGTCCTGGGCGCCTACCGCGACGAACGGAAAGCAGCATGTACGGAAATAACTTCGAGGTATCCTACAAGTCTTCGACTTCCAGCACGCCGGATAGCCCTTCCAGGGATGCGCGCACGCCGGCGGGCAGCGCCCAGCCTGGCGGCAGTTCGATCGTCGCTTCCTGTTCACCGGGCAGACGCAGGGCGACTGAGATCTTGCCCCGCGCCCGTTCCTGCACGAACAGGGCCTGCAGCCCCGCTACGTCGAGGTCAGGCTGCGCGACGATCCGCATGCCCGAGACAACGCCGGAAACCGCTTTGCCCAGCGGCTCGATCCCCTGCGCGGTCAGGCGCAGATCATCGTTGAGGGTTTGCGCGTCGACGGTGACGACCAGCGCCTTTCCGGCTTCCAGCCATTCGCGGTTCTGCGCCAGCAGTTCGGAGAACACCGTGACTTCCCAGATGCCGCTGACGTCGGACAGCTGAACGAAAGCGAAACGGTTGCCCTTAGCGCTGGTCCTCTCCTGCCGCGCGATCACCACGCCCGCAAGCTTGAAGCGCGTGTTTGTGGCCCTCACCATGAGCGAGGGAAGCTCGGCATAGGGGATCACGCCAAGCCGCTTCAGCGGCTTCTCGTGCGCGTCGAGCGGATGCGAGGTGAGATAAAAACCGATCGCGCCGAACTCGCGCTTTAGCTTCTCCAGCGAGTCGTAAGCAGCGGTGATCGGCAGCTTTGGAACGGGCGCCGTGTCGTTCTCCCCATTGCCGCCGCCGAACAAATTGACCTGGCCGGTGCTGCGCTCGTCCGCGGCCGCGGCCGCCTGGCGAATCATCAGGTCGGCTGCGGCCGCGACCTGCGCCCGGTTGGGGTTGAGGCTGTCGAAGGCGCCTGCATGCGCCAGCCCTTCGATCTGCCTTTTGTTTAACGCGCGGGTGTCCAGCCGTTTCGCGAGATCGAACAGGTCGCGGTATGCGCCGCCTGCCCTTCGCTCTGCGACGACGGCCTGCATAGCAGAGCCACCGACGCCCTTGATCGCGGCTAGGGCATAGCGGATCGCCTTCTTGCCGTCCGCGTCCGTTTCGACGCTGAATTCCACGTCCGACCGGTTGACGTCGGGCGGCAGCAGCCTGATGCCCATGCGCATCAGTTCCTGGCGGAAGGCGGCCAGCTTGTCCGTGTTGCCCATGCCGAGCGTCATGCAGGCGGCGATGAACTCGACCGGGTAGTGCGCCTTCAGCCACGCCGTCTGATACGCGACCACGGCATAGGCGGCGGAGTGGGATTTGTTGAAGCCGTAATCGGCGAACTTGGCGACGAGGTCGAAGATCGCGCCAGCCTGTTCGGCATCGATCCCGTTCGCGACCGCGCCCCTGGCGAACACGTCGCGCTGCGCCTCCATCTCGGCCTTGATCTTCTTGCCCATGGCGCGGCGCAGCAGGTCGGCGCCGCCTAGCGAGTAGCCGGCGAAGACCCGCGCGATCTCCATCACCTGCTCCTGGTAGACGATGATGCCGAAGGTTTCCTTCAGGACCGGCTCGAGGATCGGATGCAGGTAATCGGCTTGCTCCTGCCCGTCCTTGATGCGGCAGTATTTCGGGATGTTCTCCATCGGCCCTGGGCGATACAGCGCCAGCAGCGCGGTCACGTCCTCGATCCTGTCCGGCTTGAGCCGGCGCAACGCGTCGCGCATGCCGGCGCTTTCCACTTGGAACACGCCCATCGCCTCGGCTCGGGTCAGCAGGTCGTAGCTGGCCTTGTCGTCGAAGCTCAGCGCGGTCACGTCGATCGTGTCGCCTGACGCCGCAATCAGCATTTCCGCCTTGCGCATGATGGTCAGGGTGGTCAGGCCCAGAAAGTCGAACTTCACCAGCCCGGCCTGTTCGACGTACTTCATGTTGAACTGCGTCGCCGGCATGTCCGACTTGGGATCGCGGTAGAGCGGGACCAGCTCGTGCAATGGCCGGTCTCCGATCACTACTCCCGCGGCATGGGTGGAGGCGTGGCGGTACAAGCCCTCGAGCTTGAGGGAGATGTCCATCAGCCGGCCGACCTGCTCGTCGGACTGGCGCATCGCCAGCAGTGCGGGGTCTGCGGCGATCGCCTCGGCCAGCGTCACCGGCTTGGCGGGATTGTTAGGCACCATCTTGCACAGCCGGTCCACCTGCCCGTACGGCATCTGCATGACACGCCCGACGTCGCGCAGCACGGCTCTGGCCTGCAGCTTGCCAAAGGTTATGATCTGAGCCACGCGGTCGGCGCCGTAGCGGTTCTGGACGTAGCGGATCACCTCGTCGCGGCGGTCCTGGCAGAAATCGATGTCGAAGTCGGGCATCGACACGCGTTCCGGGTTCAGGAAGCGCTCGAACAGCAGCCCGAAACGCAGCGGATCGAGATCGGTGATGGTCAGCGCCCACGCGGTGACCGAGCCCGCGCCCGAGCCGCGCCCTGGCCCGACCGGAATGTCCTGCGACTTGGCCCACTGGATGAAGTCGGCGACGATCAGGAAGTAGCCGGGAAACTTCATTCCGGAAATGACCGAGACCTCGAAATCGAGGCGTTCGCGGTAGGGTTTCGCGGCCGCTTGCCGGGCGGCTTCGCTCATGCCAGCGGTATAGATGCCCGCTTCCAGCCGGCGCTCAAGCCCTTCATGGGCCTTGACCCGCAGCACCTCGGCCTCGTCACCCTCGGCGAAGCGCGGCAGGATGGGCTTGATCGGTTTGAGCAGGAACGAACAGCGCCGAGCGATGGCGACCGTGTTGTCGGCCGCCTCGGGCAGGTCGGCGAACAGCGCGCGCATCTCCTCAGCCGATTTGAAGCGATGCTCGGGAGTTACGCGGCGCCGGTTGTCCTCGATCAGGTAGTTGCCGCCAGCGATGCACAGCAGAGCATCATGCGCCTCGTACATGCCTTCGTCGGCGAAGTAGCAGTCGTTGGTCGCGACCAGCGGCAGGCCGGCCGCATAGGCAAGATCGACCAGGCTCGACTCCAGCCGCCGCTCGCCTTGTACGCCATGACGCATCAGTTCGACGTAAAGACGGTCCGGAAAAAGCCGTGCCAGCCGGTCAAGCATGATCTTGGCCGCTTCGCCGTGCCCCGCCGCAAGCAGCCGCGCGACAGCGCCCTTGGGACCGCCGGTCAGGCAGATCAGTCCTTCCGTCTTCCCAAGTTCGGCCTCGAGCCAGCCGAGCTTGATATGCGGTTCCTCCGCCGGATCGCTGGCGAGGTGGGCGCGGCTGACGAGAACCAGCAGGTTCCGGTACCCGGCCTGCGTCTGCGCCAGAAGCACGATCTGGTCGGCTGGCGTTTTGGCCGACCACGCGCCGTCGCAGATCGAGAGCTGGCAGCCGATGATCGGCTGGAGGCCCGACTCGACGGCGGCGGTCGCGAACTCGAGCGCGCCGAACAGGTTGTTGGTGTCGGTTACGGCGACGGCAGGCAGGCCCTTGCCGACGCATAGCTTCACCAGTTCCTTGACCTTGATCGCTCCTTCGGAGAGCGAGTAGGCGGAATGTACGTGCAGGTGGACGAAGGAGGCGCTCACCGTGCCTTCGGATCCCTTGTCACGAATGATTTGAAGCAGTTACGCCCGGGCGTGTGCTGCCAGACCGGATCCTGATCGACACCGGGCGGCACGGCGTTGACTTCCTTCTCGTACGAAAAATGGAAGTTCGCGCAGAGTTGGTAGGATCTGAGATTGATCGCCTTGTATTCGTAAGGCCTCTTGGTCTCTGGATCGAACAGGTACGCGTCGCGAACGAAATTCGGATTGGGGTTGGCGTCGCCTTCCAGTTCCGGAACGCTGGCGGGAAGTTGCTCGTGATCCTGGAAATACTTCTCGATGTTGTCCTGGATCTGCACAAGGTCGGTCGCGCGAGTGACGTCCGCCGCGATTCGCTGCTGATGGTGCTGCGCCGCCTTGACAGACACGATGGTCATGAGGGCTACGATGCCGACGGCGATCCCCGATGCATGCAGGGGCTTTGCCCTCGCCCGTTCCACGAGCCTGCTCACCGTTGGGTGCTGTAAAAGTTTCGCCGACATTTCGATAACCTCCTTCCTGTTTGCTGGTGAGTTGATGCTGAGAGTTACGGTAAGTTAGAACTGCTGGTTGCCACGGCAAAGGCAAAGCAGTGGTGACCTGCCTCGTGATGCCAGATCGGACCGTCGACGCCGCTGTCCGGCACCTCCGTCACGACGATTTCCGACGGAAAATGAAAATCGGCGCACAATGAATACTCGTCGGCCGAGTTGACCTGATAGGAGAGCGGCGCCAGCGTATCGGGATCGTAGAAGTGATCGTCCCGCATGAAATGGGGATTGGGATTGTCGCTCTCCAGTTCCTGCAGGCTGCGGGGAAGGCGGCCACGCTTCAGGTTGAACTGCCTGATATCGAGCCTGATCTGCTGGAGGTTCGATATCTTGCGCACGTCGGCGTAGACTTTCCGTTTATGTAGTTCCTTCGACTGGTGCCAGATCACGGCGCTCAGCACCAGAACGGTAATCACCGCGAGTACCGCCGCCACCCGCACCGGGGTGGCGTGGTGGAGCATCGCGCGCAAAGTCGGGTTCGACACCGACCGAACCCACGATCTGCGCAGGAAACGGCGCAGCTGGAAAATGTAAGGCTGTAACCTCGAATGCCGCGACAGGGCATCCAGTAACCTGCCAAGTCGCGTCCGAAACGGAAAGGGTGTGCTCAACTGCTCAGCCGACGCCGGCCAGACACCCGTCGCGAAGTTCAACGATGCGGTCCATTCGGGCGGCGAGCTCCGGGTTGTGCGTGGCGATCAAGGCCGCGAGCTTATTCGCGCGCACGATGGCGGTCAACGCCTGGAACACGCCGGCCGCCGAGCCGGCATCCAGGTTGCCCGTCGGTTCGTCGGCCAGCAACAGCTTGGGACGGTTGGCAAGCGCCCGGGCAATGGCGACACGCTGCTGCTCGCCCCCTGACAGCCGCGCGGGGCGGTGCGACTCGCGCGCGGAGAGCCCCACCTCGTTCAGGAGGCGCCGAGAGCGTTCGAGCGCCGCGCGCTTGGGCACTCCGGCGATGCGCTGCGGGATGGCGACGTTTTCCAAGGCTGAGAACTCGGGCAGCAAATGGTGGAACTGGTATACGAAGCCGATCGCGGAGCGGCGCAGCTCGGTTCGCTGGCGCTCGCCAGCGCGAGTCGCGTCGATGTCGCCGATGCGGATCGTGCCGCCGGTCGGCGGCTCCAGAAGCCCGGCGATCTGCAGCAGCGTCGACTTGCCCGCGCCTGACGGGCCCACAAGGGCAACCAGCTCGCCCGGCCGGATGTCGAGGTCGACGCCGCGCAGCACGTCCAACCGCGCGCCGCCCTGTTCGAACGAGCGCGTGATCCTTTTCAGGCTGAGCAGCACGCTACTCATAGCGCAGCGCTTCCACCGGATCGAGGCGCGCGGCGCGCAGCGCCGGCAGTATGGTCGCGACGAAGGTCAGGCCCAGAGCCATGGCGACGATGCTGACGACCTCGCGCCATTCCAGAATCGCCGGCAAGGTAGACAGGAAGTAGATCTCGGGTGCGAACAGGTCGGTGTGCGTGAAATGCTCCAGCCAGTGCCGGATCGTGTCGATGTTTTCGGCGAAGGCGACGCCGAGGACGAAGCCCAGCGCCGTGCCCATGACGCCGATGCTGGTGCCGGTCAGGAAGAAGATGCGCAGCACCGCCCCCCTCGTCGCGCCCATGGTGCGCAGGATGGCGATGTCGCGCGTCTTGTCCTTCACCAGCATGATCATCGACGAGATGATGTTGAACGCCGCCACGACGATGATCAACGTCAGGATCAGGAACATGACGTTGCGTTCGGTCAGGATGGCGTTGAAGAAACTGGCGTTGGACTGCTGCCAGTCGACGAGCTTCAACGTCGGGTCCAAGCGATGGATTTCGCCCCGCGCCGCCCCGACATCCCTGTCGGGATCGGGAACCATCACCTCGAGCGAGGTCACCGCTCCGTCCATGTCGAAGAACAGCTGTGCCGAATCGAGCGGCAGGAAAACGAAACCGCTGTCGTACTCGTACATGCCGATGTCGAACACGGCGCCGACCTTGTAGCCGCGCGTGGTCGGCACCGTGCCGAACGGCGTGTCGCGGCCCTGCGGGCTGACAAGCGTGATCCGGTCGCCGACCCGCACGCCGAACCGGTCGGCAAGACGCGACCCGATCGCGACCCGGTCGCCGCCGAAATTCGCCAGAGAGCCCTGGACGATGTGCGTCGACAGAATCGGCTTGGACGCGAACAGCGTGGGATCGATCCCGCGCACGACAGCGCCGGACGCCACCCCGTTCGCCGTTACCAACGCCTGTCCCTGCACCAGCGGCGTGACGGAGACGATCCCCGGCAGGCCGCGGATGCGGTCCGCGAGGTCAGGGTAGTTGCGCACGTAGCCGCTCCGCGCGTACACGTCGAGATGGCCGTTTAGGCCGAGGATGCGGCCCAGGAGCTCGTGCCGGAACCCATTCATTACCGACATGACGATGATCAGCGTCGCGACGCCGAGCGCGATTCCGAGCAGCGAGAACGCCGCGATGACCGACACAAACCCCTCCGTGCGCCGCGCCCGCAGGTACCGGAACGCGACCATGCGCTCGAAGGAGTTGAAGATCATCCTGAGACCCGCGCCAGCGCCTCTTCCAAACCGAGCTCGATGCGTTCGCCCGACGCGCGCCGTTTGAGTTCTACCTGCTGTCTGTCAAGACCGCGCGGCCCTACGATCACCTGCCAAGGCAGGCCGATCAGGTCCATGTCGGCGAATTTGGCACCCGGCCGCTCGTCGCGGTCATCATATAGGATTTCCACCCCGGCCGCTTGCATGCGATTATAAAGATCTTCGCAAGCGGCATCGATACGGGTATCCCCTGGTTTCAGGTTCAGCAGGCCGACCCGGAACGGCGCAACGACGTCGGGCCAGATAATACCAGCTTCGTCGTGGCACGCCTCTATGATCGCAGCGGCGACACGCGAGACGCCTATACCGTAGCTGCCCATTTCCATGAGCCTTGGCGCGCCGTCCGGTCCGGCGATTGCCGCGTCGAACGGCGCGGAGTACTTCGTGCCGAAATAGAATATGTGTCCGACCTCAATCCCTCGACGCGACACTAGCCGGTCTTCCGGAACGGGGCAGTTCTCGGGCACATGCATTTCGTCCGCTGCGGCGTAGTAACTGGTTACTTTCTTGAAGAATGCGGTTCGTTCTCCGGCCGTCTGCGGGTTTTCGCTGGCGAAGTCGATGGCTTCGAGCTGCCCGTCGACAAAAACCTGGCTTTCCCCCGTCTCGGCCAGAATATGGAATTCATGGCTAAGATCGCCGCCGATAGGGCCGGTATCGGCGCGCACGGGAAGTGCCTTTACACCCAACCGCGCGAAAGTCCGCATGTAAGCAACAAACATTCGGTTATATGAGTCTTCCGCGCCGGCACGATCGAGGTCGAAGGAGTAAGCATCCTTCATGAGGAACTCGCGACCGCGCATCAGCCCGAAGCGGGGGCGTATCTCGTCGCGAAACTTCCACTGCACATGGTACAGGATGCGGGGCAGGTCGCGGTAGGATCTGGCGGACGCCTTGAAAATCTCGGTAATCATTTCCTCGTTGGTCGGGCCGTACAGCATTTCGCGCTCGTGGCGGTCCTTGATGCGGAGCATCTCGTTGCCGTAAGCCTCGTACCGGCCGCTCTGCTTCCACAGATCCGCCGATTGAACCGTGGGCATCAGCAACTCGATGGCCCCTGCCTTGTCCTGCTCCTCACGAACGACGCGCTCGATGTTTTTCAGCACGCGCAACCCAAGCGGCATCCACGCGTAGATGCCGGCGCTGGTCTGACGGATCATGCCCGCGCGCAACATCAGGCGGTGCGAGACGACTTGCGCCTCACTGGGCGTTTCTTTCAAGGTAGGTAGGAAATACTGACTCAAGCGCATCAAGGTATCCAGGTTGAACGGAGCGGACCTTACGCAGGGTTCACGCTAGTGTCGAGGGGGGCTACCGAGCTTCGGCTTGACCGCAGATGGCGGAGACCGCGTTCTCGCCATCGGCGTCTAGAGGCTGGCCGTTGAAGGTCAGGGTGCCATGGTCGTAGGCGACCACGCCCAGCAGCGCCTGGGAATAGACCGGCGCGCTCGTCGCGGCCGCGCCGCTGGAGGCGGCAAGCCGCGTGTAAAGCTGTTGCGTGATCGGAATAATGAACCTGTCCGGCAGGCGGAGAGGCGGCGAGATATCGGCCTGAGCCACGGCGTTGCCAGCGGCATCGACGCCCGGCCGGTACTCGACGCCCGGAGGCTCGACGTAGTTTGGGGCGGGCGCATGCCGGCAGGCGGTTCCCGTGACTTCCAAATGGACCTCGGCCCAAGCGGGCGAAAAGGGGACGAGCACCATGAGCGTCGCCAGAACGGGGGAAGGAACGCAAGATCGCATTACACGCCGAGCATAGCGCAAAAAGAAAACCGCGCTAAGGGATTAGCGCGGTTGAGTTTAGGGAGGAATCGCCAGTGGCGATGCCCAAAATTGTTGGGCATGGGAATTTTGGTGATGCCGCTGCCCCCTAGCAAGGTGATTTACAGTTCGAAACCCAGACACTATTTCCGGAACGGAAACGCGCAACACATCGGGCTTCTTTTTTCAGCGACCGCCTGTTTTTTCACCTCGAGCCGCGAGATCGGTTGGGCAGTCAGGTGAAAGGCTCATTCCAACCTCAGCACGTGAACGTCGATCCATGGCTTCTTGCCGTACACGGTCGTGAAGTGGCGACGGACAGTCAGGCGGGCGGCATCGCGAACTTCCTTGTCGCTGCGCAGCGATTCGCTACGCATGCCTTCCAGCGCGTCGCGGATATCCTCCAGCAGGTTGCGCATCTGCTTGCCGCCTTCGTCGTCGGCCAAAACGCCGGGGGCCGAAACCGCCGGGTCGGCCAGCAGGCGCCCCTTGCGGTCCAGCACCAGCGAACACAGCGCCGCCCCCTCGAACGCCAGCTTCTGCCGCGCGCGCAGCGACGGCGCGTCGAGGTCGAGCAAGCGGCTGCCGTCGACCGCCAGATGCCCCGTCTCGACGTGATCCAGCACCATGGGCTCGCCGGGGGCAAGGCGGATCAGCGCGCCGTTCTCGGGCACGATCACGTTCGGCACGTGGCATTCGCGCGCGATGTTGGCATGCTCCGTCATGTGCGGGTACTCGCCATGCGTCGGGATGACGGTGTTGGGGCGAAGCCACTGGTAGAGGCTTACGATCTCGTCCCGGTTGGCATGGCCGGAGACGTGCACGAACTCCTCGGCGGGCGTCACGACCTCGACTCCGCCGCGCGCCAGCGTGCTTTGTACGGAACTGACCGCTTTCTCGTTGCCGGGAATGGCACGGGCGGAAAAGATCACGGCGTCGCCGGCTTCGAGCCGCGCGAACTGGTGCGAGCCCTCCGCGATGCGGCTGAGCGCCGAGCGCGGTTCGCCCTGGCTGCCGGTGCAGATCATCAGCAGGTGGCGTCTTGGGATCATCCCGAAATCGTTCTCGTCGATGAAAGGCGGCAGGTTGTCCAGGTACCCGCACTGCCGCGCCGCTTCCTCAACCCGCCACAGCGAGCGGCCGACGATCGCGGTCTGGCGGTCGTTGGCCGCCGCCGCCCGCTGGATCGTCGTCAGTCGCGCGACGTTGGAGGAAAAACAGGTGACGGCGATGCGGTTGTGGAAGCGGCCGAACAGCGCGGTCAGGCTTTCCTCCAGCTCGCCTTCCGAGCGGGAATGGCCGTGGACGACGGCGTTGGTGGAGTCGCCGATGGCCGCCAGCACGCCTTCCTCGCCCAGCGCTTTCAGCCTCGCCTCGTCGGTCAACGCGCCCTGCACCGGATCGGGGTCCAGCTTCCAGTCGCCTGTATGGACGACCAGCCCGGCGGCGGTGCGGATCGCGAGCAGGGTCGGCTCAAGCGTCGAATGCGTCATGGCGACGAACTCGACGGAGAACGGCGGCAGCTGGATTGTTGCGCCGATCGGCACGATCCGCAGCAGCGGTGCCTTGTCGATGCCGCGTTCCTGCAGCTTGGCCATGATCAGCGCCGCGGCGAAGGCGGTCGCGTAGATCGGGCATTTCAGCTTGGGCCAGATCTGCGCGATCGCGCCGATGTGATCCTCGTGCGCGTGGGTGATGACCATGCCGACGAGGTCGGCCCTGCGTTCGACGATGAACGAGGGATCGGGCAGGATCACGTCGATGCCCGGCCGGATGCCGTCGCCGAAGCCCATGCCGCAATCGACCATCAGCCATTTGCCGCCGAAGCCGTACAGGTTGAGGTTGGTGCCGAATTCGCCAGCGCCGCCTAGCGAGAGGAAGGTCAGGTCGTCAGGCCGGGTCATGCGCATGCGCCCTGGAATTGCGCCTGACAAAGCATTTGCAGCCCCACCAGCGTGAGGTCGGGCTCTGTCGCCGTGACGCCGGCGATCGCGCCGTCGAAGACACGGGAAAGCCCGCCGCTGGAGATAACCGAGGCGAACGGATCGGCCGCGCCCAGGCGGGAGATCATTCCTTCCACCATGGAGATTGTTCCGAAATAGATGCCTGACTGCATTGCATGAACCGTGTTTCTTGCCTGAATCGTTGGTGGCCCGGCAAGCTCGACGGGCGGCAGCCTGGACGCCGCGTCGTAAAGCGCCTTGCGTGAGATATTGACCCCGGGCGCGATCGCACCGCCGCAGTAGCGGCCCTTGCCGTCCACGACCGTGAACGTCGTCGCCGTGCCGAAATCGATGATCAGCAGCGGCGCAGCATGCCGGGCACGCGCCGCGACGACGGCCACCAGCCGGTCGCGCCCCGCGTCCTCCGGGCGGTCGACAAGGCATTCGACAGGCAGCGGCAGGCCTGGATCTCCCGCCACCAAAGGCCAATGGCCGGTAAGCCTCTCCATTGCCGCCAGAACGAGCGGGCTCACTTCGGGCACAACGCTGACCGCGGCTGCCGCGCTCAGCTTGTCCGGGATTACTCGTTGCTGCGCAAGGCATTGGCCGAGGAAGGTGGCGTACTCGTCGGCCGTGCGACGGCGGTCGCTGGCGCAGCGCCACAGGGCGCGCTGCGCTTTGCCGTCATAGAGGGCGAACTTGACGTTGGTATTGCCGATGTCGGCCGCCAGCAACATCACGCGGCTCCGGCGCTGAGCGGAGCGTAGGACACGCTGCCGGACAGGATGCGGCGGGTTCCGGCATCAGTGCCGAGAAGCATGGCTCCCGCCTCGTCGATCCCGGCAAAGCATCCACTCAGAAGCTCCGCGCCCGTCGAAACGCTGACCAGATTGCCGGCCCGCCATGCGCGGCTCATCCAGGCGGCGCGAACTTTCTCGAATCCCTCCTCGCGCCACCCCTGCCAGCGCCGGCGAAAGGCGGAAAGGAACGCATCTGCGACCTGATCGCGCGTAGCGTCACTGCCATGCGCGGCAAGCGAAGTGGCTTTGTAGTCGAGGTTTTCGGGCGCGGCGACAATGTTCATGCCAACGCCGACAACCATCCACTCGACATCCGCGCCGGCAAGCTCGCTTTCGATCAGGATGCCGCACAGTTTGGCATCGTCCAGCAAGATGTCGTTCGGCCATTTGAGCCCGACAGGCCCGCAATGAAGAAACGCGTCTGCGGCGTCCGCCGCCGCCAATCCCGCGACGAAGGATACCTGCGGTAATTTATCGACGGCGACGCCGGGCCTGAGCATGAGGCTGAGCAGTAAATTGCCTCGAATCGATTGCCAGCGGCGCCCATGGCGACCACGGCCTGCGCTCTGCACATCGGCGATGACCACCACGCCGCTCGCCGCCCCTGCCCTTGCCTGGCGCATGGCTTCCTGGTTCGTGCTGTCCAGTTCGGCGTGACGGTGAGCTGTGAAGGGCGGCAGCATTCCGTCAGCGTTCGGCCGAAACAAGGGAGTGAGCCGCAGCCATGGCGCTGTCCGTCAACGGAAGCAGGGCCGGCTTGAGGAACAGGAGGCAGGTGACCACGGCCGAGGTCAAGACCACGCCGGACAGCTGCCACGATCGGGACGCGTCGAGGGGCGCTGTCGGTTCGTCGAAATACATCACCTTGATGACGCGCAGGTAGTAGTAGGCGCTGATCACGCTGGTGAGCACACCGATGACCGCGAGGATATAGAAATGCGCGTGGATGGCGGCAAGGAAGACGAACAGCTTGCCGATGAAGCCTGCAAAGGGCGGGATGCCGGCAAAGGAGAACATGAAGATCATCATGGCAAGCGCCAGCGACGGCCGGCTGCGCGACAGCCCGGCCAGGTCAGCTACGGTCTCGACCATCTGCCCGTTGCGGTGCATGGCGATCAGGATGCCGAACGCGCCCGCCGTCATGGCGACATAGGTCACCATGTACACGATGACGCTCTGCACGCCCTCGGCTGTACCGGTCGCGAGCCCGACCAGGGCGAAGCCGACATTGGCGATGGAGCTGTAGGCCATCAGGCGCTTGATGTTGGTCTGGGCGATGGCGCCGAGCGAGCCGACGACCATGGACGCGACCGACAGGAACCAGACCAGCTGGCCCCAGATCGCGGGGATGTGGCCGAACGCCTCGTAGAGAAAACGCGTGAACAGCGCCATCGCCGCCACCTTGGGCGCAAGGGCGAAGAAGGCGGTGATCGGCGTCGGCGCCCCCTCGTACACGTCGGGGGTCCACATGTGGAACGGGACAGCCGATACCTTGAAGGCAAGGCCGGCGGAAACGAAGGTCAGGCCGACGATGAGGCCGAGCGACGGTGTGCTGCCGGTCTGGAGGATGTTGGCGAGCGCAGTGAACGAGGTCGTACCCGTGTAGCCGTAGATCAGGGACGCGCCGTACAGCATCAGCCCGGACGACAGGCTGCCCAGGATGAAGTATTTCAACCCGGCCTCCGACGAGCGCGCCGCGTCGCGTCGGAAAGCCGCAAGGACGTACAACGCGAGGCTCTGCAGTTCGAAGCCGATGTAGAGGGTCAGCAGGTCGTTGGCCGAGATCATCACCATCATGCCAAGCACGGAAAGCACGACCAGGGTCGGGAACTCGGGCCGGTTCAGTTCCTCTCGGTTCAAGGACGAGTAGCTGAGCAGCAGCGACAGCACCGCGCCCACGAGGGTGATCGCTTTCATCACCGTCGCGAACCTGTCGACGATGAAAACATTGCTGAACGCGGTCGTCCTGTCGTCGATGCCCGACACGACCAGCGCCAAGGCGGTCACGATGCCGAGGATCGCAAGCGAGACCGTCAGCCGCGCCGCCTTGTCGCCGAGAAAGGCGCCCAGCAGCAGCAGGAACAGCCCGAAACCGACCAGCGCCAGTTCGGGTCGGACCAGCGCGATATCGAGGGAAAAATTGTTCATGGCGTAAGGGAAGCCGTCTTGCTCAGGTCCGCGTCGGCAAGGCCTTTGTGGTAGGTATCGACAATGGAGCCCACGGGCGCTTCGATCAGCGACAGGAAGCTTGTGGGATAGAGGCCCATCCAGAACACAACCGCCAGCATCGGCGCGAAGATCGCGATCTCGCGTGCGCTGAGATCGGGCATGTGGCTGCGGTCCATCGCCTCGTTGACCTTGCCGAACACGACCCGGCGGTAAAGGTAGAGCATGTAGCAGGCGGACAGGATCATGCCGAGCGCCGTAGCGCCCGCCGCCCAGGTGTTGCCGCGGAACGCGCCTATGACCGTCAGGACCTCGCCGATGAAGCCGCTGGTCCCTGGCAGGCCGACGGAAGCCAGCATGAACAGCATGAACACCAGAGCGTATTTCGGCATGATGGTCGCAAGCCCGCCGTAGCGGTCGATGTCGCGGGTGTGCAGGCGGTCGTAGACCACGCCGACGCATAGGAAGAGCGCGGCCGACACCACGCCATGCGACAGCATCTGGAAAACGCCACCCTCGACGGCCTGCTGGTTGATCACGAACAGGCCGATCGTGACGACGCCCATATGCGCCACGGACGAGTAGGCGATCAGCTTCTTCATGTCCGCCTGCACCAGCGCCGTAAGCGAGGTGTAGACAATGGCGACCCCGCTCAGCGCCAGAACAAGGGGAATGAAGAAATGCGAGGCGGAAGGAAGCATCGGCAGCGAAATGCGCAGGAATCCGTACCCGCCCATCTTGAGCAGCACGCCCGCAAGGATCACCGAACCGGCCGTAGGGGCTTCGACGTGCGCGTCCGGCAACCAGGTGTGCACCGGCCACATCGGCACCTTGACCGCGAAAGCGGCGAAAAAGGCGAGCCACATCCAGTACTGCAGGCCGGGCGCAAACCCCTTTTGCGTCAAGGTTTGCATGTCGGTGGTGCCTGCGATGATCCACATCGCAATCACCGCCAGCAGCATCAGCACCGAACCGGTCAGCGTGTAGAGGAAGAACTTGAACGCCGAGTAGACACGCCGCGGCCCGCCCCATACCCCGATGATCAGGAACATCGGGATCAGGACGCCTTCGAAGAAAAAGTAGAACACCAGCAGGTCCATGGCCGCGAACATCCCGACCATCATCACTTCCAGAACGAGGAAGGCGATCATGTACTCCTTGACGCGCAGCTTGACCGCTTCCCAGCTCGCCAGGACGCAGATCGGGGTCAGGAAGGTCGACAGCAGGACGAACAGCAGCGAAATGCCGTCGACGCCCATGTGGTAGGAGATCCCGAACCCCGGCAGCCAGTCCGCCTTTTCCTCGAACTGGAAGCCCGGCGCTCCGACGCTGAAGCCGGCCCACAGGCAGATCGAAATGACGAACACGACCAGCGACGTCCACAGCGCGATCCACCGGGAATTGCGCGCCACGTCGCTTTCCTCGCCCCTCAGGGTCAGGATCAGCGCGACGCCCACCAACGGCAGGAAGGTTACGAGGGAAAGGAGGGGGGTGTTGTGCATCAAGCGGCTCTGCTGAGATACCACGAGACCAGCGCGACGATGCCGATCAGCATCACGAAGGCATAGTGGTAAAGGTATCCGGTCTGGGAAAGGCTGACCCGCCCGGCAAGGCGCTTCGTCACCATGGCCAGACCGTTGGGCCCAAGCCCGTCGATGATCATCCCGTCGCCGTCGCGCCAGAATACCTGGCCCAGCCACAAAGCCGGACGCACGAACAGGAAACGGTACATCTCGTCGAAATAGTACTTGTGGAAAACCACGTTGTAGAGGGCCCGCATCCGCTGCGCGACGGTGGCAGGCAGGCCTGGGCGGCGGCGGTACCCGACCCATGCGCCGAAAATGCCGAGCAACGCCACCGATAACGGCAATGCTCCGACCCAGAACGGCACGCCGTGCGAAGCCTGAACGGTGTCATGGCCGGCAGAAGCGACGATCGCCCCGTTCCAGAAGGCGGCGTAGCCGTCGCCAACAAAGAAATGGTCGAAGGCAAAACCGGCGCCGATCGCACCCAGCGCCAGCACATAGAGCGGCAACAGCATAACCCGCGGCGATTCATGCGGGTCGTGATGACCGTGTTCATCTCCATGGCTGGCTTCATGCCCGGTCGCGGCCGCGTCGTGATGAACGTCATCGTGCGACTCCTCGTTGCCCCTGTACTGACCCGAGAAGGTCAGGAACAGCAGGCGCCAGGAATAGAACGCAGTGAACAGCGCCGCCGTCACGCCCATCCAATAAGCGAAATGGCCCTGGCTTGTGCCCGAAGCCCACAACGACTCCAGAATGCTGTCTTTCGAGTAGAAGCCTGCGAAACCGATCACCTCGGGAATGCCGATGCCGGCGATCGCCAAGCTGCCGATTAGCATCAGGGCATGCGTCACCGGCAGGTACCTGCGCAGGCCGCCCATCTTGCGCATGTCCTGCTCGCCGCCGATGCCGTGGATGACGGAACCGGCGCACAGGAACAGCAGCGCCTTGAAGAAGGCATGAGTGAAAAGGTGAAACATCGCCGCGCCGTAGGCCGAAACCCCGACCGCCGCGAACATGTAGCCCAGCTGGCTCATGGTCGAGTAGGCGATCACGCGCTTTATGTCGAACTGCGTGAGGCCGATGGTCGCGGCGACGAAGGCGGTCAGCGCGCCGACGATTACCACGACTTCGAGCGCTTCAGGAGCCTGCTCGAAGAGCGGCGAGCAGCGGCACAGCATGAACACGCCCGCCGTCACCATCGTCGCGGCGTGGATCAGCGCCGATACGGGGGTCGGGCCCTCCATCGCGTCCGGCAGCCAGGTATGCAGGCCCAGCTGGGCCGACTTGCCCATCGCGCCGACGAACAGCAGCAGGCAGGCGCAGGTCAGCGCGTTGACGTGCATGCCGAGAAAATCGAAGGCGATTTCCTTCTTGGCCGCCACGTTGTCGAAGACGTGCGTGAACTCGACCGAGCCGAAGATCATGAACACCGCCGCAATGCCCAGTACGAAGCCGAAATCGCCGACGCGGTTGACGATGAAGGCCTTCATCGAAGCGTTGTTGGCCGAGGGGCGCTCATACCAGAAGGCGATCAGAAGGTAGGACGACACGCCGACGCCCTCCCAGCCGAAGAACATTTGCAGGAAGTTGTCCGCCGTGACCAGCATCAGCATCATGAAGGTGAACAGGCTGAGGTACGCCATGAAGCGCGGCTTGGAATTGTCCTCCGCCATGTAGCCGACCGAGTAGACGTGCACCATGGTCGAGACCACGGTGATCACCGCGACCATAACCGCCGTCAGGGTGTCGAAATACAAACTCCAGCGCGCGTGCAGGTCGCCGCTGTCGATCCAGGTGAACAGGTCGACCGTGCGCGGGTGGTGCGCAAAGCCGACATCGTAGAAAAGCCAGCACGCGATCAGCGCCGAAACGCCGACGCCGAGGCAGGTGACGAGCTGCGCGCCGCGGTCGCCGAGGCGGCGGTTGCCGAAGCCGGCGACGAGCGCCGCGACGAGCGGCAGGAAGATACAGAGGGATTCGAGCATCAGCCGTGCATCGTGTTGATGTCCTCAACCGCGATGGAGCCGCGGTTGCGGAAGTAGATGACCAGGATGGCAAGGCCGATCGCCGCTTCGGCCGCCGCGACGGTCAGCACGAACATGGTGAAGATCTGCCCGACCATGTCGCCCAGGAACGACGAGAAGGCGACGAAATTGATATTGACCGAAAGCAGGATCAGCTCGATCGACATCAGGATGATGATAACGTTCTTGCGGTTCAGGAATATCCCGAAAACGCCGAGGGTCAGCAGCACGGCCGAGACCCCAAGGTAATGTTCGATACCGATCATGGCCCGCGCCCCCCCTCGACCTGGTCCGGCATCCCCGAGCCAACGGTCACATGACGTACCGCCAAGGTCTGCTCGACAGTACGCGCGTTCTGCGTGGCGACCTTCTGCCGGCGCTGACCGGGACGCTGGCGGTGCGTCAGCACGATTGCGCCGATCATGGCGATCAGCAGGATCAGCCCCGCCGCCTGGAAGACAAAAGCGTAATGCGTGTAAAGCAGCTGAGCGATCGCCTTGGTGTTGCTGGGCGCCGCAGGACCGAGCGGGTCGGCCATCATCTGGTGCGCGCCCGGAGTCACAACCACGCCGCCGTAGACAAGGCCCAGTTCGACCAAGAGCACGATGCCCACAAGCGCGCCGATCGGCAGGTAATGCAGGAAGCCGCTGCGCATCTCGGTGATGTTGATGTCCAGCATCATGACGACGAACAGGAACAGCACCATCACCGCGCCGACATAGACGATCACCAGCAGCATCGCCACGAACTCGGCCCCCAGGAGCACAAATAGTCCCGCGGCGTTGAAAAACGCCAGGATCAGGAACAGCACCGAGTGAACCGGATTTTTCGCCGAGATCACCACGACCGCGCTGGCGATCATGAGGCACGAGAACAGATAAAAGGTAAACTGGGTCATGCGTGCACCGGAAAACCCCTCTCCCCGCGGGAGAGGGAAGAGCCCATCCGAAGCCTTGGCGCAGGGTGGGAGAATGAGCGGCTGACAAGGTGGGTGTCGCAGACCCTCACTCTAGCCTTCCCCCACGGGGGGAGGGAGTAACCGCCTCTGCTGTTTGCCTGATACGTCATTGGTGTGCGGTTTAGCGGTAAGGGGCTTCGACCGCAAGGTTGTGAGCAAGCTGCGCTTCCCATTTATCGCCGTTCGCCAGGAGCTTCGCCTTGTTATAGTACAGCTCCTCGCGGGTTTCGGTCGAAAACTCGAAGTTGGGTCCCTCGACGATCGAGTCGACAGGGCACGCTTCCTGGCACAAACCGCAGTAAATGCACTTCGTCATGTCGATGTCGAACCGAGTCGTGCGGCGGCTGCCGTCTTCGCGCGGTTCTGCCTCGATGGTGATCGCCAGCGCCGGGCAGACCGCCTCGCACAGTTTGCAAGCGATGCAGCGTTCCTCTCCGTTCGGGTAACGCCGCAGGGCGTGCTCGCCTCGGTAGCGGGTACTGATCGGGTTTTTCTCGAATGGGTAGTTGAGCGTGGCGCGCTGCTTGAACATGTATGAGAAAGTGAGGGCCATGCCCTTGACGAGCTCGGCCAGGAAGAACCCGCGGGCGGTGCGATCGAAAACGGTCATGATAGGGAACCTAGTGCGGAGGGTGATATCCGGTGGCCAGCAGGACGCCGGCGACGATGACGACCCATGACAGGGAGAACGGCAGGAAGATCTTCCAGCCGAGGCGCATCAACTGATCGTACCGGTAACGGGGCAACGTAGCGCGCACCCATAGGAACACGAACAGGATGGCCACTGTCTTGAAAACGAACCAGAACACATCGGCCATGCCGCGTAGCCAGTCGGGTGCGCTGTCGAGCAGGCCGTAATGGAAGCCGAACGGCGGCAGCCATCCCCCCAGGAACAGGATGCTGGTCAGGCCGCTGAGCAGGATCATGTTGGCGTATTCGCCAAGGAAGAACAGGCCGAACGATAGGGATGAATACTCGGTGTTGAAGCCGCCGACGATCTCCGACTCGCCTTCGGGCAGGTCGAACGGTACGCGGTTGGTTTCGGCCAGGGTCGATATGAAGAACACGATCATCATCGGCGACAGGAGAAGCCAAAGCCACCAAGGCTGTTGCGCCTCGACGATGTCGCGCAGGTTCAGAGACCCGACGGTCAGCAGCACGGTGACAATGACGAGGCCCATCGAGACCTCGTACGACACCATCTGCGCCGCGGCGCGCAGCCCCCCTAGGAACGGGTACTTGGAGTTGGAGGACCAACCGGCCATCATCACGCCATACACGCCAAGCGAGGAAATCGCGAACAGGTACAGTACGCCGACGTTGATGTTGGCGAGAACCGCCTTGTCGCCGAAAGGAATGACCGCCCAGGCCGACAATGCCAGCAGAAACGTCAGGATCGGCGCCGCCATGAACACGCCGCGGTTGGCGCCTGCAGGAATGATCGTTTCCTTGTGCAGCAGCTTGACGGCATCGGCAATCGGCTGCAGCAGGCCGAACGGCCCGACCACGATCGGTCCCTGGCGCAGCTGCATCATCGCCAGGACTTTGCGCTCGGCGTATGTGAGGTAAGCAACGCCGCCGAGCAACGGCACGACGATGAACAGGATCTTGGCCACAATCCACAAGCCACGCCCTACGAGGTTGCCCCAGAGATCGTCGGGTCCGGTCATCTTAGCCCTCCGTTCCCGTCTTGGGCCGGGCCCCTGCCTCAAGGAACTCCTCGGTGCACTTGGCCATCGTCACCGAAGCGCGGCTGATGGGGTCAGTCATGTAGTAGTTGCTGATCGTTGAAACAAATGTCCTGTTCTCCACTTGGCCCTCGCCGCCGAAGGCTGACCAAGGCGCCTTGTGCGGGGCGCCGGGGTTGCGGAAAAACGGGTTTTCGGCCATGACCCTGCGCAGTTCGCCGAGCGAGTCATAAGGCAGCCTGACTCCCGCGGCCTCCGAGAGCGCGCGGAGAATTTTCCAGTCCTCGCGCGCTTCACCGGGCGGAAAGACGGCTTGGCGCGACATCTGGACACGACCTTCGGTGTTGACGTAGGTGCCGTTCTTCTCAGGATACGCCGCGCCCGGCAGGATCAGGTCGGCGCGATGCGCGCCGCGATCGCCATGGTGGCCCTGATAGATGACGAACGCATTGCCAAGCCGCGACGTATCGATCTCGTCCGCGCCGAGCAGGTAGACGAGACCGATGGAGCCGTCGGACGCGCCGGCGAGGATGCCGTTCACGCCTTGGCCGCCCGCCTGCGGCACAAAGCCCGTCATGAGCGCGCCGACGCGGCCCGCGGCCGTGTGGACGACGTTGAACCCGTTCCACCCATCCTTGATCACGCCGAGCGCACCCACCGTATTGTAGAGCAGCTTCTGCACAGCGGCGCCATCGGCGCCGGCGAATGCCGAGGCGCTCGCGATGAGCATGGGCTTGCCGGCGCCCTTTAGCACGCCGCCGAACTCGCTGTCCGCGACGCCCTGCAGCGTCTCCGTGCCGGCTCCAAGATACTTGTATGGGTAGGTGTAATCGCGATTTTCACCGATCACGCCGACCTTCAGACCGCCCAGCAGCAGGCGCTTGCGGATACGCGCGTTGATCATGGGCGCGTCCCAGCGCAGGTTCCCGCCCACGATCAGGATCGCGTCCGCCTCGTCGATGCCGGCGATCGTCGAGTTGAAAAGATAGCTGGCGGGGTTCCCCGCGTCGAAATCGGCGCCGTCCTGGCGGCAATCGATGTTCGGCACCTTCAGCGCGGTCATCAGGTCCTTGAGAGCCTTGACCGATTCGACATCGACCAGGTCACCGGCGATTGCGGCGATTTTCCCGGGCAGCGTGCCCTTGAGGCGGTTGGCCGCGACTTGGAGCGCTTCTTCCCACGACACCGCGGCCAGCTTGCCGTCGACGCGCAGGTACGGGCGGTCGAGACGCTGGCGCTTCAGTCCGTCATAGGAAAAGCGCGCCTTGTCGGCGATCCATTCCTCATTGATCTCCTCGTGCAGGCGCGGCAGGATCCGGATCACCTCATTGCCGCGCGTGTCGATGCGGATGTTCGAGCCGACCGCGTCGGACACGTCGATTCCTTGCGTCTTCTTCAGCTCCCACGAGCGGTAGGCAAAGGCGTAGGGTTTGGAGGTCAGCGCGCCGACGGGACAGACATCGATCAGGTTGCCGGACAGCTCGGACGCGATCGACTTCTCGATGAATGTGCTGATCTCGACGTCCTCGCTACGGCCGAGAATGCCTATCTCCTGCACCCCCGCGATCTCGTCAGCGAAGCGGATGCAGCGCGTGCACTGTATGCAGCGCGTCATGAACGGCTTGATCAGCGGGCCGAAATACTTGTCCTTGACCGAGCGCTTGTTCTCGTTGAAACGGCCGCGGTCGTAACCGTAGCCGAGCGCCTGGTCCTGCAGGTCGCACTCGCCGCCCTGGTCGCAGATCGGGCAGTCCAGAGGATGGTTGATCAGCAGGAATTCCATGATGCCGCGCCGGGCCTTGTGAGTCAGCTCGGACGAGGTCCGGATCACCATGTTGTCGGAACACGGCATGGCGCAGGAAGCGACCGGCTTGGGAGAGCCCTGCATCTCCACCAGGCACATCCGGCAGTTCGCGGGAACCGAAAGGCGCTCGTGGTAGCAGAAATGCGGGATTTCCACGCCAAGCTGCTGACACGCCTGCAGGACCGACGTCCCCTGCGCGACTTCCAGCTCCATCCCGTCGATCGTCAGTTTCGGCATAGGTTCACTCCGCCGCCATCAAGCCGGCATAATCCCGGATACGGTTCTCGACCATCGGCCGGAAATGGCGCATCAGCCCCTGGATCGGCCACGCCGCCGCGTCGCCATGCGCGCAGATGGAATGGCCTTCTATCTGCTTGGACACGTCCAGCAGCATGTCGATCTCGTCGATCTGCGCGTTGCCGGACGCCATGCGGTCCATGACGCGCCACATCCAGCCCGTGCCCTCGCGGCACGGCGTGCACTGGCCGCAGGATTCGTGCATGTAGAATTTCGACAGGCGCGCGATGGCGCGCACCAGGTCGGTCGATTTGTCCATCACGATCACGCCTGCGGTGCCGAGGCTGGACTTCTGGTCCCGCAGCCCGTCGAAATCCATCAGAGCGACCTCGGACTGCTCCTTCGTAATCAGCGGCGTCGAAGAGCCGCCAGGAATGATCGCGAGCAGGTTGTCCCAGCCGCCGCGCACCCCGCCCGCATGCCTTTCAATCAGCTCGCGCAGGTTGATGCCCATTTCCTCCTCCACGTTGCACGGCCGGTTCACGTGGCCGGAAATGCAGAACAGCTTGGTGCCGCTGTTCTTCGGCCGGCCGAAGCCTGCGAACCAGGCGCCGCCGCGGCGCATGATGGCCGGCACGGCCGCCAGGGTTTCCACGTTGTTGACCGTCGTCGGGCAGGAGTAGAGGCCGGCCATCGCCGGAAAAGGCGGCTTGTTGCGCGGCTGGCCCTTCTTGCCCTCCAGGCTTTCCAGCATCGCGGTTTCTTCGCCGCAGATGTAGGCGCCCGCGCCGGCGTGGATGATGACGTCGAAATCCCAGCCCGAGCCGCAGGCGTTCTTTCCGATCAGGCCCGCTGCATACGCCTCGTCGACCGCTTTCTGGACATGGTGAATCTCGCGGTGGAACTCGCCGCGTATGTAGATGTAGGTCGCGTGCGCCCCGATCGCGAAGCCCGCAATCAGCGCGCCTTCCACCAGCTTGTGCGGCTCATGGCGCATGATGTCGCGGTCCTTGCACGTCCCCGGCTCGCCTTCGTCGGCGTTGATGACGAGGTAGTGCGGCTTGTCGCTCGATTTTGGCATGAACGACCATTTCATGCCGGTCGGGAACCCCGCCCCGCCCCGCCCGCGCATGCTGGACGCCTTCATCTCCTCGATGATGCTGTCCCTGCCCCGCGCCAGGATGGCGCCCGTGTTGTCCCAGTCGCCCCGCTTGCGCGCGGCTTCCAAGCCGTAGGACTCCCAGCCGAAGATGTTGGTGAAGATACGGTCCTGGTCCTGCAACATCCTATGACCCCACCTTCGCTGCGCCCGCGCCGACCGGAACGCCGTTCGCCCTCGCCCGCTCGACCAGCGTCGTCGTGCCTTCCTCGTTCATCGAACCGTACTTGCGCGTCTGCGATCCTGGTTTCGGCTCGGCCCCGGCGGCAAGGGCGTCGATGATTTCGACCATGCTGGCCGGAGTCAGATCTTCGTAGAAACGCTCGCCGATCTGGATCATGGGCGCGTTGACGCAAGCGCCGAGGCACTCAACCTCGACCATGGTGAACTGCTTGTCCGCCGTGGTCTCGTTCAGCTTGATGCCCAGCCGCTTCTGGCAGGCGTCGACGATGTCGGCCGACCCGCGCAACCAGCACGGCGTCGTCGTGCATACCTCGATGTAGTGCTTCCCGATCGGGGCAAGGTTGTACATCGTGTAGAAGGTCGCCACCTCGTACGCCCTGATGCGCGGCATGCTCAGCATGTCGGCGATGGCGTCCATGGCGGCACGCGGCAGCCAGCCGACCTGCGCCTGCGCGAGGTGGAACAGCGGCATGATCGCGCTCGCCTGCCGGCCCGGCGGATACCGGGCAATGATGTGGTCGGCTTCGCGCAGGTTTTCCTCGTTGAAGGCGAACGACTCCGGTTGCTCGACGTGAAATGCCTTGGCGCTCAACGATCGATCTCCCCGAAGACAATATCCAGCGATCCGATATTCGACACCGCGTCCGCCAGCAGGTGGCCGCGCGACATCATGTCCAACGCCGCCAGATGCGTGAAGCCGGGCGAGCGGATGTGGCAGCGGTATGGATGGTTTGACCCGTCGGAGACGAGATAGACCCCGAACTCGCCCTTGGACGACTCGACCGCCTGGTAGAACTCGCCGGCTGGAACATGGTAGCCTTCCGTGTACAGCTTGAAATGATGGATAAGCGATTCCATGTCGCGTTTCATTTCAAGGCGCGGCGGCGGGGAAATCTTGCGATCGTCGACCTTGTACGGCCCGTCCGGCATCTTCTCCAGGCACTGGCGGACGATGCGGATCGATTGCCGCATCTCCTCCATGCGCACCAGGTAGCGCGCGTAGTTATCGCCGGTAAGCCCGACCGGAACGTCGAACTCCACTTGGTCGTAGGCATCGTAGGGCTGCGACTTGCGCAGATCCCAGGCCACGCCGCACGATCGCAGCATCGGTCCGGAAAAGCCCCAGTCGAGGGCCTGCTGACCGGTCACGACGCCGATGTCGACAGTGCGCTGCTTGACGATGCGGTTCTGCGTGACCAGACGGTCGAGATCCTCGATATGCGCCGGCAGCGTCGTGTTGACATAGGTGTAGATGTCGTCGGCCAAGCCGGGCGGCATGTCGAACGCCACGCCACCCGGGCGGAAATAGTTGGCGTGCATGCGCGCGCCCGAAACGCGCTCGTAGAACATGAGCATCCGCTCACGCTCTTCATAGCCCCACATCGGCGGCGTCGTCGCGCCGAGGTCGAGGATGTAGCTGGTGATCGCAAGCAAATGGTTCAGCAGGCGCGTGATCTCGGCGAAAAGCACGCGGATGAACTGCGCCCTGGGCGGGACGCTGATGCGCAGCAATTTTTCCACCACAAGCGCGAAACAGTGTTCCTGGCACATCGGCGACACGTAATCCAGCCGATCGAAATACGGTATGGCCTGCATGTAGGTCTTGTACTCAATCAGCTTCTCGGTGCCGCGGTGCAGAAGCCCGATATGCGGATCGACCCGCTCGACCGATTCGCCGTCCATCTCAAGGACGAGGCGCAGAACACCATGAGCCGCGGGATGCTGCGGACCGAAGTTTATGGTGAAGGGCTTGATCTGAGTGTTGCCGATCCCTTGGATTTCCTCGCTGATGGCGATGCCGACGACCTCGTCGCGAAGGGCGGCATCGGGAACCTGGTTCAGGATCATGCGTTTGCCTCACCCTTCGATCCGGGCCAAAATGAAGGCTTTACGGCTTTTTCGTCGCCCGGAAGCTGAACGTCGGTCATTGCCTCCCATGGGCTCATGAAATCAAACATGCGAAAATCCTGCGTCAAGGTGACGGGACCGTATAGGCAACGCTTCTGCTCCTCGTCGTAGCGCAACTCGACATAGCCGGTCAGCGGAAAATCCTTGCGCAGCGGATGCCCTTCGAACCCATAATCGGTAAGGATGCGGCGCAGATCCGGATGGCCCGCGAAGTAGACGCCGAACAGGTCCCACGTCTCGCGCTCGAACCAGTTCGCCGAGTTGAACACTGCGGTTGCGGAGGGGACAGGCGTATCCTCATCCGTCCTGACCTTTAGCTGAAGACGCTGGTTGTACTTCAGGCTGAGCAGGTTGTAGACGACGTCGAAACGTTCCGGGCGTTCAGGATAGTCCACGCCACAGACATCCATCAGCTGGGTGAACGCAAGCTCGGGCGAATCGCGCAGGAACAGCAGCACGTCGACGATTCTGTCCCTCGCGATGGTCAGGATTGCGCGGCCGTGCATGACGGAACGGTGCGTCACGGCAGCCTTCAGGCCGGCCTTATCGATCAGGCCAGCCACCATCTCGTCATAACCGAGAGCGGCGGAGTCGGTTGCGGCGGCGGCGTCAAGCTCGCTCATCGCGCGATCCTCGTGCCGTCGCGGCGGATTTTCTTCTGAAGCTGCAGGATGCCGTAAACCAGCGCTTCGGCCGTCGGCGGGCAGCCGGGAACGTAGATGTCCACGGGAACGATGCGGTCGCAGCCGCGCACCACCGAGTACGAATAATGATAGTACCCGCCGCCATTGGCGCAGCTGCCCATCGAGATGACCCAGCGGGGCTCGGCCATCTGGTCGTAAACCTTGCGCAAGGCAGGCGCCATCTTGTTCACCAGAGTGCCGGCGACGATCATCACGTCTGACTGGCGCGGGGACGCGCGGGGGAAAATCCCGAACCGGTCGAGATCATAACGCGGCATGTAAGCGTGGATCATCTCCACGGCGCAGCACGCCAGCCCGAACGTCATCGGCCATAACGAGCCGGTGCGCGCCCAATCCACCAGACTGTCGTACTGCGCGACGAGGAAGCCGCGCTCCTGCAGCTGCTGGCGGGCGTTGTGTACGACGTGATCCTGGAACGGACCCTTGGCCACCGAGCCTTCCCGGTGATCGACCTGCATCCCCTGCGGCGCAAGGGCGGTGTTGGGCGCGGGTATCACTCCCATTCGAGAGCCCCTTTCTTCCATTCGTAAATGAAGCCGATCGTCAGCACGCCGAGAAAGCTCATCATCGACCAGAACCCCGCCATGCCAAGATCGTAAAATGATACGGCCCACGGGAAAAGAAAGGCGACTTCGAGGTCGAAAATGATAAAAAGAATGGCGACAAGATAGAAGCGCACGTCGAATTTTGCGCGGGCATCCCCGAACGCCTCGAACCCGCATTCATACGCCGACACTTTCTCGCTGTCGGGCTTTTGCGTGCCCATCAGCAGAGACATGGAGACGGCGGCGACGGACACCACGGAGGCCACGACCAGGAAAACGAGAATAGGAAGATACTGGGACAGAAACCCTGGAGTCATGGGCACCGTTATAAGTAAGGCAGGTTCGAACCTGCACGACGACAATGGCGCGAGTGACGGGACTTGAACCCGCGGCCTCCGGCGTGACAGGCCGGCGCTCTAACCAACTGAGCTACACCCGCGTGAGCCGTCGTAACGAGTTGCTACGACGGCGGAACGCATATGTCAAATCAGATAAACCGATCCGACATATTAAACAGTGGTGGGCGATGACGGGCTCGAACCGCCGACATTCTCGGTGTAAACGAGACGCTCTACCGACTGAGCTAATCGCCCTGCGTGGGCCCCGACGGCCTTTCGGCCGAAGGAGCTACTTCTTTTTGGCCGGAGCCGCAGGCTTCTCCGCCGGCTTTTCAGCCGCTCCGTTCACATGATCCTTCAGCCCCTTGCCGGGCTTGAACTTGATCTGCTTGGAGGCAGCGATGGCAATCTTCTCGCCAGTACGCGGGTTGCGGCCTTCGGAGGCGGCCCGGTCCGTGACGACAAAGCTGCCGACGTCGGGAATACGCACTTCCTCTCCGCTCTTCAGCGCGTCCTTTATGCCGGAAAACACGGCGTCGACGGCCTTTGTCGCATCCGGCTTGCTGATGCCCGACGCGGTGGAAACATGACTGACGAGATCGTTTTTGTTCACGAGATGCCCCTTCTTATCGTTGCCAATTCACGAACGGCCGAGCCATCCGGACACGCCGTAGCGGTAAAATCCGATTTAACCCAAGACGCACCACCCGTCAAACGGTGACAAGCGCGCAAACCCGAGTTTTGCGCGCTTTTTTACTTCACCGGTTAATGCCGGATTACTTCCTCGCGTTCATCTTCGGCAACCGCCGTACGGATCGGCGGCACCATGTCTTCCGACCATTCGATCGGGGTCAGCGGCGACACCAGCGCGTGCGACAGAACCTCGGCAATGGTGGAGACCGGCAGGATGGCGAGACCGTTCTTCACGTTGTCGGGGATTTCGGCGAGATCCTTCTCGTTTTCCTTGGGGATCAGCACGGTGGTGATACCCCCGCGCAGGGCGGCCAGAAGCTTCTCCTTCAGACCGCCGATCGGCAGCACGCGGCCGCGCAGCGTTATTTCCCCGGTCATGGCGATGTCCTTGCGGACTGCGACGCCCGTCAGCACCGAAACGATCGAAGTCACCATCGCGACGCCGGCGGAAGGGCCGTCCTTCGGAGTCGCGCCTTCCGGAACGTGGACATGGACGTCTCGCACCTGGAACAAAGTCGGCTTGATCCCGAACACTTGAGCGCGCGATTTTATGTACATTTCCGCAGCCTGGACGGATTCCTTCATCACGTCGCCCAGCTTGCCAGTCATCGTAACCCGCCCCTTGCCGGGCAGCGTGACAGATTCGATAGTGAGCAGCTCCCCGCCGACCTCCGTCCAGGCAAGGCCTGTGACGGAACCGACCGAGTCTTCCTCTTCCGCCTTGCCGTAGCTGAAGCGGCGGATGCCAGCGTACTTTTCGAGGTTTTCGGAGGTTACGTCGACCCTCTCAAGCTTCTCCTGAAGGATCTGCTTGACGGCCTTGCGGCAGGTGTTTGCGATTTCGCGCTCAAGGCTCCGCACTCCCGCCTCGCGCGTGTAGTAGCGGATCAGGTCCCGAAGCGCCTCGTCAGAGATGGAATACTCCGCTTTTTTCAAGCCGTTCATCTGCGCTTGCTTGGCAATCAGGTGGCGGCGGGCAATCTCGAGCTTCTCGTCCTCGGTGTAGCCGGACAGGCGGATGATCTCCATGCGGTCCAGCAGCGGCTGCGGCATGCGCAGCGTATTGGCCGTGCAGATGAACATCGTGTCCGACAAATCGTAGTCGACCTCGAGGTAGTGGTCGTTGAAGTTGGCGTTCTGCTCGGGGTCGAGAACCTCCAGCAGTGCCGAGGAAGGATCGCCGCGCCAGTCAGCCCCCAGCTTGTCGATCTCGTCGAGCAGGAAGAGCGGGTTGGACGTCTTCGCCTTCTTCATGCCCTGGATCACCTTGCCGGGCATGGAGCCGATATAGGTGCGGCGATGTCCCCGGACCTCGGCCTCGTCCCGCACGCCGCCCAGCGACATGCGGACGTAGTTGCGGCCGGTGGCTCGCGCGATTGATTTGGCAAGCGATGTCTTGCCAACGCCCGGCGGGCCGACCAGGCAAAGGATGGATCCCTTGACCTTGTCCGTCCGCTGCTGCACGGCGAGGTACTCCAGGATACGCTCCTTGACCTTGTCCAGGCTATAATGCTCCTCGTTGAGGATGTGCTCCGCATTCTTGATATCCTTGCGGATTTTCGAGCGCTTGTTCCAGGGGATAGAGACCAGCCAGTCGAGATAGTTGCGCACGACAGTGGCTTCGGCCGACATCGGGCTCATGCTGCGCAGCTTCTTCATCTCGGCCGTGGCCTTCTCGCGCGCTTCCCTGGACAGCTTCGTCTTGGCGAGCCGATCTTCCAGTTCGGCAAGCTCGTCCTTGCCATCCTCCCCCTCGCCCAGCTCCTTCTGGATGGCCTTCATCTGCTCGTTGAGGTAGTACTCGCGCTGCGTCTTCTCCATTTGCCGCTTGACGCGGTTGCGGATGCGCTTCTCCACCTGTAGCACGCCGATCTCGCCTTCCATGAAGGCATACACGCGCTCGAGGCGATCGCCGACCGTCGCGATCTCCAGGAGCTGCTGTTTCTCGGAAATCTTGAGCGACAGGTGCGAAGCCACGGTGTCGGCCAGCTTGGCGGCCTCGTCGATCTGGTTGATCGAAACCAGAACCTCGGGCGGGATCTTCTTGTTCAACTTTATGTACTGCTCGAACTGGGTGACTACCGCGCGCGACAGGGCCTCGAGCTCCTGATGCTCGCCGGTGGTCTCCGGCAGGAGCTCGATCTCGGCCTGGAAAAACTCCGAGTTTTCGACGAAGCGCGTGATCCGGGCTCGCTGCACACCCTCGACCAGGACCTTGACCGTGCCGTCCGGCAGTTTCAGCAGCTGCAGCACGGTGCCGACCGTACCGATCTGGTATATGTCATCCTTTTCCGGATCGTCCTGCCCAGCGTTCTTCTGCGTCGCGAGCAGGATTTGCTTGTCCTCGCGCATTACATCTTCCAAGGCGCGAACAGATTTCTCGCGCCCCACGAACAGCGGCACGATCATGTGCGGGAACACGACGATATCCCTAAGCGGCAATATCGGGTAGATGGCGCCCTGATCCGATTGTAGCATTCAACCCTCTTCTGCTTGGCCTTGGCTCTGGATAGCACCGGCAGGCTTAACGTCTTCACCAATCCTGGAAAGCGATCCGGCTACTGGCTTCGACGATTAAGTGGGCCAAACTCCGTTGGAATCAAGCAGGGGATATTGCATCCCGCCGTCACCTCCGCAAAGCGGCGGATGCATATCGTCAGGATCCCGCTCTGCCGGCATGGACTCCGAACACGGCTACCGGCATCCGGGACGAAATCGATGTTGATGCCTGCGTTGAAAAACGCTCAGGCAGCCTTTTCGCTCTCGCCCGCCGGGCGTGGACGCTCGGTGACAACATGGTCGATCAGGCCGAACTCCCTGGCTTCCTCGGCGGAAAGGAAATTATCGCGTTCCAGCGCGCGCTCGATCACGTCGAGCGTCTGGCCGGTGTGCTTAACGTAGATCTCGTTCAGGCGCTGGCGCAACTTGAGGATTTCACGCGCCTGGATCTCGATGTCGGTCGCCTGCCCCTGCGCGCCGCCCGAGGGCTGGTGCACCATGACGCGGCTGTTCGGCAGCGAATAGCGCTTGTCCTTCTGCCCTGCCGTCAGCAGCAGCGACCCCATCGAGGCGGCCTGGCCGATGCACACGGTCGCGATCTCCGGCCTGATGTATTGCATGGTGTCGTAGATCGCCAGGCCAGACGTCACCACCCCGCCCGGTGAATTGATGTAAAACGAGATTTCCTTGTTGGGATTCTCGGATTCCAGGAACAGCAGCTGGGCGCAGATCAGGCTGGACACGGAATCGTTCACCGGCCCGATCAGGAAAATGATCCGCTCCTTCAGCAGGCGAGAGTAGATATCGTAGGAACGCTCGCCCCGGCTGGTCTGCTCGACCACCATCGGGACAAGGTTGTTCATGTAGACTTCCATCGGGTCCATAGTCAGCTCCTCAGGTTTCGTCGGAGTCGTCGGAAGCCGTCAGCTCTTCCTTCGAAACCTGCTTCTCGTTCAGTTTTACCTGTTCCAGCACGTAGCTTACGACCTTGTCCTCGTAAAGTGGCGCGCGCAGATTTTCCATCGCCTGCGGGTTCTTGCGGTAGAAGTCGATCAATTGCCGCTCCTGCCCCGGATAGTTGCGGGCTTCCGCGATCAGCGAGCGGTTGATCTCCTCCTGGGTCACTTGAAGGTTCTGCTTGCGGCCGATCTCGTTCAGCAGCAGGCCGAGGCGGACGCGCCGCACCGCGATATCGCGGTACTCGGCCTTTGCCTTTTCAGAGTCCTCGGCGGACTCCTGTGCGGCATCCTCGTCCCCTTTCATTTCCTCCTCGACCCGGCGCCAGATCGCCCCAAACTCGATCTCGACCATGCCATCCGGCACGGGGAAGCTGTGCGTCTCGGCCAGCTGGTCGAGAAGGGCACGCTTCAGCTTCATCCGGGTCAGGTTATCGTACTCGGACTGCAGCTGCTGCTTGACGATCTCCCTCAATTTTTCAAAGCTTTCCATGCCCAACTTCTTGGCAAGCTCGTCATCGAGCTTGGCGGGAACGGCCTTCTTCAGTTCCTTGATGTCGACTTCGAATACCGCCGCCTTACCGGCAAGATCGCTCGACGCGTAGTTTTCGGGGAAAGTTACGTTCACCGTCTTGTGATCGCCCGGCTTCGCGCCGACCAGCTGTTCCTCGAAATCTGCGATGAACGATTTGCTGCCCAGCTCGAGCTCGAAATCCTTTGAGTCCATCCCGGGACGCGCTTCGCCTCCGATCGTGCCGGCGAAATCGATTACCGCGATGTCGCCCATCTTGGCGGCGCGCTTGACCTTGATAGGCTCGGAGGATTTGTGTCGCTCCGCGATCTTGCCGATCGCCTCCCCGACCTCGGCGTCCGTTACCGCGCAGACCGGCTTGTCGAGGCTGATGCCTCCCAGCTCGACCGGTTCGATTTCCGGCAGGACCTCGACCGCCATCTTGTATTCCAGGTCGCCGTCGTCGCCGATGGAGGTGACCTCAATCGACGGGCGCAGAGCCGGGCGCAAGCCTTTTTCCGCCACCGCCTTGTCCGAAGTGTCCTGCACCGCCTTTTCCAGCACCTCGCCCATTACGGACTGCCCGTAGCGCTGCTTGAGGATGGGCATGGGGATTTTTCCGGGGCGGAAACCTGGAATTTTCACCCGCTTCGAAATCTCGTCCAGCTTGGACGCGACCTGGCGTTCAATCTCCGCCTTGTCCACGGTGACCTTGAACTCGTGCTTCAGCCCATCGTGGCTCAGTTCTGTGACGTTCATCTGCTTGGCTAATCCTGGTCCCATTGTCGTAATCGATGCAGGTTGGTGCGGGCGAAGGGACTCGAACCCCCACGACTTTCATCACTGGAACCTAAATCCAGCGCGTCTACCAGTTCCGCCACGCCCGCGATCTCGCCTTTCCGCTTCGCGCCGTGTTATAGCATGCGCGAGCCCCGGCAAAGAGGAAAAAGCTGCCCGCGATGACAAGAAACAAAGCAGCCGCTTCACAGAGCTATGAAGCGCGCCCGATGCCGCGCGCGCCTGGCCCTTGGGATTTCCTGGCGTTCGGTTTCCTGTTCGGACTTGCCGCGGTGATCGGCCTGACCCTGCGCCAGACCGGCCAGCCGGTCGCCAGCGTCGAGCATCCGCTGGCAAGCCTCGATCCCGGCCGCCTGCCGGTCTACGCGCTACGCACGACCTTGCGGATGCTGGCCGCGCTGGCGCTGTCCTTCTTCTTTTCCCTAGGCTACGCCACGCTGGCGGCGAAGAGCCGGCGCGCGGCGATGGTCCTGATCCCGATCCTCGATGTGCTGCAGTCGGTGCCGATCCTCGGCTACATCTCGTTCACCGTCACGTTTTTCATGTCCGTCTTTCCAGGCGAGGTGCTGGGGGCGGAGTTGGCTTGTGTCTTTGCTATCTTCACCGGCCAGGTCTGGAACATGACGCTGAGCCTTTACCAGGCGCTGCGCACCGTGCCCGCCGACCTGACGGAAGTGGCGCGCGGCATGCACCTGACCGGGTGGCAGAAGTTCATGCGCCTTGAACTGCCTTTCGCCATGCCGGGCCTCGTCTGGAACATGATGATGTCGATGTCCGGCGGCTGGTTCTTCATCGTCGCCGCCGAAGCGATCAAGGTCGGCGACCTGCAGATCAGCCTGCCCGGCATCGGCTCGTACCTGGCCCTGGCGATCGAGCGCCGCGACCTTGGCGCGGTGGGCTGGACCATCGCGGCGATGGCGCTGGTGATCCTGCTGTACGACCAGTTGCTGTTCCGGCCGCTGGTCGCATGGGCGGACAAGTTCCGCTTCGAGACGACGGCCGCCCGCGTCGCCCCGCGATCGTGGTTCTTCGACCTTTTGCGCCGGGCACGCCTGCTGAACCGGGCGGTGAACCGCATTGCCAGCGTTGGGCGCAAACCGCTGAGACTGCGCCCGCTCGGCCGGCCGGTTGCGCACGTGTCGTTGGCATCACGCCTCCTTGCCAGCCGTGCGACGGATTGGGTGTGGTCCCTGCTCGTGCTGGCCTGCGGCCTCTACGGAGCCGCGGTGCTGTGCCGCTTCATGCAGACCGAACTGAAACTGTCCGACCTGCGCCAGGTGGCGTTGCTGGGCGCGATCACCCTGGCCCGAGTGGCGACCGTCGTCACCGTCGCCAGCGTCATCTGGGTGCCGCTCGGCGTTGCCATCGGCCTGCGCCCGCGCCTTGCCGAGCTGCTGCAGCCGGTCGCGCAGTTCCTGGCCGCGTTTCCCGCCAACCTGTTCTTCCCCGTCGCCGTGATCGGCATCCTGCATTTCAGGCTGAACCCGGACACCTGGCTGACGCCCCTCATCCTGCTCGGCACGCAGTGGTACGTGCTGTTCAACGTCATCGCCGGCACGGTCGCGTTTCCCAACGACATGCGCGAGGCAGCGCGCAACTTCGACATCTCGGGACTGTTGTGGTGGCGGCGCGTGATGCTGCCTGGCATCATGCCGTACTATATAACGGGAGCGCTGACGGCGACCGGCGCGGCGTGGAACACGACCATCGTCGCCGAAGCGGTCAGCTGGGGCGACAACAAGGTGGTGGCGCACGGTCTCGGCTCGTACATCGCCGGGATGACCGACGCCGCCGATTTCCCGCGCATCGTCCTCGGCATCGCGGTCATGTCGGGTTACGTCATTCTCTTCAATCGCCTGCTCTGGCGACCGCTCTATGCCTGGAGCGAGCGCCGGTTCCGGCTGGGGTAAAGGCACATGGAAAAACTGCTCACCGTTCAAGCCGTCGGCCACGATTTCGCCAATGGCGGCAAGCGCCAGGTAGTATTGGAAGACGTAAACCTCGAGCTCGACCAGGGCGAGATCGTCGGCCTGCTGGGCAGGTCCGGCTCGGGGAAATCGACGCTGCTGCGCATCATCTCGGGGTTGATCCCGCCACGCTCGGGCACGGTCACATATCGTGGCAGTACCGTGCAGGGTCCGGCCGAGGGCATCGCCATGGTGTTCCAAAGCTTTGCCTTGTTTCCATGGCTGACCGTGCTCGAGAACGTCGAGATCGGGCTCGACGCGCTGGGGGTTGCCGAAAAGGAAACCCGCCGCCGCGCGCTGGAGGCCATCGACCTCATAGGCCTTGACGGTTACGAGTCGGCCTACCCGCGCGAGCTATCCGGCGGCATGCGGCAGCGGGTAGGCTTTGCCCGCGCGCTGGTCGTCAACCCCGATATTCTGCTTATGGACGAGCCGTTCTCCGCGCTTGACGTGCTGACCGCCGAAACGCTGCGCACCGATCTGCTCGAACTGTGGGAGGAAAAAAAGCTGCCGATCAAGTCGATGCTGCTGGTCACGCACAACATCGAGGAAGCGGTGCTGATGTGCGACCGCGTGATGATCTTCGCCTCCAACCCCGGCCGCGTCGCGATGGGGATCCCGCTCACTTTCCCGCATCCACGCAACCGCCTGGATCCCGAATTCAGGGCCATGGTCGATTACATCTACAACGTCATGACGGCGCGGCCCGTCCAACCCGAGCACCCGGTAAAGGGTACTTCCGGCTCCATTGGCGAGCGCCTGCACTCGGTATCGGTCAACGTGCTGGCCGGCATGATCGAGGCGCTGGCGTCGCCCGCCTATAACAGTCACGCCGAGCTGCCTCACCTGGCCGACCAATTGACCATGAGCATCGACGAGCTGCTGCCCGTCGCCGAAACGCTGGACATGCTGGGTTTCGCCGTGCTGGCTGATGGTGCCATGAGCTTGACGGCGGCAGGAAAGTCGTTCGCCGAGATGGACATCGAGCGGCGCAAGCACCTGTTCGCCACGCATCTGACGCATCACGTGCCCCTGGCGGGGCATATCCGGCGAGTGCTCGACGAGCGGCCGAACCACCGCGCGCCGCGCCTGCGCTTCGAGACCGAGATGGAGGACCATCTGAGCGAGGGGGAAGCCCAGCAATCCCTTGAGGCCGTCATCCGCTGGGGACGCTATGCCGAGCTGTTTTCCTATGACGACTCAACCGAAACTTTCAGCCTGGAAAACCCGCAGGCCGAGGGGTGATCTCGTGGCAGTCGAATTACCGATTCTCATGAACAGGACTTGCTTCGCTTGTCGCTCGCAACGACGGAAACGGTCCTGATTTGGCAGTGAATCGGACCAATCGGGTTATCGCTTCATTAACCAAGCCGGACTACAAGGCTCGCATGCGCGCGCGGTCACTCTATGTCCAGATCGTTCTGGTTGCCTGCATGCTGTTGGCGCTGCAGGCGTGTTCCTCCGCGCCGCAACCCGGCCGCCTTGCTTCTGCGGGCGCGGGCGGCGAGCCGGGGCCTATGCCGGCGCCTATCCAGTGCGTGCCCTTCGTGCGCGAGTTGTCTGGCGTCCAGATCTACGGCAATGCATATACTTGGTGGGACAGCGCCGCCCAGCAGGGTTATCAGCGCGGGCAAACCCCGATGCAGAATGCCGTCCTGGTCCTGAAGCGAAGTGACCGCCTTTCCAACGGCCACGTCGCCATGGTGCGCCGCATCATCGATTCACGGCATATCGAGGTGACGCATGCGAACTGGGGAATGGACGAGCGGACGCGCCGGCTGGTCCACGACTCGATGCCTGCGGCCGATGTCTCGCCCGATAATGATTGGAGCCAGGTCGAATTCTTCAACGAACAGGCAGGCGTCTTCGGCCAGCCTTACACCGCTTGGGGCTTCATTTACCCGAAAAACGGACCGCCTGTTTGAGGGTGGCGGGATGGGATTCAAGCGCGAGCAGCAGCACGGGCGTCATCCCGACCAAGTTCAGGGCCCCTAAGGCAGTCAACTCGGAGGAATGCATCCTGAAACAAGCTCAGGATGACAGTTCAGGGTCGGTTGACGAAGCAAGCTTCAGCCATCAGCCGGCTTGCTCATCTTCGCCATCGTCCCGCTGGTGCTGTGACCCGGCTTCAGCTTGGCTAGTATGACCCTGCCGCCGTAGGACATCACGAACTCTGCCCCGACCACCGTGTCGATCGTGTAATCCGCGCCTTTGACCAGTACGTCGGGGCGCAGGCGCTCGATAAGGTTGATGGGCGTATCGTCGCCGAACAGCACGACGGCGTCCACGTCTTCGAGCGCGGACAGGACGGCGGCTCTGGAATGTTCGTTGTTGACCGGACGGCCGGGACCTTTGATGCGCCGTGCCGATTCATCGCTGTTGAGCCCCAGGATCAGCCGATCGCAGGCGCTACGCGCCTGAGCGATCAACGAGATATGACCCGGATGCAGGATATCGAAGCAGCCGTTGGTGAAGCCGACCTTCACGCCCCGCGCGCGCCAGCGTTCCGCCATGTCGGCGGCGTTGTCGAGCGGCATGTACTTCTGCATGGCGACGTCACCCTCGGACGCGATGACGGCGCGCAGGTCGTTCAACCGTACTGCGGCGGTGCCGATCTTGCCGACGACGATCCCGGCCGCGTGATTGGCGATCTCCGCCGCATCCACGAGCGACGTACCGGACCCTAGCGCCATGGCAAGGGCAGCGATCAGCGTGTCGCCTGCGCCCGACACGTCGAAAACCTCTCGGGCCTCCGTCCGCAGGTGGGCCGCGTCGCCGCTTGCCTGGACGATTGACATGCCTTGTTCGCTGCGGCTGGCAACAATGCACTCGACTCCCGAAATCCTGATCAACTCAAGCGCGGCGGCCACGACCTCTTCATCGGTGCCGACCGGCAGGCCGGTCATATCCGCAAGCTCTCGCCTGTTCGGTTTGAGGAGCGTGGCGCCACGGAAGAAAGTGATGGATCGAGGCTTGGAGTCAACAAGAACAGGAATGCCGCGCTCGCGGGCAAAACCGATCACGGCCTGCGCCAGACGCTCCGTCACGACACCCTTGGCGTAGTCGGAGATTACGACGGCATCGGCAATCCCGATCGCTTTTCGGGCGTGGTCGATTAAGGCCTGCTCCGTCGCGGCGCCGACGGAAGTGGCTACTTCCAGATCGGCGCGCAGCAACTGCTGCACGCCGCTGACGTAACGGATCTTGATCGTCGTCGGCCGGCCGGGATCGACGACGGCTCTTTCTTCTGTTCCGACATTGCTTATCAGGTTCTGCGCGTGCGTGCCGGCCGTGTCGTCGCCGATCACTGTGGTGAACGCGCCCTTGCCGCCCAGAGAAGCTATATTGCGGTACACGTTGCCGGCCCCGCCCAGCATCTCCGTTTCGCGCAATACCCTCAGCACCGGTATGGGCGCTTCGGGCGAGATGCGGTCCACCGATCCGTAGACATACCGGTCGAGAACCATGTCGCCTACGATCAGGACCGAGGTCCCTTCGAACCGGTCGAGGGATTTCAGATAATCGCCGATGCTGCTCATGGGACGTCCGCTGCGTATTGTTCTTCCAGCACGGACCGCGCCAGCGCCAGCGTGACCGGCCGCTTGTGGATCAAGGAATGTTTGTCGATTTGCCCTGCGATACGCTCCGCCGCCGCAAAGGAGCGTTCCATGCGCGCCAGCAGGTAGGCGATCGTGTCGTCCGGCACGGCCAGCTGACGATCAGCGAACAGTTTGCGCAGCAACCGGGACAGAAGGGCATCGTCCGGCTGCCCGATCTCAATCGCCGGTACCGAGCCGAGGCGCGAGGCAAGGTCCGGCAACGCAAAGCAACAACGCGCCGCAGGGCGGCGTCCCGCGAGCAGGAGAAACTGCCCGCTTTCGATCGCCAGGTTATAAAGATGGAGGAGAAACGGTTCGCTCGCCCGGGCTGTCTGGTCGTAATCGTCGACCACGACCGCACCGGGACCGGCCGCAAAGCCGGCGATGGCAGCCTCCGTCAGCTCTTGAGGCGTCAGGAACAGCGCGCCTGCCCTACGCTGCCAGATCCGTACGAGATGGGTTTTGCCGCATCCCTCCGGCCCATGCAGCGCAAGGACCGCGCCCGGCCAGTCCGGCCAGCGGTCGACCCATTCGACCGCGTGCTGGTTAGCCGGCGAGGTCAGCAGGCTGGACCTGTCCAGCGCGGGATGGGCGGGAACTCCAGAATTTCCTGCATCGCACCCTCACTCAAGGGATCGCGGCGGCATCGCTCCCGCTGCCGGCCAATGCGTCGGGCGTGTCGCCGCGGTAGAAGCGGCTTGCAACGTAGAGGCGAACGCCAAAACGGATAAGGACGCCAATCACGGCAGCGATCGGCACCGCCACGAGGATGCCGACAAAGCCGAACAGCGCGCCGCCGGCCAGAACGGCGAAGATGACCCATACAGGGTGCAGCCCGATCCGGTCGCCGACAAGCTTGGGCGTGATAAGGTTGGCCTCGAGTATCTGGCCGAACGCGAACAGGCCAAAGACGATCAGCAGATGGAAGGTATCGTGCCACTCCGCCACTGCGATGGCGAGGCCGGTGACAAGGCCGATGGTTGCTCCGAGGTATGGAATAAAGGTCAGGATGCCGGTCGCGACCCCGACAAGCGCGCCGAAATTCAGGCCGGCTGCCGACAATGCAACCGCGTAGTATGTAGCCTGGATCAGGCAGACGAGCGCCTGCCCGCGTATGAACCCAGAAAGGGTACGGTCGATCTCGTGGAAAAGCGAGCGCAGGGTGCCGATCTGGTGCCGTGGCAGGCAATGATCGAGGTCGACTACCAGCGAGTCCCAATCGCGCAGGAGGTAAAAGGCCACAACCGGCGTCACCAGCAACAGGGACAGCAGGTCGAGCAGCGCCAGCCCCCCGGTCAGGATGCTGCCGAGCACCGTTCCGGCTTCGGACAGGCCCTTGCTGGCATAGGAGCTTGCGGCGTTGCTGAGGTTGCCGCTGCCGGCGAAACCGCTTTTCGCGACAAAGGCGTCCACCTGCGGGATGACGCTGGTCTTGATCTCGCCGATCCATTTCGGAACGGAAGCGACGAGCTGCTCGACCTGCTTTTCCAACGTCGGCACGATGAAGAACATCGCGCCCGCGAAGACCAGGATGAAAATTACCAGCACCAGCATGGCCGATGACCAGCGCGGCAGGCCCGAGCGTTGCAACCTGCGGACGAGCGGATCGAAGAAGTAGGCGACAGCGGCGGCGACCACGAACGGCAGCAGGATGCCGCGCACGAGGTAAACGAAGCCGCAGATGACCACCAGCATGACCAGCCAGAACGTAGCCTGCCGCCCGATCCTGACCTCGCCCGGCTGAGTCCCATCGATCACGGCCGCTTCGGCCTCAAGCGAGCCGGGCGCGCTGCGCATGTTTGTCGTCATTGTCCTGGTCCCGTCGAGGTAAGTGGGTAGATAAGTCCTGCGCCAGGCCCGTTTTCCGGAACCATGCTCGCCAGTTGGCCGTCGCCTGCGGGCACGGCCTGCGGGGGCCCGAGGGTCAGCCCGGCGGTGGAAAGCACCTGCGTCAACTGGTCCTCGTCGCCGGACACGTTGACCACAACGATCACGGCATCGCGCGTCAGGCTTTTCAGGTCAACGCGGGTGATGCCCGTTGCCTGTGCAAGGCGTGTTCGCAGGGCGGCCCATTCGCCGGGTCCGGCAAGCGCCGCCTGGAGGGCAAAACCGCTGCCCGACGGCTGGCTTTCGGGCATAGCGGCTGTATCCGCACCCGTTACCGCGCCGTTCGCCTTGAAAGCTATGGCCCCCGGCGGGGCCTTGAGAACGTGCTGCTTCCACAGCAGATCGAACTCGGCAAGGCTGGCCGTCACTCCGGTTCCGAGCGCCTGCACGGGGGACGGAGCGCCATCGCTTTTGAACGAGGCATCGGGGCCGCCGCCGCCGGACAGGGTCAGCGTCAGCCCTCCCCCTGGATCTCCCGTCGGCGACACAGCCGTCGCGAACACGATTACGGCGTTGTCCGCATGGTAGCGGTCGGCAAGGGCGGCCAGCTTGGCCGCATCGCCGTAATCGGCTGTCGTGAAAGCCTGGGTATCTTCGGGCGTTCCGGCGGGCACCACGATCGGCACCAGCCCGGCGCGGGTTGCTGCATTCTTCCAAGCTTCGAGCCAGGGGTTCCCCGTCTGCCAGAGCAGGTCGCCGTTTGCCGAGCGGTAGACGGGAACGACCAGGAGCAAGGGCGCCCGGGTCGTGATGAAGTGGCCGCCGGAGGAAAAAAGGAGCGCCCGAACGCTTTCGGGCTTATAACGGAAGCCCAGCCGGGCGATGTACCGGCCCGTCGAGCTGCGCTCGCTTTCGACCTCGAAATCCTGCACCAGCGGCGCGGCTGTCTTGTCGGTGACGGGGGGCAACGGCTTGGCGGGATCGGCCGCCAGCTGGCGCATCAGCTGCTCGAGCCCTTTCCTCGCGCCCTGGGCAATCGCCTTGTCGCGAGCCGCCGCCGCCGTGTCGGCACTGGCATCGACGTCTATGTCGCGAACCGTGTACATCCCGTTTTCGCCCTTTGCCGCAGCGGGGTGCAACGCAGTTACCGTGGCGACGGCCATCATGGCCAGGAAAAAGGCGGCGAACCGTTGCAAGGACATGTCCTGTAATTAGCTGTCGACCGTATACCCTCGTTCGGTCAAGGACGCCATGAGGAACTTGAACGACGACCAGCGCGGCGCGTCAGCGAAGCTGCTGGCGCGGCGGACGAAATCGATATAGGGTTCCTGTCATGAGCATTGGCCGTAAATTGTTGAATCTGGTTCTGGGCGAGGACACGCTCGACCAGCTTTACGGGCGAATCAAGAACGGAAGGGAAGATTGCTTCCCGGCGGAAATTTTCGAGAAAGTCCACAGACTGTCCGGTTTGTCGCGGCGCTACGTTTATCCTGAGTGGGTAGACTCCAGCACGTTGGGAAATCACTTCGTCGCCGAGTTCGGGTTCGACGGAAGTAGCCTGCCATTGGTTCGCCGCATCAATGACGAGATGGTCTCACCCAATCCGACACTATCCCGGATCGAACGGGATGGCACGTGCATGCAGGAGTTCCACCTGCTCGACGGAGTGGCGTCTCGTCTCAACGCGAACGATGTCGATTTCTTCATGCCTACCAGAAGCAATAGCGATGACGGTCTTGACGCCCTTGCCTTGGCGGACAATGCAAGAACCAAGCGGCTCATGGACGATTTGGAACCGGTAAGCGGCAGGCATCGGTATCCCTCAGGGATAAAGTCGCCGGCGACCTTTGAAGGCATCGAGCAGCAAGTTGCAGCCCGCATGCCGCCGCCGGATCAGCGTCCCGGCTCCTTGACCGTTTCCGGATGAGATTGGAAGTGACGTGGATGGCCGACGATGCCAGGAACTCCGGTGAGCTCAGCGACTTTATCCGCAGGCCGAAAAGCTTCCGTTCGCCGCAAAGCGATATTTGACCGTGCTCCATGACTAAGACGCGCCTCGGCGTCCTAATCTCAGGCCGCGGAAGTAACCTGCAGGCGCTGCTGGATGCCTGCGCCGACTCCGCCTTCCCGGGAGCCATCGTGTCGGTCATTTCGAACGAACCGGACGCTTACGGGCTGACACGCGCGGCCATGGCGGGTATTCCGGCTTTAGCGATCCCGCACCGCGCCTACAAGGGCAAACCCGAGTTCGAAGCGGCGCTCGACCACGCGCTGCGCGCATCTGCGGTCGAACTGATCTGCCTAGCCGGCTTCATGCGCCTTCTCTCCGCCGGTTTTGTCGAGGGCTGGGCCGGACGGATCATCAACATTCACCCCTCGCTGCTGCCGAAGTATCGCGGATTGCACACGCACGAGCGCGTGCTGGCCGAGGGGGATGCGGTTCACGGCTGCACGGTCCACCATGTGGTCGCGGGAATGGACGAGGGTCCCGTCATCCTGCAAGCAACGATCCCGGTATACGCGGGAGATACGCCGGAAACGCTGGCGGAAAGGCTACTGCCGGTCGAGCATCGCCTTTATGTCGACGCGCTTCGGCTGGTTGCCGAGCAATGTGCAGGGCGAAAACGGTGACTCCGGCCGTGGAAAAAACATTTTCAGACATCGCTTCGATCACCCTGGGGTTCAGTGCGCTAGTCCTGGTGGTTTATGCGGCGCGCGAGATGGCGGCGCGCAAGGGCCAGTCACCCGCGCTTTGGGGCGTGCTGACCGTTTTCCTGATGCCTGTTTTTCTTGTCCTTTGCCTAGTACGCGCCAGAAACGCGCCCCGCCTGACCCGGCGCGAGCGAATCGTGCAGTGGTCGGCCACCGCCGTTGCGTCCATCATGGCCGCATTGGCAGCCTACGGCATTGCCGCGAAGCCGCGAGCGTTCCCAGTCCCATCGTGCAGCGACCCGGCGGTGTTGAAAGCCGTTGACGAGGCGTTCGCTCGATGCGACTGCCTCGCATTGTCGCTGCGTTTCATGAGCCTTACCGACCTGAACGAGATCCGCATCGGCGAGGGTCGGAAGCTGTGCACTGCGCTGGCGCATCTCAGCGACGGCTCGGCCCGGCAGGCGTCCTTCACGCTTGGGCTGGCCGGCAATGTTTGGACGCCCGGGAACACACAGCTGTCGCAAGGCGCTCTGGCGACAGGCCATTGACCTGCCGCTTCGCGCATCGCTTGAACGGCCTTTACGCGACGATCTCGGTGCCGCTGAAAAAGTAGGCGATCTCGATCGCCGCGTTCTCTGCGCTGTCCGAGCCGTGCACGGAGTTGGCTTCTATCGACTCGGCGAAATCCTTGCGGATCGTGCCCTCGGCGGCGTTCGCCGGATTGGTCGCGCCCATCACGTCGCGATTTTTCTGTACTGCGTCCTCACCCTGCAATACCTGAACGACGACGGGGCCGGAGGTCATGAATGTCACGAGGTCGTTGTAGAATGGGCGCGCCTTGTGCACTTCGTAGAACTTAGCGGCCTGCTCGTGGCTGAGCTTGATCCGCTTCTGCGCGACGACGCACAGGCCCGCTTCCTCGAATTTGGCATTGATCCGCCCGGTCAGGTTGCGGCGCGTGGCATCGGGCTTGAGGATGGAGAGCGTCTGTTCAACAGCCATGGACGTGTCTTTCGGGGTTCGAGTCGTGACTTTGCGGCGCTTATAACCAGCCGGTGCCAACTCCGCAATACGTCAGGACGTTCCACGGCGACGGCGCACGCTGCCCAGCCGAGCCATCGCCGACCGTAACGGACCGGTCAGCCGCCAAGAGGCCGACGATTCCACGGCCTCGATGTGCAACGAGAGGCTTTGGAGCTCTGCCCGCGTTTGCTCCAAGCGGTTGAACATCGCTTCCCTGTCCTCGAGCAGGGCGGAAAGCTCCATCTGCACGACTCTCGTATCCGTTCTCGCTGCCAGCAAGACTTCATTGTCAGTGGCGTGTTGCACCCGGCGTGCCGCTTCGCAATGCGACGATACGGTCTCTCGCTCGTCGAGGAAGCATTGCAGCGCCGCTTGGCGGAACGGCAGCGCCGCCAGCGGCGGACCAAGCCTGCGTCCCGCGAAAGTCTCCTCCATTGCCGGGCGCAGCAGGCCGGGGTGATGGTAGAGTTCGTAATGCTTTCGCGACCAGCCCCGGTGCTGCTCCAGAACGGCAGGTGTCAAGCCGCCAAGCAGGGACGGCAGCTCTTCCGGCCAGTGCCATACCAGCGCTTCAGGATACTGCCAGCCGGGATCGTTCAGGGCGGCGCTGCGGTAGCTGGCGTGCGCCAGAATCGGAACCCCGACGGACATCGCCTCCAGCAGCCCGCGTACGCCGCCAATCGGGAAAGAACCGATGTAAAGGTCCACCTTGCCGGCGACCAGCGCTGCGGCGAGATCGGGTACGTAGCCGCACTCGACGAAGCGGTCGGCAGGAATTCCACGTGCGGCAAGCCCGTCACGGATCCTCGAGCGCATCGCATCGGACAAGGCGCCGATATGGAGGTGTGTGCCTCGCGTGACATCCAGGATTTGCGGCACGACCCTGCCATAATCGATGCTGTAAGGAATCCACTCGGCCGCGTAAGGGTTTTCAAACTTGCCAATGCCGCCTGCCGCGCAAGTCACCAGCCCGCCATGTTCCGAAGCATGTGCGGTGAAGCCGGGATCGGGCACTGTGATCGGCCAGTATGTCTGCATGCCGCCTGTACAGACAGAACGGCAATTCTCGAACCCGCGTGCGTGGAAGTCCACATGCAGCGCATGAGGCAGGGTCACGCCCAGCGCCAAGCTGTGATCGCTGTGGTGGTAGAAAATCAAGGTACGCACGAGGCGAGGTACGACCGCCGCGACCGCCACCGCGTCGAAGTTGTATTGGAACAGGAAGGTACGCCCGCCAGCGATCTCGCACAGTTGGGACTGCAGCCACGCCAGCGTCTGACCCACATCGCCGTTCGGAGCGATCCTGATTTCAGCACGAGGGTTGGCGACGCAGTCTTCTGCCTCTTCGAGTGTCTGCCGGGCGCGAAGGTTCGTGACCAGGATCACCGGCCGAGCCTCGGGCTGGGCATCGATCAGGTCGCGCAACACGCGGGTATGGCCGCCGCTGGGCGCCAGGCCCGTCACGATGTAGACGTGAGTGGCGTCATCAAATCGCCCGGGCGCGGGCGGGGCGGCCAGAGTTCCCACCGCCTGGCAGAGCTCGTCCAGCTCGGGCGAGGACATCACTTCGCCCACGCCGCTGCCGTAGTGGATAACTTCGTCGACGAAATCCGAAATCATTGCGAGCGCCTCGGCAGGACGCTCAAGGAGTCCTGCTATCTCGCTGCAAAGTTCGCGGATCGTTCGGTGCATCGTTGACGTTTAGCCGGTCCGCGAGCTTAAACAAACATCCATGCTTACCATCGAAGACATCACCTACCGCATCGGCCAGCGCACGCTGTTCGACGGTGCTACGGCCCGTCTGAACAAAGGGCAGAAGACGGCGCTGGTTGGACGCAACGGCTGCGGCAAATCGACGCTGATGAAGCTGATCCTGAACCAGCTGCAGCTGAACGGCGGCGAGATCAACCTGCCGCGCACGCTGCGCCTCGGCACCGTGTCGCAGGAAGCGCCGGACGGGCCGGAGTCGCTGGTCGAAACCGTGCTGGCGGCGGACAAGGAACGCGCGGCGCTGGTTGTCGAGGCCGAGACCGGTCACGATCCGGATCGCCTGGCCATCGTCCACGACCGCCTGCTGGCAATCGACGCCTACCGCGCCCCGGCCAGAGCCGCGTCCATCCTGTCGGGCCTTGGTTTCGACGAGGCCGCGCAGGCGCGGCCGTGCCGCTCGTTCTCCGGCGGGTGGCGCATGCGTGTCGCGCTGGCGGCGGCGCTGGCGTCCACCCCCGACCTCCTGCTCCTCGACGAGCCGACCAACCACCTCGACCTCGAGGCTGCGATGTGGCTGGAGGGGTTCCTGAAATCGTTCGACGGCACGATCATGCTGATCAGCCACGATCGCGGACTGCTGAACGTCGTGCCCGACAGCATCATCCACGTCGACGGCGGGAAACTGAAATCCTATCGCGGCAACTACGACAGCTTCGAGCGGCAGAGGGCCGAGTCGTCGCGGCACCTGATGGCGTCCGCCGCCAAGCAGGCCGCCGCCCGCGCGCACATGGAGGCGTTCGTCGAACGCTTCCGCGCCAAGGCCAGCAAGGCGCGGCAGGCGCAGAGCCGGCTCAAAGCGCTGCAGAAGATGCCGCCGGTCGCGATCCCGATCGAGGACTCACCGGTCGAGTTCCACTTCCCCCAGCCGTCGGAACTGTCGCCGCCGCTGCTGACGATGGAAATGGTCAGCGCCGGGTACGAGGGCCGCACCATCCTGAAGGGTCTCGACCTGCGCATCGACGGCGACGACCGGATCGCGCTGCTGGGCGCGAACGGCAACGGCAAGTCGACCTTCCTCAAGCTGATCTCGGGCGAGCTGAAGCCGCTGACCGGGCAGATGAACAAATCGGGCAAGCTGCGCATCGGCTACTTCGCGCAGCACCAGACGGACGCATTCAACATGGAGGCGCGCCTGCTGGACGAGGCGAAGCAGTGGATGAAGGCGCTGCCGGAGGAGAAAGTGCGCGCGCATCTCGGCCGCTTCGGCTTCAGCGGCCCGCGCGTCGAAACCCGGATCGGCAATTTGTCGGGCGGCGAAAAGGCGCGGCTGACGCTGGCGCTGATCACCAAGGACGCGCCGCACATCCTGCTGCTGGACGAGCCGACCAACCACCTCGACATCGACAGCCGCGAGGCGCTGGTCGCGGCGCTGAACGAGTACGAGGGCGCGGTGCTGCTGGTCACCCACGACCCGCACCTGATCGAGCTGACCGCCGACCGGCTGTGGCTGGTCGCGGACGGCACGGTGCGGCCGTACGAAGGCGACCTCGACGAGTACGCCAAGCTGCTGGCACGCGAACGCCGCGTCGCCAGCCGCGAGGACAAGCCGGCGAAGGAGGGCAAGCGCGCCGCTGCTGCTGCAGCCTCCCTCTCCACCGGATCCCCCGCGCCGCGCAAGCTGGGGCCGATCAGGCAGGCGATCAGGAAGGCGGAGGCCGACATGGAGCGGCTGAAACCCGAGATCGCCCGGCTGGAGAAAACGATCTCGCACCCGAATTTCTACCAGAAGACCAGCGCCGAGATTGCCGGCGCCAACCGCGCCCTCGCCACCGCCCGCGAGGAACTTGCCGCCGCCGAGGCAAGCTGGATCGAGGCCTCGGCGGAACTGGAGGGGGCGGCGTGATCGTACCCTCTTTCCGTGTGAATGAGGGACGGCTGCGAACTTTCATCGTTGCCTTGCAGGCGGGAGTCCAGGATTGTTCGCCGTCTGTCCGAAGTTTGCCACCCCATGCAAGGCTTGCAGGACCGGAGCTGTAACCTGGATTCCCGCTTTCCTTCCCGGCGGGCCGCGGAGTGGCGCGAGCCGGGATCTGTCCGTTCGATCGGGGGAGAGCGCGGCTCTCCGCTGCGCTTCGGCCGGGTGACGGTAAAAAACGGGACGATGAGAAAGGTTCGACTGTTACGCGGACCGCCCTGCCATTTCGTTCACCTCGTCCGTTCTCTCGGCCAAGTTCACTCGCGGCGCGGGTTTGCCCTTCGCGCGTGATCGGCCCTGGAGCCGATGGTTCTTGCCAGCGGATTCGGGGCGTCTGGCTCTTCGTCCGGTGCGTCGGCGAGCTCGATCAGAACGGCTTCCGTCAAGGTGTAGTCGCCTGATGATGTCGGTATCTTGGCGGTCCCGGAAAAGGCAATTTGCATGGCCACCTCGTCCATGTTCTGCTCGATGTAGTCGGCAACCTCGTTCTCGGTGCGCCCGTCGCCGTATCGAATACGCTTTGCTATATCCACCATGGCAGCCTCCTGTGCCGAAAACCTGCTTTCACGCCTTCTTCTCCCACGCACCGCGCTCGTTCTGCTGCCAGTAGGTCAGCTCGTGCCCGGCTTCCTTCGCGGCCTTCCACCGGGCCCGCGCTGCCGCGAGCGACTCGGCATCGCCGCCGTCGAACAGGTCGCACACCAATGTGAAACCGTCCGTCGATGCCGCCTCCAGGCCGTCGAGCAGGAACAGCACGCTGGCGCCGTTCGGGTTCCCGGGCGTCAGGGTCAGCCAGACCGGCTGCTCCGCCGCATGCCCGTCCGCCGCCGTGCCGTGCGGCAGGAAACTGTCCGGCCGGTACGTCCACAGATGCGCGTCGAGCGAGCCGAGCCGCTCCTCGCTGCCCGCCAGTACGACCGCGCGCCTGTCCTGCGCGAGGCATTTCTCGAGCAGCTGCGGCAGCGCCTGCTCCACCGTCGAGCGCTGCAGGTGGTAAAACCTTGTTTCCATAGTCCGATCTTCGCTAAATCCATACGCACTCGCAAGCGTTGCTGTTCTACAGTAAACAGCCTATAAATTTCCATGCTCAGCGCCCTTGCAGACAGGATCACGTATTTCTGGGTTATCCGCACCTGCTGGCGCTTTTCGTCGCGGCCCGAGCGGCGGCGGCTGGTGCTGATCTACGTTTTGCTGACCGGGTCGAACGCGATGGCGCTGACCCGGCCGGTCATCATCGGCAAGGTGGTAACCACCGTCGCGACCGGCGGGCCGGAGTTCCACCGTCATCTCGTCCTGTGGCTGGCGGCGATGGTCGGCAGCATGGTCATGTCGTGGGTGTTCGTCGGCCCGGCGCGCATCCAGGAGCGCAAGTTCGGCTTCGCGCTGCGCCAGTCGGTGACCGAGCGTCTGTACGGCGAAGTCACCGCCCTGCCGTGGGAGTGGCACCAAGCGCATCACACGGGCGACACGCTGAGCCGGATCACGACGGCGACGAAGGCGCTGTTCGCCTTCGCCGACAACCAGTTCGACTACATGAACACGTTCCTGAAGCTGGCCGGGTGCATCGGCCTGCTGCTGTGGTTCGCACCCGAGGTCGGGCTGGTGATCGCGGCGGTGACGCCGCCGCTCGCCTACATCATGCGCCGCTTCGACCTGGTCAGCATGCGGATCACTGAGGAAATCAATCGCGGCGAACGCACCCTGGCGGCCAGCCTGATGGATTACCTCGGCAACATCGCGACCCTGCTGGCGCTGCGGATCGCGGATGCAGGCCGCGCCGTCCTGCACGCGCGCTTCGCCGAGCTGCGGCCGGTCCTGACCCGCGCCGTGGAGGTGGCGGTTTACAAATCGGCGTTCTACTCCATTGCGCTCAGCGCCGCCTCGGCGCCGGCGCTGCTGTTTTACCTGTCGCGCCAGAGCGACCTGACCACCGCGATCGCCGCCGGCACGGTCGTGACCGTGTTCCAGTACCTGCAGCAGATCGACGGTGCGATCGGCACGTTCGCGGGCAACTACCAGACGCTTCTGAACTTCCGCATCGACGTCGGCGGAATCGACGACATACGGAATGCCCATGCCGAGCAGGGCGGCCCCCCGCGCGCGCCGCACCGGACGGAGTGGAAGGAACTCGCGATCACCGGCCTGCGCTTCCGCTACGAGGACCGCGAGCATCATGTGCACCAGCTGGAGGGCATCGCACTGGTGCTCAGGCGCGGCGGGCGGGTGGCGCTGGTCGGCTCCAGCGGTTCGGGCAAGTCGACTCTCCTGCGGCTGCTGCGCGGGCTGCACGAGCCGGAATCGGCGACCCTGACGCTGGACGGGCTGTTCCAGCCTGATTTCGGCGCGCTGGCCGCCGTCTCGACGTTGATCCCGCAGGATGCGGAGATCTTCGAGAACACGCTGCGCTACAACGTCGCCTTCGGTACGGACGCAAACGACGCCGAGCTCCAGCCGGCGATCGAGATGGCGTGCCTCGGCCCGGTGATCGCGCCGCTGCCGCAGGGGCTCGACACCGACATCCGCGAGCGCGGCGTCAATCTCTCCGGTGGGCAGAAGCAGCGCCTCGCCCTGGCGCGCGGGCTGTTCGCGGCGCGGGGCAGTTCCCTGCTGCTGATGGACGAGCCGACCAGCAGCCTCGACCCGATCACCGAAGTCGAAATCTTCACCCGCATCTTCGCCGCCCTGCCCGACACCTGCATCGTCGCCGCGATCCACCGCCTCCACCTGCTCGACCGCTTCGATTACATCTACGTGATGGAAAACGGCGGCATCATCGAGGAAGGCACCCTGCCCGACCTGCTGGCGAGGAACGGCGCGTTTGCGGCGCTTTGGGCGGCACAGAGGCGGGAGGAACAAACTTAAAGTAGCTCCGGGCATGCGGCCGGAATGATATATTCAGCGAATGCAGCGAACATCGTTCCGCATTCGGCTTGGCTGGCCGCCTGCGCGTGCTAGATTGCGCGCGTGCACCAATCGTTCTCCTTCTCCTTTGCCGGCGAGACCCTCGTCGCCGATGCCTCGGGCGGGCTGTACTGGCCGGCGCGCGATACGCTGGTCGTATCCGATCTGCACCTGGAGAAGGGCTCGTCCCTGGCGGCAAAGCGGCACCGGCATGTACCGCCCTATGACACGCTCGCCACAATCCAGGCGCTGGCTGAGGTAATCGGGCGCTACAACCCGGCGCGGGTCGTCAGCCTGGGCGACAGTTTTCACGACGGCGAGGCGCACGAACGAATGCAAGCCGACGATTGCGCGCGGTTGATGGCGCTTATGGCGAACCGGATCTGGCTGTGGATCGCGGGAAACCACGACCCGGCCCCGCCCGGCTGCTTCGGCGGCGAGGTACAGGACGCGGCGCAATTCGGCCCGCTATTGTTCCAGCACAAGGCGACTCCGGACTGCGCGGGCGAAATCTCCGGCCACTACCATCCCAAGGCGACGATCTGCGTCCGCAACAGCCGCGTGTCCGGGCGCTGCTTCGTTCTCGGCGGTCAGCGGCTGATCATGCCGGCATTCGGCGCCTATACCGGCGGGCTGAACGTCCTCGACCCCGCCATCGCCGGGTGGCTGTGCGACGATTTCCACGTCGCGCTGATCGGGCGGACGCGGGTCGTGCACATGCCGCGTCGCAAGCTGGTCGCATGACGGCCACTTCCCTGGTCTGGTTCCGGCAGGATCTGCGCCTTGCCGACAATCCCGCCTTGAGCGAAGCGGCGCGGCGCGGGCCTGTGACGGCCGTCTACATCCTCGACGACGAGACGCCCGGCGAGTGGAAGATGGGCGGCGCGAGCCGCTGGTGGCTGCACGGCAGCCTTGCCTCGCTCGCGGCGTCGCTGGAGAAACTGGGCGTGCCGCTGGTGCTGCGCCGCGGCCGGGCCGACAGCGTACTGCTCGAACTGGCAAGGCAGGCGCAAGCGGACGCCGTGTTCTGGAACCGCTGCTACGAGCCTTACGCGACGGCGCGCGACACCCGGATCAAGGCTGGCCTGGAAGCGGCCGGCATCCAAGCGACAAGTTTCTCCGCCAGCCTGCTGCACGAGCCGTGGGCGGTCAAGACCGGAGGCGGGACGCCGTTCCGGGTGTTCACCCCTTATTGGCGCGCCGCGCGCGCAATTGACGTGGACACGCCGTTGCCGGTACCCAAGGATATCGTCGGCGGGATGAAAGTCGCCAGCGAACGGCTCGAGGCATGGAAGCTTCTGCCCACTCATCCCGATTGGGCCGGCGGCATCCGCGCGACCTGGAAACCGGGCGAGGCAGAGGCACGCAAGCGCTTCCAGTCGTTCATTGACGAGTCAGTGCACCGCTATGCCAGCCATCGCGACCAGCCCTCGGTCGACGCATCCTCGCGCCTGTCCCCCTACCTGCATTTTGGGGAAATCTCGCCGCGCCAGATCTGGCACGCGGTGCAGGGCGAGCTGACCAAGGGCAACGCGGACGTCACCGCCAACGCCGACAAGTTTTTCAGCGAGGTCGCATGGCGCGATTTTTCATATTATACGCTGTTCCACTTCCCCGATCTGCCGGAAAAGCCGTTCGACCGGAAGTTCGAGAACTTCCCCTATGTGACTGACAACGAACTACTTCACGCGTGGCAGGGAGGCAGGACGGGATATCCGCTGATCGACGCCGGCATCCGCCAGCTATGGCAGACCGGCTGGATGCACAACCGGGTCCGGCTGGCCGCATCCTCGTTCCTGGTTAAGCACCTGCGAATTTCGTGGCGCGAGGGCGAGCGCTGGTTCTGGGACACGCTGGTCGATGCCGACCTCGCGAACAACAGCCTTGGCTGGCAATGGATCGCCGGCAGCGGCCCGGACGCCTCGCCGTGGTTCCGGGTGTTCAACCCCACGCTGCAGGCGCGAAAGTTCGATCCTCAGGGCCACTACATCCGCCGCTTCGTTCCCGAGCTGGCGAAGCTGCCGGACAAATACCTGCACGCGCCTTGGGAAGCGCCCGCCGATGTGCTGGCACAAGCCGGGGTTCAGCTGGGCAAGACCTACCCAGTGCCCATCGTCGATCACGCCAAGGCGCGTCTGGCCGCCATTTCAGTCTTTAAGGCAGAAACACGCAAGTGAGCGTCGCGGGCGGGCCGCAGCGCCTCGAGCACCTAGACGGGCTGCGCGGGGTCGCGTCAGTGGCGGTCATCCTGCACCACGCCATGCTGGCGCTGCACCCGGCCTGGGCGAATTACCATACACATTATCTTTCCCCGCTGACGCTCCCCTTCGCGCCGGTGGCGATGTTCTGGCAGGGCAACGTCGCCGTGTGCGTGTTCTTCGCGCTCAGCGGCTACGTGCTGTTGCCCATGGCACTGCGTCCGCAAGCGGCCTTTGCTGGACTGGTCGCACGCCGCGTCATCCGCCTCGGACTTCCGATTCTCGCGGCGTTGCTGTTCGGCTATGCGCTCTGGAAACTCGATCTTTACTGCAACATTCCCGCTGCCAGAATCGCCGGTACGACCGGCTGGTGGGACTACCTCTATGTCGGCCAGCCGAAACTTTGGAGCGTGCTGCGCGATACGCTTAAGATGCCGTTCGCGCCGTCCAAGAGCGCCTATGACGCCGTGGTCTGGACCATGCACTGGGAGTATCTGGGTTCTTTTGGCATCTTCCTGATCTACCGCCTATTCAGGTCGCGGCGCCTCCGCATCGTGGCGATGCTGGCCGTACTATGCGCCACGTTCAATGATTATTACTTCGATTTCGCGGCCGGAGCGCTGCTGTTCGACCTCGACATCGCCGGACACGCCGCGCGCCTGAACAGCCTGAGCCGGCGCATTCTCGCAGGCTCGCTGCTTATCGTGTTTGCCTGGTTCGGCTGCAATACGTGGTCAGACGGACCGGGCACGCCCTATGCCTGGCTGGACTGGCTGCCAAACCTGATTTCAGGCCCGCACGCGGAAAAGTCGCACCAGATCTCGGCGGTGTTCCTGCTTGCCGCGCTGCTCGTCTCGCCTTCCCTGCAAAGAACGTTCTCGTGCCGCCCTGCCCTGGCGCTGGGACGGCTGTCATTCGCCAGCTACCTGCTGCACTTGCCGATCCTGTGTTCACTTGGCGCGGCGCTGGTGATCGCGTTGACGCCCGGCTGGGGCCTGATCGCGGCAGCATCAGCGGCGGTCGGGGCCGTGATCGCGGCGACTTACCTGTTGTCCGTTCCATTCACTAACCGGATCGACGTATCGGCCACGCGTCTGTCGCGGCAAGTCGGTCGGTTTGTCGAATCGGCGTGGAACCGACATTGCACCGTTCATGTTGGTAAAATATGGCACCTCGTCCCACATGGTCGGGCCAGCTGAAGATTTCGCTGGTCTCGTTTCCCATCCGGCTCTATCCCGCCACCGAATCGGTGCGGGAAGTCGCTTTCCACCAGATCCACAAGGCCACGGGCAAGCGGGTCAAGTACCAGCTGACCGTGCCCGAGGTGGGGCCGGTCGACCGCGACGAGATCGTCAAGGGCTACGAGTACAAGCGCGGCAAATACGTCACCTTCGAACCCGACGAGCTGGAAGACGTGCGCATGCCGCAGAAGCATACGCTCGACATGGTGCAGTTCGTCAGCGCCGAGGAAATCGATCCCGTCTATTTCGACCGGCCCTATTACCTGGTTCCCGACAACAACGCCGCGGGCGAGGCGTTCGCCGTCGTGCGCGACGCTCTTGCGGCGGAGGACAAGATCGGCCTTGGCGAAATCGTGTTCGCGGGCAAGGAGCACCTCGTCGCCATTCGCCCGCTGGGCAAGGGCATGCTGCTTGAAACGCTGCGCTATGCCGAGGAGGTTCGTAAATCCGAAATCTATTTCGATGATATCACGAAGGCGGAAGTAGACGAGGACCAGTTGCAGCTGGCCAAGGACCTGATCGGGCGCAAGACGGCGAAGTTCAACCCCGGCAAGTTCCACGACCATTACGCCGAGGCGGTCAAGCAACTGATCGACGCGAAGATCGGTGGCCAAGCCCTGCCGACGGAGGAGGACGAAGCGCCATCCGGCAACGTCATCAACCTGATGGACGCGCTTAAGAAAAGCGTTGCCGAAGCGGGCAAGGCGGAGATCGCGCCGCGCCCATCGGCCAAAGGGTCGAAGAAGGCCGTGCCGCCGCCCGACGAAACCAAGCCTGCAAAGAAGGAGCCGGCCAAGCGCCGCAAGGCGAGCTGATGCCGGTCGCCAGGCGCAGCGCCGCCCTGAAATCGCTTGAAAAGTATCGCGCCAAGCGCAATTTCGGCGTCACCGCCGAGCCCTCGGGCGACGACACGACCGACCGCGACAATCAGACGCTCAGCTTCTGTATCCAGAAGCACGACGCGACTCACCTGCATTACGATTTCCCGCCTTGAGCTGGACGGTGTGCTGAAGAGCTGGGCGGTTGCGAAAGGCCCAAGCTTCATTCCCAGCGAGCGCCGCTTGGCGGTCGAGGTGGAAGACCACCCGCTCTCGTACGGCGGGTTCGAGGGGATCATCCCGCACGGCCAGTATGGCGGCGGGACAGTGATGTTGTGGGACCGCGGCACGTGGACGCCGCTGGAGGAACCGCACGAAGCGCTGAAGAAAGGCGCGATCAAGTTCGAGCTGCACGGGGAAAAACTGACCGGGCACTGGACGCTGATCCGCATGCCGCCGCGACCGAAGGACCGCAACCCGAACTGGCTGCTGATCAAGGAAAAAGACGGTGTCGCCAAACCGGACGGGCCCAGCCTGCCCGGAAACGACGACGAGAGCGTACTGACGAAGCGCAGCCTGGCACAGATCGCGGGTGACGCCGACAAGGTATGGCAATCGGGCAAGCCCGAGGATCGCACCGCCGCCAAGACGGAAATCGCCAGGCCGGCAAAGGACGCCGCCCGCAGCTTCGCGAAGAAGCAGGATCGCAGGACGATCGGCTTCATCCCGCCCGAGCTGGCGACCCCGGCTGACGCGCCTCCGGTCGGGCGCGAGTGGCTGCATGAGATCAAGTTCGACGGCTACCGCCTTCTGGCGCGGCTGTCGCAAGGCGAGGTTACCCTGTTCACGCGTCACGGCCTGGACTGGACGTCGCGCTTTCCGGAAACCCGCGAAGCGCTGGCGACCATCGCGCAATCGGCGGTCATCGACGGAGAAGTCGTCGTCCTGAAGCCTGACGGCACCAGCGATTTCTCCGCCTTGCAAGCGCGCCTGTCGGGCGACAGCGACAGCGAAATGACGTTCTTCGCCTTCGACCTGCTGTTCTTCGGCGGCGAGGATTATCGCGAAAAGCCGCTGGTCGAACGCAAGAAGATGCTGCGGCAGCTGCTCGAGCCGCTGAAGAAAAAGGGCCGAGTGGTCTATACCGACTATGTCGAGGGTTCGGGCGCGATTTTCCTGAAGGAAGGCTGCAAGGCGGGGCTGGAAGGCATCATATCCAAGCGCGCCGGCTCGCCGTACCGCTCGGGCCGGATCGGTGACTGGCTGAAGGTCAAGTGTGGCCGCCGGCAGGAGTTCGTCATCGGCGGGTACGTTCCGCCCTCGACCGGAACGAAGGGCATCGGTTCGCTCAGCATCGGCTACTACCGGGATGGCAAGCTGGTCTATTGCGGCCGTGTCGGCACGGGATACACCGACAAGGCCTCGCGAGAGCTGCGCCGGAAACTCGACGCGCTTGCAACCAAGCAACAGCCCTTCGCGGGAAAGCTCGGCCGCGACGCCACAAGGGACGCCGTCTGGGTCAGGCCCGAGCTGGTGGCGGAAGTGGCGTATACCGCGTTCACCTCGGACGGCAGCATTCGCCATGCCTCGTTCAAGGGCCTGCGCGAGGACAAGACAGCAACCGAGGTAGTGCTGGAGCAGCCAACGGGGATTGCCGAAGCCTCGGAAAAGCCGGCGGTTAAATTGGTGACGAAGTCACAGCGCGCCGAGGCCGAACTGCATGGCGTGCGCATCAGCCACCCTGACAAGGTCGTGGACGAGGAATCGGGTCTGACCAAGTTCGCGCTGGCGGAGTACTACGCCGGCATCGCCGAATGGATCGTGCCGCATCTGGCGGACCGGCCGGTGTCGTTCGTGCGCTGCCCGGAGGGCACCGGGCACCAGTGTTTCTACCAGCGGCATCTTGCGGCGGGCATGCCCACGGACATCCATGCGGTTCATCCGAGGAAGCACGGCGAGGAGGAAACCTACCTTGCAGTGTCGGACATCAACGGATTGCTGTCTTTGGTGCAGTTCGGGGCGCTCGAAATTCATCCCTGGGGAGCGCCGGCGAGCGACGTGGATCATCCGGACCGGCTGATCTTCGACCTGGATCCCGATCCTTCGGTCGGCTGGGCGACGGTGGTGGAGACCGCGTTCGAGATCCGCGATCGGCTGAAAAAAGCCAAACTGGAGTCGTTCGTCAAGACGACCGGCGGCAAGGGCCTGCACGTCGTCGCGCCGCTGGACGGCAGCCGTGACTGGGACGTCGTCAAGCCGTTCGCCAAGAAATTCGCTGAAACCTTCGCCGAGCAGGATCCGAATCACTTCATCGCGGTCATGAGCAAGAAGGATCGCAAAGGAAAGATTTTCATCGACTACCTGCGCAACGACCGCTCGTCGACCGCGGTTGCCCCCTATTCTACCCGCGCCCGTGCGGGCGCGCCGGTCGCAACCCCGCTCAGCTGGAAGGAATTATCGGCCGATACCGATCCGCACAGCTTCACCACGGCAAGCGTTTCACAGCGCCTGCGCGGGCTGAAAGCCGACCCTTGGAAGGGATTTTTTCAAATCAGGCAGGCGGTTACAGGAAAGTAACGCCTTGAAGGATCCGGCAAAGCGCATAGTTGAACGACGGTTATCGACATACAACGAAAGAAAACGATGAAAATCCTGCACATCGACTCCAGCGTTACGGGCGACCATTCCTTCAGCCGGCGATTTTCGGCTTCGCTTGTTCAAAAAATCAAGAATGGCAGCCAGGATGCAACTGTAATTTACCGTGACCTAGCAACCAATCCCCTGCCTCACCTTGACCCGCTGACCGTTGGCGCGCTTTACGCGCCGGAGGAAGGCCGGACACCGGAGCAGATCAAGGCCATGGCCAACTCAGACGTTGCTGTGAAGGAACTGCTGGAAGCGGACATCATCGTGATCGGTTCGCCCATGCACAATTTCGGCATCTCCTCGCAGCTCAAATCCTGGATCGATCACGTGGTCCGCCGCGGCGTGACGTTCAACTATGGTGCGAACGGCCCGGAAGGCCTCGTCAGCGGTAAGAAAGCCTACATCGTCGCGGCCCGCGGCGGCATCTACAGTGAAGGCCCATATAAGGCCTACGAGCATCAGGACAGCTATCTGAAAGCCGTGCTCGGCTTTATCGGCATCCGCGATATCGAAGTCATTCCGGTCGAGGGGGTCTCGATGGGCCAGGAAGCACAGGACGAGGCTGTGGCCAAGGCCGAAGCCGCCATCGCGCAACTCGCCGCTTAGACAATGGACTGGGCGGGGCTGACCGGTCAACTTGTAACCGGTCAGCCGGTAACCGGTCAGCCGGTCATCATCGGAGCGGGCATCGCCGGGCTTGCCGCGGCGCTGTTCCTCTCTCCCCGCCCTGTCATCGTCGTCAACAAGGGGCGCTTCGCGAGCGGCGCGACGAACTGGGCGCAGGGCGGGATTGCGGCGGCCGTGGGCGACGATGACGAGCCTGCGCTGCACGCCGCGGATACCATCGCAGTCGGCGGCGGCCTTGTCGACGAGGCAGTAGCCAGGATGGTCGCCACCGCAGCGCCCGGCGCTATTCGCATCCTGCTGGACTGGGGTGTGCCGTTCGACCTCGATCCTGGCGGACATCCAGTGCGTGGACTGGAAGCGGGGCACTCGCGGCGGCGCATCGTCCATGCCGGTGGGGACGCTACCGGCCATGAGATCATCGTCGCGCTGACAGAGCGGGCGCGTCAGACACGATCCATCACTCTGCTCGAAGAAGTCAAGGCGACCACGATCCTGACCGAGGGCAACCGGGTGACCGGCGTCGCAATCGCCTCGCGCAACGGTGACTCCGGCGTGATCGCGACGTCCTGCGTCGTTCTGGCCACCGGCGGCATAGGCCAGCTTTATGCGCACACCACCAATCCGCCCGGCGCGGGCGGCAGCGGACTGCTGCTCGCCGCGCGCGCCGGAGCGGTCTTCAAGGACATGGAGTTCGTCCAGTTCCACCCCACAGCCATGGACATCGGCAAGGACCCAATGCCGCTGGCGACCGAAGCGCTGCGCGGCCAAGGGGCTAAGCTGGTCACCAACTCGGGAGACGCCGTGATGGCCGGAGCGCCTCAGGGCGACCTCAGCCCGCGCGACGTGGTGGCGCGCGGGCTCTGGCGCGCGATGGAGGGCGGGGCTCGAACTTTTCTCGACTGCCGCCCGGTCGCCGATTTCGCGGTCCGCTTTCCCACCGTGCATGCCTCGTGCCTTGCTGCCGGGATCGACGCGACAGTCACACCTATCCCGGTTCGCCCGGCCGCGCATTACCACATGGGCGGGGTCGAGGTGGACCAGAAGGGCCGCACTTCCGTCGAAGGATTGTGGGCGGGTGGAGAGGTATCGTGCACCGGGTTGCACGGCGCCAACCGTCTCGCCAGCAACTCGCTGCTCGAAGCGGTAGTGTACGGGCAGCAGATCGCGAACGACATCGCCGGAGCCACGCTTCCCATGCCGCGCCGCGTCGCGCCGCCGGCCAAGCCCGGCCCGGTTGAGGGTCAGGACTACCGTAAAATCCTGGAAAGCCATGCCGGGGTGATGCGCGACCGCGCCGGGCTGGAACAGGCGGCGGCGCAGCTGGCGAAAGGCTTCCTTGCCAAACACGGGCCGTCGGCGCTGGGCTTCATCATCGCGCTCGCCGCGCTCGACCGGCGCGAAAGCCGTGGGGCGCATTTCCGCACCGACTTTCCTGAAACGGGGAGCGAAGCGGCGCACAGCCGCATGACCCTGGCTCAGGCGGCTGTGCGCGCCCGGCAGATGGCCGATTGACACTCAACAACTGACACGCCGCCTCTAGTGCGCCGCGCCGTTCGTACTATAGTTGGCGCAACCGCAGCCGCGCACCTCGAGGAACCCATGAGCGATTACCAAACCCTGGACCATGTCGACGTTTCCGAAAAAACCGTGATCGTCCGCGCCGACCTCAACGTCCCGTCGAAGGACGGAGAGGTGACCGACACGACGCGGATCGACCGCCTCGCGCCGACGTTGGCCGAGCTGGCGAGCAAGGGCGCGCGGGTGGTGGTCATCTCGCATTTCGGGCGTCCGAAGACGCCGTTCGATCCCGCTGCTTCACTGAAGATAGTGGTCTCGCACCTGTCTCGCGCGCTGGGCGGGCCGGTGAAGTTCGCGGAGAACTGCCTGGGCGATGACGTGAGCCGCATTGTCGCCGACCTGCGCGGCGGTGAAATCCTGCTCCTGGAAAATCTGCGCTTCCACGAGGGCGAGGAAGGCAACGATCCCGAGTTCACGAGGCAGCTGGCGGCGCTGGGCGACATCTACGTCAACGACGCGTTCTCCTCGTCACATCGCGCCCACGCGTCGGTGTCGGGCCTGCCGGAGCACCTGCCCTCCTACGCCGGCCGGCTGATGGAAGCGGAGTTGAATGCACTGTCCAAGGCGCTGGAAAAGCCCGAGCGGCCTGTGATCGCGCTGGTCGGCGGGGCGAAGATCTCGACCAAGCTCGAACTGCTGGGCAATCTGGTGTCTAAGGTGGACAAGCTGATCCTCGGCGGCGGCATGGCGAACACGTTCCTGGCCGCCGGCGATGTCTCCGTCGGCGCGTCGTTGTGCGAACACGACATGCTGGACCAGGCGCGGACGATCATGACGCAGGCCGCCGCCGCGGGCTGCAAGATCCTGCTGCCGGTCGACGCCGTGGTCGCCAAATCGCTGGAACCGGGCGTGGCGCACGAAACCGTGCCGGTCGGCGCGATCCCCCGGGATGGCAAGATGCTCGACATCGGGCCGCAGACCGTGAAGATGCTGATCGACGAGATCGCCGAGTGCAAGACGATCGTCTGGAACGGACCGCTCGGCGTGTTCGAAGTCCCGCCGTTCGACCGCGGCACGTTCATGGTCGCGGCGGCGGTGGCGGAAAAGACCACCGAAGGCAAGCTGCTGAGCGTGGCCGGTGGCGGGGACACCACGGCGGCGCTGAGCCAGGCCGGGGTCGAGGACCGCTTCACCTACATCTCCAGCGCCGGCGGCGCGTTCCTTGAGTGGCTGGAAGGCAAGACCCTGCCCGGCGTGGCCGCCTTGAAGCTGCGTAAAGCAGCCTGATCGTGCCGCGAATCGCCCTGGCGCTCGCACTGGCGTGCATGACTTTCGCGGCGCATGCCGAATCCCAGGTTCCGGGCGAGCGTTTCTCCATCGATCCGGCGCAGTTGCCCAGGCCTTTCGCGACCACCAGTGCGCATAACTCGCCGACGGTGGTCGGCCGGCCCGACAACATGGCCTTGAACTTGCCTCCGGGTTTCACCGCCTCGCTGATGAGCGACCAGTTGCCGAAGGCGCGCAAGCTGCTGGTAGCCGAGAACGGGGATATCCTTGTCGCGCGATCAGAGGACGGCGTCATCAGCGTCGTGCGCGAAAACGGGCCCGGGCAACCAGCAACCGTTTCCGAGTTCGCGAACAGTTTCGATCGGCCGTACGGCCTCGCCTTCCACGATGGCGCGCTGTATGTCGCGGACGGACGCGGCGTTTACCGCCTGCCCTACAAGCCGGGCGACCTGAAAGTCACCGACGCAGGGGTGCGCATCACGCCGGAAGGCGCGTTCGGGGAAACGGGCGGCCCTGGCGGGCATTGGACGCGCAACATCGTGTTCGCGCCGGATGGACAGCATTTCTTCGTGTCCATAGGCTCGAGGGAAAACATCGCGGAAGACCCGCTGCCGCGCGCCAGCGTGCAGGAGTTCAACAGCGACGGCTCGGGGCAGCGCACTTTCGCCACCGGCACGCGCAACCCAATCGGGCTTGCCTGGTACCCCGGCACGGCAGACCTCTACACGGTAGTCAACGAACGCGACGGGCTTGGCGACGGGCTGGTCCCGGATTACTTCACGCGGCTGCAGGATGGCGGGTTCTACGGCTGGCCCTATGCCTATACCGGGCGGAACAGGCAACCGGGCGAGTTGGGAGACAAGCGCCCCGACCTCGTCGGCAGATCCATCGTTCCCGACGTGCTGTTCCAATCGCATTCCGCGCCGCTGGACGTCGTGTTCTACACGGGAAAGACCTTTCCGCAGGAATATCGGGGTCGCGCCTTCGTGACCATGCACGGTTCGTGGAACGATCACGAACCGACCGGCTACAAGGTGGTGTCCATTCCATTCGAGGATGGACGGCCGAAGGACGAATACTGTAACTTCGCGACCGGTTTCCGGCTGGGCGACGTCGGCCAGCGAGCGCGGGTCTGGGGGCGCCCCGTCGCTCTTGCCGTGGACAGGGACGGCAGCCTGTTGATTTCCGAGGACGCCGGGGGAACTTTATGGCGGGTTACGTATTCAGGAGGTCTGCCTTTCGCAACGGAACCATCGCAGATCCGAAAAGAACAGTAAGAATATGTTAGTGATTCAGGCGTACGGTGGCCGCATGCAGATCGGAACCACATCGAGTTTTTTGAATGCCGCCGCTCAAGCTCTGACGCCTGTGTCGGGGGCAAATGGAATCAAGACTGACTCGGCGGCACGAAATGCCAACGCAGAGACCCGACAGGTCGCCGATGATACCGCTGGCAAGACACAGGCATCCTCCGCGGCCGCGAACGGCCGTCGCGGCGGATTGGTCAATATCGTCGTTTGACGAGGGCGGCAGGCCCGCTCAGTAAGATGTCATCCTGGACTTTATCCACTGGTGTCCGGCTTCGCTTGCACGCGCGAACAATCGGCACTGTCGTCCCGAACTCGTTTGGTGACCCACGGCACAGCCAACCCCTGTTTGCAAGTCGTCGAAGCTACCTTCGTAAGGCAGAGAAAGCCGAAAAACGGGTCCTGTGATCCAGGCTGCTTCGCGGCTATCAGGATGACGACTGCGTTCAAAGCCGGATACCGTGACCTGATCCGGGATCTTCTCCCGCTCCTGCCTCATCTATGGATCCTGACTTTCGCCAAGCCGACAAAACCATAAATTCCTATTCCAGACCCATCAGCCCCTTCGCAAACTCTTCAGGCTCGAACGGGCGCAGGTCGCCGATTTGTTCGCCGACGCCGACCGCATGAACCGGTAGCCCGAATTTTTCGGCCAGAGCCACCAGTATCCCGCCTTTCGCCGAGCCGTCCAGCTTGGTCACGATCAGCCCGGTCACCGGCACCATGCTGGAAAAGGTTTCCACTTGGGCAAGCGCGTTCTGCCCGGTGGTCGCATCCAGCACGAGGATTACCGCGTGGGGCGCGCTTTCGTCCAGCTTCTGCATCACGCGAATGATCTTGCCCAGCTCGGCCATCAGGTTGGCCTTGTTGTGCAGCCGCCCCGCCGTGTCGACCAGCAGGATGTCGCTGTCCGCTGCACGCGCCCTCTCCAACGCCTCGTAGGCCAGCGAAGCGGAGTCAGAGCCTATTTCGCGCGCGACGATCGGCACGCCGGCACGCTCGGTCCAGACGCGAAGCTGCTCGACTGCCGCGGCGCGGAACGTATCGCCGGCCGCGACCATGACGCGGGCTCCGGCTTCGGCATAGCCCTTGGCCAGCTTGCCGATGGTCGTGGTCTTGCCCGCGCCGTTGACTCCGATCACCAGGACAACGAAGGGCCTGCGGTCCCAGTCGGGCCTGAGCGGCTGTGCGACCGGGCGCAGGATTTCGGCGATCCCGTCCGCGAGGGCGCGGTGAACCTCCTGGAACGTGATCTCCTTGCCGAAGCGGGTGCGCCCGAACTCCTCCGTCAGCCGCGCCGCCGTAGCCGGGCCTAGGTCGGCGGAGATCAAAAGATCCTCCAACTCTTCCAGGGTTTGCTCGTCCAGCCGCCTTTTCACCAGCACGGTGGCGATGCCGTCCGTGATCTTCGCCGATGACCTGCCGAGCCCGAATGACAGTTTCTGGAACCAGCTTGCCTTCCGGGCATCTTCGTCAGACATGGTCCACCAGTTTGTTGCCGTCGAGCCCGCGTGGCAGGAACGGCACGACGCTGCCGACGGCATGATGTGGCGCGAGACGGGTTTCAGCGAAATGCGCCGTCCGGCCGACGCCGACCGCTTCCACCAGGACGGACTCCGACCGCCCGATGCGGGAGCGCAGGAAGCGTTGGGTCTGCTCCCCGCCGAGCGCGCGCAAGGCGGCGGCGCGTTCCTTGATCATAGGGCCGGGAACCGGCGGCATGCGCGCGGCAGGTGTGCCAGGGCGGCTGGAGTAGGGGAAAACATGCAGGAAGGTCAGATCGGCCTCGCGCACGAACGAGGCTGTGCTTTGCGCCATGGCCTCGTCCTCGGTTGGAAAGCCGGCAATGAAATCGCCCCCGAGGGCGATGCCGGGCCGCAACGCGCGGGCGCGCCGGCACGCGGTCAGCGCCTGCTCGCGAGAATGCCGCCGCTTCATGCGCTTCAGGACCAGGTCGTCGCCCGACTGCAGCGAGAGATGGAGGTGCGGCATCAGCCGCGCTTCATCGGCGATCAGGCTCCACAGATCCTCATCCATTTCCGCCGGGTCTAGAGAGGAAAGCCGCAACCGCTGCAAATCCGGCACGGACGCGAGCAGGCGCTTGACGATCTGCCCCAGCCGGGGCGTGCCCGCCAGGTCGGCGCCGTAAGAGGTGATGTCGACGCCGGTCAGCACGATCTCGCGGTAACCCTGCCCGACCAGGACCCGGGTTTGGGCAACGATCGCATCGAGCGGGACCGAGCGCGAGGCGCCGCGGCCGAATGGGATGATGCAGAAGGTGCAGCGATGATCGCAGCCGTTCTGGACCTGGACGAACGCGCGTGCCAGGCCTTCGAAGCCGGTCACGAGGTGCGGCGCGACCTCTTGAGCCTCCTCGCTCCCGACCGCGCCTGCCGGCAGCCAGGCTTCGAACCGCATCTTCCTATCGTTGTCGACGATGCGCCCGACCTCGGGCATGGCGGAGAACCGGTCGCGGCTGACCTTGCCCGCGCAGCCGGTAACGATGATCTCTGCAGCAGGGTGTTCGCGCCTGGCGCGGCGGATCGCCTGCCGTGCCTGCCGCTCCGCCTCGCCCGTCACGGCGCAGGTGTTGAAGATGATTGTATTGAAAAGCCCTGCTGCGCGGGCATGGCCGCGAATCACCTCGGACTCATAGGCGTTCAGGCGGCAGCCGAAAGTAATGACTTGCGGGTCGGCTTGCATTGGGCGTTTATGCCGGGGTGGACAGCGCTTTACAAGCGCCCACGGCAGGAGGGATTGCAAATCTCGACGTGAAGACCGGCTCCGTCACCGGGAACAAAGGATGGAGGATGTGACAGAAATCCGGCCGACCCAATTTCCGTCCCTCGAGACGGACTGAGAATGCCCTGGGCGATGCCGATGAGGCTCTTGGGAAGTTTTCGGAGAAAAACGCCATTGGTGGCATCAGGCTCTGCTTTGCGGTGGGAGCCAATCCGAATTCCAAGGACACGCGCAACTATACCGCGCCCATGTATGCGGCGAAATGCGGTAATGTCGAGGCTACAGAGCTGCTAAGGCAACACGGCGCCAATTTCGACATCATAGGGTCTCTTGGGGACACCGCCGTCACCATAGCCGCGGCAAGGGGCCCCGTCGAAGTCCTGAAAGTCCAAAGGGCGGGTGGGCTGATTTCGAAGTGGGCGCTGAACGTCGGCGATGTGTGCGGCACGACAGGGCCTTGCCCTTGCGGCACTCAGGAACATGGGCGCTGACCTCGGTGCCGTTTCCGAGTACGGGAAAAAGACAGTCGCGATGTTTGCGGCCATGACCGGAAGTCACGGTGTCGATTGCCGACCTGAAAGCAACATTCAGGAGCATACCGGACTTTCACGGCAGAAAACGGCTGGACGCTTAGCTCTGCCGATTCTACCGCCGTCTACAAGGACTTTCCACTGGGCTGCCTGCGCCGCGGCCGTCCCCAGACCAGCTTTGTCGCCACGCCAAAATTGAACACAGCGCTCATCAACGCCCCGGCTACGCCTGCCAAGGGCCAGCTGGCCCCATGCGCCAGCGTCATGTCCGCGACGCCGATGTTGGCGATGGCGCCCGTGCTGCAGATCACGCAGAAGATCAGGTAGCCAACCGCAAAGCGGCGACCGCGAAGCCGGTCCGTCCGGTATGTGATCGAATTGTTGAGGACGTAGTTGAAGGTCATGGCGCATAAGGTGGCGATCATCTGGCCGGCTAGAAAACCTGTCCCCAAGGTGATCGTCAGCTTGAGCGTTGCGAGGTGCGCGACGAGGCCGAGGCCGCCCACGCATGAAAACAGCACGAAGCGCGGCGGGATGATCCCGCGCGAGAACTTCTCGATCAGCAGGAACGCGTACTCGACGACGATCATGATGTCGACCTTGCTTTCGCCCGACAGCCGGTCCCGAAAAACGTAAGGAACTTCGGCGACCTTGAGCGTGCGCGGCGAGGAGGTCAGTATGTCGAGCAGGATCTTGTACCCCTGCTGCGACAGGTCATAGATCGCAGCGTCGAACACCGCGCGCCGGGTCATGAAAAATCCGCTCATCGGGTCGCTCACCGACTTGCCGATCAACAGGCGCGACGACCATGTGGCGAACGCGCTCATCCGGCGGCGCGAGGCGCTCCACTTTCCCACCCCGCCGCCTTCGAGGTGGCGGCTGGCGACCACGATGTCCGTGTCGGTGCTCTGCATCAACGCCAGCATGCGCGGCAGTATCTTCTCGTCGTGCTGCATGTCGGCGTCGATCACTGCGACAATGCCCGCGCTGGCGCTCATCGCGCCCTCGACCACCGCGGAAGCCAGGCCCCTGCGGCCGACCCGGCGCAAGCACCTGACCGGCGCGCCCTCGGCCGCCACCTCCAGGATCTCAAGGTATGTGCCATCGGGACTGTCGTCGTCGACGAAGACCAGTTCCCAGGCCGTGTCACGCAGAGCCGCCGTGATCGCGGCGACGAGCGGCCGGATGTTGCCTCGTTCGTTGTAGGTCGGCGCGATGACGGACAGTTCGAGCGAACGACGAGAAAAAGGAACAGGCGGTATCACCGGACCTGCATCCGCCACGCCGATATCGCTCGAACTCATTGCAAGCCCCTTGTTTACCGGGGAAGTACGCACGCGCAGCGCCGTGCGGCAAGACCCAAGATCAGTGCTTCAGGCCCTTGATCGATTGCAGGTTGGCGCCGGTCAGATCCGCGCGCGCCAGATTGGCGCCGGTCAGGTCAGCCCCGGTCAGGTCGGCATCGGTGAAACTGGCGCCGCTGAGATTGCTGTTGACGAAGTTGACGCCTCGCAGATGCGCCTTGGCGAAGTTCGTATCCGAAAGGTTGGCGTCGTGCATCCGTGTGCGCACCAGGCTGGACGACCATAGCTGTTTGGTCCCGCCGACAGGCACCATCGCGGACAAGTTCGCGCCCGACAGGTTGGCCCCGATCAGCGTTGCGCGGTCGAGGTTCACGCCGCGCAGGTCGGCGGCCGTCAGGTCGGCGTAGCGCAGGTCGCTGAGCGACATGTCCGACATGGCGAGCTCGGCGTTCCTCAGGCACACGTTGGTGAGCCGCGCCGAGGTCATGAGCGAGGCGGCGAGATTAGCGTCGGTGAGGTCGAGGCCGCGCATGTCGAGGCCCACCAGGTCGGCCCTGCGCCCGCGCTTGGCGCCCGATTCGACCCACAGCAGATGATCGGACAGCACCTTGCGGATGTCGAGTTCGCAGTCGGCTAGGCTTTGCGGCAGGATGGCGTTGGACGCCTGCATCTGCGACAGTTCGACGTCTTCCATGATCGCGCTGATGAGGTTGGCGCCCGACATTTCAGCGCCCGCAAGCTTGGTGTGATCCAGCACCGCGCCCTGGAACTGCGCTCCCGAAAGGGTCGCGCCGCTGAGGTCGGCGTCGGTCAGGTCGCAGCCGACCAGGACGCTGTTGGTCAGGTTCGCGCGGATGAAGAGCGAGCCTCGCATGATGGCATCCGTCATATCCGTCTGCATGACGAAAGCGTTGGTGACCTTGGCGTTGGTAAGGTCGGCTCCGCGGATCGTGGCGCAAGTGATCTCGGTCCTGACCTGCTCCGAATACGCGTCGCTGATCTCCCCGTCCGCCGACTGGCGCATCAGCGAGCCGTCGCGCAGGTCGGCCTCCACCATCGTGCTGTCGGTCAGGATCGCGCCACGCAGGCACGCGCCGCGCAGGTCCGTCTTGGTCAGGTTCGCCTTGTGGAAGTTCGCGATGCGCAAGTCCGCGCCGTAGAACGTGGCGCGTACGAGGTTTGCCTCGGAGAACAGCGCGCTGAACAGCTTGGCGCCGGTGAAGTCGATGTCCGACAGGTTCCGTTTGCGAAAATCGAGGCCGCTCAAATCCTTGAACCTCAGCACGGCGCGATGCCCGCCTGCCCGTCCGGTGAGGTAAGCTTCGTGCCGATCCAGTATCACCGCCAGCTCGGCTTGCGTGACGGGCTCTTCTGATGCCTGGACCGCTGCGTTGCCGTGAGACATTGGGTACCGTGACGTGGGGGACTAATCTGATCGTGAGTATAGGCGACGATCATTAACGGTCTGTAATGATGCTTGACGGTTCCGCCCCCCAGGGCCTACACAGTCGCCATCGTCGTGGACGACGGATTTGAAGGGCTTTTGCGTGGCGAAGGCCGGGCCAGTCGGCGAGTTTCGCCCACTGGCCGTTTTTGCTTGGGTTAACGCCAAAGGTTGAAGACATTTGTTCGATAGTTTGACGGACAGGCTTAACGGGGTATTCAGCGGGCTGCGCAAGCGCGGCGCGCTGACCGAGGCCGACGTCGCCAGCGCCCTGCGGGAAATCCGGGTCGCGCTGCTGGAAGCGGACGTGTCGCTGCCGGTCGCCCGCGATTTTGTCGCCCGCGTGCAGGAACTGGCGATCGGCCAGGAAGTGATCCGCTCGATCACGCCGGGACAACAGGTCGTCAAGATCGTCCACGACACGCTGGTCGAAATGTTGGGGGTCGAGAGCGAAAGCGTCAGCCTCGAAGCCGCCCCGCCGGTTGTCATGCTGATGGTCGGGCTCCAGGGCTCGGGCAAGACGACCACCACCGCCAAGATCGCGCTGCGCCTGAAGGAGCGCGAACGCCGCCGCGTGCTGATGGCCTCGCTGGACGTGAGCCGTCCCGCCGCGCAGGAGCAGTTGCGAATCCTAGGGGAACAGATCGGAGTCGCCACGCTGTCCATCGTTCCCGGACAGGGCCCGATCGAGATCGCGCACCGCGCCCTGACCGAGGGGCGGATCGGCGGCTTCGACGTCGTGATGCTGGACACGGCGGGCCGGCTTGCGATCGACGAGGAACTGATGGGCGAGGTCGTCGCGATCCGCGACGTCACCCACCCGCACGAGACGCTGCTGGTCGCCGACGCCATGACTGGGCAGGACGCGGTGACGGTGGCGACCCGGTTCAACGAGCAGGTGGGGATCACCGGCATTGTCCTGACCCGCATCGACGGCGACGCGCGCGGCGGCGCGGCGCTTTCCATGCGCGCGGTCACCGGCAAGCCGATCAAGCTGATCGGCACCGGCGAGAAGATCGAGGCGCTCGAGCCGTTCCACCCCGAGCGCATCGCTGGCCGCATCCTGGACATGGGCGACGTGGTCAGCCTGGTCGAACGCGCCACGGAGACCATCGACCAGGAGGAAGCCTCCAAGCTGGCGGCCAAGATGGCCAGGGGCAACTTCGACCTCGACGATTATGCCGCGCAGCTGCGCCAGATGAACAAGATGGGCGGCATGGCGGGGATCATGAACCTGATGCCGGGCATGGGCCAGTTGAAGGAGGCGATCAAGGGCGCCGACCTAGACAATGGCGTGCTGAAAAAACAGCAGGCGATCATCTCGTCGATGACGAAGGCCGAGCGCCGCGACATGAAACTCCTGAACGCCTCCCGTCGCAAGCGCATCGCCGCCGGCTCGGGTACCAGCGTCCAGCAGGTAAACCAGCTTCTGAAACAGTTCCTGCAAGTGCAGGAAATGATGAAGAAAATGAAGAAACTCGGTAAAGCCGGGCTGATGCGCCACGGATTGAAGGCGCTGATGCCAAACGGCTTCAACGAACGCAGATAACTACAACTGAAGGAAAGCAAAGCAATGTCCGTCAAGATCCGTCTCGCCCGTGGCGGCGCGAAGAAGCGCCCGTTCTACTCGATCGTCGTCGCGAACTCGCGCAGCGCGCGCGATGGCCGCTTCATCGAGAAAGTCGGCACTTATAACCCGATGCTGCAGAAGGAGAACCCGCAGCGCATCCGCCTCGACGAGGAACGCATCAAGCATTGGCTGGGCCTCGGCGCGCAGCCGACCGACCGCGTTGCCCTGTTCCTGGGTAATGCCGGGCTGATCGAGAAGCGCGAGCAGGGCGAGACCCCACAGAAATCCACGCCCAAGGCGAAGGCGCAGGAGCGCTTGAAGGCCGATGCCGCCGCCGCCGAGGCAGCGGAAACCGCCCGGGCCGCCGCTGCCGCCAAGCCGCCCGAGCCAGAGGCGCCCGCCGCCGAAGAGCCGGTCGCGGATGCACCGGCCGCCGAAGAAGCATCGGCATAAGCAACGCGATGGCGAGGCCCACGCAAACCGTGTGCGTCGGAGTTATCTCCGGCGCGCACGGTGTGCGCGGGCTGGTTAAGGTACAAAGCTTCACCGATCCGCCCGAGGCGCTGGGCCTCTACAAGGATGTGGGCGACGAGGCGGGACGACCGCTGGGGCTTGAATTGCTGGTCCCGGTCAAAGGGCAGTTCCTTGGCAGGGTCGTTGGGATCGCCGACCGCGACGCCGCCGAGCGGGCGCGCGGCACCCGTCTTTTCGTGTCCCGCGCCCACCTTCCCGAAGCCGCCGACGGCGAGTTCTACCACGCCGACCTGATCGGCATGGAGGCGCGTTCGTCCGCCGGTGAAATCCTTGGCATCGTCAAGTCGGTCGAGAATTTCGGCGCCAGCGACATCCTGGATATCAAGGGAACCGGGCGGCGCGACTTCATGGTGCCATTCACCGACGCGTTCGTGCCGATTGTGGACGCCGAAAACTGTTTCCTGGTGATCTCCGAGTTCGAGGAAACGAAGTGAGGCGGGCGCTTCATTATCCCCTTTTCCGGTGGGAGAGGGTCAGGGTGAAGGGCTGTTCGGCAAGCCGACAGAAAGCCCCTTACCCTCCCATTCTGCGTCGAGGCTGCGGATGGGCCCCTCCCTCTCCCACCGGGAGAGGGGTACAATCATGATTTGGCGCGCCACGGTGCTGACGCTCTTTCCCGAAATGTTTCCCGGCCTGCTCGGGCATAGCCTGTCGGGCAAGGCGCTGGGAAAGGGCCTGTGGTCGCTGGATACAGTCAACATCCGCGACTTCGCCACCGATCGTCACGGCACGGTGGACGACACGCCGTTCGGCGGCGGCGCGGGGATGGTCATGCGGCCCGACATCGTCGACGCGGCGATCCGCTCGGTCGCCTCCCCTGCCCCGCTCGCGCTGCTGTCGCCGCGCGGGCGCGTCTTCAACCACGCGCTTGCCGCCGAGCTGGCGCGGGAGCCGGGACTGACGCTGCTGTGCGGCCGCTACGAGGGCATCGACCAGCGGGTGATCGACGCGCACAGCCCGCTGGAGATCAGCATCGGCGACTACGTGCTGTCGGGCGGCGAGCCCGCGGCGATGGTTATCCTCGATTCCTGCGTCCGCCTGCTGCCGGGCGTGCTGGGCAACGCCGGCACGCTGAGCGAAGAAAGCTTCAGCGACGGACTGCTGGAATATCCGCATTACACCCGCCCCCCACTGTGGACGGACGCGCAGGGAACCGACCGCGCCGTGCCCGAAGTGCTGCTATCCGGCCATCACGGCAACATCGCGAAGTGGCGGCGCGAGCAGGCGGAGGCAATCACGCGCGAACGGCGGCCGGATCTGCTGGGAAAGCCGTAAGCAAAATCGTCGTCCCGAACTTATTTCGGGACCCATCCTTCCACGTTTGCTGAACAATGGTTCTGACCTTATGTCAGGATGAGGGTTATATTTAAGGCATAAGCCCGGTTGAGATCGCTGAAAACTCTGGTATAACGTTTCCTCGCCCGGCTACAATCCGGCAAATTCCTAGGAACGAAGTCATGAACCTGCTGCAGAAGATCGAACGCGACCAAGTCGCGAAGCTGGCCGAAACCACCAACATCCCCGCTTTCTCGCCGGGAGACACGGTCAAGGTGAACGTCAAGGTCGTGGAAGGCACGCGCGAGCGCATCCAGGCCTTCGAGGGCGTTTGCATCGCGCGCAAGAACGCAGGGATCAACTCGTCCTTCACCGTGCGCAAGATCAGCTACAACGAGGGCGTCGAGCGAGTGTTCCCGCTGTACAGCCCGCGCGTCGCCTCGGTCGAGGTGGTGCGCCGCGGCGATGTCCGCCGGGCCAAGCTGTATTACTTGCGCGGCCTGCGCGGCAAGTCGGCGCGCATCACCGAGCGCACCAGCGGCCACGGCTTTGGCGAGAACGGCCGCGAGGAGTAGTTCAAATGTCATTCCGTGCTGCGCATGGGATGACAAATCAGGAAGTACGGTTTCGTGAGCCTGGATTCCTATCCTAAAACCCTGTTCGAAAAAATCTGGGACGCTCACGTCGTCCGGCGCGAGGATGACGGAACCTGCCTGCTCTACATCGACAGGCACCTGATCCACGAAGTCACCAGCCCGCAGGCGTTCGAAGGGTTGCGCCTCGCAGGCCGGCCGGTGCGGCGTTCCAGAGCGGCGATTGCGACGGAGGATCACAACGTCTCCACCGGCGACCGCTCCAGGCCGATCGCCAACCCCGAAAGCCGAATTCAGGTCGAGACGCTGGAATCCAACGCCGCCGAGTTCGGCATCGAGTGCTGGAACCTCAAGGACATCCGGCAGGGCATCGTCCACATCATCGGCCCGGAACAGGGCTTCACGCAGCCTGGCACCACCATCGTCTGCGGCGACAGCCACACCGCGACGCACGGCGCGTTCGGCGCGCTGGCGTTCGGGATCGGCACCTCCGAAGTCGAACACGTCCTTGCGACGCAGACGCTGCTGCAGAAGCCTGCCAAAACCATGCTGGTGCGGGTCGACGGCGCGCTACCGACGGGGGTGACCGCCAAGGACATCATCCTGGCGATCATCGGCCGGATCGGCACGGCGGGCGGCACCGGCTACGTCATCGAGTACGCGGGCGAGGCGATCCGAGCCCTGTCGATGGAAGGGCGGATGACCATCTGCAACATGAGCATCGAAGCCGGCGCGCGCGCCGGATTGGTTGCCCCGGACGAGACGACGTTCAACTACCTGAAAGGCCGCCCTTTCGCGCCGCGCGGCGAGCTGTGGGACAAGGCGGTGGCGTACTGGTCCGCCCTGCCCGCCGACGAAGGCGCGGCGTACGACCGGACAATGGTCCTGGATGCCGTCGAAATCGCGCCGCTGGTCACCTGGGGTACCAGCCCTGAGGATGTCGTTGCCATCAGCGGCACCGTGCCCGGGCCGGACCAGTTCGCCGACGAGGACAAGCGCCGCGCCGTCGAACGCTCGCTGGAGTACATGGGACTGACGCCCGGCACCCGGCTGTGCGACATCCGCGTCGACAAGGTGTTCATCGGCAGCTGCACCAATGCCCGGATCGAGGATTTGCGTGAAGCCGCCAAAATTGCGGATGGCCGCCATGTCGCCGAAGGCGTCTACGCGATGATCGTCCCCGGTTCCGGGCTGGTCAAGTTCCAGGCCGAGCGCGAAGGCCTGGACAAGGTATTCCGCGACGCCGGCTTCGACTGGCGCGAGCCGGGATGCTCGATGTGCCTCGGCATGAACGAGGACCAGCTCAAACCCGGCGAGCGCTGCGCCTCGACTTCCAACCGCAACTTCGAGGGCCGCCAGGGCCGCGGCGGCCGCACCCACCTGCTTTCCCCCGCCATGGCGGCGGCGGCCGCGGTAACAGGACGCTTGACCGATGTGCGGGAGCTGAACGGCTGACGATGCAGGACGACGAGGCCTTGATCAAGGAATGGGTCGAACGGCGCCCGTCTTCCCTTCTCGGTAAAATTCTTCACAACGGTTTCCTAAGTCATCAATCGAGCCGCCTGGAGTCCGATCAGGTTCGGGAAAGGCAGGCTGGACTCGCCAATATCCTGGCCTTGGGATTGAGGGGACAGGCGGAAGCCGATCGCGCCCCTGGAAACCTGGATGCCGCCGTCAACCTGTGTACCTTCTACGGTACGGTTTTCCCGGCCGTGCGCGAGTTAGTTAACGGGAGCAGGAGCGACGACGGTACGGAGCTGTTCGAAAAGGGCGTCGATGCGTTGGTGAAACTGCGCATCAGTTCGAACCGTGCTGGCCGATGGACGCCGTTCATGGACTGGGATTAGAAATGCAACCTTTCACGACCCTGACCGGCATTGCCGCAGCCCTGCCGATGATCAATGTCGACACCGACAAGATCATTCCCAAGCAGTTCCTCAAGACCATCAAGCGCACGGGCCTGGGCATGCACCTGTTCGACGAGCTGCGCTACAACGCCGACGGTTCGGAGATCGCCGATTTCGTGTTGAACCGTGAGCCCTGGCGCCATGCCGTTATCCTGATCGCCGGCGATAATTTCGGCTGCGGCTCGAGCCGCGAGCATGCGCCGTGGGCACTGGCCGATTTCGGCCTGCGCTGCGTGATCGCTCCCAGCTTCGGCGACATCTTCTTCAACAACTCGTTCAAGAACGGCATGCTCCCGCTGCGCCTCGGCCAGGCAATGATCGACAAGCTGATGGCTGATGCGGAGTCAGGCGGCAGGCTGAGCGTGGATCTGGAGGCGCAGACCATCACCCGGCCCGATCAGTCGCTCGTCCCGTTCCAGGTCGAGGAGTTCCGCCGCCGTTGCCTGCTGAACGGGCTCGACGATATCGGGCTCACGCTGCAGCACACCGCCGACATCGACGCGTTCGAAAAGCGGCAACGCGAGCAGCAACCTTGGTTGTGGGCATGATCGAGGCCCCGCATGTCTGATTTCTCGCTCCTCATCCTGCCGGGCGACGGCATCGGCCCCGAGGTGATGCGCGAAACGCGCCGCGTAATCGGCTGGCTTGGGCAACACCGCGGAGTGTCCTTCACCGTTGAGGAAGGGCTGGTCGGCGGCGGTTCTATCGACGCGCATGGCCTGCCGCTCAGCGAGAACACGCTGGCGAAGGCGCGGGCGGCCGATGCCGTCCTGCTGGGCGCGGTCGGCGGCCCGAAATGGGACGGGGTCGCGTATGATGTTCGCCCCGAGGCCGGGTTGCTGCGGCTGCGCAAGGAGCTGCGGCTGTTCGCCAATTTGCGTCCGGCCACGGTACTGGACGCGCTGGTGGACGCTTCCAGCCTCAAGCCCGAGCTGGTGCGCAGCCTCGACATCATGATCGTGCGCGAACTGACCGGCGGCGTCTATTTCGGCGAGCCGCGCGGCATCACCGATCTTGGCCGCGGCATCCGACGCGGCGTCAACACGCAGGTCTACACCACGCCGGAGATCCAACGAGTCGCGCGTATCGCCTTCGAGCTGGCGCGGAAACGCTCGAACCGCGTCTGCTCGGTCGAGAAGGCCAACGTCATGGAGTCGGGCAAGCTGTGGCGCGAGGAGGTGACCGCGCTGCATAAGGCCGAGTACGCCGACGTGGCGCTGAGCCACATGTACGCCGACAACTGCGCGATGCAGCTGTGCCGCGCTCCGAGGCAATTCGACGTCATCGTGACCGACAATTTGTTCGGCGACATGCTATCTGATGAGGCGGCGATGCTGACCGGCTCGCTGGGCATGCTGCCTTCGGCCTCGCTGGGACCGGTGGGCGAGAACGGCCGGCGCGCGGCGATGTACGAGCCAATCCACGGGTCGGCGCCGGATCTCGCCGGCAAGGATGTCGCCAACCCGCTGGCCACCATCCTCTCCTTCGCCATGGCGCTGCGTTACTCCTTCGACCGGCCGCACGACGCCGCCCTGATCGAGCGCGCGGTCGAGCAGGTGCTGACCGACAGGGTGCGAACCGCCGATATCATGGCGCAGGGGTGCCGGGAGGTGGGCACGGCTGAGATGGGCGATGTGGTGCTGGAGGCGCTGGGAGACGTCGCCCGTAAGGCGAACCAGTGAAGATATGGTACAATGACAGTCAACCCACGTCTACCGCGCGGGTGGAACTTTCCTCACCCTGTCCTCTTCCGCAGGAGAGGGACAATCGTACGTGTCAACCTTGGCAGCATCGCCGTCACTCCGCCGCCACGCTCTCCAGCGGCGCGGCTTGATCGATGGCGGCGGCGATGGCGGCGATGACTTCGTCGATCTCGGCCGGGTCGTCGCCTTCGGCCATGATGCGGATCAGGCGTTCGGTGCCCGATTTTCGCACCAGCACCCTCCCCCGTCGGCCGAGACGGGTTTCGGCTTCTGAAATGACCGCCTTGACCGCATCGTTGGTCAGCGGTTCGCCCTCGCCGAAGCGGATGTTCTTCAACATTTGCGGTACCGGGGTAAAGACGCGGCAAACTTGGCTGGCGGGCTTTCCGGCCCTGCGGATCGCAGCCATCACCTGCAGGCCGGCGATCAGCCCGTCTCCAGTGGTGCCGTGCTCGCCGAGCACAATGTGGCCCGACTGCTCGCCCCCCATGTTGTAGCCGTCGCGGCGCATCGTCTCCACCACGTAGCGGTCGCCGACCGCAGCGCGTACCAGCGTCAGGCCCTCGCCACCAAGATAGGTTTCCAGGCCAAGATTCGACATGACCGTCGCGACGATCCCCTTGCCGCGCAACAAGCCGGACGTCGCCCATTCCCTGGCGATCAACCCCATGATCTGGTCACCGTCAACCCGTTGCCCGTGCTCGTCGGCGATGATGACGCGGTCGGCGTCGCCGTCGAGCGAGATGCCGAGGTCCGCGCCGTGCATGACTACGGCTTCCTGCACCGTTTCAGGGTGGGTCGCCCCGCACCGGTCATTGATGTTGACGCCGTTCGGCTCGACACCGATCCGCACCACCTCCGCGCCCAGTTCCCACAGGACCTGCGGCGCGACCTTGTAGGCGGCGCCGTTGGCGCAGTCGATGACGATCTTCATGCCTTCCAGCGTCAGCCCGCGCGGGAAGGTGTTCTTGACATACTCGACATAGCGGCCGGCCGCATCGTCGAGGCGGGAGGCGCGCCCCAGCCGGTCCGCCGGAGCGAGGTCGCGCTCGAACGATCCGGCCATGCGGCGCTCGATCGCGGCTTCGATCTCATCGGAAAGCTTGTAACCGTCGCGCCCGAACAGCTTGATGCCGTTATCCTCGAACGGGTTGTGCGAAGCGGACACCACGACGCCCAGGTCGCAGCGCAGCGCCCGCGTCAGCATGGCGACGGCGGGGGTCGGCAAAGGCCCGACCAGGATAACGTCGGCGCCGAGCGACAGGAACCCTGCGGTGAGCGCCTGCTCGATCATGTATCCCGACAGGCGGGTGTCCTTGCCGATCACGACGCGGTGGCGATGCTCGCCGTCGCGCAGTTCGGCCACGGCGGCCATGGCGACCCTGAGCGCGGTCTCGGCCGTCATCGGCTCAGCGTTGGCCCGCCCTCGAATCCCGTCGGTTCCGAAAATCTTTCGCATGATCAGAGACTAAGCGGCAAAGCACGATCGCGCAAACCTAAGTTGGGCGGGAGCGTCACATTAAGCTTGCGGGCACGGCTTACGCCGTGCTCCGCACCGCTCACTGCCGATTACCGCCTTCACAGCAGGCGCTGCGCCGGCTGGGCGCGTCATCGTCGAAGATGTAAGAGAAACGCACGCCGGCGGTTTCGATACCGTTGTTCACCTTGGACCAGATGCCGGCATCCGATTGGTGGTCCAGGTACGCCGACACCGCGTATTGCGGCGCGAACTGGTAGCCGAACGTTCCCGCCTCGCGGAACAGCACGTTGGAGCCGAGCGCCTTGTGGGTCAGCCGCTCGTCGCCCGTCGGATTGAGCCGGCCCGTATTACCGGACAGACCGAAGAAACCGTCAAAGAAGAAGTGATCGTAGTTGAGCAGGTCGAACTGGAAACCCCCGTATCCGTAGCTCGTCTTGCCTCCCAGGTTGGCGTTGATGCCGATGTCGGGGCGGAAGCGCAGTTCTTCCCACCAACTGTCGTTACCGACGGGCTGCAGGAGGAGCTCCCCGGTCACATTGGCTGAAAGCTCCTTTTCCTGCGTCGGATCGGTCGCACCGGCGCCGAAGTTGACCTGAGATGGCACGTACCAGGGAGTCTGGGTCGCTCTCGCGTAGTTGACCTCCTCGGCATGGACGGGAGCCAGGCAAAGAGCGCCGAGGCTGCTAAAAAGCAAGGTACGGAGAAAGGTCATTGGTCAAACTTTACGTTGAAGTGAATGCCGGCGGTTTCGATGCCCTGATTGTACCGTGACAGCCACCCTGCGTTGGACAGGTGGTCGACGAACAGCGACGTCGAGTACCGGGGCGTGATCTCGTAACCTGCTTCAAGGTTTTCCCGGAACTCGAAACGCGAACCGAACCGCTTGTGGCTGAGATTTTCTTCCGCTGTATTGTTCAGCTCTCCGTTGTGCACGGCGCCGCCAAGCGTGAAGTCGAAGAAAAAGCCGTAGTAGTTGATCAGGTCGAACGTGCCGCCAAGGTCGATGAAGCTGGTTCGCCCTTCCAGATTGCCGTTGATCCCGAGTTCCGGGCGGAAGCGCAGCTCTTCCCACCACTCGTCGTTGCCGACCGGCTGCAGCAAAAGTTGTGCGTTCACGTCGGCGCTGAGTTCCTGGTTGTGGTCTGGATCGGTGGCGCCGAAACCAAATCGACCTTCGGAGGGATCGTACCAGGGTGTCTGGGTCGCCTTGGCGTAGTCCAGTTCCTCGGCACGAACGCTTTCCGCAAATGTTGCCGCATAGATAGAGAAAAGGGCTGCAGCCACAACGCGGAAACGACAGACAGGCATTCGGAGTTTTCTCCTGGACGTTTATGCCTCACGCATAACCATCCAGGAGCCAGTCGGCAAGCCTTTGTTATACCGCTCAGCCCTTCTGCGGCTCGGGGCCGAACGGACCGGTGACAGGTATGCCTGTCTTGCGCTCGGCGCTTGATCGGCGCGGCGGCGCGAACTTGTCATCTGGGCCGTTGCGCTGGATTGTCTCGCCGCGCAGCATGGCGCGAACCTCGTCGCCTGACAGTGTTTCATGTTCCAGCAAGGCGTTCGACAGCTTGTGGAGATCATCCAGATGCTCGGTCAGCACGCGCTTTGCCGTATGCTCGGCCTGTTCGATAATGCGGCGCACTTCTTCGTCTATGATGCGCGCCGTGTCGCCGGAAACGTTGCGGTTGCCAGCCATGGACTGCCCTAGATACAGTTCCTGATCATTCTGGGCATAACGCACCCGCCCAAGCTTTTCGCTCATCCCGAACTCGGTCACCATGCGGCGCGCGATGCCCGTCGCACCCTGGATGTCGGCGCTTGCTCCAGTCGTCACGTTCTCCGGGCCGAAAACCAGTTCCTCGGCGACGCGGCCGCCGAACATGGACGCAAGGCGTGACTCTAGCTCGGATTTAGTTTCGGAGTGGCGATCGCTTTCCGGCAAGTGCCATGTCAGGCCAAGCGCCCGGCCGCGCGGAATGATCGTCACCTTGTGCAGGGGATCGTGTCCCGGAACGTGCAGGGCAACAAGGGCGTGGCCGATCTCATGGTACGCCGTCAGGGACTTTTCCTTGTCGCTCATGACCATGGAGCGGCGCTCCGCGCCCATGTACACCTTGTCCTTGGCCTGCTCGAACTCGTGCATGCCGACGACCCGGCGACCCCACCGCGCAGCCAGGAGAGCCGCCTCGTTGACAAGGTTGGCAAGGTCCGCGCCCGAGAAGCCGGGCGTGCCGCGGGCGATCACGCGCGCGTCGACGTCGCTGCCGACCGGCACCTTGCGCATGTGCACCTTCAGGATTTTCTCGCGGCCGAGGATGTCCGGATTGGATACCACCACCTGACGGTCGAAACGGCCCGGCCGCAGCAGGGCGGGGTCGAGCACGTCCGGCCGGTTGGTGGCGGCGATCAGGATCACGCCCTCGTTCGCCTCGAATCCGTCCATTTCAACCAGCAACTGGTTGAGCGTCTGTTCGCGCTCGTCATTGCCGTTGCCAAGGCCCGAGCCACGGTGACGGCCCACTGCATCGATCTCGTCGATGAAGATGATGCACGGCGCGTGCTTCTTGGCCTGCTCGAACATGTCGCGCACGCGGCTGGCGCCGACGCCGACAAACATCTCCACGAAGTCGGAGCCCGAGATGGTGAAGAACGGCACGTTCGCCTCGCCCGCAATCGCGCGAGCCAAGAGCGTCTTGCCGGTGCCGGGCGGGCCTACGAGCAGGACGCCCTTCGGGATTTTGCCGCCAAGTCGCTGGAACTTCTGCGGATCCTTCAGGAAGTCCACCACTTCCTCCAGCTCCGCCTTTGCTTCGTCGATGCCAGCAACGTCCTCGAACGTCACTCGCCCCATCTTTTCGGTCAACAGGCGCGCCCGCGATTTGCCAAAGCCCATTGCCTTGCCGCCGCCGGATTGCATCTGCCGAAGGTAGAATGCCCAGAAACCGATCATCAGAAGCATGGGCAGGACGTTGACGAGAATGCTCTGGAACAGGCTCGGCCCTTCCTCGGGCAGTGCGTTGATCACTTCGCCCTTGTCCTTGATGAGGCCGGTGACATCCGTGGTTTCCGGCGCGTAGGTCGAATACTGCCGGCCATCGGCGTAACTGCCGTAGATCTGCTGGCCGCGGATGTTGACGCTGGTGATCTGTTTGCTGTCGACATCGTTCAGGAAGGTGCTGAGCGGGATGCTGCTGACCGGCGCGTGCGCGGACTGGCTCTGGAACAGGTTGAAGAGCACGACCAGCAGCACGATGATGAAGAGCCAGAGCCCTACGTTTCTACCGACATTGTTCAAGAGAGTTGCCCTTCCGACAGAGACCGCCAGCATTAAACGGCCATCAAGTTAAAATAGTGTCGCGGCCGCGGCAAACAATAGTCTACCCGACCGCAAACTCCATGCCGCCCGCAGCCTGCACGGGAGAAAACCTGACACGAACGGCCGCCGCAAGCGACGCTTCGGCGTGGTAGCCGAGCGTCGGCACGGCAACGAGGGTTCCCGCACGGTAGAAGGCGGGCTGCGTAGCGGCTACCAGCGGCGGCATAGGCAACGGCGAGCCGGGAAGGCCGGCGGCTCCCAAAGCCGCGACCTCGAAACCGTCCGGCGCGGATACGAGAAAGCGGTCCCACCTTGTCCATCCTGCCCCGCCAACGCGGCGAGATGGCGGCAGATTTCGCAGCTCGCGCACGACACGCAGGGTCCCGCCGCTTGCTTCGATGATACACATAGCCACCGTGCAGCGCGGCCATGCCTTGCCGGCCAGCTTGTTCATGACGTGATCGAGCGCGTCTGTCGCAGGCGCGAATCGCTCTCCGCCGATGCAGTGGAGCACGGCAGAGAGCGAACGGCGACGCAGTTCGCTGTCCTCGCCACTCCAGGAATCGGCGTCGATCTCGGCAAAACCCTGCGGCAGGATTTGCGCGGTGCGGGCCAGCACGGCCGCGGTGGCACGCTCCAGCGCGGCGCGGGCCCTGCCCATCTGCGATGCGGTGCGGCAGAGGGATTCCGGCGTGAGCCCCTCGCTTTCAAGCACGGCACGTCCGGCACGCAGCCGCGCCCGTGCAAAGCGCGGCGATGCGTTGGAGGGATCTTCCAGCCATTCCTGCCCACGCTCGCGGCAGGTTGCCTTCAGCCTGTCGCCAGAGTAACCCAGCAAAGGGCGCAGCAGGCGCAGGTCGGGCAGACAGGACCTTGCGCTGATACCGGAAAGTCCGTTCGGGCCAGCGCCGCGCGCCAAGCGGAACAGAAACGTCTCGGCCTGGTCGCCGGCGTGGTGCGCTGTGCAGAGGTGGAGGATACCGCGTTCCGCCGCGGCCGCGCCCAGCAGCGCGTAGCGGGCCTCCCGGGCGCGAGACTGCAACGCACCAAGCTCCGGCCGCGGTTCTTCCCAGCGCAGCACGACGTGTTCGACGCCAAGCTGTTGTGCCCACCGGCTTACGGCAATGGACTCGTCGCCTGATCCGGGGCGAAGCGCGTGATCGAAGGTGAAGGCGACCGCAAGGCCGCCCGCCGATCCGGCCCATTCGTGAAGCAGATGCAGCAGCGCCATGCTATCGCCTCCGCCGGAAACGGCGACGGCAACGGTGGGCCGATTTTCAAAAAATCCCAGCCGCTGCATGGACCCATCGAACTCTTTGCTCGATATGCCTGCCGTTTCAGGCCACTGCGCGATCAGCACGCCGGCAAAAATCTACGGGCAGGCGTAACGGCTGCGCTGTTGCACCAGCTGTGCCTTGACCTTTGGAGCCGCCGCCGGGAATTGCTTGCCGAGTTCGGCGAAAGCGACGCAGGCCTGCTGGGTCTTGCCCTCCTGTCCCAGCGACATGCCGAGGCGGAGCAGGCTGTCGGGAGCCTTCGGGCCGTTCGGATATTGCTTGTAGCTTTCGGCGAATGTGACTGCGGCCTTGTCGTTCATGCCGCGCTGAAAAAAACTCTCGCCCAGCCAGTATTTCGCGTTGGCGGCAAGCGCGTTCTTGGGATAACGCTGCAGGAAAGCTTCGAAACCGGCTTCTGAGTCCGCGTAATCCCCTTGGCCGAGCTGGTTGTACGCGGCCTCGTAGTCCTTTTCCGGCGACGAGGCCGATCCGGCGGGCACAGATCCGTCCGGTCCGGGCACCAGGGTGCCGAGGGTGCCGGTTTGCGCCGGAGCGGCCGGCGGGCCGTACATTCCCTGACTTCCGCTTTCCGAAACAGGCTGCGCGGACCCGCCGCCATAGGGTCCACCGCCGGACAGCGATGTCGGCGCGCCGGAACCGCTTCCGACCTTGCCCTCCAGATCGTTCAATCGCATCTGCATGTCCTGATTGAGCCGCTGGCTTTCGGTGCGCAGCTGCGCGATCTGGTTGCCTTGCGTTTCCAGCTCACCGGTCAGGTTGCGGATCTGATCCTGGATCTGGCCGAGCCGGACGTCCGTGTCTGCGGCGCCGGCTCCGCCTGTGCCGGGGGCCATCGCATAGGCGCCGGCGGAGGATTGCGGTGCAATGCCCTCCGCACGCTTGAGTTGCTGCACCTGGGTTTCAAGGTCGTTCAAGCGGTTCATCAGGAGCAACGTATCGTCTGACTGAGCCTGCACGGGGCCGGACAGCGCCAGAACCAGAGCAGCGGCCGAAAGCGGCCGCCAACCGGGTACACTCCTGTGAACCGCTTCGCTCATATACTTAGTTGACCACCGTCACGCCACGGCGGTTCTGCGACCATGCCGACTCATCCGACCCGACGACGGCCGGACGCTCCTTGCCGTAGCTGATCGTCTGAACGCGGCTTGAGTCGATGCCGGAGGCGACCAGGTACTTGCGCACCGCCTCGGCCCGGCGCTCGCCGAGCGCCAGGTTGAACTCGCGGGTGCCGCGCTCATCGCAATGACCTTCGATGGTGACGGACAGGTTGCCGTATTTCTTCAGCCACTGCGCCTGGCGGTCGAGCACCGCGCGGTCATCGGGCGTCAGGTCGGAACGATCGGTGGTGAAGAGGACGCGGTCACCGACGTTCTGCACCAGATCCTGCTCTGTTCCGGGCTGGACGCCGTTGGCCTGACCGTTGCCGGCAGGACGCGTGAACTGGCTGCCGTCATCGGTCGTGCCGCCTGCGGGCTTGTCATCAGAGCAGGCGGCGAGCAGGGCCACCATCGCCAGGGTTCCAGCCAGTTTCAGCTTCATCGTATCCTCCGGTTCGAGTCGAGAAATTCTGCCGGAAAGGGGCAGGTTTTCCCGAGTAAAGTCAAGATCGTAACTGGACGCTTCTCACTCGCCAGCGCTTGTCAGGGGATCAGCGGCGACCAAGCGGGATCGGAAGCGTCGGTGTTCGTGGGCAACTGACGTTCGTTGTGACCGCTAATATCGACAGAATAAAGGCGGGCCGTCCGGTCGCGCCCACCGGCGCCGCTCGGGTCTTCCTTGAAATAGGCGAGCACGCGCCCGTTGGGCGCCCAGGTCGGACCCTCGACATCGTAGCCCGTCACGATCTCCCGCTCGCCGCTTCCGTCCGGGTTGATCACGCCGATATAGAACGTGCCGCCCTGCATCTTGGTGAAGGCAATGGTATCGCCGTGCGGCGACCATACCGGGTTGGCATACCGGCCCGACCCGAACGAGATCCGCTTCACGTCCGAGCCGTCCGCATTCATCGTGTAGATCTGCTGCTGTCCGCCGCGATCCGACTCAAAGGTGATCTTCGTGCCGTCCGGCGAGTAGGACGGCGCGGTGCTGATCGACGGATCGTTGGTCAGCTGCCGGGTCTGCCGGGTGCGCAGATCCATCGCGTAAAGGTTCGTCGCGCCGTTCTGCGCCAGGCTCATGACGACCTTCGTGCCGTCCGGCGAGAAACGCGGCGCGAAGCTCATCCCCGGCAGGTCGATGAGCAGCTCGCGGTGGCCGGTGTCGATGTTCTGCAGGTACACGCGCGGGCGTCCGCCGGTGTAGGCCATGTAGGTGATCTCGGGCGAGGTCGGGGAGAAGCGCGGCGTCAGCACCAGCGCGCTGCCATCGGTCAGGTAACGGGTGTTATACCCGTCCTGGTCCATGATCGCGAGGCGCTTGACCCGCTTCTGGTACGGGCCGCTTTCGGCGACGTAGACGATGCGCGTGTCGAAATAGCCCGTTTCGCCCGTCACGCGCTGGTAGATCGTGTCGCTGATGATGTGCGCGATACGCCGCCAGTTGGCGTTCTGCGTCGTGTACGCCATGCCCGTCATCTGCGTGCCGCCCAGCACGTCCCACAAGCGGAACTCGACCCGCAGCCGGCCGTCCGGCTGCGTCGTGACCGTGCCGGTGACCAGGGTCTGCGCGTTGATCACCTTCCAATCGGCAAAGCGCGGCTCCTGCCGCAACGCGTCGGGGGTCTGCACGAAGGCGGCGGGATCGACCGGCGCGAACAGGCCGGAATTGCCGAGGTCCGATGTGACCACTCCAGAGATCTCGTGCCCCACCTGGCTTTCATTGCCCTGCGCGCCCGCGAAATCGGTGATCGCAATCGGAAGGGGTTGGATATTGCCCGAATGTACGTCAATCTTGACGTCGGCACTTGCCGGAAAACAAAATGAGACACAGGCTAACAGGCATAGTGCAAACAGGATTCTCATGACGAAAGCTTTCTCTCAGATCGGGTCCGTGCTGTAAAAGCAAAGGCGTTGACTACTGCCCTAACATCTTTGGATCGAAATCGATTTGCGGATTTTTCCAATCGGCGTATTTGCCATCGGGCCAGGGAAGCGGGTTGCAGGCAGGATTTCGCAGAGCGCGCAAGGCACTATCGGCGGCAGCGCGATATGACGGGTCGCGGTTGTAACGATCATCGGTGTCGACTAGAGTTTCAGCGATCAATGTCTTGTCCTCGTTGTACTTGGCCGCAACGTGTATCACCAGATTTTCGCTGTCATAAGCCCCGGCCGGAACCAGCCAGCACTGCTTGAGTCGCTCACGGATGATGGCCATTTCGTCGGCCGTCATGGTGTCGCTTACCTGCGCGTGCGAGCCGGCCTGCGGCTTCGCCTTGATCGGCGGCTTCCTGCTGATCTCGTCCGCTTTCTCCACCGGAGCGGTCAGATTCTTCAGCAGCTCGTCCATCTGTTCGTCGGTCTGCCTGGCCTTCTTGTCTGGCGTCACGGGCCTCGGCGGCGGATTGACCTCGGCAGGTTTCTGGAGCGGCGGCAGCTTGGGCGGCGGCGCGAACGATTGCTGTTGCATGGGCTCGACCTTCTCCAGCATCGGCAACGGCTTTTCCGGCGGTTTCTCTGGCGCGGGCGGGGCAAGCTTGGGCGGAGGCGGCGGAGGTGTCTCGACCTTTGGCTGAACGGGCGGCGGCGGCGGCGGCGGCGGCGCGGTATCGGCCGGCGGCTTGGGGGGTTCGGGGGCGCGGGACTGCACCGGCGGCTCGTCCGTATCCTTGGTGGGTTCCGCCTCGTGCTTTGTCCGGGCGATGTCCGACGGCTTCATCATGGTAACCGATATCGTGATCGGCATGTCCAGCGGCTTCTTGTGCCACAGGTGCAGGCCGAACACGGCAAGCAGCAGGAGTGCGAAATGAAGCGCTGCCGAGATGATCAACGACGGCCGCATCTCCCGGAACTCGGAGGCAGGCGGTGCGCCGGCGGTGATCCGCAAAGGGTTACTTGCGGGGCTTGCCATTGCTCGGGTTCGACAGCAAGGACACCTTGGTGAAGCCCGCGCTTGTGACAGCCCCCATTATTTCCATGAACCGGCCGTAATTGGCCGCCGTGTCGCCGCGCACGTAGACGCCGATGTCATGATTGTTGTGACTCATCGCCACCAGCTTCGGAACAAGCGTTTCGAGGTCGACCGGTGTTTCCTGGATATAGATCTGCCCCTTGGCGCTGATCGTGATCTCCAGCGGCTTCTGGTCGTTGTCGTTGAGCGCGCCGGCCTTGGTGTTCGGCAAGTTGACCGGTACGCCGACCGTCAGCAGCGGCGCGGCGACCATGAAGATGATCAGCAGCACCAGCATGACGTCGACCATCGGGGTAACGTTGATCTCAGCCATCTGCCTTGCCGAGCGCCGCCGCCCCTTGCCCCCGCGCCCGCCTGATGAAACCCCCATCGCCATGGGCTAAGCCTTCGATTCCAAATGCCGCGAAAGTATGGCGGAGAACTCGGCGGAGAAATTGTCGAGCCGGTCTGCGTAGCGCGCGAGGTCGGTGTTGAACTTGTTGTAGGCGATGACCGCCGGAATGGCGGCGACGAGGCCGAGCGCCGTGGCGAACAGCGCCTCGGCGATGCCCGGCGCGACGACGGCGAGGTTGGTGTTCTGCTGGCTGGCGATCGAAGTGAAGCTGTCCATGATGCCCACCACCGTGCCGAACAGCCCGACGAACGGCGACACCGAGCCGACGGAGGCGAGGAACGACATCGAGCGTTCCAGCTGCGTGATCTCGCGCCCCACGGTCACCGACATGACGCGGTCGATGCGCTGGGTCAGGCTGCCCTTCATCGATTCGGTCTGCGTCAGGTTGCGCTCGTTGGCATGGCGCCACTCACGCATGCCGGAAACGAATGTCGCGCCCATTGGATCGTTGTCCTTCTTCGAAAGCTTGTCGAACAAGGAATCGAGCGATCCTCCGGACCAGAAGCTGTCCTCGAAGACCTCTGCCCGCTTCTTGACCTTGGCGAGGCGGCTCGCCTTGTTGATTATGATGCTCCACGACCAGACGGAGGCGACCAGCAGCAGCAGCACGACCAGCTTGACGATGATGTCAGCCTGCAGGAACAGTCCCAGGAAGGACAGGTCTACAGGCGCATGTGTGCCGGCAAGCTGCGCGGCGTCTACGGTACGATCCATCGCTAACTGCTAGTTCCTGTTCGGGCTTGCCGCAAGCCTCGTTTTTTCGGCAAGCGCGGGCGGCAGGCGCGCCGGACGACCCTGGCGATCTATGCAGGCAAGGCGCACCGTCAACCGCGCGCAGGCGACAGACGCTCCGCCGCGCAGGGCGAAAACATCCTGGAGAACCCTGACGCTGGCACCGCCGACAGCCGCCAGGGCGGTGCGAACCTCCAGCCTGTCGTCCAGCCGCGCCGGGGCTAGGTAGTCGGCCTCCAGCCGGCTGACGACGAACATCAACCCGTGCGCCTCGATCAATTCCTGGTGAGGGACGCCGAGCGAACGCAGCATTTCCGTCCGCGCCCGCTCGGCGAAGCGCAGGTAGCTGGCGTGGTACACGACGCCCCCTGCGTCCGTGTCCTCGAAATACACGCGCAACGGAAAGACGTGAACGCCGTCCATCATTCCTCCGCCGCCGCCGGAAGCTCGAAGGCAAGCTGCCGCGCCGGGTCGCGCGGCGGTTCGAGGCCGATATAACGAAATCCCGAGTCGGAGAGCATGCGGCCGCGCGGGGTGCGCTGCACCAGCCCCTCGCGCAGCAGATACGGCTCGATCACTTCCTCGATCACGTCCCGCTGTTCGGCCAAGGCCGCCGCCATCGTCTCGACGCCGACCGGGCCGCCGGCATACTTATCGGCGATACAGGACAGGTAACGCCGGTCCATGGCGTCTAGGCCGCGCCCGTCGACGTCCAGCCGCAGCAGCGCGGCGTCGGCGGCGCGCGCGTCGATCACCTCCACCCCCGCGACCTGCGCAAAATCGCGCACCCGCCGCAGCAGCCTTCCGGCGACGCGAGGCGTGCCGCGCGAACGGCGGGCGATCTCGCGCGCGCCGTCGGGCGTCATGGCGATCTTGAGGACGCGCGCGCCGCGCGCCACGATCTCCGTCAGCTCGTCGACTTCGTACAGTTCCAGGCGCAGCGGTATCCCAAAGCGCTCGCGCAGCGGCTGGGTCAGCAGGCCCGAGCGCGTGGTCGCGCCGACCAGGGTGAAGCGCGGCAGGTCGATCCGCACCGAGCGCGCCGCCGGTCCCTCGCCGATGATGAGGTCGAGCTGGAAATCCTCCATCGCCGGGTAGAGGATTTCCTCCACCGCCGGGCTGAGGCGATGGATTTCGTCGATGAACAGCACGTCATGCGCTTCGAGGTTGGTCAGGATCGCCGCAAGGTCGCCCGCCTTGGCGATCACCGGCCCGGAGGTTGCGCGGAAGCCGACGTTCAGCTCGCGGCTGACGATGTGCGCCAGCGTGGTCTTGCCGAGGCCCGGCGGACCAAAAAGCAGAAGGTGATCAAGCGCTTCGCCGCGTTTCTTCGCCGCCTCCACGAACACAGCCAGGTTCTCGCGCGCCACGCGCTGACCGATGAACTCGGACAGGCTCTGCGGGCGCAGCGACGGTTCGGGCGCGTCCTCTTCCTGATGGACAGGGTCGATGGTGCGCTTCACCGAGTAAAATCCATGTCGTCATCCTGACGAAGGTCAGGACCCAAGCCTCGGCGGACGCGGATAGGTGGGGCCTGAAACAAGTTGAGAATGAGAAGCTGAACTTGCATTTGTTTCACCCGCCGAGCTCCTTCAGCGCACGCCGGATCAGGTCGCTCAGCGTGTCGTCGTCGCGCTGCAGCCGGGCGACGGTCGCCAGCGCCTCCGAACGGCCATAGCCGAGATTGACCAGCGCCGACGCGGCGTCGGCGGTCAGGCCGCCCTCGCCCGCGTTGTTGCCCGAAGCCGCCGCCGGCATTCCAGCGCCCAGCCCCGCCCCGAGCGCCGGGGACTTGTCCTTCAGCTCGGACAGCAGGCGCGTGGCGAGCTTGGGGCCGACGCCGTCCGCCTGTCCCAACGCCGCCCTGTCCTGCGCCGCGATCGCCAACAGCAGCTTGTCGGGTGTAAGCACGGACAGGATCGCCAGCGCGACCTTCGCGCCGACCCCCTGAACGGTGGTCAGCAGCCGGAACCAGTCGCGTTCGCCTGCGTCGGCAAATCCGTAGAGATGCGGCAACTCGTCGCGCGCGCGGACCTCGGTGAACAGCCGCGCGGGGGTGCCCATCGGTCCCAGCGTGGACAGGGTGCGGCGCGAGCAGCTGGCGAAGTAGCCAACCCCGTTGACGTCGATGACCGCCCAATCAGACCCGATGCTGTCCACTTTGCCGGTGAGTTTCGCGATCATGAAGACATCACCGCGCCGCGCCCGCCATCTTGCCGCCGACCAGCCTGCGGGTGGCGGCATGGTGGATGTGGCAGATGGCGATCGCCAAGGCGTCGGCGGCGTCGGGGCTGGCCAGCTTCGCACCGGGCAACAGCCGCGCCACCATCATCTGCACCTGCTCCTTGCTGGCATGACCGACGCCGACGACCGATTTCTTGACCAGGTTGGCCGGGTACTCGGACACTTCCAGCCCGGCGAGCGCGGGCACCAGCAGCGCGACCCCGCGCGCCAAGCCCAGCTTCAGGGTCGAGACCGGGTTCTTGTTGACGAAGGTTTCCTCCACCGCCGCCGCGTCCGGAGCATAGTCGGCGATCACCTGGACGATGCCGTCGTGCAGCTGCTTCAGCCGCCGCGCCGGGTCGAGCGAAGCGGTCGAATGCACTGCGCCGTCGGCGATGTAGCGCAGCCGGTTGCCTTCGGCTTCCACGATGCCCCAGCCCGTGTTCTGCAGCCCGGGATCAATTCCAAGTACGCGCATCATCGGCAAAAGGTTGCTTTCATCCCGGCAGTGTACGTGGGCAGGCGCGCGCGCTCAACATTATCAGCAGCACGTTTGTATTGACATTCCGAACTCATGAGGGAAAAACCAGTCAAGATCACCATTTATTAAAAGTTCAGATGGACGAAGCGATGTGCAGCATGGCCTGGTCATTCAGGCAGACCAGCCACGAAACAGTAAGGCGCGCAGACGTTGATCCAACCTGCCGGCAAAGTTTCATGTTCGAGAATGGAACCAGCGACGAGGCGCTTTCAACCTACCGGACTTTGCTGAAAAGGGTTTGGCCCTGTGGGAGGCGCGTTCGCGGCAAAGCGGCGCCAAGACCTGCTACAGCTGCGACCACGATCCCGACTGTCGCGAAGTCATGCTGATCCTGCCGCTTGCCTTTTCCACGGAGCTGTCGCAGTTCGGCGCGCATGTCGGCAAGGCGCTGTCGGAGCTGAAGGCCCAGACCCAGCAGCCTGCTCCCGCACTGAGGCGTGAGTTTCCGGTCAGGCTACACTGCTTTGATCTCGGGCCGAGCCGCTGGTAGAGCGTCATTTCACAAGACTACAACTTGTCCAGGTTGACTTTAGTGGCCGTTTAAAGATACACAACTTGTTCGTCGTAACGTGGAAAACAGGGCATTCATCTCTGAAAGAGTATGCAGCCGCAGGGGTTCAGAGATGCATTACGGACTTACGTTCGTGATGACCGAACAAGTTCTTCAGTCCATCGAGCCGTCGCTGCCCAACTAGTGTAAAAGATCAGACGCTCAGCTTTTCCGCCTGCGCGTCGGTCAGTTCCAGATTATAGAACACCTTCTGCACATCGTCGTTGTCTTCCAGCGCGTCGATCAACTTGAGTAGCGACTCGGCCTGATCGTCACTAGGCGAGGCCATGACGTTAGGCCGCCACACCAGTTCGGCTCCTGCAGGGTCGCCGAACTTTTCCAGCGCGTCGCGCACGCCAACGAAGCTTTCCAGGCTGGTCAGGACTTCCTGCCCGTCATCGGTGGTTACCACGTCGTCCGCGCCAACCTCGACCGCCGCTTCGAACAGCGCGTCGTAGCCCACGGTCAGCGGAAACAGCAGGACGCCGACACGGTTGAACATGAACGAGACCGAATTAGTCTCTCCCAGCGCGCCGCCATACTTGGTGAACGCGCCCCGCAGTTCCGCCGCGGTCCGGTTGCGGTTATCAGTCAGCGCCTCGATCACCAGCGCGACGCCGCCCGGACCGTAACCCTCGTAACGGATCGCCTCGTAATCGGACGTATCCGTCCCTTCCCGCGCGGTCTTGATCGCCTTTTCGATCCGGTCGCGCGGCACGTTCTTGACGCGTGCGGCGGCAATCGCCGACCGCAGGCGCGGGTTATGCGCAGGATCGGGCATGCCGACCTTGGCGGAAACCATGATCTCGCGCACCAGCTTGTTGAACACTTTCGCCTTCTTGGCGTCGGAGGCGTTCTTGCTGTGCATGACGTTCTTCGCGTGGCTGTGACCTGCCATGCCTCTATCTCAACTCACCCGTCACGGAGCGTGATCGCCGGAAGCGAGAACGCTGTTGCGGAGTTTCTGCTTCAGTTCATGGGCGGCAAGGCGTTGCGGTTCGAGGTCCTTGAACGTGCTCAGAAGCGCTTCGGCAAGGACAGGCTTGACCAGATTGACATTGGTGAACTGCCGTATGGCGGTAACGAACGCCTCCTTGGGATCGGCGAGCCTGACGAGGTCCATCTTGTGCTTCCACGCGTCGAGCTTCTGCTGCTCTTCCAGGCTGCCGCTGGGGGCAGCCTGGACGTCCCGGGCCAGACCGTCCGCAAGCACGCCGAAGAATACGGCCGCGACCCGATCGGGGCCAAGTCGTCGAGTGGTTTGCGGGACGCATGCGGTGATCCTCGTTTCGCTATCTGGGTTAATTCTAAATGAATTCTCGATTATTCGTCAATCCCGCGGAGCGCGGCGGCATCAGCCGCCTCGCCTTCCGCATGGACCGCCTTCGCCGTAACTACCCAGAGACGCCGGTCAGGGCAGCGGAAGGGCGCCGCGTGCCGGCTGTAACGGCAGGCTTGATTTCTTCGTTCGATACCAATCGCGCCTGCCAGACATTCTGTATTGGGTTGACACCGTCGAATTTGTGCATGTCGACATGGTCGAGAGTGGCTTCCAGCGGCACGCTTCCCTTCAGCACCTGTAACGCTTTCCCCAGCTGGTCCGCGCTGAGACCGCGAGCAAGCGTCAGATGAGGCGTATAGATGTCTTCCTTGTAGAAAGCATTGAGCGAAGCCGCCGGGAGGGCGGCGTTTACATCCTCGTAGCGCTTCTGAAGACCCGCGCTCATCGCCGGCGCAAGGACCACGGAGTATTTCTCCGGCCCCATCTCGAAAACGCGGTAACTGGTGAAATTCGTCTTCAACGGTTCCCAACCAGCAACCGCGCCGTTCATGCGCCTGCCGAAATCGCCATTGTTGATCGCGCTGGCCGGAGCCTTGTGGATCGCCAGCGTAATATGCGGCACATCACCGAATTTGAGGCAATCGTGTATGCCGGCATCAGCCAGCTTGACCCACATGGCCATCACCTTCTCAGCCGACTTAACATCCAGGTTGAGGCCGACCGCGATGCTGGTTTTTTCTTCGTTATTGTCCATTGTCCTACCCCCTGTTCATTTTCGCTATTGTACTCGTGGTGCTGACGCCCGGGATCATGTCAACCAGTATGACCTCGCCCCCAGCCGCTTCGACGATGTCACGCCCAACGACGAGCTTGCCTTCGTAGTCCTTGCCCTTGACCAGTATGTCCGGAACCAGCGCCTTGATAAGCTCGTGCGGCGTGTCTTCCCAAAACATAACTACTATATCGACATCCTGCATGGAAGCCAAGACAAGAGCGCGCGTTTCCTCGTCGTGGACCGGCCGGTTCGGACCTTTCGATGCGCTGACCGAAGCGTCGCTGTTCAGCCCGATGATAAGGCGATCGCAAAAGCTGCGGGTCTGGCCGATGGAGAACAGGTGTCCTGGGTGCAGCAGGTCGTAACAGCCGTTGGTGAAACCGACCTTGTGCCCCTCCTCCTTCCAGCGCTTGACGGTTTGCGCGGCCTGTTCCCAGGACTGTATCTTGTCGGCGTGGCCGATCGGCGGGTACAACGAATTCAGCATGGCCTGCATAGCAAGTTTCTCCGCTTCGCTCATGGTAGCCTCACGCTGTTAAAGATTGGTGGGCGTCGGAATATTTTGCGCGAGGCGAGGTCCAACGCGCACGGCCTCGACGCGGCGAGCGAGGCCATCCTGCCCGGCTTCGACGTAGACACCGCACACCGTGCCTTCCCCCGTTGCGGGACCGGCGGGCGAACCGGGGAGCTGCGACACGGTCCGCGCCATTACGGCTTCGGCTTGCATTCCGGTGATGCTGTCGAAGTCGGCGCAGCTTCCGGCATCGGACTGATAGGCCGTCCCCTTGCGCAGGATCTGCGCGTCCGCCGTCGGGATATGGGTATGCGTACCGACGACCAGAGTGGCGCGTCCATCGAGGTGACGGGCCATGGCCATCTTTTCCCAGCCCGCGATCCCGTGCATGTCGACCACGATCGCCGCGATGTCGGGACCGAGCGACAGCCCTTCCAGCTGCCGGTCGACCGCGACGAAGGGATTGTCCGCCGGCTCCATGAGTTCCTGACCGGCGACGTTCACAACCCGCACGCGGCGTCCATCACGAACTTCAATGGTCGCCGACCCGTGTCCGGGGCTGCCGGCGCGGTAATTGGCAGGTCGCAGAATGGCGTTTTGCCGATCAAGGTACGGCAAAATGTCGGCCTGCTTGAACGCATGGTTGCCGAGGGTGATGCAATCGATCCCGTGGCCGAACAGCCGCTCCGCGATCGCCGGCGTGATCCCGTAGCCCGTATCAGCCGCGTTCTCCCCATTGACGATGACGCAATCGGGGTCCAGCGCGCCCCTGAGCTCGGGAAGGTAGCGGTAAACCGCCGCCTCGCCGGCGGGCCCTACCACATCGCCTAGAAACAGAAGGCGCAACAGGCGGTCAGTCGCTGTTCTTCCCGTCACGAGGGGCGATGTCCCGCCGACGCAGGATTTCCCCGCCTAGGCTCGTGGCTCAACGCTTGCGAGACAGTCCGGATGCTGGTTTCGACTTGGCCCTCGGGACCGCGTGTCGCCGTCAGGACGGTATCGTGCCCAATCGATTTTGCCGCGGCTACCTCCGGCGACATCGCGCCAAGGATCGCCGCGATCATGCGCGCGGTGCCCTGGTGCGAGATGAGAACGGCGGGGCTCGTCGCTTCCATCAGCCTTTCCCGAGCGAAGAACGTGCGAAGCCGATCTGTCAGCTCCACATAGGTTTCGCCGTTGGGCGGCCGGAAATTCATCCGGTCCCGGTCACGTTCGGCATAGATACCGCTCGACTTCGCTTCCCTGATCGGCATGCCATCGATATCGCCGTAGTTCACCTCGATCAGCAGGGGGTCCACCACGACGGGAACGCCGGTCTTTTTCGAAATCGCCTCTGCCGTCTGGCGGGCGCGCAAAAGGGGACTGGAGTAAATCTTCCCCACTTCCTTACCCCCAAACCACTCGGCAAGGCCACGCGCGTGGGCAATGCCCGTTTCAATCAGCGGCGGATCGAGATGGCCCAGCAAGCAGTCATTTAGGTTGTACAAAGTCTGCCCATGACGGACTGCATAAAGAAATGGTTGCATGTTCAACACTGGTTGAAAGATTATGCAAATAATCAAGCTTGGACATCCACCAAGCAAGCGCTATCTAAATTTTTGCGAATTTTTACCGTAAATGTTGTGTGCTCAGCAGCCTCGGCCCGGCTCTGACGGGCGCGGCGCGCAGGGCAAGGCCGTCCTCGCCGGTTTCGACGAACACGCCGCACACCGTCGCTTCGCTTTCGGACGGCGAAAAGCGCTCGCCCGGCAGCTTCGTCACCATTCGGGCGACGGCCGGCGTTTTCTTCATGCCGATGACGCTGTCGTAGTCGCCGCACATGCCGGCGTCGCTCTGGAACGCCGTCCCGCCCGGCAGGATCTGCGTGTCGGCCGTGGGGACGTGGGTATGCGTGCCGACTACCAGCGAGGCGCGCCCGTCGCAGAAATGGCCCATCGCCATCTTTTCCGACGTCGCCTCCGCGTGGAAGTCAAGCACGATCGCCCCGACTTCCGGCCCCAGCGCATGCAGTTCCAGCTGCTTGCCGACGGCGGCGAAGGGATCGTCCAGCGCATCCATGAACAGCCGGCCCATCGCGTTGATCACCAGCACTGTGCCGCGGCGGCACGCGATCAACGCCGCGCCTCGCCCGGGCGAGGCGGCGGGATAGTTCAGCGGGCGCAGGATTCGATGGTCGGCCTGCAGGACCGGGATGATTTCCTTCTTGTCCCAGACGTGATTGCCCGTGGTCAGGCAATCAACGCCCATGGCGAACATCTGCTCGGCGATGGTCGGGGTCAGGCCGAAGCCGTGCGCCGCGTTCTCCGCGTTCACGATCACGCAGTCCGGATCGAGCGCCTCGCGCAAACGGGGAAGGTGGAGCTGGACGGCGTCGCGGCCGCTCCTGCCGATGACGTCGCCCAGGAAAAGAAGCCTCACTCCGTCCTCACCTTCGAGTAAAGCTCGGTGACGATCCAGTCCACCGCCTCGTCCTGCGCCTCCGCCGGAACCTCGGGAACTTCCTGCCCGGCATGAACGACCGCTGCGGCCACGATCGGGCGCAGTATCCGCAACACGCGCAGCGTCGCGTCGTAGCAGCCCGCGCCGTAGCCGATCCGGTAGCCGCGCGCGTCGAACGCAAGCGCCGGCACCATCACGATGTCGGGATCGACAAAAGGAGCAGACCCGGGCGGGCAATTCATGCCAAGGCCATCCTTCTCCAGCGTCATCGTCGGCTCCCAGCGCCGGAAGGTCAACACCGGCTCGATGGCCTCGCCGACCGGCAATGCGACCTGGAAGCCATAGGCGACCAGCATCTCAAGAAGAGGCTTCGTGTTCATCTCCGTCCCGTGCGGCCAGTACCCGGCCACGACCGGGCTCCGCTCGTTTTTCCACGCGGCAAGCGGACCGGCGACGAAATGCCCGGCCATCCGATAGCCGGCATCGGGTCCGGCGGCCTCGGCCAGCCCGGCCCGCAGCTTCTTGGCCTCGCGGCGCATGTCCTGTTTTTCTGTCATGGAATAAAGTGAAGAGAACCGCGCCGGCCGTTGGCGTGACTATCCGCAGTGGCCTGGATACCAGGTGGGCGCCATGTACCCGGACCACGATCCGGACAGGGACAGCACCCTTGCGAAATAATCATAGCCCCTGGGATAAGTGAACCTGACGTACCGGGCAGTATCTCTTCGATCATCAAGGTAAGCCCACGCGGGTTGGAATACAAGGTTACCGAGTCGTGAATCGGCGTGCCGCCCTAACCCTGCGCCAGCGCCGCGGCGATCTGGTCGATCCGTTCCGCGAGATGCTCGACGGCGGCGACCAGCAGGTCGCGGTCGCCATCGGCCTCGCCCTGCGCCGGTGCTGCGTTCGCGTTACCGGACATGTCGGAGAGCCGGGCCTTCGCCTCGTCCAGCTCGTCCGCCAGCATCAGGCTGACCATCAGGAATCTCTGGGCGTCGCTGGCCGTCTGACCGAGCTGGCTCGCCTTTCCGTCCAGCACCTGCCCGAGCTGGCGCACCCTTTCCTCCTCGCCCGGATCGCAGGCGACGGAGTAGAAGCGGCCATTGATGCTTAGTTCGATGGCGGGCATCAGGCTTGCCCCAGAAAGGCTTCTACGCGCTCGATCACCGCGTCGAGGCGGGTCAGCACTTCGGACCGGTTGCGGGCGCCGTTCTGGACATTCTGCTTGGCCTTGCGCCTCACCTGCTCCTCCGCCACCGCGGCAAGATTGTCGATCGACAAATCGAGCCGTTCGAGGGCGGTGCGAAGCTGCATGCTCATGGGCCGTGACCCTACGGTCTGCGTGATGGCCCTGTCAATCGCCCGCGTGGGCCTCGACGGCAGCGGGTCCCCTTGACCGGGCGGTGCCAAAGGCGCATCTAGCCGCGCATATTTACCCACTCACAAGGTTTGAAGCACAATGGCTGTAAGGGTTGCGATCAACGGTTTCGGCCGGATCGGACGAATGGTGTTTCGTGCCATCGCCGAGGCAAAACGCGATGATATCGAAATCGTCGCCATCAACGACCTCGCCGATCTGGAAACAAACGCCCACCTGCTGAAGTATGACTCGGTGCACGGCCGCTACCCCGGCGTCGTTTCGGTCGAGGGCAACACCCTGATCGTCGACGGCAAGCGCATCGCGGTCGTGAGCGAAGGCGATCCGGCGAAGCTGCCGTGGGGCGCGATGGGAATCGACGTCGCGATGGAATGCTCGGGCCGGTTCACCAAGCGCGCCGATGCGGCCAAGAACCTGACCGCAGGCGCGAAGAAGGTCCTGATCTCGGCCCCCGGCACGGACGAGGACCTGACCTGCGTCTTCGGCGTCAACGACGACAAGCTGACGCGCGAAATGACCGTTGTATCGAACGCCTCGTGCACCACCAACTGCCTCGCGCCGGTCGCCTACGTGCTGCAGAAGACGGTCGGCATCAAGCACGGTTTCATGACCACCATCCATTCCTACACCGGCGACCAGCGCCTGGTGGACACGATGCATGCCGACCCGCACCGCGCCCGCGCCGCCGCGCTGAACATGATCCCGACCTCCACCGGGGCCGCCAAGGCCGTCGGCAAGGTGTTGCCCGAACTGAAGGGCAAGCTGGACGGCATTGCGATGCGCGTGCCCACGCCGAACGTCTCCGTGGTCGATTTCAAGTTCACCGCCAATCGGGAAACGACGGCGGAGGAGATCAACAGGGCGATGAGCGAAGCGGCGAGCGGCGAGTTGAAAGGTATCCTGGACGTCTACAGCGAAGCGCTGGTTTCGGGGGATTTCAACCACGACCCGCATTCCTCGATCTTTGCGCTCAATGAGACCAAGGTCATCGACGGCACGTTCGTGCGCGTCATGGCGTGGTACGACAACGAATGGGGCTTTTCAAACCGCATGGCCGACACGGCGGTCGCCATGGGCCAGCTGTAATCCGGCCTGTCGTCATCCACGGGCTGAAGGACGCGCTGGCTGTCGCCGCAGCGGCACGGTCCCTTGGCCTGGCGGCGGACCTGATAACCGAACCGGGGGCCTCGGCGCATATCGGCCCTGCGATGTTTGCCGCCCTCGTTACCCAGATCCGCAAGGCCGCGCCCGAGATCGGCGAAATCCTGTACGATTGCGGCACGCGGCGCGGCGACGTGCTCGCCGGGCTTCATGCCGGGCTGAAACAGTTCTGCATGGACGGCGAGGCGATCGTCCCCGCCCTGATCGACCTTGCCGGCCGGCAAGGGGCGACGATCATCGAGCGGCCTGTGGAGTGCGGGCAGTTCGACAGCCACGATCCAGGCGGGTGCCTGCGTGATCGTTGAGGATGAAATGAATAAGCGATCGTACTCTCGTCATCTTGGATAGCCGCTAAGCGGCGTGATCCAGGATGACGATCTTCATTCCGAATTCTCCAAACAAGCTCCTCTACTCGGGCCGCAGCAGCTCAAACAGTTCGGAAACCTCCACGTAATCGCCGCGATAGCCGCACCGGCCCAGCGGACGGGCGGCGGCGGTATCGAAGCGCCCGTCCTTCAGGAACGCCGGGTCGATGTGCACGCCCGTGACCTGCCCTATGACCATCAGGCACGATACCTCCTTCCCATCGAGATCCCGCAACGTCCGGATTTCCACACAGCGGCATTCGAGCGCTGCGGGCGCCGCCCGCGACGCGGGGCGGCTTGACCGTTGTCGACGGCGCGGCGGCAAGGCCGGCAAGCTCCATCTCGTCGACCCCCGCCCCGACCGTCGCGGAGGTCAGGCTCATCTTCTCCGCCAGCGGCCGAACGGCGAGGTTGGCCACGAACTCGCCCGTTTCCTCCACGTTGCGAACGGTGTCCTTCCGGCCGAAGCTGCTGAACATGAGCATCGGAGGCGTGTCGTTGATCAGGTTGAAATAGCTGTACGGCGCAAGGTTCACTTGCCCTTCCCGGCTGATCGTGCTGATCCAGCCGATAGGCCGCGGGGCGATGATCGCCTTCAGCGGATCGTGCGGCAATCCGTGACCGAGGGGAGGCTTATAGAAATAAGTATCGCTCATGGGTACCTTGCAATGTTGGCGAGTAAGCGCGCGTTCCTGTCCTTAACAGAATAATAAGCCTCTCCGGGTTATTGCCAGACAAGACACTTCGCCGGAGACACCGCGCCCATGCGCGTCACACAGCGCGTCAAGAAGCTGCTTTCGCTGTACGAGAGCGACAATCCCGGCACGAAGACCGCGCTCGCGCGCGTCCTCATGGAGGGGAAGCTGGCCGGAAGCGGCCGGGCGCTGATCCTTCCCATCGATCACAGCTTTTCCAAGGGGCTGATCCCGAACCCCGCGGGTTCTGACCCGCAGTACCATTTCCAGCTGGCGGTCGATGCCGGCCTCAGCGCCCTCGCCGCGCCGATGCGGATGCTCGAAGCCGCCGCCGATGCGTTTGCCGGTTCGATGCCGCTCATCCTGCAGATGAACAGCGGCGAGGCATTCGCTCACCACACGAGCGATGGCCACAGCCCCATCAGGGCGAGCTTGCGCGACGCGCTGCGCCTAGGCTGCGCCGGCGTCGCCTGTACGATCAACCCGACGCAGGACAAAACCAGCGCCGCCTTCGAGGACATCGTCCAATTGGTCGAGGAAGCGAAATCCTACGGGCTGTTCGCGATGATCTGGGCCTCCGCCGACAGCGGCGCGGCGGGCTCGGAAACCGCACTGGACGGCGTGTCGCACGCGGCGGGGGTCGCCTCCGCCATCGGCGCGCACCTGGTGTGCGTCAAGGTGCCCGCCAGCCACCTGGAAAACTCCGTGGCCGCCGCCGATCCGGTCCGCGCCCTGGTGACCGCGCCGCTCAGCGACCGCGTGCGCCACGTCCGAAAATCCTGTGGCAACGGCCGCCGCATCGTCGTTTTCGCCGGCGAGGACATCGTGGCCGACAGCGACCTGTTCGAGGACATCCGCGGCATCCGCGACGGCGGCGGCCACGGCTATGTCCTGCCCGCCAACAGCCTGTACCGCCCGTACGACCCGGCGCTGCAGATCCTCGACGAGTCAGTACGGATTTATCAGGGCAAGGCCTGAACACCAGCTGGTGCAATCCCTTGCAAACCCTAAAAAAATAGGTTGTAAACTAATTAGGAAAGGAAAATCTACCATAAACGTATTTTCAAGAGATTACAAAAATCGATGGCCGAATGGGCTGGGTTTATTGAGGAGAACTGAATGACACGGGAGTTGCGATAATCAACGTAAGTCGTAACTCAAAGATCTTAAATTACGAAATGACAGCCTTTGCGTCTGTCGTAGGTAAGAAACTCGGTTCGGCTGTTACCATATATCCACTTGAAGGACGTGACGCGCCGAAACCGCTGCCGGTTCACAACGAAGGCATATATGTTAACGGAGATCTGATAAGGAGCTTTGCGCTTGGGTGCATTCAGCCTAGCATATCTGGCGGAGAAACTACGATATATGACGCGAGAGCAGCAACTCGCCTACTTAAAAAACTTTTTCCTGAGTATTCTGACGTCAAGACTGAGTACTATAGTGGTAGTTACCCTGGCGAGAAGGCAACTTACGCTTTAGTGTCATTCGATGAGCGGCACCGTAATGTGCTCAGGTTCAGTTCCGACCGAACCTACAATAGAACTGAACTTGTCATCCCGGACGCAATTGGTCGATACTATAACAGTGTAAACGAGGTTTTAGATAAATCGGTGGCTATACGGCATCAATGGACCGCAGGTTATTTAATTTTTTTCAATAATCTAGTAAGACTTCATAGTAGAGAGCCATATCAAGGGCTACGCCAAATGTTGAGAATCCGTTTTGGTAATAAGATGAACGCAGGGCTGGAATATTGATATGAAAATCCCTTCAGTTATTCGACGTGCCTTGTTTCCTGCTCTGATGCTTTACTGGCATGTGGCTAAGCCTGAGAGCTATGGTGTAAAGGTTCTGTTGCAGCATACCAACGATGCTCGGCAAATCTGACTGGTTCAGCACTCATATGGAAATCGCAATCTTTGGAACTTACCTGGAGGTGGTTATAATCCAGGGAAAGAAACAGCGGTCAGTGCCGCACGTCGTGAGCTGAATGAGGAGGTTGGCTTATCTCTGCCTGAGGCAGGCCTAAAAAACCTTGGGCTGTATAGGACCGCAACAGAAGGAAAAAGGAGTACAGTTGAGATATTTTCTGCGTTAGTCGATCCAAAACTTACTCACCAGAAATCTAATGAGGTGAAAGCGTTATCTTGGGTTCCTTCCGAGCAAGCTTTCGAACGTGATGATATTTCCCGTGTTGTTCGTACGGCCATCCGGCAGCTTAGGGGCGAGAATCGGATTGAGGACTATACTAATCCGAATAAGCCAATTATTAGCTAATCGTCTGGATCGCTGTGTTCAAGCGCTCGGACGAACTCCGTTCGCTAGAAGGTTATCGTTTTAGTTATGAGCAACTCCGAACCCGCATTGCCCTGCCCTGCCCGCCCTGCTACGGTCCCGCCGTTTCCACCAGACCGGGACGTTCATGAAGGTTACAGCGATCACCATCCGCGCGGGCAACGTGCTGGAGTACGAAGGCAAGCTCTGGGTCGTGGCCAGGAGCGAGATCTACCAGCCGGGCAAGGGCGCGTCCGTCGTCCAGGTCGAGATGCGCGACCTGCGCGCCGGGAACAAGACCAACGTCCGCTTCCGCACGCAGGAATCGGTGGAGCGCGTCCGCATCGACGAGGGGGAATTCTCGTTCTTGTTCGCCGACGGCGAGGAACTGACGTTCATGAACCAGGAAACCTTCGAGCAGCTGATCGTGCCCAAGGAGACTGTCGGCATTCCCGCGCAGTTCCTGCAGGACGGGATGATGTGCACGATCGAAACCTACGAAGGCCAGCCTTTGTCCGTCACGCTGCCCGATACCGTGACCATGGCCATTGTCGAGGCCGATCCGGTGGTCAAGGGGCAGACGGCGTCGTCCTCCTACAAGCCGGCGATCCTCGAGAACGGCGCGCGCGTCATGGTGCCGCCGCATATCGAGTCCGGCACGAGGATCGTCATCAAGACCGCCGACGCCTCCTACGTCGAACGCGCCAAGAACTGATGCCGGCCCGCTCCGCGATCCTGAACGTGATGGCGTCCGCCGCCGAAAAAGCGGCGCGCGCGCTCGTGCACGATTTTGGCGAGGTGGAGCAGTTGCAGGTATCGCGAAAAGGCCCGGCCGATTTCGTGTCCGCCGCCGACCGCAACGCGGAGGAGATCATCAAGGCAGAGCTGGCGAAGGCAAGGCCGGGATACGGTTTCCTGGGTGAGGAAAGCGGCGAAATCAGCGGCGATCAGGCAGGCCGACGCTGGATTGTCGACCCTTTGGACGGCACTACGAACTTCCTGCACGGAATCCCGCACTGGTCGATCTCGATCGCGCTGGAAGCGGAGGGGGAGATCGTCGCGGGCGTGGTGTACGATCCGGTCAAGAACGAGATGTTTTCCGCGGAAAAAGGCGGCGGAGCGTGGTTGAACAACCGGCGCCTGCGCGTGTCGAGCCGCAGTGCCATCGGCGACGCGCTGATCGTCACCGGCATCACGCCCAAAAGTGAGCCCGAGCTGTTTGTCGCCCAGGTCGGCGCTCTGCTGCGCCAATCCGTCGCGCTGCGCCGGTTCGGCTCGGCGGCGCTGGATCTATCATACGTCGCAGCAGGACGATTCGAGGGGTATTGGGAGATGGCGATCAACGCCTGGGACGTGGCTGCCGGCGTCCTGCTGGTCGGCGAGGCGGGCGGCTTCGCGGATGACATGCAGGGCGGCAGGAACCCCGTGCATGGTGGCTCGATCTTTGCCAGCAATGCCGCGCTGCACGCATCCCTTGCCGAATTACTACGTTCGCCCGTGGCTCTGCCCATGGGCGTTCAAACCGAACCAGAAACCGGAACAGTGTAGATGAGAGCGAAACATCGCACCCTCTCGGTTGCCGCTACCATAGCGCTCCTCGCAGCCGCCAGCCCTGCCTTCGCGCAGGTTTACGTCGGCGGCGGCGGGCCGACGGTGGAGGTCAACCTGGAAGCCCTGAACGCGCTGCCGCAGACAGGGCCCGTGAAGGCAAGGGCGGTGCGGCTGCGCCACCCGAAAGATCTGCGCTCGCCAGGCAACCAGGTCGTGCAGTACGATGCCGAGCTGGAAACCACCGTGATCGGCGGCAACGGCCAGCCGTTGGCGGAACTAGGCGCCGTCACTCGCCAGGCTAAGTATCCGGCGCACAAGACCGAAAGCCGCGTCGCGGCGACAACGTTTGCGCCAGGCGTGACACTAGCAAGCCTACGCCCGCCCGAGGGCGACGGCTCCACGGGGGCCTCGCCTCGCCGCCGCGGCTCGCGCCACCATCACCGCCATCGTTCCGCCAACCCGCTAATGGCGGGCGACGCCGCAGTCCAGGCGCACCGCGAGCTGTCCTCCATGACCGCGGACGACCTCAACTATCTTCAGCGTGTCTGCGCGCTCCAGCCCAAGCCGCCGGCATCGACGCTCGACCCTGCGGCATATGAGATAACCCTGCCGGGAGCTGCGCCGGACGCGTCGGCCGCTTACCACAGCTCGGATTCAGAAGTGAAAGCTCGCGAGTCCGAAACGCACGCCGAAGACGCGCCCGACAGCCCGCCCGCGCCGGCAACCGCTCCACCCCGGCAGCAGATGGTGCTCGATGAGCCGCCTGTCGCGCCGGATACGCCCAAAGTTCCCCCTGCCCCGCAGCATGGCGAGGAAGTTGCTCCTCCGCCCCGGCAGCCTTCGCAGCCGGAGATCGTCGCCTCCAACGCACCCTCGCCCGGAACGCCGCCGCAGGGCGATCCGGACGCGCCGGTCGAGAGCCAGGGGCACGCGAACATTCCTGAGCCAGGGAAGATCGTTCCCATGCAGCCATCGGGCACGGTCGTACTTGATCGCGCCGCTTCGGTCGAGGCGAGCCGCCCGGCATCGCCCAAGCCGATTGGCGTGCCGGCCAGCGCTCCGGACCTGTCCACCATGCCGGTGCCGGCCGAGACCACCACAGAAATGCCGGAGGTCCAGCATGCGCCGGTGCAGGCGGCCGGGCTGACGGCTCCCGAACCCGTCCCCTCGCCGGCCCCCGACGGCGCTGACCCCGCGGCGGTCCGGCCGCCGCGGGGGGCTGACAAATCGACCGCGGACGATGAGTTGCGCATCAGTTACCAGCCTGGATCGCAAGGGTTGCCGTCGAACGGAACCGCACGCATGGACAATCTGGCGGAGCGCCTGCAAGGCAATCCAGACCTTCGCGTCGAGCTTCGCTCCTATGCATCGAGCGGATCGGGCGGATCCAGCAAGGCGCGTCGCCTGTCGCTGTCGCGCGCGTTGGCGGTGCGCGCCTACCTGACAACTCACGGCGTGGACGCGAACCGCATCGATATCCGCGCCCTGGGCGCCGATCCGACACAGGCATCGGCCGACCGCGTCGATTTTTTCCTGGTGCGCTGACAGGCCCAAGCCCGCCCGCGAGGCTTGCCTCAGTTTGACCAAGATGAAGTTGCTGACTGGCCCACGCTCTGGATTAGACAGGTCTGACACGTGCAAGGTCCCGCCCGATACCTCATTCGCATTGTCCTGTTCCTTGGCATCGTCGCCGCACTCGGTTTCGTTCTTTCGGCTACGCTGGGCCAGGCGTTCCTGCACAACCCCGTCCTGAACGGCGTGATCGTCGCCACTCTGGCTTTCGGCATTATCTTCATCCTGCGGCAAACCGCGCGCCTCGGCCCCGAGGTGGAATGGATGCGCAACGTCGAGGCCACGGGGCGTACCCGCGCCCTGCCCAACCTGCTGCGCCCGGTCGCCACCATGGCGCAGGGCAACGACGGCGTGCCGCAGCTTTCGCCCGTGGCGCTGCGCTCGGTGCTGGACGGCGTGGCGGCGCGCCTGGACGAATCGCGCGAACTGTCGCGCTATCTCATCAGCCTGCTGATCTTCCTAGGCCTGCTTGGCACGTTCTGGGGCCTGATCAGGACCGTGGGCTCGGTCAGCGATGTGATTGGAACCCTCGATTTCAGCGGCAACGGCGAGGCACAGGGTCTGGACGCGTTGAAGCAAGGTCTCCAAGCGCCGCTGAGGGGCATGGGAACGGCGTTCAGCGCTTCGCTGTTCGGGCTGATGGGTTCTCTGGTCCTCGGCTTCCTCGACCTCCAGCTGGGCCAGGCGCAGACCGCCTTCTTTCGCAATCTGGAAGATTGGCTGTCCGGCATCGGCAAGACTCAAAGCGACATCCCGTATCTCGACTCGGGCAAGGAAGCCCTGCCGCCGACGCATTACCTGCAGGCGCTGGTGGAACAGACGGCCGAGAACCTGGACGCGTTGCGGCAGACGGTTACCGCGACCGAAAGCCGTGACCGACAGCTGGGCCAGAACATGATGCTGCTGGTCGAGCGCATGGACAATTTGTCGAACAGTCACAGCGAGCTGAAGCTGCTGCTGCAGCGCATGGGCGAACTTCTGGCGCGCCCGTCGGCCAGCGTGGACGCCAGCCTGGGCGAGAACGCGCAGGCGCATCTGCGCTCGATGGACGCCACTCTGACGCGGCTCAGCGCCGAGCTGACGCAGGGACGCAAGGACGTCGTGCAGGAGCTTCGCACGGAGCTGAAGCTGATTGCGCGCACCATCGGCGCGGCACGCGGCGCGGGGGGAGGCGAGGCTTCGACGCCGCGATCTTCTCGCGCGTCGGACATCTGAAATGGCGCTCTCCAGCCGTGGGCGGGGGCGCAACTACGAGGTGAACGTCTGGCCAGGGTGGGTCGACGCATTGTCCTCGCTCGTGATGGTCGTCATCTTCGTCGTGCTGGTTTTCGTGATCGCGCAGAGCTTCCTCCAGGGAACGCTGGCCAGGAAGAACGACGCGCTGTCGAAGCTAAACAGCCAGATCGCCGAGCTGACTAACATGCTGAATGTCGAGCGCGCCGGATCCGCCGATGTCAAGGACCAGCTGGCGCTGCTCTCGTCGCAGCTGGCGGACGCCAAGGCCAGGCTGGCGGCTGGCGCCGACCAAGGCAAGCAGATCAGCGACAAGGACGCGCAGCTTTCCCTGCTCAACGAGCAGGTACAGGCGTTGCGCGAGCAGCTGACGCGCATCGAGGCAGACCTTGCCGCCTCGCAAGATCAGAACAAGGCCAAGGACGAGCAGATCCAGAACCTGTCCGGGCGCCTCAACACCGCCCTGCTGACCCGCGTCGAGGAAATGGCCAGGTACCGATCGGAGTTCTTCGGCCGCCTGCGGGAGGTGCTGGGCACCAGGTCCGACATCCGCATCGTCGGCGACCGGTTCGTGTTGCAGTCGGAAGTGCTGTTTCCGAGCGGCTCGGCAGAGCTGCAGCCGGAAGGCAAGGCGAAGCTGGAAGAATTGTCTGGCGTGCTGATCAACCTTTCGCAGCGCATCCCGCCGGACATCCCATGGATCCTCAGGGTCGACGGTCATACCGACAAGAGGCCGATCGACACGCCGCAATTCCATTCCAACTGGGAGCTTTCGACCGCAAGAGCCGTGGCGGTCGCACGCTTTCTCATCGCGCAGGGCTTGTCGCCGGACCGTGTCGCCGCTGCGGGGTTTGCCGAGTTCTCGCCTTTGGACCCGGGGTCGGACGACGCGGCGCTGGCGCGCAACCGCCGCATCGAATTCAAGTTCGACCAGCGCTGAAGCTCACGCCTTACCTTGCCGGTGCTTGACCGGGCGGGCTGGTTACGGCATGCCTTCGTTAATGTTCCGCGGGTCGATCTTCGTAGTCTCGATTACCATTTTGGCCTGGCTTGCACCGATCACCTCGCTGTATGCCGCTGGAACTTCCTTGGGTGAGACCGACGCAACCGCGATCCTCAACGGCCGCGGGCTTTCGGGCGGCGCGACGGAGAGCACGACCACGGACGCGCAGCCCCGGATCCCGAGCGACACGCCGGCTGCGGTCACGGCCACGCTCGACCCGGTGGCTACCGCTACGGTGACCACGTCTCCGGCTACGCCGGGGGCGACGACGCCAGTCGCGCCGGGAAGCGTAACCGCCGCTCCGGATGCGGCTGGGGCGACCGCAACAATGGCTCCGGTGATCGCCAGACCGCCAGTCTCCGGACCTGCGACGCCCGCCGCCGGCAAGCATGCCGCAGCGCCTTCGGACAACCGGGTGGTGCTCAATGCCGACCGTGTTTCCTACGACAGCGACCTCGACACCGCCACGGCGCGCGGGCACGTGCAGCTGGCGCAGGGTACGCAGGTCCTGACCGCCGACGTGGTCAGCTACAACCAGGATACCGACCAAGTGACCGCCTCTGGCAACGTTGTACTGCGCGACAACGGCGGCAACATCTTTTTCGGCAACTACCTCGAACTGCGCGACAAGATGAGCAACGGGTTCATCAATCAGGTCAAGGGTATCCTGCTCGGGGACGTGCGGATCGTGGGAAACACGGCGACACGCAAGGACGACCGGTACATGGAGATCAGCCGGGGCGTCTACTCACCGTGCGAGCTGTGCAAGGACGATCCCAGCAAGCCGCCGATCTGGCAGCTGAAAGCGCTGCAGGTCGAGCACGACGCCGATGAGCAGAACCTTTATTACTACGACACGACGCTGGAATTCGACGGCGTGCCGGTGCTGTGGAGCCCTTACTTCTCGAACGCCGATCCCACGGTCAAGCAGCGTAGCGGCTTCCTGTCGCCAGAAGCGGGCGACACCACCCTGCTGGGCGCGACCATAAGGTCCTACTACTACTGGGGCATCTCGCCGCAGGAAGACGCAACGATCGAGACGACCTACGCTTCCGCGCAGGGGCCCCTGCTGGGCGGCGAGTACCGGAATCGCTTCGACTACGGCAAGCTGATCCTGAGCGGCAGCCTGGCGGAAGGCGACAACCAGTATGGCCCGACCAAGAACGACACCGATCCCGACAAGACCGTCCGCGGCCATATCTTCGGCCTCGGCATATACGACCTGGACGACAACTGGCGCACGGGCTTCAACATCGCCCGAACCACCGATGACACCTTCCTACGCGAGTACGGCTACAGCGATCAGGACGTGCTCGATAACCGCCTTTACGTCGAAGGGTTTTTCGATCGCGACTACGCCGTCGCCAACGTCTACGACGCTCAGGATCTGCGGCCGGGCGTCGTCGGCACCCAGCCGCTCGCCGCGCCTTACTCCAGCTATCAGGCGTTCGGCGGCCAGGGCGAGACCCTGGGCGGACGCTGGGACTTCAATACAGGCTTTCTTGGCCTGCTGCGGCCCGGCGCAGAGAACCTGGGCAACCTTGCTTTCCAGAGCAGCAGCTACACGACCCTTCCAGTCAACCCCATCGCGACGCCGCAATCCGGTTCCACCATCAAGAGCGGTCAGCAGGATGTCGCCCGCTACTCCGCCGAAGCCGGATGGCAGCGCACCTTTATCGGCGCTGGACTCAGCAACGAGGTGGACGGCCACGTTTTCCTGGACGCCTACGGCACCAACAACCAGCCCAACCTTCCCGGCAGCCCGGTCGACACCGATACGGGCGGCGATTTCAGCGGCCGCTACCTGCCGCAGATCCACGATATAACCAGTTACCCCTGGGTCGCGCCCGATGATGATGGGCACTGGCTGGTACAGCCGATGGGTTCGTTCACCTTCGCGCCGCAGGGCTTGGCCAACAACAACAAGATCCCGAACGAGGACAGCCTGGATCTCGAACTGGACACGACCAACCTGTTCGCCGCCAACCGCTTCCCCGGCATCGACCGTATCGAAACGGGCGCGCACGTCGCCTACGGGGTCAAGACCGGCTATTTTTGGGACTCGGGCGGCTACGCGACGGCGCTTGTCGGGCAAAGCCGGCGCCTGAGCGGTCCCGACATCTTTCCCGAGGGCAGCGGGCTTGAGAAAGTCGCGTCCGACTATGTCGGCGGCGTGGACATATACCCTGGCAAGTACGTCAATTTCAGCTACCAGACACGCCTCGATCCCGACACGCTGTCGAGCCAGCTTCAGCAGGTGAACTTTTCGGTCGCGCCCGATCCTGCGGTCAAGGACTCCTACGGCCTGAACTATACGTTCCTCAGCAGCATTCCCACCATCGCCGCAGGCGAGAACCGGAACAACCTTACCCCGTTCTTCCAGCAGCAGCTTACCAAATTCTGGAGCTTCACCGGCTCGGCCGTGGTGCAGCTCGGCAGCGCCAGCCGGCTGCAGGAGATCTACACGACCACGCAGTACCAGGACGATTGCTTCACGTTCCAGGTCCAGGCCTCGCGCAACCTTACCAACTCCGTCGGCGGGCTTTCGGGCACTTCGATCTTTTTCCGGATCGGCCTCAAGACGCTCGGATTTTTCCAGAGTCCCAACATCGCGGGCGCTCTCAGCGGCCTTGTTCCGACTTCGACGACATCGACGGTGGTTCAGTAATCTTTTGCAGCAGCATCAGCAGCCCGTCGACGGGCTTGCCCCCGTCAAGTCGCGGCACGACTGGTTGACAGGACAGAGCGTGAAACCCCGTCTCCCCGGCCAGCGCCCGCAAGTAGTTCCCGGAATGGGAGTACCGCCGCGCCGGATTGAGCGCAAAACCATTGCCGTCGAGGCGCTCGACCGTAAACGCGAACAGCCCCTCGGCTTCCAGGCAGCGCCAGACGGACTCGAATAGTGGGCGAAGCTCGCCCATGTAGACGAGCACATCGGCGGCGACGATCAGGGAGGCGCCGCCGCCGCGCAAGCCACGGAGAAAGTCGACGATATCGGCTTCGGCCAGCTCGTCGTACAGTCCCTTGGCGGCGGCCTGCTCCAGCATTCCGGGCGACAGGTCGATGCCGATCAGTCGTCCGGCCGCGTCGCGAAAACGTTCTCCCATCAGCCCCGTTCCGCACCCGAGATCGATCACCAGGCGGCCGGTAAACCGCCCGGCGTATGGACGGAGCGCGCGTTCGATCTCCACCGGAGCGGAGTACCGCAGAGTTTGCAGGAGGTGGTTGTCGAAGGTTCTGGCATACTGGTTGAACAGTTGCCGGGTCAGCCCCGGGGTGGGCTCCGCGAATATGTCTAGCGAGACGGCGATGCCCAGCCCCCTTGCCCGCACGGCGGCGGCGTTTGCCCTGTCGGCTTCGCCCAGCTGTGCCCACAATCCGGCCAGCCGCGCTTGTATCCGCCCCTCGAACGGAGAAAGCCGCGCCGCGTTCTGCAAGGCTTCCACCGCGTCGGGCCATGCGTCCACCGCGATGAACGCCTCCGCCAGTTCCTCCAGCCGGTCGTCTCGACCCGCAGAGAAGATCATCCCGTCTCGCAGCAGGGCTAGCGCGTGGGAACGGCGGCCGTCCTTGCTCAGCAACAGCGCCAAGGCCGTCCGGTCGGGAGTCCGGTCGGGCCGCTCGGAAAGCGCAAGACGCAGCGCGCTCTCGTCCCTATGATCGTCGACACTCATGAATTACCGGCACGCCTACCATGCCGGCGGGATCGCCGACGTTTTCAAGCATGTTGTCTTGATAGGCCTTCTGACGCGCCTGATGCAAAAAGAGAGCGCGCTGTTCGTTCTCGACACGCACGCGGGCACCGGCCTTTACGACCTGTCGGCGACCGAGCCCGGCAAGACGCGAGAGTTCGAGGATGGCATAGGCAAGCTGTTCCCCGCAGCCGCGTCGTCCCCGCTGCTGGCGCGCTACCTGCGACAGGTGCACGCTTACAACCCGAACGGCGCGCTGACGTTCTATCCCGGCTCTCCCCTGCTCATCGCGAGCATCCTGCGGCCGCAGGACAGGGCGGCGTTCTGCGAGTTGCACGCGCAGGACGCCGCCACCCTGCGCCGAACCCTGCGCCCGTACTCCAATGCCGCCGCGCACCGCCGCGATGGGTACGAGGCGATCGGCGCCTTGCTGCCGGCACGCGAAAAGCGCGGGCTGGTGCTGATCGACCCGCCGTTCGAAGCCGGAACGGAACTGAGGGATGCAGCAAAGGCTTTGCGCCTGGCGCACAACCGCTTTCCGCAGGCGACCCTGGCGTTCTGGTATCCCGTGAAGGAGCGTCCCGCGCTATGGCGCTTCGAGGAGGAGATGATCGCCTCGGGCATTCGCAATCAGCTGACGATCGAGTTCATGGTACGCGACGAGGGCGACAGCCGGAACTTGAACGGCAGCGGCATGCTTCTGGTCGACCCGCCATGGCAGGTCGAGGAGGAACTGCGCCTGGCGCTGGATGAGCTTAAAGAACTTGCTGTCCCGCAAACTGGCAAGGTGGCCTTCAAGATGCTCGCTGGCGAGTAGCAGCCTATCCGGCCTGGCGTACGCTGTCGCGGTCGCTGCCGATGGCGGCCGTCAGGAAGTAATAGATCTTGCCGACGTCCGAACTCATGAGGGTGGACGTCAGCACCTCGCCCTGGTCGACCTGCATCGCCTGAGTCAGGAGTTCCTCGAACTTGGCCAGATAGGCCTGGACGTGAACCCGGAACGTGCCGTCGGCGGAGAACTTGGCGCGTAGCTGAGCGGCGGGTACCTGATCGCGCATCGCCGCCAGCCGCTGCACGAACGCCTGTATGTCGCCGCGAGCAAGTTCCTGACGCAGTTCTTCGGGCAGCTCGCGGTCGAGGACCCGGCTGAGATCGACGGAAAGCGAGCGAAGGCCCTCCAGCACCGTTCTCGCGGCGCTGAGAAAAAGGTCGCGCTGCATGCGCGCGTGCGCCTCGCGCATGGTCACAGTTTCGCTGGCGACCTGGCGCGCCGCGGTTGCCATCTCCATCGCCTTGTCGCCCAGCAGGGTGGAAACCTGCGCCATCAGGTTGCGGGACTCCGCCTCGGTTTCCAGCACCGCGCTCGCCTCCTCGCGCAGTTGGGTCGTCGCGCGCACGATCTCGGTACGGGTACGGCTGGCGGCGTCGGAAATGTCGGTAACGCTGGCAAGCAGCGAGGTCGCCGAACCCTTCAGGGTCTCGCCGGCGTCGTCGGCCGTGCGGACGATCTGGACGATGTTATCGCGCAGGATGTGCCCACGGTCGGACAAAGCCTGCGTTACGGTGCCGCTCTGCTCCGAAACCTCGCCCAATTCGGTCGCGAACGCGGTCAGCGCGCCCCGCATCGCATCCGAGATGGCATTGATCGCCTGGAGCCGCGTTTCCACCAGCGCCGAAGCGGCGGCGATGCGGTCGGCGGTCGCGGTTGCGGTATTGCCGAGGTCGAAGCCACCGCTGGCAAGCTCGCGCGCCAAGCGCAGCAGGTGGCCGGTTGCACTCTCCGCGTTGCCGGTCAAACGTCCCTGCCCTTGCACCAACGCCTGCTCTGCACGCTCGAAATTGCCGATCGCCGTATTCACGGCGTCGCTGAACCCCGTCCCGCTGCGCTCGACGACTTCGAACGTCGCCAGCATGCGCTGTTCGGCGCGCTGCGTCTCGGCCTCGGCGTTGGCCGAGGTCGCGGCGATGGACGTCAAGGTACGCTCCAGCCGCTCGAGCGCCCGGCTTGCCACTTCGTTCACACCGCCGAACTCGGCGCGCAAGGTCATGGCGACGCTGGTCATCCGGTCGGATACCGAGCCGGACGCGGTGTCGATCGAGGCTTGCGCATCCTCCATGCCGCGCGACAGCTCGCCCAACCGGTTGACCGCGGTCGAGACGACGAAATTGATCTCGGCAGCCTTGCGGTTGAGGTTGGTGAACGCCTCCTGCACCTCGCCAACCACCGTTTCCATCTGTTCGCGCGTGCGCCCGAGCACGTTGCCATTACTAGCGGAGGTATCGAAAAGCAGCTTGCTCTGCACCCCGATCTCGCGCCCCACGGCGTGCAGATCCGCCTTGACGGACTCCGCGCTTTTCGCCGCTCGGCCGACGATCTCCTCCACCATCGCCCCCGCGCTGCGCAGCGCGCCGTCGACGTCGGCGATGCGGGTCAGCGTGCCGGCGATCGCCTCGTTCTCCGACCGGACCTGCCGGGCGATGGCCTCCAGCTCCGTCCGGGTACGCCCGGCCGAATGGGACAGGTCTTCGGCAGAACGGCGGATCGTCTCGTTGGCATCGCCGGCCGAGCTTGTGATCTCGCGCACCCGATCGCGCAGCACGGTTCCGGTTACGACCAGTTTGTCGCCGGCTTCGGACGCCAGCGCGGAAGCGCCGGTTATCTCGTCGGCGGTTTCGCGGATGCGGTCGATGCTCGCGCGCAGCGCGTCCGCCGTGGCGCCCATCTGGCTGGACACGGCGTCGGACGATCCCGCCGCCTCGCTACGGGCGCGCTCGAGACCGTGGCTGAGTTCTCCCAGCCGGCTAAGCGATGAGGCGACCGCGAAATTGATTTCCCCCGCGCGCCGGTCGAGGCCGCCGAGGATGCCGTCGATGTGGGTTACGGTTTCCTCCAGCTTCGCGCGCGCGCCGACCAGGGTCACCGCCGCGGTTTCGGCGCGCTTTTCCAGCCTGCCGCCCTCGCGGTCGATCTCGCGCCCGACATCATGCAGCTCGCCGCGTATTTTCTGCGACGCCTCACCGACCTTGCCCACCGCATCGTTCACCACCGTGCCGGTGGCGCGCAGCATCTCGGCGATGTCACCGGCTCGGCCGATGGCATCGCCCAGCACGCCAGACTGGCCCTTCAGTTCGTCCGTCAGCATCTCGCTGCGCTTCTGCAAGCGGTCCGCCTCGGTGATCAGGTCGGCCACCCCGCTTACAGCGGCGGTGCGCAGCCCCTCCAACCTGACTGAAACGCTGTGGCTGCGCTCGCCGACAGTTTCCATTTCGCGCGAAACAGCTTCTTGCTCGGCGCGGATCTGCGCCAATGCCTCGGTCAGTTTCTGGCCGGCCTGGGTCAACGCGCGTTCGGCGTCGCCCGCGCTTGTCTTCTGGCCGTCAAAGCGGCCGGCCAGCGCGTCCATCCGCCCCAGAACAGCCGTCAGCATCGCGTCGAGCTCTTCGCGATGCCGCGCAAGCCTGCTCCCCGCCTCGCCGAACCGGTCCAGGCTTCCCGTCGCCTCGCCGACCGTTTGCCGCATGCCCTCCAGGCTGGTGCCTATGCGCGCCGTCGCTTCATCCATTTTCCACGTGACTTCGGCTGAAATATCGCCGATCCGGGCGATGCCGCCGGCGAAACCGTCCTGGACTTCGCGGGTCTTGCGCACAAGCCCTTCCGCAGCGCCGTTCAGTTCCGCGACATGCTGGTTGCCGACGCGCGCCAAATCCTCGCTGTGCAACAGCAGCTTCGCGCTGGCCTCGGTCAATCCTCTTGCGCGCGCTTCCAGGATGCCTGCGCCGTCTTCCAGCTGCGTGTTCAGCGCCCTCACCTCGCCGTTCACAGCGTCGCCGGTGCGTTGCAGGGATTCGCGCCTGGTTTCCAGAAGCGCGGTAACCTCCGTCAGGGCGGCCAGGCCGGTGCGGATCGAGTCCGCGCCGCGTTCGGCGCGTTCAGCGGCGACCTGCCCAGCGGAGGCGGCGCTGTCGGCCTTTGCTTCCAGCCCGGTCCCGACCTCCTCGACGCGCGCCAGGGCTGCTCCAAGCGCGGCGAGCGCGGCGGCGGCCCTGGCGCCGAACTCGTCCGACACCCCATCGAACTGGCCAGTGATCTCCTCGATCCGGGCGATGCCGCCCGCAAGCCCGTCCTGTACTTCGCGCGTCTTGCGCCCAAGACCCTCCGCCGCGACGTTCAGCGCGGCGACGTGATCGTGCCCGAGCCGCGCAAGGTCGCCGCTTTGCAGCAGCAGCTTTCCGCCCGCAGCCGCAAGGCCCGCGGTCCGCGCGTCGAGGATGCCGGCGCCCTCCGTCAAACGCTCGCTCATGATTTTCGCTTCGCCCGCGACGGACTCGCCCGCCTTTTCGATATCCTGCCGACGGGCATCGAGAAGGCTCGCGGCCCGCGCCAGGGCGGTGGCCCCGGCCTGAACCGCTTCCGCGCTGCGCTCGGCGCGCTCGGCCGCCGACTGGCCGGCGGCGGCGGCGGCGGCGGTTTTCGTCTCCAAACCGGACCCAACCTCCTCGACGCGCGCCAGAGCAGTGCGCAGAGCCTCGAGCGACAACGAGGCCTTGCTGCCGAACTCGCCCGAAACGCCCCCCAGCCGCTCGGCCAGCGCCGTGACCGAAGCTGTCTTTTCACCAAGCGCGGCTCCTGCATGCGTCAACTGCTCGGCCGACGCGGACGCAGCCGTTTGCAACGATTTCGTGTCCCTGCGCAGCATGTCTTGTACATCGCGCAGCGATCCCAATGTTGCCTGAGCCGCCTCGAACAGCGAAAGCGACTCGCGGCGCATGGAGTCAACCTCCGCGGCGCGCTCGCGAGAAGCCGGATCAGGAAGCCTGGACAACTCACGAATATGACGGGAAAGGACGCGGTTAGCGGCATCGAGGGCACGCGTCCGGCGCCGGTAGCCAAGCGCCATCCAGATCATGGCCGGAATCGATACAACGCCGAGAAGGAAGACGCCGATTTCATGCGGCGGCAAGGTCAGCAGGCGACGAAAACCGATTGCGGTTCCCGAGTAGGCCACGCAGAACGAAACCCACAATGCCGTTGCCGCCGTTGCCATCGCGACAAGGAAACCATCCAGATACAATGGTTTATCCGGCTTTCTAGAGTTTGCGCCTGCAGATGCAGGCTTCCGGACCGTGGCTGGCTTGCCAGCCCCATCGCCATCGTTGTCGTGGGTCATTCGCCGGTCTTCCGCATCTGGTCTTCAGAAGCAAGGATCATGGGGCAGCCGCAGCCGGGACGCAAGATCCAACGCAAGATGTATGGGGTAGCCAGCTTCCGACTAGCTACATTTTCCGTTTGCCGACGGTTGCAAGGCTGCAATGGCTCTAATGGCGTCGCGCACGTCGGCCTGCGGCTCGGTGGACGCGCGCTCGAGTTCCGGCGCCTGAGTGCGGCAGAATGCGACGATTCCTGCTTTCGCTGCGTCCAAAGATTCCTCGTTGTTGAGTTCCGTGTCGCGGCTGCGCAGCCGGTTTGCCGGGTCGCCCTTGCCGTGCGCCTTGTAATAGTGCAGCAAAATGGCTTGGTACTCGCCCAGGAGGTCCTGGTTGCGGGCGGTGAAACCCTGGTATTCGGTATACAGGGACTGTCCCCGGACGGCGGAGACGCAGCTGAGCGCAACGACGCGCAGGCGGGCTTGGTAACGCAGGGCCGCGTCGGCCTCCGACTCGCTCGCCGAGCGGCAGGCTTCGGCTTGAACGATCGCGGGAGTAAGAGACAAAATGCACAGCGTCGAAAGGACAAGGTTCAGCTTGGATTTGATCACAGAATTCTCCTGGGATGAGCCTGCCCCAACGGGCCGGCCGTGACAAGACAGGAAGCACCTGTGGGCGGGCTGCGCATCGGCATCGACCTCGGCGGGACAAAGATCGAGGCGATCGCGCTCGACGGAACTGGACGCGAGCTGCTGCGGCCGCGAGTTCCGACGCCGCGTCACGATTACCAGGCCAGCATGAACGCGATTTGCGATCTGGTGCTGGGAATGGAGCTCAAGCTCGGCGAGCGCGGCACGGTCGGGATCGGCATTCCCGGCTCGATCTCCCCGCTCAGCGGGCTGGTCAAGAACGCCAACTCCGCGTGGCTGAACGGCAAGCCGCTCGACCGTGACCTGTCCGCGCTACTCGACCGGCCTGTGCGCGCCGCCAACGACGCGAACTGCTTTGCCGTGTCCGAGGCGGTCGACGGCGCGGGACGTGGGAGCCGGGTCGTCTTCGGCGTCATTCTGGGTACTGGAGTTGGCGGCGGAGTCGTGATCGACCAGAGAGCGATGACCGGCCGCAACGCCATCAGCGGAGAATGGGGCCACACTCCTCTGCCATGGGCGCGCGCCGGCGAGTACGAGGGTCCGCCCTGCTACTGTGGCCGATCCGGGTGCGTCGAACAGTGGCTGTCAGGCCCAGGCGCGGCGAACGAGTTCCAACGGGCAACCGGGCGCGCGCTGGACTTCCCCGCCATCGTCCGCGCAGCGCAGAACGGCGACGAGCAGGCCATGGCGGCGCTGGGCCGCTATTGCGACCGGCTGGCGAGAAGCCTGGCCATTGTCATCGACATACTGGACCCCGACGCCATCGTTCTGGGCGGCGGGATATCGGAACTCGACTTCCTGTACCGCGACGTACCGCCTTTGGTCCCTGGCTGGTGCTTTTCGGACGGAATCGAAACGCCCATCCGCCGATCCAGGCACGGCGGCTCGAGCGGGGTTCGCGGCGCGGCCTGGCTATGGCCGCCGGTTACCCGCTTGCCTTAGCTCCGCCAGTTCCCGAGAGGCTGCCGGCCCTTTCGCCAGGCCTCGATCGCAAACGGCTGCTCATAGCCTCCGTGCGAGCGGCAAAAGGGCCGTGGCCGATCATCGCGTTCTCCGGGTAGCCGGTGACGAAAAGGATCTTGAGAGTGGGTTGCGCCTCGCGCGCGTTTTCGGCCAGCCGCCGGCCGCTCATCCGCTTGTCAGGTCAATAGCGGTCACAGGCAGATCGACGGCCTGCCCGGACCATCAGGCAAGCCGGTCAGGTCGACTGGCCATGGCAGTGCTTGTACTTCTTGCCGCTGCCGCACGGGCACGGATTGTTGCGAGGTACCTTGCCCCACGTCTCCGGGTCGGCGGGATCGATCGGAGAGTCGTCCGCCAGGGTCACCATCTGTTCGCCCGCGACCGGCCCGTCCACGGCGAGGTCGTAGCGCAACTCCTGGTGCTCCCCCTCAAGCGGCATGCGCGGCGGCGTCTCGGGCGCCTGCCGGAACATAGGCGGCGCGATATGGCTGAGCACACGCGTCACCTGCTCGCGCAGGTGGTTGAGCATCGCCTCGAACAGCTCGAACGCTTCGCGCTTGTATTCGGTCAGCGGGTCGCGCTGGCCATAGCCGCGCAGGCGAATGCCCTGGCGAAGGTGATCCATCGCCAGAAGATGTTCCTTCCAACTATGATCGAGGACCTGGAGCAGCATCGACCTCTCGAGTTGCGGCATGAACTCGCCGAACGCGGCGCGCTGCTGCTCGTGCTTGTCGTCGGAGGCCTTGACGAGCCGTTCGAGGATCTCGTCTTCCGCGATGCCCTCCTCGGCCGCCCACTCCGCGACGGGAACGGTCAGGTTCAGGATGTTGGCGACCTCGCCCTGAAGGCTGGCGATGTCCCACTGCTCGGCATAGGCGTGCGCGGGGACCGAACGGCGGACCATCTCGCGGATCACGTCGTGGCGCATGTCGCGCAGCAGCTCGGATACCCCCGTGTCGGTGATGATCTCGCGCCGCTGCTCGTAGACGACCTTGCGCTGGTCGTTCATCACGTCGTCGTATTTCAGGACATCCTTGCGGGCTTCGAAATTCTGCTGTTCCACCTTCTGCTGCGCACGCTCAAGCGCCTTGTTGATCCATGGGTGGACGATGGCCTCGCCGTCCTTCAGCCCGAAGCGCTGCAGCACGGCATCCATACGGTTCGAGCCGAAAATCCGCATCAAGTCGTCTTCGAGGGAGAGGAAAAACTTGGATGCGCCCGGATCGCCCTGGCGGCCCGAGCGCCCGCGCAGCTGGTTGTCGATCCGGCGCGATTCGTGCCGCTCGGTGCCGATCACGTAGAGCCCGCCTGCAGCTAGGGCACGGCCCTGCGCTTGCTCGATCTCCTGCCGGATCGCTTCGACGAGCCGATGCTGGTCAGCCTCGTCGCCGCCCTGTTCCCGGGTCACTTCCTCCACCCGCATTTCCAGGTTGCCCCCCAGCTTGATGTCCGTACCGCGACCGGCCATGTTGGTCGCGATCGTGACCGCGCCGGGACGCCCGGCCTGCGCTATGATGTGCGCTTCCTGCTCGTGGTAACGCGCGTTCAGCACTTGGTGCTGGATCTTCTGCTGCTCCAGCAGCTCCGCCAGCATCTCGGACTTTTCGATGGACGTCGTGCCGACCAGCACCGGCTGATCGCGCTCCCGGATTTCCTTGATCAACGTGATAATGGCCCGGTTTTTTTCCTCCGCCGTGCGGTAGATCTCGTCGTCCTCGTCGAGCCGGCTGACCGCCCGGTTGGTCGGGATCTCGACCACGTCCAGCTTGTAGATTTCCGAGAACTCGCCCGCCTCGGTCATCGCCGTTCCGGTCATGCCGGCAAGCTTGGGATAGAGGCGGAAATAGTTCTGGAAGGTGATGGAGGCCAGCGTCTGGTTCTCCTCCTGGATGGTCACGCCTTCCTTGGCCTCAAGCGCCTGGTGCAGACCCTCGGAATAGCGCCGCCCCGGGGTCATGCGGCCGGTGTACTCGTCGATCAGGACGACCTTGTCGTCCTTCACGATGTAGTTCACGTCGCGGGTGAACACGACGTAGGCGCGCAAGGCCTGGTTGACGTGGTGGACGAGCGTCACGTTGTTGGCGTCGTAGAGTCCCCCGGTCTCCATCAAACCATGCCGGCGCAGAATTTCCTCGACGTGCTCGACGCCTTGCTCAGTCAGGGAAACGCTGCGCTGCTTTTCGTCCTTCTCGTAGTCGGTTGCGGCGTCGAGCTCGGGGATGACCTTGTCGACCTGCTGGTAAAGGTTGGAGGAGTCCTCCGCCGGGCCCGAGATGATCAGCGGCGTGCGGGCCTCGTCGATCAGGATCGAGTCGACTTCGTCGACGATGGCGTAATTGAACGGGCGCTGCACAAGATCGGCAGCGCTGTACTTCATGTTGTCGCGCAGGAAATCGAAACCCAGTTCATTGTTGGTCGCATAGGTGACGTCCGATTCGTAGGCGGCCTTGCGCTGCGGATCGATTAAATCGTGCACGATGCACCCGACCGAAAGGCCGAGGAACTTGTAGATGCGGCCCATCCAGTCGCTGTCGCGCTTGGCGAGGTAGTCGTTGACGGTGACGACGTGCACCCCCTTGCCAGGCAGCGCGTTCAGGTACACGGCCAGAGTGGCGACCAGCGTCTTGCCCTCGCCGGTTCTCATTTCGGCGATCTTGCCCTGATGCAGGATCATGCCGCCCATAAGCTGCACGTCGAAATGCCGCTGGCCAATCACACGGCGCGACGCCTCGCGCACCGTCGCGAACGCCTCGGGCAGCAAATCGTCCAGGGACTCGCCGGCGGTGAGGCGTTCGCGCAACCGGACCGTCTGGTCCTTGAGCGCCTCGTCGTCCAGCGCGGCGATCCCGGGCTCAAGCGCATTGATGTCGGCAACCATCTGGCGCAGCGACCGCACCGTACGCTCGTTCGCGCTGCCGAAAATTTTCCGAGCAAATCCACCTATCACAAACGCAACTCCGGTTTCAGCTTGGAGCGCCGACGGGAAAGCCGGTTCCTGAACTGGTGGCAAGCCTCATAGCATAATTTACCGCGCCGCCAGCTAGTTTAAAGAGCATGCCGCCGCTCCCGCCTTGCCGGAGCCGCGAAATCATGCGAGAACGCCCTGCCTGTTCTGCGCAACCGTGGAGTTTCTATGTCACGCCCGTTCCTCGCCGCCTTTCTCGCGGCAGGCATTGCCGGTTCCCTTGTGTCCGCCCCGCCTGCGTTTGCCGCTCACAAGTCGCACGGGGGAAGCGACAGCAACGATCCGGTCATTGCCGAGGTCAACGGGGACGCGATCCACAAGTCGGACGCCGAAGCTCTGCTGCAACAGATTCCGGCCAATCGGCGCCCGGCGCTCACCGACCCCGGTATATTCGACAAGGTCCGCAACGACCTGATCGCGCGCAAGCTGGCCTACCAGGAAGCGATCCGCGAAGGCCTGCAGAACTCGCCCGAGGTGAAAAAGGCCGAGGCGATGTTTCACCAGCAGGTGGTCACGCAGATGTATTTCCAGAAGGCTCAAGGACCGGTGCCGAGCGACGACAAGTTGCGCGCCGCCTACGACCAGGCCATCAAGAACGCGCCGCCGGAGGAAGAAGTCCATCTGCGCGACATCGAGGTCAAGACCGAGGACGAAGGCAAGGACATCATCAAGCAGCTCGACGGCGGCGCCGATTTCGAGAAACTGGCGAAGGAGAGGTCCGTCAACAAGGCGCTTGCAGCGGACGGCGGCGACATGAAATACGCGACCAAGACCGCTCTTGCCCCGCTGGGCGCGACGTTCACGGACGCGGCGTTCAACCTTGCGCCCAATACTTACACCAAGACGCCCTTGAAGGTCGGGACTGATTACCACGTCATTCAGGCGCTAGACCGCCGGACGGCCAAGCTACCCAGCTTCGAGGAAGCCAAGCCGCAGCTGATCCCGCAGCTGCAGCAGGTTGCCGTCAGCGAAAAGCTGTCGGTTCTTGCCCGCGGTCATGTGCAGGCGTTCAATGTCGACGGTTCGCCCATTACGGGACCGGCAAGTCCGCCGGCAGCAAAGGCAACGCAACCGCTGCCAGCCGCCCCCGTACCGCATCCTGCGGAAGCACCCGCCGTCCCAGGCGGGGCAGGCCTGCAGTTGCCGCAGACCGAGACGCAGCAATAGCGGTTCCACATTTCGGCGTTGGTGAAGGCGGCCGCATTCAGCCTTTTCGGATCGATGCCTGTAATGTGAGCGGCCGGCGCCGGTTGCGCCGCTTAACGCCTGTTCGTACCCGCGACTTGCGTCAGGATTTCGGTCCTGTGCCCGATCTGATAGCCGGCGCCGTGACCTGCCTTGGAATGACCGTCTTCCGTCGCAGCGGCACGGTAGTACGAGATGAGGAACACTCTGATCGCGGAGGTAAGGGAGCGTCCCGCCGGTTTCACAGCGTTAACCAGCGTACAAAGCTCGTGCATCGTCTTGCCTTCCCGCTTGCAAATATCGGCGAGGTCGTTCCACATTTCGGTTTCCAGGCGGATACTGGTTCGCCTGCGGTCCACGACGATGTTTCGGTTGATGAGAGAACTTTGACGCGTCTCTACGATAACCTTCGTCACTTGGCCTCCGTTCGGAGTTATCGGTTGCGGCATGCGGTTGCATAACCACCCTTACGTGTATAACTTGGCCTGTTCGAACGCGCAAGCGCGTTTGCCGACCTTGTTATTCCCCAGACCAGCGCCCATAATCGAATAATGGTTTTCTACCAGTCCTCCTCTGATCGCCAAAGGGCCTGCGATCATCCCGATTGCGAGGAAGACGGGCTGTACCGCGCGCCTAAATCGCGCATCAACCTTCAGGAATATCATTGGTTCTGCCTTGATCACGTCCGCGCTTACAATAAATCGTGGAACTACTGCGCGGGGATGAGCGAAGACGAAATCGAAGGTGAAATCCGTCGCAGCACGACATGGGACCGGCCGACTTGGCCGTCCCATCTCTGGTCGAAAATGGAGGAACGCCTTTCGCGGACGATCTACGAAGGCGGCGGTTTCTACGGCTACTCGCGCGACGAGGCCGTTGCGCCAAAGAAGCCGGCGAGCGAGAACAGGGCGTTGGCGACGCTGGGCCTTGAGGACGGCGCGAATTACCACGCGATCAAGAGCCGCTACCGCGACCTGGTCAAGCAGCACCACCCCGACCGCAACGGCGGCGATCCCGAAGCCGAGGAGCGGCTGAAAAACATAAACCAGGCATTCCACACCTTGAAGCGGGCGCACGAACCGGACAAGGTGCACTGAAGAAATCACATCAGGAGTCACCGTCATGGCTGTCGCAAACGCGGCGCGTCCAAGCGAAACCGGTTTGCCAGACATCACCATCGACGCGCGCAAGGTGTTCGGCGTGGATGCCGACTTTCCAGTCCCTGCCTTCAGCCAGCGAACCGAGCATGTACCCGATATCGACGAGACCTACCGCTTCGACCCCGACACGACTCTGGCAATCCTCGCAGGGTTCGCCTTCAACCGCCGTGTCGTGGTTCAGGGGTATCACGGTACAGGCAAATCGACGCATATCGAGCAGGTCGCCGCCCGGCTGAACTGGCCGTGCGTGCGCATCAACCTCGACAGCCATATCAGCCGGATCGACCTGATCGGCAAGGATGCGATTGTACTGCGCGAGGGTCGCCAGGTGACGGAGTACAAGGAAGGCATCTTGCCTTGGGCGCTGCAAGGCCCGTGCGCGCTGGTGTTCGACGAGTACGACGCCGGGCGGCCTGACGTGATGTTCGTGATCCAGCGCGTGCTGGAGGTCGAGGGCAGCCTGACCCTGCTCGACCAGAACCGCGTCATGCGCCCGCATGCGGCGTTCCGCCTGTTCGCCACCGCCAACACCATCGGGCTTGGCGATACGACGGGGCTTTACCATGGCACCCAGCAGATCAACCAAGGGCAGATGGACCGCTGGAACATAGTCACGACCCTCAATTACCTGCCGCATGATTCCGAAGTCGAGATCGTCATGGCAAAGCTCGCGCGCAAGGCCCTGCCATCCGCCGGCCACCTCACCCGCGACCAGGTGGGACAGATGGTGCGCCTTGCCGACCTGACCCGCGCCGGCTTCATTGTCGGCGACATATCGACGCTCATGTCGCCGCGAACGGTGATCACGTGGGCGGAGAACATCGAGATATTCGGCGATGTCGCCTTTGCTTTCCGCCTGACTTTCCTGAACAAGTGCGATGAGCTGGAGCGCGCCACCATCGGCGAGTACTACCAGCGCTGCTTTGGCATCGAGCTGGCCGAAGGCCGCAAGGCGGTGGCGTAAAGTCGGAGATGACGGAAGAAACCGAACTCGAACTCTTCAAGCGTTCGACCGCGGCCACCCTGCGCGCCATGGCGCGGCGGGATGTGGAAGTCGTTTTCTGCGCCGAACCCTCCGGCGTGACCGGGCTGCGCGCCCGCGTTCCGCAGCCGGCGCGCGACCTTGACCCTGCGGACGTTGCGGTCGTGCGCGGCGTCGCCGATGCCGCCGCCCTCAGGCTGCGCCATCACGATCCGGTAGGTCACGGCCGGAACACGCCGTCCGATCCCGCGGCACGCGCTGCTTATGACGGGCTCGAGCAGGCGCGCGTCGAAGCGCTGGGCGCAACGGCGATGACCGGTGTCGCCGGGAACCTGCATGCGGCGCTGGAAGAACGCTACCATCGGCAGGGCTACGGTGCATTTTCACGCCGGGAGGATGCGCCGGCGCACGAAGCCTTGCGCCTGCTCGCGCGCGAAGCCCTGACCGGGGAGCCCCCGCCGCCTTCGGCCCAGGATGTCGTCGCGGCGTGGCGGCCGCTGATCGAAGGGAAAGTCGGCAGGCGCCTTGCTGCGTTGCCGACGCTCATGCGCGATCAGGACGCTTACGCGGCAGAGACCCGCCGCATCCTTGTCGACCTCGATTTCGCACCGGCGGAGGAAAGCGAGCCCGATTCTGATGATGGCCAGGAACACGACGCGAGCGAACACGGCGATGACAGCGATCAGGACTCCAGTGGCGGGGAGGATGGAGGGAACAGCCCCGAAGCCACCCATGACGGCGGCGCGCAAAGCGAACAGGCCGGCGAATTGGACGCCGAGGAAATCGTCATGCAGCCGTCCGAGAATGAAGCGGGCGACGAAATCGAGGGCTCGCAACCTCATCCTGGCGATCCGTCGGAAGACGCCGCGGGAGAAGCCTCCGCCTACAAAGTGTACACGCGGGCTTTCGACGAGTTGGCCGATGCCGAGGAGCTGTGCGATGCGGAGGAACTGACGCGGCTACGCGCGCTGCTGGACCATCAGTTGCTCCACCTGCACGGCGTCATCTCGCGCCTTGCCAACCGGCTGCAGCGCAAGCTGCTGGCCAAGCAGGCGCGTTCTTGGAACTTCGACCTGGAGGAAGGCATACTCGACGCCGCGCGCTTGGCGCGGGTGGTTGCCAACCCCGTCGTTCCCCTGTCGTTCAAGCAGGAGAAGGAGACCGAGTTCCGCGACACCGCCGTGACGCTGCTGATAGACAACTCCGGCTCGATGCGCGGGCGTCCCATCGCCAGCGCGGCCATCACCGCGGATATCCTGGCGCGCACCCTGGAGCGTTGCGGCGTCAGGGTCGAGATCCTGGGCTTCACCACCCGCGCCTGGAAAGGCGGCCAGTCGCGCGAGCGCTGGGTTGCTGCCGGCAAGCCGACGTTCCCGGGCCGGCTGAACGACTTGCGACATATCGTCTACAAGGCCGCCGACGCGCCGTGGCGGCGGGCCCGGCGCAACCTCGGCCTCATGCTGCGCGAGGGGCTGCTCAAGGAAAACATCGACGGCGAGGCGCTGCTGTGGGCGCACGAGCGGCTGCTGGCCCGGCCCGAGCAGCGCCGCATCCTGATGGTGATCTCCGACGGCGCGCCGGTCGACGACAGCACGCAATCGGTCACCACAGGCGATTACCTGGAACGTCACCTGCGCTACGTCATCGCCGGGATCGAAAGCAAAAGCCCGGTGCAGCTGGTCGCGATCGGCATCGGCCACGACGTGACCCGTTACTACCGCCGCGCCGTAACCATCGTCGACGTCGACCAGCTGGGCGGCACGGTGATGGACCAGCTGACAGGACTGTTCGAGGACAAGCCTCGCAATGCCAGAATTAAGGCAATTGCCCAATAAAAGCGCGTAAAATTTTCTGGATTGTGAGATGGCAACATGATACTTTTAGGTATGATTTAAAGGAGCTTTCATGTCCCAGACTACGCCTGCTTCGGAGTTGAATGCTGCTCTTACGCTTCTTGACGCATCGCTAAATCGGGATGCCGGATCGGATCCGGAGCTTCGTATGGTCAACCAGTTTGCCGGCTCGGTGATGGTTCTCGGCAAGATGAATGCCCACAAGGAAATAGCGGAACTTTTGAAATTTGCCGCAGTCGAAAGCAGGCCGGGAAGTCATCTTGAACAAAGACTTAACATTTACAGGGAACAGGAAGCCGCCAAGGCTGGTCTCAAGCAGGCATTGCCGTCACGTTCGAACCGCCAGGAACTCACGCTTCGATAGTTGAAGTACGACGGAACGCATGTGCTCATATCTTGTCATACCCCGCGCAAGCGGGGTATTTACCGCGAATGCCGCTCGACCCGCCAAGAAAATCCGTCTACCGCCCGCGCCCGATCAGCGGCTTCGTCGAACACCTGCCTGAATGGCGCGCGCGCGAACAGGAATGGCTGGACCGGATCCGCGCCACGTTCGAAAGCTTCGGCTTCAGCGGCATCGACACGCCCAGCGTGGAGGAACTTGCGGCGCTCGGTTCGAAGGGCGAGATCGACAAGGAGATCTTCGTCCTTGAACGCCTGCACGCCGGGGAGAGCGAGGACGATGCGCGCCTCGGCCTGCACTACGACCTGACCGTGCCGTTCGCGCGCTACACCGCGCAGCATTTCAACGACCTGGTATTCCCGTTCAAGCGCTACCAGATGCAGAAGGCGTGGCGCGGCGAGCGCCCGCAACTCGGCCGTTACCGCGAGTTCATGCAGTGCGACGTCGACGTGATCAACATCGACAGCCTGCCTATGCATTTCGACGCCGAGCTGCCGGTCATGATTCATGAGGCGCTGGACGCCATCGGCGTGCGCGGCGTGCGCATGCACATCAGCAATCGGAAGATCCTCGAAGGTTACCTGACGGGCCTCGGTTTCCGCGACTATGTCGGCGCGATCCGCTGGATCGACAAGGCGGACAAGATTTCGCCGGCCGATCTGCTTGCGGGCCTTGCAACCGTCGAGGGTGGCGACGCGGACAAGGCTGAAGCCGCCCTGGCAATCGCCAGTATCAAAGCCGCCGATGCCGGCTTCGTCACACAGGTGAAGGCGCTGGGTGTTTCGCACCCTCTGCTCGACGAAGGCTTGGACGAACTCGCCTTCGTCATCGAACGCCTAGGCGACTTGCCCGAGGGGGCCGCGGTGGCCGACCTTGCCATCGCGCGCGGCTTCGATTACTACACCGGAACGGTGTATGAGGGAAAACTGATCGATCGCCCTGGCACCGGCAGCGTCGTTGCCGGCGGCCGCTACGCCGACCTTGCCGGCAGCTTCATCAACAAGAACCTGCCCGGCGTCGGCGTTTCACTGGGCGTGACGCGCCTGTTCGGCTACCTGCAGCACTACGGCGAACTCCAACCGGGACGCCGGTCGCCCGCCGACGTCCTGGTGGTTCTGTGGAGCGAGGAACTGCGCCGGTCGACGGAGGCGCTGGCGAAAACCCTCAGGAGACGCGGTATCCGAGTCGAGATGTACCACGCCCCGCAGAAGATTTCGCGCCAGATGTCCTATGCTGAAAAGAAGAACATCCCTTACGTCTGGTTCCCCCCGCAGGGAGAGGGGCAGCCGCACGAGGTGAAGTCGCTGGAGACGGGCGCACAGGAGGCGGCGACGGCTGCAGATTGGACTCCCTAGTCCGAAACTATGGCACGGCTGGATCGCTTCGCTGCGCTCGCAATGATTGGCGTTTTCACCCCTCGCCGATGATCTTCCGGACAGCCGTTGCGATGTAGCCGTCATGGCGGATACGGCGGGACATTTCGGCGCGGGTGATGGGGTCGCTTTCGCCGATGATCCGTTCGATGGTTTTCTTGAAAGCCGCGATCGCCACCTGCCGCTCGTCTTCGCCGCCGTGCTCGGGAAAGGCGCTGTCATAGGGCGAGGACGGGCCTTCACCCATGTTCGGCTGCATGCCCTGCGGCTGTCCGCCGCCCTGCATGTGCGCCGGCACTCCGCCAGGTACGCCCTGAAGGGGTGGCTCGGGCGCGTAGGCCGCGGCGCCGCTTCCGCTCTCTTCCATGCGGCGCGCCATATCGTCGAAGCGTTTCAGCCGCTCGCCGTCCGCCAGCGGCACGATGTAGGCAAACGGCGCGCCGTTGCGCGTCAGCCTGATACGCTCGCCGTTACGCTCGGCTCTGCGCAGCAGTTCCGCGAACTTCTGGCGGGAGTCCTGCGGCGCCCGCCCATGGGGCATCTGCCCGGGTTCGTTCCTGTAGACCATTCTTACTCGACCATACCATTTGCCGCCGAACGGAAAAAGCACGTTCGCTGGCCGGTATGGCACGCCGCCCCGGTCTGGTCGATAAGAAGCAGCACGGCGTCGCCGTCGCAATCAACCCGGAAATCGACCAGTTTCTGGACATGGCCCGAACTGCCGCCCTTGCGCCACAGTTCCCGGCGCGAGCGCGACCAGTAGCAGACCCGGCCGGTGCGAAGTGTTTCGCGCACGGCCTCGGCGCTCATCCACGCCAGCATCAGCACTTGGCCGCTGTCATGCTGTTGCGCGACCGCCGCGACCAGCCCGTCCGCATTGAAGCTGAGCAGGGCGAGTGCCTGCTCGATTTGGCCAACGTCCAGCTGCAAACCCGCCCCCGTGATCAGGGCAAAGCTTTTCTTAACCCTAAGCGCATCTTATATTCAGCATGACGCAAGGAAAACCCGTTGCGTGATCCTGGCCGGCACGGCCCGACAGGGCGTTTTGTTCGCGAGATTGTTGCGTAAGCGTATGAAAGGTAATAGGGCTTCCACCCATGACGAAATCCGCCGGCACCGACAACAAGAACACTCTTTACTGCTCGTTCTGCGGCAAGAGCCAGCATGAGGTTCGCAAGCTGATAGCGGGCCCGGCCACGTTCATCTGCGATGAATGCGTCGAGCTGTGCATGGACATCATCCGCGAGGAAAGCAAGACTCAGCTGGTGAAGTCCGGCGAAGGCGTGCCGTCGCCGCGCGACATCAAGGCCGTCCTCGACGACTACGTCATCGGCCAGAACCAGGCCAAGCGCGTTTTGTCCGTCGCCGTGCACAACCACTACAAGCGTCTGGCGCATGGGCAGAAGAGCTCGGATGTCGAGCTGCAGAAGTCGAACATCATGCTGATCGGGCCGACCGGATCCGGCAAGACACTGTTGGCGCAGACGCTTGCCCGCATCCTCGACGTGCCGTTCACCATGGCCGACGCCACGACCCTGACCGAAGCGGGCTACGTCGGCGAGGATGTCGAGAACATCATTCTGAAGCTGCTGCAATCGGCCGATTACAACGTCGAGCGGGCGCAGCGCGGCATCGTCTACATCGACGAGGTCGACAAGATCAGCCGCAAGTCGGACAATCCTTCCATAACCCGCGACGTGTCGGGCGAAGGCGTGCAGCAGGCGCTGCTGAAGATCATGGAAGGCACCGTCGCCTCCGTGCCGCCGCAAGGAGGGCGCAAGCACCCACAGCAGGAATTCCTGCAGGTCGATACCACCAACATCCTGTTTGTCTGTGGCGGCGCGTTTGCCGGTCTGGACCGGATCATCGCGCAGCGCCATCGCGGCACCTCTATCGGATTCGGCGCCGACGTGCGTGGGCCGGAAGAGCGGCGCACGGGCGAGTTGCTGCGCGACGTACAGCCCGAGGATCTTCTGAAGTTCGGCCTGATCCCGGAATTCGTCGGCCGCCTGCCCGTTCTGGCGACCCTGGACGATCTGGATGAAGCGGCATTGCTGGAAATCCTTTCCACGCCGAAGAACGCCCTGGTCAAGCAGTACCAGCGCCTGTTCGAGATGGAGAATGTCAAGCTTACGTTCAACGACGAGGCGCTCAAGGTCGTTGCCCGCAAGGCCATCGAACGCAAGACGGGCGCTCGTGGCCTGAGGTCGATCATGGAGAGCATCCTGCTGGAACCGATGTTCGACCTTCCCGGCAGCGACGTGTCCGAGGTGGTGATCAACCAGGAAGCCGCCGAAAAGCGCGCCGAGCCGCTCTACGTGCACGCCGACAAGGAAAAGAAGAAGGAAGGCACGACCGCCTGACCCGCGCTTTCCGCCGATCAGGTAGAATACCGGAAGTCGGACTGTATGATTCCTGTCACCATTCTGACGCCCCGTCTCACGCTACGTCCGTTTAGAGTTGAGGATGGTCTTCGGTTTGCCGAGGTGGCGTCGGAAAACCTGAACGATCCGTTTGCCTTCTACTTCAAGGAGCAATTAGAAGGCGAGAACCTGAAAGCCCTTATCGCCGCTAAAGTTTCGAGCTATCGCCATGGCGACGAACTGTTTTTCCTTGTTTTCCTCCAATCAGGACCTAGTCGGCGAAACCGGCCTGCAACCTTCCGATCATGAAGTCGGCCACTGGGACATTCCTTATTGGACAAAGGCCAGTGCCGCAGGCAATGGCATCGCAACCGAAGCCACAAACGCCGTGGCTCGATTCGCTTTCAAACATTTGAGAGCGCGAAGTTTAGGCTTGAGCCACGCGTCTGAAAACAAGGCGAGCCGGAGTATCATCAGAAAACTGGGGTTCAAGCCATGCGCGTACGAGTCATGTCGTTCGTTGCCGGACAGTGCGGTAGTTGCAGTTCAGATTTTTCGACGCACGTCCGCAACGGGCTTGCCGCCGCTGGACGTAGAATGGAGTTTTGACGATAGCTAGGAGCCACTTTGGCGGTTTGTTGTGGCGCCTCTACTCATCATAGCTCAACACTGAATGTACCGGCACATCGATCCGACGGGAACCTTCCAGGAAGGCAAGCTCGATCACGCAGGCGGCCGCCACGACGTCCGCGCCGACCTTGCGCAGGAGCTCGATCGCCGCGACCATGGTGCCGCCGGTTGCGAGAAGATCGTCCAGCAACACGACGCGCTGACCCTGCTGGACCGCATCGGCCTGGATTTCCAACTGGTCCGAGCCATACTCAAGGTCATAGTTGTGCGCGATTGTCTTGCCCGGCAGCTTGCCGCGCTTGCGCACCATGACAAAGCCAAGGCCGAGCTCGACCGCCAGCGGCGCGGTGAGCAGGAAGCCACGCGACTCAACGCCCGCCAGAAGATCTGGCTTGTACGGGCGGATGAGGTCGGCAAGCCGTCCCACCGTCTCGCGCCACGCCTCGGCATGCGCCAGCAGGGTGGAAATGTCGTAGAACAGGATGCCGGGCTTGGGAAAGTCCGGAACGCCGCGTATGTGCTGCTTTAGGTCCATGCGGTCTCATCCTAAACGCAGGTGCGATCAGTGCAATAGCTGCTTCATTGTAATGTCCGTTCCGATGCAGGAGCGCCGAACCATCCTCTAGGAGCAACCATTCAGCATGGATTCCGTGCTGACGCACCCATGACATCCAAGGGTCTAGGCCGCCTGTTCCTTACCGTCGGCATGGAACGGGAACGTCACGGAAACGCGCGTTCCACGACCAGGTTCGCTGGCCACCGTCAGTTCGCCGCCCTGCAGCTCCACCAGCCGCTTGGCGAGGGGAAGGCCGAGGCCCGTGCCCTTGTGGCGGCGCGAGATTTCGCTGTCCACCTGGCCGAACGGCACCATGACGCGCGCGAGCTCTTCCGGGGCAATGCCGATACCGGTATCGTTCACGGTGATCCTGACGCTGCGGTCGTCGCTGTGCGCGCTGAGCTCGATCGTTCCGCCGGCGGGGGTGAACTTGATGGCGTTGGAGAGCAGGTTGATCAGCACCTGCTTGACTCGACGCTTGTCCCCGCTGATACGCGGCAGGCCGACCGTCGAAAGCGAGACGAAATGCAGCTTTCCGCTTTCCGCCTGCTCGCTCATCAGGCGCGAGACCGAACTCATGACCTCGCCGACATCGATCGCCTCCCGCGTCAGCTCCAGTTCCCCTGCTTCGGCCTTGGACAGGTCGAGGATGTCGTTGATCATGTCCAGCAGGTGTTCGCCACTGGAACGGATGTCCTGAACGTATTCGTAATAGCGCGGATTGTTGATCGGTCCCAGAAGCTGTTCGCGCATGATCTCGGCAAAGCCGATGATCGCATTCAACGGGGTGCGCAGCTCGTGGCTGACGTTTGCCAGGAACATGCTCTTGGTGCTGTTCGCCTGCTCCGCCGCGTCGCGCTCCTGCGCCAATTCGGCCTCGCGGCTCTTGAGGTCGGTGATGTCGAGATAGACAGTCGCAAGCCCGCCTTCCTGTGTACGGCGGCGGATGGCGCGCAGCGTGCGCTGTTCCAGTGCGCTGAAATCGAGATAATCGCCACCGAGCGCATCGGGCTCGAGGTGGAACTTCATCAGCTTGCGCCGCTCGGCATCGCTGCCGGTGCGCAGCCACAGGTAACCGAGCTGCGTCAGCGACATGCCCGGCTTGACCTTGTCCTTGTTGCCGTCGAACAGCAGGTTGAGGAACTTGTCGTTGCACATGATCAACCGGTAATCGGCGTTGAACAGTGCGAACCCTTCAAGGCTGCTGCCGAGCACCGAGCCGAGCGTCTGCTCGGTCTCCAGCTTCATGCTGTCGAAGCTGGTCGCGGCGGCGGGCGCGACCGCGAACGCCGCCAGCCGATAGCCGGTGAACTCAGACGCCTCGCTGAACAAAGGCTTGCCGCTTAAGGACAGGCGAGGCCCCGATCTGCCCGGCATGCCGAAGGCGAAGACGACCGACCGAAAAGCACGCTGTTCGGCCATGTCCTCGAGACAAGTTTTCCAGTTGAGGTCCGAAGCCGACCCGAGCTCGCTCATCGGATGGCCGATCCAAGATGCAGCGTCCAGCCCGGTTACGGACTGCGCTTGCGCCGAGGCATAGATGCAGGTGAGATTCCGGTCGGTCTCGAAGAACACCTCGCTGGCGGTTTCCGCGAAGTCGCTGAGGCGCTGCTCGCCCGTGGTCACGGCCTGCGCCGCATCGATATGCTCCAGCTCGAAGGCGACATGCTCGGCGACCATGCGCACCAGGCGGCGCTCGCCCTCGTCGAAGGTGCGTTCCCCGTCGTCGAACGCAAGCACGTGACCGACGGGGCGCCCGGCGCGGTTGTACACGACCTGACCGACATAGCTGCCATGGCCGACATCGAGGAAGTAGCCGTCGAAGTTGAGAAGCGGGAAACGGCGCAGGAAATCGCCGCTGAACGCGAAGTAACCCGCGCGGTAGACAGGTTCGCAAGGCGTGCCGCGAATGACGAAACGGCGCGGTTCGACCGGGTTGCCCGCTCGCAGGCAGGCGATGGTCTCGCCCTGGTCGTCGCCGACCAGCCGCGCGATCGATGCGGTCTGGAAGCCAAGTCCCATGGCAAGCGCCCGGGCGGCGCGCTCGAACAGAGGCAGTCCGGACAGATGCTCGCCCAGCAACAGCGCCATCGCGCGTTCACGGCGCTCGACAGCGGTCACGTTGATCAGGGATGTGATCGTGGTGCCGTCGAGGTTGCGCTTGTCGGTGACGCGAAACCAGCGATCCCCCGCCAGCCGCACCTGGAAAGTCGTATCCCCGGCGGCAAAACGGCTCAGCCGGTCGCCGACGAATTTCCTGAGTTCGACTCCTTCGGCGTCAATGATGCCAAGGCGGACCGCCTTTTCAACCAGATCCTCCAGCGCAAGCCCGGTGTGGAAAAGCCGGGCCAGATCGACGCAATCGTCTTGCGGGCGGATGGACCAGAACACCAATTGGCGGCGCGGATCGAACACCATGTAGCTGGGCGCAACCTGCGAGAGGACGCGATCGCCCCTGGAAAATCCCAGCGCTTCGCCCTGAGCGTCGATCTCGGCATCCAGAAACTGGATGTCGTAGTCTTCCTCATAGCCGCTGCGTGAGTCTGGATCGATTTCGCTCAAATGGACGACCTGCAAGAGGTTATTCGGAAATCAGTGTTGCCTGCAAAAAGTAATTATATCGCAAACTCTCTTAATTCTCCAGCATAATACGGTGCTGAAGGCCTTGGTCGGGATGAGAGGATTCGAACCTCCGCTCTCCTGCTCCCGAAGCAGGCGCTTTACCAGGCTAAGCTACATCCCGAAGAGGCGCGGACTATAAGCACAGGCCAAAACGAACTTCAAGCAGCACGGCTTGCGGCGTCCCTTAAAAAATTCAGAAATCGCGATCGACGCAGAAATCGGCGACCCGGGTCAGCGCGGCGCGGTACGGCCCCGGGGGCAACGGCAGCAGGGCCGATTTTGCCTCGATCACAAATCCGCGCGCGATGTCGAAGCTTTCATCAAGCGCCTTATGGCGGCGGAGCAAAGCTATGGCGTAGTCCAGAGCGTCGTCGTCCAGTTCCTGATCCTCGATCGAGCGCCGCCAGAAATCCCGCTCGCTCGTCGAGCCTCGCTGGTAGGCGAGGATCACGGGCAACGTCACCTTGCCGTCGCGGAAATCATCGCCGATCGCCTTGCCAAGGCGCGCTTCGCTGGCGACGTAATCCAGCACATCGTCGACGATCTGGAACGCCGTGCCCAGCGTGCGGCCATAGGTGCTGAGCCCGGGGGCATGTTCGGGGCGGCCTGCCGCATGGGCGCCGACCTCGCACGCCGCGGCGAACAGGGCGGCGGTCTTGGACTCGATCACCTTGAAGTAGGCTTCGCGCGTCGTCGCCAGATCGTTGGCCGTCGCCAGTTGCAGCACCTCGCCTTCCGCGATGATCGCGGATGCGCCCGACAGGATGCGCAGGACCTCGATCGAGCCGTCGCGGGTCATCAGCTGGAAGGCGCGGCTGAACAGGAAGTCTCCCACCAGAACGCTGGCTTCGTTCCCGAACACGGCGTTCGCCGAAGCCCGCCCCCTGCGGCGGTCGCTTTCGTCCACGACGTCGTCGTGCAGCAGGGTCGCCGTGTGGATCAGCTCGACAGCCGCCGCAAGGCCGGGATGCCGAGCGTTGTCCGTGCCGCACAGCCGGGCCGAGGCCAGCGTCAGCACCGGGCGCAGCCGTTTGCCTCCCGCGGCCAATATGTAGCCGGCCAGCTGGGGAATCAGGGCAACCGGCGACTGCATGTGCTCGATGATCAGCGCGTTGACGCTGGCGAGATCGTTCGCGACCAGCCCGGTCAGTTCATCGAGAGCGTTGCCGGCGGCTGCCGCCTTTGACAAGGCGCGAGTATGAGAATCTGAACCGGTCATCTACAGCGAAACATACAGGCTGGACCTGCGGTTTCAAGGGTTTGCCCCGGACTGCCCCCCTGGCGGGATCGTGTAAACCTCTGGACAAAAATCAATCACCATAGTATTTTAATAAAAACTAAGAATGTCTTGAGGGAGACGATGGTTCAAGAGCAGGAAGTCCTGGACGAGAACGGCAACGGCGCTCACTTTATGCTCGCCGCGCTACACCGCTATGCGCATCCGACCGATCTGGGAAGGCTGGCGTACCCCAACACTATGACTCACGATCACGCGCGCGAAATTCTGGCCTGGGCCGTGTTCCTGGGGCAATCCAATCTCGACGTGGTCGAAGGGCGCTGCGTCGGGTTGAGGCTGGTCAGCGATCCCGACCCCAAGCGGCCTGTGCGCGCCGTGTTCGATCCGGTTTTCTACGATGGTTTCAACGGCCAGGGCGCAGCGGAAATCGTTCTGAATGCCCTAAGGACGGGAGCTCAGCAGAGGCCATGGTTTGCGGGCCTCGGCATTGAGGAGAGCGCACCGAAACAGTTGCGGGAACAGGAACCGCGCCGTTCGCGTGAGCGCGCGCCGGGATTGTCGTCGGCCAATTAGCGTCCCGTCGCTTGACGCTTTCGTGGGCACGACGCGGGATCTTTTCCTGTCTGGAAAAATCCGCCTGACCCAGCCCGCGCAAGGGTATCGCGCAGCGATCGATCCCGTGCTGCTCGCCGCCGCCTGCCCTGCACTCCCCGGGCAGACGATCCTCGATGCAGGGTGCGGAGTCGGCACCGCTGCGCTGTGCGCGATGGCACGCGCCGGCTGCGGCGCCTCGGGACTGGAACTCCAGCCGCATCTGGCGGAGCTGGCGACGCTCAATGCCGCAGATAACTTGTCGCTTGGGAGCTTCCAGGTCAGCGCCGGCTCGATCCTTTCGCCGCCGAACGAGATCGCGCGAATGCAGTTCGATCACGTGATCTGCAACCCGCCCTACCTTCCACGGGGTTACGGGCACGTGACCGCCTCGCTCGCAAACCATGAAAGCGACGCATCGCTGGGTGACTGGGTCGCGTTTGCGATCCGGCGCGTGAAGGACGGCGGGTCGGTCGTCTTTATCCATCGCGCCGACCGGCTGGCCGAGCTGCTGTCGTTCATGCCGCCGCGCCTTGGCGCTCTGGCGGTCCTTCCTTTGTGGCCCCAAGTGGGCAAGGCGGCGCGGCGCGTGATCGTCGGCGGGATCAAGGCGCGCAAAACCCCGCTTGCCCTGCTGCCCGGACTTGCGCTGCACGACGCCGCAGGACTTTATACCGCCCAATCTGGCGCGATCCTGCGCGGAGACGCCGCCATCGACCTATGGAGCTGAATTGTATCGTGTCATCGTCATCGCCCTTTTCGTCTACCTGCTGATCCGGCTCCTGCGCGGCGATTTCCGCCGTGTGTTCGGGCGTCCGACCCCGCGCCCTGCCGAGATCGCGGTGGAAACGGTCAAATGCCCCGGCTGCGGAACGTACTTCGCGGCGGGGGCGGCCATGGGCTGCGGCCGTGCCGACTGTCCGGTCGCCAAGCGCAATTGATCCCCGCAGCCGCGCTCGCTATGGTCTCGTCATGGCTTTGACCTTCCAGGACATCATCCTAACCCTTCAGACCTACTGGTCGGCGCAGGGCTGCGTCATCCTGCAACCCTACGACCTCGAGATGGGGGCCGGCACGTTCAACCCGGCAACCACGTTGCGCGCGTTGGGGGACAAGCCGTGGAACGCCGCGTACGTCCAGCCCTCGCGCCGCCCAACCGATGGCCGCTACGGCGAAAATCCTAACCGGCTGTTCCAGCACCACCAGTTCCAGGCGATCATGAAGCCCTCGCCCGCGAACGCGCAGGACATCTACCTCCAGAGCCTGTTCGCGCTGGGCTTAGACCCGTTGCTGCACGACATCCGCTTCGTCGAGGACGATTGGGAAGGCCCGACCTTAGGCGCCTGGGGACTTGGCTGGGAAGTCTGGTGCGATGGCATGGAGATCGGGCAGTTCACTTATTTCCAGCAGATGGGCGGACTGGACTGCGATCCCGTCGCCTATGAGATGACCTACGGGCTGGAGCGCATGGCCATGTACATCCAGGGCGTCGAGAACGTCTACGACCTCCGGTACAACTCAGCGGGCGTCAAATACGGCGACGTGTTCAGGCGCAACGAAGCCGAACAGTCCGCTTACGCGTTCGAGTACGCCAACGTCGAAAAGCTGCTCGACCATTTTGCCGACGCGGAAGCCGAATGCGCGGCGCTTCTGGAGCGGAAACTGGCTATTCCCGCCTACGAGCAGGCAGTCAAGGCCAGCCACATCTTCAACCTGCTCGGCGCGCGCGGCGTGATCAGCGTCGTCGAGCGCGCGGCTTACATCGGGCGGGTGCGGGCACTGGCAAAACGCTGCTGCGAAACCTGGCTGGAGGAGTCCGTCTGATGGCCGAGTTCCTTCTTGAATTGTTCGGTGAAGAAATTCCGGCCCGCATGCAGAAGCAGGCCGCCGACGACCTGAAACGCCTGTTCTGCGCCGCGCTCGACGAAGCGCAACTGGGCTATACCGAAGCCGAAGCCCACGTCACGCCGCGCCGCCTTGCCCTGCGCATCGACGGCCTCCCCGTGCAGCAGCCCGACAGGCTGGAGGAACGCAAGGGACCAAAGGTCGGCTCGCCCGACGCGGCGATCCAGGGCTTCCTGAAGGGCTCCGGGATCGACAGCCTGGAAGCGGCGGAGCAGCGCGACACCGGCAAGGGCGTGTTCTGGTTCGCGGTCACCAAACGCTTCGGCCAGCCCGCGGCCGACCTGATCCCCGAGATCGTCGGCCGGATCGTCTCGCAGTTCCCCTGGCCCAAATCGATGCGCTGGAGCGCGCACCCGCTGCACTGGGTCCGCCCCCTGCACAATATATTGATGGTGATGGGCGGCGTTCCGCTCACCGCCAAGCTGGAGTTCCCGCCGACCCTTACCTACACCGGTACCAATGTCACGCACGGTCATCGATTCCTGGCGCCCGAGCCGTTTCCGGTGCACGATTTCGCCGACTATCGCGCCAAGCTGAACACGCGCTTCGTGATCCTCGACCGCGACGAGCGCAAGGCCGAGATCGCGCGCCAGCTGCATGCAGCCGCGGCCGCCGAAGGACTTGAGCTTGTCCCGGATCCCGGGCTGCTGGAGGAGGTCACTGGCCTTGTCGAGTGGCCTACCGTGCTGCTCGGCACGATAGACAACGATTTCATGGGCCTGCCGCGCGAAGTGCGCCAGGTAACCATGCGCGAAAACCAGCGTTACTTCACCCTGGCGCGCAAGGACGGTGCTTCCGCCCCGCGCTTCGCGCTGGTCGCCAACGTGCCGGGCAGCGACGGCGGGGGCAAGATTGTCGCCGGCAACGAGCGCGTGTTGCGCGCGCGCCTTGCGGATGCGCGCTTCTTCTGGGATCAGGACGTCAGCACACGGCTTGAAGAACGCCTGCCGAAGCTCGAGAAAGTCACCTTCCACGCCAAGCTCGGTACCGTGCGCGAGAAAGCCGAACGCATGAGCGCATTGGCGCGCGAGCTGGCCGCCTCCATTCCTGGCTGCGATCCCGAACAAGCGGCGCGGGCCGGGCTGCTAGCCAAGGCCGACCTGGTTACCGGCATGGTAGGCGAGTTTCCCGAAGTGCAGGGCATCATGGGCGGTTACTACGCGCGGCGGCAGGGCGAACCCGATGCCGTGGCCGACGCCATCGCCGAGCACTACCGTCCCGCCGGTCCTGGGGATGCCTGCCCGACCAGGCCGGTCAGCATCGCGGTGGCGCTGGCCGACAAGCTGGATACTCTGGCCGGATTTTTCGCCATCGGCGAACTGCCCACCGGAAGCCGCGATCCTTACGCGCTGCGACGCGCCGCGCTGGGTATCATCAGGCTGATCCGGGACAACGGCCTGCACCTATCATTGCTGGGAGTGATCGGCAGTGCCGCCGGGCTATACGGCCGGCGCACCGATGCCGCCCCGGTGTTCGCGTTCCTTGCCGAGCGCCTGAAAGTGCAGCTGCGCGATGAGGGTATCGGCCATGACCGCGTCGAAGCCGTCTTGGGGACGGGATCGGGCGACGATCTCCTGCGTATCGTGCAGCGGGCGCGAGCGTTGCAGGATTTCCTCGCCACCGGCGATGGCGTGCCGCTGCTGGCGGGCTACCGCCGCGCCGCCAACATCCTGGCGATCGAAGCCAAAAAGGACGGCACGGCCGCTGGCAGCAACTTCGACACCGCTCTTCTGGCAGAACCGGCGGAAAAGGAGTTGGGACAGGCGTTGGAGGTAAACCTAGACAAAACGCGCGACCTAACGGCAAACGGTGAGTTCGAGAGAGGCATGGAAGTTCTTTCGGGGTTGCGCGCGGTCATCGATACGTTCTTCAACAAGGTGCTGGTGAACGATCCAGATCCCACCACGCGCCGCAATCGCCTGAAACTGCTCGCCGCAATTACTCAGACCTTCGATGCAATCGCCAATTTTTCTAAAATCGAAGGGTGACAAAATATTAACCAGTCATTCCAAAAATTTTTAATAATTTATTGGCGAAATGCTAAACCTTAACCTTCAACAAGGCTATTGATTTTTATATCTAGATGCGGGGGTACCGTCAAATACCGCAAACGGCTTTCCGGTGCCGATACCGACCGGAGTCGCCTTGACAATGAGAGAGCCCTCAAGGATATCGGTGGCAAGCTGCGGACCGATCTCCGTCGAGAGAACGACGAAGTTGTGGAGGATGCCAAGAAAATGACGAAGCTCATGAATAGGAAAATGGGTGTTCTAGGTTTGCATCTTAACAGATAGTCGACAACGTCGCGTTGCGGCAAACCGGCTGAAGCTGCTGGCCGCGATCACGCAGACTTTCGATGCGATCGGCGACTTTACCAGGGTAGGAGCTTGACTTGATGTCCGCCGCTAATTAATGAGTTGCTAACTTTAGCCTCATTGAGTTGACGAGTACGATCATGGTCCAGGAACGCAACCATCCCGATGGCCTTATCGGCGGATTGCCGAACGTGAAGAGCTTTCTGTCGGCCGGGAAGCACATCGATCCTGCTGGGCGGATCAGGGATGTCGCGCGGGTCGTCGAAGCGCTTGGAGAGCGCCATCCCCACTTGAGGCTCAGTTCGGCTCTGGAGATTCCCGATCTGGCGCGGACGCAAAGGGCTGTTCTGCGCACGGTGCAGGCGGGCACCCGATCGGGCCAGGATGCGCCGGAACGGTTCGCGGATGTTTCGTTCCACGAGGGAAAAACGTTGCTGAGCGGACCTGGCCTCCGGACTTTCCTGAACGCCGCAGAGCACATTGATCCCGATGGATTGGTCGAGGAGGTCGCACTGGTTGTCGAGGCGCTCGGAAACAGCAATCCGCATCTCGGCCTGAGTTCCATTCTCGAAATTCCTGAAGCGGCCGATCCTCGGCACGTCGTGCTGCGGACGACGCAGGCACCAGAAGCGGCCGTACCCGTGCCATTCGCCGACATTTTCTTCCACAAGGAGGAAATCTACGTGAAGGGTCCCGGCCTGACGATGGGCGTCAGCATCTTCGGCGCGCCTCGAGACGAGTACGAACACGAAACCAACAATCTCGCCGTCTATGCCATTAGGGACCGGCTGAACCGCTGGGTGGTCCCGGCGGAGGAACTCCCTGCAAGCCGGCTGGAGCTGATCCCCCGCGCATTTCCGGGACGGCGAACGCTCGAGTCGATTTTCGGCGTCTGAGGAAAGATCGGTGTTCCTCCCTCACTCGCAATCCGTTCAGGATGAATCATTCGCGGTGAGACTGCCGATCCTGGTCGACCCGCAGTGCAGCCGGTCGACGTCCGCGCCGACTCGCAACAGCGCCAATCCGACATCACCGCAACTGGAGCGCATCTCACCCACTTCCTCGCCGTGCAGAGTCACCGGCGTCCCCGGTTGCGGCGCGGGCTCGTCTAGCCTTACTGGCGTCAGCAGCCGCTTCACGCCGCCCTTGTAGTGCATCCGCGCGGTCAGTTCCTGGCCGACATAGCAGCCCTTGGTCCATGAGATGCCGTGCAGCCGGTCGATGTTGTTTTCCAGCAGCAGCGCCTGTTCGGGCACCATGTCACGGCTGCCGTCCGGAACGCCAAGCGCGATGCGCAGCCGGTCGTAGACCTTCCATTCCTCGTCGTCCCCGCGCAAACGGGAATCCAGGGCAGCGGCCGCGACGATCCGGTGTCCGAGCGCTTCACAGCGCGGATCTGCGAACATTACTGCGTTGGTCAATCTTGGATTCGCGCTTTCGCGGGGATGATAGAAAATGGCGTACCGTTCGGTCTCGTCGGCGATCTCGACCTGCGAGCGCAAGCGAAAGCGCTTGAGGCGCGCCAGCAGATCCTCGCAGCGATCCGCCTCGCAGTCCAGCAGCAGGCGCTTGCCATCGCCAACCACGAAAAAGTCATGGAGAAAACGGCCCTGCGCCGTCAGCAGGCAGGAGTAAACCGCCTGCCCATCGCCGATCGCCGACACGTCGTTGGTGACAAGGCCCTGCAACAGGGTCACTCGATCTTCGCCGCTGACGGCGACGATGCCTCGGTTGGGAATCAGCATGAGGCTAACCTTGAACGGGCCAAGCCGCTTTGCAAGCGGCGACGGTCTGCTAGAACAAGCCGTGCAGATTCTTTTCATAACATCCAATCGGCTGGGCGACGCCGTGCTTTCCACCGGGATCCTCGCCGCGCTGCTCGACTCCTACCCCGGCGCGGCGGTCACCGTGGCGTGCGGCCCCTTGCCCGCGCCTTTGTTCCGGGCCGTTCCGCAAGTACGCCGGGTTATCGAACTCAAGAAGCAGCCCTATGCCGCGCACTGGCGGGACCTATGGGCGAGTACGCTGGGCACGAGGTGGAGTATTGTCGTCGATCTGAGGCAAAGCTTGGTGTCGAGACTGATTTTCGCCCGCCGTCGCTTTATCTGGAAAAAGCAGCGGCAACGCCTTCACAAGGTTGAGGAGCTTGCCGGCGTTGTCCAGGTCGCCCCCGTTCCCGCGCCACGTGTCTGGTACGATACCGAGGCGTTGGTCAGGGCGGAAACCCTCGTCGCAAACGATCGTCCGGTGCTGGCCCTTGCGCCAGGGGCGAACTCGACGGGCAAGAAGTGGCCGGCCGAGCGCTACGCCGCGCTGGCCGATCGGATGACCCGGCTCGATGGCTTGCTGCCGAACGGCCGCGTGCTGTTGCTCGGCGACCGAAACGACAGCGAAACCGTCGCGCCGATCGTGGCCGCGCTGGAGCCGGACCGCGTCATCGACCTGACGGGCATGCTGGGCATCGCTGAAACCGCAGCCTGCCTGACCCGTGCGGACTTCTACGTCGGCAACGACTCAGGGCTGACGCACCTTGCCGCGGCTGCCGGAGTGCCGACGCTCGCCCTCTTCGGCCCCGGCGTGGCATGGAAGTACCGTCCGTGGGGGCGCCATGCCGCTTACCTGTCGAAAGCAGACGACCCTGCCCGCGATTACGACCTCTGCCGGAACGGCGACGACGAGGCAGCTTTGGCGTTGATGCGGCGGCTGAGTGTGGCCGACGTGGAGGAAGCAGCGACTGCACTGTGGCGGAGGACTCAGCCATGAGCCTTTCCGCGCTGGTCGTTGCCCATAACGAGGAAGCCCGGATCGCCACCTGCCTGCAATCGGCGGCGTTCGCCGACGAGATCGTTGTGGTGCTCGACCGCTGCAGCGACCGCACGCGCGCGATCGCGCTGGAGCACGGCGCAAGGCTTGTGGAAGGCGCCTGGTCGCATGAAGGCGCGCGCCGCCGCGCCGGGATCGAGGCCTGCGCAGGCCCGTGGATCATCGAACTGGACGCCGACGAGCGGGTAACGCCTGCCCTCGCCGCCGAGATCGCCACGGTGCTGCCAAGCGCCGAGCGGGGCGTTTTCGGCATACCGTTCAACAATTACATCGGCGGCAGGCTGATCCGCAACGGTTGGGGGGCCTATAACGGCGTCGGCGCAAAAACCTGCTTGTTCTTCAAGGGGTGCAAGATCTGGGGCGACGAGCTGGTGCATCCGAAGGTTACGCTGACCGGGCCTCGCATCCGCCTGACGAACGGCATCGATCACTACGTCTACAAGGATCTCGACGACATGTTTGCGCGCCTGAACCGTTACAGCAGCCTCGCGGCGCGCCAGGCTGTCGCGGACGGCAAGGTCCCCGGCAAATGGGAAACGGCGCGCCGTGTCTTCGGGCGTTTCTACAAATCCTGGGCGCGCCGCAAAGGCTACCGGGAAGGTGTTCACGGCGTTGCGCTCGGTCTTTTTTCAGCGCTTTACCCGTTGCTGACCTGCCTGAAGGCAAGGGGCGCTTGACGGCAGGAATAGCCATGAGCAGTAGGAGCGGATGGGTGATGCTAGCGGTGTGCGTCCTGATCGGCCCAGTTTGCGGGCTGGCGCCGCTCGGGCTTGCGCCGCTGCTGCACGCGATGGGCCTCGGCCTGCTGCTGGCGTACCGCGCGGATCACCGACGCTGGCCCGTTCCCGACCGTCGCATCGCTCTTGCGATCGGAGCGTTGGCGGGCTGGATCGTCCTGTCCTGCCTGTGGGCCAATGCGCGGCTTCTTGCCTGGGAAAAACTGCCTGAGGTGCTGGCGATCGCGGCCTGGGCGTTGATCGTGCCTTCCGCCGTGCGCGACATGCCGGTAAAGGACGCCGCGCTGGCGAGCCGCGCGCTGACGTTCAGTATCATTGCCGGGCTTATCCTGTGTTTCGGGGATATCGCGCTGGGCAGCCCGATCAAGCGCCTCCACTGGCGCTGGTCCGACGTACCCGTGAACGCCTACGATCGCGAGATCGTCTCCTTCGCCGTGTTCCTGTGGCCGGCGGCCCTGGTCCGTTTCCGCGATGGACATCCGCGTTCGGCGTTTTTCCTCCTCGGCTTCTACGCGATCGCCATCCTGTCGCTGCAAAGCCATTCCGCCATGCTGGGCATGATGCTCGGCCTCGGCGTCCTTGGCCTTGCATGGAAATACCCGGCTGCCGCGCGGCAAGGCTTGCAGGGCCTTTGCGCCGCCGGCTTCGCATTGTGCATCCCCGTCGGCCTGCTTCTGCAGAAATACGGCTTCGACCAGCGTGCCGGCCTGCAATCCTCCTTCCGCGACCGCGTGCAGATCTGGCATTTCACCGCTGACCGCATCCTGAACTGGCCCTTGGCCGGGCTTGGCTTCGAGGGATCGCGGGCAATCCCCGTGGGCGACCTGCCGCCCAATTTCCTGCCGTTGCAGCACGATGTCCCGCCGCTGCATCCGCACGACCTGTTCCTGCAGATCTGGCTGGAGCTGGGGTTCATCGGCGCGTGTATCGCGCTGTTCGTGATGAGCAAGCTCCTTGCCGCCATATCCCGCCTTGCCCCGCCGGCGGGGAATTTCATGCTGGCGGGCGTGACGTCTTACCTTGCCATGGCGGCGTTCGCCTTCGGGATCTGGCAAGGATGGTGGCTGGCAGCGTTGGTGCTGCTTGTCGCGCTGACGTTGCTGGCGGCGAAGGACAGGGATACGCCTTATGACTGAACTGACGATCCGCCGCCCGGACGACTGGCACGTTCACCTGCGTGATGGCGCGATGCTGGAGGCCGTTCTGCCTTTCACGGCGCGGCAGTTCGCGCGGGCGATCATCATGCCGAACCTCACGCCGCCGGTGACTACGGCGGCGTTGGCGCAGGCGTATGCCGGGCGCATCTCTTCGTCCCTGCCTGCAGGAGCTGACTTCACGCCGCTGATGACGTGTTATCTGACCGACCATACGAACCTGGACGACCTGCGGCGCGGGTTCGAGAGCGGCGTCTTTACGGCCGCCAAGCTCTACCCCGCTCATGCCACGACCAACTCGGCGCACGGCGTCAGCGACGTCGCCGCGATCCGCCCGGTGCTGGAAGGCATGCAGCGCCTGTCGATGCCGCTGTTGATCCATGGTGAAGCCACCGATCCCGCCATCGACATTTTCGATCGCGAGGCGGCGTTTCTCGACCTGGTGCTTGCGCCCCTGATCCGCGACCTCCCGGAGTTGAGGATCGTGCTGGAACATGTGACGACGCAGGAGGCCATCGACTTCGTGCGCGCGCAAGGTGGCCGCATGGGCGCGACGATCACGGCGCATCACCTGATCATGAACCGCAACGCCTTGTTCCAGGGCGGCCTGCGGCCGCACGCCTACTGCCTGCCGGTTGCCAAGCGCGAAAAGCATCGCCTCGCTCTGCGGCAGGCGGCGACCTCGGGGGAGGCTTCATTCTTCCTGGGAACCGATACCGCGCCGCACGCCCGGCATGCCAAGGAAAGCGGCTGCGGCTGCGCCGGCATCTTCACTGCGCCGTGCGCGCTCGAGAGCTATGTCTGCGTGTTCGATGAGGAGGACGCCCTGCCGTTCTTCGAAGCCTTTGCGTCGTTGAACGGCGCAAGGTTTTACGGCCTGCCCGCAAACGAGGCTCGGATCACTCTGCGCCGCGAAACGTTCACTGTACCGGAAACCGTTGCGCTCGCCGGGACGAGCGATATGATCCAGCCGTTCCGTGCCGGGGAAACGCTGGCATGGCGGCTTTTGGAAAGGGCAGAATGATCGTTCCCGGCTTTGCCGATCCGGCGCAGAAAGCGCGTTTGACAGCCAAGGCGCTGCTGGACATCGAGGCTGTGCTTTTCAATGCCGAGATCCCGTTCATCTTCACCTCGGGCTGGGCAAGCCCCGTCTACATAGATTGCCGCAAGGTGATCGGCTTTCCCGATGTCCGGGCGATGGTTTCCGATTTTGCGGTATCGACGATCCTGACGGACACACCGTTTGGCGGGATCGATACGGTCGCGGGTGGCGAGACCGCCGGAATCCCCTATGCGGCTTGGATAGCGGAGCGCATGGGCCTGCCTATGCAGTATGTTCGCAAGAAACCCAAGGGGTTCGGCAGGATGGCGCAGATCGAAGGGCCCATGCGCGAGGGTAGCCGAGTCCTGCTGGTAGAGGACCTTGCCAGCGACGGCAAGAGCAAGCTCGCCTTCGCTGACGCGCTGCGGAACGCCGGAGCTGTTGTCGATCACGCATTCGTCGTTTTCTACTACGGCATTTTCAGCCAGGCCCTGCCCCGCCTTGCCGCTGCCGGGATTACCTTGCACTACCTCGCGACATGGTGGGACGTTCTGACGCAGGCCAAGGCCGCTAATCGGTTCGACACTGGAACGCTGGCGCAGGTCGAGGCGTTCCTGCACGATCCCGTGACATGGTCGGCCGCGCATGGCGGCCGTGACTCGGTCGAAATCTGACATGAAGATTGCCTTCATCTCGTCCGACGCGCCGCAAGCGAAGGCGGCACGCGAGCGGCTGATCCAGCGCTACGGCGGCTGCGCCCCGGAAGAGGCGGAGCGCATCGTGACGCTGGGCGGCGACGGGCTGATGCTTGAAACGCAGCATCGCTTCATGGGCCACGATATCCCCGTCTACGGCATGAACCGCGGTACGATCGGCTTCCTGCTCAACGAGTACGACGAAGACGAACTGCTGGAGCGTGTGGAGAACGCTCAGGCGATTACCCTGCATCCGCTGCGCATGACGGCGACTCGGCAAGAAGGCGACGTGATCACTGCGCTGGCGATGAACGAAGTGTCGTTGCTGCGCGAGACGAGGCAGGCGGGCAAGCTGCGCATCACCATCGACGGGGTTGCGCGCATCTCCGAACTGATCTGCGACGGGATCCTTTGCGCGTCGCCTGCAGGGAGCACAGCTTATAACTTGTCGGTTGGCGGCCCGATCGTGCCCTTGAGTTCCAACCTGCTGGCCTTGACGCCGATCAGCGCCTTCCGACCGCGGCGCTGGCGCGGCGCCCTGCTGATGAACTACGTCCACATCGGGATTGAAATCCTCGAACCGCTCAAACGCCCCGTCAGCGCCGTTGCGGGCGCGGTCGAGGTGCGGGAAGTGGCGGCGGTCGAGATCATTCAGGACAACACTCTCGGCTTTACCATCCTGTTCGACCCGCATCACAGCTTGCAGGAGCGAATTTTAAAGGAACAGTTCGCCCCTTAAACTCCAGGTTGCGGAAAAATCCTGGGCTTGGGCACCCTTGCTTCGAGAACAGGACCCTTTTGCCTGTTATCCTTCTCGGCCTGTTCGAGGCTTTGCGCCGCAATCTCCAGCAGCTTCCTTTGCGGCGAGTCCATCGGCATGTCCTTCAGCAGAGCGCTGACCGCTTGCCGGCTAAGCTCAAGGGGAGCTCCGTTCTTGTCGCTGTATCGCGCATCCGGCAAGGGCTTGATTGCCTGCGGCGAAGCGCTGATCCCCAACTTGAAGGCTGACCGGGCGTTGAGGAAATGATCCGAAGTGATTTCCGGATCGGAAGCGGCCAACTGGGTGAGGGCGTCAAAGATTGTGTCGACCCGATCCTGCGTACCCCTCAGTTTAGAAAACCGGTTGTTTGGCGTCAGCGGCGTTCCCTTCAGGCCGGTCAGCACCTGATCGGCGAGAACGTGCGGATGATGCCTTATCTCGCTCAAGACCTGTCGTTCGATGTTCGCGTAAACGCTTTCGGCCGCTCCTGCCTCATGAGTTATATCTCCCCCTTTGACCGCGCTCTCCTTGAGCACGGCGGGCACCACGCTGCCGTTCAATACGGTAAGAACGGCAATCATTCGTTGAACAGGGGCAGAATCGGCATGCTTGGCAGGATTTGAGAAGTCTTTTCCAAGGAACTTGCCGTCTTCCTGGCGATCTGCCGAATGCTTTCTGGCAAGTTGATGTGGCGGCTCGAAAACGGCCGCGACAAGAGCAGGAACTTTGTTCAGCTTGTGGGCGGGCTGCCCGCTGCCGTCGGTAAGGTAAACATGGGCCACGACCCGTTGACCCGGTTTGTAGGTGTCGACTTCCTTATCGGCCTGCGTCCGTGCCAGGCCTGCCAAACCGTAAACGCTTTGAACATCTAGAGACATCGGAACTCCATTGCTTACGCAACAGGTTATCCGAAGTTTGCTAAGAAGCAAACTAATTTATAACACATTAGTAAACATTCGAACGTCTGGCGGAGGTTGGTCCCTTCGACGCTTTCGTTACTCGTCAGTGCACGGTACGCAGTCTCGAGACATTGGAGACTTCTTCCGGGGAGCTGGTGCCGATCGCGGAGGTAAATGCCGGCGGATCGCTGGCCGGAAACGTGTCTTCCATTGCGGCGTCGATTTTGCGGTCAGCCTGGACGTGCGGTTTTGTTTCAGACCGATCACGATCGATCTGGCGTAGCTGGTCGGCCAGCCACAAGGCGGCAAGGCCGAAAGATGCCACGCGGGCGACCCGGCCAAGGCCCATCAACGCCAGGATGGAGATGACCGGCGGGACATGCGTGTTGCGCTTGATCAGGTAATCGATCGCGGTATCGACGATGCGGGGCATGAAACCTCCAACAGGCGTGTGGCACATTGTTCGAACGCTCCGCGGCTTTGCCTGTTCCCGATTACGCGCGCGGTTTGCGACGCAGGGCAATCCGGCCCATGTAGTCATGCCAGATGAGCAGGCAGGCCGCGGTGCGGTACGGACGCCAACGCTCGGCGTAGGTCCAGGCCTCGATGGCGGTTGGCCGCTGCTCGCCGCCTTTCAGCATCTGCAACCCGAGCAGGATGGCAAGGTCCTTGGCCGGGAACACGTCCGGCCGCCCCTCGCAGAACATCAGGTAGTTCTCCGCCGTCCAGCGTCCAAGGCCGACCGAGCGGGTGATCGCCGAGATGGCCGCTTCGTCGTCGGCCGCCATCACATGCTCCACCACCAGCCTGCGCGCCAGGATATCCTCCGCCAGGGCGCGCGCGTAACGGGTCTTCTGCCGGCTGAACCCTGCCCCGCGCAAGGTTTCCTCGCCGGCGGCCAGCAGGGTTTCCGGCGTCAGCGGATCGATGATCGTCTCCAGCTTGCGCCACAGCGCCTCGGCGGAGGAAACGGATACCTGCTGGCCAAGTATGATCCGCAGCAAGCCCCCGAACCCGGCGGGTTTCAGCGTGAATCCCAGCGGACCGTAGGTGGACAGTATCGGAGCGAGATCGGGATCGCTGGCGGTCAGCAGCTTGAGACCGGCGGCGATGGCGGGTACGTCGGCAAGGAGCATGATCGTTGTTCCACCTGAACTTGAAACGTCATTCAGATGCGCGGCGCCGGACTCCATGCCGTCGGTCTGGTCAAACGGCCGCTATGGATTCCGTGTCTTCGCACGGAATGACGTTACTTCATGATCTCGAACCGGTAATCCTCGATCACGGTGTTCGCCAGCAGCGCGTCGCACATCCGGCTCACCATTTCCTCCGCCTGTTCACGGCTGATGTCCGCGGACAGCTCCAGCTCGAAATACTTGCCTTGGCGGACTTCGCCGACGGCGTCGAAGCCCTGGCTTTTCAGCGCGCTGGCGATCGCCTTGCCTTGCGGGTCGAGCACGCCCTGTTTCAGCGACACGTGTACGATGGCTTTCATCACTTAACCAGCTTCGGGCCGGTCTGCTCGGCCAGCAGGTCCTCGCTGAAGATGCCGAGGCGCTTGGCGACTTCCTGGTAGGCTTCCTCGACCTTGCCGAGGTCCTGGCGGAAGCGGTCCTTGTCCAGTTTCTCGTTGGTGACCGCGTCCCACAGGCGGCAGGTGTCGGGGCTGATCTCGTCCGCCAGCACCACGCGCATGTCGTCCGGCGTGTAGAGACGCCCGAACTCCAGCTTGAAGTCGATCAGGCGCAGGCCGACGCCGGTGAACAGGCCGCTGAGGTAGTCGTTGACCCGCAAGGACAGCGCCATCATGTCGTCCAGCTCGGGCAGGCTGGCCCAGCCGAAGGCGGTGATGTGCTCCTCCGACACCAGCGGGTCGTTCAGCTCGTCCTTCTTATAGAAGAACTCGAAGATCGGGCGCGGCAGCGCGGCGCCTTCCTCAAGCCCGTAGCGCTTGCAGAACGATCCGGCGGCGACGTTGCGCACCACCATTTCGACCGGGATGATCTCGACTTCCTTGATCAGCTGCTCGCGCATGTTGAGGCGGCGGACGAAGGCGGTCGGAATGCCGATGTCGCCCAGCTTCGTCATCAGATGCGCGGAAATGCGGTTGTTCAGCGCGCCCTTGCCCGAGATCGTCCCCTTTTTCTCGCCGTTGAAGGCGGTCGCGTCGTCCTTGAAATACTGGATGAGCGTGCCGGGCTCGGGACCCTCGAACAGGATCTTGGCCTTGCCTTCATAGATCCGGCGGCGTCGTGACATCATCGATAGTCCATGAGTATGGCCGCGTGTCTCGCGGGTGAACACGGTCTATAACAAACCCCTCCCCGCTATACAATGACGAGGCATCGGTTGCGCGTTCCGCCGCTTGGGATATAAGCGAGCCGATGAAAGCCTCCGTCATCGTCTTCCCCGGCTCGAACCGCGAGCGCGACGTCGCCCGCGCGCTGCACGCCGCCTCCGGCCACGCGCCGCGGATCGTGTGGCACGGGGACGCCGACCTGCCGGACAGCGACCTGATCGTGCTGCCGGGCGGGTTCTCGTACGGCGACTACCTGCGCAGCGGCGCCATCGCCGCGCACTCGCCGATCATGCGCGCGGTCAGGGAACAGGCGGCGCGCGGGGTCGCGGTGCTGGGCATCTGCAACGGCTTCCAGATCCTGGTCGAGGCGGGCCTGCTGCCCGGCGCGCTGACCCGCAACGCCGAGCGCAAGTTCCAGTGCCGCACCGTGCATCTGAAGGTCGGCCGCAGCGACACGATCTTCACCGGCAACTACTTCGAGGGCGAGGTCATCCGCGTCCCCATCGCCCACGCCGACGGCAACTACATCGCCGACGCCGAGACGCTGAAGCGGGTGACCGGCAACGGCCAGGTCGCCTTCCGCTACTGCGGGCCGCAAGGGCAGACGGACGAGGCGCACAACGCCAACGGCTCCGCCGACCACATCGCCGGCGTGTACAGCCAGAACGGTCGCGTTCTGGGGCTGATGCCGCATCCGGAAGACGCGGTGGAGGATTTGCACGGGAATACGGATGGGAAGAGATTTTTCAAGGGACTGGTGGAGCGATTGGCATGAGCAAGACCGTCGTCCTGAAAAGCCGTGCAGCGGCGCAGTTCAGGACCCATTTGTCAGCAAGCGGTATGATGGCAAGCGAGGGCTCTTCTACTCCGCCACGACTTGCTGACCCATGGGTCCCGAAACAAGTTCGGGATGAAGGGCGATGAGCGAACGTCCTGTTGACGAGACCGTCGCCCTCGAGCACAAGCTGAGCCGCGAGGAATACGCGCACATCCTGAAAGCGCTCGGCCGCGTGCCGACCCTGACCGAGCTCGGCATCTTCGGCGCGATGTGGTCGGAGCATTGCTCCTACAAATCCAGCCGCCTGCACCTCGCCAAGTTCCCGACGAAGGGACCGCACGTGATCCAGGGTCCGGGCGAGAACGCGGGCGTTATCGACATCGGCCACGGCGACGTCGCCGTGTTCAAGATGGAAAGCCACAACCATCCCTCGTTCATCGAGCCGTACCAGGGCGCGGCGACGGGGGTCGGCGGCATATTGCGCGACGTGTTCACCATGGGCGCGCGGCCAATCGCCAACCTGAACGCGCTGCGCTTCGGCGAACCGTCGCACCCGCGCACGCGGCACCTCGTCGCGGGCGTGGTCGCGGGGATCGGGGGGTACGGCAACTGCATGGGCGTGCCGACCGTCGGCGGCGAGACCAACTTCCACAAGGGCTACAACGGCAACATCCTGGTCAACGCGATGACGGTCGGGGTCGCGAAGAAGGACAGCATTTTCTATTCAGCCGCGGCCGGCATCGGCAACTCGGTCGTCTATGTCGGATCCAAGACCGGGCGCGACGGCATTCACGGCGCGGTCATGGCTTCGGGTTCGTTCGAGGGAAAAGGCGCGCAGACCAAACGACCTACCGTGCAGGTCGGCGATCCGTTCGTGGAGAAGCTGCTGCTGGAAGCGTGCCTCGAACTGATGGGCATGGACGCGATCGTCGCCATCCAAGACATGGGCGCCGCTGGGCTGACCTCGTCTAGCGTCGAGATGGCGGCGAAGGGCGGCGTTGGCATCGAGATCGACCTCGACCTGGTGCCGCAGCGCGAGCCCGGCATGTCGGCCTACGAGCTGATGCTGTCCGAAAGCCAGGAGCGCATGCTGATGGTGCTCAAACCCGGCTCGGAAAGAACGGCCGAGGCTGTGTTCACCAAGTGGGAGCTGGATTTCGCGATCATCGGCCGCATCACGGACACCGGGCATCTGGTCATCAAGCGTCACGGCAGAACGGAAGCCGACATGCCGGTCGGCCCGCTGGTCGACGAAGCGCCGAAATACGACCGGCCCTACGAGAAAACGCCCAAGCCCGATCCCAAGCTGCATGTCGAGATTGCCAGTGCGGTGGTTACAAAGGACGCACTAGTAAAGTTGATGTCTTGCCCCGACCTTTCCAGCAAGCGCTGGATCTGGGAGCAATACGACAGCCTGGTGCGTGGCGACACCGTCGCTGGTCCCGGCGCGGCCGATGCGGCCATCGTCTGCATCGGCGACGGGCTGGAGGCATCGAACAAGGCGCTGGCGATGACTGTGGACGTCACGCCGCGCTACTGCCTCGCCGACCCGTACGAGGGCGGCAAGCAGGCGGTGGCCGAGGCATGGCGCAACCTGATCGCGGTCGGCGCGCGGCCGCTGGCGATCACGGATAATTTGAACTTCGGTAACCCGACCAAGCCGCGCGTCATGGGGCAGCTTGTTGGCTGCATCGAAGGCATCGCCGAGGCTTGCCGCGTGCTGGACTTCCCGGTCGTGTCCGGCAATGTCAGTCTGTACAACGAGACAGACGGCGAAAGTATCCCGCCCACGCCGACGATCGGCGGCGTCGGCGTGATCGCGGACGTAAATATGGCCGTGGGGCTGGCGCTAAAAAACGAAGGTGATACACTGATTTTGATCGGTAAGCGAGAGACAGGTCACCTCGGGCAATCCTTGTATCTCCGAGAAATTGCATGGCCTGACTTGCCGGAGGGCTGGCAGGTCTATCCTGGCAGCAGGGGTTACTCCGGCACTCCTCCTCCTGTCGATCTGGCATTAGAAAAACGTCATGGAAATTTGGTGCTCGATTTGATCGAGAGTGGTTTGGTCACAGCTTGTCATGATGTTTCGGATGGCGGCCTGCTTGTTACAGTTTGTGAAATGGCATTGGCTGGGAACGTTGGAGTCATACTGGACACTGCGTCTTCCGCCTCTGAGGCTTTTAGCGAGGAACAGGCTCGGTACATCGTTACGACTGCCAGCGCTGACAAAGTGCTGGAAAAGGCACAAGCGGCAAGCGTCTCCGCTGTTCCAATCGGGCAGGTTTTTGGTAATAAAATTGCCCTAACCCGCTCCACGATCGCCATCCCCCTTGACGAACTGCGCGCCGCGCACGAGGGCTGGCTGCCGGGTTACATGAATGGATAGGGGCCGTCGCCGCTTCTTCCATCCTTACATTGTCATCCTCCGCGAAGGCGGGGGATCCATCTTTCCGCGTTTGCCGCCTCCCTGGGTCCTCTGCCTGCACAGGGAATGACAATCGTTATTGATATGACTCTCGACGCGCTCCTCATCGAAACCCGCGTCCGCGCGGCCCTGCCGGGGGCTGAGATCGTCATCGACGATCCGCGCGCCGATGGGATGTACCTGGTCGTGCACGTCTCTGACCCGGCGTTCGCCGGGCTGACGCGGGTGCAGCAGCACCGCCTGGTCTACAAGGCGCTGGGCGAGGCGGTGATCGATCCGCCCCCGACCCTATCGCTGCGAACCTATGTTCCGGCGGCCAAGCCATGAACAGCAACCCGGCGCTCGCTCGGATCCATGCCGAGGTGACGGCGAACAATCTGGTGCTGTACTTGCGTGGCGCGCCCGCGTTCCCGCTGTGCGGCGGCTCGGCGGCGATCGTCCAGATCCTTGAGCACATGAGCCTGCGCTACCGCGCGGTCGACGTCGTTGCCGACCCGGGGATCAACGCGGCGCTGCGCCAGTACGCCGACTGGCCGACTGTGCCGCAGCTTTATATCAGGGGTGAGTTCATCGGCGGCGCCGACATCGTGGGCGAGCTCTACGGCAGCGGCGAACTGCACGATCTACTGCGCGGCCACGCCCTCCTGCCGGAGGGTGGCGGATCGTAAACGGCATGGCCGGGAACGCAGGCATGGCTCGACCGTTGCACTATGACTTACACGAGGTCAGACAATGCCGTTCAACCAGCAGCAGGCGGACATGCGAGCGGTCGAAATCCGCGAATTCGGTGCCTCGAGCGTTCTGACGCAGGTCCGCGCCGACCTACCCGACGCGCAGGCGGACGAGGTGCTGGTCCGCATCGTCGCGACCAGCGTCAACCCGGTGGACTACAAAATCCGGCAAGGTAAGTTCCCGCCGATCCAGCAGGAGCAACTGCCCGTCACCTTGGGAAGGGACGTGTCGGGCGTCGTGGAACTGGTCGGATCGCCGTCATTTTCACTCAAAGTCGGCGACGAGGTCTACGGCATGCCGGCGTTCGGTCGCGGCAGCTACGCCGAATTCGTGGTTATGCGCGGCAACGAGGTTGCCTTGAAGCCCGGCACTCTCGACGGGGTGGAAGCAGGCAGCGTTCCGCTGGCGGCGCTGACGGCGTGGCAAGGCCTGTTCGACCATGGTGGCCTGCAGGCGGGACAGCGCGTCCTGATCCACGGCGGTTCGGGCGGCGTCGGCCATTTCGCGGTCCAGTTCGCGAGGGCCAAGGGCGCGACCGTGGTCACGACGGTTTCGGAGCGTGACCTGGACTTTGCGCGAGAGATCGGCGCTGATATCGCGATCGATTATAAAAACGAGCGTTTCGAGGATAAAGCGGGCGAAGTCGATCTTGTACTGGACCTGATCGGCGGCGAGACGCAGGAACGTTCCTGGTCTGTAGTCAAGAACGGCGGCGCGATCGTGTCCGCGCTCAGCGAACCGAACGCCGACAAGGCGACGGCGAAGAACGTAAGAGTCATGCGCTACATGGCCAAGCCGAACGCCCATCAACTGACTGAGATCGCCGCGCTGATCGACAAACGCGAAGTCCGGGTTGTGATCAGCGAGGTCTTTCCGCTCGATCAGATTTCCAAGGCGCACGATTTCGCGGAGAAAGGCGGGTTCAGAGGCAAGGTGGGGATCCGGATATGAGTGCGCAGGCAACGCCAGCCGACCTGTTCGAACCCGTCCGGATGGGACCGCTTACGCTGCGCAATCGGGTGGTGATGGCCCCGCTGACCCGCAGCAGGGCCGGGCAAGGCGATGCTCAGCGCGAGATGAACGCCGTTTACTACCGCCAGCGCGCGTCCGCCGGCCTCATCATCGGCGAAGCTTCCCAGATTTCGCCGCAAGGCAAAGGCTACGCCTGGACGCCCGGCATCTACAGCGACGAGCAGATCGCAGGATGGAAACTGGTGACGGACGCAGTGCGCGAGCAAGGCGGCGTCATTTTCTGCCAGCTCTGGCATGTGGGCCGCATCTCGCACGAATCCTTGCAGCCAGGTGGCGCTCTGCCCGTCGCGCCTTCGGCCGTCAGGCCGGAAGGAATGGCTTTTACCGAAGCGGGCTTTCAGCCCCATCCGACACCGCGCGCGCTGGAACTGGGCGAGATCGCGGGCATCGTCGACCAGTACCGGCACGCGACGGCAGCGGCACGGCAGGCCGGCTTCGATGGGGTTGAGATCCATGCGGCTAACGGTTACCTGATCGACCAGTTCCTGCGCGACAAGACAAACCGGCGTAGCGACGCTTACGGCGGCAGCATCGATAACCGGACCCGCTTCATGATGGAAGTCGTCGAGGCCGTCTGCTCCGCGTGGGAACCCGGCCGCGTCGGGATCCGCTTTTCACCTGTCAGCCCCGCTAACGACATTGCCGACAGCGCCCCCGAGCAGCTGTTCACGAAGGCGATCGAACGGCTGAACCCGTTCGGGATCGCGTACATACACATCGTGGAGGGGGCGATCCGCGCCTCGCGCACGGTTGCAGGAGGATTCTCGCCGCTGCGTTTGCGCGAGGCGTTCAACGGCCTTTACATGGCCAACAACGGTTACACGCCCAAGCTGGCGCAAGACACTGTCGCCGATGGGACAGCGGACCTGATCGCGTTCGGACGGCCTTTCATTTCCAACCCCGACCTGGTCGAGCGCATGCGAACGGGCGCGGCGCTGTCGCCTGCGGATGAAACCACTTTCTACGGCGGCGGCGAGCGCGGTTACATCGACTACCCTGCCTTAACGTAGTCCTGACTGTATTCACATCTGCCTATTGTATTAGCGGAGGCTTAATCGGGATCGGCAATAGTGCGCGTTGCTGAAGTTACTCACGACCGCGAGCCGATACTCCGATGAACACAACATTCCGTGTTTGGCTGCCGATCGCACTGACGTTCCTGCTGCTCTTTGCATTCGGCATCGCGGTTTATTTCGTTCTCGATCGTCAGGCCGAGTATCGCAAGATGGAAAGCGACAGCGTCGACATCACGCGCTATTCCAATAGAACGCTTTCGCAGCTCAAAGATGCCGAGACGGGACAACGCGGGTATATTCTGACTGCTGAAAATCGGTACCTGGAACCCTTCAACGCTGCTCAGGCGGAGCTTCCCGGCACGCTCAGGATGCTTCACGACCTGGCAGATCCCGACCCGCTGCTTGCCGAGCATGTCCGCAAGCTGGACGTGATCGTCGCCGGAAAGATGGCTGAACTGCGCGAGACAATCCAGCTCAGGCGCGAAAAAGGGTTCGAGACCGCGGTCGAAGTGGTGCGAACGGATCGCGGGCTGCAGTATATGAGCGACGCGCGGACGGTAGCGCAGGAGATCGGCGACATCGAAAAGTCGGTTCAGTCACAAACTTCCGCGCGGCAGGATCACCTGCAGCAATTGCTGAAACTGCTGCTTCTGGTCGGCGGCCCCATGATCGCGATCATCTCGATGGCCGGCATACAGCTTGCCACAAGACGCATCGTCAACTCGATACGCTTGCTCGAACAGGGTTTCACCAGCGTGGGATCGGGGGGCGCGGCGGCGCATATCGACATCCAGGGGCATGACGAATTCAGCCGCCTCGCCACCTCGTTCAACGGCATGTCGGCGCGCCTCGGAGCTGCGGCCTTTGCACAGCAGCGGGCGGAGGCGCAGCTCAGGGAAAAGAACGTCGACCTTGCCCGGCACGGCCGCGAGATGGAGGAGCGCACCCATTCGCTCGACCTGCTCGGCCGGGTAGCCCACCGCCTGCCCGGCTGCACCACCGAGTCCGAATTCTCGGCGCTGGTCGAACGCTACATACCGCAGCTATTTCCCGAAATACCGGGGGCGCTGTATCTCCTCAATGCATCGCATACGCTGCTGCGGTGCGTTTCGAAATGGAACGACCCGAAAGCCAGCGAGCCCGAATTTGCTCTGGACGATTGCTGGGCCATGCGGCGGGGCCAGCCGCACATCAACCTCGACCTCAGCAAGGAAGTCGTGTGCACCCATATGGACGGGAACGCCTCCGACGCCTACATGTGCTGGCCACTGACGGCGCAAAATGAGACGGTCGGCCTGCTCTACCTGGAACACGTTCCCGGAGCGCCGTTCGTGCTGGCAGGTCGCATGCAGGACGTGAGCGTGCTGTGCGAAACGATCGCGCTGGCCATGGTCAACCTGCGCCTGCGCGAATCGCTGCGCAACCAGTCGATCCGCGATCCGCTGACAGGGCTGTTCAACCGCCGCTACTTGGAGGAAAGCTTGGAGCTCGAGTTCTCGCGCGCCGAGCGTAGCAATGCCCCGGTGGCGATCATCATGCTCGACATCGACCATTTCAAGCAGTTCAACGATACGTTCGGCCATGCCGCGGGCGATCTGGTTCTCAAGCATGTCAGCGAAACGCTTGGACAATGCATCCGCAAGGGCGACGTGCCGTGCCGGTACGGCGGCGAGGAGTTCCTGATGGTGCTGGTCGGCGCGACCGCGCAAGCGGCGACATGGCGGGCAGAGCAGATCCGGACGGCCATCAAGGAGCTGCGCCTGGAGTATAACGGTACCCAGCTTGGCACCATCACCGCTTCGCTCGGCGTTGCGATCTACCCCGCCTGCGGCACTACGCCGGCACAGATCATCGAAGCCGCGGACATCGCCCTGTACGATGCCAAGCATAACGGCCGCGACCAGGTGCGCCAAGCCGCCGAACTGCCGCATGCGGCGGTAAAGGTCGTCGCCAACGCTGAATGATCAGCGGTAACCACGCTTTTCTCCGCTCGCAAACTGCGGCACTGTCGCGCGATGAACAGAGACGACCTTGTCCGCGGCTTCAATACCCGCGCTATCTATGCGGGCCAGCACTTCGATCCTGCGACTGACTCCGTTATCACGCCCCTCTACGCGACGACAACCTACCGCCAGAGCGCCCCGGCGGAAAACAAGGGTTTCGAGTACGCCAGAAGCCAGAACCCGACGCGGGCTGCGTTCGAACGCTCCATCGCCGCGCTGGAAGGCGGCACGGCGGCTTTCGCGTTTGCTTCGGGCCAGGCGGCGGAAGCGACGGTCCTCGACATGCTGGAGGCCGGATCGCACATCATAACGTCGAGCGATTTATACGGCGGCACATACCGCCTGTTCGAGGGAGTGCGCGCCAAGTCGAGCGGCTTGAAAGTCACCTATGCCGACCTGAACGACCCCGCATCCCTGGAGTCGGCGCTCCGGCCCGAAACGAAACTGATCTGGCTGGAAACCCCCACCAACCCGCTATTAAAAATTGTCGACATCGAGGGCGTGGCGAATTTCGCCAGGTCAAAAGGCTTGCTGAGCCTGGTAGACGGCACGTTCGCCTCGCCCTGGATCCAGCGTCCGCTGGAGTTGGGCATCGACCTCGTGCTGCACTCGGCAACGAAATACATCGGCGGGCATTCGGACGTGGTCGGCGGGGTTGTCGTCGCGGGCAGCCCGGAACTGGCAGAGCGCCTCGGCTACCTGCAGAACGCGACCGGAGGAATTTCAAGTCCGTTCGACTGTTTCCTGATGCATCGCGGGCTGAAGACCCTTGGAGTGCGCATGCAGCGCCATTGCGAAAGCGCAGCGGAACTGGCCGAGTGGCTGAGCCGCCATCCGAGAGTCGAACAAGTCAATTATCCGGGGCTGAAAAGTCATTCCCAGCACGAACTGGCGGCCCGGCAGATGAGTGGCAGGTTTGGAGGGATGATTTCGCTGGTCGTGCGCGGCGGCGCGAGCGAGGCGCTGACTGTCCTGAAACGCTGCCTGCTGTTCACGCTTGCCCAAAGCCTGGGCGGCGTCGAAAGCCTGATCCAGTACCCAACCGGCATGTCGCACCGCATGGTGCCTAAGGAAACCCGGGAAGCCGCCGGCATTGTCGACGGGTTGATTCGCTTGTCAGTCGGAATAGAGGATGTCGAGGATCTGCGGGCGGATCTACAACAGGCGCTTGCGGGATAGTTGGGTCGTACCCAGTAATCCGACCGGAAAGAATCCAAGTACTCCGGGCTGAAAACGCCTTAGAACACCGGCTTGCGGGGTGGCTCGGGAGCCAGTTCTGCTACCTGGACCCCAAGGTTGGCCCTGCCCGGCAGTATGCGCTCGATCCGAACGCGGGCGATACCGGTGCGGATCATGCCGACCGCCTTGGCCGCCGCCTGCGACAGGTCAATGATCCGGCTGCTCGAGGGTGCGTTGCGATCGTTGATTCTCACATCGACGGACCGGCCGTTCAGCAGGTTCGTGACCTTCACCCACGCACCGAGGGGCAGGCTGGAATGAGCCGCGGTCAGAGCGGTACGGTCGAACAGTTCGCCGCTGGCGGTCGGCTGGTTGTCCCAGCCCTCGCCGTAGTAGCTGGCGACCCCGGTTTGCGAAAATCCGGCCTTTGCATCGGCATGGTTGGCAAGGCTCGGCTTGACGGTGATGACGGAAAACAATGCCGCCAGCAATACAGGGGCGAAACGGAGTTCGCTCATAAAGCTTGTCATGGCGCTTCTGTGGCACAAGCCAAACAAGCTTGTAAAGCAGATTTGGTAACACAAAACTTACGTTGCACGCAGAACACATAAGTGCAATTCTGCAACATACAATAAGCCAGAGAGATTCTAAATTAGAGTTTAGAAATAAAGCAGAGTAAATTATTCAGTTTTTATTCTAAGATAACCTTATTTACTGGAAAAAAGAGCTAATGATAGCGGGTTTTTTTGTGTGCAGACCCTCGTGGTGGCACTCTTATGCCACAGAAACTCGATTTAGCCAGTTCGCTCCTAAGCAGGTTTTTTTGGGCTTTCGGGCAAACCCCAGTTACGGCGCGCGATCTCGTTCTTCGTCATGCCGGTGTCGCCGATTTCGGATTTCTCGGCATGGGGGTGATGCGTCGCTATGCCCGCGGAGCGCTTTGCGTAGTTCACGACCTGGGCAGCGAACTCATGGTCGCTTTCGCTCCACGACTTCACTCCTGCCTCTTTAAGCTTCAGGACCCGTTCGGCATTATGCCGTCCCGAAGGGAGGCCGAACTCGTTCTGGTTGTCGAGGCTTGCCTTGTCGCGGATGTCGTCGCCGGCGGCGATCCATTTGCGGATGTTGGCAGGCGTATCGGTCAACTTTGCGAACTCCTTCGCGACATCCTGCCTGTCCACGGCTACTTTCCTTTCTTAAGTTCACCGGGCTTGTGCGCGGCCTCGGCCCCCGTCTTGTCCGATTTGACCAGGTACTCGGGATTTTCAGGCGACGCCTTGGCCGCATGCCCCTTGATCTTGGTCGGTGAAGTAAGCTTTTTTTCGACCTTGCCGTGAATTTCTCCTTGCGAGGAATCCCAGCTAACCTTTTCGCCCGGCTTAAGAGATTTTTCTGTCATGCAACGCTCCTTATACTGGAATCAGGAATGCCGGGCGGCGGCTTTCGTTCCCCGTTGTTACGCCTTGCGCCCCTGCGGGGCCGGCGGCGGCGCCTTGCGGACGGAGTTCAACGGCAGGATGTGCATCTTCGCCAGTTTCCAGGCAACCTTCGGCACATAGTAGACGTCGCTGTCGGGCTCGAAGGCATTCCGGGTCAGCATGCCGTCGCGCATGGAGATACGGCCCTGGTCGCAGTCCCAGTTCGACGTGTCCCACAGGTTGCAGTCGCCGTATTTGGCGATTGTCTCGTCCAATCCCGGCATGAAGGCGACGACTTCGTTGCGCGTCGTTTCGACCCGGTAAGCGACAACCGGCCGCGGACGGATATGACACTGCGAGTAATCCACCTCGCACTTGGCGCCCAGCGACAGCGAGTACGAGACGGCGATCGGCGAATCATCGACCCCCAGGTCGGAATGAAAAAGGAAACCGGCGATGCTGAACATCACGGCGAGCGTGAACAGAAGCCAGAAGTTCTTGTCTGACACGGTCGCGATCTTGTCGAGCAGCTTCATGAGTCGTGCTTATCCCATTTACCTGTCTGTTTAGTAGCAAAGCAAGGCCGGACTGTCATCCCTCACTTCTGTTTCTGGTTATCCGCGGCGACTACCGCCGCCATCACGAGCGGCAGCTTGCTTCGTTCGTCCGCCTCCAGCGGAGCGGCCTCGGCGTCGGTCCGGAATTTTGGCACGTAATCAGGGTTGGGCGGGGTTGCGGCCCTGTCAGCCGATCCGGCTGTCCCGCGCGACTTCAGCTCGTCATTTCCCTGGCTGCATAGCGAATAGTCGTCCGCCCGTTGCGTGGCGGTTTTCGATTCGGCCGCCAGCGCGTGATCGATGATTGATTGGCGGTGGTCCGGCGGCAGGCTGGCGAGGTAGTGGATCTGCGGCTGCCAATCGTGCAGAATCCGTCCGATCATCTGACCCTTGACGCTCTGGTCCTCGCACTTCGTGCTGTCGACGTTGGAAATGGCGAGCGCGTAGAGAACGACCGTGGTCGCCGCGTCCTTGAACTTGGTCGCCTGTTCCGGATCGGCTTGGTTCGAGCCGATGCTCCATAACGCCGCAGCCTGCGGAAACGCAACGACGACGGGGCCGCCGCCAAACAGGCTCTTCCCCATCCACTCCATCGCGGCCCGGAACTGCTCCTTGGTCTTGAAGCCTCCCGGAACCCCTTGCAGGAGGAAGCTCAGCTTGATCCACTGACGCGTCTGCACGTAGTAATCCGCCTTCTGCGGAAGCGCCAGTGCCTGAACCGAGGAGTCATCAGGCGGCAGGTGGGACAGCACATCGGCCGGATCGGGATGGCTTGCCGGCAAGGTTGCCGCTGGCTTCGGAGTTTCAGCCGTTTGCGCCCGCACCGGCACGGTCAGCAAACCGATCACAGCGAGCGATAACACGGCAGGGCGGGACATGGTCCCGCCGGCGATCATTGAAGCTTTCCCTTCAGCATCTCGTTCACCAGCGCGGGGTTGGCCTTGCCGCCGCTTTCCTTCATCACTTGGCCGACGAAGAAGCCGAACAGCTTGTCCTTGCCCGAGCGGTACTCCGCCACCTTGTCCGGGTTCGCCTCCATCACCTTCGCGATCACGGCCTCGATCGCGCCGCCATCGGTCACTTGGCGCAGGCCCTTTTCCTCGACGATCGCCGCCGGGTCCTTGCCGCCGACCAGCATCTCCGCGAACACGTCCTTGGCGATGCGGCCGGAGATGGTGCCGTCGGTGATCAGCCCGACCAGCCCGCCAAGCGCTTCGGGCGACACCGGCGACTCATCGATGTCCTTGCCTTCCTTGTTTAACATGCCCAGCAGCTCGGTGATCAGCCAGTTCGACACCAGCTTGCCGTCGCGTCCGTTGGCGGCTTTCTCGTAGAACTCGGCGCGCGCGGCTTCCTGCACCAGCACGCCCGCGTCGTAGGCAGGCAGGCTGTACTGGCCGATCAGGCGCTGCTTCTTGGCGTCGGGCAGCTCCGGCAACGAAGAGCGGACGCGATTGATCATCGCGTCTTCCAGCTCAAGCGGCAACAGGTCGGGATCGGGGAAGTAGCGGTAGTCGTGCGCTTCTTCCTTCGAGCGCATCGAGCGCGTTTCACCAAGGCGCGTGTCCCACAGGCGGGTTTCCTGGACGATCTTGCCGCCGTCCTCCAGGATCTCGACCTGGCGCGCCGACTCGAACTCCATCGCCAGCATGACGTGGCGGATCGAATTGACGTTCTTGATCTCGCAGCGCGTCCCCAGCGGGTCGCCCGGACGGCGCATCGATAGGTTCACGTCGCAGCGCAGGGACCCTTCCTCCATGTTGCCGTCGCAGGTGCCGAGATAGCGTAGTATGGCGCGGATCTTGCGGATATAGGCCGCGACTTCGTCGCCGCTGCGCAGGTCGGGATATGACACGATCTCCATCAGCGCCACGCCGGAGCGGTTGAGGTCGACATACGTCTTCTGCGGATGCTGGTCGTGCACCGACTTGCCCGCGTCCTGTTCCAGGTGCAGCCGCTCGATCCGGATCGACTTGGCCGAGCCGTCGGGCAGGTCGATGTCGACGGTGCCGTTGCCGACGATCGGATGCTTGAACTGCGAGATCTGGTAGCCCTGCGGCAGGTCGGGATAAAAGTAGTTCTTGCGCTCGAACACGCTGCGCCGGTTGATCGCGGCGTTGAGGCCAAGGCCGGTGCGCACCGCCTGCTCGACGCAATACTCGTTCAGCACCGGCAGCATGCCCGGCATGGCCGCGTCCACCAAGCTGACCTGGCTATTGGGCGCGCCGCCGAACTTCGTAGCCGCGCCCGAGAACAGCTTCGAGTTCGACGTGACCTGGGCGTGTATCTCAAGCCCGACAACCATTTCCCAGCCCTGCCCCACGCTCATGCGATCTGCTCCCGTCTGCCGCTCCCTTCGTAGTTCAGGTGCGGGCGGGCTGCAATCGGATTTGCTGGCCGATGGTCGTTGTCCGTATTAGCGAGAGCCCGAGGCTAACTTGGGCCCTGTTCCATAAACCGTACGTGACCGCCGCACTCTGCTACTCCCAACGTTCCTCGCAGCTTTTACGCCGTGGCTGCTGCCGTCCAATCCCGACGCTGTCCGCCCATGACGCTAAGCACGCTCCGTCTTCTTTGCACCTTTGCCCGCTAGGGCCGCGCCACAAATCCTGCTGCCTTCTCCATCGCTTCCGCCGCGTTGAACACCCCGACCTCGTCGAAGGGCTTGCCGATGATCTGCAGGCCGAGCGGCAGGCCGTCCGCGCCCAGCCCGGCGGGGACCGAGATGCCGGGCAATCCCGCCAGCGACGCCGGGACGGTGAACACGTCGTTCAGGTACATCGCTATCGGGTCATCGGCGTTCTCCCCGATCGCGAAAGCGGTCGAGGGCGCGGTCGGCGTCAGGATGAAGTCGCAGATGGCGAACGCGTCCGAGAAATCACGCGCGATCAGGCTCCGTACCTTTTGCGCTTTTGTGTAATAGGCGTCGAAATATCCCGCCGACAGCACGTAGGTGCCGATCAGGATGCGGCGGCGCACTTCCGCCCCGAACCCTTCGGCGCGGCTGGCTTCGTACTGCGTCGCGAGGTCCTTGCCGGGCACGCGCAGGCCGTAGCGGATGCCGTCGTAGCGCGCGAGGTTGGAGGAACACTCGGCGGGGGCGACGATGTAGTAGGTCGGCAGCGCGTACTTCGTGTGCGGCAGGCTGATGTCGACCGGCTCCGCGCCCGCGTCCTTCAGCCATTCGACGCCCCTCTGCCAGAAGGCGTCGATCTCCGCCGGCATGCCGTCCACGCGATACTCGCGCGGGATGCCGACCCGCTTGCCCCTGACGCCCTGCCCCAGCGCGGCGAAGTAATCCGGGACCGCCATATCGACGCTGGTCATGTCCTTGGCATCGTAGCCCGCGATCGCGCCCAGCAGCAGCGCCGAGTCGGCGACATTACGCGCGAACACGCCCGCCTGGTCGAGCGAGGACGCGAACGCCACCGTGCCCCAGCGCGAGCAGCGGCCATAGGTCGGCTTGACGCCGACGATGCCGCAGAACGCCGCCGGCTGGCGGATCGAGCCACCGGTATCGGTACCCGTCGCCCCCATGGCGATGTGCGCCGCGACCGAGGCCGCCGACCCGCCGGACGAGCCGCCCGGCACCAGCGCCCGGTCGTCGCCGCTGCGCTTCCACGGGTTCTCGACGTTGCCGAAGGCGCTCGTCGTGTTCGACGAGCCCATGGCGAACTCGTCGAGGTTGGTCTTGCCGAGGCTGACCGCGCCCTCGTCCTTCAGCTTCGACGTGACCGTCGATTCATAGGCCGGGATGAACTCGGCCAGGATCTTGCTGCCCGCGGTCGTGCGCACGCCCTCGGTGCAGAACAGATCCTTGATGGCGAGCGGAATGCCTTCCAGCGTGCCGGTGTCGCCGTGCGCGTAACACTCGTCACTGGCTTTCGCCTGCGCCAGAGCCCGTTCCGGCGTCTCGGTGATGAACGCGTTCAGGTGCGCCTTGCGCGCCATGGCGTCGACGTGCGCCTGGGTCAGTTCCACGGCGCTAAACTGCTTGTTCTTCAGTCCGTCCAGCGCGGCGGCGATGGTGAGGTCGGTCAGGTCCGTCATGCGCGGTTACTCCACCACCTTGGGAACGACGAAGAAGCCGTCGGACGCCTCGGGCGCGTTCAGCAGCACGGCCTCGCGCTTGTCGCCGTCGCTGACCGTGTCGGGCCGCAAATGCGGACGGTGCGCGACCACGCTGGTCATAGGCTCGACGCCCTCCACGTCCACCTCGCCCAATTGCTCGACCCAGGCGAGCAGGCCGCCCAGTTCGCGCAGCATCTTTTCCTGCTCGGCCTCCGTCAGCCGTATCCGGGCCAGCGTGGCGATCTTGGCAACGTCCTTCAGTTCGAGCGGCATGTCGGCAGTCCCTTGTGTCGGGCATGGATACATTGCATTGCGGCCCGATGACAACGGGCAATGCGGACTTCCAAGAACAGCTCGCCAGCGCGTACATCCCGGTCTAGTTTGCGATGGGGCCAAACGCGACCTTTCGCGAAACACGGACGGCCCAGCGGATCAGGAGCCAGGGCATGGGCCCCTCGCTGACATGTCAAGGAGAATTGACCATGCGTGTTTTCGTCACCGGCGCTACGGGCTTCATCGGCTCTCGTATCGTCCCGGAACTCATCGAGGCAGGCCACCACGTCGTGGGGCTGACGCGCTCGGACGCGGGCGCCCGCGTCCTCGAAGCCGCGGGAGCCGAAGCGCACCATGGCAACATCGAAGACGTCGACAGCCTGCGCAGCGGCGCCGCCAACTCGGACGGGGTCATCCACACCGCGTTCAACCACGATTTCTCGAAGTTCGCGCAGAACTGCGAGAATGACGGACTGGCAATCGAGACGATGGGCGAGGCGCTCGCCGGCTCCGACCGTCCGCTGGTCATCACTTCCTCAACCGGAATGGGAGCCGCGGAGCCGGGCGAGCCCGCAACCGAAGACAAATTCGACTCCGAGCACCGGCTTCCCCGCAAGGCTTCGGAACTGGCTGGACAGGCGGTTGCGGCGCGCGGCGTGAACGTGTCGGTGGTGCGGCTGCCGCAGGTCCACGATACGGTCAAGCAGGGCCTGGTCTCGCCGCTGATCGCGATAGCCCGCGAGAAAGGCGTTTCGGCTTATGTCGGCGAAGGCCTGAACCGCTGGCCGGCGGCGCATGTCCTCGACGTTGCCCGCCTTTACCGGCTGGCGCTGGAGAAGAGGGAGCCCGGGAGCCGGTACCACGCGGTCGCGGAGGAAGGCATACCGGTGAGGACCATCGCCGAAATCATCGCTCGTGGCCTGAACGTGCCGGCGGTCAGCCTCACGGCGGAAGAAGCGGCAACCCACTTCGGTTGGCTGGGCGCGTTCATCGGGTACGACCTGCCAGCGTCGAGCGCGTTGACACGGCAGAAGTTGGATTGGCACCCAACCGGGCCGGGGCTGATCGCCGATCTCGAGCGGATGGATTACCAGGCAGCCGGGTAATGCTCTCGAGTTTGAGACCAGGTTGAAGGTGGGAAAAACTCGCTGGCTTGCTTACACTGGCGTCCATGCCGCTTCACACCCTCGATCAGCTTCGCGTGGCGTTGCCATCCGGCGCGCGGCTGATCGGCCTCGACATTGGCGACAAGACGGTCGGGGTAGCGGTGTCCGACCCGATGGGATGGCTCGCGACGCCGGTCGAAACGGTTCGTCGAAGCAAATTCGTGGGCGATGCCGCCCGCATCGCGGCGCTGATGGCGCAGCGCGATGCGGGCGCACTCGTGATCGGCCTGCCCGTCAGCCTTGACGGAACGGAGGGACCGCGCTGCCAGTCGGTACGGCAGTTCGCGCGAAACCTGGAGAAACAGCTCGGCCCGGTTCCCTTCGCGTTCTGGGACGAACGGATGTCGACGGCGGCGGTGCAGCGAATGATGATCGAGGAACTGGACATGTCTCGCGCTGCCCGCGCGCGCGTCATCGACGCGCATGCCGCCGCCTACATCCTTCAGGGAGCGCTCGACGCGCTACGCCATGCCGGGAGCCGCGCCGCCGCGCCGCGCTGACCGGAACGCCAGGTCGAACTCCGCGGAAATGACATCGAAGCGATGCGGACTGGAGGTAAGGACGGATCCGTTCGTTACGTTCTCAAGTCTTGCGTGAACAAGGCGGGGATCAGCCTCTGCGGCCCTGGACGCGACCTCCGCAAGCCGGGTCAGGCTGTACTCGTTATCCTGGCTCCCCGACTTGGTTTCGACCCATGTCAGGTAGAAACTTTCGAACGTGTACAACGCTTCTTCCGGAGTCAGGCGCTTGATGAGACGATGCCCGGGATCTTCCATGCAAACCTCGTTGACAGACTTTGCAACAGTATACTACCGTCGAACAGGAAGCAGAAGACTCTACTGCCGTTCAGTCCCCGACATTCCGTTCCAGAAAGCCCGCAAGGCCGCCCAGCAGCCCGCCTCCGATCCCCGCCGCTCCGGCGGCCCGGCCAAACGGCGTAGCCGGCTGCTGCGCGCCGACGCCGAGGTAAGGCGCGAGGGATTCGGCCAGGTTGATCAGCGGCATTGACTGCAGCCATACCTTGCCGGGCCCGGTCACGGTCGCCAGGAACAGGCCTTCGCCGCCGAACAGCATGTTGCGGAAGCCCCCGACCAGCTGGATGTCGGTCGAAACTCCCGGCGTCTGCACCCCGATATGCCCGGCATGGACCAGCAGGCGCTGGCCGGCCGCCAGCTCCTTGATCACCACCTCGCCCGCAAGGTCGAGCCACACCCAGCCGGGGCCGCGCACGTGCTGCAGGATGAAACCTTCACCGGCGAAGAAGCCAGCGCCGAGCCGCTTCTGGAACGCGATGTCGAGGGTGATTGTCGTTTGCGCGCAGAGGAATGTTTCCTTGCGGCAGATCAACCCCTGTCCTTCCGCAAGGTGGACCGGCATGATCTTGCCGGGAAACTTCGCGGCAAAAGCAAGCTGCGATGGGGCGCTGGCGGTAAAAGTCGTGACGAAGAAACCGCCGCCCGACATTGATCGCTTGAGTCCGGTGAGCAATCCGCCGCCGGTATTGGTCTGCATGCCGATTCCGTCCGTCATCCATGCCATGGCATGCGTTTGGCTGAAGACCTGCTCGCCCGGCGCAAGGTCTATCTCGAGCGCCTGCATGGTCGTTCCGAAAATATTATAGTGCATGGGTGTCCCTCGGCCTGGCAGCGTCACATTGACATTGTCATAGCGCATGAAGCCGGGGTATTTATACTGCTCATGAAAACCATGGAATTGACCCGCCGCCAGTTCGCGGTGACCGGGGTTGCCGCCGGATTTGCTCTCGCCGCGCAGCCCGTTTCCGCCTCAGCCATCCACACCGACGCCAAGGGGCTGAGCGCCGGCCCGGTTTCGATCCCCGTCGCGGACGGGCATATTCCAGGGTATCTGGCGAAGCCGGAAGGCAAGGGCCCGTTCCCTGTCATCCTGGTGGCGCACGAAATCTTCGACCTGCACGAGTATATCCAGGATGTATGCCGCCGCTTTGCCAAAAGGGGCTACCTTGCGGTCGCGCCCTCTCTGTTCGTCCGTGCCGGCGACGCGACGAAAGTCGTAGATATCCATAAGATAATCACCGATATCGCAGCCAAAACGCCGGACGATCAGGTCATGAGCGATCTCGACGCTACTCTTGCGTTCGCAACCGGCCAAGGAGGCGACGCGGATAAAGTGGGCGTCACCGGATTTTGCTGGGGCGGGCGCATTGCCTGGCTTTACGCGGCGCACAGCCCCGACGTGAAGGCGGGTGTCGCGTGGTACGGAATGGTCGGCGCAAGCCCGTTCGGCGATGCGCCGGCGCTGGGCGTCGTTCCCGGATTGAAAGCGCCTGTTCTGGGTCTTTACGGCGCAAAGGACGACAGCATTCCGCAGGACACGCTGAAGCAGATGCGCGCGGCGCTGAAGGCGAACGGCAAGACGGGCGAAATCATCGTTTTCCCCCACCGCCGGGCACGGCTTCTTTGCCGATTACCGGCCGTCCTATGATCCGCAGGCGTCGGCGCAGGCGTGGAAGCTGTGCCTTGACTGGTTCGGGAAGTATCTGCGTTAAATGAGCACCGACTGGACGAAAGCGCTCATCTCCTCCGGGCAGCTGACAACCGACGTGGTTCAGGAGATACTGTCGGTTTGCGACCGGATGCGCGCGCTGTGCGATGCCCGGGGACGCAGCCCGCTTCTGGCGGACCGGATCGTGGCCTTGATCTTCCTCGAACCAAGCTCCCGAACCATGCTGTCCTTCCAGGCAGCGGCGCAGAGGCTGGGCGCCGGCGTGCTCTTCATGCACGGCAAGGAGCAAAGCTCGCTCGCCAAGGGCGAGAGCCTGTCCGACACCATGCGCATGGTTGCCGGTTACGCCGACCTGGTCGTGGCGCGCCTCCCCGAAACCGGAGCGGCCGCACCGGCGGCTGCGGCCTGCGCCGTTCCGTTCATCAACGCCGGCGACGGTGCGAACGAGCATCCGACCCAGGCATTGATCGATGTCTACACCATTCGCCGCCAGCTCGGTACGCTCGAGGGGCTGCATTTTGCATGCGGTTTCGATCCCAGGCACTCGCGCACGATCCATTCGTTCGTGCGCGTACTGTCGCAGTACCGCGGCAACAGCTTCGTGTTCGTTGCACCCGACGGGCTTGAAGTGCCGCATTCGCTTCAGGACATGCTGGTCGCGCGCAACGTCCACTTCCGGACGAGCACGGACATGGCGGCGATGCGCGATGCCGATGTTTTATACCTCAACCGCCTTCAAGCGGAACGTTTTGCCGACCAGGCGGCTTTCGACCATGTTCGTTCCCTTTACAGCCTGACGCCGGAAATGCTGAGCCCGAAGAACCGCCTTGTCCTCGACCCTTTGCCGCGCGTCGGCGAAATCGCCGAAAGCGTCGATGCCCTGCCGGTGGCCGGCTACTTCGCGCAAGCGCATGATGGCGTTCCCGTGCGCATGGCCCTGCTGTCGCTGATGATGGGGCGCAGCCTCTGAGCGCGTGTGCGCCATCTGCCTCCAATCCGGCGCCCAAACCCGGCTTCGATTCCCAGCCGGGTGTGGCGGGCTGTCCCGATTGCGGGCTGGTCCAGGTCCTTCCAAAGCTGAACCGACGAGATTCGGCCTATTGCGTTCGCTGCCATTCGACTCTGGCGCGTGAGCATCTTTCGCCCCTGATGGACCCGATGGCATGGGCGATGACCGGCCTCCTGCTGGCGCTGCCCGCTCTGCTGCAGCCAGTGTTCATCGTCAGCGCCGCGGGAATCATCCGCGACAGTCCGGCCGACGGCACGGTGGTTGCGCTCTACAACGATGGCTTTTCGCCGCTTGCGGTGGTGCTGGCGCTGTTCTCGATCGCTTTTCCGGTGGTCTGGCTCGGCGGGCTGATCACCTGTCTCTTCTGTTTTTCGCAAGGCAGACGGCCGCCCTGGATCGGCGCGCTGTTCCGCTGGATCAACGACATCGATGTCTGGGCCATGCCGGATGTGTTCGTCATAGGCGGCTTTGTCGCCTACACCCGCCTCCAAGCCGTTGCCCGCGTCGATATCGGGTACGGCGGCTGGGCGTACCTCGGTCTTGCCTTCTGCTCCACCGTCGTGCGCGCCAAGCTGGACAAAACGTACATGTGGCGGCACGTCATGGCCGACCCGACCGCGATGCCGACGGGCGACGTGCTGATCTGCCCGCACTGCAACATGATCATGACGGGCGCCGAGGGAAGCTTCTGTCCGCGCTGCGACGCCACGGTCCACCGCCGCAAACCCGATTCGCTGCGGCGCTGCGCCGCGCTGGTGTTCGCCGCCTACGTGCTCTACATCCCGGCGAACGTCCTGCCCGTCCTGCAAACGGTACGGCTGGGGAAAATCCAGAACCACACGATCTTCGCCGGCGCGGTCGAGCTCATCCAGGCCGGCATGTGGCCCTTGGCGCTGATCGTGTTCATGGCCAGCATCTTCGTGCCCGTGCTCAAGCTGGTGGCGCTGACGTGGTTCCTGCTGGCGACCCATCGCCACAGCGACGCGCACCTTGTCCAGCGCACGCGGCTCTACCGGGTGGTGACTGTGATCGGGCGCTGGTCCAACATCGACGTGTTCATGATCGGCCTGCTCGCCGCCCTGGTGCAGTTCGGTAACCTCACCACGATCCGTCCCGCGCCGGGAGCAATCGCCTTTGCTGCCGTCGTGATCTTGACTATGTTCGCCGCGCACGCGTTCGACGCCCGCTTGATGTGGGACGCGGCGGGAAAGAAGGAAGTTGAATGAGCGACACGTCCGCATCCGAACTCAACCGGGAAGCGCCCGAGGCAAAGGTCGCCAAACGGGGTTTCGCCTGGATATGGCTGGTTCCGATCGTGGCGCTGGGCGTCGTGATTTTCCTCGCATGGAATTATTTCCAGAAGCAGGGCGAGGAAATCACGATTGCGTTCAAGCGCGCCGACGGGCTGGAGGCAGGCCGCACGCCCGTGAAGTACAAGAACGTGACGGTCGGCACCGTCAAGACGGTCAGCCTCAGCAAGGACATGCAGCAGGTTCTGGTCACGGTCGACATGGAACGCAGCATGGATGACTGGCTGGGCAAGGGAACGCAGTTCTGGGTCGTCCGTCCGCGCATCACTTCGGGCAATATCTCCGGCCTCGATACGCTTGTGTCAGGCGCCTACGTCACCATGGAGCCGCAAAAAGGCGAGGAGCAGGATAATTTTTCGGGTCTGGAGAATCCGCCGGTCACTCTCAGCGACGTGCCCGGCAAGCATTTCACGTTGCACGCGACGCGTCTTGGCGCGCTCGACGAAGGATCGTCCATCTACTATCACGGCGTGGAGGTCGGCGCCGTGCAGGGTTACCGGATGAACGACAAGGGCGACGACATCGAGGTCTACGTCTTTATCAGGGACCCTTACGCGGAGCTTATCAAGACGACGACTCGGTTCTGGAATGCCAGCAGCTTCGCCCTGAACAGCACCGTAAACGGATTCGAGGTGCAGACCGAATCTTTTCGCGCCCTGCTATCGGGCGGCGTATCGTTCGAAACCCCGCCGAACATACCGAGCACCGCGGCGCCGCAGAACTCCGAGTTCCAGCTCTATGACAGTCAGCGCCGCTCGGACGCCGACCCGGCGGGCCCGCATTTCTATTACCTCATCGAGTTTCCCGGCGATGTTCACGGCCTCAACGTGCATGCGCCCGTCGAGTTGAACGGCATCCCGATCGGACGCGTCGTCGACGTGTCGCAGCAGATCGACCTGTCTAACGGATCGCTGAGGACGCCGGTCACCATCGAGATCGAACAGGATCGGATGGTGATCATTCCGCCGAACGCGAAACAGAAGATGACGCCGCAGGTCGCGATGAACGCCGCGCTGGACCAGCTGATCCACAAGGGCCTGCGCGCCCAGATGGGCAGCGCCAGCCTGCTCACCGGGTTCAAGTACGTCCAGCTCAATATCGTGGCGGATCAGCCGCCGACGACCGGCCTTGGCACCGCCTCGGGCGGCATCAGGCAAATACCGGCTTCCGACGCCGGATCCTTGGAGGATGTCGAGCGCAGCGCGGGCAAGCTGGTCAAGCATGTCGACGTGGTGGTCGGGCATGCCGACCAGTTCATCGGCAACCTGACAGCCCTGACCGGCTCGGGCCATAACGACCTCCAGGACACGGTGAAGTCCCTGAACGGAACAGTGAAGGACCTCGACCGCGTCCTCAACAACCTTGATGCCGACGTGCGGCCGCTGGGCACGCAGCTTCCGGGATTGCTGGGAGAGCTCAAGAATACCGCGCGTTCCGCCAACTCGCTGCTGGACTATGTGGACCAGCACCCGGACGCGCTGGTGTTCGGGCGCCGGGGCGATTCGAATCAGTCAAACGATCAGGGGAGTTCGGACCAGTGATCCATTTACGTCCAGGGGCCCTGGCGGTTGCGGGGCTGCTGCTTTGTTCGTGCGGCAGCAGCCAGAAGACGAATTTCTATACTCTCGCGGCTGCCGATGAGACGACGCCCGCGGTGCGCGGACCCGTCAAGCCGGTCACGGTCGGCCAGGTCACGATCCCGCGCATCGTGGACAAGCCGCAGCTGATTCGCCGCGTCTCAGCGGACCAGATCACGCTGTTCGATTTCGACCGCTGGGCGTCGCCGCTCGACGACAACACGAGGCGTGTTTTCACCATCGATCTCGATCATGCGTTGCCGCCGGGTTCCGTCATCCGTTCCGACGGCTCGCCCTACGACACGTCCATCGGCGTGATCGACCTGGAGATAGACCGCTTCGACAGCGACCCCGCCGGCACCCTGACATTCGACGTTTCCTGGAGCCTGACGCGCGGAAATCCGCAGCAGACGATCGAGCGCCGCAGCGAACACATTACGGAAAGCGCATCGGGCCAGGGGGCCGCGCCGATCGCGGACGCGATGAGCCGCGCGGTGAACGATCTGGCGCAAAAGGTAGCGGCACAGCTTCCCGCGCGCTGAGTCGGGTGGTTGTCTCCTCCGATCTGGTGGCGCTCGGGCAGATACTGCTGATCGATGTGACCCTGGCGGGCGACAACGCCATTGTGGTCGGCATGGCTGCCGCGACCGTTCGCGCCACGCGCCGCCGCCTGGTCATCGCCTGCGGTATCGGGCTTGCCGTTGCCCTGCGCCTTTGCCTGGCGCTAGCGGCCAAACGGATGCTGACGGTGATTGGTCTGACCCTCGCCGGCGGCATCCTCCTGCTCTGGGTGGCGTGGAAACTGTACCGTCAACTTCGTGGGCGCGGGGACGGCCGGGTAGGTTCGGGCAAACGCCAGTCTTCCTTCATGGCTATCGTGCAGATTGCCGTCGCCGACCTGTCCATGTCGCTCGACAACATCCTTGCCGTGGCCGGCGCCGCCGTTGGACATCCCGGCTGGGTGCTGGCCGGCGGCTTGGCAGTTGCGGTCCTGTTCATGGCGGTCGCGTCGGAACTGATCGCGCGCCTGCTGGGCAGGTTTCCTTGGATCGCCTATGCCGGGCTTGCCATGGTGGTGTTCGTCGCCAGCCGCATGATCTGGATCGGGGGCGGGGAGGTGAACCGGGCATGGATGTAGTCAGCAAAACAACCTATCCCGTCCCGCGCATCTGTTGTAACTGACCGCCATGGCATCCGCATTCGGTTCTTTTTTCTTCGGCTACCTGCTGGGGTCGATTCCGTTCGGGCTAATCCTGACCTGGGCGGCCGGCAAGGGCGATATCCGTTCCATTGGCTCGGGCAACATTGGCGCGACCAACGTTCTTCGCACCGGCAGCAAGAAGCTTGCGGCGCTGACCCTCCTGCTGGACGCTGGCAAGGGATTTGTCGCGGTGTACGCCATGGGCGCGATCGGCAACGGGATGGATCTGGGGATCGACCATTGGGCCTACGACGTGCCGATCCTCGCGGCGGGACTTGGCGCGTTCCTCGGTCACCTCTTTCCCGTGTGGCTCAGGTTTCGCGGTGGCAAGGGCGTTTCAACCGCGCTCGGTATTTTCTTCGGGCTTTCGCTCTGGCTGGGGCTAGCGGCTTGCGTTGTCTGGCTGCTGGTGGCTTTCGCCTTCCGCTTTTCTTCGCTGGCGGCGTTGACGGCGACCGTCGCCGCGCCCGCCATTGCCTGGTACGTTCCCAGCACTCTGCCAGGCGGCCTGATCGACGCCGCGCCACGCACCGGTTTCGTCGCCGCGATCGGCGTCCTGGTCTGGATCCGCCACCGGCAGAACATCCGGCGGCTGCTCGGCCGCACCGAACCCAGAATTGACCAGCATGCAGCGCCGGCAGCTTAGCGAGGCCGAGCGCCTTGACTGGCTGCAGCTTTCGCGTAGCGAGAACGTCGGCCCGGTCACGTTCGGACGGCTGCTCCAGCGCTTCGGCACGGCAGCGGTATCGCTGGCCGCGCTGCCCGATCTGGCGACCAAGGGCGGCGCTAGCATACGGCCGAAAATATTCGCCCGGCGCGACGCTGAAAACGAGATGCAGGCAGTGGATCGCCTGGGCGCGCGACTGCTGGCGAGCATCGAACCCGACTATCCCGAAGCGCTCGCCATGCTGGACGACGCGCCGCCGCTGGTTGCCATCGGCCAGAACGGAGCGGTCGCCAACCGCCCCTCCATCGCCATCGTCGGTGCGCGCAATGCTTCGCTGAACGGCAGGAAGCTGGCCGAGACGCTGGCGCGCGACCTGTCCGACTCCGGGCTGACGATTGTGTCCGGTCTGGCGCGCGGCATCGACACCACGGTCCACGAAGCCTCGCTCGCCCGTGGCACGGTCGCGGTGGTCGCGGGCGGCATCGACGTGATCTATCCGCCGGAAAACAAAGTCCTGCACGAGGCGATCTTCCGCTCCGGCGCAATCGTGTCCGAGATGCCGCTCGGCCTGCAGCCGACGCAGCGGCTGTTCCCGCGCCGCAACCGCCTGATCTCGGGCCTGTCGCTCGGCGTGCTGGTGGTCGAAGCCTCGCCCAACTCGGGTTCGCTCATCACCGCCAACCTGGCGCTGGAACAGGGGCGCGAAGTATTTGCGGTGCCTGGCTCACCGCTGGACCCGCGCGCGGCGGGGACCAACGCGCTGATCCGCGCCGGGGCTCACCTGACGACCGGCGCAGAGGATGTGTTAAGTGTTTTGCGCGATATGACTCGTTCGATGAAGGAACCGCCTCCCCCGCAATTCGACGTAGCCAGCAACTGGACGCCCGATGAGGCGGAGTTGCAACATGCACGTCGCTCGATCCTCGAGCGCCTGGCCCCGGCGCCGACGAATGTTGACGAATTGATCCGCGATAGCCATCTCTCACCGGCGCTCGTCTCCGCTGTCCTGCTCGAGCTAGAGCTCGCGGGCAGGGTCGAACGCCAGCCCGGAAACAAAGTCTCTCTTCTGATCGGTACCCAGTGACCGCAAGCAACGTCGTCATCGTAGAGTCGCCCGCCAAGGCGAAGACAATCAACAAATATCTCGGTGACGACTACGTGGTCGTGGCGAGCTACGGGCATATCCGCGACTTGCCGCCGAAGGACGGCTCGGTGCGGCCCGACGAGAACTTCGCCATGGAGTGGGAGCTGTCCGACCGGGCGCAGAAGCCGCTGGACGCGATCACCAGGGCCGTCAAAGGCGCGCAGCACGTCTTCCTCGCCACCGACCCTGACCGCGAGGGCGAAGCGATCTCGTGGCACGTCCAGGAAGTGCTGCGGGCGAAGAAGCTCCTGGGCAAGCGCGACGTGTTCCGGGTCACTTTCAATGAAATCACCAAAAGCGCCGTGACTGAGGCGTTCCGCCACGCGCGCCAGGTCAACCAGGAGCTGGTCGACGCCTACATGGCGCGACGGGCGCTGGATTACCTTGTCGGCTTTACCCTCTCGCCCGTGCTGTGGCGCAAGCTGCCGGGGGCCAAGTCCGCCGGCCGCGTCCAGTCGGTCGCGCTGCGCCTGGTCTGCGAGCGCGAGGGCGAGATCGAGCGCTTCAAGCCGCGAGAGTTCTGGACCATCGTTGCCGAGCTGAAAACCAGCACGGGCGAGGCCGTGTTGGCGCGCCTGACGGAGCTGGACGGAAAAAAGCTGGATAAGTTCGCGCTGGGCGACGAAGCGGCAGCGAAAGATGCGACAGCACGGGTCAAGGCCGGGCAGTTCGCCGTCGTCAGCATCGAGAAGAAGCAGGTGCGGCGCAACCCCGCGCCGCCGTTCATTACTTCAACCCTGCAGCAGGAAGCCTCGCGCAAGCTGGGTTTCGGCGCAACCCGCACGATGCGCGCGGCGCAGAGGCTGTACGAGGGTATCGATATCGGCGGCGAGCACGCCGGCCTTATCACCTACATGCGAACCGACGGCGTCACGCTAAGCGGTGAAGCGATTGCGGCGGCACGGGCGCAGATCGGCAGGATGTTCGGCGACAAATACGTGCCGGGCAGCCCGCGCCAGTACAAGTCGACCGCCAAGAACGCGCAGGAAGCGCACGAGGCGATCCGTCCCACGGACCTGTCGCGCACGCCGCAGGCGATGGCGAAGTACCTGGAGGGTGACGAACGCAGCCTCTACGACCTGATCTGGAAGCGCACGGTCGCCAGCCAGATGGAAAGCGCCGTGCTGGACCAGGCAACCGTCGATTTCGCCAGCGCCGACCGCAAGGTGGCCCTGCGCGCGACCGGGTCGGTTCTGGTGTTCGACGGCTTCCTGAAGCTGTATCAGGAGGACCGCGACGATGCGGCCGCCGACGAGGACGACGACAGCCGTCGCCTGCCGCCGATGACGCAGGGACAGTCGCTGGCGACCGGACCCGTCAAGCCGGCGCAGCACTTCACGGAGCCGCCGCCGCGCTACAGCGAGGCGAGCCTGGTCAAGAAGCTGGAGGAACTCGGCATCGGCCGGCCCTCCACCTATGCCAGCATCATGCAGACGCTTCAGGACCGCGAGTACGTGGTGCTCGACAAGCGTCGCTTCGTGCCGTCGGACCGGGGCCGGCTGGTCACGGCGTTCCTGACCAATTTCTTTGAGCGCTATGTCCAGTACAGCTTCACCGCCGACCTCGAAACCAAGCTGGACGCGGTGTCGGACGGGAGAATCGACTGGCGCGCGGTGCTGACCGAGTTCTGGACAGCATTCTCCGCCGCGATCGGCGAGACAAAGGAACTCAAGATCAGCGACGTGATCGACGCGCTGGACATCGAGCTTTACCAGTACTTGTTTCCCCCCCGGGCCGACGGCTCCGACCCGCGCGTATGCCCGGTCTGCCGCGAGGGTCAACTCTCGCTGCGGCTCGGCAAGTTCGGGGCGTTCGTCGGCTGCTCGCACTATCCGGAGTGCCAGTACACGCGTCCGCTCGCATCCGGGATCGCAGAGGGCGATGGCGGCGATGGAGATACCGGCAATCGCGGGCTCGGCGCCGACCCCGAGACCGGTCGCGCCATCTCAATCAAGAAGGGGCCGTACGGGGTCTACGTCCAGTTGGATGCGGCGGAAGGCGAAAAGCCCAAGCGCGTTTCTCTGGCCAAGGGCATGTCCCCCGCCGACATCGACCTGTCGCGCGCGCTGCAGCTGCTGGAACTGCCACGCGGAATCGGCACCGACCCGCAAACCGGAAACCAGATCAGCGCAGGGATCGGGCGCTTCGGCCCTTACCTGAAATCCGGCGACCTTTATGTCCAACTTCCGCCGGGCGAAGATGTGCTGACCATTGGTCTCAACCGCGCCATCGACCTTGTGGTTGCAAAACACGAGAACGTCGCCAAGCGGCTGATCCGCTCGATCGGGCGCCATCCCAAGACGGGCGACGAGATTACAGCGTTCAAAGGCCGCTTCGGGCCGTACGTAAAGTCCGGAAAGCTGATGGCGAACGTGCCCAAGGCCGTCAGCCTGGAAACAATGACGGTCGAGGAAGCTGCCGCGCTGCTGGCGGCTAAAGCCAAGCCGGCGAAAGGCAAGGCCGGGGCGAAGAAGACCGCGGCAAAAACAGAGACTCCGACGAAGAAAGTACCGGCGAAGAAGGCTGCTGCAAAGCGTGTCACGAAGAAAAGTGCCTGAAATCCTCTTCCCGACAGAACAATCAGTTTGCGTCATCCCGGACGCGGGCACCGCCGGGGTTAGGGCGGGCCAGGGTGAGAGACTGGCGATCGTCAAGACGCCCTCTCTTTGCCGCGGAAAAGGGTTCACGCCATGACTCGCACGCCGGGTCGGCATGGCGGCGCGAAACGCTCCAGGCCGCAACGGCGGGAGCGCCCGCCGGCTGTTTTCCCCAGCCGCGAGGAGATCCTCGACTTTATCAGGAGCAGCGACGGGCCGGTCGGCAAGCGCGAGATCGCACAAGCCTTCCGGCTGACCGCCGAGCAGAAGATCGAGCTGAAGCTGTTCCTGAAGGATCTGACGGAGGAAGGTACGCTCACGCGCGGCCAGGGACGCCGGATCAGCGCGCCGGGAGCGGTGCCGTCGGTCGGCGTGTTCGTCGTCGAGGACCTGGGCGAGGACGGCGACGTTTTGCTTCGCCCGCAGGACTTGAACGAAGACGCGGACGTACCACGGATCTATCTGAAAGCAGGCGCGACGGACGATCCGGCTCCTGCCCTGGGTGCGCGGATCCTCGCCAGCCTGAAACCGCAGGAGGACGGCAGCTTCACCGCCACTCTCATGCGCGTGCTGGACGAAGCGCAGCCGCGGGTGGTCGGCGTTTTCCAGATGACGCGGCAGGGCGGGCGCGTCGAGCTGGCCGACCGCAAGGCACGCGGCGAAGTCACGATCGAGGCGGGGCATACCGGCGGGGCTGAGCCAGGCGACCTGGTGTTGGTGGAGCTGGCCCTCAGCCGGCGCATGGGCCTGAAGCGCGGCCGGGTAAAGCAGGTCCTGGGCAAGTCGGACGACCCGCGCGCGATCAGCCTGATCTGCATCGCCAGCCGCGACCTGCCGGTCGAGTTTCCCGCCGCCGCCATCGCAGACGCGGAAGCGGCGACCGTTCCCGACCTCGGCGGCCGCACAGATCTACGCCACGTCCCGCTGGTCACCATCGACGGCGAGGATGCGCGCGACTTCGACGACGCGGTGTTCGCCGAGCCTGACGAAGATCCCGCGAACGAGGGCGGGTGGCACCTGCTCGTCGCCATCGCCGACGTGGCGCATTACGTCCTGCCCGGCTCGGCGCTGGACCGCGAGTCGTACAAGCGCGGCAACTCCGTGTATTTTCCCGACCGGGTCGTGCCGATGCTGCCGGAAGCGCTGTCGAACGGCCTCTGTTCGCTGAAACCCAAGGAGCCGCGCGCCTGCCTGGCGTTCGAGCTGTGGATCGGCGAGAGCGGGCGCTTGCTGCGGCACCGGCTGCTTCGCGGGCTGATGCGCTCGGCGGCGCGGCTGACCTATACCCAGGTACAGGCGGCGCGCAACGGCGCGCCCGACGACACGACCGGCCCGCTGGTCGAAACCGTGATCGAGCCACTCTACGGCGCCTACGCCGCGCTGTCGCGCGCGCGGGAAAAACGCGGCACGCTGGAACTGGACATTCCCGAACGCAAGGTCAGCTTCGGCGCAGACGGCAAGGTAGCGGGCATCGTCGAGCGCGAACGGCTGGACAGCCACAAGTTGATCGAGGAGTTCATGATCCTCGCCAACGTCGCGGCGGCGGAGATGGCGGGCGCGGCGAACGCCCCGACCCTCTACCGCGTCCACGATCGGCCCAATGCGGCCAAGCTGGACAACGTCCGCGACTTCATCAAGGATCTCGGCTACAGCCTGGCGAAGGGGCAGGTCATCAAGCCGTCGCACCTGACTCAGTTGCTGGCGCAGGCGGAGGGAACGCCGCAATCGCGGCTGATCAGCGAGGTCATCCTGCGCAGCCAGGCGCAGGCGCTGTACAGCCCGGACAATATCGGCCATTTCGGCCTCGCGCTGCGCAACTACGCGCATTTCACCTCACCGATCCGGCGTTACGCCGACCTCATCGTCCACCGAACGCTGATCCGGCTGGCGAAGCTGGGCGAGGACGGGCTGACCGAGGGGGAAAGGGTGCGCCTCGCCGAAATCGGCGAGCACATCTCCGCGACCGAGCGTCGCGCCGCCGAGGCCGAGCGCGACGCGACGGGGCGCTACATCGCGTCGTACATGTCGGACCATATCGGCAGCGTCTTCGAAGGGCGCATCTCGGGGGTCAGCCGCTTCGGCATCTTCGTCCGGCTGGACGGCAATGGCGCGGAGGGGCTGATCCCGATCAGCACCCTGCCCGACGATTTCTATGTCCACGAGGAAGCGAAACACCGCCTGATCGGCCGCAGGTCGGGGCGTGCCTTCCAACTGGCGCAGCCCGTGACCGTCAAGCTACGCGAGGCGGACGGGCTCACAGGCAGCACGCTGTTCAGCCTGATGGGCGAAGGGGTCCAGCCCCAACATACCGCGTCCCGGCAGCGCAAGCGACGGTAAGCCGCGCTTGAGCCGGCGCGGCCGGCGCGGTACACCTTCGCCGATGAAACTGAGGACCATTGCCGGAAAGGTAAAGCGTCGGGCGCGGGGCGTTCCTGCCCGTCTCAAGGCGCAAGCGATTGCGCGTACAGCGGTTGCCCGGGACTACACCTTTCTCGACCCGCTCGATCTGCCGGCCATAGATCGCGACACGCTTTTGAACGGCGGTCGCACGGGCATTTGGTACGAGAACGGAACCGAAAATCGGGTTTTCGAGCGCTTGCGCCCGAGCTTCGTCGATGATCCTGACAATGTGCGGATTTTTTCGGAAGAGTACGTCCAGAACGCTTCGCTGACCTACCCACCCGGCTTCGCCCTGTCGGGACGCGATGTGACGCTGACCGGCTATCGCTCGTTCCTGACGCACGATACCCGGTTCTTCACGGACGACGCGATGCTGTCGGACCGGCGCACCAACTGGTTCGAGCATTACCGGCACATGTCGCCGGTCTGCGAGGGCACCGGCTTCGAGCCGCTGGAGTGCCGCGACATGTTCCGCCTGCGCCGCAGCAGGCTGGAAGCCGAGCACATCCCAGGCCGGGTGGTGGCGCTCGTGCAGCAGGAGCCGCTGATCTACGGCTCATGGCTGTTCCGCGCGGTGACAAAGCTGACCTCGCTCGAACGCCTCGGTCTGAAGGACGAGCGTGTGATGGCGCACCTGCTCTACCCCAGCTACCGCGAGGCGCTGGTGCTGGGCGGGCTGAAGGCGGACAAGCTGATCCACCAGGATACCCGCCGTATGTACCGCTTCGATCACGTGATCGTGCCGTGCAACCGCAACGGCCATGCGTTCCTCGACAACGAGTCGCTCGCGGTGTTCAAATCGTTGCGCGAAAAGAGCGGGTACAAGCACGACGGGCGAAAAATCTACGTCGCCCGTAACAAGCCGGGCGAGCCGAACTCATGGAACGGCCGGGTAATGCTGAACGAGGCCGAGCTGATCGAACGGTTGATCCCTCTGGGCTTCGAGATCGTCGTTCCGCACCGCCTGCCCCTGCCCGAGCAGATCCGGATCTTCGCGTCCGCCGGCTTCGTGCTGGGCGCGTCGGGTTCGGCGATGTTCAACGCCATGTTCTGCCAGCCCGGCACCAAGCTGATCGACATCGAGTCCGAGCCGCACTGGATCAACGCCCATATGTGCCTGTTCTCGTCCCTCGGACTGGATTACGGCATCTTCGTCGGGAAAGTAGACCCGGCCGATACCGCCGACGTGCACAGGAAATGGCGTGTGAACGTCGACCCGCTGATCGAGCGGGTGACCAGCTTCATGAGGTAAACGGCATGATACACCTTATCCTAAATGGGAAATTCTAGGGAGCCGGACTGTAATTCCGCTTACGAAGCACGGCAATCTCGTCTGCCAGAAGTTCCCGGCCTTCAATAACCCGTCTCGCGGTAAATAGAATTTTGTGCTGGTTCAGCCATTCGGACCAAATATCGATTGCTTCCTGCGGAACAAGAACTGTATCATACCCAATTATTTCATACGGTGCTTCTTCGAGTGATCCATCTTTTTCATCAAAAGCTTCCAGTGCTTTTCCAAAACTTTCTTCGTTTTCAAATGTGAATGACGCCAGACGTTTATAGTCGTTCACACTGCGATGCCAATCCGGGACAGGAAATTCGATCACGCTCTTAGCTCCATTCTCAGGAAACAAGATTCATTTCTTTTGGAATTAAACTAGTCGTTACCATCGAGAAACTCAACCACAACTCTAAGCCAAGCGCGGTACCAACCTGTCCGCCAGAGCGCCGGTCCTGCGTACCCACCACGCGTCGAAGCGCGCCAGGGGCGTGGCGAGGATGACGCTCAACACCAGCGTGGTCGCCATCGCCGCCAGCTTGGGGCCGACCCCCGGCAGGGTGGACTGTGTCGCGAGGAACACCGCCGAGCCCGCCGAACACAGGACCGGGACGTGCAGCAGGTAGACCGGAAAGGACAGCTGGCCCAGGAACAAGCTGAGCCTGCCCGACAGGGCGCGGCGCAATGCGGGCGTGGCTTCGATCGCTAGGATCGCGATCAACGATCCCGCCATGTGGAAGTAGCTCTGGTCGGGATGGATGTGCAGGTGCGCCGTGAGCCAACCATAAAATCCTCGCTCCGGGTAATACCCGGCCAGCCATACAGCCAACAGCGCCATGCCCAGCCCCACCGCCAGGGGAACGGCCGGCCGCCGCTCGCCGATCAGCTCCGCCAGCGCGACCCCGGCGACAAAGCTGACCATGTACCGGTCGGCGAAGCCTGCGATCACGGCTGCAAGCAAGATCAAGAGCGAGCGGGCTAAGGGTTTGGCGCCGCGCAGCGCGATCAGCAGCGCGCCGAGGCCGAACACCACGAAGCTGCCCCGGAACTCGATGGGCATGGTCCACAGGCTGCTGTCATAGACGTAGTCCGCGGGGCTGCCCCGGAAGAACACTGTGAAGGCGGCCGCCGAAAGGGCACGATGCAAACTGGGCTTGAACGGCGTCCCGACCGGGATGGCGGTGGCGAACGAGGCCAGCCACGGCGAGCCGGTAATCGCCGCCGCCTGTGTGTAGCGGTAGGCATGCAGGACGAAGAACAGCCAGGAAACCAGCACCGCCAGCGTGACCGTGCCCGCCAGGCGCGGCCAGCGCTTGAGCGCGCCGCGCGCCAGGAGCGTGGCGTCGCCGCGCAGTAGCGCTTTGCGGGTCAGCACGAAGCCGGAGAGCACGAAGAAGAACGTGACCGAGGATGTGCCGTAGACCAGCCCGAACCACGGCCGGCCGAAGATCGCGGCCGACTGGTCGCCGCCGAACACCGGCACCCGGGCCGGCGCGAAGGCCAGCAGCATGTGCCAGAAGACCACGATGAAAGCCGCCAGCCCTCGCAGCGCCTCGAGCGCGACGTCCTTGCGCGTATTATCCTTCTCTAAGCCTGGCAAAAAACGCTCCGTCCCGCGGCTTGGGTCAGCTGATCCCGCTCATCTTCTCCGTGGGGAATCCGGCGGCGTCAAGGGTTGCGATCAGCGCTTCGGTGTGGACCTGGTCGCGCGTCTCGACGACGAGGTCGATGGTCACTGTCTTGACCGGCACGTCGTGGGTCAGGCGGTGATGCGTGACCTCGATGATGTTCGCGCCGGCTTGGGCGACGATCTGCGACACCGCCACCAGCGCGCCGGGCTGGTCCGGCAGGCCGATGCGCAGGCGCGCCATCTTGCCCTCGCGCACCAGGCCGCGCAGCAGGATGGAGGCAAGCAGCCGGTCGTCGATGTTTCCGCCGCACACGACCGTGCCGACTTTCCTGCCCGCGAAGCGGTCCGGCTCGCGCACCAGCGCGGCCACTCCCGCCGCTCCCGCGCCCTCGGCGACGATTTTCTGTTCGACCGCCAGCAGGTGGATGGCGATCTCCAGCGCCGCCTCGTCGACGATCACGATGTCCTCGACCAGGCTGGCGATGATCTCGCGCGTGATGAACCCCGGCTGCCTGACTGCGATGCCCTCGGCAACCGTCGTGCCGCGGCAGTCGACCGGCACGCCGGCGATCACCTGCTTCATCGATGGGAACGCGGAAGACTGCACGCCGAAGATACGGATATCGGGGTTGAGTGCCTTGGCCGCGATCGCCATGCCGGAGATCAACCCGCCGCCGCCGATCGGGATCACCAGGATTTCCAGGTCGGGGACCGCCGCCAGCATTTCGAGCGCCAGAGTGCCTTGGCCCGCGATCACGTCGGGATCGTCGTAGGGGTGCACGAAAGCAAATCCCTCGCGCTCGGCATGAACCAGGGCCGATTTGTACGCCTCGTCGTACCCGCTGCCCTCCAACAGCACTTTCGCGCCCCACGCTTCCGTCCGCCGCACCTTGGTGAAGGGCGTGCCCTGCGGCATGACTATGGTGGCGGGGATGCCGAGCAGGCTGGCGTGGCGCGCGAGGCCCTGGGCGTGGTTGCCCGCCGACGCGGCGATCACCCCGCGCTGCGCTTCCTCCGCCGTCAGCGCGGCCAGCTTGACCGCCGCGCCGCGGACCTTGAAGCTGCTGGTGTATTGCAGGTTTTCCAGCTTCAGGAACAGTTCAGTGCCTGTACGGGCCGACAGAACCGGCGAGGGAATCGTTGGAGTGGCGACGATCAGGCCGGACAAGGTGTTTGCGGCCGCCTGAATACGGGCGAAAGTGACGGAATTCATAACAGCCATAGCTAACGCGGCGCCCGACGTGTTACCAGCCGAATGATGTTCGAGGAACCCTCGCCCGCCACCGACTTCCTTGTCGCCGCGACGTTGCGGCGGTGCAACGACCAGGGAGTTCCCGCTTACCTCGTGAAACGCGGCGATGCCGAGCGTGGCACGATCCTGCTGAAGCTGAACCGCCTGAACGCCGGTTGCGAGGTCTGGACTGAGGTGCGCGGGACGAGCGGCGCACCGGGTTGGATGCAGGCGTTGGCCGGAAAGGCGGTGAGCGACACGCAAGCCGACGAGTACGTGCGCCGCGCGGTCGGCCGAGATCCGGACTTATGGGTGGTGGAAGTGGAAGATCCGGCGGGAAGGAACCCGTTCGAGCGATGAACAAAGCTGAACATCATTCAAAACGCCGCGAATAGGTTTGCCGTTCGATTAAAAAACGGTTATGACACCGGTAACAAATTCGGGGGGGATACATGTCTGAAAAAAGCATTGAGAAGAGCAGGGCTTTGGCGCTGTTCCTGGCGCTTGGCCTGCCGCCGTTTGCAGCCAAAGCGCAGCAGCCTGCCGATGTCGGCTACAGCCCGCAGGGACAGCAGCAGACCTACGACCCCAACGCCGGGTACGAGCAGGCCTACGATCAGGGACGAGCCGATCAGGCGCGGCAGGACAGCCAGGCGCCCAACCCCTATGCCAGCGCGCCCTTCATCGTGGGCGGGTACATACAGCCGATCTGCCCCTTCCCAGTCGTCGAACCGATAGTCGGCATAGGATACGGCCAGCCGGTCGTCGTTCAGGGCGTGGTGTGCACATGGCCGGCGCCCGTGTTCGGGTTCGGCGTCGAGATCGGGCCGTTCGGCGCACGGTTCTTCGACGAGCGCTTCGGCTTCGATCGCGGCTTCCACGGGGACGAACGGATCAACCAGCGCATCACGAACATCAACAACACAACAATCGTGAACAATACGACGGTCAATAACACGACGATCAATAACCGCGAAAACATCCAGCCGGTCCACGCCGGCTACGTCGCCGGAAACCCGAAGAGCTATATCACGCCGCAGGTTGCCCAGCACGAGGTCGCGCGCGAACACCAGGTCGCGCAGCAGCGCCAATCGTACTTCAACGCGCATCCCAACCAGGTTACGCACAACTCGCAGGTTACGCACAACTCGCAGGTTACGGCGCAGCCGCAAGGGCAGCATGGTTACCTCCAGCAGTCGCCGGCCGCCCAGCACGCCTATGTTCCGCAAGCCTCGACGCAGCAGCATAATGCGCAGGCGGCTCCGACGCAGTCCCACAATAACCAGCCGCAACCGTATCACGCGCCTGCACCGGCGCCGGCGCCTCACTCGGCCGTTGCTCAGGCCGTGCCGCGCCCCCAGGCTCCGGCTCCGGCTCCGCACGCTTCCCATAAATAACCATCGCAAGCAGGGAACAAAGGCGGGCTCCAGAGCCCGCCTTTTCATTCGGCCGCGCGTCGAAGGCGGTCGTTGATGGCTGCGCCCAGCCCCGTGCCGGGGATACGTGCGACCGCAATGCCCGCATGTTCGGGGCGGTCCAACTCGTGCAGCATGGCGAACAGGTTGGTCGCGGCTTCGGTCAGGTCGCCCGCCTCGCTGAGGTTCAAACGGGCCGGGGCGTTCCGGCCGGTGAAACTGTCCGGTCCGAAAGCCAGGTAGGCTTCGCCTTCGGCGGTGATATCGGCATTCATACGCAGCCGGATCGACGGCGCGTAGTGCTTTTCCAGCATGCCGGGCGCCTTGACGCCCGAACCCTGCCAAGGCTGGACCGGGCCGAGGATTGTCTCCAACTCCTCCATGGTTACTCCTCCAGGCCGCAGTAGCGTCGGTTGCGAGGCGGAAAGGTCGAGGATGGTTGACTCAACGCCGACTTCGCTGCGGCCCCCGGCCAGGATCAGGGCAAGCTCGACACCGAACTGGGCGGCGACGTGCGCCGGCGCGGTCGGGCTGAGCCCGCCCGACCGGTTGGCACTGGGGGCGGCGATCGGCACACGCGCCGCGTCCAGCAGGCGGCGCGCGACGGGATGGGCCGGAACCCGCAAAGCCACCGTTGGCAGACCCGCGCTCGCGAGGCGTGAAATATGCGCCCCCTTCCGCAGCGCCAGCACTAGGGTCAGCGGCCCCGGCCAGAAGGCGGCGGCCAGGGTGCGGGCTGCACTGTCGAATAGCGCCAGGGTTTCAGCCTGCTCCAGAGACGCGACATGCACGATCAGCGGGTTGAAGCTTGGCCTGCCCTTGGCGGCGAAAATCCTAGCCACCGCACCATCGTTGCCCGCGTCCGCGCCGAGCCCGTAAACCGTTTCCGTCGGAAAGGCGACCAACTCACCGGCGCGCAGCAATGCGCCCGCCTCTGCAAGGGTCTGCTCGCTGATTCCGGCCAGCCTGGGGCCGTTCATGCTGCGTGCAGGACGCCGCCGGTCAGCGGCATAGGCACTCCGGTGGTGGTTGGCAGCGTCAGCGGCAAGCCTTTCAGGGCGCGCACGGCAAGATAAGCAAAGGCCTGCGCCTCGAGCGCGTCGCCGTTCCAGCCGACCGTTTCCACCGGATCGACCGCCACCCCGAGCGCTCGGCGCAAAGCGGACATGATGGCGTCGTTGTGCCGCCCGCCGCCGCAGACCAGCCAGCGGCGGGACGCTGCAGGAAGGAACGTTTGCGCGGCAGCGACGGCCGCGGCTGTGAAGGCGGCCAAGGTCGCCGCGGCGTCTGCGAGCGACAGTCCGGCCACTGGAGAAGAATCGAACGCCTCGCGGTCCAACGATTTTGGCACCGGCGCGGAGAAGTAGGGATGATCCATAAGGCATGCCAGGATTTGGCGATCCGCGTTGCCGGACACCGCGACCGCACCGCCTTCGTCGAAGGCCATGCCCGTGCGTGCCAGGAACAGGTCGTCGATCAACGCATTGCCGGGGCCGGTGTCGAAGGCGATCGGGTCGCCGGAGCCGAGAAACGTGACGTTGGCGACGCCGCCGATGTTGAGGATGGCGAGCGGCCGTTCCAGCGGCGCGGCGAGCGCCTTGTGAAACAGCGGCACAAGCGGCGCGCCCTGCCCGCCGGCGGCGACGTCGGCTCTGCGGAAATCGTTGACCACCGGAATCCCTGTCAGCCGCGCCAGCAGCGCCCCGTCGCCCAGCTGGCGGGTGAAGCGGTTCGCCGGATCGTGGAGGATCGTTTGGCCGTGGAAGCCGATCAGCCCTGCGTCGCTCGCGGCCAGGCCCGCGCGGGCCAGCAGCTTGGCTACCGCTTGCGCGTGAAGCGTCGCGAGCTCGCTGGCCACGTCGTGCGCCAGCGCGGTGTCGCCGCGCGTCCCTAGCGTCGCGCGCAGCCGCGCGCGAAATCCGTCACTGTACGGCACGGTCAGGAAGTCGCCGGTGCGGATTCGGGTTTGCCCGTCGGTCTCGACCAGAGCGGCGTCGATCCCGTCCAGCGACGTCCCGCTCATCAGGCCGATCGCCAAGATGTCTTTGTCAGTCCCGGTCATTTGTGGCACCACAATCCGTCTTCGATCCCGCGAGTATACAGCAAATGACCGCCAGCCAACCGCATTTCCAATCCGATTTCATGCAGGTGATGCACGAGCGCGGTTTCCTGTACCAGGCAACCCACCTTGAGGAACTGGACGCGAAGGCGAAAGCGGGGCCGATCGTGGGGTACACCGGCGCGGACCCAACGGCCAACAGCCTGCATGTCGGGCACCTGATGCAGGTCATGGCGCTGCGCTGGCTGCAGAAGACGGGCAACACCCCGATCGCGCTGGTCGGCGGCGGCACGACCAAGGTGGGCGACCCCACGGACCGGGCCGACAGCCGCGGCATCATGAGCGACGACGAGGTCGCGGCGAACATGCCGGGCATCCGCTCGATCTTCGAGCGCCTGCTGGATATCGGCCCCGGCAAGGGGATCATCGTCAACAACGCCGACTGGCTGGAGAAACTGGAGTACATCCCGTTCCTGCGCGATGTCGGGCGTCACGTCAGCGTCAACCGCATGCTGAGCTTCGACAGCGTCCGCACCCGCCTCGACCGCGAGCAGCCGCTGACGCTGCTCGAGTTCAACTACTCCGTCATGCAGGCCTACGATTTCGTTGAGCTGAACCGGCGCTTCGGCTGCACGCTGCAGATGGGCGGCAGCGACCAGTGGACCAACATCGTCAGCGGCGTCGACCTCGGCCGCAAGGTCACCGGCGCGGAGATGTTCGCCTTCACTTGGGAATTGCTGACCACCGCCTCGGGCCAGAAAATGGGCAAGAGCGCGGGCAATGCGGTGTGGGTCAACGCCGACCGTACCAGCCCGTACGAGTTCTACCAGTACTGGCGCAACGTGGAGGACTCTTCCGTCGTTCGCCTGCTCAAGGTTTTCACCGACCTGCCGCTGGACGAAATTGCGCGCCTCGGCGCCTTGCAGGGGCAGGAGATCAACGAGGCCAAAAAAGTGCTCGCTCTGGAGTCGACGACCCTCGTCCATGGCCGCGCGGCGGCGGAGGACGCGGCGGAAACGGCGCGCTCGGCATTCGAGGAAGGCGCGCTGGCTGGAGGCCTTCCGACGATCGAGGTCGACGGGATCGACATCATGGGAACCACCATCGCCGACCTGGCGGTCCTGGCGGGGCTGGCAGCCTCGAAGGGTGAAGCGCGACGGCTGATCAAGCAAGGCGGCCTGACAATCAACGGTAAAAGGCCTGCGGGCGAGCTGGACGTGGTCGATCCGAAGCACGTCCTGGGACTGGTAGACCGCACCATCAAGATCGGTGTAGGCAAGAAGCGGATTGTGCTGGTAAGAGTGAAGTAAACCTCTGCGGGCTTACTGCACCACCTCGCCGTGCAGGTACGAGTCGAGTCCGCCGCGCTCGATTTCCTCCGACACGCGCAGGCCGATCGCCTTGTCGATGACCTTCAGCAGGACGAACGACACCGCGCCGCAGTAGGCGATCGTGAAGCCGACCGCCTCGGCCTGCACCAGCACCTGATGCGCGTTGCCGTCGATCAGCCCCTTGGCCGCGTCGCCGCCGACCGCGCCGACCGCGAACACGCCGGTCAGGATCGCGCCGAGGATGCCGCCGACGCCGTGCACGCCGAACGCATCCAGAGAGTCGTCATAGCCCAACTTGTTCTTCAGCGTGGTCGCGGAAAAGTAACAGACTACGCCCGCCGCGACGCCGATCAGCAGCGCGCCGGTCAGGTCGACATAGCCCGATGCCGGGGTGATCGCGACCAGCCCCGCGACGCCGCCTGAAATGATGCCGAGAACGCTTGGCTTGCGGCGCAGCGCCCACTCGGCTCCGACCCACCCCAGCGCCGCTGCGGCCGCACCCAGCATCGTCGTCGCCATCGCCATCCCGGCGCGGCCGTTCGCCGCGCCCGCCGAGCCGGCGTTGAAGCCGAACCAGCCGACCCACAGCAGCGATGCGCCGATCAGGCTCAACACCAGGTTGTGCGGCACGATGTGGTCGTGGCCATAGCCGCGGCGCTTGCCCATGACCAGCGCCGCCACCAGCCCGGCAATGCCGGCGTTGATGTGGACCACCGTGCCGCCTGCGAAATCGAGCACGCCCACCCTGGCGAGGAATCCGTTCGGATGCCACACTGCATGGGCGACCGGAGCGTAGACGAGCAGAGACCACAGCGCTGTGAAGCACAGCAGGGCTGAAAACTTCATGCGCTCGGCGAATGCGCCGGTGATCAGCGCGGGCGTGATGATCGCGAAGGTCATCTGGAACATCATGTAGACCGACTCAGGGATGGTCATCGCGGTCGCGCCCGCCGTGCCCGCTCCCAAGGTAAACGGCCCGTTCATGTCCGCGTCCCTGAACATCGCGCGCGACAGGTCGCCGACATAGCCGGCCAGCGCGCCCGATCCGTTGGTGAAGGACAGGCTGTACCCGGCGGCGACCCACAGCACCGCGACCAGGCAACAGATGGCGAAGCTCTGCATCAAGGTCGCCAGCACGTTCATCTTACGCACCATGCCGGCGTAGAACAGCGCAAGTCCCGGCACCGTCATCATCAGGACCAGCGCGGTCGATGTCAGCATCCATGCTGTGTCGCCACTGTCGATCCGCGCGGCGGGCGCGGGCGGGGTCAGGGCCCCTTGCGCAAATACAACGCGAGGAACACAGGCCAGCAGTAAGGTCAGCCACCAGGACTGTTTGCGAGTCACGGCGAGTTTCATGGCCTGGTCCAATCGCTTATACAGTGTTGTTCCACTTCAAGCGGTCGCAAATGCCTCCTGTCAAGACAATCAAGCGCGATACTCCGAAAATCAGCGCGCGGCTCGCTGATATCGGCGGCAGCGGCGACGGCATCGTGCATGCGGAAGGCGGCGCTCGCTTTCTACCGTTCGGGGTCACCGGCGATCTGGTTGCATTTTCCGCGCCGGTGCCGGTGAAGCATCTACAGGCCGGGAACGTGACGCTGCTGGAATCCGGAGCGGAGCGCAGGCCCCCGCCCTGCCCGCATCATGGCGATGTCGGCGTCCGCGATCCGTCGCGCGGTTGCGGCGGCTGCCGCATGCAGCAAGTCTCAGATCCCGCCTACCGCGCCTGGAAGCAGGCCTTGGTCGCGCGCGCGCTGGAGGCGGCGGGACTCGATAGTTCCGCCATGGCGGAACTGCAGGTCTCACCGCCGAACAGCCGCCGCCGCGCGTCGCTCAGCGCCGAGCGGCTGGGCAAGCGGACCGTGGTCGGCTTCCAGGAACGCGGATCGCACCGCATCGTTGACATGCACGCCTGCCTGATCCTGCGACCCGAACTGTTTGCGCTGGTCGCCCCGCTGCGCGAACTGCCGTTGCTGCAAGACCGGGAGCGCGGCGACTACATGCTGACAGTGCTAAGCGGCGCGGTAGACCTGGTGATTGAACGCAAGCGCGAACTGTCGCTGCCGGAGCGCGAAGGGCTGGCTGAATTGGCGGAAATTCATGACATCGCGCGAATCTCATGGCGCGCCGGGCCCCTCGGGGCTATCGAAGCGGTCGCGCACCGCCGTCCCGTCTACGCGCGGTTCGGCCCGGCGATCGGCGGAACGCTGGTCAACATTCCTCCGGGCGCTTTCCTGCAAGCAACGGCGGAGGGCGAAGCAGCCCTGCAACGGGCTGTGCTCGATGCCCTGCCCGCGCACTGCAGCACGCTGGATTTGTTTGCCGGCGCCGGTACCTTTACCTTTCCCGCTTCGACGCGTGGGCCGGTGCATGCGCTGGATAGCAACGGCGACTCGGTCGCGGCGCTCAAGTTTGCGGCAAGGCCGGGCGTTACGACGGAAAAGCGCGACCTGTTCACTGATCCGGTCACCCTGCCGGAACGCTACGACGCCGTGATCATGGACCCGCCCTATGCCGGCGCGAAAGCTCAAGCCGAGGCGCTCGCGCGATCCTCTGTTCCCTTGGTGATTTCCGTGTCGTGCAATCCCGTCAGCTTCGCGCGCGATGCCGCCTTGCTGGTCGCGGGCGGCTACCGGTTGGAGCGCGTGACGCCCATCGACCAGTTCCTGTGGTCGGCAGAGATCGAAGTAGTGGGCGTGTTCAGGCGCTGAACTAAGCGGTGGCCTGCTGCAGCACCGAATTAACCCAGGCATACAGCTCGCCCTTGGGCGAGGCGCCCATCTTGTTGGCCTTGATCTTCCCGTTCTCGAACACGATCAGCGTCGGGATGCTGCGCACGCCATACTTGCTGGGCGTTACCGGGTTCTGGTCGATATTGACCTTCACGACCTTCAACTGGCCTTCCATGTCTTTCGACAGGTCCTCCAGGGTCGGGCCGATCATCCGGCACGGACCGCACCACTCTGCCCAGAAATCCACTAGTACCGGGCCTTCAGCCTTCAATACGTCGTTCTCGAAGCTGGCATCGGTTACGGCGTTTGTCATTGTTGATCCTCTGAAGATGTCCATTTCAACCAATGTGAGTGCTGCCAGGTTCCCGGTCAAGGTAACTGCTTCTCATTTAACAGATAATTATCGATAAATTGCGGGGGAATTTCCATAAGCCTTGGCTCGTTGGTCCAAAGGATCGCCGGACGGATGACGCGCCCGGGATAGATCAGCGTCAGCGCCGAACGGTACGCCGCCATCTGCGCCAGATAGGCGGGCGGTACGGACAACGCATCCTCCGGCGGCGGACGGTTGCTCTTGAAATCGATCAGCAACACCTCGGCGGCCGTGACCACCAGCCGGTCGATCTGCCCGGACAGGACGTAAGGCGTGCCTGACTGCCGCACCAATCCCACGACAGGCACTTCGGCCTCGCTGCCGGGGCCGAACACACCGCCGAACTCGGGGTGAATCAGAACCGTGGCGACTTCGCCGTAAAGAGCGGCTCGAGCGTCCATGGTCAGGTTCGACGCCGCTTTCAGGTAGCGTTCGGCCGCCGCCTCGCGCAGGTCGGGCGGCAGGTCGGGAAGCGTTTGCAGCAGGCGGTGGATCAAGCGGCCTCTTTCAAAGCGGCGCAGCTGGTCGCCCTCTTCAAGCGGCGACAGCGCCGGCGGCTCGTCAAGAACGATTTGCGACGGCGCGAGCGGGCGCACCGGGCGCGCCTCCGGCGACGGCCCGGTGCGGGCATAATGCGGAACCGTGACGGTGGCTTGCTCAGGCTTTCGGGTCTCGCCCTTGCGCTGCACCTTCGCGGTTTGCGGCTGGAGCAGGCGATACGTTCCGTCCTCGCGATGCGTGGCTCCGATGGCTACCATCGCCGGTTCGATCAGCCGGTGCCAGCAGCCATCGGCCACGCGGCGCCCGCCTTCCCAGCCCACGACGTATAGCCTGTCCTGCGCGCGCGTCATGGCGACATAAAGAAGCCGCCGGTACTCCTCCTCCTCGCGCTGTTTCAGCACGCCGCGCAGGGCGTCGCATTGGCCGTTCTCCAGCCGCCGGCACGAAGCCCAGAGCGGGAAATCCGGCTCACCCCTGCTTGCCGCGTGCCATAGCACGTGCGGTCCCTTTCGGCTTCCCGGCCCGCTGCCCGCGTCGGCAAGGAAAACGATCGGGGACTGAAGGCCTTTCGAGCCGTGCACCGTCATAATCGTGACCTCGCCCTGTCCGTCTTTGCCGGCCTTGCGCGGCTCGCGCTTGATCTCGACCGGCCGCGCCGCCATCCAGCCAAGAAAGCCTTGTAGGCTTGGCGCGTGCTGCGCCTCGTAAGCGAGCGAGGCAGACAGGAACTCATCCAGCGGATCTAGCGCTTCGCTACCCAGCCGCGCGGCGAAGGCGCGGCGCCCGCTGCCGTCCGGATCGGCGGGGCAGCTGGTGTTCAGCACCCCGGCAAACAGCTCGTGCGGTGCGATGAAGTCCGTCCGCCCGCGCCAATGCCGCAGCCAATGAGCGGTGCGAACGACGTCAGGGTCTATCGACTCCTCGACCGAAGACCACAACGTGTCCGCACGCTCGTGGGCTAGGGCGAACAGTTGGTCTTCGCCAAGGCCCACAAGCGGCGAGCGCAGCAGGATGGCCAGCGACATGTCGTCTTCCGCCAGCAGCAGCACCTGAGCGAATGCCAGCAGGTCGGCCACCGCCAGTTCGCGCGTCAGCACCATGCGGTCCGCGCCCGCGACCGGCACGCCCGCCTGTTTGAGTGCACGCACCAGCGCCGGAACGAACGCCGAGCGGTTCCTCACCAGCACCATGATGTCACCGGCGCGTACCGGGCGCCCCTGCGATGCCAGGATCTCGCCGCCGTCCAGCCATTCCCTGATCGCACCGGCCATTCTGGTGGCGGTGGAGAGTGCGGGATCGCTGCCCGATCCTTGCGGCGACGGCACGCTCCACAGGTCGCGCTCGCCCTTGTCGGGCCTCTGCGCCAGCGGCCACAACTCGACGAGTCCGCCTTCGCCGACGCGGCGGCACTGGTGACGCGGCGGCGAATCGCTGACCCCGGCATGGACGGCCCGCGGCTCGAACACCTTGTCCACCAGTTCCAGCACCGGCGCCACCGAACGGAACGAGATGTCGAGGTCCACCGGGCGCCATTCCTTTTTTGCGGCGAGAATGCGCTGGGCGAACAGCTCGCGCATGCCGGCGAACAGCGCCGGGTCGGCACGCTGGAAACTGAATATGGATTGCTTCGCATCGCCTACGGCGAACAAGGTGCGGGCGCGGTCCACCGCTCCTTCGCCGGCGAAGAACTCCTGTACCAGCGCTCGGATCAGCTCCCACTGATCGGGGTTGGTGTCCTGGCTTTCGTCGAGCAGGACGTGGTCAATGCCGCCATCGAGCTTGTAATGTACCCAGGCGGCATCCTGGTCCTCGCGCAGCAATTCGCGCGTCCGCAGGATCAGGTCCTCGTAATCGACCTGCGCCGCGCTTGCCTTGCGCGCCGCGTACGAGTCGAGAATGATTTTGGCCAGGAACAGCAGGTCCTCGCTGCTGCGGGCAAGGTCGACCGCACGGCAACGGTCGCGCACGGCATGCAGCCGTTGCGCCTCGGCGCGCAGGGCGTCGCCAAGCTCCGGATGCCGCCCGGCCAGCTTCCTGGTCATGATATCGGCACGCGGCTCGCCTTCGCCGGTCAGGAAGGAGGCGCAGTAGTCGTCGAACAGGCTGCGCCGTGCTCTTGCGTCCAGGGACAGCCAGGCCAGGATCTTCGTTCCGCGCGGCTGGTCGGTTTTCTCGGTCCCGAGCCGCTGCATGGCATTGCCCGCGCGCCGCAGGAGCTCGCCTTGCAGCGTGCCGTCCCGGCATGCGGCGACCCGGAGGGCGTCGGAGTCCTCGCCTTCCTCCACGCCGAGGAGTTGCCGGATGCGCGCCCCGATCCGCGGCAAGGATCCGTGATGCTCGAACAGCCTCTGGTACCGGCTGCGCTGGGCGATGATTTCATCGATCAGCTCGTCGAAGCGCGCCTCGGCGAAGAAAACGCTGATGCGGCCGATCGCCTGCGCCAGCTCGCCGGCGGGTTTTGCCTGCGCTTCTTCCAAAACGCTCACGACCACGCTTCGCAGCAATTCGTCGCTGCTGCGCTCGTCCAGCAGGGCGAAATGAGGCGACAACCCGGCTTCGATAGGGAAGCGGCGCAGCACCGACTGGCAGAAACCGTGAATGGTGTGGATGCGAACGCCCGTTGCGGAATCGATGATGCGCGTGAACAGCTGGCGGGCGCGTTCGCGCATGGCGCTGTCGTGACCGCCCTGCCCTTGCAACCGATCCAGCGATTCGTCCAGCGCGCGGGGCTCCATGATGGCCCATTCGGCGAGCGTCGCGTTCAGGCGGTTCGACATCTCCGCCGCCGCGGCGTTGGTGAAGGTGATCGCCAGGATGCGGTCCGGCACGACGCCTTCGAGCAACAGGCGCAGCATGCGGTCGATCAGGACCTTTGTCTTGCCACTGCCCGCCGAAGCGCCGACCCACGACGAGACCAGCGGGTCGGAGGCGCGCCGTTGGAGGACTTCAGGCAGGATGCCGTCGGGGCTCATTCGTCGCCCTCGCCGCTGCCGCCCGACCATTCCGCAAGGCGTTCGAGATGCTGGTACTCGGCATGGTAGCCAAGCCTTGCCTGCGACGCGCTCGGCGCGACGGCGAGATAGGGCATCGCCGGATCATCGAATTGGGCGACGCGCGCGGCCAGGCGCTCGAGTATGTCTTCCGGCAGGGCGGCGAACTCCTTGATCTCGCACAGAACTGTTCCGCCTGACAGTTTCCAGTATGCCGCGCCGCGGACCGGTGCTGCCGTAACGCCCGCGAAAGCTCCCAGCGTCGCCAGCGCCGCCTCGAGCGACAGCTGCGGGCTGACGCCGGACAGGACATCCTTTTCCGCCGGCGTGCCGCCCGTCTTGTAGTCGATGACCTCCAGCGAGCCATCGACGTGCCTGTCAATCCTGTCGGCCTTGGCGACCAAGGTGAACGGGCCGCCGGGCGCGTCCATCGTATGCCGCGCGGTCACTTCCAGCACGGCCGGGAAAACGCCTCGGCCACGGCGTTCCTGCTCGGTGTCGACGATCCAGCTGGCGATGCGCTCGAAGCGCGGCCACCAGAACGCTTCCACCGCAGGAGCAAGAGCCTGCACGCCGAACACCTCCCGGCCGAGCGCCAGAAGCTCGGACAGCGCTTCGTCCGGCAGGGCGCCCGCATGGAGTTCACGCGGGAAGCGCCGGGCAAAGCGCTCGAGAATCGCATGGATCAGCGTTCCGCGCTCGGCGGCGCCGGGTTCCGCTGCGATGCTGTCGAGCGGCTTGAGGCCGAGAACCCGGCGGGCATAGAAGCGGTAGGGATCGTTCAGCCATGCCTCGACGTCGCTGACGCTGAAACGGCGGGGCCGCGCGCCGAGCGGAGGGCGCGGGCTGGGCTGGGTCGCGGGCATGGTAGCCGCCGCTTGGTCAAGAAGGCGCATGATTTCGCCAGCGCCTGTCGCCGAGGGCAGCGCCAGCCCGGCAGCGTGCAGCACGGCATCGAGTCGCAACAGCCAGCGAGACGGCACGGTCGGTACGCCCTTGACGCGCTGCGAGCGGGTCAGGACGACCTCCGGCCCGGCAAGCCCCGTCGCGAAGTCGTGCGCCGAGATGCCTACGCGGAACTCGGGCGGCGGCATTCCCAACGCAGCGCGCATCGGGCGTGACAGGAACGGGTCGGCGGGCGAGGGCTCGGGCCAGGTATCTTCATTCAGCCCACCCAGAATAACGAGGTCGGCCTGCTGCAGGCGCGCCTCGATCGTGCCCCAGATGAACAGGCGCGGGTGTAGCCCGATCGGAGTGCGAACTACCTGCGTTCCAATAAATGCGTCGAAGAGCGCGGGATATCCATCTGTAATCGAAGGGAATCCTTCCAAGGCCGCAAGTGCGTCGCTGATGAACTCAGCCAGGGACTCGCCCGCCGCGCCGCGCCAGAGAGCCTCGCCGCGCCGGCCGTTCGCGCCGGTGGCCAAGGCTTCGGCAAACTCCACATGCGCGCGCAGGATCCTGGACGGAGCGCTTTCACCGTCAAGCGTCATCAGGAAAGGCTCGGCCCAGGATTGCAGGTCGCGCAGCCAAGGCAGCAGGATCGCCCGCTCTTCCTCCGCCATTCCGGCCTGCGCGACCGAGGCGATCAGCCCGGGAAAGCCGAGCCCCGGGGCGGGGCCACGCAAGATCCGGCGTTCCAGCAGCCGGACGCGGAACCGGAACTCGCCTGCGGGCAGGCCGCCCTGCGCCAACGGGTGCTTCAGGCAGGCGAGCAACGGGTAAGGGGCAATATCCTCACTCGCCATGGCCGCAATCAGGCGCAGGAAGCCGGCCGGCGGCGTGGCGGCCAGGCGCGTACCGGCAGAGTCGTCGACCGTGATGTTCCACCGCTCCAGCGAGGCGGCCACCAGCCGCGCCAGTTCGCGATCCGGGGTTACCAGCGCCGCGCGTTTTCCGGGAGTTTCCAGCGCGTGACGGAACAGCAGCGCGATCGTTTCCGCTTCCTCGCGCACCGTCGCGCAGTCAGCGCGCGCAACGCCTCGCAGGGCGTCCGCCCCGACCGCGCCTTTGGCCAGCCGGTGCCACGCGGCGCTGGCTTCGGCCGGGATCAGAGCGATGCTGATCAGCCGCTCGCGCGGCTCGTTGGAGATGAAGGGCTGGCTTTTCAGTTCTACCCCGTTGGGGAAGAGGGTCGGGGTGAGAGGGCTGCCTTCCTTGCCCTCCCAACCCTGCGGTCCGGGCGCCTTCTCACGCGCTGCAAGAGAGGTTGCGTTTGCTTCGCAACGCATCCCTCCTACCCAATCCGGCACGTCCCGCCGCTCCCGCCCCAGCTCTCGCAAGATGACGGCGAACAGGCGCTGGGGATGCGAACACTCCATTCCCAGCCACGAGGCCTCGTCCATATCCCGGTCTAGGCCGTGCAGGATGACTTCACCCTGCCGCAGCCCGGCGACCAACTTCATCAAACGCCGCAACGCCTTTACCGAGCCGTTCGACCCGGCGATGATCACCGGTCCCGTCGGCGGCGAGCGAGTCCACTCCATTGCCAGGGAGTCGTAGATCTGGCGACGACGCGCCGCGGCATCAATCCTGCCTTCGTTGGCGAGCAGCGTCGGCCAGATCTCCTGCACGACCGTCAGGAACTTCAGGATTTTCTGCCAATGGAGCGCATAGGCGTCGGGCACGATGCCTTGAACCGCCTCGTGTCCGATCTCCTCCGTTTCGATTTCGTCGATGAAGCGCCCGAGCGCCAGCGCGACCGAAGCTGCTTCGGCCGGCGACCGGCTGTAACCGGATTTAAGCAATGCCTGCGCCAGCAACGCTTGACGGCGCAGCGGCGAAACAGCGGGAGCGATGTCTACCCCGCGAAGGGTCAGCTCGTCGGCGTCAAGATCGCCGAGCGCCTGCATGCGCGGCAACAGCAACGGCCCGTCCCCGAGGCGCAGGAAGGCTTCGCGCAGCGAACGGCAGGCGCGCGCCGTCGGCAGCAGGACGGTGGTGCGCGGCAGCGTCAGCATATCCGTGCCGGCGCGGGCCAGCAGCCCTGCCGCCAGCACGTCGACGAAAGGCAGCGAGAGCGGAATCGAGTGGATGCCGCTCATCTTTTTCTCACCGGCCCTGTGCGCGGAACTCGGCGTCGGTCCGGCTGAGCGCTTCCGGCGTGCTGAGGTGATACCACGGCCCGTTGTGGACCACGCCGCAGAGGCGGCGCTTCTTCTCCGCCTTGTCCCACACCGGCTTCATGGGAAACGCGCCCTCGGGCGTCCCCTGAAAGAGGCGCGGGTGAAGCAGTTGCACGCCGGCATACATGTACGGCGCGCTTCGCCCGTTTGGCCGATAGGTCAGTGTCAGATCATACGGGTCGACGTCGTAGTCTCCCGCCTCGTCCGCCGGCGTGTTGACCAGCAGCAGAAGGCCGTCCATGGCCTCGTCGTCCCAAAGCGCGGCCAATCGTTCCAGCGCCGGAACCACGCCGTCGATCCACACCGTATCGGCATTGGCTACATAGAACGGCTTGAAGCCGAGCAGCCGCAGCGCCGCCTTGACGGCGCCGCCCGTATCGAGGATCACGTCCTCCATTTCCACGCTGAGCTTGCTGGAGCGACGGGTTATGTGATCGACGATCATCTGGCCCTTGTAATGGGCGTTGACGATGATGTTCGCGATGCCGGCATCTTCAAGCCGATCAATCGTATAATCGAGGATCGTCTGCTTGCCGAGCGGCAGAAGCGGCTTGGGACGGTCCTCGGTCAAAGGCAGCATGCGTTTGCCGAACCCAGCGGCAAGCACCAGCGCCGACTCAGGCACTTTCATTGGACAAATTCCCTACTCTGGTAACCCACAACTCATCTCCTTGGGCTGTCGCACTCCGCCCTTCGCCATCAAAGGCAAACGCAAGGGTCAGCGCCGTGCCCGGCCGCCACCCGCCAAGACGGGACGGCCATTCCACAATCGCTAGGCCTTCCAGGGCCGAATGCCAGCCGAGTTCGATTATATCGTCCTGCTGGGCGAGGCGGTAAAGATCGAAGTGAGCGATCGGAAAGTCCGGCGCTTCGTAAACCTGCAGCATCGTAAACGTCGGGCTGGGCACTTCGGCTTCCGTCCCCAGCAGCATGCGGATGATCGCCCGGGCGAAACTGGTCTTGCCCGCGCCCAGGTCCCCTTCCAGCAGCAGTACGTCGCCGGCGCGCAGCCGCGGCGCGATCCGCCAGGCCAGACGCCGCGTCGCCGCTTCGTCCGGCAATTGCCATTGTGCAAAAAGTTTGACCATTTTTCGCAACGCCTTACATAAAGGCGGCATCTTTAAGAGAGTTTCCCGTGCCGATCCACAACACTGACGTTGCCATCATCGGCGCGGGCCCTGTCGGGCTGTTCGCCGTGTTCGAGTGCGGCATGCTGAAGCTGAAATGCCACGTGATCGACGCCCTGGACATGCTGGGTGGGCAATGCAGCGCGCTGTACCCTGAAAAACCGATCTATGACATCCCGGCGCACCCGAGCATCGAGGCCGCCGAGCTGATCGCGCGGCTGGAGGAGCAGGCCGCGCCCTTCCATCCCGTCTATCACCTCGACCAGCAGGTAGTTTCCCTCCTGCCGCATGGCGCGGGTTACCGGCTGGAGACCTCGCTGGGAAACGTCATCGAGGCACGGGCGGTGATCGTCGCCGCAGGGGTCGGCGCGTTCGGCCCGAACCGGCCACCGCTCGCCCGGCTGGAGGAGTTCGAGGGCAAATCGGTCCAGTACTTCGTCAAGAAACGCTCCGACTATGCCGGCAAGCGCGTGGTGATCGCCGGAGGCGGCGACAGCGCGGTCGACTGGGCTATCAGCCTGTCGGAGGTCGCGGCAAGGGTCATGGTCGTGCATCGCCGCGACAAGTTCCGCTGCGCCCCCGAGAGCGCCGAGCGACTGCACGCCTTGGTACGCCAAGGTAAGGTCGAGATGGTCGTGCCGTACCAACTGAGCGGCCTGGCCGGCACGAATGGCCAGCTGACCGGGGTGGAGGTCGAGAGCCTGGACGGCGAGACGCGCCTGCTCGAAGCCGATGCCCTGCTGCCGTTTTTCGGCTTGGCGATGACGCTGGGCCCCATCGCTGAATGGGGGCTGGCGCTGGAACAGGGACACATCACTGTCGATCCGGCAACGCTGCAAACCAGCCTGCCCGGCGTTTACGCGGTCGGCGACGTCGCACGCTATCCGGGAAAGCTGAAGCTGATCCTGCAGGGCTTTGCCGAGTCCGCCATGGCGGCCCACGCCGCAAGGGCGCACCTGCATCCGGGAGAGGTGCTGCATTTCGAGTACTCGACGGCAAGGGGCGTTCCGGCGAGCTCTGGTTAGCCGGGCAGCCCGTTTCCGACCACGCGCCTGAAGAACTTGAGCATCTCGTCGGCCTGCGCCGTGTCGAGCGTCAGAAGCGGGAAATCGACGTCCTTGCCCGCGTACTCATCGACCATGTTTCCGGCCTGGGCCGCTTCGACGTAACCCATCGTCCATTTGCCGAATGTTTTCTCCTTTATCGCTTTGGCTGAAAGAACCCGGTACTGGTCATGATGCAAGTCCTGCGAAATGACCAGCGCAAGGTCCTGGACGTCCTCCTGCGGTCCCTCGAGAACCTGAAGAAAGGACTGCTTGTAGTAGAACAGCATCCCCGTAACGTTTCGCCGCGCATTGTTTTCGCGCGATTTTCTCAGGATATCGCCAAGCATGCCGTCGCCGAACTCTTCGACTGCGGCGCTGACATAGACAAGCTGGAACATGAAGTCTCCCCGGACTTTGAGCCCCAAGGACGTTGGATTGCTTGAAGGCTAACCTTACGGTCGCTACGGCACCTTGCTGCCGTACTGCTTCACATAGGCGGCTTGCGCCTCGGCCATCAGGAAAGCCTTGTCGCTGTCGTCTTCCTCGGGCGAGGTTTCGGCCACCGAGCAGAAATAGGCGCTGCATTCCTGCTGCTTGGTTTTCCAATAGTTCGGCCCGTTCGGATCGAGAATGTCAGCAGCAGCTTCGGAGGGCGAAAGCGGGTATTGCTCGAAACTCTGCCAGGATCGGGTGAAATCCGTAGCCGTAAATCCCGGCATCTTGGCCTTGTTCAGTTCATCGACCACGATCGCGCCGATCTCGTCCTGATGGCTCTGCGTGTAATTGACCGTCCGGAACCACACTTTCATCGCCTTCACAAGCTCTGCCTTGTGGTGCGCGGCGTAGGTCCTGGTGGTCAGGATACCCACAATGGGAGCAGCGCCGAAATCGGCGCCCGAGAGCATCTCGACCATGCCGGCCTTTTCAGCCTCGATACGCTGGAGCAGCGGACCAAGATACGCATCGCCCTGATGGGCGAGGAAAACCTGCAACCCGGCTTCGGGCCGCAGGTCGACCACCTTAATGTCGGAACCGGGATCGCGCGATACGTGCAGCCCGGCATCGCGCGCGATGGAGTCGAGGGCGACCCCTAGCTCGGAGTTGAGGGAGACGACGACCGACTTGCCCTTCAACTGCTCTGCGGCGGCGACAAGCGCCTGCTTGCGGTCCTTCATCACGGCGGCGAACTGGTCCACCGTCTTAAGTCCCGTATTGGGCCGGATCAGCAGCGCGAAGCCGTTGTCCAGCATGCCGAGGCCATACCAAAATACCAGGTCCGAGTCTTTCTTGTGGCTGGCCACGACCTGGGCCAGGCTGCCGATCGCCATGTCTATCTTGCCAGCCTGCAGAGCATCGGGAATATCGCGCCATTGCAGCGGCATGAACCGGACGTCCAGCCCTTCCTCGCGGTACCATCCCTTGTGATCGTCTGATCCCACCGCCGCCAGAATGGAGTCGGCGTGAGGCGAAAGACCGTACCTGACCGGATCGGCGCGCACAGCGCCAGCTGCCATCAGGGCCGCCATAAGCGCAGGAACAAGGACGCGTACGCTGGGCATCAGTTATCCTCGGTACGGGGTGGCTGGCGAACGGGCAGGAAACAGCTGACGGTGGTGCCGAGTCCGAGCTCGCTTTCCAGCTGCACACGGCCGCCGTGAAGGTCGATGAAGCTTTTCACCAAAGCAAGGCCGACGCCGGCGCTGCTGGCCAGCTTGCGCTTGCCGCTTTCAAAGGGCTCGAACACGCGCGCCTGGTCGGCCTCGGGAATGCCCGAGCCGGTATCGGTGACCGATACGATCACCTCCTGCTCGCCAGGGCCGGGCGGCGTGCGCACCGCGCGCAACGTGATCCTGCCACCCGTGGGGGTGAATTTCAAAGCGTTGCTGATGAGGTTGAGCAGGACTTGCTTGACGCGCCGCTCATCGGCTTCGATCGTCCCGACAGTGTCGGGGCAATCCATGACAAGCGTGATCTCCTGCTTTGCCGCCCAGTCCCCCGCAAGGACCACGATGCTCTCCAGTATGTCGCTTACCTTCACGGGGACGGTGTACAGGCGCATGTAGCCGGCTTCGATTGTGGACAGGTCCAGAATGGCGTCGACCAGCATGACGAGCTTTTGACCCGCTTCCAACGCGCCTCCTGCATACTCCATCTGCTTTTCGTTCAGCTCGCCAAAGTACTGCTTGTACAGGATTTCCGAGAAACCGATCATCACGTTCAGCGGTGTTCGCAGCTGGTAGGAAACGTTCCCGAGGAACTCGAGCTTGAGCTGGTCGGCAGCGATCAGGGCGGCATTCCTTTCACGCAAGGCAAGCTCGACCCGCACGCTGTCCGATACGTCGAGGAAGCTGTTCAGCACGCCGCCGTCGGGCAGCAGCACGCTGTGGTACTCAAGAACCGAGCCGTCGCCGCGCTCGATCCGGCCGCTGCGTGGCAACAGATCCAGCGCGTTGCTGACCATCAGCAGCTTGAGGCCGCTCGCATCCTGGCCCGCGGTCAGGGAAGCATCCAGCTGGGCGGTCAGCTCCGTGATATGCGGCCGGCCCGTCAGCACGTCTTCCTTGAAGTGCCACATGCGGCCGAAGGACGGGTTCCACAAATCCAGCCTGCCGTCGCCGCCGAAGACGGCGATGCCCTCGCCAAGGTTGTCGAGCGTCTCGCGCTGGACCGCTATCAGGGTGTTGTAGTTCGACTCAAGCGCGAGGCGGCTGGTGACGTCCTCGAAGGTAAATAGTAGCCCACCCATCGGGTGCGGCACGATGGCAAGGCGGATCGCCGTGCCGTCGGGACGGTACATCAGGTCCTGATGCGGTTCGACCAGCGAGGTGAACATCGCCAGCCAACCCTGCTTGAAGCTGCGGAAGTCGGCCTGCTCGGGAAGCTGCCTTGTTTCGCGCAACTGGTCGAGGATCTGCGCCAGCAATTGATTCGCGTTGAGCCAGTTATCGTCCAGCCCCCATAATGTACAGAAGGCGCTGTTATGGAACTGGATTTTCTGGTCAGCGCCGAACACCGCGACCGCTGTCGACAAGGTCTCCAGCACCTCCGAGTTCGAGGCAATGTGCCGCGCCAGCTCCGAGCGCAGATCGTCGAGCGCCGTCATGTCGAAGGCAAAGCCCAGCGTTCCGCCCTCGATCGGCAGCTCGCGAAACTCCATCAGCCTGCGATTGCCGCCGATCACGACGTGCTTGGTCTGCTCCACGACCTTGCCTTCGCGCCGTGCGCGGTCATGCAGGGTGCGCCCGGCCTTGTCCTTGAGGGTTGTGGTGATTTCTTTCTGATCCTTGACCACCTCGGCCGGCGTGCAGTCCAGCGCCGAGGCGTAGGCGAGGTTGCACCAGACCAGCTGACCCTTGGGATCGCGCCGCCAGCATGGGAAGTTCAAGGCATCCAGCATCTGGCGGAACTGCCGCGCCTCCGATTCGTGCCCTACGATCCGCTCGGCCTGCGCCCGGCGCTCGAGGTGCGCCTGGGTCTGGTCCTCAAGCCAAAGGGCATTGACGCGTCGCCCCTCGCCCTCGCCGGACTTGCCGATGAACTTGACCTGCTTGCCCGAGACAAGCGCCAGGACCAGCGCGAACGGCTCGTGCGCGTTCGTCAATGCGATCAAAGACTGGTGCAGCCGGTCGCCTCCCTCTCTCGCCAGGGCACAAACCTGCGCGATAGTCGCCTCGCTTTCCTTGAGGCCCAGCAGCGTTCGCGCGGCCTCCCCGGCATGAACCCGGTCGCCCGCAACCTCGAGGAACGGAAACGGCGAAGCGTCCAGCAAGGCGCGGGCATGTTCGGCCTGCTCGCTCAGGGCGCGCGCCTTGCGTCCGAACAGGGGCAAACGCAGGCCGCCCCTTGTTTGGGGAGCGCTCAGGAACGAAGAAGGCGCGAAAAACGTGTCGGACACTTGATCCATACCGAATGGCTGCACTGACGCTTGGTAGCAATTCAGCGTTAATTTTTACTTTCGATCCTTCAACCATTCGCTGTCATACCGCGTATTGCGCTCGAGGCAACGCCATACCGCGTTACGCGATAGCTTACCGCCTTCGCTACCGCGTGCCGGAAAGTTAGCGAACGGGCTTCAGCCCGCGCCAAGGTCCATCAACCGGCGCGCCATGTAAGTGAATTCTATGGCCGACTTGCGCGCGCTCTCGATCAGGTTGGCCGCGCCGCCATGCCCGCCGTCGATATTCTCGTAATATAGAACGGGGTATCCCTGCTCGATGAGCCTGGCCGCCATCTTGCGCGCATGGCCGGGATGGACGCGGTCGTCCTTGGTCGAGGTCATGACCAGCACTTCGGGGTAAGGCTGTCCCGGGCGGACGTTCTGGTAAGGGGAGTACTTCTCGATGAACGCCTTTTCTTCCGGAACTTCGGGGTCACCATACTCGCCCACCCACGACGCGCCCGCACCGCCCATCACCGTATAGCGTACCATGTCGAGCAAGGGCACATGGATGGCGATGGCGTTGTAGAGGTCCGGCCGTTGCGTCAGGGCGGCGCCCATCAGCAGCCCGCCATTCGACCCGCCCTTGATGCCGAGGCGGGCGGGAGAGGTGATCCCGCGCGCGATCAGGTCCTCCGAAACGGCGAAAAAGTCGTCGAAAGCGGTTTGCCGCTTTTCCCTGAGAGCGGCCTGATGCCATGACGGGCCGAACTCGCCGCCGCCGCGGATGTTGGCCGCGACGTAGACGCCGCCGTTCTCCAGCCACAGCTTGCCCGTGATGCTGTCGTACCCCGGGGTGATCGGAATCTGAAAGCCGCCGTAGCCGTAAAGCTGGGTCGGGGCCGAGCCGTCGTATTTGAAATCCCTTGGACGCACTACGAAATACGGAATGCGCGTGCCATCCCTCGACACCGCCTCGAGCTGCTCGCTGACAAGGTTCGACGCATCGAACCTCGCTGGTGCCTGCTTGAGCGTCTCGAACTCCGGGATGCCCGGCCGGTCGAGGTCGGTGAGCAGCAGCGTGGTGGGCGTCAGGTAGTCCGTGACGCTGATCATGACCTTGTTGGCATCGAAAGACGTACTCGATACGTCGATCGAGGCGTTCTTCGCCAGCGGCAGGTCGCTGATCGCCCATTTACCGTCCTCGAACCTGACGACTTTTACTTCGCTGCGCACGTTGTCCATTATGCCGAGCAGCAGCACGTCGCGCGTCGAGGAAGTTCCGGAAAGCGATTGCCGCTGACCAGGCCTGAAGATCAGCTGGCTTTCGACGCGCCCCATGTCCTTAAACGCCTGCAGCGAGAAAGAGGCGAGGTCGCCGGCGAGCAGGCTCTGCTCCGGCCAAGGGTCGTCGACGCTGAAGATGACCTGGCCTTTGAGGTAGCCGGACAGCCCGAACTTCCTCGGCACCGGGAGAAGCTCAGGGGGCTGCCCGTCCGACAGCAGGTAGGTTTCCTTGTCATAGAAATTCAGCTGCCGCGTGCCCAGCACGGCATCAATGCGGCTCAGGTCGTCCGACCGCAGGACGCCCGCGCTCGCGCTCATGTCATCGGGCATGCCGCGGAACACTTCTACGGCCTCATCCAGAGCCTGCCCGCGCGTCCAGCGCTTGACGATATAGGGATAGCCCGATCTCGTCATCGCCCCATCGCCCCAGTCGCGCGCGATCAGGACCGTGTCGTCATCGAGCCACGACACGCTCTGCTTGCCTTCCGGAGCGTTGAACCCTTCGGGCACGAAGCGCCTTTTGAGTCTGTCGAACTCGCGCACGACGAAGGCGTCCTTGCCGCCGTCGGACAGGAAGAGCAGCGTCTTGTCCAGATCGGGCATCCGGGAGACTCCGCCGTGGTTGACCCAGTTCCGCCCCTCCGCCGCCGCCAGCGCGTCGTAGTCGAGGATGGTTTCCCACTCGGGCGATTCCGTGCGGTAGCTGTCCAGCATCGTGCGCCGCCACAGCCCGCGCACATGCGTTTCGTCCTGCCAGGTATTGCTGACCAGGTCGCCCTTGCTGAATGCGGCCCAAGGCACTTTGTCTGTGGCGTGCAGGATGGCCAGCGCCTGGTCGTTGAACCGCTTGTAACGCGGGTCAGCCTCCAGCACCGTCGTCGCGCGCTCGTTCTGCGCCCGAACCCAGGCAAGCGCCGCCTCGCTTTCGATGTCTTCGAGCCAGAGATAAGGGTCGTCTTGGTCAGTCAAACGCCACCCATGAGTTTGCGCGAGAAAAATGTGTAGTCGTACTCCGCACCGGCACCCGAGTGCCCGCCCCTGCCGCTCTCGTGGTAAAGTACTTTGCCGCCCAGGTCCGACAGCTTTGCCGCGAACTTACGGCCTCCCGCCACATGAACTCGATCGTCGGTCCGGCTTGTTTGCACGAACATTTCAGGGTAGGGCGTGCCCGCCGACAGATTGTCGTATGGCGAGTACGTACGCATGATACGCCGGTCTTCCGGATCGTTCGCATCGCCAACTTGGAAGATATCTATATATCCATCGAGACGTTGAGAACTCACGACGTCCAATACGGGAACCGCCAGCACCACGGCCCGGTAAAGCTCGGGCCGCTGCAGGGCCGCGGCTCCGACCACCGTTCCACCCGCCGAGCCGCCGGTAATTCCAAGGCGCCTTGGCGAAGTGATCCCCCGCGCGATCAGATCCTCGGAAACGGCGATGAAGTCGTCGATCGAATTCTGGCGGTTCCGTCCACTGCCCGCATCCTGCCATTCCGGGCCGAACTCACCGCCGCCCCGAAGGTTCGGGAACACATAGACGCCGCCGTGCTCGAGCCACAGCTTGCCTACGCTCAGATTATAGTGCGGCGTAAGCGACACGCCGTAGCTGCCGTAACCATCGATGATGGTCGGCGCGGAAGCGTCTTCCGGCAGATCGGCTGGCCCCAGAAGGTAGTACGGAACCCTGGTACCGTCTTTGGAAACGGCCTGTAACTGCGTGAACGCCAGACCTTCCGAGGAGAAGGTTCCCGACGTGACCAGAATCGGCTCGACCGCGCTTGTGTTTCCGTCCACGAACCAGATCGTGGGCGGTGCAAGGAAACTTTCGACCTGCACCAGCAACCTGTTGCGCCTTGAATCGTCGGTTATAAACTTGAATGACGAAGCAACGGGCAAGTCGAGCTTTTCCGTCCGCCAACCATCATCCTGCCACTTGCATTGCATAAATTGGGCTTCGACATCGTGCAACAGATGAACAAAGATCATATCATGGCAAACGATGACCCCCGACACGCTTTGCCGTTCTGCCGGCCGCAGAACCAAATGTGCAGGGGTAGTGTCAGGATCGTCGATGAAATCATGAATGTCGATCGATATCAGGTCGCCCGACTTCATTGTTTTTTCGTGCCAATCGTAATGAAGGGAAAATACGAAGTGGCTTTTGCAGGTCCCACGTATACGGGTTCGCGGTGGTACTGGCAACTTGTGTAGCTTGCCCGCTACGTACAAACTTAGTTCGCGCTGCTGATTGGTAACGGCTCGCACGACAACACAAATATCATCATCCGCGTTGCCTAGAACCGTCACACCGAAATCGCTTGCCTCTCCCCTGAATACCTCGGTCGCCTGGTCCAGGGATTGCCCTCGCTTCAGCAACTTGACGATGAACGGCTCGCCCAGCTCGACGGTTGTTCCGGCTCCCCAGTCGCGTGCGACGAGAAGTGAGTCGTTACCAACCCACGCGACGCTCTGCCGGCAGGTCGGCAGGTTGAAGCCTCCCTTGCGGAAATCCCGCTTCTCGATATCGAACTCTCGAAATTCGGCCGCCTCGCCGTAATCCGCCGTAAGGCACAGCATTGCATGTCGCGAGTCGGGCGCGAACAGCGCCGTGTTCAAATTCCAGTTACGATCTTCGTCCGAACACAACCACTTTATGTCCAGCAGGTTGGTCCATTGCGGTTTTCCGGTACGCAGACCTTCGAACGCCGCCGTTCGCCAGACACCCCAGACGTTGCGGCGTGGGTCGATGAAAGTCTCGAAAATCGAGCCGTCCGGCGAAAATGAAAATCTTCGAGGGTAGGCGGCGTCCCGGACGTACTGGTAACGGTCGAGTACTTCTTCGAACGCTGGATCGCTTTCCAGGCTGTCCAGCGCGGCGCGGGTCCGCGAACGCGCCCATTCGAGGGCGCGCTCGCTCTTCTTGTCCTCCAGCCAGGAGTAAGGATCTTCCCCCTCGTCCATCAATACCGGTAGCTATCCCCCTTGTACGGCCCATCCTCGCCGACGCTGATGTACTCGGCCTGCGCCGCGCTCAGCTTGGTCAGCTTGACGCCGACCTTCTCCAGGTGCAGACGCGCGACTTTTTCGTCGAGGTGCTTGGGCAGTACGTAGACCTTGTTCTCGTAACGGTCGGCGTGTTGCCACAGCTCGATCTGCGCCAGGACCTGGTTGGTGAAGCTGGCGCTCATGACGAAGCTGGGGTGGCCGGTGCCGCAGCCCAGATTCACCAGCCGGCCCTTGGCCAGCACGATCAGGCGCTTGGCGTCGGGGAACACGACCTCGTCGACCTGCGGCTTGACCTCCTCCCACTTGTAGTTCTGCAGCGCGCCGATCTGGATCTCGCTGTCGAAGTGGCCGATGTTGCAGACGATGGCGCGGTCCTTCATCGCGCGCATGTGCTCGAGCGTGATGACGTCGATGTTGCCGGTCGCCGTCACGAAGATGTCGCCCAGGGGCGCCGCGTCCTCCATCGTCGTGACCTGGTAGCCTTCCATCGCCGCCTGCAGCGCGCAGATGGGATCGATCTCGGTCACCATCACGCGCGCGCCCTGGCTGCGCAGGGACGCGGCCGAACCCTTGCCGACATCGCCGTAGCCGCACACCACAGCCACCTTGCCCGCCATCATCACGTCCGTCGCGCGCTTGATGCCGTCGACCAGGCTTTCGCGGCAGCCATAGAGATTATCGAACTTCGACTTGGTCACGCTGTCGTTGACGTTGAACGCCGGCACCTGCAGCTTGCCCGCCTTCTGCATCTCGTACAGGCGGTGGACGCCCGTGGTCGTTTCCTCCGACAGGCCGCGCACGGCTTTCAGCAGCTCGGGATACTTGTCGTGCATCAGCACGGTCAGGTCGCCGCCGTCGTCCAGGATCATGTTCGGCGTCCAGCCGTCCGGACCCTGGATGGTCTGCTCGATGCACCACCAGAATTCTTCTTCCGTCATGCCCTTCCACGCGAACACGGGGATGCCCGCCGCCGCGATCGCCGCCGCCGCCTGGTCCTGGGTGGAAAAGATATTGCACGACGACCAGCGCACGGTGGCGCCAAGGTCGATCAGCGTCTCGATCAGCACGGCGGTCTGGATGGTCATGTGCAGGCATCCGGCGATGCGCGCGCCGCGCAACGGCGCCATGCCGCGGTACTCGGCGCGCAGGGCCATAAGCCCCGGCATCTCGGTTTCCGCAATGGTGATTTCCTTGCGTCCCCAGGCGGCGAGCGAAGGGTCCTTCACGCGTGAGTCGCTGGCGACGGCGGGAGCATCAAGGGCGGTGGCGGACATGCAGGCACTTTCTGGAAATGATCAAGCCCGCTTCTTAACCGATGATTTCGGATCGTTCGAGGAAAATAACAGGGTCAGCCCCGAGCCTTTTCGCCGGGAAGCCCGTCATTTGCCTGCAGCCAGAGGCGCAGGATTTCGACAGTGCTGCTGAACTGGGCGTCGGTCAGCTCGTAGGCGTCCGGCTCGCATCCGACAGCGTGCAGCGCAACTTCCAGGGGCGATGGCCTGTTATCGTTCATGTCGGCTCCCGCCATCAGCTTTCCAGCCTGCCTTTCCGGAATCGGGCATGTGGAAATGAGTTTTTAAGTTATACCTTATCCATTCACGCTAGCATGAGTTGCACGAGTTCGAGAACTAAATAACACGCGCGGCCACGAGTTTGCGATGAACATCCCCGAGAATGAAAAGATCTACATGTTGTCGGAGGACGACACCGAGGAGGCGCTTTCGATGATTGCCATGCTGGAAGGCAAGTCCGTCTCCGAGCTTTGCCGGTTGATCGACACCGAACGCAAGGCTTCCTGTGGGTTCGCGCGGGCAGCGCGAGTGTTCACGATAGCCTACGTTACCTCGTATCTCGCCCAGCCTGCCGGCCACGCCGGCTTGAAGGACTCGTCGGCGGATCGCTTCCGGCGGGCGGCGGAAGCCGTGGCAAATGATCCCGGAACTCTTGCGCCCGTAGAACAGTAACGTCAGTTTTCTCTTGCCGTTCTGGTGATTTACAATATTCTGCAGCGGCGGACCGGCTGCTGCCCTCCGCAAAGCACCCATTCCTTTCAGCATTTTCAGAGCGAGCCATGACTCAGTCAGATCAATGGAAGCCGTCCGATATCGAGGCTGCCGCTGCAGCCGCGGCAGAAAGCGAACCCGCCCCCGCCAGGCGGCGGATCCGCTCTTCCGGCTCAGAGCCGCCTGTCGCTGCCGATATGCAGCAGCGATCGAACGAAGTGCCGGCAACGGCGCCGTCCACGGCCCGGCCGGTGACCAGCGGCATCATGACGCTGGACCGCGAGTCCGGTTCGCGCGACAATCAGCAGAAAGGCGAAGGTCAGGCCCCCGCGCCCGACGTTCACCAGCGGCTGCGCGAAACAGCAGACCGTTGCATTCGCTTCTACGAATCGTGGAACTCGGGGAACGACGGCGAGAGTGAGCTGACGGACGCGCTGCACGATCTGCGCAGGGTGCTGGCCCGCATCGAAATCGAGCTCGCGGCCAGCCATGCCGACGAAAGCGCGCAACGCCCAATCCCGATTCCCTTGCACCGCGCGCACAAGGACAGCGGCGACAAGCGTCGGTAGGAGACTGACAGGTCAGGCGATCGGCCAGCGCTTCGGATCAACGATCAGGCGCTCCGCGTCCTCGGGATCGAGGGGCTTGCCGAAGAAGAAGCCCTGCCCGTAGCCGCAGCCGATGGATTGCAACGCCTCGACGTCCTCGAGCGTTTCCACACCTTCCGCGATCACGTTAAGCCCGAGGATGCCGGCCAGCTCGGTGATGATGCGGACAATCTCGCGGTCATTCGGGTCGCGAATGCGGGAGACGAAGGATTTGTCGATCTTCAGCGTCTTGACTGGCAATTGGTGCAAGTAGGCCAGCGACGAGTATCCTGTCCCGAAATCGTCGATCGACAGCTCGACCCCCAGCTTGCGGATTTCCCGCAGCTTGGAGATCGACTCTTCCGGGTCGGTCATCAACATGCTCTCGGTGATTTCCAGCTTCAGCTTGGCGGGGTCGATGCCCGTCGAATGCAGAAGATCGCGCGCAAGCTCGATGAAATCGCCTTCGGTCAACTGGCGCAGCGACAGGTTGACCGAGATGAAGGGCAGCTTGCCGTTGCCGACCATTGCCGTCCATCTTTGCGCGCTGCGGCACGCCTGTGTCAGCACCTCGGTGCCCAGCGGCACGATCAGGCCGGTTGCCTCGGCTATGGGAATGAAGTCGTTGGGCGGAATTTGGCCCAGCATGGGATGTTCCCAGCGCACCAGCGCCTCGAAACCCGCCAGCGTACCCGTGCGCAGGTCGACGATGGGCTGGTACGCGACCCACATCTGGTCACCGTTCTCGACAGCCAGCCTGAGGTCGCTTTCCGTGCGCTGCAAATCCATGAGGACCTGCCGCATCGGCTGGTCGAAGATCGTAAACGTGCCCCCACCGGCGATTTTCGCCTGGAACGAGGCGATCTCCGCATCGCTAAGCATCTGCGCAGGATCGCCGTACGCAGACGAGGACTCGACGACCCCGAGGCTGCCCTTCAGATGGATTTCGCGACCGTCCACGGTGAAGCCGCGCGTCAGCGCCGCCTGTATCACTTGGCAGATCTCGTCGAACCGCAGAGAAGGCAGGTGGGGGAGGATTATGACGAACTCGTCATTGCCCAGCCGGCTGACCCAGCTGCCATGATCGAGCGACGAGCCGAGCCGTTCGCCGATCGCGATCAATACCCTGTCGCCGAAGCCGTGGCCGAGGCTGTTCTTCAGCACGCGGAAACGGTCGAGGTTGAGGTGCCAGACAGTGAAGCTTTCACCCTCGGCCAGCAGCTCCTTGAGGTGCATGAGCGTGGCGTAACGGTTGGGCAACTGAGTCACCGGATCGAAGTACGCCAGCCTGTGCAGCTCGTCATCCAGCTCGGAATGAACCGAAATATCGCGCAGCTGAGCCGCGAACAGCGTCTTGGCGGCATGGCCGAGGGTCAGTATCGCGACTTCCAGGGGCAGCGACTGCCCGTTCTCGCGCGTGACCACGCCCAGCAGCATGTAATCGACCGACCTGAATGCGCCATCCTTCTGGAAAGGCGCGTTCGGGATTTGCAGGAGATCGAGCAGATGGCGGCCGAACAGCTTGGTCGCCGGCTCACCCAACATGCGCTCGGCCGTGCTGTTCGCATCGAGGAGGGTTCCCTGCCCGTCGAGCAGCAAAAACCCGTCGCGCGCCGCCGAGATGACAGAGGACGCGATGTCGTCGACAAGCGAGGGGGAACCCGCCTCGGCAAGTTCAGCCTGCAGCTCCGTTTCGGCGCGCGGCTGCGACCGGCCCGAAGGCGTTAGCGGCACGATGCTGTCCAAGACAAGTCCTTCAACAACAAAACGACGAGCGAACCGTACGATTCGCACGCCCCACACCATAACGCATCAATCGAGCAATTACACGCGCTAACCGTCGGACTGCATTCGGCGGAAACTTACCGAGAGTAGAACTCGATGACCAGGTTGGGTTCCATCTGCACTGGATACGGCACGTCGGCCAGCTTGGGGGCGCGAACGAACACCCCCTTCATCCCGCGGTGGTCGGCTGTGACGTACTCGGGCACGTCGCGCTCGGGCGATTGCGTCGCCTCGATGACCACGGCCAGTTCCTTCGACTTTTCCTTCAGCTCGACCGTATCGCCATCGCGCATCTGGTAGGACGGAATGTTCACGCGCTTGCCGTTGACACGGACGTGGCCATGATTGATGAGTTGGCGCGCCGCAAACGGGCTGATCGCGAACTTCATGCGGTAGACGACGCTGTCGAGGCGGCTTTCCAGCAGCGCGATAAGGTACTCGCTGGTGTCGCCGCGGCGGCGGATGGCTTCGGCGTAATAGCGGTGGAACTGCCGCTCGCCGATATTGCCGTAGTAGCCCTTCAGCTTCTGCTTGGCCATCAGCTGCGTGCCGAAATCAGTCGGCTTCTTGCGCCGCTGGCCATGCTGGCCCGGGCCGTACTCGCGCTTGTTGACCGGGCTCTTGGCTCTGCCCCACAGATTGACTCCCAGGCGGCGGTCGATCTTGTGCTTTGAACTAAGTCTCTTGCTCATCTCTGTTCGTCTTTCCTGTGCGGCTTGTGCCGCGATTGTCCCGATAGTTCCTGCGTCCCCCGTCGGTCCGGGGCCGGACGGGACGGCGCAACGAAGGCGCCATCCGCTTTTTCGGAAATAAGGGGGCTATCTACAACCGGCCGAGGCCGGCTGTCAATCGGCCTGCAACGGTTCGGGCCTGCGCCGCGTGCGCCCGGTCAGGGCCACGATCATGCCGTGCAGGGTACGGACTTCCTGCTCGGTCAACTCGGCGCGCTGCAGCATCGCGTGCAGGTTGGCCAGCATGGTGGGCTTCATCTGCGGGTTCTTGAAATAATCGCCGTGCGTCAGCTCCTCTTCGAAATGCCCGAACAGGTTGACGAGGTCCGCCTTGCGCGCCGCCGGCTCCCCTTGCGCCTCGACGGGTGTGTCCAGCCCGCCCTTGAACCATTCGTAACCGAACAGCAGCACGGCCTGGGCAAGGTTGAGCGAAGTGAACTCCGGGTTCAGCGGCACGGTCGCGATGACGTCGGCAAGTCCGATGTCCTCGTTCAGCAGGCCGGTCCGCTCAGCCCCGAACAGGATGCCGCATGCAGAGCCGCCGGCGATCCGTGCCCGAAGCTCGGCAACGGCCTGCTGCGGCGCGACCACCGGCTTCACCAGGTCGCGCGGCCGCGCCGTGCTGGCGACGACGTAGGACAGGTCGGCCACCGCGTCCGCCGTCGTCGCGAACACGACAGCCTCGTCGAGGATGCGCGTCGCGCCCGATGATGCGGCAATAGCCTTCTCGTTCGGCCAGCCATCGCGTGGGGCAACCAGCCGCAGCTCGCTCAGCGCGCAGTTCGCCATTGCCCGCGCCGCCGCGCCGATGTTTTCCCCCAGCTGCGGGGTGACGAGGATGATGGTTGGAGATTGCCGCATGCAAGACGTCATACCAAACCGCCATCCCGTGCGCAGCACGGAATCCGTACTTATCTTTCAATGACTGGTGTTGGTTGATTCACGGATCGATGGATGTTTTCGTCATCCGAACTTGGGTTTAGGACCCATGAGTATCTTGCTGCTGGATACGATGCCTCGTGCTGCCGCAATGACAGGGATCATCCCGGCCTGCTCAGCGCCTGCCGCGCGGCGGCGCAGTTGTCGGCGATCCACCCTGCGACGACGAGGTCGTCGCAGGGGTGCGGGTTGGCGCGGATCGTGGCAAGGTCGATGCGGCGCAGCCGGCGGACATCCGAAAAGCCGGCGAAGTTGGTTCCGGGCTCGAACAGGATGCGGACGTCGCCGGAGATGTTTTCCATGTAGGTGCCGCGCGGGCCGACGCGGAAGCGGCGCTCGGCCTGGCCGCGCCGCCAGCCCAGCGTCGCCCACAGCCGCGACCGGTCCAGCGCCTCGGCGATCTGGCGGGCGCTGAGGCCCGAGTTGGAGCGCTGGATTTCCGGATCGTCATAGCCGCTGAGCAGCGTGTCGAGCGTGCTTTGCCGCGGATCCTCGATCAGCACGGAAAGGTAATGGGCCAGCAGCTTTTGAACCAGGCGGGAATCGCGCGGGGCGGCGCGGTTGTCGTGAATGTCGGAGAGCGCCGGAATGTACTCCTTCGCCCGGTCGAGCGATTCTTTGCGGATCGGCTCGTCGATCGGCTCGTGATCGGGCATGAACATGCGGCCGAGCACAGGGCCTTCGCCCATCGCGGGCATGAACATGCGCGCCGTGAGGTAGCCGGAACAGAAGGCCAGGAACTCCAGGGAGCGCGAGATGTCCGAGATCGCCAGCGCCTCGAGCTGCTCGCGCGTCTTCTCGCCGTTGGAAAGGTTTGCGTGTAAAAGGAAATCGTCGCGGTAACGGCTGCGCACCATCGAGATGGGCAGGAACGAACCCTTCTGCGGGTGCGAGCGGAAGCCGATCAGGTCGGCGGTGACGCTTTCCGCGGCCTCGTCTTCATCCAGGAACGTGTGAAAGCGCGTGGTCTTCAATTCCATCGGCGCTGATCCTAACGGGTCGAACGTGAACGAAATGTCAACAAGCCGGCAGCGCCACGCCAGCAGGTCAAGGCCCTGCGCGCCGCCAGAACGTGCCCTGCGGCGTATCCTCCAGAAGAACTCCGCTGGCCAGCAGGCCGGCCCGGATCCGGTCGCTTTCGGCAAAATCGCGCCGGGCGCGCGCATGTTTGCGATCCTCGATCAAAGCGTCGATTTCCGCTTCGCCAAGCCCCACGGCGTCAGGCGGCTGCCAGCGAAACCACTCTTCGGGATCGTGCTGCAGGATTCCCAGCAGATCGCCCGAGGCGAGCAGGGTGTCGCTACCCGCCGTGCCCGCCTCGACGCCCTGCGCCAACTCATGGGTCGACGACAAGGCCTGCGGCGTATTAAGCTCATCCTGCAGCGCCGCCTCGACCGAGGCCACGACCGCTCCCGAACCCACCGCCGACCTGCGGCGCAGGACGCCGTACATATAGTCCAGCCGCGCGCGGGATGCCGCGAGCAATTCCTCGGTCATGTCGAGCGGCTGGCGGTAGTGAGAGGACAGAAGCGCGACACGGATCGCCTCGCCCGGCCAGCGGCGCAGCAGCTGCTCCAAGGTCGTGAAGTTGCCGAGCGACTTGGACATCTTCTGCCCTGCGACCATCAGATGGCCGTTATGCATCCAGACGCGCGCGGGCGCGACGCCGTTCGCCGCGCTGCTCTGCGCCACCTCATTCTCGTGGTGGGGAAAAATCAGGTCGATGCCGCCGCCATGGATGTCGAACTGCCTTCCGAGATGCTTGGCGCTCATGGCGCTGCATTCGATGTGCCAGCCCGGACGGCCCCTGCCCCATGGGCTGTCCCATCCGGGAAAGTCGGGCGGCGAGGGTTTCCACAATACGAAATCGGCCGGGTCGCGCTTGTACGGCGCGATCTCCACGCGCGCGCCGGCGATCTGCTCGTCGCGGCTGCGGCCGGACAGCGCCCCATAGCCGGGGCTGCCGGAGACGGCGAACAGGACATGCCGTTCCGCTTCGTAGGCGTGTCCCGATTCCAGAAGCCGCAGGATCATGGCGATCATCTCGGGAACATGGCCGGTCGCGCGTGGCTCGATGTCGGGCGGTGCGCAGTTCAGCGCCGCCGCGTCCTGGTGGAAGAACGACGTGTAGCGTTCGCTCACCTGATCGATCGTTTCACCGTTCTTGGCGGCCTTGGCGATGATCCGGTCGTCGATGTCGGTGATGTTCCGGACATAGGTGACAGAGTCCTTGCCGTAGGCGTATCGCAGCACCCGCACCAGCAGGTCGAATACGACCAGCATGCGGAAGTTGCCGACATGGGCGCGGTCATAGACGGTCGGCCCGCAGGCGTATACGCCGATACGCTCCGGATCGGGCGGCGCGAAGGCTTCTTCCCTGCGGGTTGCCGAATTGTAGAGCATTACAGTCATCGGCCTGTGTCCTGCAGCGGTGGCTCAGCGACGTCTCGCCCGCACCCTCTCGCGCAAGGCCGCAAGGCGAAGGCCGAACGTTCCGGGACCGATGAGTATCTCGGATTTCTGGATGTCATCCGCTTCGCCGCCGCTGATCTGAAGTACGAGAGTCTGCGAGATGCCATTGTGCAGCATGCGGCGTTGCCGATCAAACCAATAGAACGGCCAGCCGACCGGCAGGGAAATGCTGCCGAGGCACCAGAGCAGCGACTGCATCCAGCCCGGATGCCGTCTGCTTGCCTGATCGACAAGGCGCAGCCCGCACAGCCGGTAACCGAGCGTCGCGCCGGCGCCGGGCGGCCCGAGCGCCAGCAGGAAGTAAAGGTAGACTAACGCGCCAATGATCAGATTCACCGTCACCAGCTGCGCCGGATCGACGCTTGCTACCTCCACCCAGCCCCGAAACGGCGGAACGAGCAGCATCGTCAGCTCGAACAGGAAGATGATGGATACAAGGTCGATCGTCCCTGCCGCGAAACGCCTGCCGAACCTTGCCAAGGGCGGCGTCCGGCCGTCATCCTCGATCATGCCGGGCTGGGCGGCGAAGTCGAAGACCTCGCGCAGCGGCATCCATTCCACCATCGACTGGTTCCAGCAGTAGCTGGACGGCGTCAGCCGCCCGACGACCATCTGGTTGCAGATTTCCTGCGGCATATAGGGCCCGTCCGCATCCTTGCCATGCAGGATGAAGTACGGCAGTTCCTGCTCCTCGTCCGGCGGCGGCTCGGCCGGCAGCGGGCCGCCTTCGCCGTCCTCGTCCAGGACGGCCGGTTCCTCCGGCAGCTCTTTCGAGTTTTCAGCCATCGCCGTGCGGCCTATCGCGATTCGTAATCGGCATGCGGCGTTCCCTGCCGAACGAACGCGGGGTGATCTTCACCCCCGGCGGCGACTGCCGACGCTTGTACTCGGCACCGTCGAGCATGCGCCAGACACGCTCGACCAAGGTGGGATCGTGCCCTGACACCTCGCCCTGACCCTCGACGAGGCCTTGCAGCACCGCGTCCAGCAGGTCGTAGGGCGGCAGCGTGTCCTGATCGGTCTGGTTCGGCTTCAGCTCGGCCGTGGGCGGCTTGGTGATCACCCGGGCGGGCATCACCGGCCCACGCGGCCCCATCGCTCCTCCGGGCTTGGCCGCGTTGCGCCAGCGCGACAAGGCGAACACCTGCGTCTTGTAGACGTCCTTCAACACGGCGAAGCCGCCGCACATGTCCCCGTACAGCGTCGCGTAGCCGACGGCCATCTCCGACTTGTTGCCGGTCGAGACCACCATCGCGCCTTCGCGGTTCGAAAGCGCCATCAGCGTCATGCCGCGCAGCCGCGACTGGACGTTCTCACCGGCAATCCCGGGCAGGTCGACGAGCATGGCATCCATCGCTTCGACGCCCGGTACGATGGGTATGGAGTCAAGGCGTATGCCGAGCAGCCGAGCGCAGTGCTCCGCGTCCTCAAGGCTTTCGGCGGACGTGTACCGCGACGGCATCATCACCGCATGCACCCGCGCCGGACCCAGCGCGTCCACCGCCAGCGCAGCGGTCAGCGCGCTGTCGATGCCTCCGGACAGGCCGAGGAGGACGCCGGGGAAGCCGTTCTTGTCGACGTAGTCGCCAAGGCCGAGCATCAGGGCGGCGTAGATTTCATCGTCGCCTTCGGGCAGGGCGACGGAAGGAGCCTCCGCAAGTTTCAGCGCCGCGCCCTCGCGCGTCCACCTTGTCCCGACGACGGCGGTTTGGAACGCGGGCGCGATGATTTGCGCCTGCCCCGAACCATCCACGACGAACGAGGCGCCGTCGAACACCAGCTCGTCCTGTCCGCCGACCTGATTGACATAGAGGACGGGCAGGCCCGTTTCCGCCGCGCGGCTTCTCGCGATCCCGAGCCGTTGCCGAATCTTGCCTGCTTCGTAGGGACTTCCGTTGGGAACGATGAGGATTTCCGCTCCGTCGGCCGCAAGCGCCCTCGACGCATCGGGAAACCAAAGATCCTCGCAGATCACGATCCCGAGACGGAACCCCTTGAACGGGATGGCCGCCTGCAACGGCCCGGCGCGGAAAACACGCTTCTCGTCGAACACGCCGTAATTGGGCAGCTCGTGCTTTATACGCAGTTCGGCGACCCGGCCCTGCTCCAGCAGCAGCACGGCATTGCAGACCTCGCCGTCGTGGCGCCACGGCGAACCCAGCACGATGGCCGGGCCACCGTCCGCCGTTTCACGCGCAAGCTGCTCGACATGGCGGTGGATGCGATTGATAAAGCCCGGACGCAGCACCAAATCCTCGGGCGGATAGCCCGAAACCACCAGCTCGGTTGTTACCAGCAGGTCGGCCAGGCCGGCATAGGCTCGCGCGGCGCGGACAAGGGCAATGTTGCCCTCGACATCCCCGACTGTCGGATTGAGTTGCGCGACGGCGATGGTGAGCGATGGCCCGGTCATGAGTTCGATGTCTTAACGGAGCGGAATGCGATGAGAAAGTCCTTAAAGCTGGCATTCTTTATGACCGTCGCGCTTGCGGCGGGCGGGGCGAGAGCCGACATGTTGCCGGCTCCCACTGCGTCGTACGATGCCGATGTAGCGGCCGATATCGGAGACGACCACACCACCTCGACTCTCAATGCCGCCGGTCCCAGGGAAAGGCTGGTGCTGAACCTGCCGAGCGGCAAGCAGACCCTCTTTATAGAGCGTGACACCGGCAAGGCTTACCTGCTGATGCCGGCGATCAACTCGGCAATGACCATCGATCCCAAAACGATGGGCGGCTACAACCTTGCCGCCCTGTCGACGATTCCGGTGAAAGCGGACGGAACGGAGACCATCGCCGGCGTTCCCGCGACGCGCTACGAGGTCCAGGCAAGGGACAAGCACGGGCAGTTCGACGGTCACATCTGGGCCAGCGCCGAAGGCGCGATCATGAAGGTAGAAGGGAACGCGACTTCTGGCGGGAACGTGACCCCTGTCAGCATCGTGCTTTCGAACTTCCACCAGCGTCCGCAAAGCCCGGCGCTCGTCGCCCTGCCGCCGGGGATCAAGGTGATGCCGTTCGGGCTTGCCGGGCTGATGGGCTCGCAAAGCCCCTACCCGGCCCCGATCACGAAAGCGAAGTAGGGTTCAAAGCTCCAACCCGAGGCGGCGCATCTCAGCCTCCTTGTTATGCAGGAAGGTCAGAAGCACATAGCGGTGCCCGCGGAGGACGGGCGTCGCCTCGTGCAGCACGGACCAGGAAAAGATCAGCGCCGATCCGGTTGGCGGTCGGAGCGGGTTCGGGCTGAATTCGGGGAACAGCAGATAGCCGCCCTCGTACTCGCCGACATTGAGGTTGAGCGAGAGGGCGAACTGCCGGAATGCAACGTGCGGCGCGGCATTATCGACGTGCCGTTGTGGAAAACCTCTCCCTTCTCGAACTCGCCGATCAGGGCGCGGCAAAACGCCCGGTCGATCAGGTTGTGGATCATCAGCGCCGGCGCGGGCATGATGCTGTCCTGGGCAGTCTCGCTGGGCAGCGCGGCTATATGTGGGAGGGAACGCGTCACGCTGGCCCGGTCGTCGCCGGTTTCCACTGTCGCGGCGATCCGCATGCGGCGGTCGAGGACGACCACCAGCGGCTGTTCGCGCGCAAAGGCCGCCTCGGCAAAGAAGCTCGGCGCCTGGCAGATGACCATGGTGACCGGGCCGGGATGCTCGGCGCTGTACTGGAAAAGCATTTCCGGCTTGTCCCTGACAACGAGCACGATGTCCGAGTCGAGCGCGGCAAAGTCGTTCGCAAACGGAAAAACTTTCCAGCAGCCCGGTCAGCCCCGGCGAATCGATCGCGGTGGCGAGGATCAGTGCCACTGGCCGGCTTGCCCCTGGAGGGAATGGAAGACCCAGTGCGTGTCGACGCCGTAGAGGAACGGCAGCAGGCCGCCGGTCGGGAGCCGCGGGAACTCACCAGCCGACGAGTCGGCTTCGGTAAGGTTCGGAAGACTGGCCGTAGCGGGCCCGGTCGGAATTATATGATGAGAGTGCATGCGGCGGCACGTGCAATTCCATGCCGGACATGTGCCGCGATGATCCGGCCCACGCGGCGGATGCCTAACGATTCGTAAACTTTCCTTGACTCTAATGTGGAACTGCCTTAAGTTTCAACCACATTCACAACAGGCGTCGCGTACACCCTATCCCGGCCAGCTCCAGCCGCGATATGAGTTTCCTACACCTGTAACATAAGGAACACCGCATGCAGAAGCCGCTCGCCGGCCGTAAGGTTGCCATTCTGGTTGGCAACGGATTCGATGAGATTCAGATGACAGACTGCCAGCGCGCGCTTCTGGGCGCGGGCGCGGCTGTCAAGGTCGTCAGCACAGCCAACGGCCTGGTTAACGGCTGGCAGGGCAAAGGCTGGGGCCATTACCACCCTGTCGACCAGCAGGTCGGCGAAACGCTGGCGGCGGATTTTGACATGCTGGTCCTGCCGGGCGGCGAACGCAGCCTCGCCAAGCTGCTGGAAACGGCGCATACGGCACGTATCATTCGTGGCTTTCGCGATGGCGGCAAGCCAATTGCATCGATCGGATCCGGAGTCGACCTCCTGATTGCTGCCGACCGCGTCAGCGGTCTGGAGCTGAGCGCCAACGAAACAGCCCGTGAAAAGGCGGCTGCCGCCGGAGCGACTGTCTCGACCGAGCCGAGCCTGGTGAACGCCAACGTGCTGACGGCCACGGACGAGGTTGAAATCCGGGTGTTTGTACAGCAGATGCTTGATCTCTTCGCCGCGCACGGAGAAGCTATGAAAAGCGCCGCTTAGAAAACGAGACTATCGACATGCGTGCTGAAATGCAGGCGGTCGCGGGCGACATTACCAAGTCGCTCGCGCTGCTGAGGAGGCATCTTTGACTGGGAAACAGCCCTTTCCCGCCTCGAAGAACTGAACAACGCCGCCGAAGATCCCAAGCTATGGGACGATAGCCGCAACGCGCAGAAGATCATGCGCGAACGAACCCGGCTGGAAGCGCAGGTCGAGCAGGTGCGCAGGCTTGAGCGAGACCTGGCCGACAATTCGGAACTGATCGAGATGGCGGAGGCCGAAGGTGATGCCGAAGCCGCCGCCGATGCCGAAAGGGCGCTGTTCCAGGCGCGGGATGTCGCCGCCCGGCTGGAACTGGAAAGCCTTCTTTCGGGCGAGGCGGACGGCAACGACTGTTACCTTGAAGTCAACTCGGGCGCAGGCGGGACCGAGGCGCAGGATTGGGCTGAAATCCTGCTGCGCATGTACACGCGTTGGGCGGAGCAGCACGGCTACAAGCTAAGCCTGGTCGAGGAAACCCGCGGCGAGGAAGCGGGCATCAAGTCCTGCACAATCCAAGTGACGGGGACCAATGCCTATGGCTGGCTGAAGACCGAAGCGGGGGTGCATCGGCTGGTTCGTATCTCGCCCTTCGACTCCAACGCCCGCCGCCATACCAGCTTTGCCGCCGTGATGGTCGCGCCGATTATCGATTCGACGATCGAGGTAGAGATCCTGGACAAGGATTTGCGCATCGACACCTACCGCGCCAGCGGCTCGGGCGGCCAGCACGTCAATAAGACGGATAGCGCCGTGCGCGTCACCCACCTGCCGACCGGCATCGTCTGCGCCTCGCAGCAGGAACGTTCGCAGATCCAGAACCGCGCCCAGGTCATGTCGATGCTGCGCGGCAAGCTGTACGAGCTGGAAATCAAGAAGCGCGAGGAACACCTCGCCGGCTACCAGGAAGAAAAGTCGGAAATCGGGTGGGGCCACCAGATCCGCTCGTACGTGCTGCAGCCTTACCAGATGGTCAAGGACTTGCGCACCGGGGTGGAAAGCAACCAGACCGACAAGATCCTGGACGGCGACATCGACGAGTTCATGGCCGCCGCCTTGGCCGCGCGGATTAGGGAAGAGCAGCCGGCGTGAGGGTGTCCCGTATGCACCGTTCGAACCCGGCTCAATCGTCACGCCACCTCATACCGTATCGTTGATCGATGCAGCGCCATACGTTCCTTCAGGGCTCGCTGGCCCTGATCACCGTGGCGGCGGTGCCGTCGCCCTCCCTCCCGGAAGACAGGCTGGTCGCCGCGGCGCGGTCGCAGATCGGAATCACGACAGGCTACGATCCCAGCTACATTCGGATACAATACCCGAACGGCGACGTTCCGCGCTCGACCGGTGTGTGCGCCGATGTAATCGTGCGCGCTTACCGCGATGCGTTCGGCCTAGACCTGCAAAAATTGGTGCACGAGGACAGGGAGAAGGATGGCCTTGCTTATTTCCGCCTGGTCGGAACCGGCCCGGATACGAATATCGATCACCGCCGTGTGATCAACCTGGAAATCTTCCTGAAACGGCAAGGCTTCTGCCTTTCCTGGGCGACCAGCCCCACTCCCGGAGACCAGTTTTCCACACGGCTTCACCCCGGCGACCTCCTGACGTGGATGCTGGACGGCGGTCACCCGCACATCGCGATCGTAAGCGATACGGCTCCCGGCCGGACAAGCGTGGTGCACAATATCGGGCGTGGCGCTGAGGAAGTGCCGCTGGCGATATTCAGCGACCAGCTTGCACGTGGCCACTTCCGCTGGCTGCCATCGTGACGCCCAAAGGCCAAGCGGCGACGGATGCGCATAAGCCTTCTCCGAACGGGAGAGGGCAAGAGGCTGACGGCGCGCAAGCCCCCACCCCACCGCGGTCATTGCCTGATCGTCTGAACCGAGACCTAAAACTCCTTTCCCTTCACGATATACGGCCCGTTGCGCAATCCCGGCTTGCCGTAGGTGAACGGCCCGCCTTCCCCGCTCGTGATGTTTCCGCCCGCGCCCAGCAACACCGCGTGACCGGCGGCGGTGTCCCATTCCGAGGTCTGGCCGAAATGGGGGTACAGGTCGACGTCGCCGCGCGCGACCTCGCAGAACTTGTAGGTGCTGCCGCGCTGGTGATGCCGCGCGACTTTGTAATCGGCAAGGAATGCGTCCACTCTTGCCCTGTTGCCGTGATAGCGGCTGCTTACGACGGTCAGCCCTTCCTCGGGCGGCCGCCGTGTGGTAATCGGGCGCTCGCCGGCCTCGTCCTCCATCCACGCGCCCCGCCTCGGCTGGCCCCAGTAGCATTGCCGGAAAAACGGCGCGTACATGACGCCCAGCACGGGCAGCGCATCGGGGCCGATCAGGCCGATGTTGACTGTGAACTCGCCGGAATGCGCGATGAACTCGCGCGTGCCGTCCAGCGGATCCACCAGCCAGAACGGCTTGCCGACGGGCGTCGCGGATGTGCCGTCGTAAGTTTCCTCGGTAATGACAGGAATGTCCGGCGTAAGCGCGCCCAGCCTGGCTAGGATCAGACGGTCGGACACAAGGTCCGCATCGGTGACGGGCGACTGGTCCGCCTTGTTGCGTACAGCGACTCCGCCATCGTAGAATCCCATAATCAGATCGCCCGCCTCGCGCGCCAGCGATCGAAGCGCGGGAAACAAGATTGCCAGATCGGCTTCGTCCCTCACTTGGGCAGGTCGATGGAAAGGGAAACCGGTTCGTCGCCGACGATGAATTTCGCTTCCTCGAAAGACGGCTTGTGGTTGAACCCCGGGTTGTTCGTGACGCCGAACTGCTCCGTCGGGATACCTAGGAAGTTTGTATCCAGTTTTCCGTTCAGGTTGACGTCATGGTACGCCACGCCGGCCCAAGTGCCAGGCGCCACATTCCTGAATACGATCGTGACGTCGCCGGGGCGGGTTTCAGCTATTTGCCGGTACGGACAATCGTAGGTCAGGAAACTGGGCTTGTCGCAAATGGCCGCCCGGATGTTTCCCCCGTCGCCGTTGACGTTGCGCAGAACGAGGGTGATATCCGCAGCCTTGGCCATACTTGCGCAAAGCAATATCCCGGCAAAGCCGATGTTAACTAACCCGCGAAGGACGCTGTTAATATTTATCGCGTAACTTGATCTGGTCATGAGTGACTAAGTAGATCGGTACGGGCGGGGATCCAAGCCCATAGGTCGAGCGCAGGAGGAACATACAAAAAGGGCGAGAAGATCGCTCTTCCCGCCCTTTGAGTTACGCGTGTGTTGCCTGGGCTTAGAAACCGTTGACCTGAAGCGGGGTCGAACAGTCGATCGGGCTGTCCGTGGTCACGCCGCGAACCTCGGCATTGACCTTGAGACAGATGATCTGGTTGGCTTGCTCGTTGGTGACGTTCACGAACTCGGCCCGAACCACCTGCGTCAGCGGGATGATATCACCCTGGACACCGCCGCCGAGCGCGACCGGCGTGGCGATGGGGGTCACGACCGGCGTCACGGTCCCGGTTTGAACCGGAGGCGCCATGTTCACCGTATAGACGCCCGTACCGTCGATCACGTTGTAGTTGCTGGCGCTGCCGCCAACCGCAGTGATCATGTACGGGTTTCCGGCAGGTGTCGAGCTCGGCGTGGCGTTGGTCGTGGTTGTCACGCCCTTGATCAGCGTCGAACCCTGACCCTGGTCGCTGCCGACCAGAGGGCTGTAGCTAAGGCTGACCTGGACGTTCGTCCCGCCCTGCGTCTGGCTGCCCGTCGGGGTCACCGTCACGTTCGCCTTGTTCACCGTGAACTGGCCTGCCCCATCGATCACGTTGTAGTTGGCGGCGTTGCCCCCCATCGCCGTGATCGTGTAGGGGTTACCCGCGACCGGCGACATCGCCGTGGCGTTGGTCGTCGTGGTCACGCCCGTCACCAGCGTCGAACCGCTACCCTGGTCGGTGCCGACCAGACCGGCGTAACCGAGGCTGACCTGGACGTTCGTCCCGCCGTAGGTCTGGCTGCCTGTCGGGGTCACCGTCACGTTCGCCTTGTTCACCGTGTAGACGCCCGTGCCGTCGATCACGTTGTAGTTGGCCGCGTTGCCGCCAAGTGCCGTGATCGTGTACGGGTTTCCGGCGACCGGCGACATCGCCGTGGCGTTGGTCGTCGTGGTCACGCCCGTCACCAGCGTCGAACCCTCACCCTGGTCGGTGCCGACCAACCCGGCGTAGCCGAGGCTGACCTGGACGTTCGTCCCGCCGTAGGTCTGGCTGCCCGTCGGGGTCACCGTCACGTTCGCCTTGTTCACCGTGTAGACGCCCGTGGCGTCGATCACGTTGTAGTTCTGCGCCGAGCCGCCGACGGCGGTGATCGTGTACGGGTTACCAGCAACCGAGGACATCGCCGTGGCGTTGGTCGTCGTGGTCACGCCCTTCACCAGCGTCGAACCTTCGCCCTGGTCGCTGCCAACCAGGCCGGCGTAGCCGAGGCTTACCTGGACGTTCGTCCCGCCGTAGGTCTGGCTGCCCGTCGGGGTCACGGTCACATTGGCTTTATCGATCGTCACCGTACCGTTGTTCGGGCTGACCACGATCTTGTAGTCCAGCAGGGCGTTGGCGTTGCTCGGATCGATGTTCGCGGTGGTGTTGATCGCGTAGGTACCAGCGTTCGGGTTGGTTTCCGAAGAAGAGACCTGGACGATGTTGGCCGTCTGATCGCCGCTTTCGAGGCCGTTCACGGTGCGGTTCTGCGCCGGGACGGTGAAGGAGTAGGCGACATCGTTGCCAAGGACCGGCGCCGACCCGTTATAGGTCATTGTCAGGTCGTTTGCAGTAACCGTGATCGCCTCGAGACCGGCGACACCGAAGCAGTTGCCCGCGCCGCGCTCGTCACACCCATCCTGGCTTGCGCCGTGGATGAAGGTCGTGCCGCCGTTCGCCGGGGACGAAATCGTACCCTGGCCGGTCACCGAGGCGTCGTCGACGAGGCCGGTGCGCAGGGCGCCCGCCGTGTCGGTCCACTGGCTGTTCCAGCCCACCAGACCGGCGACCGCGAAGCTGTCGTCGCCGACACTGACGTTGCCGGAAAAGCTGCTGGCCGAGACACTGGCGTCCGCCGCGGCGAAGCTGCCCAGCTTGTCCGTCGTGTCGCTGCCGTTGATGCCGACGATGCCACCGACGCCGCTGGTGCCCGAACCCGCCGTGATGTTGCTGCTTACGGCAAGTCCCGTGACCGTGCCGCCCGCATCGTTCCAGCCCACACCGCCGCCGACGAAGTAGCCCTTGTTGCCGGCCACGATGCCGCCCGAGACCGAGTTGCCCGAGACCAGGCCGCTGTTGTAGCCGACCAGGCCGCCGACGCCCGTGATCGAGTCACCGACCGTGACCGTGCCCGTGTACTGATCGTTGGCGACCGTACCCGAGTTCCTGCCGATCAGGCCGCCGACGTTGTGCGCGCCATTGCTGACATCGACCGCCTCGGTCGAGCTGACGCCGCTGACGACCGCCCCTACGTTCTGGCCGATGTAGCCGCCGATATTCGAGCTGCCGCCACCGATGTCGTTCGAGACGACGCCCGTGCTGCTGGTCGTCGATACCGAAGGACCCGTCGTGCCCACGTTGCCGTTGAACGAGCCAGTTCCACCGTTGGAGATCAGCGTCGCGATCGCGTTGACGTTGGCCTGGGTGATCGAGCCGCCCGGCAGCGTGCCGCTGTTGTAGCCGATGAAGCCGCCGACGTTCTGCGAGGCGCCGTCGTCGAGGACAGAACCGGTCGAGGCCACGGTCGCCAGCGTTCCGCTGTTGTTGCCGGCGAAACCGCCGACGTTCTGCGAGAAGCTGAGGTCGTGGACGCTGTCCGTCGCCACCGCGTCGCTGATGCTGCCCGTGTTGTCGCCAACCAGGCCGCCGACATTTACCGTCTGCACCCCGGCATACACGCTGCCTGTATCGTAAGCGCCGACCACCTTGCCCGAGTTGTAGCCGATCAGGCCGCCGACATCGGTGTTGTAGTAGCCGACATCGACGTTCGACTGGATCGCCGCCACGTTCTGCAGCAAGCCCGTGTAGGTGACGCCCCCGAACACCGAACTGGCGTTCTCGCCGGCAAAGCCGCCGATCGTGCCTTCGTAGTAGCCGTTGCTGACGTTGCCCGTGGCGTAGGAGTTCGAGATCGTACCGAAGTTGCCGCCGACGAACCCGCCCACGTCGTAGCAGCCAGCCGTGATGTTGCCGTCATAGCTGCTGTTCAGCACGTTTCCGTAGTTGGCGCCGATCACGCCGCCGGCGTAGCCCGTGCTATCGCCGAAGGTGACGACACCGGCAACGTTGACACCCTGGACCAGGCCGAAGTTGAGGCCGACCGCGCCGCCGACCGACAGGCTGCTGCCGCCGCTGTTGACCGTTCCGACATAGGAAGAGTCGATCAGCGAGCCATGGTCGTTGTAGCCGATGAGGCCGCCGACATTGGTGCTGTTCGCCCCAGCCAGGACAAGGTTGGTCCCGTTCACGCCGGCGATCGCCGCGTCGACGTTGTGGCCGATGTAGCCGCCGACGTTGACGCTGTTCGACCCGGCCACGACCTCGTCCGCCACCGCAGGGCCGGCCGAGGAGTTTCCGCCGCCCGCGACCGCGCCGGAGAAGGAGGCGTTGGCGACGTTGGCAGCGATCACGTTGCCGACGCTGCTTGAGAGAGCACCGTTGGTGACCATCCCGGAATTGAGGCCGATGAAGCCGCCTGCAGCCGTGCTGTTGTTGCCGACCTGCACCGCGCCGAGCGCCGTTCCATTGGCAAGAACGCCCTCGTTCCCGCCGGCAAAGCCGCCGACGTTGACCCCGCCAAAGCCGACCGCGACCGTATCGGCGGTATCGGAACTGGCGATGACACCGGTCGTGTCGTTCTGGCCGACGAAGCCACCGATGTAGCTGGTCGTGCCGCTGGTCGAACCGACGCCCGCATCGAGCGCGCCGGTGGCATACGAAGCGCTGACCACGCCGTTGTTGTAACCCACAAAGCCGCCGACCTGGCTATTTCCAGCCACGACGTTGATCTGCGAGTTCAAAGCCGCATCGCTCAGCAGCTTACCGTCATAGGTAACGCCGTTGTAAACGATGTCGGCGTTCGCGCCGGCGAAGCCGCCGAGCTGGCCGCCGCCGGCGTTCGTGACGGTACCCGTGGCGTAGGAGTTCGAGATCGTACCGAAGTTTCCGCCGACGAAACCGCCAATGAAGTTGCAGCCGGCGTCCACGTCGCCGTTGAAGCCGCTGTTCTCGACGCCGCCGAAGTTCGCGCCGATCACGCCGCCCGCAAACTGCGTTCCGCCGCCGATGGCGACAAGGCCGCTTACGTTCACGTCGTCGATTGTGCCGAAGTTGACGCCGACAGCGCCGCCCACACCGGTGCTGGTGTTGACCCAAAGGGTGCCGGTGTAGCTGTCATTGGCGAGGACGCCCGAGTTGTAACCGACCAGACCGCCGATCGCCGTGCTGCCCACGCCCGCGCCGACATAGCCGCCGGTGATGGAAATGCCCGAGACCGTTCCAGCGAAGTTGTAACCGACGTAGCCGCCAACCGCCGAGGAGTCCGAACCGGCAACCAGCTTGTTCTGGGTGAAGGAGATGTCGGAGATTTCACCGGCGTTGTAACCGGCGAAGCCGCCGACGTTGTCGGCATTGTTACCGGCGGTCAGGTCCACGTTCGAGGTGCTGGCCGAGATCAATCCGGTGTTGTAACCGGCAAAACCGCCGACCGCACTAACGGCGTTTCCGCCGTTGACGTTGCCGCTGACGACCGCTCCGGTGATCGAACCGGTGTTGGAGCCGACAAAACCGCCGACATCGTGATTGCCGTCGGAAGTAACCGATACGTGAAGCGCGGCGTCGTTGACCAGCCGCCCGGCGTTGGCGCCGACAAAGCCGCCAAGGAAGTTTCCACCCTCCACGCTGATGACGTCCGGGGTGGCCGAAGCGCCCGAAATGTAGCCCGTGGCGAAGTTCTGACCGACGAAGCCGCCGATATCGTTGCAGCCGGCAACCAGCGTGCCCGCGAACGAGCCGCCAAGGATGGTGCCGTAGTTGCTGCCGACGAAGCCGCCGCCGTTGGTCGTCTGGTCGCCCACCGAAACGTTGCCGGTAACGCCGCCGCCGGAAATGAAGCCGGCGACATCGTTGTAACCGACCAGGCCGCCGACGTTCTGGCTTCCGGCATTGCTGTTCACCTTGGCCGAGGTGTTGGCGTCGTTGATCAGCTGACCGTTGTTGTAGCCGACCAGGCCGCCGATGTCGTTGGCGCCGCCGACGGTTTCGCCTACCAGCGTCACATTGCGGATCGTGCCGGTGTTGGCGGCGAACAGGCCGATATAGTTGCTGTCCTCGTAGATGTTCAGGCCGCTGATCGTGTAGTTCGGCCCGATGCCGCCGTTGCCGTCGAAGATGCCGGTGAACGGCGTCGCCTTCGTGCCGATCGGCGCGAACGCGCTGATGGCCGAGGCGGAGATGTTGGCGCCCAGAGCGTAATCACCCGACAGATCGGTGTTTACTTCCTCCAGCTGCGCGGCGGTGTTGACCAGCATGTAGGCCGTGAACGCGCCATTCGCGCCGCCGACATTGCCGCCGTTCTTGGTCGAGACGTAAGCGGCCGGCTGGGTGTAACTGGCCGGATCGTAATAGATCGAGACGGTGCCGCCCGTTTCCACAGAGCCCGTGCCGAGCGGAACGTTTACCGAGCCCGTGCCCTTGCCCGTGTTGTCGGCGCGCAACACGACATTACCATTGCCGGCATCGGCGATGGCCGCGTTGATGTCGATGTTGTTGTAGGCGCTCAGAGTCAGGGAGTTGTTGGTGTTCCACGACACGTTCGTCGCGACGGTGATGTCGCCCGTGCCCGCGCCGCTGGTGCCGGTCGCAACCGTGACGTTGGTCGTGCCGCTTGCCGGAACCGTGCCCAGGGCCGCCTCGAGAGCGCCGACGTTGGAGGAGTCGATCGTGAGGTCGGCCGGATCCAGCAACCAGTTGCCGGTCTTGCCCTTGGCCGCCGTGGTGTTGACGCTTGCACCGGTGAAGTCGAGGCTCTCGCCCGAGGTCTCGACCGTGCCGCCGTTGCCGGAAATCGCGCCACCTTTGGCCGATGCCGTACCTGCGAACTGCGTCTTGCCGTCGGACCAGACGGTGACGTTGCCGCCGTTGCCCGTCTTGACCGCGTCGGCCACCAGCTTGCTGGCAGTATCGACGGTGACCGACTGGGCGTGCGCCAGCGTCCCGTCGCCATGCGATTCACCGCCGATGTCGACCGTGCCACCGCCATTGACGCCCGACGCGTTCACGGTGGCGCCGGTCAGCGCGACCGCATCGCCGGTAACCTCGATCGTGCCGCCGGTCGTGCCTTTCGCCGACAGTTTGCCGGTGACCGAAACATTGCCGCCGTCAGCCGCTAGGATGATGCTGCCACCCTGCGAAGAAACGCTGTTCGCCTCGACGACGCCGCCCATGTTGATGGCGTTGTTGACGACATCCTTGGCGACATCGGCGGTCACTTCCACCGTCCCGCCGTTCGCGGAGATGCGGCCCGTATTCTTCACTTCGCCCGCGACCTTGTCGTTCAGCGCGAAACTGACCAGCTTGTCGCCGTACAGATCCAGCGTCCACTTGTCGCCGGCGGCCAGGGCAACCTTGCCCAGCTTGGCGGTGATGATGCCGTTGTTGACGACGGACGGAGAAACCAGCGCGACAAGGCCGCCCTGCTTTGCCGTGATGTGGCCGTTGTTGACGATCTTGGCGCCAGCGGCCGAACCGCCGTCGAACACCAGGTTGCCGGCAGCCGCGTTCTTTTCCGAAATGCCGCTCGTGCTGGCGACCAGGCTGCCTACGTTGACCTGCGCGCCCTTGCTGAAGAGAACGCCGTTCGGGTTCACGAGAACAACTTGGCCGTTCGCGTTGAGATGACCCTCGATCTGCGAGGGATCGACACCGGTCACCCGGTTGACCGCAACCGAGCTGGCACCCGGCTGGACGAAATCAGTCGTCTCGCTCTTCCCGATCGAGAACGAATTCCAGTTGATCGCCGCCGTGCCCGAATGCTGTTCGATGGTCAGAGTGTTGGGGGCCGTCTGAACGATGGTGGCCTGACCGCCGACCACCTGACCGCCCTGCGGGTTGGCCATGACAGGGCTGGCGATCAGCAGCATGCCAGCCGTAATCAGGCCTACGTTCGTGAGAGCCGTGCTGTTCAGCAAACGACGGTTCAGGATCGGCATTTTTATTTTCCCTATTGAAACTGTGGTTTCGTGCATGTGAAACCGGCGGCGACGCCGAAAGTTCCACGGGTTAAAGATTGATGAACGCAATTTACGCGAATCCCCAAGAAAGTCAAACTTTTTCTTAAAAGTTTGTTTAGTTACTGTGCAGGGGTAAAGTAATCTTAATAATTAAGGTTAAAGGAAAAACCGCGTTTTCGCCTTGCAGCCGAAGCCACGGCGCCGGAAGCGAAGGCATTGCTTCTAAGGATTCAAAGCGGCTTGACTGCATGCGTCCGGCTCGATTTCAACAAGTCTACTGTGAATGCGCCGACCTGCCGCGAACAAGGGCGTTCAACACGGTTCTCCTTCATACTCCTGCTTGCCATCCTTCAAAAACAGGTCACGAGCGTTGCAACGTCCGATATTTGAGTGACAAACGTGTCGGAAATGCAACATTCGAATTTCGCCCAAAAACGGATTTCACCGGCATGAGCGAACCGAATGCGACTTCGAGGTGTTCGGTAAACAAGGCGTAACTGTGGCGGCCGCAACCCTGCGGCTTTCGGCCTGCCTTTACAAGGGAAGACGGAGGCTCTTATGAACCTTGCATCCTACACCCGGGAAAAGAAGGCGATGGCCTTACCGGAAGTTGCCCCAACCGCCGAGTACGACCGTGACATCCAGGACCGCGATCTAGCGGAGATCTCGGTCCTGTCCGCCAGGTTCCGTTGCGCCCATGCGCGATTGAACGACATCGAGCTGTCGCTGCATGACAGTACCAAGTCGAGCGAACGGCTGGATTTGCTGCGCTGCCTGGAAGAAGCGAGGATGGAGTATAGCGACGCCCGCTTCGCGCTTTCGACGCGCGACGCGATCAGCAGCAGACGCTAGCCGTCACCTCAGGCGAATCGCGGAAAGTGCCAGCCCGAGGCCATTGCGGAGCAGGGCTGGTACGCCCCCGCCCCCATGCGTTACCGCGATGAAGCGCAAAAAGAGTTCGGCATGGTTTATGCCCACAGCGCTGAAATGGCGTTGCGACTTTGAACGGCGCACGATTACCGATTTGGGGGTTGTCATCTCCAGCAAGCCCTCCTTGCCGCGCGTGCAGCCGAACCCGCTCTGGCCCCGTCCCGCGAATGGCAGCCTTGGATCGGCGGTGGAAACGATGAGGTCGTTTACGACCACCGTTCCGACATCGACCTGCGCGGCCAAGGTAACAGCGGCGTCAACCGGCCCGAAGATGGCCGCGCCCAGCCGGTAAGGGCACTCCGCCGCTGTCGCAAGGGCATCGGCCATGTCCGTAACGGGAAGCAACGACAACACCGGCGCAAAGATATCCTGGCGCAGCAACTCTGATGTCCGCGGCGGCGCGACGATGATGGCGGGAGTAAGGGAAGTCCCGCCCGCCGAAAAAAGGCCCCCCAGGATTTCCGCTCCGCCGGCCCTTGCTCCTTCCAGCAACAGGCGCAGCGGCGCTGCCGTCGCCGCGCCTAAGGGGAATTCAGGGTCATCGGCGATCATTTCGGCAAGGCGCCGTCGCAGGTCAGGCAACAGGTCCACCGGTACGAACACCCGTCTGGGGGCGATGCAGGTTGCGCCGCCGTTCAATCTCAGCCCGTAAGCCAGCGCGCGCGCCGCATGGTCCAGGTCCGCCCCGGGCAACACGAACACTGCATCGTTGCCCGACAGTTCGACCACTGCGGGAACGAGATGTTCAGCCGCTCGCGCCAGCACGGCCCTGCCGGTAGAGGCCGAACCGGTCAGCACGATCTTGTCGACTCCGGAAGCGATGGCCGCCTGCGCCGCCTGCGCCGACTCCTCTCCTACATGTAGGAGAGTTTCCGGCATGCCCGCCTCCACAAGCGTCTTGCGGAGCAGCCGCATCGGCGTGCCGTGCCCGGGCGCAGGTTTGACGATGACAGCATTTCCGGCGGCAAGCGCCTGGATCAACGGCACCCCAGGCAGGAAGAGCGGGTAGTTGAACGGCCCAATCACTAGAACGACGCCCAGGGGCTCGTAACGGATTTCACCGGTAACGCCCGCCAGCCATGATGGCCGTCCCTTGCGGCCAAGGCGCCGCGGCTCCAGGATGCGTTCGGCGAACCTTTCGAGGAAGCGCAGCGCATCGAGCAGCGGCAAGACCTCCATGGGCAAGGTTTCGACCGTGTTGCGGCGGCCCGGCAAAGCGACGGCATCGGCGAACTCCGCCGCGTTTGCGGCGATCGCCTGGCGTGCGCGGCGCAACACCTTCAGCCGTTGGCGGACCGGCAATGCCGCCCAGCTTCGCTGAGCTTCGCGCGTGGGGGCCAGAGAAATTTTTTCCATCACTTTGCCAACACCTTTTTCGCCCTATTTCCAACCTGATTTGTGACTGGAGACCGTATTTGGAAAGCAGGGCAAGGAAACGCATTGTCATAATCGGTGCCGGACCAGGCGGGCTGGCCAGCGCCATGCTGATGGCCAACACCGATGCGGACGTGACGCTGATCGAGCGACGATCCGTGCCCGGGGGCCGTTCCGCCGCGATCGACCAAGACGGATTCCGCTTCGACACCGGGCCGACTTTCTTTCTCTACCCGCGTGTTCTCTCCGAGATTTTCGCTGCCTGCGGCCGTCAGCTGGAAAAGGAGATCGACCTCATTCGCCTCGATCCGCAGTACGAGGTACGCTTTGAAGGCGGCGAAACCGTCAAGGCGACCGGCAACGTCCCGCGGATGGCGGAGCAGATCGCGCGTTTCGCGCCTGAAGACGCGGCCGCCCTGCCCCGCTTCCTTGCCGAGAACCGCGCCAAGCTGGAGGCTTTCCGCCCGATCCTTGAAAAGCCGTTCAATTCGGTACTCGATCTTTTCGATCCAAAGATTCTAGGCGCCCTTCGGTATCTGCGCCCGACTAAGTCGGTCGACGCCGATCTCGCCCGGTTTTTCGCCGATCCGCGCACGCGCCTCGCCTTCTCGTTTCAGAGCAAATACCTCGGCATGTCGCCGTTCCGCTGCCCGAGCCTGTTCACGATCCTGTCGTTCCTCGAGTACGAGCACGGGGTGTTCCATCCCCGCGGCGGCTGCGGCGGGGTCATGGAAACGATGTCACGGCTCGCGCAAGGAGCCGGCGTGAAGGTGCGCCTCAACGAGGATGTGACCAAGCTGCATTTCGAGGGCCGGCGTGTAACCGCGGTCGAGACCGAGCAGGGCGTCTACCCGGCCGATGCCGTGGTGATCAATGCCGATTTCGCCCGTGCCATGCAGCGGCTGGTGCCCGATCACCTGCGCCGTCGCTGGACCGACGCCAAACTGGCGAAAAAGCGTTACTCATGCTCCACCTACATGCTGTACCTCGGGATCGAGGGCAGGATAGACGATCTCGAGCATCACACGATCTTCCTTGCCGAGGATTATAAGCGCAACATAGACGAGATCGAAGCGGGCGAAGTTTTGACGGACGCGCCTTCCTTCTACGTTCAGAACGCGTGCGTGACCGACCCGGGCCTTGCGCCGAAAGGCCATTCAACTCTCTATGTCCTGGTGCCCGTACCGCACAATGCCGGAGAAATCCGTTGGGACGAGCCCAGCAAGGCGGAGTACCGCGCCAGGGCTTTGCGGCGCCTTGAAAGTGTCGGCATCCGGGATCTCGAGGCCCGCATTCGCGTCGAGCATTCGATGACGCCGCATGGCTGGGAGCACGAACATCAGATCTACAACGGCGCGACTTTCAACCTGGCGCACTCGCTGGACCAGATGCTGATGTTCCGCCCGAAAAATCGCTTCGATGAGCTTCAGGGCGTTTATCTGGTCGGCGGCGGCACTCATCCGGGCAGCGGGCTTCCCGTCATCTTCGAATCGGCGCGCATCACGTCGCGGCTCATGGAGAACGATTTGAAGCTGGCCAGCAATAATTCGTGGCGCGAACACGTCGCCGCTCCCGCTTTTCAATTCGAGGATGCATGACCATGAGCAAGGATCTGCCCGTTGCGGTGATCGGAAGCGGGCTGGGTGGATTGGCTGCCGCGTCGACCTTGGCCAGCCGCGGACACAAGGTTATCTTGTTCGAGGCGAATGACTGGATCGGCGGCAAGGCCGCTGTTCTGGAAGAAAGCGGCTTCCGCTTCGACATGGGGCCGACCATACTGACCCTGCCCCGCGTCCTCGGCCGCATTTATGCCGAAGCCGGCAAGACCATGGGCGATGAGCTGGAGCTGCTGCGCCTCGATCCGCAATGGCGTTGTTTCTTCGATGACGGCAGCCGGTTGGACCTGGTCGAATCCATAGACGACATGGCAAGGACGATCGGCGCTTTCGGCGGCTCGCCGCAGGATGCGGAAGGCTATAGGGATTTCCAGCGGCTCTCCGCCAAGCTGTACGAAATTTCCGAGCGCGTGTTCTTCTGGAAGTCGGTCGACGGCGTGACCGACACGATCAGCATGGACCCGCGCGAAGCCTTGCAGGGGCTAAAGGATTTCAGCAACTTGCGCATGGGCGCAACCGTCGCAGGCACCATCCGCGGCAAGGTGAAGGACAAGCGTGTCGCGCAGATGCTCGACCATTTCGTGCAGTATGTCGGCTCCTCGCCGTACGGCTCGCCAGCGGTGCTCTGCTCGATCGCCCGGATCCAGACCGACGACGGCATCTGGTATCCTGTTGGCGGCACGCGCGCCGTAGCGGAAGGCCTTGCGAAGCTGGCGGCCGCTCAGGGCGTCGAGATCCGGACGGGATGCGGCATTTCCGGAATAGACGCGTCCGGCGGCAGGGTCAGCGCCGTCCGCACCGCAAGGGGTGAGGTCGTGCCGGTCAGCGCCGTCGTGTCCAACATGGACGCCGTCCGGACGCACCGCGAGTTGCTCGGCGGCAAGGCCGCCAAGAAGTTCGAGAGCCGCCGCTCCTACGAGCCGGCCTGTTCCGGCGTCGTGCTCTACCTGGGGCTCAACCGCCGCTACGACCACCTGCTTCACCACGACTTCGTGTTCTCGCGCGATCCGGAGGAAGAGTTCGACTGGATCTACCGCAAGGGTGAGCCCGCCCCCGATCCCAGCTGCTACATCGCCGCGCCTTCTGCCAGCGACCCGACCGTCGCACCGGTCGGCGGCGAAGCGCTCTACGTGCTGGTCCATACGCCCTACCTGCGGCCGCACCACGATTGGTCGAAAATGCTGCCCGCCTACCGTCAGGTCATCCTAGACAAGCTGAAGCGCACCGCGGGGATGGAAGACATCGAAAGCCGAATCGTGTTCGAGCGAAGCCTGACGCCGCAGGACATCAACGACCGCTACCGCGTGCTGAACGGCGCGATCTACGGGCTGACCAGCCACGGGCGGTTTCTGGGCGCATTCAAGCCAGGCAACCGCAGCACGCTTGTTCCCGGGCTTTACCTTGCCGGAGGCGCGGCGCACCCTGGCCCTGGCATGCCGATGGTCATGATGTCCGGCTGGATCGCCGCCGATGCCCTCGATCAGGACATGAAGGCTGCCGGCCGGGCAGCGGCTTGAGGAACAGCGATGCGCAGGCAGCAGGATGCGGAGGCGATCCTCGCCCGTCGGTCGCTGCCGGCAATCCGCTTTTTCGCGTGGCAGTTCCGACGGCAGCTGCAAGGTAATTTCAACGCGGTGCGGCTGTCGAAGTCGGGGCCGCCGCCTGGGATCGGGCCTTTTCCCGCCGTGTTCTACTCCAACCACCCCTCCTGGTGGGATGCCGTTACCTACGTCCACCTCGGACGGACTTTCTTTTCGGATCGCGCCGGCTACGGCCCGGTCGCCGACGCCCAGCTGAAGCGCTACCCCATGCTCGACCGGCTGGGTATTTTCGGCGTCGACCTCGACACGTTTCAGGGAGCCTCGCAATTCCTTTCGGTTGCGCGGGCGCTGTTCGCAAAGCCCGACACCATGCTGTGGGTGACCGCCGAAGGTCGCTTTACCGATCCACGCGCCCGCCCGCTGGTTCTACGCCCCGGCATATCCCACCTCGCCGCGGGCGGTGGGGAGGTCGCTTTCGTACCTTTAGCCATAGAATACTGCTTCTGGAACGAGAAACGTCCCGAGCTGCTGGTGCGTTTCGGTGAAGTTACCCATGCTTCCGGTTGGCATGGCCGCCGCCCTGCCTTGCAGGCACGGCTGGAAGCAACCCTCACGACGACTCTCGACGCCTTGCAGGAAGAATCTTCTAGGCGCGATGCGGCAGCTTTTCAAACGCTGCTGGACGGTAAAGGCGGAATCGGCGTCGTTTACGATGTCATGCGCCGCGCCCGCTTTGCCCGAAAGCGCGAACGTTACGACAGCCGGCACCGCGCGTGATCGTACTTCTCTCGCTGATGCTTGTGCTAGCCGCCTTGCCGCTGGGAGTGGCACTGGCGAACTTGCGGCTGCTGCGGACGCCCGGCGGAACGCCGACCCACCGCGTTTCGGTCCTGATCCCGGCGCGAAACGAGGAAGGCAACATCGGCACGGTCGTGGCTTCGGCACTGGCGAACGACCATCCCGATTTCGAGGTTGTCGTCCTCGACGACCATTCGACCGATGCCACGGCCGAGATCGTGCGCGCAATGGCGCAATCCGACCGCCGTGTCCGCCTTGAGCTTGCGCCGCCCCTTCCCGCCGGCTGGTGCGGCAAGCAGCACGCCTGCCATGTGCTAGGACAACGGGCGAGCGGTGACCTGTTCCTGTTCGTCGACGCGGATGTAACCCTAGCCTCCGATGCGCTGCATCGAATCGACGGTTTCATGAGCGCGCGGCCAAGCGTGGGGCTTGCCAGCGGCGTCCCCCGCCAGACCGCCGCCAGCATGGCAGAGCTGCTGACCGTGCCCATGATCAACTTCCTGCTGCTTGGGTACCTGCCGCTTTGGATAATGCGCCGCCGGCCGGCCGACCCGTCGCTCGCCGCAGGCTGCGGCCAGCTAATGGCGGTGCGGCGCGAGCCCTACCTTCGTGCCGGCGGGCACGAACCCATCCGGACCACCATGCATGACGGCCTGAAACTGCCCCGCCTGCTGCGCCGCTCCGGGGTGGCGACCGACCTGTTCGACGGCACGGCGGTTGCCGCCTGCCGCATGTACAAGGGCTGGAGGCAGGTATGGGGCGGTTTCAGCAAGAACGCCGCGGAGGGCATGGCGACTTGGCGATCCCTGCCGGTCTGGACGGTGCTGTTGGGCGGGGGACATCTGCTGCCGTTCCTCCTTGTCCCCATTTTCCTGGTCAGGGGCACATCCGACCTTCGTCTTGTCCTTGCGCTGTGCGCCTGCCTGGCCTCCCTCGCCGCGAGGCTTGTAATCGGGCACCGCGTGCGCGACGACAAACTTGCGGCTCTTTTCCACCCCGCCGGCGTTGTGGTCACGCTGGCGATACAGTGGACGGCCCTGGCGGGCCTGCGACGCAACAAGGCCGCCGTGTGGCGCGGCCGCTCCTATCCAGGCGGTTGATCATCATGCGCTTTCGTTTTCTCGCCCCCTTTCTGCTCGCGCTGTCCGCCTGCTCGCCGGCGCAGCTCCTGACGCTCGGGGTGCCCCGCGACAGCTACACGATCCGCGAGGATGTCGCCTACGAGGCGGGGGACCGGCACCAGTCTGACATCTACCAGCCTGCCCATCCGGCGCCGGGCCATCCAGTCGTCGTTTTCTTTTACGGCGGCGAGTGGATCTACGGCAACCGTCAGGAATACCGCTTCGTTGCCGAGCCGCTGGCCGAGGCTGGCGTCACCGTGGTCGTTCCCGATTACCGCCTGTCGCCGCAGGTGACCTTCCCCGCTTTCATCCAGGACGGCGCGGCCGCCACCGCCTGGACGAAGCAGCACATTGCCGAGTACGGTGGAAACCCGAAGAACCTGTTCGTCATGGGCCACTCCGCCGGCGCGTACATCGCCGCGATGCTGGCGCTCAACCCCGCCTACCTGAAGGACGCCGGGCTGAGCCGCGGCGACCTTTCGGGCGCGATCGGCATCTCGGGACCCTACAATTTCCTGCCGATCACATGGCCGGAGCTGAAACCTATCTTCGACGTGGTGCCGGATCCGTGGATGACGCAGCCGATCACCTTTGCCGACGGAAAGAATCCTCCCATGCTGCTGATGGCGGGGCTATCGGACGACACCGTTGACCCGCAGAAAAACACCGATGGGCTTTTCCGCGAGATCGAAGACAACGGCGGGCCGGCAAGCGAGCGGCTGGACGCCGATGTCGGCCATATCGGCATGGTCACCGCGTTTTCTCCCCTGTTGCAGGACAAGGCGCCGGTCCTGGCCGACACGCTGACGTTCATTCAAGCCAACGTAAAAACCGAATAAAATCCAAGACAAATCAAATTTTTGGTTTGTATAAAATTTGAAAGAAACGGCAAGGCAAGATAAATAATTCGCAAACTACGTCTGTTGAATAGGCCGTAATACGACGCGGTTATTCTGCGGCCCTGAGAGATGTTCAGGAGCCAACAGTGATCCGCTTCGTAAGCCGCCAGTTTTATCCTCTTGCCCTTATCCTGGGTTTTGCCGCTTACGGCTACTACGGCGACGGCCTGAACGACGGCTTCACTACAATGAACCTTGCGACCGTCTATGCCCAAGTCTCCGACGCTGCCCCGAAGTTCAGCGATACGTTTTCGCAGGTGCCTCGGCTTTGACGGTGGAGTCCGGCACTGATGATGCGACCTCCAGGAATCCCGGGCTGCCAGGGTTTGCCGGGCAATCAACCGACCGGCCGACGGTAGCCGTTGAAGACCTGTCCCGGTACCGCGGTCGTCAGGCCCCAGTGGCCGGTGAAGCGTTCCAGCGCCGGCTCGAAACGGAGGTGCATGATCCCCACTCCCGTCTGGTCGGTCCAGATGAAATCCGCCTCGCATGGGGCTGTCTGATGGAATCCGGTTAGAGTACCGTCCAGCGGCGGCTGGTCGGTGACATGGTAGCGGCCGTTCAGAGCGCCGTTGGCATCGACGGTAAACTGGACGTCGAGCGGCTGCAGCGCCCCGCGGTTCGTGACCTCGCCGCGCCAATCGCCCTCGCTTTGGATGACGCATGCCTCGGCCGCGATTGCGGGCGCACCGGCCAGAAGCAGCGCGGCGGCGACAGGCAAACGGCACAGAGCTGCGCAGCGTCCGTATCCAGAGGAAAGCATTTCGGCTATCGTAACCGGAGAAGCGGGTGCGTCAACCTGCGGTTCCGCCGCGGCGGAGGTCGGCTTACCGGGGAGAAGCGCTTGAAAGTCGGGATGCTGTTTTTCGTGCGGGACACCTATCCCGATGTGCTGCAGTTGATGCTCGACCGGTCGAGGCTGCCGCAAACGTGGGACGAATGGCACGGCCGGGCGCAGGCGGAATTCGAGGACGCGGAAGCGGCAGGCCAAACGGTGGTGAAAGTAGAGTTCGACGTCGGCGAGTTCCTTGCATTCTGCATTCGTAGCGGGCTCGGCACCAACGAGGAAGGGCGACGGCGATACGTCGCCCTGAAGGTGGATGACCCCAACGCGATCAAAGTCGCACCGTGAACGGTCGCTTCGCCGCCTAAGTTGCTGGGACCGCCCTGTTCGATGAAGCCATGCAAGCTTCGGGAGTTGATGGCTACGTCCGCCAGCGCTTATCAGCCAAGCGACAGCCAATCGCTATGCAGGAAGCAAAACCGTGGCGTTCCCAAGGGGATTTGAACCCCTGTTACCGCCGTGAGAGGGCAGTGTCCTGGGCCACTAGACGATGGGAACGGGGCCGAGGCGGACTTGATAGTCGGGTTGGCGCCGCTTGGCAACGGTTTTATGTTTCCGGCGCCGCCGGCGTACGTGGCTCGGCCGGAATCCTCTTCGTCGCGCGGTTCCTGCCGAAAGGGGTATGGTCATATCCATCCAAGCTAGTCCGTTCACAACGCTGGTGTTTCCTGTTGCGGCCTGGCCGCAGGCGGCTATCATGCAGCCATGGCGGGTTCGAGCGCGGGAACTTCCCACACCGTCATCGTCGACGAGGGCGCATCCGGGCAACGGCTGGATGTGGCGCTGCTTGCCTTGCTGCTGCCTGCCGTGCCGGATTTGTCGCGCACGCGGTTGAAGGCGCTGCTGGAGGCAGGGGCCGTCGCCGGTCCCGATGCCCGGCCGTGGCGCGATGCCGCGCGCAAGGTCCAGCCCGGCCAGACCTTCACGCTTACCATCCCGCCGCCGATCGACCCTTTGCCGCGCGGCGAGGACTTACCGCTGAGCATCGTGTACGAGGACGGCGACCTGCTGGTCATCGACAAGGCCCCTGGAATGACCGTGCACCCTGCCCCGGGCAACCACGAACATACGCTGGTCAACGCCCTGATCGGCCATTGCGGCGACACCCTCTCGGGAATCGGCGGCGTGCGCCGGCCCGGCATCGTCCACCGGCTCGACAAGGGTACAAGCGGGCTGCTGGTGGCGGCCAAAACCGACGCGGCGCATGCCGGCTTGTCGGCTCAGCTGGCCAGCCGGACGCTTTCCCGCGTGTACCTTGCGGCGGTCTGGGGGCGGCCCATCCCGGCGCAGGGCCGTATCGAGCAGCCCATCGCGCGCAGCCCGGCGGACCGCAAGAAGATGGCGGTTGTCGCCAACGGCAAGGCTGCGGTCACGGATTATGCGGTCGTGAGAAATCTCGGCCTGTCGGGCAGCCTGGTCCGGTGCCAGCTCCACACCGGGCGCACGCATCAGATCCGCGTACACATGATGCACATCGGCCATCCGCTGATCGGAGACCCGGCCTACGGCAGGCGCCTGACGGCATCGGCGCGCAAGGCCACGCCAGCCGCGGCCGCTTTCCCGCGCCAAGCGCTGCACGCCGCCGGGATCGGCTTCATACACCCGCGCACGGGCGAGGCGATGCGCTTCGAAGCCGCGCCGCCCGAGGACATCGCGGAACTGCTCGAGGCGCTCTGTGCCATCTCATGAACATTCTTGGTCGCAACAATCCGCGGTTCAGGGCATTATAGTTCAAAGGCACACGACGGGACTCCGATGGCAGCGTCATTTTCCAACATTCCTGCGATCAGCGCCGAAAGCAATCTGTCGCGCTACCTCCAGGAAATCCGCAAATTTCCGCTTCTGACGGCCGAGGAGGAATACACGCTCGGCAAGAACTGGAAGGAGCACGGGGACATCGAAGCCGCGCACCGTCTGGTCACCAGCCATCTGCGCCTGGTCGCCAAGATCGCCATGGGCTATCGCGGCTACGGCCTGCCGATCGGGGAACTGATCTCCGAGGGCAATGTCGGGATGATGCAGGCGGTCAAGAAGTTCGATCCTGACAAGGGTTTTCGCCTCGCCACCTATGCAATGTGGTGGATCCGCGCGTCTATCCAGGAATATATCCTGCATTCGTGGTCGCTGGTGAAGATCGGCACGACCGCGGCACAGAAGAAGCTGTTCTTCAACCTGCGCCGGTTGAAAAGCCAGATGCGCGACATCGAGAGCGGCAGCCTGTCGCCCGAGCAGGTCACGTCCATCGCGACGGAGCTGGAAGTCCCGGAAGCCGACGTGATCAGCATGAACGGACGGCTGGCGGCCTCGGATCGTTCGCTGAACGCGCCGGTGCGTGCCGATATGGAGGGCGAGTGGCAGGACTGGCTGGTCGACGAGTCCGACAACCAGGAAACGATGTTCCTCGAGCGGCAGGAAAATACCAAGCGCCAGGGACTCTTGAAGGACGCGATGAGGTCGCTGAACGAGCGCGAACGCAAAATTCTGGCTGCCCGCCGCTTGCAGGACGAGCCGATGACGCTGGAGGACCTCAGCCAGGAGTACGGCATCAGCCGCGAGCGGGTGCGCCAGATCGAGGTGCGGGCTTTCGAAAAGCTGCAGAAGGCGATGACGGTGGCAGTCAGCCGCGAGCGCCGGCCCGCGGCATAGAATACAAGTTGAAGTAAATCTTTCAGCCCGGGGATGAGGCTTTTTGAGCGATTGCCATGAGGCGCTACTTCGATGTCCGGACTTCCTCACCCCACAGTTCGCGCAGGGTCTGCTGGCGCGTTTCGATGTCGGCGATGCGCAGTTTCGCGCGCTGCACCAGCACGACGTGGATGACGCCCGGAACGCTGTAGAGGACCAGCCAGCCGATGGCCGCCGCGCCGTACATGAACAGCCACGTGTTGACCTGGCTGACAATGGCGAAGCTCTGTTCCAGCGTCTGGCCCTGCGACCATAGCCGGACGACGAACGGCGCGACACCCGCCGCGTTAAGAAGTCCGACGGCGACGGTGGTGGATTTCTTTTCGTCCCGGTCGATGAGCAGGGCGGCCAACGTTGGCATCATGCCCGCGACCAGCAGGATCGCGGTCGGCACGAACAGGGCCCCCATCACCATGGCAGTGACCAGGAAGACGACCACTCCACCCCGGCTGCCGCCCTTGCGGCGGGCGGTCCTAGCGGTCATCAGCCTTGCCCTATGCGGAAGACGAGCAGGATGGTCGCGAGCACGGCGGCGAGAAGGCCCGATACCACGCTGGCCGCCTCGCGCCCGACCGCGCGGTGAAGGCGCGAGGCCGGCGATAGTTCCTGGTTGAGCCCCTTCAGTTCGGCGTCGAGCACCATGTACTCGCGCCGCGCTGCATGCAGCCCTTCGCGGTCGCGCTGGTAGATCGCGGCGTTCTCGATGAGGACAAGCATGTTGGACAGGTTTCCCGTTTCGGCCGCCTTGTGAAGTTCGGTGCGGAAGGTTTCTCGGCTTTTCCGGTTGTGCAGCCGATCCATTGCCGGTTGCAGCAACGTTTCGAACCACGCGCACAGCGCAGGCAGTTTCGCGAGGTCGTTGTGTTTCTGTACGGCGGCAAGGATCTGCAGGTTGCCGAGGGCCTTTTCGGCCTCGCTGGCCGCCTTGATGATGCGCGTCAGCATGCGGTTGCCCACTTGGCTGTCGCGCGTCGCAAGAAACGCCGCGGCATGGCGGGTAATCGGGTAGCCTGACTTGGAGGCAGAGGCCGACACTATTTCCAGCGCCAGGACGAATTGCCTGGAATCGAGGATCAGGAACTTGTCGAAGCCATCGGCTGCATACGCGGTGTTCGCCGAAAGTTCGTAAAGGCAACGTTCGATTCCCGCGCCGATCACCGTTTGCTCCAGGACGAAGCGCGCCTGTTCGAACGTCTTGATCGGGCCGACATGGTCCTCGTCGAAATCCGGCTGGATGTTGTACCAGTAGAGCGGCAACTGCGCGACGATAACCTCGGCGATCGTTTGCGGGCTTTCCCCGGCCATCAGCGTGCGGGCGAGCGCCTGGCCGATGGCATCAGGCATCAACGCTTGGCCCTGGTAGCGGATCGGGCCCGAGGGATGCAGCGCCATGACGACGCGGGCGACCAGCCGGCTTTCGTACGAACCGAGCTTGCCGCTGAGCATCGGCATGTTCACCGCATCGGCGATGCGCTCTGCCAGTGAAGGGTCGCGCAAGGTACGCTTGATCCATTTGATCAATTCGTCATTGCCGATCAGGCGCATGGCTTCGGGCACATTGCGGCTGAACGCGAGCGCGATGCTGCGAGGGTCCCAATGCTCCACGCCGGATATCACCAGCGGCCGCGCAACCTGCGGCCTTGCAAGCACCTGTCCGCTGACCAGGCGCTTGCCCCCAAGCCAGTGCTCCAGCGTTTCGAGCGACCAGCGCTGGCGCGGATCGTCGTCCAGCAGCCCGCGCGCCAGTTCCATCAGCCCGTTGCCCAAGGCATGCCGGCCGACAAAGGCGGCGCAACTGCCCTTCTCTATCTTTTCGGCGATCACCGCGTCGGGGTCGCCAGCCAGCATCGGATTGACGCCGAGAACGAGCGTCATCAGCGTCACGCCCAGAGAATAGATATCGTCGGACGGGGCGCCGGAGCCGCGTCCGATCGGGCTTGCGATGGCGTTTTCAACCGTCAGAGCAGAGATGTCCTGTTCGTAGAACGGGGGCGCCGACAGGCACTCGCCAAGCGTCACCGCGCCGTTGGAGCCGAGGTATATGTTGGCGGGCCGGATCGCGCCGTGCACCAGCTGATGATCGGCGAGTTCCCGCAGCGCCTTGATCAGAGGCGGCAGGATGTGCGTCAGCGCGTCGTTTTCACTGAACGCCTTGCGCCGGCTCTTCTGGATATCCTGAAGGGAGGACTCCTGTGGCTTCTGCATGACAAGGGCGACGCGCTGCCGCCCGTCGTGCCAGTCGATCACCCCCCATTCCATCAGCCGGACGAGGTGCGGGGATACGATAGATTTGTAGCGGTCCGCTACAGTGGTGCGGAAGAAACTGTCGCGGCCGCCGACCAGAGCGATCAGCGGGTCCGCCGTTCCCGCCGACAACCCATTCGCCTGCTGCGCGGCAAAGACGGGCGCCGTGCCGCCACCGAGCCTGGGCAGTTCCTGGCCGCCAAGGATCTTGTACGGGCCAAGCGTCAAGGTCGTGTCTTTGCTGTCTGTCGCCATCGCTCGTCACGGACTCCCGATCCCGTGATAACAGCCGGCCCCTGAAACTAAAGTTAATCGTTGCCTGGCGTGCACGATCAGCCGGCGAAGGGGTCCTGCACAAGGATCGTATCGTCGCGCTCGGGGCTGGTCGACAGGAGCGTGACCGGCGTCTCGATCAGTTCCTCGAGCCGACGCACGTATTTTACCGCGCTGGCCGGCAGTTGCGCCCAGGAACGAGCGCCGCGCGTTGTCTGACTCCAGCCCTCGATGGTCTCGTAAATCGGCTGGACCTGCCCCTGCGCCGTCTGCCCGGCGGGAAAGTAACGCAGGGTCTCGCCATTGTATCGGTAGCCGATGCAGACTTTCAGTTCGGGAAGGCCATCCAGCACGTCTAGTTTGGTGAGAGCGATGCCCGTGACGCCGCCGACCTTGACGGCTTGACGCACCATGACCGCGTCGAACCAGCCGCAACGCCGCTTGCGTCCCGTGACGGTCCCGAACTCGCGTCCGCGCGTGCCGAGGTACTCGCCGACTTCGCCGGTGTCCTCGGTCGGGAACGGCCCCGAGCCGACCCGCGTCGTGTATGCCTTGCAGATTCCGAGCACGTTGCCGATCGCCGACGGCCCCATACCCGATCCGGTCGCTGCCTGTCCCGCCACGGTGTTCGACGAGGTCACGAACGGGTACGTACCATGGTCAACATCCAGCATCGCCCCTTGCGCGCCCTCGAACAGGATGCGGCGGCCCTCGCGGCGCAAGGTGTCCAGCTTGTCCCAAACCACGGTCGCGTAGGGCATTATCCTGGGCGCGACCTCCTCCAGCTGAGCGACCAATTCCCCCGCGTCCAGCTCCGGCGCGTTGAAGCCGCGCAGCAGGGCGTTGTGATGCACCAGCATCTCGCGCGCTTTTTCCTTTAGCACCGCCGAATCGGCGAGGTCGCAGACGCGGATGGCGCGCCGCGCTACCTTGTCCTCGTAGGCAGGGCCTATGCCGCGGCCCGTCGTTCCGATCTTGGCTTCCCCCTTTGCCGCCTCGCGCGCCTTGTCCACCGCGGAGTGCACCGGCAGGATCAGCGTCGCGTTCTCCGCCAGCAACAAATTGGCGGGCGAAACTTCCACCGCCATCGCGCGCAGGCGCTCGATTTCCGCCAGCAGCGCCCATGGATCGACCACAACGCCGTTGCCGATCACCGACAGCTTGCCCGGACGGACGATGCCCGACGGCAGGAGGCTCAGCTTGTACTCGATGTTGCCGATGTTGAGCGTATGCCCGGCGTTGTGCCCGCCCTGGAAACGAACCACGACATCGGCGCGGCTGGACAGCCAATCAACGATCTTGCCCTTGCCCTCGTCGCCCCACTGGACGCCGACCACCACCACATTAGGCATGGGAAAGTTCCTTCAGCCAACCAGGTTCGCCGGTCCAGATATAGGTGCATCCAAGTCGTTCGGCCTCGGCGTGAGGATCGATCGCATTCTCCAGCGCACGCACGGTTACAAGCCCCTTGCGGCGCAGCTCGGCGGCCACTTCGGGAGGCGCCGAAAGCGGGATATAGACCTTTTCCGATGCCGCGCCGCGCGGCATGGCTGGCACGAGCGCATCGACCAGGAAAGTAAAGCCGATCGAGGGTTCATCGCGCCCTGTCCTGTAGCGCCCTCCCCGTCCGACCTCGCCCAGGCCCTGGACGAAGGCGGTGAACGTCAGCGCGGTATGATAGCGGAATCCTCGCCGTTCGATCAGGTCGACCGTCAGCGTCAGGTCCGGGGATTCGGCACGGATCAGGTCGACCGTATGGCGCAGGCGATCCAATTGGGGCTGCAGGGCGGCGGGCAGCCCGATCTTCGCCAGCTCGGCCAGCGCGCGATCGACGGGACCGCTGGCGGTGATCAGCGCTTCCACCAGCGCCGCCGCCTCGCGTCCCAGCTTGCCGACCGCAGTCAGGTCGCGGCGCTCGATGGCCTCTGCCAGCGCTTCGGCCTCGGCCCTGGAGAAATCGTAGAGCGAAAGCAGCCGCGGGATGAACGGCGGCAGGTTGAGGTCGAACGAGACGCCCTCGATTCCCGCAATGGCCAGCGACTCCGCGGCCAGCAGAACGATTTCCGCATCCGCCATCGACGTATCGACCCCGATCAGCTCGCAGCCGACCTGGCAAAACTGGCGTTGCGGGAAGAGCTGGGTACCGGACACGCGCAGCACCTCCCCGCTATAGGCAAGCCGCAGCGGCCGGGGCGAGTTACCCAGGCGCGAGGCGGCGATGCGCGCCACCTGCATGGTCATGTCGCGCCGCACCGCCATCATCTGCTGCGACAGCGGGTCCATGAGGCGGAACGTCTGCCGAGCCAGCGCTTGGCCCGAGCCGGACAGCAGCGTCTCTTCGAACTCGACCAGCGGCGGCTTCACCAGCTCGTAGCCATGGCTGGCGAACAGCGCCGTCGCAAGCTGGACCAGTTTGGCCTCGGCCACCGACTCAGGCGGCAGAAGGTCGCGCAAGCCGGCGGGCAACAGGGCGGGAGGTGGAGCGAGGGTCATGAAATCCAACGTCATTCCGGTGCAGAGCGCCGGAATCCATACTGTAGTGATCGTCCGACGGCCAGCATGGATTCCGTGCTGCGCACGGAATGACAATGTTTTAGAATTGCAGCAGCTTTGCCTGCAGCACGTTCGGCAGCGCGGCGATTTTCCGGATCAGCGCGTCCTCGATATGCTGGTCGACGCCGACCAGGCAGATCGCCTGCCCCGCCGCCGTCGCGCGGCCGTTGTAGAAGCTGGCGATGTTGACCTGCGCGTCGCCCAGGGCGCGGCCGAGGTTGCCAATGAAGCCGGGCTTGTCCTGGTTGCGCACGAGGATCATCTGCGACGTCAGTTCGGCCTCGGTCGGCAGCCCATCCACCGAGATGATGCGCGGCTTGTCGCTGAACAGCGTGCCCGCGACGGAGCGCGTGACCCCCTCCGCCTCGACCGTGACGCGGACGATGGTCTGATAGTCGCTGACCTGGTCGGAGCGGCTTTCGCTGACCTTGATGTTGCGCTCCTTGGCCACCACGGGCGCGTTGACCATGTTCACGCTGTCCATCTGCCTGCCGAGGATACCCTTCAGCACAACCGCGGTCAGCGGGCGGGTGTTTAGGCTCGCGACATGCCCTTCGTACGTGATCGACACGGCCGAGATGCTGCCGGTAACCACCTGCCCTGCGAAGCCGCCGATCTGCTCGGCCAGCTTCAGATAGGGTTTCAGCTTCGGCGCGTCCTCGGCCGAGAGCGAAGGCATGTTGAGCGCGTTGACCACGGCGCCGTTGTTGAGGAAGTCGGAAATCTGCTCGGCGACCTGCAGCGCCACGTTCTCCTGCGCCTCGCTGGTCGAGGCGCCGAGATGCGGCGTGCAGATCACCTGCTCCAGCGCGAACAGCGGGCTTTCCTTCGCCGGTTCGACCGCGAACACGTCCAGCGCCGCGCCACCGACCTGTCCCGATTCGATCGCCTCCTTCAGGTCTTCCTCGACTACCAGGCCGCCACGGGCGCAGTTGATGATCCGCACGCCGTACTTGCACTTGGCGAAGGCTTTTTTATCGAGGATGTTGCGCGTCTGGTCGTTCAGCGGCGTGTGCAGCGTAATGAAGTCGGCGCGCGCCAGGAGCTCGTCGAGCTCCACCTTCTCGACGCCGAGCGTCCGCGCCCGGTCCTCGCCCAGGAACGGGTCGTAGGCGACGACGCGCATCTTAAGGCCCAGCGCGCGCTCCGCGACGACCGAGCCGATGTTGCCGCAACCGATCACGCCCAGTACCTTGCCGGTCAGTTCGATGCCCATGAAGCGGGACTTTTCCCACTTGCCGGCCCGGGTCGAGGCCGTCGCCTGCGGCAAGTCGCGCGCCAGGGCGAACATCATCGCCAGCGCGTGCTCCGCGGTCGTGATCAGGTTGCCGAGCGGCGTGTTCATCACCACTACGCCCCGCGCGGTGGCGGCGGGAATGTCGACGTTGTCGACGCCGATCCCCGCGCGGCCAACCACTTTGAGGTTGATGGCGGAGTCAAGAATGTCCTTCGTTACCTTGGTGGCCGAGCGGATAGCGAGGCCGTCGTAGTCACCGATAATTTCCTTCAACTGCTCCGGCTTCAGGCCGGTCCGGACATCGACATCGATGCCGCGCTCCTTGAAGATTTCGACGGCGCGGGGCGAAAGGTCGTCGGAGATCAGTACTTTAGGCATGGGAGTTCCTATAGGGCTTGATTGTCATCCCGGACTTGATCCGCAAGCGCGGAAAGAGGGATTCCGGGTCTGCGCTGCGTTGCGCTCGGGATGACGATTATCGTGTGTGAATCGGATTAAGCGGCCTTGGCCTGTTCGAGCGCCTGCGGCAGGCGCGCGAAGGCCCAGTCCAGCCAAGGCAGCAGCGCCTGGATGTCCGAGGTCTCGACCGTGGCACCACCCCAGATGCGCAGGCCGGGAGGCGCTGTGCGATAGGAGCCGACGTCGAGCGCGACCTCGTTCCTTTCCAGCATGCCGGCCAGCTTCTTCGCCGCTTCGGCCTTGGCCTCGTCGTTCAGCCCGTGGAACCACGGGTCGACGATTTTGAGGCAGATGGAGGTGCAGGAGCGCGCGGCCGGGTCCTCGGCGAGGAAGTCGACCCATGGCGTCTTCTCGACCCAGTCGGCGATCACCTTCAAGTTGGCCTCGGACCGCGCGACGATCCCGGGGACCCCGCCGACCTGCTCGGCCCATTTCAGGCCGTCGATCGCGTCCTCGACGCACAGCATCGAAGGAGTGTTAATGGTATCGCCCTTGAACAACGCCTCGTCGAGCTTGCCGCCCTTGACCATGCGGAAAATCTTCGGCAGCGGCCACGCCGGCGTGTAGGACTCAAGCCGCTCGACGGCGCGCGGCGACAAAATCAGCATGCCGTGCTGCGCCTCGCCGCCCATGACCTTCTGCCACGAATAGGTAACGACATCGAGCTTGTCCCAAGGCATTTCCATCGCGAACACGGCGGAGGTCGCGTCGCAGATGGTGAGGCCCTGACGATCGGCGGCGATCCAGTCACCGCTTGGCACACGCACCCCGGAGGTGGTGCCATTCCAGGCGAACACGACGTCGTGGCTGAAATCGACGTTGGACAGGCTGGGCAGCTTGCCGTACTCGGCGCTGAAAGTGCGAGCGTCCTTCAGCTTCAGCTGCTTGACGACGTCGGTAACCCAATCCTGGCTGAACGCTTCCCAGGCCAGCACGTCGACCGGGCGCTGGCCGAGCAGGCTCCACATCGCCATCTCCACCGCGCCGGTGTCGGAGGCGGCGACGATAGCGATCCGGTAGTCGGCCGGCACGCCGAGCACGGCGCGGCTACGGTCGATCACCTCCTGCAGCTTGGCCTTGCCCGCCTTGGAGCGGTGCGAACGGCCGACGCAGGCGTCCTTCAGCGCGTCCACGGACCAGCCGGGACGCTTGGCACACGGGCCTGACGAGAAATTGATGTTCCGGGGTTTGGCGGCGGGTTTCGCCGAGTTCGCAGCAGGAGCTTCCGACATCGATCTATTCCTTCCAGAATAGTAGCAGCCCGGTGGGGGGCTGTGACCCGCTTTCGAAACTATTCAAAGTAGTTTGTCCAGTCAACCGGTTGCGCTAGCCCGGGTTTGGGACGACGGGGAACCTCTCTCGTTCGCGCTCGTTCAAACCCGTCGTGTTTGCGCCGATGAGGATTTGAATGACGCCCGATGCTCTTCTGTTCGATGTGGACGACGTCCTGGCGTTTCGTGACGACGAAGCGGCGCAGCTCTGGCGAAACGAAATGGTGTCGCTCGGCGTCGACATGGAAAGCATGGACGAGATCAGTTCCAACTGGAACATCAAGAAGATCATGCTGACCGAGGGCAGCCTTACCGCGGAAGTCAGCCGCAGGCTTTCCGAGCAGGGCGTGACCCTTTCCGCCGAAGCGTACTTGCAGGGCTGGTTCCGTGCAGGATTCATGCTGGACCATCAACTGATCGCCCGCATCGGCGAGTGGTCGGCCGCCGCAGGAAAGCCAGTGTTCCTGGCGACAAACAACTATTCCGAGCGCAAGGCTTTCCTGTGGACGGCCGAAGAGTCGCGGCTATGCGACCATTTCACGGACATCGCCTGCTCCTCCGACCTCGGCGTCACGAAGCAGGATCCGGCTTATTTCACTCGGGCAGAACAGCGTTTGAACCTGGAAGGAAAGCGCCTGAAATTTTTTGATGACAACGCGGAAAACATCGAAGTCGCGCGCAGCAAGGGATGGGACGGGGAAGTGTTCTCGAGAGAATCCGGAAGAGCGCGCGTGTTGCAGTTATTGACCGGAATGCCTGCGTCATGAGCCTTTAACAGCCATGCTTGCTCCCATTCCGACCTACCGCGGCGACGGTGTCGATCCAGCGTTACTCGCGCGGCTGAAAGCCATACCGAAAGACCGGCTGCTGATTGCCGCCGACCTGCATTGGACGCTTTGCGAAGGCGGGGCCGTTCCCTCGAGAGCTGAACTCGCACTATTTGAAAAAATCCACGACGCTACGTCGGGCGGGCTGGTGATCGTCTCGAACAGCGACGTGGCCGACGTCGACGCCGAACTGTATCCGCTGAAGCTGCCGATGGTGGGACGCGGGCACCTGCAGATCAGGCTTGACCCGGCAGGCGGCATCGAGGTTCCAGAGGACGCGCCGCCGTTCGACTTCGCGGCCGTGCGCGAGGTCGAACGTTTCGTAACGTATTTTTCCGGCTTCAGCGTTCGCTTCGCCGAACCCTACATCGACTTGAGCATCAAGATGGACCGCGAGCGCGCGGTGGCGGATCACTACGAACGCCTGAAGCTGATGGACCGGATCTACGTCTACACCGAGGCCGTCTTCATCGACGTGCCAACCGTCACCATCGAGCGCGGCTTCGACTATCTTTATGTAAGCCACGGCCGCCCCGACAAGGCGGAGGCGATCGCGCGGCTTATGCGCCGCTACCCGGAGCGGACACTAATCGGCCTGGGAGACGAGGTGTCGAAGGAAGGGCCGATGCTGCGCGCGATCAACGCCGCCGGCGGCTATGGTTTCTATGTGTTCAGTCCGTTCACCTACTCGGTAGACCGGTCGTACACCCATGATATCCTGGCCGACCACCGCGCCGCGCTCATGCTGCTGCGGGCGCTGTTCGCCGGTTAGACGAATCGGCAGTCATGGATGATCTAGACGAGAAACTGGAGTCCGTGGTTCGCGCCACATGGGTCATCCATGATCCGTCACACGACATCTCTCACCTACGGCGGGTCCGCCGAAACGCTCTTGAGATAGCCGAACGCGAATTATCGCCCGTTCCCGACCGCGAAATCGTTATTGCCGCGGTATGGCTGCATGATCTGGTAGAGGTGGAAAAGAACGACCCGCGCCGTTCCCAGGCTTCTCGTATGGCAGCATAAAAAGCGAAGCGGATAGTGGCTGGATGGGCTGGAGCGCCGACAAAAGCGATGCGGTCGCACATGCCATCATGGCGCATAGCTACTCCGCCGGGATCGAACCGCGTTCCATCGAAGCTCGAATCCTGCGCGACGCCGATCGGCTGGATGCACTTGGCGCTATTGGGATCGCCCGTACCTTCGCCGTCTCCGGACGATTGGGGCGGCCGCTTTACGACGTCACCGATCCTGAGGCGATGCGCCGTCCCCTCGACGACGCAAGTTACGCGCTCGATCATTTCGCGGCCAAGCTGCTGAAGCTCGAGGACGGGATGCTGACCGAGACAGGACGTTATCTCGCAAAACAACGGACAGAATTCATGCGCCAATTCCTTGCAACGTTTCTAGGCGAAGTAGGCCCGTCCGATTTGTCCTCCTGAGCTGGATCCAAAACTCGTCCAGCAATGGCAAACAGGTTTGTAAATGCGCTGTGCAAACGTCATCTTTGCGGATGTTCGACCATGGGTCCTGAAACAAGTTCAGGATGACATTTCCATCCTAAGGCGCTGCCCGGAAGTCCAGCGCGGCGGCTAATAGTTTTTTCGTGTAGTCCTGCGCCGGGTCGGTAAAGATCTGCTCCACCGGACCGCGCTCGACGATGCGGCCGTCCTTCATCACGGCGATCTCGTGCGCCAGGGCACGGATCACGCGCAAATCGTGGCTGATGAACAGGTAGCCGATGCCGTGCCTAGCCTGCAGGCCGCGCAGCAGGTCGACGATCTGCGCCTGCACCGACAGGTCGAGGGCCGAAGTCGGCTCGTCCAGGACGATGAATTGGGGTTTATTAATAAGCGCCCGCGCGATCGAGATGCGCTGCCGCTGACCACCGGAGAACTCGTGCGGGTAGCGGCCCTGCATGCCGGGCTCCAGCCCGACCTCCTCCAGAGCGGCGCATACCAGCGCCAGGCGTTCGGCAGCGCTCGTGCCGCGTTCGAAGACGGTCAGCCCCTCGCCCACGATCTGCGCGACGGTCAGGCGCGGGCTGAGAGAACCGTAGGGGTCCTGGAAGACGATCTGCATGTCGCGCCTGAGCGGCCTCAGCCGGCGCTGCGACAGGCCCTCGATCCTTGCGCCGTCCAGCTCGATCTCGCCCCTTGATGCGACAAGGCGCAGCAGCGCCAGCCCCAGCGTGCTCTTGCCCGAGCCGGACTCGCCGACGATTCCCAGCGTCTGTCCGGCGTGGATGCTGAGATCGACGCCGTCCACGGCGGGCAGGTACCCGCGCACGCGGCCGAACGGGCCGGAGCGCAGCGGAAAGCGTACCGTGAGGCCTCTTCCCGATACGATTGCCGGAGCGTCCGTTCGCGCCGGAACGGCGTCGCCGCGCGGCTCGGCGCCCAGCAACTCGCGCGTGTACGGATGTTGCGGCCTTGCGAACACTTGTTGGGCCGTGCCGCTCTCGACGATTTCGCCGTGGCGCATGACCGCGACGCGGCTGGCCATGCGGCGGACTACGCCGAGATCGTGCGTGATCAGCAGCAGCGCCATGCCGAAGCGCGCCTGCAGATCGCGCAGCAGGTCGAGGATCTGTGCCTGGATCGTCACGTCCAGCGCGGTGGTCGGCTCGTCCGCGATCAGCAGGTCGGGCTCGCCCGCCAGCGCCATGGCGATCATCACCCTCTGCCGCTGCCCGCCGGACAGCTGGTGCGGATACGCGTCCAGGCGACCGGACGGATCGGGAATCCCGACCAGGCCGAGCAGCTCGACGATCCGGGCACGCATGGCCTTGCCGCCCTGCCGGCCAAAGGTCGCGCCCTTGTGCAGGGCCAGTACCTCGCCGATCTGCCGTTCGATTGTGTGGAGCGGGTTGAGCGAAGTCATCGGCTCCTGGAAGATCATCGCGGCCCGCGACCCGCGTACGCCGCGCAGCACGCGTTCGTCGGCCCCCAGCAGCTCGGTACCGGCGAAGCGGACGCTGCCCGACTGCACCGCCGGCGGATAGGACAGCAATTGAAGGATCGACAGCGCGGTAACCGACTTTCCCGATCCGGATTCGCCGACGATCGCCAGCGTCTCGCCCTTGTCGACTGTAAAGGAGATCGATTTGACGGCGCGAGTGACCGTTCCGTCCGGCAGGGCGAAGCCGACGCCGAGGCGATCGATCGCGAGCAGGCTCATACCGGCTGCGTCCCTTGGTTGACCGGCAGGCGCCCAGCGCGTCGTGGATCGAGGGAGTCGCGCATGGCTTCGCCGATGAAGGTCAGCATAACCAGCACGGTCGAGATCGAGAGGAACGCCGTCAGGCCGAGCCACGGCGCATCGAGGTGGTTCTTGCCCTGCGCGATCATCTCGCCCAGCGACGGCGATCCGGGCGGCAGGCCGAAGCCGAGCAGGTCGAGGCTGGTGAGCGTCGTCAGCGAACCGGTCAAGATGAACGGCAGGAACGTCATCGTCGCCACCGTGGCGTTGGGCAGGATGTGCCGCGTCATGATCGCGACATCGGACACCCCCAGAGCGCGCGCCGCACGGACGTAGTCGAAGTTGCGCGTGCGGTAGAACTCGGCTCGGACCAGCGGTACCAGCGTCATCCACGAGAACAGCAGCAGGATCGCCAGCAGGCTCCAGAAGGTGGGGACGATGAAGCTGGACATGATGATGATTATGAACAGCACCGGCATGTTCGCCCAGATCTCGATCAGCCGCTGCAGGATCAGATCGAGCACGCCGCCGAAGTACCCCTGTATCGCCCCGAGCGCGATGCCGATGACCGAGCTGAGCGCCGTCAGGACCAGTCCGAACAGCATGGAAATACGGAAGCCGTAGATGAAGCGCGCCATCACGTCCCGCCCCTGATCGTCGGTGCCGAGCGGATTGTCCAGGCTGGGCGGCGAGGGCGGCACGACCGCAAAGTTCACCGTCTGGTACGAGTACGGGATCAGCGGCATCAGCATCCAGCCGTGCTCGTGGATCTTGCCGATGACGAAGCTGTCGCGGTAGTCGGCCTCGGTCGCGAACTCCCCGCCGAAGGTGGTTTCCGGGTAGGTGGCCAGCGACGGGAAATAGAAATGCCCGTCGTATTTCACCAGCAGCGGCCGGTCGTTGGCGACGAACTCGGCGGACAGGCAGGCGACGAACAGGATCGAGAACAGCCACAGCGACCCCCAGCCGCGGCGGTGCGACCGCAGGCGATCAAGGCGCCGCTGCCATTTGGGACCGAGTTTCATCGCTTGTTGAAATCAATGCGCGGATCGACCAGCACGTAGGTCAAGTCGCTGATCAGGCCGATGACGAGGCCGACCAGCGTAAAAACGTAGAGCGAGCCGAACATGATCGGATAGTCGCGCTGGATCGTAGCCTGGTAGCTGAGCAATCCCAGCCCGTCGAGCGAGAAGATGATCTCGATGATCAGCGCGCCGGTGAACAGGATGCTGATGAAAGCGCTGGGGATTCCTGCGATCACCAGCAGCATGGCGTTGCGGAAGATATGGCCGTAGAGAATGCGTCGGGGCGCCAGCCCCTTGGCCTTCGCGGTCAGGACGTACTGCTTGCCGATCTCGTCCAGGAAAGAGTTCTTGGTCAGCATGGTCAGCATGGCGAACCCGCCGAGCACCAGCGAGAGCGTCGGCAGAACGAGGTGCCAGAGATAATCGAGCGCCTGCCGCCACCACGGCAACTGGGTGAAATCATCCGACACCAGGCCGCGGAACGGGAACATCTGCATGAAGCTGCCGCCCGCGAACAGCTCTATCAGCAGGACGCCGAACAGGAAGCCGGGAATCGCGTAACCGATCGATACGGCGACGCTGGTCCACGTATCGAAAGCTGAACCGTCGCGCACCGCCTTGCGGATGCCGAGCGGAATCGAAACGCCGTAGATCAGCAGCGTCGACCACAGGCCGAGCGAGATCGATACCGGCAGCTTGTCCATGACCAGCCGCATGACCGGCCGGTTCTGGAAATAGCTGTCACCGAAGTCGAAGGTCAGGTAGTTGCGCATCATGATCAGGAAGCGCTGGCCTACCGGCTTGTCGAAGCCGAAATCCTTCTCGATCTGCGCTACCACCTCGGGGCTGAGTCCCTGAGCGCCGCGGTACCTGTTATCGGCCGCGCCCCCTGCAGTATGCGCAACGCTGTGCTGAGCCATCAGTTCACTGCCCGCGCCGGACAGCCGGTCGGTCGCCCCCGCGGCGTTGCCCTGCAGCTTGGCGATCATCTGCTCCACCGGGCCGCCGGGCGCCCATTGCGCGATGGCGAAGTTCAGCACCATAATGCCGAACAGAGTAGGCACGATCAGCAGAAGGCGGCGAACGATGTAGCCCAGCATGGAATTGAATTATAGGCGCGGCCGGCCCGGATCAACCTTTAAGAAGACAGCGGCTAGTTCCGGTGATCACCTTGGACAGGAGGAATAAAATCCTTGTTTTCCTTGCCGCCGATCGGGTTGCCCCTGGAATCCGTGCGCGGCGCGGAGGTCGCTGGCGGCTGTGGCGCGCCGATCCCGGGCGCGACGTCGTGGATGTGCACCTCCGCCCCCCTTGGAAAGTGATCGGCGTTCGCGCGGTTCTGCGCAACGCCCATTCCGCCTGCCCCTGGCGCTTCGTCCGGAGCGCCGGCCGGGCTGGCGCCGGTCCGGCCGCCGGATCGCCCGATCTGGAGGGCGCCGGGCCCGGAAATCTGCCCGGCGCTGCCGGTCACAAGGTTTGCGGCCGATACCGGCGGCAGCCCCGACGGGCCGGGACCGCCGCTCACCAGCTGCACGCCTGCGGCAGGCGGTATCGCTTGCGCTCCGGTGGCGTAGCCCGACAGGGTTGTCCCGCCCATGGCTCCGATCCAGAGCAGGATGCGGTCGGGGATCGCCGTGATGGCATTGAACGAGATGTTGGCGGCTAGATAGATCAGGAACGTCCAGAAGAACAGGTAGCCGAGCACCTCCAGCATGCCTTCGATGCCGCCGCCGAACTGGCCGGGATCGCCGCTGGCGTTCAAAAGCGCCGACCAGATCGCCCAGGTCACCATGCCGTACAAGGTCTCGAAAACGACGACCGCCGCCATCAGGCCCACGATCATCAGAGTCGGCCGCAGCAGCATCTGCAGCAGCATGAGCCAGCCCTGGCGCCCGTGCGCGGCCAGCCCGCCGACCTCGCCGCGCAGCTGCACCAGCGCGACCAGCGGCAGGGCGACGAGGGCTTCGAAGATCGTCACCAGCCAGGCCGCGATGCCGGTGTAGAAGCGCAGCGCCGGAAAGAGCGGTAGGAACACGCCAAGGAAGAAGGCGGGGATCAGGACCAGCCCGGCGAAAGCCGCCAGGATCAGGCTGTGAGTGCCCCCGCCCTCCGCTTGGCCGGCAAGCGCCGACTCGCGAAACAGCGATGAGGAGGACAGGAACAGCGCGTTGCCGGCATTGACCGCATCGAACATTGATTCGAACGCGCCGCCGTCCTTGCCGCCGCGGGTGTCCGTATCGCTACGATGAGCGGTCCTGCCGAGGCTTTCGACCACCGTATCGAGCCGCGACAGGCCCAGCAGGTTGCCTGAGAGCGGGTTCTGTCGCCGCCCGGACCCTGGGCCCGCATCCACCGCGGGCAGCACGTCGGCGCCGCGCTGCGCCTCCGTCGTGTGCAGGATCGAATAAGCCGTCTTGATGACCAGCGTCGTTTCCTTGCCCTCGGGCCGGCAATGGAAGTCGGGCAGGAAGACGTCGCTGCGCAGGTCGGGGCAGATCGCCAGCACGCCGTCGCCGCGCATGTCCTGCGGCAGGATGTCTGGGCTGGGCAGGTCGCCGGATACGCTGCCGAACCGCAGCCTCAAATCGTCATGCGACAGCTTCATCAGCCGGAAGAACAGGCTGCCGGCGGAGATCCAGTCCGGGTCGGACCCCTCGCCGTAATCGCGCTTCAGCTCGCCGCCGATGTAGGTTGCCTGCAGCGCGTCGGTCGCGGTGCGAAGCTGCCGCTCGAACTTGTCGAGCAGCGCGTCCCACGCGCGCGGCGGCAGGTCCATTTGCGGGACCTCGACCTGCGGCGGCGCGCCCGGCGGCGTGGGGGGCTTGCCGGATGCAGGGCTCGCGGCGGAAATTCCGGCGGCGGGCGGAGGGTTGGCGGGGCTTGCCGTGTTTCCCTCCGAGGGCAGGATTTCGCCCTGTTCGGCGGCGTCGGCCACGTCCTGAGCGAAGTCGGCGGCGTCCGGCGCCGCCTCGGGCGCGGTGCCGCCGTTCGTTTTCGCGCCGCTTCGCGCCTTTACCGCCGCGTCGATCTGCGACGCGACCCGCGTGGCATAGTTGGCCAGCAGGGGGCGGACCGCCAGAAAAGAAGTCAGGTACACCGCCTGGTCATCGGCCGCGAGCCTGGTTCCGGTCGGCACGGTCGGCACGGGTATGTCCAGGGACCCGCAAAAATCGTCGTTTGCGGCGCGGTTGTAATGAACCCGCAGCCAGCGCGCGTCGGATTGTTTCAGCATCGCGCCCGCCTGGAGCGCGTTCTGCGCCTTCAGCCCGTCACCCGTGCCGCCCGTTCCCGTGGTAAGGGGGATCTCTTCCCCCTCCACCTCGTGCTGGGGATGCGCCGGATCGGGATAGAAGGCCTGCACCGTCACCGAACCCTGCGGTTCGCCCGGCTGCGCGGTCACTCCCACCGCGGCGAGGCAGGACTCGTCGACCAGCGCCTGCTGCATGAAGGAGTCGACGTTGCCGGACGAGAACGTGGCACGGCTGAAACTGTACGACCCGTCCACGGGAACGAACTTGCGCCAGACCGAGTTGGCGAGGCCCGAGCCCGACTCGGCCAGCTTGATGGCGATCACCTGCGCGCTGTTGTACCCGCTGCCAAGCGGCACCAGCAGGCCGATGACGAAGACGAGGCGCAGCGAGCCGAAAAGCGAGAAGCCGCGCCGGCCGCCTACCTCGCCATGGTGGGCCGTTTCGGCGATGAAGTTGACGATGGTCCAAAGGGCGATGAGGCCCGCGAGAACCAGGATGCCGGAATTGTAGACTTCCAGCATCTTGCCGAGCGCGGCGTGGATGCCTTCAAGGTCAGGCTTCCCGTAGGGGAAAAACTCCCCGATCCAGCGCCCGCCCTGCCCCGGGTTGGCGAATATCGACTCCTTGGTTCCTGGAGGCGGATCGCTCTGCGCCGACACGGCGACCGGGCAGACCAGCGATGCAAGCAGACCCAGGCCAGCAAACGCTTTTGCGGCGCGCGGCGGCATGAAGCGGCCGGCCCGGTTAGCTCTGGGGGATTGCAAGCGATCTATCCGGAAACAAGCCTGTGCCACTCGGAAAGATACCGGTCGCGATGGGTTTTTTCCTGAGAAGCAGCATGACTGCAACCGCTCCAGTTTTTTAAAAAAGCCTTGCGCTTGACCGATGCCATGACTGCCGTCCGTGATGTGGAGATCATGATACCAGACCGTCGCGCGAAACGAAAGAAAGCTTGCGTTTCAGGCACCTCTGCTTACCGCGCGGCGGGAAGTGCCAGCGGCGAATCACCGGACGCCTTCAGCCACCAGGTTTCCGGGAAGCCGATGCCGTAGCGCGGCGGCTTGTCCGGGTAGCCGAACTTGTTCCAGTACGCAATCCAGATCTCGTCGTTGTACCATTCGGGGACGCAGTACCAGCTCCACAGCAGCACGCGGTCCAGCGCGCGCGTGGTCGCCTTCAGCGTTTCGATGTCCTTGGCCGCGACGATGCCGTCGATCAGCTTGTCGACCACCGGGTCCTTGATCCCGGACCAGTTCGCCGAGCCTTTCACGCCCGCGCTGTCCGAGCCGTAAAACGAGCGTAGCTCGGCACCCGGCGGCGGGAAGAACTGGGTCTTCAGCTCGATCGCGTCGAAATCCTGGTTGTCCAGCCGGACCTGGTACTGCGCGGTATCGATGACGCGCAGCGTCGCGTCCACCCCGGCGCGCTTCAGGTTCTCGACATAGGGCTGCATGACGCGCACGAAGGCGTCGAGGTCGAGCAGGATCTCGAACTTGAAGGTCCCGCCCCGCGCGTCCGTCAGCTTGCCGTCCTTGAGGCGCCACCCGGCCTCGGCGAACAGGGCCATCGCCTGGCGCAGGTTGTCGCGGATGTTGCCGCTGCCGTCGGTGCGCGGCGGCTCGTAGGCGCTGGCGAGGACTTCCGGCGGCAGCTGGTCCTTGAAGGGCGTCAGGATCGCGACCTCCTCCGGCGTTGGCATGCCGCTGGCGCCGTAGTCCGAACCGGGGAAGTAGCTCTTCTCGCGCTTGTACTGGCCGTTCAGCAGCGTGCGCTGCGTCGCCTCGAAGTCGAACAGCAGGATCAGCGCCTTGCGCACGCGCGCGTCCTGGAACTCGGGGCGGCGCAGGTTGAAGAACAGGCCCTGTATGCCCTGCGGCAAGTCGACGGGCACCGCGCGCTTGATCACCCTGTGATCGGCGGCCGCGTCGAAACCGTATTCGCGGGTCCAGCGCGAGGCCTTGTTCTCCTGCCGGAAGTCGATCTTGCCAGCCTTGAACGCGTCGAACATGACGCCGTCGTCGCGGTAGTAGTCGTAGCGGATGCTGTCGAAATTCTGCTGACCGCGCATGATCGGCAGGTCGGCGGCCCAGTAATCCTTGACCCGGCCGAAGGTGATCGAGCGCCCGGGGTCGAGCGCGGCGATCCGGTACGCGCCGCTGCCGGCGACTGGCTCCATCAGCGTCTTGGACAGGTCATGGCTTTTCCAGAACGCGCGCGGCAGCGGCGACAGCCCGGCGGCGAGCAGGATCGGCCGGATCTGGTCGCGCGTCTTGAACACGACCTTCAGGTGACGGTCGTCGGGCGTTTCCATGTGGTCGATGTCGGCGTAGACCGCCTGCGCGAACGGGCGGCCGTCCGGCTGGCGGATGGCGTCGAGCGCGGCCGTGAAGTCGGCGGCGACGATCGGCGTGCCGTCCGCGAAGCGCGCGCGCGGGTCGAGGGTGAAGAGCGCGTAGCTCTTGTCCGCCGGGTAGGCGACGCTCTGCGCGATCAACGCGTAGGACACGTCCAGCTCGTCCCCGTCTCCGGTCATCAGCGAATCGTCGACCAGCCCCAGCCCCTCCGGCAGGTCGCCGCGCAGCAGATATTGGTTGAGGCTGTCGAACTCGCCGTAAGCGCCCAGCACGATGGCTCCGCCCTTACTCGCCTTGGAATCGGTGTACGGCAGGCGCTCAGGCATCGGCTGGTACAAAGGCTGCCCGAACCGCGCGAGGGCGGAGGTGACGGTGAGGCTCTGGGCCGCCCCGGGCTGCGCCGCACTATCGGCCCACGCGGGGGAGAAACAGCAAAGCGCAGAGACCGCCAGAACCAGACTTGCCGCGAACTTCATGATGCCCTGCCGGAAAAGTATTCACCGACATACGGCAGTCTCGGACTTATTGAAAGCCTGACTTGGGCTGCAACCCGACGCCTTCAACGAAGCATGACGCTAAACTCCCTTATTCACGGCTTCGGCGCGTTGTGCTGCTTATAATGAAAGCGGTGGAAACTTCCACCCGGTTGCGGCGAGGTGGCATGGTGAACGCTACCGGCCGGCTCAACCCTGTTCTCAATCCAGTTAACCACTGGGCTGACCGCCTCGCGAACCTCGAACTGGACATCCTTGCCAAGAAGCCCCGAATAGGAAGCCGCCATCGCCGCGCTCAGCACGATCAGCCCCAACCTGACGCTTGGACGATTGACTGGTATACTGACTTGATGCGTTTGCGCCTGGGTAGCACCTGCCGAACTCGGAGTTGTTGGCTGCGACGGCTGCGCAGAGGGCCGTTTCGAAGACTGAAGGATATCCGCAGAAGATCCGTCTGTGTTTCTCCAGTCACCGTCGCTGGCGATTTGACCATCGGGGATCCATTTCTGTTCACCCGTTGTCATGTCGATTATCAAGCCCATTACAAACCTCCACCATCAGGTAAACTGCTTATGCTAACGCCACCTTACTTCAAAACTGAAAATCAATCGTCGCTTGGCTTTGGAAATAGTGATTTGTACTGCGACCGAAGCGAATCCGGAGCAGACTTAGGCTGCTGACCTTGTTCATCCTTAACATTTTGCTCTTCACCTTCGACCTTGCGCTCGGTTTCGTTCAGTCGCTCCGTTGCATTCCGCTCATCGGCCTCGATCCGCTGTTCGGCTCGGTCCGCAACTTGTTGATCTGCGTTGCTCGTACGAGACTGTTGGTTACTTTCCAAAGTTTGCGGGCTGGAGGCTGACGCACCCCTGAGTGGGGCGAATGCATTTGCACCTCCCCAAGCAGCCGTGCTGTTGCTGGACGTGGGATTATTTGCAATGGCCGGTGTCGTGACCCCTGCCGTCGTGGGGGGAAGGTTCGGCGTCGGAGCACCAGCCGGTGGCGTTATCGGCCCAGGATTGTAAGCTGCATAGGTATTGTTCTGCGGCGTTGGCTGAGGAAACAGGTTCTGGTTTTGCGCCGGAGACGGTGGCGGAGGCGGAGGCGGATTGTTTGGCGGCGGCGGCGGCAATTGCTGATTCTGCTGCTGAGCTCTAATATAGCCATCTACGCCGGACGCACCAGCCTTCGCAAGTTGTCCGCCAACAGCATTGTAAGTTTGCGATGCCATACCTTCTGTATGGTCGTTCGATCCAATACCGCTCGGCGCGCCGATCCATTGCAACACCCGATCGGGAATTTGATTGATCATCCCGAATGAAACGTTCGCCAGCGCGTATAAGGTGATGATGTAGAAATAAAGAAAACCGATGATGCCGATCAGGCCCGTGACGGCTCCTGTGTTTCCAGAGTGGGTGAAGGTGGTGTAGGTCGTGAAGACGGTCGTATTGACAAACCCGGCCAAGACGTCGAATACCACGACGCCCGCCATCAGGCCGAACACCATCAGCACCGGCCGCATCATCATCTGCAACAGGATGTACCATCCTGCCTGGCCGTGGAAAAACAGGCCCTCGCCGTCGCTTCTGATGCTGACAAGCGCGACCAGAGGCATGGTGACCATCGCCTCGAACAGCGTCAGCAGCCATGTAAACAGACCGAAAATGAACCGTCCAGCCGGAAGCAACGGGATCATGACCGCCAGACTGAACCCAAGCGGCATGATCAGCGCGGCGAAACCGGAAATGATTTCGCCAAGCACGGGCGTCATCATGGTGCCAAGTGCGGCTCCCGTTACGAACAGTCCGCCCGCCACCACCATGAGCACGTTGCCAAGCTGCATGACATTAAAGATCGACTGCCCGAAAATCGGTCCCTTCGATCCAACGTCGATCGCGCTGAAGCCCGCCATGATTTTACTCTGGACCGCGCTGATAGCCCAATTGAGAAGGCCGCCGTCGTTTCCGGAACCGTTCGATGCGACGTTGAATGTGACCGGGCTCACGCCGGCATATTTCGCAGCGGATTGTACATCATCCATTGCCATGGTTACCGCAACGTCAACTTTCTCCCCTGCGGAGGTGCAACTCCAAGCCTTGTGAGAAACCAAATTGTACCAGGCCGGACATTGCAGCTTCGTCAAATCTTGCATGACATCGGGGTTGGGCAACTCGACCTGAAGGGTCGGGTTCACGACGTTATACATATCCTCCGCATTGTGCGAAACTTTCAGGAAAAGGTAACCGGCCTGCGTCCAATCGCGACTAACCGCGCAGTTTGGGTTTGGAGTATTTCCATTACTGCCGGCAACGCCATTCGGCCCAATACACGAGACGTTCTGGTAGTAGTCATTATACGCCAGCTTCTCCGCCTGCCAGATAGCGTTCAGCTCGTTTTTCTGATTGTTGTTGACTGGTGAAATAGCGGCGGTTGCGTTCGTGTTGACGGTATCGGTTCCATCCTGGGACGATGTCGTCGTTGTACTCGTAGCCATTACTCCAGCAAAATCCTGCCAATCCTCGAACTGGTCGGACGTCATTCCCGCGGTAGCGGTATTCCAATTATAAGATTGAGCGGAACATCCACCTCCGGCTGTCGTACCAGTACAAAATACGTTCTGTGTCGGATCGTAGCCCTGGCCAGTGCCACTAGAGGCACCACCCTGACTATTATTATAGATAGCGGCTGCAATCCACCAAATATCAGTCAGGATGCCCTGGCCACCATTGCTGTACTGGCCACCACCGTTGCCGCCGACAAACGCCTGTTCGACGTAGTTGACCTGAGACATTTGCCCGATATTGCTTTGCTGAGCCGGTATGGTCAGCGTTCCGCAATAAGCGTCACCCTGGTTTCTGTCAAAATGAACGGTGAAGTACTGTCCGTCCTGGCCGGTACCGAATATGATACCGCCTAGCGCTCCACCAGCAGTATGAGTGTCCGTGCCTGGGATCGGACCCAGTGACGTCTGCTCGACCATCTGGGTCTGTACCCAGTTAGGCGCCCCCGACCCTTGACCGTTTGGATAAGTGCTCGTTCCCGTATTCTGATTATTCGCACCGACCATGCACGTTTCATCGACGATCAGTTTTTGGAGAACCTGGTTGATTTCCCCCGGCGGCGGCTGCGAACTGGCGCCCTGGTTCGTCATTTGATTAACGAACATGGTCCAGACATTACTGGCCAGGCCTGAGCCCATCTTGGCCATGTCGATGGCAATGATTTCCGCCGAGTTGTAGCCGTGGACGAACGGCACCAACAGGCCGATGCCCATGACCATGCGTAGCGGCGCGTAGAGCTGGCTGTAGCGCGTGCCGCCGTAATTGCCGTGATGTGCCGACTCCACGAACAGCGTTACCAATTGGTATAGGGCAAGCGCCGTGCCCAACGCCAGCAGAGCCGAGTTGTAGGTCACCAGCATGCCCTGCATGGCGTAAGGCAGGCCCGCACCGGTGTCGCCCGTCGCATTGTACGGCAGGATATTATTAATCCAGCTCGGTCCGTTATCCGTAGAATTCTCACTGAACAGCGACCCGGTATTCTGGACCACCTGAGCGTGCGCGCTGCCCATGGAATAGTTCAAGACGAAGGTCACGAAGTCGAGCGCGCCGAAGATCAGCATGCCGACGACGCCATAGAAAACAACGATCTGGTAGGCGTTCTCGCGCTTGAACTTCAGGTTGGCGGAAGCGTCCAGGATCATCGCCCAGACGGCGTTGAGCCCTGTGAGCTCCTTGCGCATCGCCGGATGATCCTTGTCGATCAGCCGCGCCTGGACGAACAGCTGGCCAATGATCATGACGAACACGCCGAAGATGTCCCGGATCGGGTTCAGCATGCCCTTCGTATGCGGAACGAAAGCGGTTCGCAGCACCTTGCCCGGCGTCACGTTCGCCTTCAGATCGCGCTTCACGCCCTGCTTGAACCTGTTCATGTCCATTGCAAACCTCTTTCACCGTCCATCATCAATGTAATTCCTTAACGCGTCCAAGGCAATCAAAAAACCTGTAAAATTTTATCTTTCAGAGGCATTCTAGCGGACGATGATGATGAATGCGTGAAGACGCGAAAGGTTCATGCCCCCGTGCCGACTGCCTCTCCGACCGAGGCGAACCCGTGCCGGCGCAGCAGGCGCGCAAGGCCCCGAGCGATCTCGGGAACCAGCGCCGGCCCACCGAAGATCAGCGCCGAGTACAGCTGGACCAGCGACGCGCCCGCCCGTATCTTCGCGAAAGCATCGTCGGCGTCCGAAATCCCGCCCACCCCGACCAGCGGGATCCTGCCGCATGTCAGGCGATATGCGGCGCGAAGGCGCTCCGTCGCGAGGTCGCGCAGCGGCCGCCCGCTCAGCCCGCCTGCCTCGCCCGCAAGCCGGGGCGGCAGCCCGGCGGGGCGCGACACGGTGGTGTTGCCGACGATCAGCCCGTCGATCCCCTGTTCAAGGGCGACCTTGGCGATCGCCGCCAGCGCCTCGTCGTCGAGGTCAGGCGCGATCTTGACCAGTAGCGGGCAGGCGCCGCGGCTTGCGTCGCGCGCCCCAAGGCACGCCTCCAGCAGCGCGTCCAGGGCCGCGGCCTCCTGCAGGTCGCGCAGGCCTGGGGTGTTGGGGGAGGAGACGTTGACCACGAGGTAGTCGACAAGGGGGGCAAGCCGGGCGACGCACAGCGTGAAATCGGCCCGGCCGTCCGGCGACAGCTTGTTGCGCCCGACATTGGCGCCGACGATCCCGCGCCGATCCCGGCTTTCCAGGCGCCGAACCGCTGCGTCCAGGCCGTGGCCGTTGAAGCCGAGCCGGTTGACCAGCGCGCCCGACGCGCGGTCGCGGAACAGCCGCGGCCTAGGGTTTCCCGGCTGCGGCAAGGGCGTGACCGTTCCCACCTCGACGAAGCCGAAGCCCAGCCGCAACAGCGCGTCGGGAGCCTCGGCGTTCTTGTCGAACCCGGCGGCAAGGCCGAGCGGGTTGGGGAAATCACGCCCCCATACCCGCGTCCGAAGTATTGGATCCTCCGCCGTTACAAATCGCGGGGCCAGCCCGGACTTCAGGAGGCCGATCGCCGCCCGGTGCGCGGGCTCGGGCGGCAGGAGGCGCAGCAGCCCGGCCCCGAGGGCTGATGCTGCGCGCGTAAGTCTCTGGTCCGGAGGCATCGGTGGCTTATAATGTCTGGAGATGTCCTCCGCCACAGAGTCCTCCATTATTTCCGGTCCCCGGTACGACGGCGTCCGCCTGCCGGACGCGCCGGTGGTCGTCTCGACGCCGCGCGACCTGGTGTGCCTGTCGCCCGACGGCGAACTGGAGCGGATCGCGCTTCCCTCCGCTCTGCCGTGGCTGCACGACCGGGCGGTGATCGCATGCAACGCCCGGCTGCTCGCCCGCAGGCTGGGCGTGGACGGCATCGCGACGCTGGACGTGCTGGAGCTGTTCGCCTTCGTCCGCCCGGCGCTGGCCTGCGTGCCGACGCCCTCCGGGCTGGCGCAGGAGTTCGGGCTGGCGAAGCCCGCTTCCGCGGAGCAATCCTGCCTGGCGATCGCGGAAACCGTGCGCCGGCTGCTGGTCGAGGCCGGGCGTGACCCCGATGCGCGCACCGGCCCGCTGGCGGCGGGAATGGCGGCGGGCGGCTGGCCGTGGGCGGAGTACATCCTTGCCGCGCGCCACGCCGCGCCGGACAGCTTCACCCATACGGAGATACGCCGCGCCCTCACCGTCTGGACCCGCCTGCCCGAGTGGCAGGAAGCGGCCCAGCCCACGCCCGCCGGTCAGCAGCCGGTCGCTCCGCACGAGGCGCGGCGGCGGCTGGCGGAAATGGTGCGCGAAACGATCACGGGCGCGCCCGAGCCGCGCCCGCAGCAAGCCGATTACGCCAGCGCCGCCTGCTTCGCCTTCACCCCGCGCCAGGAGGAAGGCGAGCCGCAGGCCGTGCTGGCGGAGGCCGGCACCGGCGTCGGCAAGACGCTCGGCTACCTTGCGCCGGCGACGCTGTGGGCCGAGCGCAACGGCGCGCCGGTATGGATCTCGACCTATACCCGCAACCTGCAGCGCCAGATCGACCAAGCGATGCAGCGCCACTATGGCGATCCCGAGACCGCGCAGGACAAAGTCGTGGTCCGCAAGGGACGCGAGAACTACCTGTGCCTGCTGAACCTCGACGAGTCGCTGCGCTCGACGGCGATGCAACCGGTGATCCAGCCGGCGCTGGGGCTCATGGTGCGCTGGGCCGGGGCGACGCGTGACGGCGATTTCAGCGGCGACTTCCCGTTCTGGCTGTCCGACCTGCTGGGCAAGGCCCGCACCACCGGCCTGTCCGACCGGCGCGGCGAATGCATCTACTCCGCCTGCGAGCATTACGCGCGCTGCTTCATCGAGCATTCGGTGCGACGCGCCCGCACCGCCGACATCGTCGTCGCCAACCATGCGCTGGTGATGATCCAGGCGGCCAACGGCGGCGCGGACGACACGTACCGGCCGCTGCGCTACGTCTTCGACGAAGGCCACCATCTGTTCGACACCGCCGACAGCGCTTTCTCAGCCAACCTCAGCGGCCTGGAAACATCCGAGCTGCGCCGCTGGCTGATCGGCGCCGAGGCTTCGAACCGCAGCCGCGCGCGTGGGCTGAAGCGCCGCCTGTCCGACCTGATGGCGGACAATCCCGAGCTGGAAGTCTGGGTCGACCGGATCGTCGAGGCCGCGCGCGTGCTGCCCGGCGACGGCTGGCTGACCCGCGTCGCAGAAGGCACGCCGCTCGGCGACCTGGAAGCCTTCCTGTCGCTTGTGCGACGGCAGGTCTACGCCCGCAGCGCGGCGGGCGAGAACCCTTACAGCCTCGAAGCGGAGATCGCCCCCGCCCTGCCCGGGCTTCAGGATGCGGCGCAGCGGTCCTTCGCCGCGCTCGGCACTCTGGTCCGGCCGATCAGCGGCCTGATCGCCGAGTTGAAGGGGTGGCTCGACCGCGACGCCGCGACGCTGGCGGAAGACAAGAAGCGCAAGATCGAATCGGTCGGGCGCAGCCTGGGCAATCGCGGGCTGCAGACGGTGACCTTCTGGCAGGGCATGCTGACCGCGATCGGCGCGGAAACGCCGTCGCAGTTCGTGGACTGGTTCCAGATCGACCGCTTCGACGGCCGCGACTACGACAACGGTTTCCACCGCCACTGGGTCGACCCGACCAAGCCCTTCGCCGAGGTGATGAGCGCGACGGCGCACGGCATGCTGGTGACCTCCGCCACATTGACCGACACGACCGGCGACCCGTCGCGCGACTGGGCCGGCGCCGAAATGCTGTCGGGCGCGGCGCATCTGGCGGCGCCCGCGATCCGCGCGCAGGTGACCTCGCCTTTCGACTATCCGGAGGCGACGCGGATCTATGTCGTGCGCGACGTGAAGCGGAACGACATCGACCAGATCGCCTCGGCGTACCGCGAGCTGTTCCTGGCTTCGGGCGGCGGCGGGCTGGGGCTGTTCACCGCCATTTCACGCCTGCGCGCCGTTTACGACCGTATCGCCTCCAGCCTGGAAGCGGGCGGCATCGACCTGCACGCGCAGCATGTCGACGGGCTGAACCCGACGACGCTGATCGACATCTTCCGCGCCGAGGAGAACGCCTGCCTGCTGGGCACCGACGCGATCCGCGACGGGGTCGACGTGCCGGGCCGCTCGCTGCGGCTGCTGGTGTTCGACCGCGTGCCGTGGAGCCGGCCCGACATATTGTACAAGGCTCGTCGCGCCGCGTTCGGCGCGGCGGAATACGAGGATCGCCTGACCCGGCTGCGCCTGAAGCAGGCTTTTGGAAGGCTCATCCGCCGCGCCGACGACCGCGGCGTATTCGTGCTTTTGGACTCGATGCTGCCTTCGCGCCTGACCACTGCTTTTCCGCCCGGCGTCGTGGTGCAGCGCGTCGGGCTGGCCGAGGCTGTCGCGGGAACGAAGGAATTCCTGGGGCAGCTTCCAACAAACCCCAACATGTCATCCTCCGCAGAAGCGGAGGATCTCCTTCGGAAAGAAACCCATACTGCGGAAGGTCCTCGGGTCGAGCCCGAGGATGACAGATACGGGAAAAGGTCCTAGTAATCACATCATGAAAAACCCTGAAGCGCACTGGTTCGGCGACCGCAAGGTCGATCCGCGCGAAAAAACCGCGAAAGTGCGCGGCGTCTTCAGCTCGGTCGCTTCGCGTTACGACGTGATGAACGATTTCATGTCGGTGGGCGTACACCGCGCATGGAAACACCGGTTCGTCCAGGCCGTCGCGCCCCGCCCGGGGGAGACGATTCTCGATATCGCCGGCGGCACGGGCGACATCGCGCTCCGGCTGGCCGACCGGCAGGCGAGTGTCACCGTCTGCGACCTCAATGAGCAGATGGTCGGCGTCGGCCGCGACCGCGCGCTGGACAGCGGGCGCTCGTCGGTCGAATGGACCGTCGGCAACGCGCAAGCCCTGCCCTTTCCTGACCGCTCGTTCAACGCCTGCACGATCGCCTTCGGGCTGCGCAACGTGACCGAGATCGATACCGCCCTGTCCGAAGCGTTCCGGGTGTTGAAATACGGCGGGCGGTTCTTCTGCCTTGAGTTCAGCCATGTCGTCCTGCCCGGCTTCGCCCAGGCGTACGATCTATACTCGCGCACGGTGATCCCGACCCTTGGCGCGCTGGTGGCGGGCGACCGCGACAGCTACCAGTACCTGATCGAAAGCATCCGCCGCATGCCGACGCAGGAACAGCTGCTGCGCCGCATGGAGCAGGCGGGCTTCGAAGGTTTGAGGGTGGAAAACCTGAGCGCCGGGATCGCAGCAATCCACAGCGGCTACAGGATTTGAACCAAAAGCGCGTCCTGCTCATCGTGGGAGGCGGCATCGCCGCCTACAAGTCGCTGGAGCTGGTCCGCGGGCTGAAAAAGGCAGGCCACGCCGTGCGCGTGATCCTGACCGAGGGGGGCAGCCACTTCGTCACGCCGCTCAGCCTGTCCGCCTTGAGCGAGGACAAGGTGTACGGCGACCTCTGGTCGCTGACCGACGAAGCGGAAATGGGCCATATCCAGCTTTCGCGCGATGCCGGATTGCTGGTCGTCGCCCCGGCGACCGCCGATTTGCTGGCGCGCATGGCTTTGGGCATGGCCGATGATTTGGCGGCGACGACGCTGCTCGCGACCGACAAGCCGGTCCTGGTCGCGCCGGCGATGAACGTCCGCATGTGGGAACATGGCGCGACGCAGGCGAACGTCGGGACGTTGCGCAGGCGCGGCATCGCCTTCGTCGGCCCGAACGAGGGTGAGATGGGTTGCGGCGAGTTCGGCACCGGGCGCATGGCGGAACCGGCAGAGATCGTGGCCGCTATCGACAACTTGCTGGCGACGCCCAAATCGCTGGCGGGGCGCACGGCGCTGGTGACCAGCGGTCCGACGCACGAGCCCATCGATCCCGTGCGCTATCTCGGCAACCGTTCCTCGGGCAAGCAGGGCCACGCCGTCGCCGCGGCACTGGCGCGGCTGGGCGCGCGCGTCACCCTCGTCAGCGGTCCGACCGAGCTTGCCGATCCGGCGGGAGTGACCACGATTCGCGTCCGCACCGCGCTGGAAATGCTTGCCGCGTGCGAACAGAGCCTGCCGGCAGACGTCGCGATCTGCGCAGCGGCCGTCGCCGACTGGCGTGTCGAAAGCCCCGCCACCGGCAAAATCAAAAAATCCGAGGCGCCGCCACAGCTGAAACTGGTGGAGAATGCCGATATCCTGGCGACGATCGGCCGCTCGGCGCAGCGGCCCAGGCTGGTCGTGGGATTTGCCGCCGAAACGGACGGGCTGATCGCAAACGCGGACGCCAAGCGGCGGCGCAAAGGCTGCGACTGGCTGCTCGCCAACCCGGTCGATCAAGCGGGCACGGTTTTCGGCAGCGACTGGAATGCCGTAACCCTCCTGTCCGACGCCGGAAGCGAGAAATGGGAAGAAACATCGAAACTGGGTATTGCCGAATGCCTTGCCCGCAGGGTAAGCCGGTACTTCGATGAAAGCACAGCCCCTGCCCGTTGAACCTGAGCCGCTGGAAGTCCAGCTCATGTGGATGCCGCACGGTGCGCATCTCGAGCCGCCGCATTACGCGAGCGCGGGCGCGGCGGGCATGGATCTGAAGGCAGCCATCACCGAACCCATGGTCTTGGCGGCGGGCGCCCGGGCCATGGTGCCGACGGGCCTTGCCGTCGCGGTGCCGCACGGGTACGAGGCGCAGGTTCGCCCGCGCTCGGGACTGGCCGCCAGTCATGGGCTGACCGTGCTGAACAGCCCGGGCACGATCGACTCCGATTACCGGGGCGAGGTGAAAGTAATTCTGATCAATCTGGGTGACGCGCCGTTCACGGTCGAACCCGGAATGAGGATCGCGCAAATGGTCTTTTCGGCACACGCGCGCGTGGATTGGAAAATTTGCCAAAGATTAACTGAAACCATTAGGGGTTCAGAAGGGTTTGGTTCCACAGGAACGACTTGCTAAAGGACTTTAGAACATGATCCTCCGACTTTCCAAAAAGCTGATGTTCGCCATGGAGGCTGTGCTCGACATCGCCTACAACATGGGCGCCCAGCCGGTGCAGAGCGGCGCGATCAACCAGCGCCAGGGCATTCCCCGGCGTTACCTGGAGCCCGTGCTGCAGCAGCTGGTGCGCGCCGAAATCCTCGAAGGCGTACGTGGCCCGCACGGCGGCTACCGGCTGGCGAAGGAGCGCAAGGACATCACCCTTGCCGACATCGCCCGCGCCGTCCGCTCCACCGAGGCGGCGAGCGAAGTAGCGACCGATACCAACGGTTCGCCTCTGGGCACGCAGATCGTCCGGCCGTTGTGCCTCGAACTGTCAGGCAAGTGGATGAACCAGCTTGAAACGATCACTATCGAGGATCTCTGTTCCCGCGCCCGCGAAACCGGGATCGAGACCGAGACGTTCGAGCAGGTCGCTGAGCAGCACTAACAGTTACTACTGATCGTCATCTGCTCCAAAGTGGAGAATCTCTTCCAGGAAACCCTGCAGAAGATTTTCCGCTTTCGCGGAAGATGATGTCGGATAGCGAGAAATCACATGCCTGAGTTCCGCGGCAGGATTTATGACTCGATTGTCGACACGATCGGTGCGACCCCGATCGTTCGCCTGCCGCGCTTGTCGGCGAAGTACGGTGTGAAGGCAACGCTTATCGCGAAGCTCGAGTTCTTCAATCCCCTGTCCAGCGTCAAGGATCGAATCGGCGCCGCTATCATCGAGCAGGCCGAAGCGGACGGAAAGCTCAGTCTGGACACGGTGGTGATCGAGGCGACATCCGGGAACACCGGCATCGGCCTTGCCTTCGTTTGTGCGGCAAAAGGCTACAAGCTGATCCTGTGCATGCCGGAAAGCATGTCGATCGAGCGGCGCAAGATGCTGCGCCTTCTGGGCGCTCAGCTCGAGCTGACACCGGCGGCCAACGGCATGAAGGGCGCCATCGCCAGGTCGGAGGAGTTGGAGAAGGCCCTGCCGAAGACGTTCATGACGCAGCAGTTCAGGAACCAGGCCAACCCGGACGTCCATCGTCGCACCACGGCGGAGGAAATCTGGGCAGATACTGGCGGCGACGTCGACGTCATGGTCGCAGGCGTCGGCACCGGCGGCACGCTGACAGGCGTTGCCAGTGTGATGAAACAGCGCAGACCCGGATTCCAGGCGGTCGCCGTCGAGCCGGAAGACAGTCCCGTCCTGTCGGGCGGGCAGCCGGGACCGCACAAGATCCAGGGGATAGGCGCAGGTTTCGTGCCTGAGATCCTCGATACCCACCTTATCGACGAGGTGATCAGAATCTCGAACCAGCGCTCGTTCGAAACCGCGCGCGAGGCGGCCGCGCTCGAAGGGATCCCGGTCGGCATCTCTTCCGGCGCCGCCATCGCCGCCGCACTGGACGTGTCCGCACGGAGCGAGATGGCGGGGAAGACTGTCCTGGTGATCATACCCAGCTTCGCCGAACGCTACTTGTCGACCGCCCTTTTCGAGGGACTGGAATAGTTATTCGCTCTCCACGTTCAGCGCGTATCCCGACGAACGCACGGTCCGGATAAGCCCAGGATCGCTGTTGTCATCCAAGGCTTTGCGCAGCCGGCGGATATGGACGTCGACCGTGCGGAGCTCGACATAGATATCTTTTCCCCAGACCAGGTCCAGCAGCCGTTCGCGGGACAGGACCTCGCCCGGTTTGTTCATGAACTGCTCAAGCAGGCGGAACTCGGTCGGGCCAAGCCGGATTTCCTCGTCTTTGAGCAATACCTTGCGCCGGGGAAGATCCATGGTCAGCGGCCCGGCCTGGAGCGAACGGATCTGCGGCTTGTGCACCGCCCTGCGCAGCACAGCGCCGATGCGCGCATTTAGCTCGGCGGGGGAAAACGGCTTTGTGACGTAATCGTCCGCGCCGGCGTTCAATGCGGCGATCTTGTCGGCTTCCTCGCCCTTGGAGGTCAGCATGATAACGGGCAGGGTCCGGGTAACCGGATCCTCGCGCAGCACGCGGCAGATTTCCTCGCCCGAGACGTGTGGCAGCATCCAGTCCAGCAGCACGAGGTCGGGCTGTCCGCACCGCGCCATGGCAAGCCCGGACGACCCGTCGACAGCGACCATGGTGCAAAAACCGGCCCGGTCGAGGTTGTAGCGCACCAGCTCGACGATGTGCTGCTCGTCTTCCACCAGCAGGATCTTGGCCCCGGAGCCCTGATTGGCATGCGGCAGTGAAGATGGCCTGGCCGCGGTTCCTATCATGTTCATGCGGCAAGCTTTCGTGAAGGGAGCCGGATGGAGAAGGTGCTGCCCTGACCGGGGCTGCTGGTCACCGACAAGGTTCCTCGGTGCCGCTTTATGATGCCCGAGACGATCGCAAGGCCAAGTCCGCTGCCGCCGTTGGCGCGCGAACGGGCGCGGTCAACCCGGTAGAAGCGCTCGCCAAGGTGAGGAAGGTGCTCGGGCGGGATGCCGTCACCGTCGTCGCTGACCGAGATCACCACCTGATCGCTCTCGCGCCTGGCTGCAATCCCGATCCTTCCCCCCTCGCTGCCGTACTTTACCGCGTTGTCGAGCAAGTTCTGCACCACTTGGCAGAGCTGGTCGTGATCGCCCGCGACGTCGAGGTCCGGAACCGTTTCGACGTCGATCGACATGGCTCGCGATTCGGCGCTCATTTCCATGGCGCGCGCGACCTCGTCGATGATGGCGGCGATGTCGACGATCTCGCAGGGGGCGGATTCCTGATCGTCGTCGATCCGGGTCAGCGACAGCAGGTCGGAGACCAGGCGTGTCATCCGGCTGGCCTGGTCGTGCATGATGCGCAGGAAGCGATGCTGAGCCTCGCGGTCCTCGTCTCCCAGGCCCAGCAATGTTTCGAGGAAGCCGACGATCACCGAAAGCGGCGTGCGCAGTTCATGGCTGACGTTGGCGATGAAGCTTTCGCGCAGCTCTGCGGCGCGGTGCGTCTCCGTTGTTTCGTGCAGGGTGACGACGGCCGCTATCGATGGCGGTACGCCGGCCTCGGCACCTTCGCCATACAGATCTTCCGCTCCGGAAGTCTCTATCGGAATGATGCGGGCCTCGAAAAGCCTGCAGGCGAAACCGGCCCATCTGACTTCCAGCGCCAGCGGAGTCCGGAGATCGAGAACGGCGTGAACCGATGCCAGCAGGTCAGGGATCGGCAGTGCGGCATCAATCGCCTCGCCCGCCAGTGGACGCCCGAACAGCGCGCGCGCCGAGGCGTTGGCGCGTACGACCCGCCGACGCGGGTCGACCAGGATCAGGGGATCGGTCAGCGATTCAAGGATCTGCATGTCCGCGCTGAGCGAACGGCTGAAAGCATCGACCCGCTGCCGCCAGCGCCCATCCAGTTGCGAGACGCGCTTGGCAAGGTCGCGCGTCACGCCGGTGCGAAGGTCGGGCAAGTGACCGGCCTGGTCCTCCATGTGCCCCATATACTGGATCACCCCCGACATATCGCCGAGGAACAGCCACGCCACCGCGACCGCGCTGACCATGGACCCGGCAACGACCCAGATCGCGTGGTCGACGTTGAGCGCGCGCAGGAAGACAAGCGCATCGAGCGCGACGACGGTGGGGGACACCAGCATCAGGCTGTAGGCCAGCAGGCGGCTGAAGGAGATGATGGGCCAGCGTCGGAGCAACGGATTTCCCGCCAGTGGATAGAGTCCCTCGAAAGTGAAGCGAGATCGATTTACAAGCAGTAAATATGCTGCGTGGCTGGTGACGGACCGGCCCTGCCGTGGCATGATTCACCTGCCATGACGCTGACTGCAGAACCCAGGGCTGGAAATCCAGCTTCGCCGCGCAAGCCGGACGCCTCGCCGATGATGACGCAATACCTTGAGATCAAGGCCGCGCATCCCGATTGCCTGCTGTTCTACCGCATGGGTGACTTCTACGAGCTGTTCTTCGACGACGCCGTTGCGGCGGCAAAGGCGCTGGACATTACCCTGACACGGCGCGGGCAGCATGACGGGGTGGACATCCCGATGTGCGGCGTCCCGTTCCACGCGCACGAGAACTATCTTGCCCGCCTGATCCGCCAAGGCTTCCGGGTCGGCATCTGCGAGCAGACCGAAGATCCGGCCGAAGCGCGCAAGCGCGGCAAGGGGCCGGTCCGCCGTTCGGTCGTGCGCGTGGTCACTCCCGGCACGCTGACCGAAGACACGCTTCTCGAGGCGCGCCACAGCAACTACCTTGCGGCGCTGGCCGAGACCGGAAACGAATTCGCCTTGGCTTCCCTGGAGCTTTCGACCGGGCATCTCGGCATCGAATCCTTCCTGCGGACCGATGCCTCGGCTGTCCTGGGGCGCTTGCAGCCGACCGAGCTTCTGGTCGCCGACAGTTTGGTCGAAAAGCCGGACTGGTTTGAAACATTGGGCGAATGGCGAGCGCAGCTGACCGTGCAGCCGGCACGGCTTTTCGACAGCCAGGCCGCGCGGCGCCGCCTGGAACAAATCTACGGCGTCGCCACGCTGGACGCCTTCGGCGAGTTCGGTCGTGCCGAGCTGGCAGCCCTGGGAGCGCTGGTGGCCTATCTCGAACTGACACAGAAGGGTTCGGCGCCGCGCCTGGATCCGCCGAGCCGTCGGCTGGCCGGCAGCCTTATGGAGATCGATCCGGCGACGCGGCGCAACCTGGAGCTGACCCGCACGATGCACGGTGAGCGCAAGGGAAGCCTGCTCGATGCCATCGATCGCACCCTGACGCCCGCCGGCAGCCGTTTGCTTTGCGCCCGTTTGTCGGCGCCCTCGACCGACCAGGCGCTGATCACCCGCCGGCTGGACGAAGTCACAGCTTTCATCGAAGCGCGCGAGCTGCGCGGAAGGGCGCGCGAGTTTTTGGCCGGCTGTCCCGACATCGAGCGTTCCCTGAGCCGACTCGGGCTTGGCCGCGGTGGGCCGCGCGACCTTGCGGCGCTAAAACAGGGGCTTGCCCTTTCCGAGACCATCCGCACCCTGCTGCTGGGCGGGAAAGTGCTTCTGGACGCAGCGCAGCGCATTGCCCAGTTGCCGACATTGACCGACCGGCTCGACCGTGCCTTGAAACCTGACCTGCCCTTGCTGGCGCGCGACGGCGGCTTCGTTCAGGCCGGGTTCTCTCCCGCTCTGGACGAGCAACGCTCGCTGCGCGACGACAGCAAGCGGCTGATCGCGGCGCTGGAGCAGCGCTACGCGGTCGAAACCGGCGCCACGCTGCGCATAAAGCACAACAGCGTCATTGGCTTCCACATCGAGGTCACCCCCGTCCACGCCGACCGCTTGCTGGCGAGCGAGCCGACCGGCCGCTTTTTCCATCGCCAAACCATGGCCGGGGCCGTGCGTTTTTCCACCGGCGAGCTCGGCGAGCTCGATCGCAAGATCGCCGAGGCGGGCGATCGCGCCCTTGCGATCGAGCTCGAGCTTTACGGCCAGCTTGTCGCTGACGTCGCGGCCTACTCGCCGGAAATCGCGCGCACGGCCGCCGCCCTGGCGGAGATCGACGTAGCTTCGGCGGCTGCCGAGCTGGCGGTCACGGACAATTACTGCCGCCCGTTGATCGATGCCGGAACGATGCTGTCGATCACGGGCGGAAGGCACCCCGTGGTCGAGCAGAGCCTGGATGCCGCACGCTTTGTTGGCAACGATTGCGCGCTGGCGGCCGAGGACCGCCTATGGCTGCTGACCGGGCCTAACATGGCCGGCAAATCCACTTTCCTGCGCCAGAATGCGGTGCTGGCGATAATGGCTCAGGCGGGTTTCTACGTGCCTGCGGTCGCCGCGCATGTCGGCATCGTCGACAGGCTGTTCAGCCGCGTCGGCGCCGCCGACGACCTGGCGCGCGGCCGCTCGACCTTTATGGTCGAGATGGTGGAGACCGCGCTGATCCTCAACAAGGCCACCGAGCGCTCGCTGGTGATCCTCGACGAGATCGGACGCGGCACGGCAACGTTCGACGGGCTGTCGATTGCCTGGGCGACCGTCGAATACCTGCATGACATCACACGCTGCCGCACGCTGTTCGCCACCCACTATCACGAGCTGACGGCCCTCGCCTCGAAGCTTCCGGCGCTGTCATGCCACAGGATGAAGGTGAAGGAATGGAAGGACGAAATCATCTTCATGCACGAGGTCGGTGCGGGCGCCGCGGATCGCTCGTACGGACTGCATGTCGCCAAGCTGGCAGGATTGCCGCGGCCTGTGCTGGACCGCGCAGGCGAGGTCTTGCGCGTACTCGAGGGTGGCGAACGCTCCAGCCGCCTGACAGGCCTTGCGGAGGATTTGCCGCTGTTCCATGCCGCCAAGCTCCCCGCGCCCTCCCCTTCGCCTCTGCGGGGCTTCGTGAGCGGGATCGTCCCTGACGCGCTTACGCCGCGCGAAGCGCTGGACCTGATCTACAAACTGAAAGGCTTGGCGGATAGCGAGACTGAGAAGACTGGCGTATAACCGCTAGTCAGGCGATAGGACGCGAACCTCAGTGTCCTGTGTAGGCCGGGGCTACAGGACCGCCGGATACGGACGGCGCGGAGGAGCCGAGGGTGCCGCCGCCAGTGGCGTACGGGCTGGTGTTGTACGCACCCAAACCGATCGTGCCCGAGGGAGAGGTGAAGGGCGCCATGTTGGCACCGGCGACCCCGCCTGCCGCCACCTGCCCGCCGTACCCGCCCTGCACGGTCGCCGGCGTTGCGTAGGCAGGCTGAGCATTCGCCGCGGCCGTTCCGCCCACCATGGGGCTGGCCGTATAGGGGTTTGCCGCCTGATTGGCGATATCGGATGAGCCCGAATCGTTGCTGCTGTTGTCCTCGGCATCGTCGTCCGGCTTGGGCGGGCCGAACGCCTGGGTCGTGTTGGAGTCCACCGCCTTCATCGCCTGCGCATAGTCGCTGTTGGCACTGTTGGTGGACGTCGTGGTGTTCGCGGCCGTTGTAGCCGGGGGGGTCGTGAAATTGGGTGGCCTGATCCCGTTGCCACCGTACACGCCGCCGCCGCCAGCGCCGCCGTACACGCCGGTCCCGCCCACGCTGCCGGTGATAGTGCCGTAACCGCCCGTCGTGCGGGCATACTGTGCCTGTGCCGATCCGGCGCTTGCCAGCACCAGCGCAGAGGCGAACGAGAACAGGGCGACATTCCGGAGCATCTGATCCTCCAATCCAAACAATTTTAGTTATATAACACGTCGTCACGCATTATGTTACCGCAAACCTACGGGTCCTCTTGGCACTTCTGAACCGCATTCGCCCTCTGCCCTTTCCCGCGCGCCAGAGCATCACGGCCTCGGGGTGGCTGGACAGCGCGTTTGGCGCCCTCGCGCGCGAGCTTGCCTGGATCGAATCCGCCGACATAGTGCCTTCTCGCGTTCAAGGAGAGATCACCCGGCGGCTGAAGCCGCTGATGGCCGAGGCAAGGGCGACGATCAAGGCGCGCTTCGAGCAGACCGGCGACGGGCTAGGATGCGGCGAGGGCTTTGCCCAGTTCGTGGACCGCCTGCTGGCCGGGCTGCATCGTCTGGCAACAGTGGTCGCCTACCCCGCCGCGAACCCCACTTTGGGCGAGGCGCTGCAACTGCTGGCGCTGGGCGGCTACGGCCGCGGCGCGCTGGCGCCCTACTCCGACGTGGACCTGCTGATCCTGCTGCCGTACAAGCGAACTGCCCGCGCCGAGCAGGTGGCCGAGTTCGTCCTCTACGTCCTTTGGGACCTCAACCTCAAGGTCGGGCATGCGGTACGCTCGGTCGACGAATGCGCCCGGCTTGCCAAGTCGGACATGGTGATCCGCACCACGCTTCTCGACATGCGCTCGCTGGCGGGTGACGAATCGCTGTCCGCCGACCTTGCCAAACGGCTGACGCGCGACGTGCTCGCGGGGTCGAACAAGGCCTATGTCGCCGCCAAGCTGGGAGAGCGCGAGCAGCGGATCGAGAAGAACGGCGACAGCCGCTACCGGCTGGAACCCAACGTCAAGGACGGCAAGGGCGCGCTTCGCGACCTGCACCTGCTCGGCTGGATCGCCGCGCATGTGTGGCGCACGGCCGACCTTGCCGAGCTGGTGCGGCGCGGCGTCTTCCTGCCGCAGGAAGCCCGCCGCTTCGAAAAGGCGCAGAGCTTTCTCTGGGCGGTGCGGACCCACCTGCACTATCTGGTCGGGCGGGCGGAGGAAAGGCTGACCTTCGATGTGCAGCGCGAGATCGCGCGCCGCCTCGGCTACACCGACCGCACGGGTTCGCTGGAGGTGGAACGCTTCATGCGCCATTACTTCCTGGTCGCGCGCGACGTCGGTGAGCTGGGGCGCGTCTTCATGTCGGCGGTCGAGGAAGAGCTGGGAACCGAGCGCAAGTTCCTGGCCTTCCCTGCCAGCGTCGAGGGCTTTCCGCTGCGCCAGGGCCGGCTGTCGATCCCCGACGGCCGGTATTTCGAACGCAACCCCGTCGACCTGATCCGCATTTTCCGCATCTCGCAGAAGACCGGCCATCCGATCCATCCCCGGGCACAGAGCGCCATCTCGCGCGGACGGGCGCGCGTCAACGCCGGGCTGCGCGCCGAGCCCGAAGCCAACCGGCTGTTCGTCGAGATCATCGACTCCCCCGGCGCGCACGAGACGCTTCGGGCGATGAACGAAGCTGGGATCCTGGGCCGGTTCATGCCGGATTGGGGCCGCGTCGTCGGCCAGATGCAGTTCGACATGTATCACGTCTACACGGTGGACGAGCACACTCTGTACGTCGTGTCGAACCTGGCGCGAATGGAAAGCGGCGAACTTGCGGAAGCTTTCCCGATCGCCAGCGCGGCGTTGAAAACAATCCGCTCGCGCCGTGAGCTGTACCTCGCAGCGCTGCTGCATGACATCGCCAAGGGCCGCGGCGGCGATCACTCGGTCCTCGGTGCGCAGGTCGCGGCAAAGTTCTGCCGGCGCCTCGGCCTGTCCGACGCCGAGACCGACAGCGTCGCGTGGCTTGTGCGCTGGCACTTGGCGATGTCCGACGTGGCGCTCAAGCGCGACCTCGAGGACGGGCGCACGATCAGGGATTTCGCCAACATGGTACAATCGCCCGAGCGCCTGCGCCTTCTGCTGGTCCTGACAACCTGCGACATAGAGGGCGTCGGCCCCGGCCGCTGGAACAGCTGGAAGGCAGGCCTGTTCAGCGAACTGTTCGCCCGCGTCAGCGATGTCCTGTCCGGCCTGCCCACCTCCAAGGGGTCCAGCTCGCGCGTCCTGGTTGCGCACGAGGCGGCGCGGAGCGAGCTTGCAGACTGGTCGGACCAGGAATTTGCGCGTTTCGTCGCGTTGGGGCCGGCCGGCTACTGGCTGGCCTACGATGCCAAGGCCCATGGCCGCCACGCGCGCCTGATCGGCGAGGCGGAGGCGCTGGGGCAGAAGATCAGCGTCGCCACCCGCCTGGACGAGGCGCGCGGCGTGACGGAGATCACAATCTATGCCGATGACGGCCCGCTGCTGTTCTCCCAGCTGGCGGGCGGGATCGCCGCGACAGGCCTGACCATCGTGGACGCGAAGATATCGCCGCTCGCCAACGGCAAGGTACTGGACGTTTTCTCCGTCCACGACGCCAGCGGCAGCACGGGCCAGGCGTCGGGACACGCCTCGGGGCGCATCACCGACCGGCACGACAGGCTGGTGCGGATGATCGAGCACGGCGTTTCCGGCGCGCTGGTCCTGTCGGACGAGCTGGCGCGGCGCGGCAGCACCTTCATCGGCCGGACCAAGGTCCTGCCCGCGCCGCCTCGCGTGCTGATCGACAACGACGCGAGCCAGAGCCACAACGTGATCGAGGTGAACGGGCGCGACCGGCCCGGCCTGCTCTACGGGCTGACCGCCAAACTGAACGAAATCAACGTACGCGTCTCCTCCGCGAAGATCTCGACCTACGGCCACCGCGTGGTGGACGTATTCTACGTCACCGACCCGTCAGGGGCAAAGATCACCGAAGGGCCGTGGCTGCACCACATCTATGTGGAGCTGATGGGCGTGCTGGGAGAGAGCGTGGAGAAAACGGCGTGATCAGCCACCGTGCCTGCTAAAGCCGATACCGGAACGGACAGGCAGCCTTGGTTCGGTACGCAGGGTTTCCCCCGGCCCGATCTTTTTCACTCCACCGTTCCAGCTCATGTCCTGATCCTGAATCAGGCTTATAACTCCGGTCGATAAATTGTCCCTAAGCTCTTCATATGGACGATCGAACTTGGCTGAGGTCAGCTTGTCCGAAGTGTCGCGATAATGCACGATGACCTCGTTCGGACGGTCGTGAACTCCGGTCATTCTTTCTACCAGGACAGTGGCGGGTTGACCCTCGTCAAGCAATTCAATGTGCATGGCAGACCCTCTGATTACCGACCTTCCGGTGCAGGACTTATTACATAAGTTGCGCAAAGTATCAAGAATGGCTCTTACGGCTCCGGTTTGGAGCCGTAGAATCGGCGCGCCAGATCGGCGAGCCGGCCAGGGTTGTCGCCAGTGAGGTCGAGAACTCCCGCGCCGCCCTGGTCGACCTTTCGAATGGCGTCCACCTTGCCGAATTCGTAATCCGCCGGTTGTATGTCGATGGTGTGATTGAACAGGACCGTTTCGGTTCGGCTTTGGCCATTAACCAATTTGGTTGTTTGCCCAAGATGCTGGATCAAAAGGTTTTGTTGAGTGCGTTCAACGTTCACGATGTTGGCGTGCTTGAACAGAAACCGTTCTCCTGGCCTGAAACCAGGCACTAGGATTTCAAGGTTGTCCCCGTTGAAGATATGAGGCAAGGGCGCATCGGTCGGCGATGGCTGCGTGACGCGAGTCAGACGTTCGACCGGTAGATTTCTTTGAGAGTCGGACGTGTCCAGAAGCCCGCTGCCCCCGTTACGAAGATCCGAAAAAGCGTTTACTTTTCTTTCGATGTAACTTTCGAGAGCCATTCTAGTTGTAGCTTGCCGAACCACGGGATCACCGCGCTCGTTCATCCAGAAGTAAGTGATCACCGATCCGGCTGAGTCGAACTGTATCAAATTGATTTTCTTGTGATTTACCAATCGGCCATCTTTTTCCTGGTCGGTCTGGCGACGTTCGATGAACACGTCAAAGTCATATGGGTCGACACTCATTTCCAGGCGCCTGTAGTTAATAACGAGTTACTAACATGAACCTTAATGAGGCGCAAGCACTATGAAACCTAGAAGTCAATTATTGTATATCTATCGTCGATCGGGAAATAGCTTCGAGGACGGTGGACCTGCCGTCGGCACTGGAGGGCAAAACGCTGCTGCTGCATGAGGTGGATCACAGGGCCAAGAACGACTTTACGATGACTGCTTCCATGATCCGCATGCAGGTGAGGAAGATCAAGGATCGCGAGATGTCCGAAAAGCTGGAATGCTGGAAGGGATCGACGCCGTGGCGACCGTTCATTTCAGGTCTGATCAACTCAAGTGGTGTGAGATGCGCTTATGGGAGAGATGGCGCACCATAAGTGCGACTTCTTTCAATAGACTGATAAAGGTTCAGTAAAGCTGGTACATTTTTAGATGTCAAATCAACTATTCCAGCATCAGGCTCATTGTCGATAACATCATCAACGGCCAACTTTTCAAGAACATCATAAACTGCTTTTGAAATCGGTAGAACCGTTGCTTTGCCGCTTTCTTCTACAAGGATAGTTTGATTATAGTGCCCATATACCTTATATTTCTCAATCAGGCGTTTGCCTGGAGAACCAAATTCGGGTTCGTCGACGAGAACTCCAATTGGTCGCACAGAGCCACTCAACGCGACCGAGTCATCGATTTTTAAATCCAGACTTGTGATATCGCGCATCGCAAACTCCACGAAGATAACTCTTTATATACTAAAACAAATTTCATGCAAGCTTTGCGAAACGTAATAAATATCGTGCATCTAGAGCAACCTGTGAAACGATAGGTAAACCCCGGGCATGTCCTTCGCCAGATCGGTCGCCACAGTCGGTGGCCTGACGCTTGTCAGCCGCGTTCTGGGCTTCGCCCGCGACGTGCTGTCCGCCGACCTGCTGGGGGCCGGGCCGATCGCGGACGCGGCCCTGATCGCCTTTCGCCTGCCCAACCTGTTCCGCCGTTTGTTCGCGGAGGGCGCCTTCAGCGTCGCCTTCGTGCCCCTGTTCTCCGGAACGCTGGAGCAGCATGGGCGCGACCAGGCTGCGCGCTTCGCGGAGGAAGCGCAGGCGCTCATGCTGGCTGTGCTGATCCCGCTGGTGACCCTCGCCGTTATCTTCATGCCGCAGGCGATGCTGGTGCTGGCGCCGGGTTTCGAGCCTGGAAGCGAGCGCTATGGGCTGGCGGTAACGCTTTCGCGCATTACCTTCCCCTATCTGCTGCTGATCTCGCTGTCCGCGCTGCAGGGCGGCGTGCTGAACGCGCTGGACCTGTACTGGCCGTTCGCCTCCGCCCCGATCCTGTTCAACGTATGCCTGATCCTCGGGTTCGGCGCGGGCCGCTACCTGCCGAACGAAGGGTACTCGCTCGCCTGGGGCCAGGCGCTCGCGGGGGTGGTGCAGTTCGCGTGGATGTGGCGCGCATGCCGCCGTGCGGGGATTGGCCTGCGCCTGCGCCTCCCCCGCCTGACGCCCATGGTGCGACGATTGTTCGCGCTGATGGGGCCGGCCGCCATCGGCGGTGGGGCGGCGCAGCTCAATGCCTATGTCGACTCAGTCATCGCCTCGTACCTGCCCGAAGGCTCGATTTCTTACCTTTACTACGCCGATCGGCTGAATCAGTTGCCCTTGGGAGTGGTCGGGATCGCGGTGGGCACGGCACTGCTGCCGTTGCTGTCGCGTCATGCCAGGGCCGGGCGGATCGATGAATTGAAAAGCGACACGGCTCGCGCGATCGAGGCCAGCCTGCTGCTTGCGCTTCCGGCGGCGGTTGCGCTAA
>CBDAQV010000004.1:52500-258195 GCA_965199265.1 Alphaproteobacteria bacterium | reverse complement strand
GTCCTCAACGGCGGCCTGGTCGTCGACGGCGCAGGGAATGATACTCTGGTCTTTGACAGCGTAGGACTATCCTACTGGCATGCCGGCGGCGGGACCGACACCGTCACGCTCGAGAGCGGCCAGACCGAAATCTACATGCTCGGCGCCCAAAGCCAGTACACCATCACGTTCGACGGCGTGGACGACGTGACGGTCACCGATACCGTTTCGGGCCGCAACGGCACGAAGAGCATCCATCTCTTCGGCGGTCAGGGGGAACTGGTCTTTGCGTCCGGACCGTCGGTCGCCCTGGGAGGGGTCATCGGCAGCAATGCCGATGCGACCGGCTATGGCGGCTTCGGCCAGAGCAGCTTCATCGCCGCGCCGGGAACCGACGCCTTCACCGGCAGCTCCAGTCCCGGAAGCCAGAACACGGTGCAGTTCTCGCAGGGCGGCGCGGTACCCAACGGCAGCTGGATCATCTCGGAAAGCAGCTCGGGCAGCGTCTCCTTCAATGGAACGGCCGCCGGTTTCGCAGGCACGGCGACGCTCACGAACATCCAGCAGGTGGAGCTCGGCAACATTTACTACGCTCTGGTCGCCACTCCGGTCTCGGGCGGCACGCTCACCCTCTCGACACCCTCGCAGATGGGCGGGACGATCGTTGCCGAGGACACCGGGCACAACACCCTGACCGTCAACAACGCCGAGGAAACGTACTGGCATGTCACCGGGGCGAGCGACAGCGCTTCCCTGCAAGCGGGCACCACCGAAATATACATGACCGGAACCGAAGCCCAGTACACGTTCACCTCCGGAAGCACGCTGAGCGTTATCGACACGGTGGTAAACCGCAACGGCACGACGACGGCGAAACTCACGGGCGGCCAGGGTCAGGTCGTGTTCTCCGACGGCAGGCTGGTGTGGCTCGGCACGGAAACCTTCGTTGTCGGTGGGGGAACGACGAGCAGCACGGGTACGGGCAGCTCCGGCAATGTCCTGAACTTTGCGAGCGGCGACACCAAGCCGGACGGCACATGGAGCATTCAGGAGTTGTCTTCCGGAAACGTCACGATCGCTGGCGGAGCAGGCTCGGCCTATTCCGGCACCGAAACCCTGAGCGACGTCCAGCAGGTCGGCATGGGCGGTGTGCTGTACGATCTTTCCGTGTTGCCGGTTGCGGGAGGGTCACTGACTGTTTCCACTCCGAACGACCAATCCTCGGGCACTCTCGTGGTGGACGGGGTAGGCACCGATTCCCTGACCTTCAACAGCAACGATACCAGCTACTGGCATGTTGGCGGGGGCAACAACACCGCCACGCTGTCCGCCGGTATGACCGAGATCTGCTTCGGCGGCGCGTCGAGCCAGTACACCGAGAGCTACAACGGCACGGGCGTGGTGACCGTCACCAGCGCCGCGACCTCGGCGACCGAGACGCTCACCCTGTCGGGCGGCTCGGGCGAGCTGGTGTTCGCCTCCGGCGGCGCCGTCGGGCTCGGCACCGAGGCGACCGGCGACACGCTCGAGTACGGCGGCTCGGGCAACGACACGTTCACGCTGGGCGCGGCGCAGTCGGCGGCGATGAACGGCGGCGGCGGCACGAACACGGTCGCCTTCTCGTCCAGCACCGTCCCGCCGACCGGGGCGTGGAGCATCGCCGAGAACGCGTCGGGGCAGGACCTCGTCTCGGGGAGCGGCGTCGGCTACACCGGCACGGCGACGATGCGCAACATCGAGCAGCTCGGGATCGACGGCAGCACCTACGCCCTGGTCACGACCCCGGTCGCCGGCGGCGGCACCACGGTCGCGACGCCCGGCCCCGGCGTGGCCGGCACGATCGTCGCCGACGGCGCGGGCGCGGACGCGCTGACCTTCAGCGGCACGGGCACGAGCTACTGGCATGTGGGCGGGGGCAACAACACCGCCACGCTGTCCGCCGGCACGACCGAGATCTACTTCAGCGGCGCCGAGACCCAGTACACCGTGACCTACAACGGCACGGGCGCGGTCACCGTGAAGAACACGGCCACCTCGGCCAGCGACGCCGTCACCCTGTCCGGCGGCTCGGGCGAGCTCGTGTTCGCCAGCGGCGGCAGCATCGGGCTGAACAAGTCCGGCGATACGACGATCTACGGCGGGTCAAGCGCCGCGACGCTGACCGGCACGGCCGGCGCGGACACGGTCTACGCCGGATCGGCCGCCGACACGCTGGTCGGGAACGGCGGCGCGGACACGTACGAAGTGGGTGCGGGCACGACGACCGAGACCATCCAGAACGGCGTCCCCGCCAGCAACGCCGCCGCGGGAAACCTCGACTTCACCGGATCGATCGACGCCGCCAACCTGTGGCTGGCCAATGTCGGCAACAACCTCGTGATCGACGTGCTGGGCACGACCCGCCAGACCGTGCTCGACAACTGGTTCGTCTCCGGCGACGCCTACGCCCAGACCGCCGAAATCGTCTCGGCGGACAGCCTCAAGCTCGACGCGGCGGTCAACAGCCTGGTCAGCGCCATGACCTCGTTTTCCTCCAGTAATGCTTCGTTCAACCCACAGACAACCCCCAACACCACCCTGGCGAACAGCTCCTTCTACGGAGCGCTCTCGACAACGGACAAAAATAGCTGGCATGCGTAAGTGACCGTTATGGATGATGCGGTCCACGGCCATGCCGGCCTGGCACAGCTGGCCATCGCGGTATGGATCAGCGGGCAATCGATCGTTGCATATTCGAGGTCCGGCAGCCACGCCCTGCCCTGCCGGTCGATGAGGAAGTCCCGGGGTGAGCATCGGCGGCTATGAAACTGGTGGGCAGGGCGGGAGAGCGAGCCATCCGGCGGAGATGGCCGTAGCTCTGGTTGAGCGCCGTGCCGGACGATCAAGGCGCCGTTGGTAAGGTCCCGGCTTGGCGGAACGGTGGCGAGCAGTTCGGGAGTATGGAGCGACGGAGCCGCCGCCGCTTAGACCGCCTGCTGTTGCGACAGGTAGTCACCGCTGCTGAGGATGGTGTTCCCACGCGGGATCGGGCGAGCCAGCCGGTATCGCCAAGCACGATATGATCGTGATTGAGGCCTGCCCTCTCCATAAATCTGAGCTGGCCCGGTTGCAGCTTCAGGTCGGCATGATCGGCCAGCAGATCAGCAAGCGCGGCAAAGCCGGGCGGGTTCATGCAAGTGACGGTACATTGATTTGCCCCGGTAACGGATTTATCTCTGCCGCCGCCCTTGCAGGAAGGCGTGCCTGTCCAATGCCCTGGGCGCAGCCCCAGCCTTCACTCCGTTGGGACGCACGCTGAACACAGTGGATTTCGGCCACGCTGACGGATCCTGCTTGGCCGCTCAGCGATCTGCAAGGTCGTAACGATCGGCATCCATGACCTTGTGCCAGGCCGCGACGAAATCATGGACAAATTTTTCTTGCGAGTCAGAGCAGGCGTAGACCTCCGCCAAAGCGCGCAGTTCCGAGTGAGATCCGAATATCAGGTCGACCCTGGTGCCGGTCCACTTCACTTCCTTTGTATCGCGGTCGCGGCCCTCGTACACGTTGAAATCATCGGTGGGCTGCCACTGCGTGCCCATGTCGAGCAGGTTGACAAAGAAATCCGTGGTCAGCGTGCCGACCCGCCTGGTGAAAACGCCATGCCGCGACCCGGCGGCGTTGGCTCCCAGGACGCGCAAGCCGCCGACCAGCACAGTCATTTCGGGGCCCGACAGGCACAGAAGCTGCGCCCGGTCCACCAAGGCCTCTTCCGGAGCCATGAGCTCGCGCGTGCGGGTATAGTAGTTGCGGAAACCGTCGCCGGCCGGCTCCAGCGGCTCGAAGGAGGCGGCGTCGGTCTGCTCCTCGGACGCATCCATGCGCCCGGGCGTGAAGGGAACCGTTACCTCGACCCCTGCATCCTTTGCAGCCTTCTCTATCGCGGCAGCGCCGCCCAGAACGATCAAGTCGGCCAGCGACACCCGCTTGCCCCCGATGGCACGTGCGTTGAACTCGCTTCGCAGCGCTTCGAACGCCTGCAACGTTCTTGCAAGTCCCGCCGGGTCGTTAACTTCCCAATCCTTCTGCGGCGCAAGCCGGATGCGGGCGCCGTTTGCCCCGCCCCGCTTGTCCGAGCCGCGGAACGTCGATGCCGAAGCCCAAGCGGTCGAAACCAGCTGCGGCACAGACAGCCCGGAAGCCAGTATCTCTTTTTTGAGCGCCATTACATCCTGATCGTCGACCACGGGATGGTCGAGGGCGGGAACGGAATCCTGCCAGATCAGGGTTTCCTTCGGGACAAGCGGGCCGAGGTAGCGCTGTATCGGACCCATGTCCCGGTGAGTAAGCTTGAACCAGGCTCTGGCGAACGCGTCCGCGAACTGGTCCGGGCTTTCATGAAAGCGGCGCGAAATTTTCTCGTACGCCGGGTCGACCCTCAGCGCCAGATCTGAAGTGAGCATCCTCGGGCGCTGTCTCTTCGCGCTGTCATGCGCGTCCGGCACGCTTTCGGGGGAGTCCTTGGCTTCCCATTGCCATGCGCCGGCCGGGCTTTTCGTCAGCTCCCATTCATACCTGAACAAATTATCGAAGTAGTAATTGCTCCACCTGGTAGGCGTCTGGCTCCAGGTCACTTCCAGGCCGGCCGTGATGGCGTCAGAGCCAAGTCCGCTGCCGTGCCTGCTGCGCCAGCCAAGCCCCATGTCCTCGATCACAGCGCCTTCCGGCTCAGGGCCCACGAAGGAGGGATCGCCCGCGCCGTGGGTCTTGCCGAAAGTATGGCCGCCGGCGATCAGCGCCACCGTTTCCTCATCGTTCATCGCCATGCGGGCGAACGTCGCGCGGATGTCGCGAGCGGAGCCCAACGGATCGGGCTGGCTGTTCGGCCCTTCCGGGTTGACGTAGATGAGGCCCATCTGCACGGCGCCCAGCGGCCCCTGCAGCTGACGCTCGCCGCTGTAGCGCTCATCTCCCAGCCAGCTGCCTTCTGGGCCCCAGTAAAGCTCTTCCGGCTCCCACGTGTCGGCACGGCCCCCGGCAAAGCCGAATGTCTCGAAGCCCATGGATTCCAGGGCGACATTGCCTACGAGCACGAACAGGTCGGCCCACGACAGATTCCTGCCGTACTTACGCTTGATCGGCCAGAGCAGGCGGCGCGCCTTATCGAGGTTGGCGTTATCGGGCCAGCTGTTCAGCGGCGCGAAGCGCTGCTGGCCCCCGCCGGCCCCGCCACGGCCGTCCGCGATGCGGTACGTTCCGGCGCTGTGCCAGGCGAGGCGGATGAACAGGCCGCCGTAATGGCCGAAATCGGCCGGCCACCAGTCCTGCGAGTCGGTCATCAGGGCATGAAGGTCCTTGATGACGGCGTCGAGGTCGAGGCTTTTGAAAGCTTTGGCGTAGTCGAAAGCTTCCCCCATGGGATTGGACCGCGGGGCATGCTGGTTCAGCATGTGGAGGCTAAGCCGCTGCGGCCACCAGTCCCGATTGCTCCTGCCGCCAGGGCCGCCAGGGCCGCCAGGGCCGTTGGCTCCGTTGCGACCATGCGCCACGGGGCATCCGCCTGCGGTCATGGCCTCGGCCGATCGCTCCATGTTCCTCTCCCTTTGATCCATGTTCTGGCCACCTGTCTCCGTGTTCCCTTGCAACATCGGTTGCAAGGTGACTTCGAACGAGATTTTAACCGGGGCAAGCAAACCTTCAAGCCCGTTACGCGCATGTCGCCGGGCTTGCGCGAACAGGCCCTTGCTGTTCCTGCGCGACCGTAAGCTGATCGGAGAAATTCTTGTTACCGAGCTGGTTGTTTCGAGCAAGCTTTCGTGCCGCCCGTTAAGAGCCGATACCGCCGTGAATGTCGCGCGTCCGCGGTCGCGAAGCCGCACAGGCAAGGATTGCGGGAAAGACAAGCAGGCGAAATGGACATGGCCGTTCCTGTCCGATGGCGTCCGGCATTTCCCACCAACTTAAAAGCCAATTGACAGTTTCCGTGGGCTGAAGTAGCCAACCGATACAACTCTCGGACCGCGACATGCTCGAAAAAGTTGCAGGAATCGCCGTAATCGGAGTCGTACTGGTTGGCGCCGCGCACGAGCTGACGCGTTCCGGTCCGCAGCCGAGCGGTTCGGCAAAGCCGCTCTCGCCCGCCGAGCAGGGGCGTTTCCTGCCACAGCAGGACGGGCCGGTCGGCACGTACCCGCTAGGACCGATCACGTTTCACATCCCGAAGGGCTTCCGGCCCGGATATTACCAGGCGGGAACCCCCGACGGCGCGGGCGCGATCATGCTGTTCGCGCTGTTGCCCGACCTGTCGCCGGAAACACCCGAAAACAAGGCCGAGTTCGACCAGCCGGGTTGGGGGAATAGAATAGAAATTAGTATCCAATATAATCAAGGCCCCTTTTCCGGCGAGGCTTTGCGTAAAATCTATGAAAAAACCGCACTTAACGGCTCTCCGACATGGGAAGAGGGAATATATACAGTTCGTCGATTAGGCGCATCTCCTACTATGGAAGGTAGAACTATCCCTGGCATCCGTGATCTTTACGTAAGCCGTGATGGCAGCTTTCCCGACTTCTTCGTCTGTGATCGTAGTCAGGATAATAGTGAACAGTACACTCCAAGCTGTAACGTAATTCTACCTATTCGTCTCGATAGCTTGACGCCAGACAAAACCGGGAAAAATCCGATGTCGATCGAGTACGTCTTCGCTCGCAAGCATGCCGAATTGGCAAAAGATTTTATAACGAAAGCTTCAAGCCTGATTGACAGTTTCCAAAATGTCAATTAGTTTTTTACTAAAACTCTCGAAAGAAAAGACATGGCTGGAACACCTTTCAACACAACTACGCTCTCTGCTGTCGATACAGCTGGAAACAAGCTAACTGCCGATTGGAATGCTGTCGGTAATAGTGTAAGAAATCTTACTTCAGCTCAAGCTCAAATTCTGACCAACGACGTTATCGCCTATTACAACACGCAAACCGGCGTTCGCACCTATGCGACGGAGGCTGCGGAAGTGGCGAGCGACACCTCCCTGAACGAGCAGATCGCAAACAACAACATTGAAGCTATGCCTTGCTCTTGCAACCATGTCAGCCCCGTAAAAACTTCGACGAAGCTTCACAAGCCGATTGACAGTTTCGAAGAGTTGAAATAGTCAGCCATTACAACTTTAAAACGGCAGTATGTTCAAAAGAGTTGCAGGAATTGCGGTCATCGGAATCTTACTGGTTGGCGCGGCGCACGAGCTGACGCGTTCCGGTCCGCAGGCGAGCGGTTCGGCAAAACCGCTCTCGCCCGCCGAGCAGGGGCGTTTCCTGCCACAGCAGGACGGGCCGGTCGGCACGTACCCGCTGGGACCTATCACGTTTCACATCCCCAAGGGTTTCCGGCCCGGATATTACCAGGCGGGAACCCCCGATGGCGCGGGCGCGATCATGCTGTTCGCGCTGCTGCCCGACCTGTCGCCGGAAACACCCGAGAACAAGGCCGAGTTCGATCAGCCGGGGTGGGGACGGAAAGTCATGATCAGCATTGAATACGAGCAAGGTCCGTTTTCGGGGGATGCTTTAAAAAAGATATACGAAGAAAGCTTGCTCAATAATTCTCCTTCTTGGGTTGAAGGAGATTACAATGTAAAGCAGCTAGCAACCGCTAAAGGTTACAATAACGTTCCAGACTTTAGAAATTATTACTTTTCTGACGTAAATCGTCCACCTTTTTTTTGTTTGTGATGATTATAGAGCGGCAAGTACAAAGGGAGTTACAGAGTCCTGTCATGTTATTAAACCTATGCATTTAGATGTTTTGAATCCTGATAAAACTGGTAAAAATCTTATGTCGCTAACATATACGTTCAATAAAAAATATTTGAACTCTGTAGAAGATACCGATGAAAAGCTAAAAAAATTGTTGGACAGCTTCGAAGTTTCAAAGTAAACTCTTATCCAAATAGGAGATAAGAATGGCCGGAACAAGCTTCGACCCACAGACGTATAGCGCTCTTTTTGTAGCAGGAACAAAACTCAACAATGATAAACAGAATGGCGCCTCAGCATCAACGTTGACGGCAGACGTAATCGCCTATCATAGCACGCAAACCGCCGTCCGCACCTATGCGACTGAAGCTGCGGAGGTGGCTTGCAACACGTTCTTGAACGGGCAGATCGCAAACAACAACATTGAAGTTATGCCTTCTCTCGCAACCATGTCAGCCGTATAAAAACTTTGACGAAAGCTTCAGAAGCCGATTGACAGTTTCGAAGAGTTGAAATAGTCAGCCACTACAATTTTCAAACGGCAGTATGTTCAAGAAAATCGCAGTAACTATTGTCATCGGAATCGTGATGGTTGGCGCGGCGCAGGAGCTGACCCAGTCCGATCCGCAGGCGAGCGGTTCGGCAAAACCGCTCTCGCCCGCCGAGCAGGGGCGCTTCCTGCCGCAGCAGAACGGGCCGGTCGGCGCGTATCCGCTGGGGCCGATCACGTTTCACATCCCGAAGGGTTTCCGTCCTGGATATTACCAGTCCGGAACGCCCGACGGCGCGGGCGCGATCATGCTGTTCGCGCTGCTGCCCGACCTGTCGCCCGAAACACCCGAGAACAAGGCCGAGTTCGATCAGCCGGGGTGGGGACGTAAGGTCATGATCAGCATTGAGTATGAGCAGGGTAGGAATTCTGGAAAAGATCTGCAAAAAAGGTACGAAGATAGTTTGCTGGAGAAATCTAACTCATGGACAGAGGGCGCCTATTCAGTCAGGCAGATGGCAAGTGCCAAAGGGTACAATGATATTCCCGGCGAGCGCGACTACTATTTTGCAAATTTTGCGAAACCAAGGTTTTTTGTCTGTGATGATCACAGATTGGGAGTACTAAAAGGTGTTACTGAGATTTGCGAGATTACAGAGGCAAGGCACTCTCAAGTGTTTAAACTTGATAAAAACGGTAGAAGTCCCTTTATAATCGACTACAATTTTAATAGAATTTATACTAAATCAGTAAACGACATAGATCAGAAAATACAAAACCTAGTTGACGGATTCGAGATCTCCAAACAAACACCTTGAAAGGAACGGTAACGAAATGGCAAGTACAAGTTTTGATGCAACGACATATAAGGCGCTTACAACCGCAGGTACAAAGCTTCAAAATGACAATAACGCGCATGCCTCAGCGTCAACGCTGACGGCGGACGTAATCGCCTATTATAACACGCAAACAGCTGTCCGCACCTATGCGACTGAAGCTGCGGAGGTGGCTAGCGAGACATCCACCAACGGCCTGGTTGCCAACAACAACGTCGAGAACTACGTCGGCGCCGCAAACTGGCCAACCACTAGCGTCAATCTAAAAGTACAATTGGCGCTGGCAGATTTTGCATACGTTCAATCAACTGACTTCATACCTACATTATATGTGATAGATCAGGAGCACATACAGGTCTTCGGCGCTCTCAAGATTCCCATCCAGTACTGGAGCGGGACGGCGCTGGCGGCGCAGAACGTGAACTGGCTGTACGGCGCGACCGCCGCCGAGACCAGCGGGCCCAGCCAGAGCACCCTGTTCGCCAGCGTGTCGGCCTCGACCCAGGCCAGCGCCTTCGCGGACCTGCTCTGGGCGGACGTCCAGACCGCGAGCTCCGGCGTCGCCCTGACCAGCTTCCACGCCCTCTCCGAAGACGCGCAGGACGACCTGATCGCGCTGACCTATTTCGGCTCGCTGCTGGGCAGCGGCGCGTCGTCGGTGGCCGCGAGCGTATCCAAGTCGCTCGACCTCTACGTCACCTACGTGAACACCGCCAGCCTCGGAACCTCGTTCACGGTGAACGTCGCCGCGCTCGCTTCCAGCCTCGGCATCTCGTCGGCGCAGGCCAGCACGATCAAGTCGATGCAGGCGACCGAGGCCACGAGCGGAACGATCACCAGCGTGACGAACAACAGCAACGGCACGTCGGTGGACGTGACGGAGACCGCGGGCGGCGCGTCCTTCACCGAAGCGAACTACTCCGCCGCCAACGGCACGGGTAACCTGACCTCGTCGGCGACGGACAATTCCGACGGCACCTCGTCGAACACGCAGTTCTACCTGACGGGCCCGTACACCAGCGACACGACCGACCTCAACGCGGCGGGTTTGCCGACCCTCAACATCGCGGACCTGACCGGCGGCGGCACGACGACCGGCACCTACAACGCGTCCGGCTGGGTGGGCCAGTCGGTGACGCTGCAGAGCGGGAACGTCACCACCGACAACTTCGCCGCGGCGAACGTGCTGTCCACGCAAAGCGTCACCTACGGCGCCGGCGGCAGCTACTACGCGCAGTACGACACGGCCGTGGGCAACGACCCGCTGCAAACCTCCAGCACCCACCAAGCCAACGGCACGGTCGTCAACAGCAACTACTCCTGCACCGTAGGGGGCGATCCGCTGCTGTCGCAAAGCACCCAGGTCCCGAACGGCAGCCTGACCGTCCTGTCCTTCAACAACGGCGTGGCCGGCGACCCGCTGGCGACCGAGGGCGTCACCGCCACCAACGGCGACACCGCCAGCTACAACTTCAACAGCTACCTGCCCGGAGACCCGCTGCTGAGCGCGGTCACCACCATCCCGTTCAACTACTCGACCTACTACACCTGGAACAACGGCCTGCCCGGAGACCCCCTCCAGGTCGTCCAGACCCGCTACGCCGCCGGTAACCAGCTGGTCACCGACTACGACTTCGTGAACGGCAACTGGAACTACGCCAACACCGCCTACAACGCCGCGGGACAGGTCACGCAGTACACTTACCAGTACGCCAACGGTGAAACGACCGCGACCACGCTGTTCCACAACGGCGGGCCCTACGCCTCGCAGACCGTCACCTACGGCTGGAACAGCGCCCTGTGGGCCATCAACACCGCCTACAACGGCGGAAACTACCTCAACCAGAACGTCCTCGCGGGGGGCCCGCAGCAGATCATCGCCGGGTACGACCCCGACGTGCCGCCCGATCCCGGCGCCTACGCGTCGCCTTCGACGAGCATCGGGGACGTCACGTTCAGCGTTGAAATCACGGTAACCGGAACGTACAATTACGGTGGCGGGGGTAGCGGGTCCGAAGGCGAAAGCGGCGGTGAAGGCGGCAGCGGCGATGATCCCGATGCAACAACGCAAGCCGTGAGCGCTGGATCACTCACTTCCACATCCACCACGGGAACCGGCTCGTCTTGGGACCCGGGCGCGAACGCCGGGACACCGGCGCTGCCGCTGGCGCTCGTTCCGACTTTCCCGGCCGCCGCCGAAACGCTGGACAGCGGCACGGGCGCCAGCACCCTGACGGGGAACGGCGGCGCCGACACCTACGTGATCCAGAACGGCGCGACGGCTGTCACCGTCGAAAACGGCGGCGCGCAGGCCACCGCGCCAGCAGGCATCCTGCAGTTCCAGGACGGGGCCGCCGCCGGCAACCTGTGGTATTTGCAGCAGGGCAAGAACCTCGTCATCGACGTGCTGGGCACGAAAGCCCAGGTGACGGTGCAGAACTGGTTCGGCGCGCCGCAGGCGGAGGTGGCGCAGATCCTGGACGCGAACGGGCTGAAGCTGGACACGGCGCTTGGATCGCTGCTGACCGCTATGGCGACGTTCTCGGCGAACAACCCCGCGTTCAACCCGCAGACCACCACGCATGCCACGCTGGCCGACAGCAGCGTCTTCGGCACGCTGTCCGCCGTGGACAAAGGCGCGTGGCATGGCTGAGGAACCACGCGCGTCCGGCTTCGCCGACCAGGTTCGCGCCGCGGCGCAAGCGGCCAGGGAACTCCCACCACCCGGTAAGCTCTCGCATCGAGGAGCACAGCCATGATCATCCGCCCTGCAGCGTCCCGGATCGCCAAGGCGGGGCCGGCCAGCTATTTCACCGGCGCGGTCTTCATCGACGAGCTTGCGGCGGCCGATGCGGCCTCGCGGGTGAATGCCAACGCCGTGACATTCGCGCCCGGCGCCAGGACAGCCTGGCATACCCACGACTTCCGCCAAGTTCTTGTTGTAACGGCGGGAACGGGCATCCTGCAAATCCAGGGCGAGCCCGCACGGCGCCTTCAGCAGGGTGATGTGGCGCTGGTCCCCCCGCACTTCGTGCACTGGCACGGCGCAACCGACGGGGCCCTGCTCACCCACCTGTCGCTGCTGGAAAGCGACACGCAGGGAACTGTCTGGATGGCCCCCGTCGCCGAGGACGATTACCGCGAGGCAAACAGGCGATTGCCTGCGCTCGCGTAGGCTGGGCGCCCGGCAACTTGTAGGAATATCTGGCGGCGATCGATCCGCAGCCGTAGAAACAAAACTCATCAGCTTTAGAGTGACTCATCATGCTCAGGGTCGGATTTACCGGTTTTTGCTTCGGATTGCTCGCCTGCCTCGGCGTCGGCGCCGCAAGCGCGAGCGACCTGAACTGCGTCAGCACGACGTTCCGCGTGCTGGGCGCAAACGACAAGGTCTGCGTCAGCGTATTCGAGGATCCGAAAGTCCCCGGCGTCGCGTGCTACATCGGCCAAGCGCGGACCGGCGGGGTCAAGGGAAGCTTCGGGCTGGCGGAAGACCCGTCGCGCTTTTCTCTCGCCTGCCGCCAGGTCGGGCCGGTCGTGACTGACTTGAGCACCTTGAAGGACAAGGACTCGGTATACTCCGAGCAGACCTCGATTTTCTTCAAGCATACGAAGGTTTACCGCCTTCTGGACCTTGCGCACAACACGTTGGTCTACCTGGCGATCAGCGACAAGGTAATCGACGGCTCCCCCGAGAACGCGCTGGCCAGCGTCACGGTTGTGCCTTGGGGGCAACGCTAAGACAACCTGCGAGTCCGGGTCACCACTCACAATGCCGCGTAAACACCGTATCGTTTATACAAAATCCTATTGGATAATATCCGTTTACCATTGACGCGATGACGGCTCTCCGGTAGCTGGTCATCGCCGTTCAGAAACTGATCCGACTCCGAAACTATCGAAGCTCCCGGTATATCGTCCTGGCGCTCTCCGGCGTGGTGATGATGCTGGGAGTCGTTATCCTCGGGTATTTGCTGGAAGACTCGAACCTGCTGCCGTAACCCGGTACAAGACAGGAATTCATGGAGGAACGACTGCTGGTTCATCCTCCTGACAAAGCTTCGGCGGGATACGAATGACTCTCGAGCAAGGCACGATACAAGGCGACGGCACGGCAAGGGCACCGGGTTCATGCCGAGGCCTGATGTTTCCAGGCGACCGCACTCGGTTGCTGCGCTTTTTTCTGCTGCTGGCTGTCGTTTGCTCGGTGTCCATCTATCGCAACGCTCTCAGCGGGTTCTGGCTGGACGAAACGTTCACCGGAGCGGTTTCGTGCCCCGACAGTTTCGCGGCGGCGATGCCTCTGATCACGCACGATTCGCATCCCCTGCTCTATCATGTTCTGATCCACCTGATGTTCGGCGTGACCGGCTGCCATCTCTGGCTGGTGCGCGGCATCAGCCTCGCAGCTTGCGGCTTGGCTGTATTCCTGTTGTTGCGCGAAGTCGGGCGGCGTGGCGGCAATATCCTTCTCGCAACCGCACTGACGTTGGGCAATACCACCTTTTGGGAATATGCGTTCGAGGCGCGGTCGTATGGACTTCTGTTCCTGGTGGGAACGTGCGTGGTCATCTACGGCCTGTCGGAAAATCCGCTGGACCGGGTAAAAGCCGTAGCCTTTGCGCTTTTGGGAGGGTTGCTGCATTACCTTGCCTCCTTCCTGTTCGGAGTCCTGTTTCTGATTGCGCTGGCCGGCCGGCGGACAGGGGCGCGGTCGCTCTGGTTCTGGGCAAGCTTTGTCACTGCGTCGGTTGTGCTGCTGGCCTATTACGCCCTGCAGGTACCCGTCGCGCTTGGAAACGGATCGGTGCCGACGTGGATTCCCCTGCCAAGCAGGATCATCGTCATCGTTTTCATCTCGGATATATTCGGCAATTTCCTTGCGGCCGTGACCTTCGTCGTACTGGCGGCAATGACCGGAAGCATCCTTTCCTCGACGCCAAACTTCGGCAGCCGCACGGGCAAGCTGCTGTTCGGCCTGTTCTGGGGACCTGTCATGGTCATGTACGCCGTTTCCTACATCCATCCGATGCTCATTTACCGTTATGTCCACTTCCTGATACCGGCTCTGGTCATGGGAAGCGCCTTGCTGGTGCGCGATGCGGAACGTTCGCTTGTTGCAACGAACCCGGCCCGCGCCGTCGGGTATACCAGCGCGGTTTTCACAACTGTGCTTCTGTACATGTTGCTGAATGCCTGCGTTGCGATCGCACTGCCGGCAGCCAACCGGGCAATGGGCTGGCAGAAGGCGATGCAAAGCATGAACTGCTCGCCCGCGCAGCCCTGCGGCTTCGTGCTGGACGACCCGACCGAGCTGTTCTTTACTCAGGGCCAGTATACGGCGCTCGCCGACTTTTTTGCCCGCGAGCCCGGCAGCTTTGTCCCGCTGCACCCGTCCGACATGGCTGAATGGATCAGAGCCCGGCCTGGCGGACAGGTCTTGTACGTCCACTCGTTCAAGCCGCGCGCTTCGCTGAAGCGCCTGATCCACACGGTACCGCTGCAGTGCGAAAAAAAATACCTGATCGGATCGATCGGTGCGCTGCCGTGCCGGTCCCTGGCTTCGGTTCCCGCAAACGGATCGCAGTAGCGTTTGAACTCAAGGCATGGCCGCTCCAACTCGTGGAGAAGCGGCCGTAACCCTAACCGTCGTAAACTGAAGAGCGAAGTAAGCTTACTCGCCGTCAACCACCTCCGGCTGCTTGGCTTGCGGCGTCTTCTCGCTGCCGATCTTGTCGGCGCGGATTTTTGCCAGCGCGGTCTCCACATGTTTGCTGAAGACGTACTGGGCCGGTCGGGCCTTGTCGAGCGGGATATCCTTCGCCATCTCGCCTTCGGTGCGGATGCCCGAGATCGCAACCTTCATGGCTTTGAGCGGATGCTTGACGGAGTCGCTGACGGCTGTGCCCTCGAAGCCGCAATGCACCATGCAGTCGGCGCACTTCTCGTAATTGCCTACGCCGTACTCGTCCCACTTGGTGTCTTCCATCAGCTCCCTGAAGGTCTTCACGTAGCCTTCGCCGAGCAGGTAGCATGGCTTCTGCCAGCCGAACACGTTGCGCGCCGGCATGCTCCATGGGCTGCAGGCATAGGTCTCGTTGCCGGCAAGGAAGTTCATGAACAGGTCGGACTGGGTGAACGACCACTTCGCCTTGCCCTTCTTGCCCTTGTTGTGCCTCAGGATATCGCGGAACAGCGTCTTGGTCTTGTCGCGGTTCAGGAAGTGCTGCTGGTCGGGCGCGCGCTCGTAAGCGTAGCCGGGCGAAACGGTGATGCCGTCCAGGCCCATTTCCATCATCGCGTCGAAGAATTTCGCCGTGCGCTCGGGATCGGCCTGGTTGAACAGCGTGGCGTTGATCTGGGTGCGGAAACCTTTAGCTTTGGCGACCTTTATCGCTTCGAGCGCCTTGACGTAGACGCCGTCCTGGCAGACCGAGTCGTCGTGCGCCTGCTGGTCGCCGTCGAGGTGGATGGACCAGGAGAAGAACGGGTCGGGCTTGTACTGGTCGATGCGCTTGAGCAGCAGAAGCGCGTTCGTGCAGACAATGACCATCTTCTTGCGCGCCAGCGCGCCCTCGACGATCTTTGGCAGCTCCTTGTGCAGCAACGGCTCGCCGCCGGCGATCACGACGCCCGGTGCGCCGCACTCGTCGATGGACGCCATGCAGTCCTCGTAGGACAGGCGCTGGTTCAGTATCTCGTCAGGGTAGTCGATCTTGCCGCAACCGGCGCAGGCGAGGTTGCAGCGGTACAGCGGCTCGAGCATGAGGACCAGCGGATACCGCTTGTTGCCCATCAGGTGCTGCTTCAGGACGTAGCTGCCGACACGAACCTGCTGACGAAGCGGGATGCCCATTATTTGTTCTCCAATTCTGCGGAACTGACTGGTGACTTACGCGAACTCGGCCTCTGTCGTCGACTCCCTGTCGATCAGCTCGGGCGGCAGGCGGAATCGTATGTTCTCCTCGATGCCGGGCAGGAAGGCGACTTCCACCGCGGCGATCTGCCGCAGACGGTCGATCAGGTCCTGCACCAGGTCTTCGGGCGCCGACGCGCCGGCGGTGACGCCGACCGCGCCCACTCCGGCGACCCAGGCGGGGTCAAGGTCGCGCGCGTCGGCCAGCAGGTAGCTCGGTTTGCCCAGCTCCTGCCCGATCTCGCGCAGGCGGTTCGAGTTCGAGCTGTTCTGCGCCCCGATCACCAGGATCACGTCAACGACTTTCGCCAGCTCGCGCACCGCCTCCTGGCGGTTCTGCGTGGCGTAGCAGATGTCGCGCGTGTCCGGGCCGACAATGGCCGGGAACCGTTCCTTCAGCGCCTCGATCACCGCCCGCGTGTCGTCGACGGATAGCGTTGTCTGGGTGATATAAGCCAGCATCTCCGGATTGCCGACCTGCAGCTTCTGCGCATCCCCGACCGTGGAGATCAGGTGAACGCGGCCGCCGGGAATCTGCCCCATGGTCCCCTCGACCTCCGGATGGCCGTCATGGCCGATCAGGATGATCTCCCTGCCCTGCTCGGCATAGCGACGGCCTTCCTTGTGCACCTTCGAAACCAGCGGGCAGGTCGCATCGATCACGGGCAGGCTGCGCTCGGCCGCCCACTCCTCGACCTTCTTGGCAACGCCATGCGCGCTGAAAATGGTCACGCCGCCGGCCGGCACCTCGTCCAGCTCCTGCACGAATTCCGCGCCCTTGGCGCGCAACCGGTCGACGACATGCCGGTTATGCACGATTTCATGCCGCACGTAGATCGGAGGGCCGTATTTCTCGATCGCCTTTTCCACGATCTCGATCGCTCGTTCGACGCCGGCGCAAAAGCCGCGCGGCTGCGCAAGAATAACCTGCATGCGGAAAACCTTGTCTGTGGTGGGGTCACATATAGTGGCTGGGACGGCAAAGGTCAAAACTTTACGACAAACCCGGCAACGTTAAAATCGATGGCTCTAGGATTTCGGCAACCAATCCTGTAACACGGCGTTCAAGTTCTCGGCGCCCCATTCATCATGAGGCGTCGTGGAACGCATCCGTCCCGTACCAGCCGAGCCGAAAGTTTGATGATCCGCACCCCTTTCTCCTTGTCAGCCTTGGCCTTTTTTCTCGCCCCTGCCCTGATTGCGCAGGTCGCTCCCGCTCTTGCGGTGACCGCTGGCGATGCCGTCGCGGCGAAGGCCGAGATCAGTTCGTTCGACGAAACTCTCCTGTCCACGATGAGAGATGCCGGGTCGCTGGGGTACCAAGGCCGATTCGACCGTATGGCGCCCGCGGTGGACAAGACGTTCGACCTCCCGTTCATGGCCCGGTTCCTCGCCGGTGCGAAATGGAACGACCTGTCAGCCGACAGCCAGGCGGCGCTGGTACGGAGTTTCCGCAACTACACGATCGGGCAATACGCAAACCGTTTCAACGGCTACGACGGCGAAACGCTGGGGATTGTCGGGGAGCCGACCGACCAGCGCGATGACGTGCGGATCCAGACGCAGCTGAAACCGAAGAAGGACGCGCCCGTCGAACTGGACTACATCCTGCATCACGACGACAACCGCCTGAAGGTCATCGATATTTTCCTGCAGGGCACGATCAGCCAGCTTGCGACCCAGCGATCGCAGTTCCAGGCCGTTCTCGCCAAGGACGGCGCCGAAGGGCTGATCGCGATGCTTGACAAGAAGGCGGCCGATGAGTCTAGTTCGGGAGCACCCGCAATGCCTGCCGGGACATCGTCCGGGGCCTCTGCAAATACGGGCGCCTCGGCGCCAACATCACTACCGGATCCGGCGCGTGAGTCTCATTGAATACTGTTTTGCGGCGATCTCGGTAGCGGGACTGGCCCATCTGCTGATCGGATACCTTGGGGTGCTGCGTTTCACCGCCCGCGAGGTCCGGCATGCCAGCAGCTGGGTTCCGGTCACGGTGCTGAAGCCGCTCTACGGCGATGAGCCTCTTCTGTACGATGCGCTGCGATCGTTCTGCGTCCAGGATTACCCGGTCCACCAGGTTGTGTTCGGCGTACGCGATCCCCGCGACCCCGCCCTGGAAACCGTCAGGCGGCTGCAGGCCGAGCTTCCCGATCTCGACATCACAGTCGTGATCGACGCGATCCTGCACGGGAGCAACAGGAAGGTGTCCAACCTCATCAACATGGCGCGCGAAGCCAAGCACGACCTGTTCGTCATAAGCGATAGCGACATGCATGTGGGGCCCGACTACCTGCAACGCGTCGTCGCAGGGTTCGACGATCCCGAGATCGGGCTTGTCACCAGCCTCTACACGGGTCGGCCGGTGCACAACACGCTGGTCAGCGCGCTGGCTGTTTCCAACATCAACCACCTGTTCTTTCCCTCGGCCCTGGTCGGGATGTGGCTGTTCAAGCGCGCCGATTGCTTCGGCGCCACCATGGCGCTTTCGCGCACGACGCTGGAGGCCATCGGCGGCTGGGGCGTCCTGTCGAACCAGCTTGCGGACGACTTCGTGCTGGGGCGCGAGGTCAAGGCGAAGGGCTTCGGAGTCGCGCTGGCGCCCGTCCTGCCCGCGACCACCGTTGCGGAGCCGGACTGGAGCCATCTCCTGTCGCATGAAATCCGCTGGGCGCGCACGATTCGCACCATGGCCCCGGTGGGATCGGTCGTGGGACTGATCCAGTATCCCGTTTCGTTCGCCCTGATCGCCTGCGTCCTGTCAGGCTTCGCGCTTGATTTCACGGCGCTTCTGGCCGGCGCGGCACTTGCCCGTTCGGTGGCCGCAAGGGCCATAGACCAGCGTTTAGGGTTGCGCCGCCTACCGTTTTGGCTTACGCCTTTACGGGATATTATCGCTTTTTGCATCGTTCTGGCCAGCTTCTGCGGGCGGGGCGTTCAATGGCGCGGCCACTCCATGCGCGTATCGTCGGATGGAAGCGTAGTTCTGAAGGAGATCGACGGCGAATGATGAAGACCCTTTTCCTGCAGCCCCCCTCGTTCGACGGTTTCGACGGCGGCGCCGGTTCGCGCTACCAGGCAAAGCGCGAGATCAAGTCGTTCTGGTATCCGACATGGCTGGCGCAGCCCGCGGCGCTGGTTCCCGGCTCCAGGCTGGTCGATGCCCCGCCGGCGGGGCTGACCATGGACGAAGTCCTGCCGATGGCAAAGGATTACGAGCTGATCGTGATCCATACCTCGACGCCGTCGTTCAACTCGGACTGCAAGGTCGCCGAGCTGATGAAGGGCATCAACCCCAGCGTCAAGATCGGGTTCGTCGGCGCCAAGGTCGCCGTCAAGCCGCAGGAGAGCATGGAAGCTTCGGCCGCGCTGGACTTCGTCGCGCGCAACGAGTTCGATTTCACCTGCCTGGAAATCGCGCAAGGCCGCGACTGGGCGACCGTCGACGGCATCACCTGGCGCAACGCCGAAGGCAAGATCGTCCATAACAAGGACCGCGCCATCCTCGAGGACATGGACCAGCTGCCGTTCGTCACGGACGTGTACAAGCGCGACCTGCACATCGAGGACTACTTCATCGGGTACCTGAAGCACCCGTACATCTCCATCTATACCGGCCGAGGCTGCAAGTCGCGCTGCACTTTCTGCCTTTGGCCGCAGACGGTCGGCGGGCATCGCTACCGCGTCCGCTCGCCCGAGCATGTCGCGGCCGAGATCCGTCAGGCGATGAAGGACTTCCCGCAGGTCAAGGAGTTCTTCTTCGACGACGACACCTTCACCGATAACCTGCCGCGCGCCGAGGCGATCGCGAAGGAACTGGGCAAGCTGGGCGTGACATGGTCGTGCAACGCCAAGGCCAACGTGCCGTACGAAACCCTGAAGGTGCTGAAGGCAAACGGTTTGCGCCTGCTTCTGGTTGGCTACGAATCGGGGAACCAGCAGATCCTGCATAATATCAAGAAAGGCCTGCTGATCGAGACGGCCAAGAAGTTCACCAAGGATTGTCACGAGCTCGGGATCAAGATCCACGGCACCTTCATCCTTGGCCTGCCGGGCGAGACGACGGAAACGATCCGCGAGACCATCTCCTATGCCAAGGAGATCAACCCGCACACGATCCAGGTATCCCTGGCCGCGCCGTACCCCGGCACGTTCCTGTACGACCAAGCGGTCGAGAACGGATGGCTGGACGCCGCGAACGCGGAGCTGATCGACGACTCAGGCATCCAGATTGCACCGCTGACCTACCCGCACCTGTCGCACAACGAGATCTTCCATTCGGTCGAGGACTTCTACAAGAAGTTCTACTTCCGTGCGCCGAAGATCATGGCCATCGTCGGCGAGATGATGACGAGCCGGGACATGATGGTCCGCCGCCTGCGCGAGGGGGTGGAGTTCTTCCAGTTCCTGCGCGAACGGAAGGCGGCTTAGCCTCGTCTTCCGACGGCACTCTGGGATGAATAAGCGCAAGCGGCTGCTATCGCCTTTCAGGCTGCTTTGCCTTTTGATCGTGCTGTCGTACTCCGGCCTGTCATTATTCGACGGCGGCGTCCTGGTGTGGGCCGATCACCATGAGGAGGCTTTGCAAACCCGAGACAGGTGCTTTTACGTTTCCGGGTTGAGGATCGATGTATTCTCACCTCGCGAAAAGCGCTCATACTTATTGCTGACCTGTCCTATGGTGCACAAGTTTGAAGAGGATATCGACGCCTGCGCCGACCGTGCCTCCGATTCACCCGGAGGGTCCATTCTGGTCTACCAAGGCAATGATTACGATTGCGCAAGATAGGCTTTGCCAAAAGTGACAACGCTTCACGCGCCGATTAGACTGACCCGATGAGTCCCGAAGAACAAATCTGCCAGGAGTGTTTGCCTACAAGTTCGGGAACGCAGCAATGAACGATGCCGTAAAGCTCGACACCTGCAAGCAGATCTTCTGATATGGACCGGCGCAATCGGCTGGAGCTCCTGACGGGCGACATCACCAAACTCGACGTTGATGCCATCGTGAACGCCGCAAGCCTGTCTCTGCTCGGGGGGGGCGGAGTCGATGGCGCGATCCATTGTGCCGCCGGTCCGCGGCTGGTCGAGTTCTGCCGCACGCTACATGGCTGCAAGCCGGGAGAAGCCAAGCTCAGTCCCGGGTTCGACCTTAAGGCGCGAAACATAATTCATACGGTCGGCCCGGTATGGCGGGGCGGCCATGATGGCGAGGCAACCATCCTTGCCAGTTGCTATGAACAGTCCCTCTCCCTTGCCGAACTGCAGGGTTTCGAAAGCATCGCCTTCCCCGCGATCAGTACCGGCGCTTACGGCTATCCTGTCGCACAGGCGACGCAGATCGCCCTCGATACCGTTAAGGCGTGGAGCGAAGCGCACGAAAGGCCCGCGCGAATCGTTCTCGTTAGCTTCGGCGAGGAAGCCGAACAAGCGTACCGGCTTGCACTTGCGGCGCATGGCCCGCGTCGATGATGACGCGAGGATGAAGCAGCTGATCGTGTCCGCCGATGATTTCGGCCTGACGGAAAGCGTCAACGAGGCCGTCGAGCGCGCGCACCGCGACGGCGTGCTGACCGCCGCCAGCCTGATGATCGCGGCCCCCGCCGCCGCTGACGCGATCCGCCGCGCACGGGCGTTGCCGTCCCTCAAGGTTGGGTTGCATCTGGTGCTGGTGGAAGGCAAACCGGCCCTTCCACCCGCGCAGATACCCTTGCTGGTGAACGAAGCCGGCGAATTCCCGGGCAATCAGGCGCGGCTGGGATTTCGTTATTTCTTTTGTCCTGGCATACGCGAGCAGCTTGCCCGAGAAATCCGCGCACAGTACCAATCGTTTGCCGCCACTGGCCTGCCCCTCGATCATCTGAACGCGCACAAGCACATGCACCTTCACCCTACCGTCGCAAAGCTGGCGATCGCCATTGGGCGAGAGTTCGGCGTTCGCGCGATCCGTGTGCCGCGCGAGGCGGCGCCGTCAGGCCTGGGCGGGCGGGCAATGGCGGCGTGGACCGCCGTGCTGAAGGCGCAGGCGCGGCGAAACGGCTTGGTCACCAATGACTGCGTCTGCGGCCTTGGCGAAAGCGGCCGTTTCGACGAAGACGCGTTTCTGCGTTGCCTGGACGCACTGTGCGATGGCGTCACGGAAGCTTACTTTCATCCTGCAACAGTCCGCGACCCGGCGTTTTCCATTACCATGCCCGGCTACGATCATCCGGCAGAGTTGAGGGCGCTGCTTAGTACCCGAGCGCGCAAGGTAATCGCAGAGGGCGGCATCCGCTTGACTACCTACTCCGAACTGGCGGCTTAACGGGATGCGCCGCAACGTTTCGCGCAGGACCCCTCTCCCTCTCCCGCGCTGCTGCGGGAAAGGGAGAACCCCGGCCCGCAGCGCAGGGTGGATGAGGGCAGGCGTACTTCCCCTCGCCCTGGCCCTGCACTCCGGTGATGGAGAGGGGGATTGCGAATGACACGCTGGGCGCTCCTGCTGGGGCTGTTCGGCTTTGCCCTTGCCGTCGTGCTGGTCGTTCACCAGGGCTGGGCAGACGTGCTAAGCGCGCTGAAAGCGGGCGGCATCGGGCTTGTCTGGGCCAGCCTGTTCCACATCGTGCCCATGACGATCAACGCGCGCGCCTGGCAGGCGCTGATGGCGCGCCGCAGCCGCCCCGACCTTGCCGGCATGACGCTGGCCGTATGGCTGCGCGAGGCGGTGAACGGCCTGCTTCCGGTAGCCCGGATCGGTGGCGAGGTAGTCTCTGGCCGCGCGCTGATGCAACGCGGCGTGCCACCTGCCTCGGCGGTCGCCAGCATCGTCGTGGACATGACAGTATCCATGGCTACACAATTTTGCTTCACTTTGCTGGGCCTTGCGCTGCTGGCGATCACCTCGACCGACATGGTGACCGTGGGCCGGGTCGCGCTCGCCGTCGCGGTTACCGTGCCGATCGTGGTCGCATTGCTGTTCGTGCAGAAGATCGGCTTTTTCGGGCTGCTCTCGCGCCTGCTGCACCTGCTGTTCGGCCCAAGGCTTGCGGGGTGGGTTGGCGACCCGCGCCAGCTCGATCGCTCGATCCGGATGATCTACCGGCGCCCCGGCAGGATCTGGAGTTGCGCTGTCTGGCAAACGGTCGGCTGGGTGGTCAGCTCGGGCGAGATCTGGCTGTTCCTTGTCTTTCTCGGCCACCCTGTTTCCGTTCCCGCCGCGGTCGCCATCGAGGCGCTGGCGCAGGCGGTCAGCAGCGCCGGCTTCATGGTCCCCGGCGCTCTCGGCATCCAGGAAGGTGCGTTCCTGCTGTTCGGGGGCGCCTTCGGGCTGAACGCCGACACGGCACTGGCGCTGTCGCTGGCCCGCCGCTTCCGCGACCTGCTGCTGTTCACGCCCGCCGTTCTGCTGTGGCAGGCGCGGGAGGGCAGGCGGCTATTAAGGCCGCCAGCGGCTCAAGAGACCCGGTGAACAGAATGTCGCTGGCGCGCAACTCGCCGGCCACGAGTTTCAGGCGGCTCGCGGGCAGCCGTCGGATGTCTCCACGCCGGTATAGGTGCCGGGCAGCTTGAGGCCGAACTCGCGAGCCAGCGCCATGTCGGGGTTGCAGAAGTCGTGCTTGGACGCTTCGTGCAGCATGGGTTCGAAGACATTCTCCGAGCCGCCGTCGGTGCGGCCGGAGGACAGGCGGTAGACTTCGAACTCCACCTTGCCGGGCTTGCCTGCGGCAACCGTTTCGTCGCGCTTTGCGGTGATCATGAAAGTAGTCGCATTGCCGTCCAGGTAGCCATGCGCGAAACGGACAGTGCCGGCGACCTGGGTGTCTTCCGGGAGAATCTCCGCATCGGAAGGCGCTTCGGCGGGAACGGGCTTGATCACCGCGAGATCCCAACCGCGCAGGGGGTCGGTGCTGGGGATCAGGACCGAGTAGATGCGGTATCCCTTGCTGTCGCCGAGGTCGCGCCAGCCCTGGACGATCAGGCCGGCGCGCCCGTCCACCAAAAATCCCGAGATCTGGTTAGCGCCCGGCTTGACGTCGAGCGCGTGCAGCTCTGTGATCCGTGACTGCGCGTTGGCGCTGGCGCCGTTGCACCCGGCGACAAGCACGCAAAGGGCAAGCGCGGCGGGAAGAAGCTTGCTCATGGGCGACTCGCTTTCGTTTCGATCTTGTGTTTGAGGGTCGCTAGCAGGGCAGGCAGCACAACCAGCGTCGACAGCAGCGTGAACACCAGGCTGAGGATCAGCAGCACGCCCATGCTGGCGGTACCGGGATGGTGCGACAGCGACAGGCTGCCGAACGCCGTACCGGTGGTCAGCGCGGAGAACAGGATTGCCCGCGCCGTCGGCGACTGCAGCGGCTCGACCTGCCCCGCTCTCCAGTTCATGACGAAGTAGATGTCGAAGGCGACGCCGATCCCCAGCAGCAGAGGCAGCGCGATGATGTTGGCGAAGTTGAGCGGGAACGGCCACTCCACGCAAACGATGACGGTCAGCAGACCCGCCAGCAGCAAAGGCCCCAGCACCAGCAGCACGTCCGTCGGCCGGCGCAGCGCCGCAATCAGCAGGATCGCGATCACGACGATGGCGGACGATCCCGCGGTAATGAACGAGCGCACGATCGTGCGGCTGGATTGCTGGATGGTAATCGCCGAGCCGGTAGCGTCGGGCGCTATCTCACGGATCGCATTGTAGAACTTCTTCAGGACCATGTTGTTGCGCCCATCACCCGATGGGAAGATCTCGATCCGGGCACGGCCGTCGGGGGTTACCCAATCGTCCTTGATGTCGCCCGGCAGCCCGGCGATGGTTACGGGGCCGGCATTGAGCACCTGCTTCAAATCGTCGAGGCGCTGCGGCAGCGATCCAACCAGTACGCCTTGCAGCTCGGTCATCGCGGCATCGTTGGCGGCTGCGAGTTTCTCGAGGTCGGCCACGAAGGCGGCCGCGACCGGATCGGCGGGCGAATGCTCCAGCGCCGACTGCAACCCGTCGTGGCAGGCACGGATGGACGCGCGCACCTCCTCGGGCGAGGGCAAGGGCAAAACCCGCGGCGGCTCGAGCGTCGGCATCAGGACGGTTGCGGCGTCCTGGATCATGGCCAGTTTCGCCGCCTGATCGTCGGGCACGAAGGTGTTGATGCTGACGACCTGCTTGACCTCGGGAATATGTTCCAGCTTCGCGGTCTTCTGTGCCGCCTGCTCGGCCGAGGGCGCGAGGATCTCGGCGCTGTAGGGCGCGGTCAGCGGGTCGCTCATCAGGTCGTTCAGCGTCTGTACCGATTCCTTATGCTGGTTCTTGACGTGCAGCGGGTCGAAATCGAAGTGCAGCCGCGGCAGCAGGACAAGGCCGGCGATCCCAGCCAACGCCGCCAGCGCGATCACCGGCCAGCGCCGGCGGTCGAGAAAACGGTCGACAGGCGCCGCCCAGCGGTAGCCGACCGCCTCCGGCTCCGCCCGTGGGCGCACCAGCGTCAGCAACGCGGGCAGCACGGTCATGTTGCAGCAGAAGGCGATGACCATTCCCGTCCCGGCGATGAGGCCCAGTTCTGATACGCCCTTGAACGCGGTCGGCAGAAAGGAATAAAACCCCGCCGCGACGGAAGCGGCGGCGACAACAATCGGGCCGCCGACATGGCGCACGGTCTGGACCAGGGCCGCACCCAGATCCGGCGAACGGTAACGCTCGTCGCGGTAGCGCACGCTGAACTGGATGCTGAAATCGGTCGCAAGCCCGATGAACAGCACGGCGAACGCGACGGAGATCATGTTGAGCGAGCCGATCGCGACGGCCGCGAAGCCGGCGGTCAGGGCGCCACCGACCGCCAGCGTCCCGACGATGGCGAGGATCAGCCGCACCGAACGAAGGGCAAGCAGCAGCCAGACCACCACCAGTATGGCCGAACCGACGGTCGCCGCCAGGGCGCCCTCGGCGGCGCTTTCGATTTCATCGTCCGACAGCGCGACCCAGCCTGTAACGCGGACGCGCACGCCGCCCTGTTCCCCATTGAAACCCATCTGCCCGGCAACATCACGGATCGCCTGCGTCGCGACGCCGCCCGGCTGGACAGCGGAGAAGTCCAGCTTGGGCTGGATCAGGATTACGTGCTCCTTCATGGTCAGCTTGCCGTCGCCGTTCAGCAAAGTCTGCCATCCCAGGCGCTGCGGCGTACCGCCGCCGGTCACAGACATCATGGATTTGTCGATCGCGGTCAGCGCGGGATCAAGCCCGGCAAGCTGCGTCTGGCCCAGCGTCACGCCCTGGGCGACGAGGGCGAGAGCGTTGAACAAGCCCCGCGCGCTGGGATCGGCGGCCAGTTGACCCAGCAAAGGCTGCGCCTCGATCGTCTTGTCGAGTACGTCCTTGATGTCCTTTTCGGGCAACAGCAGCAGCCCTTCGCGTATGAAGAACGGTCCACCATCGGGCCTGTGCACCGAGCGGAAATGGGCCGTGTCGGCTTTCAGCTTGTCGGTCAGCAGCCGGGTGGCGTCCTCGGAGTCATCGGAGTTACCACCATCGACCACGACAACCAGCTGGTCGGTCAGGCCCGGGAACGCCGTGTCCATGACAATCTCCCGCTGGCGCCAGTCGAGCTTGGACGAGAGCAGCTTGGCTTCATCGGTATCGAGCGTGATATTGTGCGACGTGTAGACGGCCGACAACACCGCAAGTACGGTCGCCAAGATTGCCACGAGAGGAGCGCGCCGATGGGAGAATGCCACGACAGGCACGAAAAAACGGTTCACCAGCGCCATCATGAAGTCAGGCTTCCCGATAATCGAGCAGAATGAGGCCCACCAGCGTGAAGCAGGTCGGCCAGATCAGGCTCGGCCAGCGCCGCGCCCCTGGATCCAGCCGGATCTCAAGCCAGCGCGCCCAGGCCGCCGTCACGCCGAGTATGGCGATGGGGGTGTGCGACAGCTCGATCAGCATCTGATCCTTGACGTTGGAGATCGCATGCTGGTGCGTCAGCAGCAACCCCGCGCCGACCGCGGTCACAAGCGGGAACACCAGCGCCGCCCTGGTATGGGCAAGCCCCCCTGCCCGCACCCGCCATTCGAAAATTCCGAACAGCATGATCACGGCCACGAACATACGGTGCTGCACCACCTCCGGATCGCGCAGGGATTCGATCAGGCCCTCGCTGCCCAGCGGCCACACTTCAGGGTCCGAGCGCAGCAGCAGGAACACCGCCAGCACGAGGAACAGCAGCGGCCAGTGCCGCGCCCGGCGCACGCCCATATGCTCGACCAGCGCGACCAGGCCGATGACGCAGACCAGCACGCCGGCCCAATGATGATTATATTCGGACCAAGCGATATCCTCGGCATTTCGAGGTGGCAAGTCGCCCGAGCCGGGAATGAAGGCTTCTGGAACGTTGGACGACTTGGCGGCCACCGCCTCGGCGTCGAGCTTGGCCTGCAGGGCGGGAATGCTGAGGTCGCCATGTTCCGGGCTGACGAGGCGCGGCATGACGGGGGTGAAGCGCTGGACGATTTCGTGCACGGAGACGCGGTCCGTGGTCAAATCAGAAGCGGGCGGCAACGAAGTGATCGAGGCGGCGCAGAAGAATATGGTGATCCCGACACCCATTTCGACCTCGACCGAGCGCTTGAGGCGCAGAATCGGGGTCAGCGGATCGCCGCGCAGTTTTTCGACGAGCTTGTAATTGTGCAGCCCGAGCAGCAGGAGACCTCCGAACAGCGCCACCTTGGTCATGACCATGACCCCGTAAGCCGTGCCGTACAGGCCCTGCAGCGAGCCTATGTACGGAATCGCCATGCCAATGCCTGCCAGCGCGATGGTTCCGACCGAAAGCATTGACATGACCGAGTAGCGGCGGCCCACGAGCCGCCACGCACCACCGTTCTTCAGTTTGTTGAGCGAAGCCAGGAAGTACGGCAGCCCGCCGATCCACACCGAGGCGCCGAGACGATGCAGCAGGTCGTACAAAGCGAGAAGGAACCGGTCGTCGAGGCGCGCGGCCGCATGGCTGGCGGAAACGGCGGCAAGCTCGACGGTCAGGCCAAGCACGACGAGGGCATAGCGGGCAGACGATTTCATGGTCGAGGCCAAGACGGCGATCATCAGCGCCGCGGCGATCTTGATCCCGCCGGACATCGCGAAATCGGCGCCGAACGCAGACCGCCAGCTAAGATGCGCGGTATCCTGCAGAACGGCAAGCTGGATGCCGTTGTTGACCAGCTCGACCGATGCCAGCGCCAACGCCGACCACGACAGCCAGCGGTATGCGCGGCGCGCGATCACCTCGCCATCGGGACCCAGCTCGTCGCGGAACGGCTGCGCGACGAACAACGCGAAGGCGATACCGCCGATGGTAAGCGCCTCCGCCGTGATCGAGAATCCGTGCAGGACGACGGAGATGTAGCCGAAGATGTCGACGAGGAAAGACAAGGACGGGTCCTTTACTTCACTTGCGGCGCGGCAGCCGAAGCCGTGCTTCCCTCACCCGCCGCGACGTCCGTAAACGGGATATCCCCCCGCGTGATATGCCCGTCGACGGACAGGACCTGCCAGCGCAAACGGTACGCGCCAGGTTTCAGGCCGCCGATTTCCGTGACCAGCGTGTCTATGCCGGAGCGGTCGGAAACCGGAAGCTCCGTTCGTTTTCCCTCCGCGTCCAAAAGCGCCACCACCGACCGCTCGTGGTCAACCCGGCTGTTGTAGCGCAGGAGAACGGGCAGTTCGGCGCCGCTGACGGTGGCGTTGGAAGCAGGCGAAGACGTAATGATGATCGCGTGCGCCCAGGCGGCGTTTGTACCGAGCGACAGGCAAAGGCAGGCAGCAGCGGTCAATGGCCAGCGCATGGGGACTCCGGATCGTAGCGTAGGTCTTCCCGAACGCGCGCGGGATGACAAGACCCATCGATACAGCCCGCACTCGCCCCTGACAATGGAATACTAAGAATTGCGTGGGCCAGGGTACGACGGACCGCATGCGGTGCTTGGCGAACGCCCGGCATCGGTGTAGAAAGAAAGGACGCGGGTGTAGCTCAATGGCAGAGCAGAAGCTTCCCAAGCTTACGACGAGGGTTCGATTCCCTTCACCCGCTCCAGCTCCGGCTCAGTCCAGACCGTTTGCTTCCAACCGCTTTCCCTGAATCTGCGGGAAGACCGGATTACTCCCGGGGTGAGCGAAGATGAAGATTCTCACCGACGTTCCCTGGCATCCGCGGCCTAACGAGGTCAGGCTTCTGTTCGGGGCCGAGCAGGGCGATCCCGATCCTGTCCGCAGCGTTTTCGGTTTCGCGTTCAACGCCGACAACCAGATATTGATGATCAGGAAGCAAAAGGGCTGGGACGTTCCGGGCGGAGGCAAGGAGATCGGCGAGACGCCCGCCGAAGCTGTCGTGCGGGAGATCATCGAGGAAGCGGCGGTGACGGTTAGAAACGTACGGCCCGTGGTCACCAGCCGGCTGGAGATATTCCGCTCGGTCCGTCCCGAAGATCACCTGGGTCCCTTCCCCGTCAGGCACGAGGTGTATTTCCGTTGCGAGGTCGCAGAACTGCTGGAATTCCGGGAGAACGGCGAAACGGCGGAGCGTGGTTTCTTCGGCATCGCCGCCGCGTTTCGGCAGGAAGGAATCATGTTCGGCGCGAGAGCCTTGATCCTTAAAGGAATTCTCGATGAGCCGGTACCTTAGTCGCTATTTCTGTGCCGGAGCCGGCGGTCCCGCTCCGTACTGTTTGCGGAACTGGTCGATGGCGTCGATCTCCTGCTGCAGGCGATCGCCCTGCAACTCGTCGTCCTTCTGCCGGTCGGCGATTTCCTGCGAGGATTGATTCTGCCGGTCGCGCAAATCCTCAAGTTCCTGGTAGCAGCGCGTACGATCGACGGAGCCCGGCGTCATTTTCTGGCATTGCCCGCGCTTTGACTGGATCGACATCCCGCTGCTTGCCTCGTTGGCGATCTCCTGGACGCTGGCGGATGTTGGCCTGCATCGTCTTCAACGCAACCTCCTTTTGCGGCAGAATCGTGCCGAGCAGTTGGGCCGCCGTCACGTCATCGTGGTCGATCACGTACTCGCCGGGGGCCGGTGTGTTGCACCGCAGTCTGAGGTCCCATCACCGCTTCGATCTGCGCGACGCTCGGATCGGGCATCTGCGCCTGCGCGGCACTTTCGAGGCCCAAGGCAAAGGCCAGCAGTACAAATATGACGACATACTTCATCGACCTATGATTGACGCCGACGGCCGCGCAAGTCCATGGGAAAACTCGCTGCGCCAAGTTCGATAAATTTTTAGGTAAATCCTGCGGAACCTGTTTGGGTCCACGCTGTTCATAACTGGTAACCTCCGGGACCGACGCGACATGCTTCAGGATGCTTCCGCATCGCCTCGCGCACCCGGCGCGCCCTCCCAGGCGGAAACGTACTCCCTGCTCGTGCGTGAAGTGCCGCGGCTGCGCCGCTACGCGCGTTTTTTGGCGAAGGACGTGCAGACCGCCGACAGGATGGTACAGGACTGTTTGAGCGAAGCTATCCTCAACATCGGCGAAAGGCGACAGGAAGTCAGCATGCGCGCGTGGTTGTTCGTGATCATGCACAATCGGCATGTTGCGACAACGCGAGTAGACGTCGCGCAGGAATCATTGGTCGGATCGGAAACGAATTTACAACAAGCGTTCGAGCGCCTCGATGCGGAGCATCAACAGGTGATGTTCATGGTCGGCATAGACGGGCTGGAACATGCCGATACCCGCGGCCCTCGGCGTGTCCGTCGATACGATCCATGCGAGATTGCTGCTCGCCCGTTCGGCGCTCAAGCAGGTCATGGATTCGCCGCTTCCAAACGCCGACGAGTCAATCGAGGAGGTCACGCAACGTACTGCGTGAAGCTGCTCGGCGTGGCGCGCCATGACATTACTGCCTGACGGGCACAGCCGTTGCGGGATGGTTCGTTGCGGGATGATCCTTGGGCGCTTCCTTTACTTCGGCCAGTTCCCGGGCGCAGTCGGAATCCTTGGCCAAGCCAGGATCGACGAACGCAAGCAGCGATGCGACGGGCGTTCCGACAATGCCGAGCGCAATGGCGGCCGCGCCGCGTTCCGCCAGCACGGCGGGGTCAAGACCGAAGCTCGGCTTCTTGAACGTTCCGTTGATCAGGATCGGGGTCGGCGCAGCAAGGAGGCTGACTGATTTTGCCGCCGCCGTCAGCTTGAGGCCCAATCCCTCGTCCTTGAGGTTGATCGTGCCCGATCCGGTCACGAGTTCGTTTTGCGTGTCGAACACAAAGACGGTCGGCTTCATCAAGCCATCATCGACGTCGAAGGACGCGGCCACGCAGCGGATCGGAATTAGTTTGTCCTGCGTGACGAACAGCTTCAGCACATTGCCGATATCGATGCCGATCGCGGACACGACAAGGTCGCTGATCTCGCCCTGGCCCATCACGATGCCAAGCGTCCCGTTGGCGTTGCCGAGCGACTGGCGGACCGAATTGCCGGGCGCATGCAGCTGGATGCGGCCGCTGATGGTTCCCTTCCCCTTGTCCGCAAAGCCGGCCTTGCCCAGAAACTCCGCGAGGTGGAAGTCGGAGAAGCGGACATCGTAGTCGGTCAGGACCTCGTCCTTTTGCGCGTTGATCTTTATGCGCGACCGGATTTCACCGCTTGCCACGCCGAGGTTGAACGGGTCAAGTTCCAGGATTCCGTTGTTGAGAAGGATGTGCAGGTCCACCTTGTCGAGCGGCAGGCCAGGGGCGAGCACGCTGGCAACTTTCCAGTCCACGTCCGCGTCGACGCTGCGCACCTTGCCTAGCGAAAGCCTCGCATCGGGAAGTATGCGCGGATCGGCGGCGTAGGCGGCCTTTGCCCGCTTCTGCTCCTCGCTTTGCTCGGCGCTCCGCACGTCGCTCGCGGGCGGGATGCCGACCAGCGGACCGACATCCTTGAAATCCAGCTTCCTGGAGACAAGAACGCCCTTTATGAACAGCTTGGGCTTGTCGGTCTGGACCTCCAAGGTTCCGCCAAGGTCACTGGTTCCGACCGTTCCCTCGAACTTCTCGTACTCCCAGGCGCCTTCCTTGTGATAGAGGTGGCCCTTGATGTGATAGGGCGGCGTTTCCGGGGCGGGGATGTTCAAGCAGCGGGAACAGCTCGCTGGCGCTGGGCCCCTGCAGTTCCAGGGAGGCATCGACTCCCCGACAGCTTCGTCGGGTCGGTCACCGCGCCATCGAGGCGGATCACATGCGTATGCAGCAGCGTCACTTCGATCTTGATCGGATAGGGCTTGGATGTGCTCGCTGAGATTGCATCAGCGGGCCACCGCTCGCCTTGATTGTCGATCGGGTCCTTCTGGATCAGTGCCCTTGCCGGTCGAGGGTAAAGCCCTGATTGCCGGACTTGTCATCGTGGCCGTCGCCGCCTGCTGCCCTCGATCGTCGAAAGGGTACCCTTCAGGGCCATGCCCTTGACCTTGTCCTGGTAGTCGAGGGTGCCGTCCATCGATCCGCAGCAGGCCGATGTCTGGGTATGCTGGTGCGCTTGGTCGGGGTGTTGGGGTGGTACTGGGTGGTGTCCAGTTCGCCTCGCCCACGGCAACGCGCCGCAGCGTCAGGTCGGGCTTCGTAATGATGATCTCGGGAAACGACAGAGTGACCCTTGAGCAGCCTGCTTGAGGTCGATCGAGATCTTCACGTCGTCGATTGTCGCCAGCCTGCTGTCTTCTTCCGGTCCCTTCCAGTTCGGATTCGTGGCAACGATGCCCGCTACCTCGAACGTGGTGATCCAGCCGAGGTGACCGTGCAGGTCACCATTGATCTTGATATCCTGCCCCGTGCCGCGCGATAACTGCGTTTCCAAAACCGGCTTGAACCAGTTCCACTGCCAGACCGCGATCAGAACGCCGATGCCGACGACCACGAAGCCGAAGAAGCCCAGGATGCCGACCAAGATCTTTTTGCCAACGGACAACAGCAATCCCCCGGACCGGATCAAAAAACAATGACGACTGAACGCTCGGGTGACAAGCTTGTTCCAGGGGCTCGCCGTGCTACCGCCCTATGGACTGCGCTGGTCCACGCCCTGATCCTTGCCTTTGCTGCGACCGTGCCGGTGTGGCCCTACAGCGTTGGCTGGGGCGACCATCCCAGCGAATTGATCGGCATCGCGCTGATCGCGGCTCTGCTGCGCATCCTTATCGGGCGGGCGTGAGGGGGACCTGCGCCGCGAGTTCGGGGTGTTTTCGCCGCCATACCGTGGCATTGACCTCGCCGCCTAGAATGAAGATCGCCGCGGTCAGGTAGAAAAAAAGCAGGGTGATGATCACGCCGCCGAGGCTGCCGTAGGTCGCGCCGTAATGCGAGAACTTGCCGATATAGTACGAGAACGCGGTTGCCCCGATCGTCCACAGCGTGGTGGTGAACACGGCCCCGGGGACGATGTCCCGCCACGCGATGCGGCGGCTGGGCAGCCAGCGATGCATGAGCACCAACGTTCCGGTGAGCAGCAAAAGCCCGAGCCCGTAGCGGCCGATTTGCAGCAGCGGCGCGATGCGCGGCAGCGGGCTGACCCTGTTGACCTCCTTGTACACGAAATCGGCCATCTGCAGGAGGTACGGCGCGAGGATGATCAGCACCGACAGCAGGAAGATGATCACCACTCCGCCGATCACGAACAGCAAGCTTTGCAGCTTTCGGTAAAGGTAGTGGCGCTTTTCCTCGGCGGCATAGGCGCGGTTGAGCGCAAGGCGAAGCGCGTCCACGCCGGACACGGACGACCAGATGGTGGTCAGCAGGCCGATGGTCAGCAGGCCGTGGCGCGGCGTCGAGGTGACCTGCCGCACCACCGGCACCAGCGTGTCGGCGACATCCTTGGGTACATAGTCCGTGATATAGTCGATGACTTGGCCGGTACTTTGCTGGCTCCCGAACATGCCGCCGAGCGAGGTCAGGAAGATCAGGAACGGAAACAGCGCGAACATGCCCGAGTAAGCGATGTAGCCGCTGATCTCGAAACCGTCCTTGCGGCTCATGTCCATGACGGCGTCATAGAGGGTCTTGGCGTGGAGGCGCAGGAACTTGAACAGACTTTTCAGCAAACCACCCATTCGCCATTCCGGATCAGTCCCCGCAGCAATAAACCGTACTGGGGGAAGGGGAAACTACGATGTCAGTGCGTAGTTCCGCTTGGCGGAAAAGCCGATGGAGGCGGCGGCAGCGCCCCGGTTGCGCCGGCGGTTCGGGCGGCCGGGGGCACGCCGCCCGCATCGGGCAATTGGCCCGGAAGCATCGGCGGCGCAAGCGGGTTCGAGGTTTGCGGCACAACAGGAGCGGGCAGCGGCGGGGTGTAGCCGCCCGGAGGCACGACATCGGGCGCGATCTCCTGCCGCTCGGCCGGAACGGCGACCCAGTGGCCGTCCTGCAGGCGGATCGCCTTGACGTACTTCTCGCTGTTCGAACCGCCCACCTGTTTCAGGCGCTCCCACTGCGTCAGCGGCAGCGTGGCGTAATCGATCTTGGCGAGCGGCGGCGAAAGCAGCCCGCTGACCTCGACCAGGTAAATGATGGTGGACAGGAGAAGCGCGCCGAGGCCGACGCCGAAGATGGACGCGCCCACCAGCAGCATCGTCATGCCCGAACGCTGGAACGGGATCAGCTTGGGCCCGGGCTCGGGAAAGACCTTGTCAGGATTCTGCGGCTCCGTCCCCTCGGGAAGAAGGATGGCGGTGTAGACGCCGCTGAGGCTTTTCTTCACTTCCAGGACGCGGCGCGCCATCTGCACGCAAGCCGATGCCTGCGGGTTGTCGGCCAGCACCGCGAGGATGCCCGGCAGGAATGCCTTGTGCGGGCCGCCTTCATGCGCCTCGAAGATGTAGCCGCCTTCGTAGGGCGCGACGTAGTAGCCCGAATCCGTCAGCGCATCGAAGTGGTTCTCGATGAAACCTCGGGCAAAGGCGACTGCATCCTGCTTGCGCAGGGTTCCTTCCAGGAAGTCGATGACGACCTTGTAGGGAAGCGCGCTGTCGTCGATGGGCGGGGTGGCAAGCTTTTTCTTGGCCATTACTGCTTCTGCACCGGCTGTTGGTTGGGTCCGGCCACCAGGATCTGGCCCACCATGTTGTCGAAGTAGACCGAGGATCCCGCCGGGCCGGCTTTACCCGTCGTGGTGACCAGCGAAGTCGGCGTCGCCTGCATGCCGCCGTCGGCGCCGGCATTGCTCCGGCCAGGAAGTAGGGCGGGAGCCGACGCCTGAGGCGCGGGGGCTGGTGACGGAGCGGGCGGGGCGATCGGTACCGCGTCGAGCGACATCGGAACCTGGTCGGCTTGCGGAGCGGGAGCCGGAGCGGGAGCCACGGCGGCCGGAGCATGACCGGCTTGCGTCATGCTTTGCTGCACGATCCGGGCGGCGGGCTTGACCGGCGGCGGCGCAGGCTGTTCGACCGTCCTGGCGGCGGCCAAAGTGGCCGACGGCGCGGGAGCGAGTTCGGCGCCGTCCAGCTCGTAGACGGTGACGAACGGGCGCAGGATGACGAACAGCGCCGTGCGGTCGGTTTCCGAATTGTCGCTGCCGATCGACCAGTATTCCAGCGGCGCGGAGCGGTCGTCGCTCTTGCTGATCTTGGTGACGCCGCCAAGGATCACCGTTTCGCCTGCCGCCACGCGGACAAGGTCGGTCAGCTCGCGGTTGGAGGTGACGGGGCGCTCGATGTCTCCGAACGAGGTGCCGGATGGCAGGCTGAGGAAGCTTTCGATGTCCTCGACGTTGAGCGACACGTCCACGGTCACGATGCCGCTGCTGGCATCGAAGTTGGGCGTCAGGTCCAGCGTCAGGCCGGTATCGACGGTTTCGAACTGGACCGAGCTCGACGTGTTCGAGGTGTTGCCGCCCGTGGTGGCGTTGGACGTGATCTGCGACACGTACGGCGTTTCGCCGCCGTCGCGCAAATGGACCGGCTGGCCGGCCAGGGTCCGCAGTTCGACGTTCTGGTCGGTGCTGGTGGTGCCGAACTCGGAAAGCAGGCCGATGGCGGCGGTCAGGCTCAGCTTGCCGACGCTCGCCTCGGCGACGAGCCCCGGCACGCTGCTGAGCAGCCCGGACACGCCGGCGCTTCCTTCCGTGGTCGCCCCGGTGCTTGAGGACGTGCTGGTGGAGGTGCCGCTGTTCAGGACGCCTGTGACCGAGCCGATGCCGGTCAGGTTGCCGAATCCGCTGTTGAACGCGGATGTTCCGTTTCCGGACAGCACCGTGCTCCCGGTCGTACCGGTCGTGCCCGTCGTGGTGGTGGCGGTGGTGCCGGTCGAATTGCTGCTGGAGGATGTGGAGGTTGTTGCCTGGGACGGCACACCCTTGGAGAAGGCGAGGTTGAAGTTGCTCCAGTCGAAGCCGCGCCGCGCCGCCTCGTCCATCGAAACGCGCACCAGAGCCACCTGCAAGGTGATTTCGCTGAGGTTGAGCGCCAGGCGGCGCAGGAACGGAGCGATCATCTCGTCGTTGGCCTGCGGCGAGGCCGAGTAAGTCACCTGGCCGGCGTATAGCGAGGACACGATGTCCTGCGCCCCAAGGGATTCCAGCTGGCCCTCGACGACGCCAATGACCTCGTCGTTCTGCGGCACCTTGACGGTATAGCGCTGCAGCGGGGCGAGGTAGATCGTGTTGTTGCTCCACCACGAGGCGATGCTCATGCCCATCTGCAGACGCTGCAGCAACTCGCCGACCGTGCCCTGGAAACGGCGGAACGGCAGGCGCTTGGACCCGATCTCGTCGGTGTTGTTCGCCGACTCCCACGAGTATGAGATCGAGAGGCCTTCGCTTTCGAGGATGACGATCAGGTCGTCGAGCGTCGCCGCGCCACCCGGCATCGAGATGTCGAGGCGCTTTTTGGCAAAGTCCCCCGGCACCGACGTATGCAACGGCTGAGACAGGAAAAAGCTTCCCGGCAGCCGCACGGTGGTGATCGCGGGCTTGTTGTCCCACTCTGCCTCGCGCTGCTTGATCGCTTCGTCACTCTTGACGAAACTGCGCTTGGGCAGGTCGCCTGCGCAGTTCGCCAACAGGCTAATGCTTGCAACCGCCGATACGACGTACCGCTTCATTTTGGTTTGCATCCTTGGCATTCACGAAAAAGGGTTTCTGGTCCGTGTCACGGAAAAGCGCTTTGCCGTTCACGCAGGCGACGAAGGTGGCCGTTTCCAGCGCCATCGAGTCCTCGTCGGCGCCGGGAGCACCCGGAGCATGACTGCGCCCCGCGCCTGGGGCGCTCAGCGCGTCGGCGGGCAGGACGGCCTGCACCTGCTGGATGGCGCTCATCTTGTCTTCCATCGACTTCAGGCGCTGTTCGAGTACCGGCAGTTCCTGCTTCACCGACTTGTCGTCGGTCGTCTTTACATTGGAGAACGGGTTGGCTTCTTCGGGAGACGCCGATTTCACTGCAGGTGCGCCTGCCGCCGCGACGGCGGGCATCCCACCGGGCTTGCCCGGCTGGGCAACGGCCTGTGCTCCGGCTAGCGCCGGTGCGCCCGGCATTGCCGGTGCCTGCGGAGCCGGCGTGCCGGGCACGATCGGCGCCGCCGCGACCGTCGGCACCGGCACCATCGGGGCTGCCTGCTGCGCGATTGCAGCGCCGAGCGGCACGAAGGCAAGCGCCGTGCCCAAGGCAAAACCGGTGCGCAATGCCCGGCGAGATTGCCATATACTGTGCGTCATCCTTGGTTACCCTCGATCCTGCCGGCGATCTCGCCAAGTATCCCCTAAAGTACTAAAACCTTAGGGAAAACTTAGATACTCATGGCCTATTCCTTGTCGGGCATCATGCAAGGCATTGGTAAGTTAATCCTTAAGATTTTCGACAAATGCCTAAGACAATGCAGACAAAAAGGATCGGCCAGATGGGTCAGTATGTTGTGCAGGTTCGCTCCAAGGGGGCCGTGAAAGCGATCGACATAAGCGCGGCCACGCCGGAGATTGCAAAGAAGCTGGCGAAGCGTCACGGCATGGTGCTGGCGGTTGCCAAGAAGCGTGCGACGTTCAGCCCGCGCGGGCTCAGCCAGTCGGACCGCTACATCTTCCTGATCCGGCTTTCGACCATGCTGGCCTCCAAGGTCGGCTCGGCCGAGGCGCTCCGCCTCATCCGCGACTCCTTCAAGGGCAAGATCTCGAACGTCGCGGCGCTCATGCTGGACCGGGTCGAACTGGGCATGGACCTTCCCGCCGCGCTGGTCGAGGACAGGAAGAATTTTCCGGGCGCGATCTCGATGATCGTAAAGGCCGGCGCGCAGACAGGCCAGACCTGGCGCGCGCTGCAGGAAGCCGCCGAGTTCGAGAAGGAGATCGCCGACGTCAAGAAAGGCGGCAAGAACGGCATCATCTCGGCGCTCGGCTCGTTCTTCATCGCCGGCGGCGTGCTGGTCACCAGCACGTTCTACGTCGGGCCCAAGGTCATGGACATGGGGCTGATGAAGGAGAACAAGGACAAGATCGACAATTCCCTGGTCGATTTCCTGTCCTACGCGGGCGGCGCGTTCATGGCGACGGTGATGATCACCTTCGCCGTGTTCTTCTGGCTGGCGACGGTCGGCCGCCGTTTCTTCCCGACCACCGCCGACAACATCATCACCAAGATCCCCTATTATTCCGAGATCGTGCTGGCCCAGGAGAACTACACCAACCTCTACCGGCTCTCGCTCATGGTGCGGTCCGGCGTGCGCATGGAGGAAGCGCTCAAAACGGCCAACGAGGCGTGCCGGCGCGGCGCCCTGAAGGAGGATTTCCAGCGCTCGCTGGTGGCGCTCAAGAACGGCCAGAAATGGGCGACCGGCATGACCATCCTGCACCCGACGGACCGCGCGGCGCTGATGCTGGCCGCCGACCGCGACCAGATCGCGACCAACCTCGCCAACATCGCGGCGCAGTACAACTCGCTCTACAAGCAGCGCATCGGCGCCTTCACGCCGACGCTGCAGGTCCTGTCGGCCTTCGCCATGTCGCTGTCCGGCTTCGTCCTGTTCGGCCAGACCGTCATGCCGATGCTGCAGCTGTCCGCGAACATGATGGACGGCAACTGAGCGGCCGCTTGCGTTTCGAATCAGGCGCATCCCGCCCGGCGGCCTGGGCGGGGTTCTTCGCGTGTTGCACGCCAGTGTCACCTGGCCGCGGCAAACGATCATACGCAGGAGGAGCGCGCCGCATGGGCTGATGCGTTCCGACCGCGAGCGATGGTCGGCCCGCCTTGCCGGACAGACAGGACGGGTGGCGGAAACGTCCGGCGCAATCGCCACCTTCGTCAATCCCCCCGACATCGCTCGAAAGCACCCTGGATTCCACGACTTTCTATTTCAGAGACCTTTTCTCCGTCATTCCGTGCGGGGCACCCCGTGCGGGGCACCCCGTGCGCAGCAATTGCCCTGTTCGTCATAACCGTGTTGACAGTTCCGTCGGGCGACTCACAGCGTCTGGAATGATGACTCGTCGTACCATGCGAAGGCAGGGTATCTGTCTTTAAAAAACGCGTTCAGCAAACGGCGACAGGACCAGCCTGCGGCGGGCGGAGGCAAGCCTGATCGCACGCCGGTTTCATACGCTATGGTTTTCGGCTGGAAGGAAAGCAGGTCGTGTCACTGCGCGGACACTAACTGGTGAACTTCCGCATGGAAGGCGCTTGCGCCATCATCGCCGCCTACCGATTCCAGAGCTGCGAAATAGGCTGCGCCCCGCATCAGACCTTGCAAGGCGCAGCCGAAATGATCGGAACAACAGGTCAAGGTTGGCCTTGGGACATCAGAACCCGTCGAACATCAAGGGGGCCACGCAGGTGGTATTGTCGTCCGCTACCACGCTGGTAGTGACCGTAGCCAGTTTCGACCCTGATGGGGCTGGCGCCGTCGTCTTGAGGCAGACCGGCTGCGATTGCCCCTGAGCCTCGCCCGCGAAGGCCAGCTGCCCGAAATTGACTGACATCTGCGAAACAAGCTGGAGTTCGGCCGTTGCCGCCGCGCTATTGGTCAGGGTGGCCACAGTCGATCCCGTAGGAGTCGGCGTTACTGTCAGCCTGCCGTCGGGATCCATGTACCAAAGGTAGTTCGAACCCACTCCGGCCTGCCGATCCATTGTGCTGACCTGGTTCTGATCGACTTCAGTTACAGGCTGTCCCCCGCCCGTTCCGCCGGTAACGGGTTGGACCGTGACCGGATTGCTGCCCGAACCACCGCCGCTGCCGCCCAATGGCAAGCCGCCGTCGCTGTATCCACCCGACGACGAACCGCCGCCGCTGCTTCCACCCGACGACGAACCGCCGCCGCTGCTTCCACCCGACGACGAGCCGCCACCGCTGCTTCCACCCGACGACGAGCCGCCGCCGCTGCTTCCACCCGACGACGAACCGCCGCCGCTGCTTCCACCCGACGACGAACCGCCGCCGCTGCTTCCACCCGACGACGAGCCGCCGCCGCTGCTTCCGCCCGATGACGAGCCGCCGCCGCTGCTTCCACCCGACGACGAACCGCCGCCGCTGCTTCCACCCGACGACGAGCCGCCGCCGCTGCTTCCACCCGACGAACCGCCGCCGCTGCTTCCACCCGACGACGAGCCGCCGCCGCTGCTTCCACCCGACGACGAGCCGCCGCCGCTGCTTCCACCCGACGAACCGCCGCCGCTGCTTCCACCCGACGACGAGCCGCCGCCGCTGCTTCCACCCGACGAACCGCCTAGCGAGGCCCCGATCGTATAAGTTCCGTTTTGTAGAACCAGGTTGTAACCGATCACCGAGTACGGCGCGTTGCTGAAGCTGATCGTGTAGGTGCCGGCCACGGAGCTGCTTCCCGCGTTGCTGGTGGTGACAGGCGCGGCGTTGAGGGCCATGCCGATCGTGTCGCCGTCGATCAGGCCGGTGTCGCTGAAGGTGAAGGCTGGCGTCTGTCCGCCGACGGTGCCGGCCTGGTTGCTTGCCGTGATCGTCAGGGTCGGCGTTACCGCGTAGAGCGAGTAATCACCGCCGCCGCTGTAAATGCCGAGCGAGGTGCTGTCGTAGCTGACGCCGTAATGCTTGAGGAAGCCGCCGATCCCGTCCAGCGTGTTCTGTCCCGGATCGTTCGAGAACAGCACGAAATGCCCTGCACCGACATTCAGCGCCGCGCCGCCGAATGCGTTGTCGAGGATGCCCGAGGCAAGAACGATGTCCGCACCAGCGCCGCTTGCCTGCAACTGGCCGTCGAGCGTCAGCGTCTTGCCCGTCTCGTCCACGACGTCGATCGTGCCGGCGGTGATGCCGTTCAGCGTGATGCCGCCGCTCGCGGCATTCGTAATGCCTGCGCCGGTCTTGGTGTTGATCGTGACGCTTCCCGAGCCCGCGTTCACCGTCGCGCCGCTACCCATCGCGATCACCGCGTTTCCTGCGTCGCGCTCGGCATCTACGACACCATCGGCGGCCGTGTCGTTGGCGATCACCGTCAGGTTTCCGTTATCGGTGCTGATGTCGGCATTCAGCAGGACGCTGCGCCCCGCCTCCAGGGTCAGGTCGCCGCCGTGGCCGCCGGCGCTGGTGACGACAGGGCTGTTGATCGTGATGTCGTCGTTCGCCTGAAGCACCACGGCCGTGCCGTTATCGAGCGTCTGCGTCAGGAAGCCGGGGGTCACGGTCACCGTGCCGTTCTGGTTCTGCACGTAGTCAAGTCCGCCGGTACCGAGCAGAGCCTCGCTCACCCGGCCGGTTCCCGCCGTCGAAAAGCTGACCAGCAGCCCGTTGCCGGCGGTGTTCGCAGCGACGCCCAGCGACAAGGTTCCGAGCACGCCCCTGCCGAGGATGCTGTTCTGCGCGTTCACCGTCCCGGTCAGCGCGACGCCTCCGGCACCGTACGTGGCCGCGCCCAGATCCGCGCCGAACGAGGCGCTGGACACGACGTAGCCCGCCGTCCCCACCGCCGTCACGGCCGAGCCGACCAGATCGCCTGTTGCCGAGCCGACCAGCGAGTTGGTTATCCCGACCGTGCCGCTGAACGAGGCCGTGCCGTCCAGCCAGGTGGCCGCGCCCTTGCCGAGGCTCCAGTTCGGGCTGCCGACCACGTAGTCGCCATCGGCCAGCGCCGTCACCGACGTGCCGACCTGATCGCCGACGACGCTGCCCGTCAAGGAGTTCAAGGCTGTGACCTTACCAGACAAGCCGTCGGCAGCGGCCCAGGTGACCGCGCCGATGCCGCCATGCCAATCGGGGCTGGCGACGACGTAGTTACCGTTGCTCAGCGCGGTCACGCTTAGCCCGACCTGGTCGCCTGTCATGTTGCCGAGCAGCGAGTTGGAGACGCCGACCGCGCCCGCTACGCCCACGGACCCGCTGCCGAACGTCGCCGCGCCCTTGCCGCCGTCCCAGTCCGGGCTGCCGACCACGTAGCCGCCGCCGGCCAGCGCCGTGACGTTCAGCCCAACCTTGTCGCCCAGGGAACCGCCGACCAGCGAGTTGGCGGTAGAAATGCTGCCGTGAATGCCGGCGCTGCCGTCGCCGAACGTGGCCGCGCCGAGCGTTCCGTCCCAGTCGGGGCTGCCGACGACGTAACTGCCGTCCGCCAGCGCCGTGACGCTGAGTCCGATTTGGTCGCCCAGCGTGCTGCCGACCAGCGAGTTGACGGCCGATACGGTCCCGTCCACGCCCGCCGACCCGTTTCCGAAAGTCGCCGCGCCGATAGTGCCGCTCCAGTCAGGGCTGCCGACGACATAATTGCCGTTCGTCAGCGCCGTGACAGCCAGCCCGACCTCGTCGCCTGCAGCGCTGCCGACCAGCGAGTTGGCGGCCGACACCGCGCCGTGGATGCCGACTGTGCCGTCGCCCCATGTCGCCGCCCCTTTTCCGTCGCTCCAGTCCGGGCTGCCGACCACATAGTCGCCGCTCGCCAGCGCCGTGACGTGCAGGCCCACCTGATCGCCGGCGTTGCCGCCGGTCAGCGAGTTGGAGGCCGTTACGGTTCCCTGGACGCCCAGCGTCCCGTCGCCCCAGGTCGCCGCGCCCTTGCTGCCCTGCCAGTCGGGGCTGCCGACGACGTAATTTCCGTTTGCCAGCGCCGTGACGTGCAGGCCCACCTGATCGCCTGCCGCGGCGCCGACCAGCGAGTTGACCGACGTGACCGCGCCGGAGATGCCGGTCGCGCCGCTGCCGAGCGTCGCCGCGCCTATCGTGCCGTCCCACTCCGGACTGCCGACCACGTAGCTGCCGTTCGCCAGCGCCGTGACATGCAGGCCGACCTGATCGCCGATGCTGCTGCCGACCAGCGAGTTCGCGGCCGACACGGTGCCGCCGACGCCCAGGGTCCCGCTGGCGAACGTCGCCGCGCCCCTGCCGCCGTTCCAGGTGGATTCGGACACGACGTAGTTGCCGTTGACAAGTGTCGTGACGTTCGCGCCGACGTGATCGCCGAGATGCGAGCCGTCAAGGACCGAGATCAACTGCCCGGTCATGCCGTTGAACAGATAGGCCGCTCCCGCACCGAGCGGACCAAGGCCGATTGTGGCCGTCGGATCAGTGATGACGACGTTGCCGCTGGCGAGCGCGACCGAGATGCTGCCGAACGTGCTGCCGGCCGAGGCGTTGGGATCGACGAAATCGAACTGCGGGAACTGCCCGGACGATGCATCGACGACGATGGCCTTGGGATCGAGCAGGAATTGCCCTGCAACGCCGTTGGTCGCGCCCGCGTCGGCATTGCCGCCGACCGTATCGGTTCCGGCGCTCGATACCTCGATGATGCCGCCATTGCCGAAGCTGAAGCCGCCGCGCGCCGAGGCGTAGCCGGCGAATGCGGTATCCTGGCTGGACCAGATGGCGATGACGCCGCCGTTGCCGGTTCCGGTCGCGCTGGCGTTCAGCACGGCGCCCGAGCCGACATACGTCGTCACCGCATGCGCAACGGCTCCGCCGCCATGTAATCCGCCGCCGACGCTGATGCTGCCGCCCTGCGCGAAACCGGAGGCATTGATGTTCGCGCCGATCAGGTTGACCGCTTGCGCCGTCATCGTCACGCTGCCGCCGGCCGCATGCGTCGAGGCGGCGCTATGGTGCCCGGCGCTGTAGAGGCTGGTGCCGCCGCTGATGGCGATCGTGCCGCCATTGCCGGTTCCGGTCGCGGAAGTCACCGCGTTCTCGGTATCCAGATATCCGTTTGCCGCAGTCACGGTGACCGTGCCGCCCGCGCCCGCGGTTCCGTTCGCGTGCAGCGCGCCCTGGTGGGTGACGGTATCGCCGCTGACCGCGATCGTGCCGCCGCTCGTTCCGTTGGCGCTGGCCGTGCCGCCGATGGCGACGCCGCTGTCGCCGCCGGACAGGATGATGGTTCCGCCCTGGCTCGTGACGCTGCTGGCCTCGATCACGCCGTTCATGTTGATGGCGTTCGAGACGATGCCTTTGGCGACGTTGGCCGACAGCTCGACCGTGCCGCCGGAAGCGAAGACGCTGCCGGTGTGGCTGACCCCGACGCCGGTGCCGTCCGGGCCCGTGACCTCACTCGCGACCTGGTCGTTGACCGCGAAGTTGACGAGATGGTCGCCGTACAGGTCGAGCGTCCATTTGTCGCCAGACGCCAGCGAAACCTTGCCTAGGTTTGCGGTGATGGTGCCGCTGTTCGCGACGCCCGGCGCGACCAGCGCGACCAAGCCGCCTTGCGCGGCGGTGATGGTGCCGCGGTTGACGACCGTCGCATGGGACGAGTTCGAGGACTGGTCGAAAACCATGTGGCCGCTCATCGCGTTGACGGTCGAGATGCCGCTGGTGCTGGCGACAAGGCCGCCGACGTTCACCTGCGCCGTCTTGTCGAACAGGATGCCGTTCGGATTGACGATCACGACCTGCCCGTTCGCCGTCAGGTGGCCGAGGATTTGCGAGGGATCGGCCCCGGTGACGCGGTTGACCGCAACCGAATTACTGCCCGGCTGGTTGAAGACGGTGCTTTCACCCGTGCCGATGGAGAAGGATTTCCAGTCGATCACGGCGCGGTTGCTGCCCTGGTTAATCGTCAATTGCGTTGGCGAGGTCTGGACGATGGTCGCCTGCCCGCCGGCAACGGTGCCGTTTTGCGGCAGGGCCTCGGCGGTATTGGCAAGCAGCGACAACGTCGCCACCATCGCTCCGATACGGGAAAGTGCCGTGCTGCCCAGCAATCCACGCCTTCTAGCCATCCGCCGCCTCCTGAATGCGAGAGCGGCGAACTTTCCGAACACGAATGTGTTCTGGAGGAAACGACGTCTCTAAGTTGCGACGCCACTATCGCTGATTACAATTTACGCCTCGCTTCCGTGCAAACGCCCCTGTATGCAGGCGAAGCTTTCATACCGTAATGGAAAATCAATAATAAGCCTGGTGTCGCCTGTGCGCGCAGCCGGCATCGGCTTTTGCCGGAACGAGGTCAGGGCCTGCGTTCCCCCGAGCCATAGTCTTGTTTGTTGGCATGCGGGAACGGCAAGCTTGCGAGGGCGTTCCCTGCCATAGCACATCGGAGTCACGATATGGAAAAGCGGCGGCTCGGCAACAGCGACCTCGACATCACGCGCATCGGGTTCGGGGCCTGGGCGATCGGCGGGGGCGGGTGGCAGTACGGCTGGGGACCGCAGGACGACAAGGACTCCATAGCCGCGATCCATGCCGGGCTTGACAGGGGTTTCAACTGGATCGACACGGCCGCAATCTACGGCCTCGGCCATTCCGAGGAGATCGTGGCAAAGGCGATCGAGCGCCGCGCGAACAAACCTTACGTCTTCACGAAATGCTCGATGGTGTGGAACGACAAGGGCGCGATCGGCCGCAGCCTGAAAGCCGACTCGCTGCGCAGGGAAGTCGAAGCCAGCCTGAAACGGCTGAACGTCGATGTGATCGACCTCTACCAGGTCCACTGGCCGGACCCGAACGAGGACATCGAGGAAGGTTGGCGCACCCTCGCCGAGCTGAAACAGCAAGGCAAGCTGCGCTGGATCGGCGTCTCGAACTTCAGCAAGGAGCAGATGAGCCGCGCCGAGGCGATCGCGCCGGTCACCTCGCTGCAGCCACCTTACTCGCTGCTGGCCCGCGGCGTGGAATCGGAAATCCTGCCCTATGCGCAGCAGAAGAACATCGGGGTGATCGTCTACTCGCCGATGGCCTCGGGCCTGCTCTCGGGCAAGATGACGAAGGAACGGATCGAAAGGTTGGCCGACGACGACTGGCGCAAGAAGAGTCCCAAATTCAATGAGCCGGCGCTGTCGAAAAATCTCGCCCTTGCCGACATGTTGAAGGAGATCGGCGCGGAGCATGGGCGCAGCGCCGGCGAGGTCGCCATTGCCTGGACACTCAAGCATCCCGCGGTGACGGCGGCCATCGTCGGATTTCGCAGCCCCGATCAGGTGGACGGCATGCTGGGCGCTGGCGACCTGCATCTGGATCCCGAAGACATCCGGCAGATCGAGGGGTTCACCCTCTAGGCCGCTTGCTGGAAATGCCCTCTCCCATTAGGGAAAGGTGACGCCGTCTGGTCGCAGGCAATTATGCTTTAGCGGACACCTTGCGCGCCGCGATCAGGAATTCGACGTTCCCATCCGCGCCTTTGATCGGGCTTGGCGTGACGCCGAGCACGTTCCAGCCAATTCCCTCCAGCCACGACGCAGCGGCGGCTGTCGCTTGCTCGCGCGGCAAGGGATCGGTGACGATGCCGCCTTTGCTTACTAAATGCGGGGCGATTTCAAATTGAGGCTTGACCAGAGCCATCAGGCGAGCGCCGGAAATCGCCAGTTCGAGCGCGGCGGGCAGAACATCCGAGAGACGGATGAAGCTGGCGTCGCAAGTGACGATCTGGGGCGGCGCAAGGATCATCGCCGTTGACAAATCCCGCGCGTCCGTCTGCTCGAGCACCGTGACCCGGCTGTCCTGGCGCAGCTTCCATGCCAGCTGGTTGGTACCGACATCAACGGCGTAAACGTGCCGCGCGCCGCGCGCCAGCAGCACATCGATGAAGCCGCCGGTTGACGCGCCGACGTCGAGCGCCGTAAGGCCGGCCACGTCGATGGCGAAATGCGTCAGGCCGTGATCGAGCTTTACCCCGCCGCGCCCGACCCAGGGATGCCCCTTTCCCTTCACCTTGATCTCGGCGTCGGCGGCCAGCGATGCGCCCGGCTTGTCGACGCGGGCAGTGTTGGCGGTGACGACGCCCGCCATGATCAGCGCGCGAGCGGCGGCAATGGTTTCCGCAAGGCCGAGCGCGACCAGCACCTCGTCGGCCCGCCGCTTCATTTTGCCGCGATGTCGCCGATCTGCTCGCGTACGACCCGCTTGGGCACTTCCTCCACAGCGCCTTCGGGCAGCTTGCCAAGCTGGAAAGGGCCATAGGCGACGCGGATCAGGCGGTTGACCGACAGGCCCATGTGCTCGAACACGCGGCGGATTTCACGGTTGCGGCCTTCCTGCAGACCGACCGTCAGCCAGGTGTTGCCGCCCTGCGCGCGCTCGACCTCCGCCTCGATCCGGCCGTAGCGTATGCCCTCGATCGTGATGCCTTTCTTCAGCCGGTCGAGGGCGGCTTCGTCCACCCTGCCGAAGGCGCGCACTCGGTAGCGCCTGACCCAGCCCGTCGCGGGCAGTTCGAGGTGACGCGCCATGCCGCCGTCGTTGGTCAGCAGCAGCAATCCTTCAGAGGTCAAATCCAGGCGTCCGACGGTGATGAGGCGTGGCAATCCCGCTGGAAGCTCGTCGAAGATCGTTTGCCGCCCGCGCTCGTCCCGGTGAGTCGTGACCAGGCCGCGCGGCTTGTGGTAGCGGAACAGCCGCGCGGCTTCCGGCTGGGCGACCGCCTTGCCGTCGACCACGATCAAGTCCGAATCGGTTACCAGCGTCGCGGGGGTCGTCAGCTTGGTCCCGTTGAGGGTCACCCGCCCTTCGGCGATCAGCTTCTCAGCGTCGCGGCGAGAACACACCCCGGCGCGCGACAGCCGCTTGGCGATGCGTTCGCCGCCCTTGCCGTCGTTACTCTCCTCCTCCCCGCCGTCGTCGGGTCCGGGCGTGCTTCCCATTTGATCCATAGCGTGGTTCTAGTGGCGGAGACCATGGTACGCCAGCCGCAAATCCAGTCGTTCTTCGCGAGAGCCTTCGCCGAGGCTGAGAACGCGGCTTCGCGCGGCGAAGTGCCGGTGGGCGCGGTGCTGGCGACGGCTTCGGGCGACATCCTGGCCGTCGCCGGGAATTGCACCCGCGAGCTGGCCGATCCGACCGCGCATGCCGAGACCTTGGCTATCCGCGCCGCCTGCGCCGCGCGCGGCGAGCCGCGACTGCCGGATTGCGACCTCTACGTCACGCTCGAGCCTTGCGCGCTTTGCGCCGCGGCGATTTCCTTGGCCAGGATTAGGCGGCTCTATTTCTGCGCCTGGGACCCGAAAGGCGGCGCGGTCGATCACGGGCCGCGCTTCTTCACCCAGCCGACCTGCCTGCACCGCCCGGAAACCTACGGCGGCTTCGAGGAGGAACGCGCGGGAGAAATGTTGCGGCGGTTCTTCCGGCAGCGGCGCTAGAACGGTTTGATTCATCGGAGCCAAACCATCGTCATTCTCCGTAAAGTCAGAAGATGACGGAGGTTTGGCTTTGGAAAATGACGCGCTAGCCGTGCATCTTCTCGGCAAGGTCGATCGGCATGTCCCACGGGAAGTCGATCCACGTATCCTGCGCGACCTCGATCATCGCGGTATCGACGTGCTTCTTGCCCTGCGGCTTGGCGAAGATCGCGGCGAAATGACAGTTCGGCAGCATTTCGCGAATGATCTGGCCGGTCACGCCGGTATCGACGATATCCTCGACCACCAGCATGTTCTCGCCGTCGCCGGCCAAGGTTTTCAGCACGTCCGCCTCGCGCTGGACCTGGTCGTCATACGTCGAAATGCAGATTGTCTCTACAAGGTGAATGTCGAGCTCGTAAGCGACGGTAGCCGCCGGGACCAAGCCGCCGCGAGCGACCGCGATGACGCCTTTCCAGGGCTTGAGGCCCCGTACAGCCGCGGCCATCAGCCGCGATTGACGGTCGAGTTCTTCCCAGGAAATTGAAACACGGCGTACGAAAGCTTCGTTGGTCGACATGCGGTCTTATTGATTGATCGCCACCGCTCGCGCAAGCGGGAAGTCGGCTACGCGTGCAGGACGGCGGGAAGGGTGTCGACGATGCAGCTGCCGACCTGCCAGCCGGTCTTGGAATCGCGTTCCATCAGGAAATACGCGGTGCACAGGCCGCCGTCGATGCCGACAAGGTTGATCTCCTGCACGAGCAGGCCGTTGACTGCGTTGAGGGACTCGAAATCGATGAAGCGCGACTGGCACAGCGGCTTGCACGAGCGGCGCATGGAGCTCAGGAAACGCTTGGGGGTGGCCATCTCGCCCCGAAACTCGTCGCTGAGCAGTTCGAAGGCGGCCCCGGCGTCGCCCTGACGCAGGGCGTCGAGCATGCGGCGCACCGTCATCATGATCATGGCGCGGTCGGCGGGGCCGGCCAGCTCGTCGTTGGCGGCGGTGAGCGCATCGGGTGAAGCCAGCGCGGTGAATACGAGCGAACGGAACATTCTGTCATCCGGGATAGTCGTTTTCGCGTTCCCTAGATGCCGGTTTTTTCTTTAAGGAACGTATAACGCGGTCGACGAAACTTCGTGGGCGCGAACCGTCCATCGAGCCGGGAGACAAGGGCCTGAACGCAGGATCTGAAAAATGACGGATTTCGTGATCACCGGCGCGACGGGAATGCTCGGGCGCGCTCTGCTGCGCGAGTTCGCCGGCCGCTCGGTCGTGGGCACCGGCCTGACGCGCACCGGCCCGAATGTCGAGCGGCTGGACCTGCTGAACGAGGCGTCGCTGGCAACATTTCTTGCTAGGCACCAGCCCAGGTTGGTGATCCACGCTGCCGCCGAACGCCGGCCCGACATCGGCGAGCGCGAGCCGGAGCGCACGCGCGCGCTCAACGTAGGCGTGACCGCGACGCTGGGACGGCTGGCGCGGGACACGGGAGCGCATGTTCTCTACATCTCGACCGACTATGTTTTCGACGGGACGCGTCCGCCTTATGCGCCGCAGGATGCGACCAACCCGCTGAACTTCTACGGACAGACCAAGCTGGACGGCGAACAAGCCTTGTTCGCAGCTACGCCGGAGGCGTCGGTGTTGCGGGTCGGCGTCCTGTTCGGCCAGGTCGAAACGCCGGAGGAAAGCGCAGTGACCACCCTGCTGCGCGACGTGCGCGGCCCGGCGCCCAAGGCGATCGACGACTGGGGCAGGCGCTATCCAACCTCGACCGGCGAGGTGGCCGCGCTGTGCCGCAACCTGGCGGAGCGGCACCTTTCCGGAACTTCCATCGCCGGAATCTGGCATTGGTGCGGCCGCGAGCGCCTGACCAAGTACGCGCAGGCGCTTGCCCTCGGCCAGGCGCTCGGGCTTTCAACCGCCCATCTGAGCCCCGATCCCATGCCCGCCGGCGGAACTCCGCGCCCGCGCGATTGCAGGCTGGATTGCTCCGCGGCGGAAGCGCTGGGGCTCGGCCGTCACGTCCCGTTCCGCGAGGCGCTGGCGCGTTCCCTTTTCGCTAGCGGCATCACCGCAAGCCAGACGTCGGGGCTGTAGGGCGGGCCGGCGCAGGAGCCCTTCCGGTTTCGGGCTTTGAAGCAGGAGGCCGTTACCTGGTGCGCCTGGCTGCGCCGTCCATGATGCGCCTGGCCAGATCGTCGTAGTCCTCGTCGAAATGGTGCCCGCCCGAGGTCTCGATCAGCTCGGTCCCGGCGGCTTGCGGCGTCGTGCACGCTGAATCCGCTGCCTCTTCCTCGCCGTAGAAGCATTGCACCAGCGATGGAGCGATCCTGCCCAGCTCGGGAGCGACGAGCCTTGTTTGCGAGGTTGCCGCGTCCGAAATGAACCCGGACACGGAAATCTCGAATCTGGTGTTGCGTGACAGCGCCAGAAGGGAAATCTCCTTCACGGACATTTTCTCCTCCGGCGACATCAGGTTGTAGGCAAACGGCAGGATGTCGGCGCCGAACGAGAACCCGACCAGGATCACGTTGTCGATGTGCCATGCCCGCCGGTAATGCTGGGCGACGCGATCAAGGTCATGGGCGACGATCTCCGGGCGCTTTGGCTGCCAGAAATACAGCAGCGAATCGACGCCTACAACGGGTACGCCGTCCTGTTGCAGGATCCCGCCCAGCGTGCGGTCGAGGTCGCGCCAGCCCCCGTCGCCAGAGTAAACGATCGCAAGGTAGCGAGCCGAATGCGTTGACGGCATTTCGATCAGTGGCAGGTCTTCCAAGTTACTGGCATCCTGGGTGATCGCGGCGTTTATCATGGGCCTGACCAAAGCCGCGACATGCTGCGGGCCCGAGAGCCCCGGCACCGGTTGCAGCAATTCGGCCTTGTCTAGGTCGTTTATCCAGTCGGCAATCTCGTCATGCCGGACGGTGCCCGGTTCGACCTGCCATGGCAGGTTCAGCTCTGCTTTCGGCAGCCAGTCGTTTTCATCGCTCGAAGGCCCGACGTCGCAGAAATTGAGCGGACTTGCCCTTGGCGCGAAATCCAGGCTCACACCTCCTGCATACGAGTAGCTGGGTGCTTCGGCCAGCAGCGCGTAGACCAGTACCCCGCCCTGCCCGCTAGAGGCAAGGATCGGCAAGCGGAATTGCGGAAAGCCCAGCTTGCGCTGCACCTGCAGGTTCAGTTCCTCGACGTCGCTCGACAGCCAAAGGCAATCGGTGCTGATCGTGGCGCGCCGGATGAGGGCGGCCATGTAGGCGTGCGTATCGATGGTTGCAACAGCCGATCCGAGCGCCGTCAGCTGCGCGACCGCCTGCCTCGCCGACGGGTTTTCCGGAGCGTCGACGAACAGGATCACCAACTCGTTAGCCTTGCCTGCTTGCGGCAACGATACGGCAACCGAGCCAAGCGCACCGCCGTCGAAAAGCAGCGGCGCGAAGACCGCGGGCTGCGGCGTGTGCCTGCCCCTTGCCTGCGCGGGCGCGCTGGCCAGGAGCAGGCCCATCGCCAGTGCGACAAGGATGGACTGGAAGCAGGAGCTCAACATCGGGCACGGCTTACCGGCTTCGACCGAGGGGAACAAGCCTGCCGTCCCTTTCAGCCGGAGCCGGCGTCTGTGCGGGCCTTGAGGCGCGCGATCAGTGCCTCGGCCTCCTGGCTGTAATCGGCGCGCGGCACATGCATCAGCGTGTCCAGGCCACGGCACAGCGAGCCGATACGCTGCCGCACGTCGGGCGGCACGCTGTCGGCCCGGCGCGCGATCAGCATGCCGTCGACCCGTCGGACATCTGCGGCGATCACCACTCCCATTAGGCCTCCGGAACGCTCGTACAGGCATACGTCGCGCACGAGGTTGAAAACATGCGGCCCGATCTCACCCAGTGCCGCAAGGCAGTTCCAGTACCGTACCTTGGTACGCCGCGACAGCCCGTCGTCGCCTTGCGACACCGTCCTGTCGCGGCGCTCCAGCGAGCTGCCGATCGGGTCGGGACGACCGATGTAAGCGCGGTAGCAGCGCTCGAACTCGATCCCGGCCTCGTGCTGCTCGTCATCGATGATCGCGCGGCCGTGCAGCACGCCAAGGCTCGACATTTCCTCGCGCGCCGAGCCGGTCATCGCGATCTTCCTCGCCAGCAGTTCGGGAGTTCCCTTGTCGAGGGCGGGAACAAGGCGGCCGCGCACGTCGCGCTCGCCTGCCCGCCGCTTCGGTCCACCCTTCTTCAGCTTCGCCATACGCGTTCTCCTTGTGCGAACATAACAAGAACATCATAGCCGAAACCTTTGAGCGAACGGAACCTTAAAAATGGTCATGCGAGCCGTTTCATGCCATCGCATGCCGAGCGTCATACATCCGTAACAGCTGGAAACTCCCCTGCCGGACGAGTACTCTGCGCCTGAATTTCTGGAAGGAGAAACCGATGTCGTTACGCCTTGACCTGGCCGTTCTGGCCTTGTTGCTGAGTGCCCGCGTAGCCGACGCGCAGACTGCCGCCCGGTTTGCGAACGAGAAAGATGCGGCGGCTTATTGCGCCGGCGGCGGCGTGGTATGGCTCGACTTTCCGCACAAGCTGTACTTTTACAAAGGATCGCCGCACTACGGCAAGGGCGCCGACGCGGCCTATGTCTGCGAGAGCGAGGCCGCGGCGGTCGGCGCGCGCCCCGTGCAAAGCCACAGGTAGCGCGCCGGCGATTCCTACCAGCGGCGGCCGCCGCGGAAGCCCAGATCGAGGTTGACGGACGGGCCGGCGTAGTACCCGTACGCGGGATAGGCCGGCGCAGCGTAGTAGCCGGGCGCGTAGTACGCCGGCGCGGGGGCGTACGCAACGGGCGGGGGCGGTGGAGGCGGTGGCACGTAGCAGGCGGAAAGCCCGGCCGCGGCAGCCGAGAAAAGTCCGACCTTCAGGGCAAGGCGCAGGGTGCGCGCAACAGCTTGGTTCTTCATGGTTTCCTCTCGAAATATATCCGGCGACATGGCGACTGTTCCTTACACGCAGCAATGCGAACGGAGTGTGCGCCGGTCATGAAATCACCTTATTTTCACGCGAACCGCGCGATTTCAATTGCGGTTTTTAACATTTGCGATAGACTTAGAACCATGGATTCAATCAGCCCGACTTCGCCTGCTCCCCTGCCCGATGCTCCCGCGCCCGTGCTCGCGGTGACTCCGTTGATGGCTACGACGGCGCCGGATGCGGTCCTTGTCGGCAATCTTTCCGTAAAGGCAGGCGATCCGCCGAAGGCCGAAATCCCGCGCTGGCAGGAGAACCGCAATGTCGAGCAGGTTCTGGACAAGGCTTTCGGCGCAAAGTCGGACCGGGATGGTGAAGTAGGGCGTCTCGGCAAGCAATATGAAAATCAGCGTTTCAAGATCGCGACCGCCGACCCAGGCTCGCAGATCGATCCGACTGTCAGCACCCAGACGAACGCCGGGCGTAAAGCCGCCGTTCTGGAAAAGGACCAGATCAAGGCAGACAATACGGAAAATGCTGCGAAGTCGCGCCAAGTCGAAGATCAGGTAGCGCACTACACGTCCGGCCGTAAGATCATTGAAATCAACAGTCAGTACCCGAACCTCGACCTGAAAAGGTCAGGAGTCGCCAGCGCGAAGTATTCCGAGCTGATGAAGCAGGCGCAGCAGGAAAATACGCGGGCTCAGCCGCAGCAATCCCCTGCGCCGGCGGGATTGCCGCCTGCATCGGTTGCCTCTGTAAGCCAGACGCCACGGTTCGACATCAACAGCTCCGCCCCCAATCCGCGCCCGTCCGCGTCGATGGGAAAAGTCGACAAGCTGGCAGAGCAGTTGCAGGCCGCTCCGATGGTGGCCCCTGTTGCCGCGCCCGCGGACACAGCGCCCGCAGCGCAGGTTGCCGCGCCGGCGAAGGCGCCAACCGCCGCCGATATCCTTGCCGGCAGTGAAGCGACGGCGCGGGTGGCTACCCCTGCTCAGGCCCGGACGCCGCAACCTGTCTCCGCGGCAGGCACCAGCGGCCGCGGCGTGGCGACGGTACCCGCTGCCGCATCGCTTCAGGCGGGCACGCCGACTCCCCTTGGACAGCAGGCGCAAGCTCCCGTCACGGCGGCCGCTCTGCCGCAGGCGCCGGTCGCCGACCTTGTCGCAAAGCCCTTGGCCGCCGCACAGGCCGCACCGGCACAGATTTCCGCGTCGAAGCTTTTCGGGCAACAGCCGTCGATCCCTCCCGTGGCTAAGATCGAAACCCCGTCGACCAGCGCGGCAGGATTCGCGTTCTCCGATGTAATTCCGGGCAGTTCGACCCTGGGACCGGCCGAGCGCAACGCACCGGTCGTTCCCGCCTATCAGAATAGCGGACTGTCGGCGCCGCGCGCGTCGGCTGTGCCGAAGGAAAATGAGATCAAGCCGAACTCGCCGGCAGCCCGCATGCTTCAACTGGGTGGTGAGTCGCCTTTTGGCATGCTTCCAAAGGCGTCGACTTCGCAAAAGGTCATCGACGCCGTCGTCGTACCCGAGAAAGCGACCGAGGACGCGACGTCATCTATCGGCAACAAGGGCGTTACGACGCAGGGTTCCGCCCTGCTCAGCATGCGCCCGACTGACGGCAACGATGGCCTGATCAATGTCGGACGCAGTCTACAACTGGCTCAGGAGAAACAGGAAGCCAGCATGGTTCCTGTATCGCCGGCCAGCCAGCCAGCCCATCGCTCGAAAGCCCGCGCGACGGAAATCTCGCAGTTCGGTCAGGGTGAAACGCGCGCGGCCTCCCCTTCTTCGCGGCAGGTCCCTCATGGCGCCAGCCTGGGAACGGCAAGCCGGTAACGCTTGCGCTTGAGTGCCGCACGCTTGAGGCCCCTCGTTCATGAAATGCTGGTTGTCGAAGCTAGCGTACGAGCTGACGCAAGTGTCCAGATGCGCCTCTTGGCTCGAACGCCTTCACTGCACGATGAATGAGCTTCTCGTCATTGCGAACTAGCGAAGAAATCCAGCCGCTTGGCCGAGCACGGTTCTTGGTTGCTTCGTCGCTACGCTCCTCTCGACGACACGGCGGTCAGGGTACTCTGAAATGCTCTGACCTTGGTTACTGCCGATGCCAGCCTGCACTGGATCCAGTTGGCCGGCGGTTGCCTTGATGATCGAAATACCCTTCACCGGTTGCTTGCTGCTGCGCAGGTTTGGGCCCTGCTGACTTTTGATCGGCAGAGTCGTGCGGCATCAAAAATTTCAGCGTTTGTGCCTGCGCCTTGATGAAGGTTTGCACGGTGGCTTGCTGTTTCGCGCGCGATTTCTTGGTTGGTACCCGGCTTGGATCCTTCCATTGCCGCTTGGGCCCGCCAAGGTCATCAAGGCTGGCCGCATGCTCTTCCGCTTGCGCCTCGCCTGTCGTTTCGGCAGCTTCAAGCACGATGCCTGTCTTATCCTGGCGCAGTGATACCGCAGGCGACAGGGAGCCCAGCGCGGCGTTCCCGACGATTTCGCTGACCGTGTCTATATCCAGTTCGGCCTGCATCGCCGCCGCTCCCGCCAACAGCGGGCCGGCCACCTTTCTGGCAATTTGAAAACGGATCAGGCCATCACCATACAGGTCGGCAACATAGATCACTCCCGACCGGGTCTTCACCGCCGCCAGGTTAATCAAAGGTTTTCCGGTCAGAGCCGCATTCGAAGGGAAAAGCGCGGACAGTCCAAGCGTTGGATCACCTGCAGGCTGCGCCTGTGCCGGTGAAGCCGCGGCCAGAAATACCGCGGCGAACACTGCAATACAGGTGTATGCGGACTGCATTGCTACTTCTACACGAGTACGTGTTAAGAAATGACGCGATTTTCGCCTGCCGCCTATATTGCTCGGGATGGTTGCGGCGCATGTTGTTCGCGCCAGCGCTCGATCGCGGCACAGGATAGCTGGAAAACGTGCTCCAGCTTTTCGACCATCTCCAGGAGCGTGGACTTGCTGGCGCCGCGCTGGATCGAGCTTTCGATGTCGGCGGACAATTCGCCTACCGCGACCACGCCGAGGGTCATGGCCATGCCTTTAAGAGTATGCGCCTGCGCCCTTAGGGCAGGAAAATTCTCGTAGACCAGCGATTCGTACATGCCTGCGATGATGGGCCTGCTTTCGCTCATCATCTCGTCCAACAGGCTGGAAAGGGCGGTTAGATTGAACGCCTTGGTCAGGCGACCCAGCACCGCGTCGTCGAGCATCTCGTCTTCGGTCGGCTCGGGCGGAAGGTAGTCGTCGAGGCTATCGTAAGAGACGTGGCGCACGCGATCGATCACTGCTTCCAGCGTGCCGGGATCGACCGGTTTGCCCAGAAAATCGTTCATGCCGGCGTCCAGGCAAGCCTGACGATCGGCCTGAGCCGTATTGCCGGTGATCGCGATGACGGGCACGCTGCTGGCCAGAGGATCCCCGAAGGCGCGAATGCGGCGCGTGGCTTCCAGCCCGTTGATCCCGGGCAGGGTGACGTCCATGAAAATGATGTCATACGAATTGGTGCTTGCCATTGACACGCCCTTCTCGCCAGTGCCGGCAAAGGCGATCTCGTGGCCGGCCGCCTGCAGGAAACCCGCGATCACCTTCTGGTTGATCGGGTTGTCGTCGACCACGAGCACCTTCAGCCGCTGGTCGGGCGCGGTGCCGGGCGGCATGTTTGCGGGCGACGCGTTTGCCATGGAACGCCGCGTCAGCCATGTCTTGTGGGTCGCCAGCACAGTGGCGCGCAACGCGTCGGGGTCGACCGGCTTGCCCACGAAATCGTCCATTCCGGCCTGGCGGCACTCGTCGATGTCGGGGGGCGACGTGTTGCCGGTGATCGCGATGATCGGCACGGTCCGCTTCACCGGGTTCGCCAGCGCGCGAATCCGCCGCGTCGCCTCGTTGCCGTCGATGCCCGGCAGGTTGACGTCCATCAGAAGCACGTCGAAATCCTGCTGTGCAAGCTTCTCCAACGCTTCCTCGGCGCTGCCGACGAGCGTCACCTTGTGCCCGTCGAGGCGCAGATAGCCGCCGATCACCTTCTGGTGAATGTCATTGTCCTCGATCACCATGGCGGACAGGACCGGTGTTCCAGGTGTCCGTCCGGGCATCTCGTTCAGCGTGTCCTCGGTCGTTTCCAGGAAATCGACCACGAACCAGAAGCTGCTGCCCTGGCCGACGACGCTGTCGACGCCGATTTCGCCGTTCATCGCCTGCACCAGCTGCTTGCAGATCGAGAGGCCGAGGCCGGTGCCGCCGTGCAGCCGCGTGACAGACGAGTCCACTTGGCTATATTCCTTGAACAGGCGCTGACGGCCTTCCTCTGAGATGCCGGGGCCTGTGTCCTGAACGTCGACGCGAAGGCGGACGCCTTCAGCCGCGGCGCCATCCAGCACGCGCACCTTGACGGTGACGCCGCCTTCCTCCGTGAACTTGATCGCGTTGTTGATGAGGTTCAGCAGGATCTGGCGCAGCCGGGTCGGGTCGCCCTTGATGAAGCGCGGCACGTACTGGCCGACATCGCTGCGGATCAGCAGGCCTTTCTCGCTCGCCCGCGCGCTCATCAGCATGATGATCGAACTGACCAGCCTCTGCAGGTCGAAATCGATGCTTTCGAGGACAAGCTGGCCCGCTTCGATCTTGGAGATGTCGAGCGTGTCGTTGACCAGAGCCAGAAGGGCGTCGCCCGAATAGTTAAGTGTCTGAATGTAGTCGCGCTGCTGCTCCGACAGCTCGGTGTTCATCAGCAGGTGCACCATGCCCATGATGCCGTTCAGCGGCGTGCGGATCTCGTGGCTCATGAACGCGAGGAACTGCGCCTTGTTGCGCGCCATCTCGTCCGCCGCTTCCTTGGCGGCCTTCAGGGCTTCCATCTGCTCGACCTCGCGCTTGCGCAGCTCGGCTTCGAGCTCCTTCTCGCGCTTGAGAACCTGCATCAGGTGCGCCTGGCTGATCGCCTGGTGCGAGGCCTGCTTCTCGCTCCATTCGCTTGCCTGGCTGCGCCGCGCCTGAGCGGTACGGGCGTTCTGCATGTTGCCGAACTGAGCCCGGCGGAACAGGGCGAGGGTGAAGAACGAAAGCGCGGCGAAAACTGCGATCCGCATCCCGTTGGACATCGTCTCGTCCAGCCTGACCTTCCCGTAGAGGACAAGGTCGTAAGCGACCAGGAACGCGCCGGCGCATAGGACGCCGAGCACGGAGGGGCTACGCCATTCGCCCAGTTGGATGGGAGCAAGGGCGACGGTGATCAGCCCCATCAACAGCGAAATCGCGCCGAGCACCACGAAGCCGGTCGGAATCAAGGCGCGCTCGATCAGGTTGTCCATGCCGGGCGGGCCAAAGACCGAGGCCGGGATGGACGAGGCGTAAGCAACGGCTCCGACGCTCAGCAACACGCAGACAAAGCGCAGGATCTGGTAAAGTCCCGGCTTGGCTTCCTTCATATTGACAGCCGCCTGAAGAATCAGCGTCAGGCAGACGAGCGCGATCAGCAGCGGCGAGACCGCCGTAAGCATCCAGGTTTTCGTCGGCGACAGATGGAGGGAGGACTGGAGGCGAACCCGGTCGAGCAGGAAAAAGCACGCGAAACCGAAGATGGCCAGATCGAGAAGCAGAAAGCGCTTGTCGCGCGCCATGCGCGCCAGGATAAGGTTGAGCAGGAACAGGCAAGCCGCCGCGCCGCCGAAGGCACCTAGATATGTAGGATCCGCATTCATGTGGAGGCAGCCTCACCTGAGCCAGAGTCCCGCCATCGTTAGATCGAAAGGGTTGTTAAAAAATTAAGAGTGTCTGTTCGGCAGTCGCGCCCTTGTTGCTCGCCTGCGTGCACTGGGCGCCCGGAACGCGACAGCCTGCCTGTTCGCCGACTCGACGCAGCGGAAAACCAACGCGCAATTTGTTCACTTGTACTGCCCGCTGGTTGGACCGTTCAAAGATGAACGCAGGCCGGGCCACTTACAGGCATCAAGTCGGAAGCTGCGCGAAGTACTGCCGTGCCGGCGCGATATACTCACTATGCTCCCATGTGGGGTACTTGGCGCGCAAACGCTGGTCAAGCTCGACGCCTGGCACACCGGCGGTCTTGAAGACTGCCCGAGCTTCCTTGAAAAAGCCCAGGAGGTTCGTCGCGATCTCCGGACCGCCAAGATTACCGTGGCCGGGCACGATCAAATGGGGCTCGAGGGCCAGCACGTCGTTCAGAGCCGCTTCCCAGCGGGCGACATCGATGTCCTTCGCAAGGATCATCGGCGGAAAGAACGGCACAATCGGGAACATGCGTTCCTCAATCAGGTCCCCAATGAACACGATCCGCTCCTCGGGCAGATGTATGATCTGGTCACCCGGGCTGTGCGCGGTGCCCCACGTGCGAAACTCGACTCGCCGTCCGCCCAGGTCAAGCGTCGCGCGGGCGCCGTCGTAGGTTTGATCGGGCGGGGTGAAGACGACCCCATCGAGTACGTGTTTGTGGTCCGTTGGCAGCCCGGCGCGAAAACCGTCCAGCAGCGTCGCACCGGATCGCGCGAAATAGTCGCGCTGCGCGACGTTGTAGTAGATGCGCGCATCCGGCTTGAACGCTTGCGCACCAAAGCCATGCTCCGGATGGGCATGGGTCACAGTCAGCACAACACTCCGGCCCGGCGCGAGCCGGCGGGCGAGCTTGATGACATTCTCCCCGCTTTCAGGGCCAAGACCGCAATCAACCACGAGCACCAAGTCTCGGCCGACGACGATGCCGATGTTCGGCACGAGCGGTATTCGCTTGTCGGGCAGGACGAAAACGCCCGGAGCCATCTCGGCCGGGAAGCGCGCATCCACGATGGGCAAGGCTCGGTCCGGCACGGTTAGGCCCATCGGCACGCGCTCGTTGACCGGCTCATCAGCCTTCGCCACGGCTGTTGCCGTCAAGGCGGCAATGCCGCCGCACAAGGAAGCCTTGAGTAGACCTCGCCGACTGGCGGAAGGAAGTGCAGATTGCGGTTCAAGGCACGTCGTGAACAAGGCCATGATGCCGCCTCCTTATTTACAGAACTATTACCGTCTTGAATTGTGGCACTCCTAGGGCGCGGCGGAAGTTAATTCTCCACGCGCGAATACTCTAAGGTGGGAAACACGTGCCGCGTATTAGGTTGGCCCTGGGACACGGTCTGTCCACCGTCGCCAAACGCCTTGTACAGGCGTCGAGCGCAGGCTCGCCTGGTTCAACAAGTTCCGTCGGCTCACCATCCGCCACGAACGCAGGATCGACATCCATCACGCCTTCACCTCGCTCGCGTCTCCCCTCATTTGCCTTAGAGGCTGTTTGATAAATCTTGAAGGCTGCTGAATTGCGTGATTCAAGCTCGGGATGTGGACACCCGAGAGCCGTGGCCGAATGGCCAGGATTGAGAAGAAGGCAAAGCGTTACCCGAGCGATCTGACGGACGAGGAGTGGCGTGCAATCGAGCCGCTACTTCCGAAGCCCGCTCGCCGTGGCCGCAAGCGCGTTGTGGATCTCCGCGAGATACTGAACGCGATCAGATACATGGTGCGTTCAGGCATTGAGTGGCGGATGATGCCGATCCACTTTGCACCCTGGCAAACGGTGTACTGGTGGTTCCGGCGCTTCGTGCGCCTGTTCCTGTTTCAGACGATCCACGACGTGGCGCTGATGCTGGACCGTGAGCAGGCCGGACGTGAAGCCAGCCCCAGCGCCGGTGTGATCGACAGCCAGACGGTCAAGGCTCCCGCCGCCAGGGGCACGAGGGGCTATGATGCGGCAAAGAAGACCGTAGGACGCAAACGGCACATCGCGGTGGATACCGACGGGCGGCTACTTATGGTGAACCTGACCACCGCCGACATCTCCGATAGCGCGGGCGCGCAGCCCATTCTGGATGCCATCCGCCAGCGCTGGCCATGGGTAAAGCACCTGTTCGCAGATGGCGCGTACGACCGCCGCAAGCTGCTGGACAAGGCGGCCTACCTCGACTTTGTCATAGAGGTGATCCGGCGAAACGACAATCAAGCCGGCTTCGAGGTACTGCCACGCCGATGGGTGGTCGAACGAAGCTTCGGATGGCTCACACGCTACCGCCGCCTCGTGCGTGACTACGAAGCTCGCCTGGACGTGTCAGAAGCCATGATCTACGCGGCAATGGGAAGCCTGCTCGTACGCAGAACCGCACATGACTGAATTCTCAAACGGACTCTTAGAGCTCTGGAGGAAAGGTTTTGAAAGGCGCTCTAAGTACGGCAGAGGCGCGGCCGTTTACTCAGAATATCCCGGGCCGTGCGTCGGCCAGCGTGCCGTCTTTCACCGCAAGCGTCAGCCCGGTCAGCTGTTCGGCGGAAAGTTCCGGCAGGTGCTGCACAAGGTCAAGGAACCGGCTCCGTTCCGCCGAGTCCACCAGGTCTTCGGTCAAGGCGGTGAACTTGCGGATGTAGTCGGCTCGGCCGAACGGGTGGGCGCCGAGCGGATGGGCGTTGGCGACCGCGATCTCAGCCTCCTGAACGCCGCCATCCTCGTAGGAAATGTGAACCTTGCCGCCAAATGCCTTCAGCGATGGGTCGTCGGCAAAGTAGCGCTTCGTCCACATCGCGTCCTCCACGGTGCGTATTTTGCGCCACAGTTTCACCGTGTCGCTCCGGCGGGCACGCTCGGGCAGGTAGGAGTCGGTCGAGTGCCAGTGCCTGTCCTGAAGCGCGACGGCAAAAATGTACATCAAACTGTGGTCCAGGGTCTCGCGTGCGGCCCCGGGGTCATATTTCTGCGGGTCCTTCGACCCCGTACCGATCACGTAATGCGTGTGGTGGCTGGTGCGAATGATGATCTCCTTGATCTTGTCCCAATCGTGCACGTCCTTCGACATGGCAATGGCAAGGTCGATCAGGGCTTGCGCCTGGTATTCGGCCGCGTGCTCCTTTGGAAATGTTTCCAGAATGGCGCGCTTTGCCTCTCCCATTTCGGGCAGCGGCACTTCGTAGTGCGCGTCCGGGCCGTCCAGCAGCCAGGCGATGATGCTGTCCTCGCCTTCCCATATAGGGGCCGGCGAAGTTTGGCCGCGCATGGCGCGGTCCACGGCCTCGATCGCCAGCTTGCCGGAGTAAGCCGGGGCGAAGGCTTTCCAGGTCGAAATTTGCCCCTTGCGCGCCTGCCTCGTGGCGATGGAAAGATGGGCGGACTGGTTCACCGCCTCGTATATCTCATCGGCGCCGAGCCCCAGTGCGGCGCCGATGCCGGCCGACACGGCCGGCGCAAGGTGGCCGCCGTGATCGATCTTGTGCCGGTTGAGCGAAATGGACTTTGCCAGCGCGATATTGATTTCGTACGCTGTGGCGATGCCGCGCAACAGGGCCTTGCCGTCGCGGCCCTGCTGCTGCGCCACCGCCAGAACCGGGGCGATGCTGTCGGCGGGATGAGCAAATTCGGCGCTGAGGAACGTGTCCTGGAAGTCCAGTTCCGCAACCGCGACCGCGTTGGCCCACGCCGCCCACTCCGCGTGTACGCGCCGGCCCTGCGGCAGGCCCAGCACCGTGCCGCCGCCCTCGCGCCCGTGCGCGATGGCCTGTGCCCGCGCCGCGGCCACTGGAGCCCGGTTGAGCGCCACGGTGGCTACGGCGACCGAATCGATGATCCGATTGATCACCATGTCGGTTACCGCTTCCCCGACTGCGACGTCGTCGGACGCCACGCTGGCGATTTTGTAGGCCAGCTGGTGTTCCTTCGGCAGCTTGTCCCGCTCGGAATGGACGCGAACCGAATGCAGTTTCATGGGTGGTGGTACCAGAAAAAGAGGATGATACGGGCCTAACAAGCGAAACACTGAAATGGAACGCAAATTCCTGCAGGGTCCGGCCTAGATGGATTTTTAACACGGACGCCGTATGACTGAATGCCCGGCCTGCGTCGACGCAAGCGCAGCGGGTCCGACAGGTATCGCAACTCCAAGGATACGCCAATGCGCGGCCGCATCGTTTTCATCAACCCGGCAACCAGCACCGGCCTGATCTTCGGCGTGGACCGCGAGCGGTATCGCTTCCGCACGGCCGAATGGGCCGAACCCGGCCTGCCGTCGCGAAACATGGAAGTCAGTTTCAAAACCCGCGGCAACGATGCCTCGGCTTTAAGGCCCTACTCCCCCGGTGATCCCGACGCGGCGGAAGACGTGCTGCCCGAGATCGACCCGCTTGCGTTTCTGACAGGTGACGATGTTTTCGCGCCCACCGGGAAATCCGCCGAACTGGTCGCCGAGAGTCCCGGGTCTTCCAGGCGCGGCGAAGCGCCCTTGACCGAAACGCCTGCCGGATCGCCGCGCCGGGACGCGACCGACGCCTTTTCCGACTTCGCTATGGAGGACGGACAGGCATCATCTACCAGGATGCCTATAGCGGAGGCGTTACGCCCTGAAGGCGTTTTCTCCGGACAACCGCAGGACGATGAAGCGGACGGGGATGAACTGCCACACGAACGCGCGCATTCTTGGGAGGACGAACCGGAGAAAGAAACCGATCACGACGATTTCAACCTGACCGCCAGGCTTATGGAACAGGACCGGTCACCCGCGCTGACTGCGCGCGGCCCCGGCGCCCTGCCGCCTGCGAACAAGATCCTGTTCTCGATGGATACCCCGGGCGCGCTGCGAAAGCCGCAATGGCGCAATTACCTGATCGGCATCGCGGCGGCGATTGTATTGCTGCTTATCGGCTTCATCGTCACGAAGGTCATGCACTAACCGGAGCCAAGGCTTCGGTGCAGCTTAAGATGATTCTGAGTCCTCAAACCATCACTTAAAGCGATCAGAAGCAGTTTCATTCTAAAAAAAGTCGCCCGGCTTACGTCGACGATGACGAGGCTTGTTCAATTGAATAACGTTCCAAAATTTTAATGGAATGTGAGCGTCGCCTCCAGGCCGACTTCCAGAGTATTGTTGTTGGGCTCCTGCCCGGTGCCGACCTGGACTCCGCCCTGGTACAGCGGCTGGAAGTCGGAAGCATCGATATGCCAGTACCGGGCATAGGGGCCAAAGGTGAAGTCGAAGAAATCGATGGGCGGCGTGACGAGGAAGTTGCCGCGGATGCCGTAACCTGAGTTCTGGGTATTGCTCAGATTGTTGTCGAAGCCGTCATCGCTGAGATAGGACGTCTGGTAACCCTGGATCAGATAGTCGAACTCGCCGAAGGTGCTGAGCCCCCAATTGCCGACGTGGAATCCGAAACCGGTCCCGATCGGGGCGTAGAAATACTGTGAGCGGCGGTCGTAGCCGGAAGCGCCCACGTTGGTGATCTTTTCGCCCTCGGCATCGAACAGGATGCGATAGCCAAGACCAACATAAGGCGAAAGGGTCATCTTCTTATTGAAATGGAAATTGTAGCCGAACAACCCACGGAAATCGCCCTTGTAGTCGGCTATACCGTTGTCCGATCCCGTTCCGTTGGACGAGTAGTTCAGGTCGTAATAATCACCGATCGCATTCGCCTTGAGGAAGTAGTTCCGCCAGTTATACGTGTAGGTCGCTTCGAGCCCGAACCCGTAACCCTGGAGCTTTGCGAAATCAGGCTCGCGGTACTGGTAGTACGTTCCTTCCACCCCGATTTCAAAGCTGTCCGATATTTTCGCGCCGTTGCCGCTTGCGGCGGCCGGAACTTCGGTCGCGTCCACACCGTCCGCGCGGGCCGGGGCGCCATGGAACAGCACGATGGCTGCCACGGCCGCCAGAAGCTTCCCGAGGCCGGTCCTGTTGGAAATTTGCACTTCAGGCTCCTACGTTACGCTCATGTGTCTTAGTTGCCGGGACAATACGGATTTTATCCTGTCCGTTCAAGCAAACTGATCTGGTTCCCTGTTACCTGGGAAAGGCGAAAAATATGATCCTGATCGGGATCGGCTCCAACCTTCCGGTCGGCGAACTATCGAGCCGCGAGCTTGCCCACGCCGCGTTTGGAGCGTTACAGGAGGGGCCCTTGCGGCTGCTTGCCCGCTCCCGCCTGTGGCATACAAAGCCGGTGCCGGACACTGGCCAGGACTGGTTTGTAAACGCCGCCGCTTCAATCGCGACGACCCTCGACCCCGAGGCGCTGCTGGACCATTTGCACGGCATCGAAGAAAAGTTTGGCCGTACCCGCGAAACGCTCAATGCGCCGCGCACGCTCGATCTCGACCTCATCGATTTCGAAGGACGGATCAGCGCCCCGGACGCGCGGGCCGTGACGCCGCACCCGCGCGCGACCGATCGCGCTTTCGTGCTGAAACCGCTGGCCGAGGTCGCGCCCGGGTGGCGGCATCCGGTCAGCGGCCAATGCGTAACCGACCTCATCCGCGCATTGCCCGCGGACCAGCTTGCCGAGCCGCTCGAATGACCAGGGTCATGGGGATCGTCAACGTCACGCCGGACAGCTTTTCCGACGGCGGCCTGCACGCCTCGCCCCAGGCCGCCATCGAACATGGGCTGACGCTGCTGGCCGGCGGTGCGGACATCCTGGATATTGGCGGCGAATCGACCCGGCCGGGCGCGAGGCCAATCGAGCCGGAGGAGGAAATCGCGCGCGTCATGCCCGTGCTCTCCGGCCTGCTGCGCCCGGCGCGCGAAGCGGGGGCGATCCTATCGATCGACACGCGCAATGCCGATACCATGAAGGCAGCCCTGTTCGCGGGCGCCGACATCGTCAACGACGTCAGCGCCTTGACCCATGACGAGCGCAGCCTTCGAACGGTGGCGGCAAGCGGGGCCCGGATCGTGCTGATGCACATGCAGGGCACGCCGGAGACGATGCAGGCGAGCCCGACTTACGTCGACGTCGTGGCCGAAGTGCGCGACTGGCTGCAGCACCGCATCGACGCGTGTGAAGCCGCCGGGATCGCGCGCGGCCGCCTGATCGTCGATCCCGGAATCGGCTTTGGCAAGAGCCTGGAGCACAACCTTGCCCTGTTGCACGGCCTGCCGGCGTTCAAGGCGCTCGGCACCGGGCTGCTGGTCGGCGTGTCGCGCAAGCAGTTCGTCGCGCGCCTGTCCGGGGGCGAGCCGCCGACACGACGGCTGGGCGGGTCGCTGGCCGCCGCGCTGTTCGCCGCCGAGCGCGGCGCCGACATCGTGCGCGTTCACGACGTTGCCGAAACCGTCCAGGCGCTCAAGGTCGGCCAAGCCTTGCATGCGCCGGCCGAGGCTGGTCCAATACCGCCATGACCATCGTACACGCCATCCGCCGCCTGCCGGAAACGTTGGTCAACCGCATCGCCGCCGGCGAGGTGATCGAACGCCCCGCTGCTGCGGTCAAGGAACTTGTGGAGAACGCAATCGACGCGGGCGCAAGCCGGATCGAGATCGCGATCGAGGATGGCGGCCAGCGACTGATCTCGGTAACCGATAACGGGCGCGGCATGGGTCCGGAGGACCTAGACCTTGCCGTCGAGCGCCACGCCACGTCCAAGCTGCCGGACGGCGATCTGGAAACCATCCTGACCTTCGGCTTCCGGGGGGGAAGCGTTGCCTTCGATCGGCTCGGTCGCGCGGCTTACCATCGAAAGCCGGCTGTCCGGCGCGGCGGATTCGTGGCTGCTCGAGGTGAACGCCGGGCGCAAGCTGCCGCAAAAACCGGCGGCGCTGCGCCAAGGCACGCGCGTCGAGGTGCGCGAGCTGTTCCAGGCGACGCCGGCGCGCTTGAAATTCCTGAAGCAGCCGCGCACGGAGGCCGGTCATGTGCGCGAGGCCGTGGAGCGGCTGGCCGCGGCGCATCCGCGCATTGCCTTCGCCCTGGTCGACGACGGCAGGCCGGCGATGACGCTGGCCGCCGAAGCGGGCGACCTTCTAGACGCGCGGCTGCCGCGCATCGCCGCTATCTACGGCAGCGATTTTCTCGACAACGCCGTGAAGGTGGACGCGCGGCGCGGCGAGACCGGCCTCGATGGTTATGCCGGGCTGCCGACGCTGCACCGGCCGACGGCGGCGTGGCAATGGCTGTACGTCAACGGGCGGCCCGTGCGCGACCGGCTGCTGCTGGGCGCGGTGCGCGCCGGGTATGGCGACCTGCTGATGCACGGGCGGCATCCGATGCTGGCACTGTTCCTCGAGCTGCCGCCCGACCTCGTCGACGTGAACGTCCACCCCGCCAAGGCCGAAGTGCGCTTCCGCGATGCCGGCGGCGTGCGCGGCCTGATCGTAGGCGCGTTGAGAGCGGCGCTGAACGAGACATCGACCCGCAGCTCGTCCAGCCTTGGCGAGCGCACCCTCGCCGCTTTCCGGACGGGCCAGCCGCTGGGATCGCCGTCGCGCCTGCCGTCGTGGCGGCCTAACCCGGCCACTTACTTCGCCGAAGGGCAAACGAGTTTCCGCGAGACGATGGAACCTGCCGCGAGCGCGGCGACGGAGCCGGAGTCCGAACCGTCTCTGCCAGCCCGATTCCCCTTGGGTGCCGCGCGGGCGCAGTTGCACGAGACCTATATTGTCGCGCAGACCGAGGAGGGAATCGTGCTGATCGACCAGCATGCCGCGCATGAACGCCTGGTCTACGAGCGGATGAAAGCGGGCTATGCCGCCGGGGGCGTTCCCATGCAGGGCATGCTGATCCCTGAAATAGTCCCGCTCGACGCGCGCAGTGCCGACGCGCTGCTGCCGCTGGAGGAAGAACTGCTCAAGCTCGGCCTCGACATCGAGCGCTTCGGACCCGGCGCGGTCGCGGTGCGCGGCATTCCCGCGCCGCTGGCAGGGGCAGACGTGATGGCGCTGGTGCGCGACCTTGCCGACCAGGCCTGCGAATGCGGCACCCCCGAAATGCTGCGCGAACGGCTGGACTCCGTGCTGGCGACCCTTGCCTGCCATGGCTCGGTGCGCGCCGGGCGGCGGCTCAGCATCGACGAGATGAACGGGCTGCTGCGCCAGATGGAGGGAACGCCCGGCTCGGGGCAGTGCAACCATGGCCGACCGACCTACATCGCTCTCGACCTCGTCGACATCGAAAGACTGTTCGCGCGCCGGGTCTGACCGTCGAATTCACGCGGCGATAACGCGATTTAAACGACCCTCGTCCTATACCGGGCTTCACGCTGGAGACCGGAATGGAATTGAGCCTGCCCCCCGAACTGGAAACGCTGATCGCCCGCAAGCTGGCAAGCGGCCGCTACGGCAGTGCGGAGGAGATCGTGGTCGAGGCGTTGCGCAGCACGCTTTTGGCGGACGAGCAGCGCAACGCGGCCTTGCATGCGCTGAAACACATGATCGATGACGGCTCGGAGGAGAGCGCCTCGGCCAGGGATTGGCTGCGCCGGACCGGCGAAGAGTTCCGAAAGCGGGTATAGCTTGTAATTTCGTCATCCTGAACCTGGTTCAGGATAACCGATCTTCCTGGCGCCGGAACACCTGACTCCACCCTTGGCCGACCTCCAGCGGTTCCGCCGAGGCTTTTCCGAGCGCTTCCACGATCAATTTCAGTTCCGGAAAATCCGATACCGCCTTCGCGCCCACCTCATCGACGATCCGCGTGTCGGCTTTAGACGGCTCGGCATCGAATACCGCCTGTACATAAAGCGCGCCGTGCGCGACGGTAGCCGTGACCTGACGCAGATTTGCCGTGACTTTGCCCCATAGGGCTCGGTTCACCGACAAGATCAGCGACGAGCGGTTATAGTTGGCCATAGCTGGAATTCCTAACGGCAGCTTACAAGTTTTGGTTGCGAACCCTTGAAGATTCTCAAGGGCCTCGCCAAATAACACTTTGAAGGTGAAATTACTCGCAGGCGCCGGATTTCGGGCCTGGAACTTGCATAGCTCGCTCGATGGGAGGAGTTGCCGCCATGACTGCACGGTTGACGTTGAACAGCCCGTTCCTGCTCGGCTTCGAGCAGATGCAGTGCACGCTCGACCGGATGGCAAAGTCGGGCGGCGACGGATATCCTCCGTACAATATCGAGCAGCTAGGCCAGGCGCTTCGCATCACCTTGGCCGTTGCGGGGTTCGCGGCCGAGGATTTGCGGATCGAGGTCGAAGGCAACCAGCTGGTCATTCGTGGCCGGCAGGGCGACGACCGGGACCGAAAGTTCCTTCATCGGGGCATTGCCGCGCGGCAGTTCCAGAAGGCCTTCCTGCTCGCCGATGGAATCGAGGTCGGGGCTGCTTCGCTGGATAACGGATTGCTGCACGTCGAGCTGGAGCGCCCATCGCCGGAAACCTTGGTGCGGCGGATCGAGATAAGAAAAACGCATGGCGGCACGGACCATGTGACCACCTTGAATGTTCAATCAGTAACGGCACCGCCGATCGCGGCGGAAGGAGGACTTTAATGATCGCTAACAACAACAGTGTTTTCGTCAGCGCCCTCAAGCAACTGTCGCAGGCCGACTGGGCCGATTTCGGAGTGAACGATTTGGCTTACCTCAAGCCCGTGGTGCTGGAGGGCGAGGCGCATTACGCGATTCATGCCGCAAACGGTACGCCCTTGGCCGTGATGGACACCCACGCCACGGCTCAGGCGGCCGTTCGCCAGAACGAACTGGAGCCTGTCAGCGTCCACTGAATGATCGGGGTCTGTTTGCCTTCGCAAACGGCAGCCCTTGATGGCGACCATCTATGGTGCTATGGAGCGTTCCGTCGCTGACATCGGCACTGTTGGGGGATCGTCTAGCGGTAGGACAACAGACTCTGACTCTGTTTACCGTGGTTCGAATCCACGTCCCCCAACCACCATACCCCGATGGCACTCTTAAGGTTGGGATCCTGAGGCCCGACTGGCGACACGATCGCTTACCCGTCCAGCCAGGGCAGGATGGCCAGGGCAGGATGGCTAGGGCAGGATGATTTGAGTTCAGAGTGACGTCAGGATGCCAAAAGCCTCTTGTGCCGGATTGCAGGTCTTGTTCCTTGCTGCCGTCCTGGCGAGCCTGGCAAGCCCCGTCGTCGGGGGCCAGACTTCTTCCGGGACGGCCAGTTCCGGCACGGTCAACCCGGGCTCGACGGCAGAGCAGCCGAATTGGCTCTCGCCCGCCGAGGTAAGGGCGATCGTCGGCCAGCTTCCCGCTCCGCCTTCCCCCGGAACTTCGCAGGACGCGGCGGACCTCCAGACGGAAATTGCTGCACAAACCACACGCACTTCGGAGCGGAGCAATCAGGCCGTGGCCGACGCCGGCAATGCAGCGGCATTGATCATGAAGGATGTCGACCCGCGGGTTACCCCGGCTGACGATCCCGGCTTCTACCGTTTTCTGGAACTGCTGAAAAATCAGGCAACGGCGGTTGACGTCTATGCCAAGAACCGGTGGCAACGCCCGCGCCCCTTCGTAGCGCATCCCGAGCTCATTCATCCGCTCTTCACCGCCGACGGTTTCAGCTACCCGAGCGGACATTCGACGGTCGCGATGTGTGAGGCCGTCATCCTGGAGCAGATCTACCCTGACAAGGCGACATTGATAATGCAGGATGCCGAACGGATCGCGCAAAGCCGCGTCGTCGCTGGCGTTCACTACGAGACCGACGTCGAGCAGGGCAAGGTCCTGGGCGAACAGGTCGCTCGCGAACTGCTGGCCACGCCGGCGTTCGTGTCTGCCCTCGACGAGGCCAGAGCCGAGGTGAAGCGCGACAGGTGACGCTTTCGAAGCAATGACGCGCGTCGAGAGCGCATTTACGTCGAACAACCATCCGCGACACCTTGCTTCCCCGCCGCTATGCAGTTCGCGTTGGCTGCGTTGATGCAGAAGCTTTCGGCAGGGGAACATCGCCCAGAGTGGGGCGTATGCGCGCAAGGAGGTCTTGCTGCCGCTGCGCAGCTTCCATTCGTCATCGACAGACTTTGCACCAGCCACAGCATTGCCGTAGTCGGTGGCCAGCGTGCCCTTGTACTTTTGTTTAGCACAGGCCTAGTTTGTGCCATGGATTCAACCGACGCCGACACACGCAAGTTTCCTTTGCCCGAGAACGAGGCGGAGCGTATGAACGCGCTGCACAGTTGCCGCGTGCTGGATATGCCCGAGCAGAAAAGCCTGCGCATCCTGACGGACCTGGCAAGCTCGGTGTTCAACGTACCGGTGGCCCTGCTGTCGCTGATCGAGGCGAAACGCCAGGTGATGCTGGCCATCCATGGCCCCGCGATCACCGAGATGCCGCGCTCGACCTCGTTCTGCACCTATGCGCTGCTGCAGGACGACATCCTTTTCATTCCGAACGCGACCGAGGACGATCGCTTCTCCGACAATCCGCTGGTCACAGCCGCGCCGCACATACGCTTTTACGCGGGTGCGCCGTTGCTGGGGCCCTCCGGGCACAAGCTGGGTACGTTCTGCCTCCTGGATCACATGCCGCGCAGCGAGCTCAGCCCCCGCGAGCGTCGCATGCTGAAGGATTTCGCGGCGATTTCAGCCGAAATCATTACCGCTCAACTGGAGCCTGCACGGTTCTGAGTTTACGAAGTATTTACTTTCAGGACTTTTTCTGCCACTTACTTCCGGTGAAGGTCGGAGGCTTCATGTCTGAAATGGATGAAAAACTGGCGGAACGGCTTGGTAGGATTTGCCAAGGCATGCTGCGCGAAGATGTCGTCGCGCAAGCCGATCGCGTGGATGAAGCGGAACAGCTCGTTGCAGAGATGCGGCTCGCGGACACGGCCTATGGCGCAGGCACCCGCCTTCATTCATTACGCCGGGTCGTCGCGGCGATGAACGAGTACTGTTATGCGCCCGAAACGGAGTCCCGCGCCCTGACGATCGCTGTCCGAGCCGTTGGCGCCGAGGAACAGATCGTTAAGTCGCCCGATGCCGGGCTGACCGCCGCCGGAGTCCTTACGGCTCGCGTGGGCATTGCCCTGGACTGGCATGCCCTGCGCGAAGCGCAGATATCGGCCGAGCATGTAAGCGCCGGGCAGGTGCAAGCGCATCTCGAGGCAGCCGGTCGCTCTTCGGGCGAGGTGACCGAGATGGCCTTGTTGAAAGCGGAGCGCAGCAGCGCAAAGGCGCGGCTGCACAGCCGACGGGCAGCCGAGTTCGGCATAAGTGCCACGCTCGCAAGCCGGTCGGCCTTGCATTCGCTCGAGCACTCTGCGGATCAGATCGACGCGCCGGCCAGGCTGGCGGCGTCGATGGCGATCCTGGGCACTCTTGTGAACGGTCGGCCTGACGCTCTTCGCCGGCAGATCGGCAGCGTGGCGGCGGACGCTTTCCTGGCGCCCGTCGAACTTGCACCCGGCGCAGCCGTTCGACACGCCATCGATGTGCTCGCCGCTTACGAGGGGCCTCATACGGCAAGGCTCGTCGATCGCGGCCTTGCGGGCCTGACCGACGCCGCCTTGGACATGTCTAATCCCGCACGCGCCGCCGCATCGGAAACGCTGTTACGCCATGCACCTCCGGGGTCGCAGCAGCACGGCGCTTTGCTTGTCGCCTGGGAGCGTGCGATGGTGCAGGAAGCTCTGAGCGACCCTTCGCGGAAACGCGACGTTCTAAAGTCGTTGCACGCGAAAGCCATTGCACCAGAGCCTTCGGCGCTCCAGGCGGTGGCCAATGACGCGTATTTCCGTATTTCGTATCCGCGGGTGACCCGCATGCTGGACGCGGTGGGCGCGGTGGTTCCCGGTTGCCACAGATCGCCCATTGCAGATCTGGTCCAGCAGGAGCAACGCGGCGGCGACAAGCCCGGCGCAAGGCCCCGGGCCTAGAAAGCAGTCTAGGCTGGTTCCCTGACCGCTTCGCGCGACGCCAGAGGGGAAGAACTCTCCACTTCCACGCCCCGAACCAGGATCGCCTGCGAGGTCGGCAGTTCGATCAGCTGGCCCCTGCCGCCCGGCAAGCCGGCGGTGAACTCCCCGAACGCCTCGCGCACGCCGTCGAGGTAGGAGTAGTCGTGCGTCATGATCATGCCGCCGGGAACCAGCCTTGGATAAAAAAAGTCGAGGCAGGCGCGCGTGCTGGACTTCAGGTCGACGTCGAGGTGGACGAAACAGAAGCGACGGTCCTCCATGCCGGTGGCGGTCGCGGGGAAGAAACCCGGGTGCAGCGTGATGTCCGGGCGGTCCGCAAGATACTCGCGTACCGAATCCAGCGAGGAACGGTACTGGTTGCAGCGAAGATGCCCTTGCTCCTCGCTGTCGGGATCGGGCAAGCCGTTGAACGTGTCGAACAGATGCAGGGACCGGCCGCCGCTCGCCTCGCTGATCAGCCGGGCCGAGCACCCCTGGTACACGCCGACCTCCGCCATTTCCCCCGCCAGCGCACTCTGGGCGCGCGCCATGGAGTACACCATGAACGCCTCGTTGCCGCTCAGCAGGCTTTCGCGCGTGCGCCGCGCCCTGCGCAGGCGCTCGACCACTTCGCGCTCCTTATGACCTCCCAGCATGGACAACTCCATGCCGGTGGACAGGTTCATGACGGTCTTCCTGAAAAGGCTGTTCGCATACAGCCTATGCAGGTAGCGGTGTCTCATCCACAAGATAGGCGGTCCTCTGCCGGGGTGAGACGTAGCTGTAGCCCGAGGCGTGCCTGCTACTCAAGGCAAATGGTTGCCCGTCATGAGGATTGCGCGGGCATCGGCTGTTTCCCGTTCGGCAAGGCACAGTAGCCGTCGCCTTGACCGTGCGGCTGTCGTTGATCCCGGCGCTTGCGCTTGCCTTGCAACCGGGCGTTCCCCAGTGCATCGCGGACGCGATACCGCGATCCCCTGGAACAGGAACCGCCGTATCAACGGACTAGGTTAATAATTAACCAAAAATAATATGAACTTTAGCGAATTGTTTTTTATGGATATTCTGGAAAATTTTTGTTAGATTGTAAGTGATGGCTGATCGAGGAAACTGATATGGTCGCTAGCATTCAAAACGATGCGTTGGCCACAGGCGCACCTTCACCCGGGCCCGTACAGGCTGCAAGCGTAAACAGCTTTATCAATTCCGTTGGGGTAAACGCCCATCTGACATGGTCCAACACAACGGGCTACTCAAGCGCCCAGAACGTCGAAAACGCAGTCGCCTACCTCGGCGTGAAGAACATACGCGATGGCGACCCTTTCAGCTGGGCTCTTTCAGAATACGTCGCACTCGCTCAAACCGGCGTTAAGTTCGATCTGCTCCAGAATGGTCCGACGGTCGACGCCGCCAAGGATCTGCAGGTCGACAATACTCTCGAAGCTGCCGCGCCGGGCAGTATAGAAAGCATCGAAGGCGAGAACGAATACAATGTCAACAAGCTGACGCTGAACGGAGAGTCTTCGACCGGAAACATTGCCTGGGGCGCCCTCGACGATCAAAATCTGCAAAGCGCGGTCGAAGCCGATCCCAGTCTGGCCGGGGTGAAAATCGTGGCGGCATCTACCGCCAACGCCAGTTCCGGGGCCAGTGTCGGCCAGTACGTAGACGCTTCTAACTGGCACGTTTACGCCGGGGTCGGCCAGCAGTTGCAGAACAACATGCTGTCCGGCATCGCCGCGGCCAAGGCCAGCGCTCCCGGAAAGCCTGTCTATATCACCGAGACGGGCATTTCGAGCTCGGGTTACGGCAGTTCGACTTGGGGCGTAACAGACCCGAAAACCCAGGGCATCATCGATCTCAATGCCGTTCTGGACGGCTACAAGGACGGGGCTGCCAAAACTTTCCTTTATGAACTGATGGATGACGAGGACTCGCCTGCCGATCAGGAGAGCAATTTCGGCCTGTTCAACGCCGACGGAACGCCCAAGGCGGCCGCGAACGACTTGCACGACCTGTTCGCCATCCTGGCCGACAGCGGCACTGTGACGAACCCGGGGACGCTGGACTACAGCCTGGCCGGCCTGCCAAGCACCGCCACTTCGACGCTGCTGGAGAAATCGAACGGGGCTTTCGATATCGTCATCTGGAATGACAATGCGGCCGTTTCCAACGGCACCGCGGACACAACGCCGCCGACTTCGAATGTAACCGTTACTTTCGGCTCCGCTTTCCAGAACATCAATGTCTACGATCCGATGCAAGGGACGTCTGCCATCCAGTCGCTGACCGATGCCGCCACGGTTTCGGTCGGCTTGTCGGCTGATCCGGTCATCATCGAAGTCCTGCCCAATGCGCCGGCCGCCACGCCCCCTTCCCAGGGAACGACTTCGGGAAGCACAGGCTCCAGCGCTCCCGCGCCTGCGCCGACCGGCGTGCCCGTTCACGTGGTCGTGCCCATTCACCTGGTCCTGCCCGGCGCATCGGGCACCCTGACCGGGTCGGCCGGGCAGAACCAATTCCGTTTCACGGTGGCCGGCCTGACCAATACGATAACCAATTTCCACGCGGGAAGCAGCGGCGACGCCGTACAGCTGATGGGCGCGACGTCCTACGCGACCTCGAACTACGACATCAGCGACCTTGTGTGGAACTACGGCTCGCTCACGCCCGTGACCTGGGAACTGAACGGCGCGGCGGTCAAGGGCGCGGCGGCGCTGGGCGGAAGTTTCGGGTCGGACGTTCTGCCCGGCTACCACGTCGCCGCGGTGGGCGATTTTAATGGAGACGGAACCAGCGACCTGTTGCTGACCGCCAACAATGCCAGTCCTTTCGCGCCGGACGTGATCTGGAACATTGGAAACGGCACGCTGGTTTCAGGCGAGGTCCTGCCCTACGGAAGCGCCAGCAGCAAGGTATGGGCCGGCGACTTCGACGGCGACGGCACCACGGACATTCTGTGGGACGAGGGCGGCGCGGCCCCGTTCCTGTGGGAGATGAAAAACAACCAGGTCATCGCCGCCGGTTGGATCGGCGGCGGGCCGGGGATGCCGGTCCTGCCCGGGTATCACATCGCAGGCGTCGGTGACTTCAACGGCGATGGAAAAAGCGACATCCTATGGGCGGCGAACGTCCCGAACCCGAACTCGCCCGCCGTGATCTGGTACATGAACGGCCTTGCCGTGGCAGGCGCGTCCGTGCTGCCCTACGGAGCGACGTCCACCAAGGCGTGGATCGGCGACTTCAATGGCGACGGCATCAGCGACATCCTGTGGGACAACGGGTCCGCCACCCCGGTATTGTGGGAGATGAGCGGCACCGGCACGGTGATCGGCGCAGCGGCGCTGGGCGGCGCCTACGGCGCGCAGGTACTGCCGGGGTACCACATCGCGGGGGTCGGCGATTTCAACGGTGATGGAGACGCCGATATCCTGCTGGCCGCGAACACGCCGAACCCGGACTCGCCAGCGGTCATATGGTTCATGAACGGGCTGACCATCGCAAGCGCGCAAATCCTTCCCTACGGCGCCACCCCGACCACGGCGCTGATCGGCAACTTCAATATCGACGGCACGACAATCAAATCCGACAATGGCCAGACCGTGGTGCTCAGCGGCGTCAACAAGGCTTCGCTGGTCACCGGAAACGTCCAGACGGTAAGCTTTACCCTCGACGAAAGCAGCCAGACGGCAGGAGCCTCCGTAGACCTTTCCGCCGGAACCAGCTCGGTCTCCGGCCAGGTCCTGGGCGGTTACACCAGCGTCACGGGAACACAGTACGACGACACATTACGCGGACACGCACAAGCGGGCGGAACGAGCGTTCTGACAGGCAACGGCGGGTCGGACACCTACGACTTTGGCCGGGGCGACGGTGCGGTCACGATCGTGAACGGCGTGGCTCCGGCGAACGCGGCGGCTGGGCAGGTGGACTTCGCGTCGGGCATTGCGGATACCGGGCTATGGCTGGCAAAGGTCGGCAACAATCTGGTGATCGACGTACTGGGCACCAGGGACCAGGTCACGATCCAGAACTGGTACGGCAATGCTTACTCTCAGGTATTGAAGATCGTGGACGGCAGCGGGCTGAAGCTTGATTCAGCGGTGAACACGCTGGTGAACGCAATGGCAGGCTTTTCCGCCGCGCATCCCGGCTTCAATCCGCAGGCAACGGGCGCTGCCATGCCGGGTGACGCGACTCTCAACGCGGCCGTGCTCGCCGCTTGGCATAGCTGAGCCCGGGCGACGCTGACGGCCATCGGCGTGTCGGATCCGCCCAGGACGAACCAGCCCTATCGCTATCGCCTGGGCCAAAGCTCGGCGCGACCGGCCGCATACGCGGTCAGGACACTGCTCGGCAGGCATCCCGTCAGCGATAGGCCTTGCAACTGGCGGCGGAGGCAATAAACTCGGCGCCATGAAACTGTCGATCGAACGCGCGGCGCTCCTGAAATCGCTCGCCCACGTGCAAAGCGTCGTCGAACGGCGCAACACGATCCCCATCCTGTCCAATGTCCTGCTGAAGGCCGAATCGGGCAAGCTGTCGCTGACGGCGACCGACATGGATCTGGAGATCGTCGAATCGACCGCCGCCGAGGTGACCAGCCCCGGCGCGACGACGACCCCGGCGCACACGCTCTACGACATCGCGCGCAAGCTGCCCGAGACCGGCAAGGTCGAGCTGGAACTGAACGCGGAGGGGACGCAGCTGGCCGTGCGCGCCGGGCGCTCGAACTTCAAGCTGGGCTGCCTGCCGACGGAGGATTTCCCGCAGATGGCGGCCGCCTCGATGCGGCACGATTTCGAGCTGGGCTCCGCCGAGCTGAAGCAGTTGATCGACCGCGCGCGCTTCGCCATATCGATGGAGGAAACGCGCTACTACCTCAATGGCATATACCTGCACGCCGCCAAGACGGACAACGTCGACGTGCTGCGCGCCGTCGCGACCGACGGCCACCGCCTGGCGAGGGTGGAAACGCCGCTGCCCGGCGGCGCCAAGGGCCTGCCCGGCATCATCATCCCGCGCAAGACCGTAGGCGAGATACGCAAGCTGATCGAGGAGGCGACGACGCCGATCAAGATCGCGGTATCGGACACCAAGCTGCGCTTCGCCTTCAACGACATCGTCCTGACCTCGAAGCTGATCGATGGCACCTTCCCCGACTACGAGCGCGTGATCCCGAGCGGCAACGACAAGGTCCTGGAAGTCGATCCGAGGCTGTTCGCCAGCGCCGTCGACCGCGTCGCCACCATCTCGACCGAGAAGTCGCGCGCGGTGAAGCTGTCGATCGACAAGGGCGCGCTGACGGTGTCGGCGTCCAGCCCCGAAAGCGGCAGCGCGACGGAGGAGCTGGAAGTCAGTTACACCTCCACCGCGATGGAGATCGGCTTCAACTCGCGCTACCTGCTGGACATCGCCAGCCAGATCGAGGGCACCGGCTGCCAGCTGACCATCGCCGATCCCGCCAGTCCCACCATCATCCGCGATACGGGCGACCCCAGCGCGCTCTACGTCATCATGCCGATGCGGGTGTGAGGACGCGACCTTCGCACCATCGCCGGTAGAATTCCATCATCGATCCCCTGACGCTGTTCGGCCTGTTCGCGGTCATCGCCATGCTGATCACCTATGCTCTGGAGGAACGCAACCGCTGGTACGTGCTGGCCTTCGCTGGATCATGCGTTCTAGGCTCCGCATACGGTTTCCTTCAGGGCGCGTGGCCGTTCGGCCTGTGCGAGGGCGTTTGGTCGATCGTTGCGTTTAGGCGTTGGTGGAGACGTGGAGGGTGAACCGCATACGTTTCTTCTTGTCGCCCCCTGCGCAGGCAGGAAATCCATTCTCCGCTCTCTTCTGCTGCAACAAGCGATGCACGATGTGTCCTCCGCCGTCGCGGAGGGTGCCAGTTATATCGGGCAGGGGATAACATGACCCATCTCGCCCGCCTGACGCTGACCGCCTTCCGCAACTACGGTCACCTGCGGCTTGAAGCCGGTCCGGCGCCGATCGTGCTGACCGGCCCGAACGGCGCCGGCAAGACCAACCTGCTGGAAGCGATCAGCCTGCTCGCCCCCGGGCGGGGCTTGCGGAACGCGAAACTCTCCGAACTGACGCAAGCGGGGCAGGCTCAATCCTGGGCGGTGGCTGGAGCAATCACAGGACAAGCCGGAACCCGCGAAGTCGGCACCGGGCAGGAAGACGCGTCCGAGCGGCGCGTCGTGCGCATCGACGGCGCCAACCGCGCGCAGGGCGCACTGGCGGAGGTCGCGCCCGTCCTGTGGCTGACCCCTGCCATGGACCGTCTGTTCGCCGAGCCTTCCTCGGCCCGGCGACGCTTCCTTGACCGCGTCATCTACGGCTACGACCCGGCGCACGCCACCCGCGTCAACCGCTACGAGCAGGCCTTGCGCGAACGCCAGAAGCTGCTGGAGCAGGACCGGCATCCTGCGTGGCTGGAGGGGATCGAGACCGTACTGGCCGAAACGGGCGTCGCGGTCGCCGCCAGCCGCCTCGCCATCGCGCAACGCCTTGATCGTGCCTGCCAGGCAGAAGAAGCCGACGGCGTGTTTCCCCAGCCGGGCGTCGCCGTGCGTGGGGAAGTCGAAGACTGGCTGACCGGACACAGCGCGCTGCAGACCGAGGATTGGCTGCGCAACATCCTGGCCGAACATCGGCGCGCCGATGCCGCCGCGGGCCGCTGCACCATCGGGGTGCACCGCAGCGACCTTGCCGTGCGGTATACGGCCAAGGACATGCCCGCCGCCCTGTGCTCGACCGGCGAGCAGAAAGCGCTGCTGATCGCGCTGATCCTTGCCAATGCCGGGCTCATGATCGGCGGCGGCGGCGGCGGCGCGCCGATCCTGCTGCTGGACGAGATCACCGCCCATCTCGATGCCGCGCGTAGGACGGCGCTGTTCGCGCGCGTTACCGGCCTTGGTCTGCAGGCGTGGATGAGCGGGACCGAGCCGGGCGCTTTCGAGGACCTGCGCGGGCAGGCGACTTTCCTGCACGTGGAAGGCGGCAGGGTGGCGGCGCCGATCAATTCGCCCTCGTAAAACCATTTTCCGCATTGTAGAACCCCGCCATGCCCAAACGCTTCGCCATCGCCCTTTCGTCGCAGGAGCTCGAACGGATTAGCACCCTCGCCCGCCTGCGCGAGTCCACGGTGCAGGCGCTGGCCGTCGAGGCGGTGCTGCGCGCGCTGGAAATCATAAGCGGAGGCGGCGAGTTCATGCCGCCGGAGAAAGTCGACGTCGAGGCCATGCCAGTGCTGCCGGAGTCGGTCCAGTTCTCCCCCGCCGAGTGGCGCCTTCGGGCCGGCATGACCGATCCGGTGCAGGCGACGCTGGAAAGCCGCCGCCCGGTCCAGGAAGCCGAGGACCAGGCCCTGTCGATCTTCCGCGCCTACGAGCCAGGCAGCTGCTACAACCACGCCGCGCGCCGCATCGCCGCGGCGATGATGCTCCATACGGCGTTCGACCCGGCGTTCGAGCAGCCGCGCACTCTGCTGCATGCCCGCCAGTCCATCGACCTCGGCCCACGCTCGGCGTACGATTATCTTTACCTGCTCAAAGACAGCGACGTGATGGGCGGCTACGTCGCCAGCCGGGCCGACCGGCTGCTGTCGCCCTCGCTGCGCACGCGCGAGGCGGAGGAGATCCACGTCTACATGTGGAGCGCGTTCGACGTGTTCTTCGAGAAGCCCGACGGCAAGCAGCTGAACGGCAGCCCGTCGCAGATCCTGCTGGTCCAGCTCGAGACTGATGCATTCAACCAGCTGGTCCAGGCCGCGTTCAAGCGCGGCACCTCGATCTCGGCGCTCGGCCGCTTCGCCCTCGCGCCGCTGATCGGAGTCAAGCGCCCGCACTTGCGCATGGTGCGGCAGGCGGAAGGTGGAGCAGATAAATAGTTCGTTCAGCGCACAAGATCCGACTTGCCTTTCACAGGTAGTTCCGCGGCGTTTCGCTGACGGGAGTGCAATAGGCGGGATTGCTGCTGTACATGTCCTGCCATTTGGGAGGATCGCCGATGAGTCCGTCCCTGGGGGGCGGCAGGAGGACGGTTTTCACAAGACGAAACTGGTCGTTGCGCAATTCATAAAAATAAGCGGCGTTGCGCGGGTCGCGCGCGGTTTCACCCACGAAGCGGATCAGGCGACTGTTGCGGCAGTACGAAACCGGCTCGAAATAATCGGTCACTGACATTTCCAAGAAAGGGAACCACGTCACGTTTCCGGTGATGGCATCGACCACCGCGCCGCCGAAACAGGCAGCACCACATCCAATCGTGAGAACAATGTAGTGGCCAGCGAATTCTACTCTATGGAGCTCGTACCCCCCCCTCAGGGCCGTGCGCATCAAATGATCTTGTTTTGTTCGAAGCACAACAGCATGTTTTCCACCACGAAAAATTTCCTTAACATTATAGTATTTAAAAAGATCACGAGTTTCTTCGGCATGCGTAATTGCCGTGGTGAGAAAGAATAGGCTCATCACTACGAGAATGTACTTCATTTTTACCAAAAAGGATTGTTAGGGTTTACATTATAATTTTTAACCCATGCGGCTTTTGCTCTGGCGGCATTACCGTACTTCCATAGCATATAGCGAATTCCTCCTTGTGCCTCCTCAACGGCATTTCCGATCGATTTCGCTCCGTTTGGATAAAAATGATAGTTTGATGGCTGCAACTGGAAAAGACCACTAGCACTTCCACCGCGATTGTTCGGAACACCAACGACGCCCTGGGACTCCTGGGCCATTATCCATGCCATATCATCGAACTGATTTGCAGGCAAATCTTCGAGGCGCATGGCCGTTCTCAAAGCATCGAGCGACGATTGAGGCAGAGCTTTCACCTTTGCATTCCACCTGATGGACGGATCTCCGCTGTGAGCGGCAATATTTGTGACATCTCCTGTATCGTTATCGCCGCTAACCCATTCGCCTGCATCGGTCTGACCGGCCGGAACGCGGGCTTCGTCCATCCACGCAGGGTTCACGCCAAACGTTTTCAGAACGTCCTTTGGACGGCGACCTGTCGCGATAGCCTTGTCTACGGCCTCGATGCGCTCGTAAAAATTAGTGTTGTCCTTCGGATCGGGAAGACTTGTCAGAATCAAGTCGTAAGCAGCACGCCCAAAATCACCCCTGTTCCAAGCTGCTAGCGCGGAGTAAAGCAGCGACACCGTACGGGTATTGACAGGTCGCATATAGCCTGCAGTGAGCTGAGCTAGAACCGGTTCAAGATCGTATTCCAAGTTAAAGCGTCGCGTTGCGGAACCTAGGGGCGCAAGGACGTGCTTGCCTGCAAACAGCAGGCCTCGGCCGTTGATCGTCAGCATAGCTTTTTGAACTTCGAACATTCTACCTCCAGAGCACTAAAATCATACTGTAGAATAAAGAACATAACAAGAACTTTTTTGCTGTTGATCGGCGTTCCGGGCAATGATCCTAGGTTGGAACCTGCCCGTTCCCGGTGATCGCAGGCTCGTATTTCCTTTGAAAAACCTTCACTTCGCGCTAGGTTGATCGCGTGTGATTCGTGCCTGGGCCGGCCTTTGCCGCGGGCGTTACAGTCAGGATTTCTCATGGCCGACACGGCAGCCAAGCGTACCCAGGCGGAGCAGACACAGGCGGAGGAGGATTACGGCGCAAGCTCCATCAAGGTGCTGCGCGGGCTGGACGCGGTGCGCAAACGGCCGGGCATGTACATCGGCGACACCGACGACGGGTCGGGCCTGCACCACATGGTGTACGAGGTGGTCGACAACGCCATCGACGAATCGCTGGCGGGGCATTGCGACCGCGTCCTGATCAGCCTGAACGCCGACGGGTCGGTGACGGTCAACGACAACGGCCGCGGCATCCCGACCGACATCCATCCGGAGGAAGGCGTCTCGGCGGCGGAGGTCATCATGACCCAGCTGCACGCGGGCGGGAAATTCGACCAGAATTCCTACAAGGTGTCCGGCGGACTGCACGGCGTCGGCGTTTCGGTGGTCAACGCCCTGTCCACCACGCTCGACCTTCGCATCTGGCGCGGCGGGCACGAATGGGCGATGCGCTTCCGGCACGGCGACGCCGAGGCGCCTCTGAAGATCGTCGGCCCGGCGGGCGGGCACAAGGGAACGGAAGTGACCTTCCTGCCCTCGCCCGAGACGTTCACCAGGATCGAGTTCGACTTCGCGACGCTGGAGCACCGCCTGCGCGAACTGGCGTTCCTCAACTCCGGCGTGCGCCTGTTCCTGACCGACGCGCGCGGGACCGAGGACAAGGTGACCGAGCTGCATTACGAAGGCGGTCTGGAAGCCTTCGTCGCCTGGCTCGACCGCTCGAAGACCGCGCTGCACAAGCCCTCGATCGCGCTGAAGAGCGAGCAGGACGGGATGACGGTCGAGGTCGCGATGGAGTGGACGGACGTCTACCACGAGACGATGCTGTGCTTCACCAACAACATACCGCAGCGCGATGGCGGCACGCACCTCGCCGGCTTCCGCGCCGCGCTGACCCGCACGATCAACAAGTACGCCGAGGACACCGGCTTGCTGAAGAAGGAGAAGGTGACCCTGACCGGCGACGATATGCGTGAGGGACTGACCTGCGTACTGTCGGTCAAGGTGCCCGACCCTAAATTCTCCAGCCAGACGAAGGAGAAGCTGGTCTCCTCCGAAGTGCGCCCGGTGGTCGAGAACTCGGTCGCGCGCGGGCTGGAAACCTGGTTCGAGGAGCATCCGAACGAGGCGAAACGCATCGTCGGCAAGGCGATCGAGGCCGCGCTGGCGCGCGAGGCGGCGCGCAAGGCGCGCGACATGACGCGGCGCAAGGGCGTGCTGGACATGGCGAGCCTGCCGGGCAAGCTGGCGGATTGCCAGGAGAAGGATCCGGCGTTGTCCGAGCTGTTCATCGTCGAGGGCGATTCGGCCGGCGGCACCGCCAAGCAGGGGCGCGAACGGCGCACGCAGGCGATCCTGCCGCTGCGCGGCAAGATCCTGAATGTCGAGCGCGCGCGCTTCGACAAGATGCTGGGCTCGGAGCAGATCGGCACGCTGGTCTGCGCGCTGGGAACCGGCATCGGCCGCGACGACTTCAACGTCGAGAAGTGCCGCTACCACAAGATCATCATCATGACGGACGCCGACGTGGACGGCAGCCACATCCGCACCCTGTTGCTGACCTTCTTCTACCGCCAGATGCCCGAGCTGATCGAGAAAGGGTACCTCTACATCGCCCAGCCGCCGCTCTACCGCGTCGCCAAGGGCAAGTCGATCATCTACGCCAAGGACGAGCGCGAGCTGGAGGAGTACCTGATCCAGTCCGGCATCGACGACCTGGCATACGTGCCCGGCAACGGCCATGCCAGCACCGGCGCCGACCTTGCCGACATGGTGCGCGAAGCGCGGCTGCTGCAGGTGTCCATCGACGTGCTGAACCGCAAGGTCGGCAATTCCAGCGTGCTGGAGCAGGCGGCGATCGCCGGGCTGATGTCGCCGGCGACTCTAGGCGACGAAACAAAATCGGCCAAGGTCGTGGCTGAAGTGGCCTCTCGCCTCAACGCCATCGCCGAGGCGCACGAGCAGGGCTGGGCCGGCCATGTCGCCGCCAACGGCACGGGCTATGTGCTGACCCGCACCATCCGCGGCGTGACCGAGCGGCGCATGCTGACGCCGGACCTCATTCGGACCGCCGAAGCTCGCCGCCTCGATGCCGCCGCGCCGCGCCTGGCGGAACGCTACGGCAAACCGGGCAAGCTGGTGCGGCAGGGCGCGGAAATCGCGACCGTGCACGGCCCCGCCGGCCTGTTTGACGCGGTCGCGGGCCTGGGGCGCAAGGGCATGACCATCAGCCGCTACAAGGGCCTGGGCGAAATGAACCAGGAGCAGCTATGGGAGACCACGCTCGATCCCAGCGTGCGAACCCTGCTGCAGGTCCGCGTCGGGCATGCCGACCAGGCGGAAGAGATTTTCTCGACCCTGATGGGCGATGTCGTCGAACCACGCCGCGACTTCATCCAGAACAACGCGCTGGACGTGCAGAACCTGGACGTGTGAGGAGGGAAGAATCCTCATTCGTTCCGGATTGATCCGGGATCCATATCCATATTGAGAATGCGGCAAGTAAATCGTGCTGCCTGCGCCACAACGTGAGCACAATTTCATGCCGTTAATGGATTGGAAGGCATTCTGCCGCGAAAGTCTGGCGCATGAGAGCTGCTCATTACCGTCACTGCGACGCCCTGATGATCGATTGCGACGGCGTCCTGGTCGATCACGACCCCGTCGCCGCCGCGCCGCTGGCGCAAGCCATGAAAGCGCGCGGGCTCGACCTGGAACGGGTGATGCGCACCGACAGCGACTGGGCGGTCAAGGAGAAGCTTCTGACCGGCGGCGATTATGAGGGCGAGATCGCCCGGCTGATGGGCCCGCACCCGGCCATTCCGGCAGCCGAGGTCGCCGACTTCATGCTGCGCGCCGGATTTGTTCGCAACACCCCCATTGTCGAGGAACTGTCCGACTGGGCGCGCCGGCGCGACATCCCGACGATCCTGTGCACGAACAATACCGGACGGCGCAAGGACTTCCTCCTGAGCCCGGGCGGCGGCGATTTGGGCCGGATGTTCGACGGCATCGCCTGCTCGTCCGACCTCGGCTTCTACAAGCCTCAGCCCGGTTTCTACATGCGCGCCCGCGAGGTGGCGGGCCGAGTTGTTCGCGAGGATTATGACCGCGACCCGCCGAAGAACCTGATCCTGCTCGATGACGCCGATTACGCGCTGGACGGGGCGAAAAACGCCGGGTGGCAGGCGGTCAAGGTGAAAGGCCCGGACAGCATCCGCCGCTTCATGCTGGAATACGACCTGGACCAGGCACTGGCAGCGCAGAACCCACGCAGTCGCACCAAACTACATAATACCCTGTAGTCTACGCGCGCGTTTCAGCCTGCTCCAGGGACTCGTCTACTTACGCTCTCCGATGCACGAATTTAGACCCGCGGGCTGTCCAGCGGATTGCGCGCGTACTTGATGTAGCCGACCGCTCCGGCAATGCCGCTTGCCATGAAAACGCCGCCGACAAATTTTTCGAGCGAGTCCGATTGGCGACAGCGTCGTAAACCGTCGCGGCACCTACACCGATGGTGCCAAACACCGATACTGCGCTAAGAAAATCAACCGCGACGTGCGATGCCCGCAAAGCCCCGCCTGACGGCCGGGTACTGAGATCAACCTCGAGTGTGCGTTCCGGAAACTGCATTTCATTCCCTCTCGACGGCGGTCATCTTCGATATGAATCTCGAATCTTCCGTTCATCCCTTTGATTAGGGTTTACAAGAAGCAACCGCTGTTTCCAATATTACCGAGGATAATGCGCTTGCGTCGCATCAGATCAAATCCGCTAGCACCACCTCCGGCCTTGGCCCGACATGGCTGACGATCTCGGCTGCGGCGATCGCGGCGATGCGGCCGCATTCCGCCAGCGGCAGGTCGCGGGTGAAGCCGTACAGGAAACCGGCGGCGTAGAGGTCGCCCGCGCCGGTCGTGTCCACCACGCGGTCCGCCCGCCCGGCCGCCACTTCGATCGTGTCCGCGCCGGAAATGATCACCGATCCCGCCGCGCCGCGCGTCAAGCAGGCGACCGTCACCTTCTCGCGCACGGTCTCGCGGGCGTGGCCGAAATCGGTTTCGTAAAGCGCGTTAATCTCGGGTTCGTTGGCGAACAGGATGTCGACGTGGGTTTCGATCAAGTCGAGGAACTCCGCGCGGTGGCCTTCGACGCAGAAGCGGTCGGACAGGCTGAGCCCGACCTTTCGGCCCGCCTCGCGCGCAAGGTTCGCCGCGCGGAAAAACGCCGCCTTGGTCTCGGGCAGGTCGAAGCGGTAACCTTCGAGGTAGGTGACCTTCGCCGCGCGGACCAGAACCGGATCGATATCGGATTGCGTCAGCAGCCCGGCCGCGCCGAGGTACGTGTTCATCGTCCGCTCGGCGTCCGGCGTCACCAGGATCAGGCAGCGCCCGGTCGGCAGCTCGCCCAACGCGGGGGCGGTCGCGAAATGGACGCCGGACGCGTTCATGTCGTGCCGGAAGATATCGCCCAGCGGGTCGTCCGCCACCTTGCCGACGAACGCCGCCTTGCCGCCAAGCGACGCCACGCCCACCATGGTGTTGGCTGCCGAGCCGCCGGAAACTTCTACCCCGGGGTTCATGCGCGCGTAAAGCTGCTCGGCGCGCGCGGTGTCGATCAGCTGCATCGTTCCCTTGGTCAGCACCTCGGCGGCGATGAACGCCTCCTCCGCAAGGGCGAGCACGTCGACGATCGCGTTGCCGATGCCGAGGACGTCGTATTCCATCACACTGTCTCCGTTTCGGCGGGCTGGAGCAGAGTTTTCAGCCGGTCGAGGGTTTCGTCCACCAGCACGGGCCGGTCGTTTATATCTGATAGCTTGCCTATCTGCGCCTTCAGGTCGTCGACCAGCGCCCGCGCTTCGGCGGTCGCGGCATAGCCCGCGCCGCGGGCGCGGTTGCGCCGGATCATCCAGAAATTGCGCAGGTAGATCATCAGGCCGCCAAGCTGGCCCAGCGCCAGCACCCATTCCTTCTGGTGCAGGCAGTAGACGAGCAGCATGCCGCCGCCGCCGATCGAGAAAGTCCAGAACGCGTCCGGCACCACGGTGCGGCCCTGGCGTTCGCTGTGCAGCCACTGGACGAAGAAACGCATGAAGAACATCACCTGCGCGGCGACGCTGAACACCTTCCACGGCTGGCCGAGCCAGCCCATGACCTGATCGGCCATGTCAGCCGCCCGCCGGCAGGACGGCCGGACGGCGCATGCGCCGGGTCAGCCACCACACGCCGGCGAGGTCGACGATCCCGACCCACAGGCGGTTGTTGATGCCGTATTTCGAACGGCCGGTCAGGCGCGGGCGATGGTTCACCGCCTCGCGCCCGACGGCCAGGCCCTCGCGCTTCATCAGCGCCGGCAGGAAGCGGTGCATGTGATCGAAATACGGCAGGCGCAGGAACGCGTCGCGGCTGAACATCTTGGTGCCGCAGCCCGTGTCGGGCGTATCGTCGTTCAGCACGGCGCGGCGCACGCGGTTGGCGATTTTCGACGACAGGCGCTTGCCAAGCGAATCCTGGCGGCGCACGCGCTGCCCGGCGACCATTTCCAGAACCGGCTCCGCACGCATCCGCGCCAGCAGCCTGGGCAGGTCGGCGGGGTCGTTCTGCCCATCGCCGTCCAGCGTTGCAACCAGACGACCGCGCGCGTGCAGCACTCCCGTGCGCACCGCCGCGCTTTGCCCGCACGAAGCGGCGTGGCGCACAATTCGCAGCTGCGGCAGGGTTTGCTGCAGCCGGGCGAGAATCGCCGGCCCGTCGTCCGTGCTGCCATCATCGACGTAGAGGATTTCATACGGCGCGATCCCGTCGAGCGCCGTGACGATCTCACGGACCAGCGGCTCGATGTTTCCGGACTCGTTCTTGACGGGAACGACCACGGACAGTTCAATCTCCTGCGACATGGCGTGGTTCATAACCCTTCCGCCCCGAGACGGGAAGGGATAAGGAGAAGCATGCCGAGCGTCAGCATGGTCGGAGCCGGATCGTACTTCGTCGTGTTCGCCGCCCTGAACGGGGCGTTGGCCGTCATGGGCGGCGCGTTCGCCGCGCACGGGCTGGACAGGGTCGCTGACGCCGAGCGCATAGGTTGGCTGAAAACGGCGGCCGAGTACCAGATCGCCCACGCCCTCGGCCTGCTGACGGTGTCGGCGCTGGGCGGGCCGCGCCTGTCGAGCTGGTGCTTCTCGGCCGGGATCGTGCTGTTTTCCGGCAGCCTCTACCTGCTGGCAGCGACCGGGCTGGAATGGCTGGGCGCCGTAACCCCTGTCGGCGGTGTTTGTTTTATTGCAGGCTGGCTTGCGCTGGCCTGGTTTTCCTACCGGAGCTTGCATGAACACTGAAAACGCTGATCGTATCGTCGACGCCGCGCTGGGGCTTGCGGCGGAAACGGGGTGGTTAAAGCTGACAATGCACGAAATCGCCGCCCGCGCCGGGATGCCCCTGTCCGAACTCTATGCCGCGGCACCGTACAAGCACGCCATCCTGTGCCGCCTGTCGGACAAGGTGAACCGCGCCGTTCTGGCCGGAGCACCGCCTTCGGCGGACGAAACTCCGCGCGAACGGCTGTTCGAGGTGCTCATGAAACGCCTCGACGCGCTCACCCCCTACAAGCCGGGCCTGCGCGCCATAGCAAAAGATTTGCCGCGCGATCCCGGCAGCGCCGTGCTGCTGAGCATGTTGGTGCCGCCGGCAATGGCGTGGATGCTAGAAGCCGCGCGAATCCCCGCGACGGGTTGGCGAGCGCCGCTGCGGGTGCTCGGCCTCACACAGCTCTACACCCGCTTGCTGAAGGTCTGGATGGACGACGACAGCGAAGAAGGCGGCAAGACCATGGCCGAGCTGGACCGCTTGCTGAAGAAGGCCGAAGGCTGGGCGAAAACGATGAGCCGGCGCACGGCGTAAGGGAAGATTGAGGACTCCCTGAGACCTGCGTTACGCCTGTCGGCCGGTTCGCTCGATCAGCCGCAGGGGAAAGGGCGCGGCGCTGGCTTGGGCGGCAGGCGCCCGGCAGGGCTGACGGTGGACAACAGCTTCGCAACGACGTCCAGCTGGTCGGCGGTCAGCCGGTCGCCTTGGGACGCCCCATCGCCGGGAACACGCGCTGTCGTACGGTTCGGTGAACACGGCATCTGATTGCCGTCGGCTTCGTTCTTTTCGTTCATGAGCTTTCTTTCTCGTTAAGCGGGAAGCTACTCTTTCCCTGACCGGACTTCAAGCCCTCCACGGCCCGCTCAACCGCCTCGCGAGCGCTCAGAAGCCGGGCAGCTGCATTCCCAACCTTCGCCAGGCGTGTGCCGGGTGCGCTGTCCAGAACGGCGCACAGTGCTGGAAAACGGTCGGAATCGTGCTCGGGCATGCGGTAGGTGATCCAGTGTCGCAGGCCGTCCTTCAGCATGGGAGCGCCCTCTGGGGCAACCGGCATCTCGGGCAAGGCGCGGTGCTCGGCCAGATGCAGGATCGTGCATGTGTCGTAGCCTACGCCGATCAGCAGGATCTGCGCGGCTAAATCGTACAGCGTGCGCAAGGGCGACGCTTCACCCATAGGACAATCCAAAGGATGCAGCGCGGTGATCTGCTCAGCCGCCCGACCCAGCGCAGCGACCGAGTAAGCCGGATGCGCGCTGCGCCGGGCTCCCGGCCAGGTGCGGAAAAGCTCGGCCACGCATCCCATGCCGCGCGTGGGCGTGCGCAGGAGGTCGTAGGCGGGCAACGTATCGCGGATCGCCGGGTGCCACTCGACGGGCGCCGGCGGATCTACCCAGTTGGCGGGATCGGTCAGCTGATTGGAGTGCGCCGGCATGACCAGCGTGCCCTCTGGGCCAAGCACGTCGAGCAGCGCCTCGAGTACCGTCACGGCGCCGCCGCTGACCCAGCCCATGGCGCTGAGCGAGCAATGCACCATGAGGACGGTGCCGGCCTGGACCCCGATCGCCTGCAAATCCTTACCAAGGCTTGCCCGAGTCCTCGGCGTGCCGCTTGCCGCGACGGCGTCGCCTTCGCTCACGCGGGTAGCCTGACGGTGACCCGCAGCCCCCCTTTGGAGTTCTGGCTTAGCAGCACGTCGCCGCCATGGCTGCGGGCGATGTCGCGCGCAATGGGCAGGCCGAGGCCGCTGCCGCCCGTGTTCTGGTTGCGTGACTCCTCGAGCCGGTAGAATGGGCGGAAGACGTCGCCGCGGTGGATCTCGGGTATGCCGGGCCCGTCATCGTCGACTACGATCTCGATGCCGGACTCGTCCAGCCGAACGGTCACCTCGGTATGCGTGGCGTAGCGCCGGGCATTTTCCAGCAGGTTGGCAAGGCAGCGCTTGAGCGCCATGCGCCGCGCGACCAGCATCGGCCGCGCCTCGATCCGGACCGCGATCGAGCCCTCACTGCGCTTGACGCCCGTCGCGACCTCCTCGACCAGCGCGGCGATGTCCGTCGTGGTCGCGCTCTCCTCCTCCTCGCCGCGCGCGAAGGCGAGGTAGCCCTCAACCATCGCCTCCATCTCGGCCAGGTCGCCGCGCAACGCGTCGTTGTCGGGCGTGTCGCCCATCAACGCCAGTTGCAGTTTCATTCGCGTGATCGGCGTGCGCAGATCGTGGCTGACGCCGGCCAGCATCGCCGTGCGCTGCGTCATCTGGCGACGGATCCGGTCGCGCATTTCCAGGAACGCGGCGGCTGCCTGCCGCACCTCGGACGCGCCTTCGGGCTTGAAGCGCGGCACGTCGCGGCCCTTGCCGAAACCTTCCGCCGCCAAGGCAAGGCGGCGGATAGGCCGGATCTGGTTGCGCATGAACAGAAGCGCGATGCCGCTCAGCACGATCGAGGAGCCCAACATCCAGAGAAGAAAAATATACGTGGCCCGCGCAAACAGCCGGCGCTCGGGGACGATCGCTTTCAAAATGCCGTGATCCAGCTGCACCTGGATGCCGATCCAGTCGCCCTGTTCGTACACAAGGACGACGAACGGGCGATGCACCAGCTCGATCATCGCGTTTTCGAGCGTCTGCACCAGTTGCCGGTTCGACTCCGGCTGCTCGGGCACGGGCAGCCTGGCGCCGGGAGCGTAGGTCAGCTGCATGTCCAGCGTTTGCGACTGGCGGTTCAGCACTTCCTCGCGCGTGGCGACGCTCGGGATATGCTCGATTTCCTCCGCCACCGTCGCCATCTCGCCCGCGACGGCGGAGGACAGGCGCCTTGTCACCACGCTCCAGTGCCGGTCGAAGAAGAAGTAGGTCGTGATCATCTGCACCAGCAGCACGGGCAGCAGGATGATCAGCAGCGAGCGGCCGAACAGGGTGCGCGGCAGCAGGCGCTTGACCTTGACGCCGCTCCGGAGCGCCGGGCCCCTCAATCGGGCCTCAACACATAGCCCTCGCCGCGCACCGTCTGCAGGTAGCGGGGCTGGCGCGGGTCGTCCTCGATCTTGCGGCGCAGGCGCACCACCTGCACGTCGACGCTGCGCGGCGCGACGGCGATCCGGCTGCGCGCGGACAGGTCGTCGCGGCTGAAGATCTGTCCCGGCGCCGCGGCGAGCACCGCCAGCAGGCTGGCCTCGACATCCGTCAGTTTCTGCCCTGCTCCAGTCTCGCCGCGCAGCTCGCCGCGCTCGGGATCCAGTATCCAGCGGCCCAGGCGGACGATCGAGGACCGGGGCGTGGCGGCGGGCGCGCGGCGCAGGACGGCGGCGATGCGCAGCAGCAGCTCACGCGGCTCGAAGGGTTTGGCAAGGTAGTCGTCCGCGCCCGCTTCCAGCCCGGCGATGCGGTCGTCCGCCTGCCCGCGCGCGGTCAGCAGCAGGATCGGCACCTGGCTGGTGGCGCGCAGCTGCGCGGTGAACTCCAGCCCGTTCATGCCTGGCATCATGACGTCGAGCACGATGAGGTCGACCTCGACATGCGCCAGCTTGGCGGCGGCGTCGGCGGCATCCCTGGCCGTTATCACCACATGGCCCTGTCCCGTCAGGTAGCGGCGCAGCAGGTCGCGCAGCCGGTCGTCGTCGTCCACCACCAGGATGTTTGGCGGTTCGTCAGTCATGAGCTTTGACGAGGTGCATGCTTCTTCATACTATCAGCGACGCACGGACGGAAAGGGAGAACGCTCGCATGGACTGGACACCGCTGGAAGACCGCGACGGCACGATCTGGCTGGACGGCAAGATGGTGCCGTGGCGGGAGGCGAAAGTGCACGTCCTGACGCACGGGCTGCACTACGGGTCAAGCGTGTTCGAGGGCCAGCGCACCTATAACGGCCGTATCTTCAAGCTGCGCGAGCACACTCAGCGCCTGCGCCGCTCGGCGGCGATCATGGGCTTCGACCTGCCCTACGGCGACGACGAGCTGGACGCGGCGTGCCTGGCGGTGGTCGCCGCGAACAAGCTGGTCAACGCTTATGTCCGCCCGGTGGCGTGGCGCGGGGCCGAGGCGCTGGGCGTATCGCCGCAGCACACAAGCATCCACGTCGCCATCGGCGCGTGGGAGTGGCCGAGCTACTACTCGGCCGAGCTGCGCGAGAAGGGGATCCGCATGATCCACGCGCCCTGGCGCCGCCCCGCTCCGGAGTGCGCGCCGACCGAGGCCAAGGCGGCGGGGCTGTACATGATCTGCACCATGTCCAAGGGCGCGGCGGAGGCTGCGGGCGCGCAGGACGCGCTGATGCTGGACTACCGCGGCTTCGTGGCGGAGGCGACGGGCGCGAACTTCTTCATGGTCAGGGACGGCACGCTGCACACGCCCACCCCCGACTGCTTCCTGAACGGGCTGACGCGGCAGAAGATCATCGAGCTGGCGCGCGGCCGCGGCATCGAGGTGGTCGAGCGCCACATCGGGCCGGACGAGTTGAAGACCGCCGACGAGTGCTTCCTGACCGGCAGCGCCGCCGAGGTGACCGCGATCGGCCAGATCGGCGAGGATTTGCGCTACACCGTCGGCCCCGTCACCCGCACCCTGCGCGCCGACTACGAGGCGCTGGTCAAGGGCGACCCGGGCAAGGTCGAGGCCGCGGCGGAGTAGGCGCGGGCGTGGGCGCGGGCAGCGCCCGACCGCGCCAGACACGGCGAAAACAACGAAAACGAGCCCATGCACCTGAGTTAGGTGTTTGAGTCCACACACCCTGTGAAAGGCACAATCCATGTCAGATTTCCCCGGCGAAACCGTCCACGCCAACAACCCCGCCACCGGCGCGCAGGAACAGGCCCAGGTGGTCGAGGTCTACGACGACGGCCGCGTCAAGGTGCAGTTCAGCGACGGCTCGGTCGGGGTGTTCCTGCATAACGAGCTGATGACGGGGTAAGGGGGCGCACCTTAAAGTTACTTCGTCACCCCAAACGCGAGCGCAGCTCGCGAGCCGGGATCGGGCAAGGACAAAGCCTTACATTGTATCAGGCCGCAGCGCCGCAATTTTATTTAGAATAAGATAGTACTCTGCAAGAGAGTCTGACTCTGGGGTAGAGTCTGGCGCAAAGCAAAACATCCGCCCTCGGAAAGAAGCCATGTATGTCAGCATATCTACTGCGTTTATAGACTTGTAGAAGTTTATTGGAGATCCATAGTCCTTATCTTTATAGCGCCCATGGACTATTCCATGTCTGTTTGTACGATCAGGCAGCTTGTAATTTTCGGATTCCTCGTACATGTACTGTTTTGAAAAAGCTGAGAACGCACTCATCATCGACTCTATTTCTTTCACATCTCCTATATTTTTAGATGAAGCCTCTTTTGTAATGTCCTCACATAAAAGAGTTATAATTTTTCCCGGAGAAGTTTTGCGAGACACGTTTGGTATAGTCCTTTCAATTGCGAGCTGCCGACCAACACCCTCAATTACAGGCATGAGGCCTGCTGCGGCAATATGATCGAGTCCAAGAAAATGTGCCTTAATAGACTCGCCTATTATAATCTTATAATCTTGGATGACTGGTGTAATGGGATATCTAATCGTCACCATCGCCGCCAGACGGCGTGGATCGTAAATTATACGAAGGATGCGCTCCAAATTGGTCTGGGTAAACGTACCAGACTCTTGTATGATAACTCCCGCAGCTTGATGTAGGAAACCGTTTGAAACGTATGGAGGTATAAACCAGCCTACGCTTCCTAGCGCGTCTTCAAGAATGCCCAATGATCCGGGCATCAGGAGATGTGCTTTCCCAAATTCATCTCCAATAACCGCGCCAGCACGTCCTCGTCGGGCAGGTCGGCGGGCCAGCCGTAGGCGGCGGCTACGGCTGAGTCGAGGTCGTGGTGCAGGTGGTCCAGCCATGCGCCTTCGGGTTTGCCGCGCGTGTTGTAGAGGTTGGTGAGGGTGCGGGTTTTTAGGATCGCGGCGGCGCGCGCGTCGCGGGGCACGATGCGGTCGGGGTAGCCGGGCACGACTTCCGGCACGATGTCGATCAGTTCGGGCGGGTTCAGCCAACGGTCCCGCGCCTCGACCAATGTGCGCGCGGCCTCGGCAATCGCCTGCGCCCTCGGGTCGTCGGCATAGAGGGCGGCAGGCACGTGCGGCTCCAGCCCCGGCGGGAAGGGGAATGTCTCGAACGTCGTTCGGGGCGTGTAGCGCGGATCGTTCCCAACGCCAAGCCATGTGCACAGGCCCAATGACCACAATTCATGAAACCGGCTGTGCAGGATGCCGAAACTCGTATCGTCGTCGCGGGCTATAGCAATTACTGCGCTATCGGGAAGTGTCGGTAAGCTCATCCAAACGAACGTCCGGTGCTTCGCTACACGAGTTGTCACTATGAAACGTTTTACAATTTGAAACTTAGCAAGCATTCCTGGTCGCGGTTCAACATGCCGCCACCAGAACTTTGCGTACGCTTCCCGGTTATTTTTCAGACGTTCCGGCTTAACGCAATCTGCCACATAGGCAAATGGAGCCGAATAAAATGAGGCTTCTGCCTCGCTCATGGTCCAGCCGAAATCAACAACCCACATATCCGCAGGACGCCGGGTAACAGTCATGCCATTTGCCCATGGCTTTATCACATCACTGTTCGGCCTGCCGTTCGGATTCGCGGGCAATTGCAGCCATTCACGAGCAAGCTCGCCGGGAATGTCGAATGCTCCCCCTTTGGTATCGCCCATGAAAGCGACACTCCGGTTGGAGGCGAGTTGTCGCGCAGTCGTAAGGTCGGAGGCGTTGGCAGTCAGATCGCTGCGAATCACGGTAACAGGCTTGCCATTCAGCATGGCGCTTTCGCCAGGCTTCGGATCAAAGCAGACGAGGGACACGCGCACGGCAGCGCCGTTCAGAACCCACGGCTCATCGCTCCATGCGGCGGAAATGCTCCCGGCTGCAACGATGCGCTCAAGACAGTCACGGTTCGCACCGCCGCGAATGCTGTTCGTGGCGACCAGTCCGGCGCGCTTCAGCAATCCGTTTTGTTGCGCTTCGCGCGACTTGGCAAACCAGTAACAGACAAGGTCTGCCTCGGCGGGAACTCGCTTCGCATATATGCTGAAGAGCGTGGCGCAATAGCCATCCCCAAGCGATGAACGCATGCGCTTCCCACCCAGGAACGGCGGATTTCCCACGATCACGTCCGCCCTCGGCCACTGTGCTTCCGTGCCGTCCGGGTTCAGCAGGGCGTCGCGGCATTCGATGGTGTTGAGGGAGCGCAGGATCGGGTCGCGCGAGGTGCCGTAATTGTGGCGCAGCATCCACTGGATTTCGCCGATCCACACCGACACGCGCGCCAGTTCGGCGGCGTAGGGGTTGATCTCGATCCCCAGCAGGTTTTCGGGTCCGACACCGATGATAAGGCGGCGGGGCAAGCCCATGGCCTCGGATTCCAGATTGGCGCGGTGCTCGATGTCTTTCAGCGCCAGCAGCGCCAGGTACAGGAAATTGCCCGAGCCGCAGGCGGGGTCGAGGACGCGGAAATTCTTCAGCCGTTCGAGGTAGCGGATGCAGACGGCCTCCGCCTCCTTGCGCGCTTTGGTGCGCGCGGCGGGCGATTTCGCCGCCTCGGCCCGGTCCAGCAAGGCTTGCGCCTCGGCCCTGGCGTCTTCCCACTCGCGCGCCAGCGGGCGGACGATCACCGGCTCCACGATCAGCATGATCTTGTCGCGGTCGGTGTAGTGCGCGCCGAGCTGGCTGCGCTTGTCGGGGTCCAGCCCGCGCTCGAACAGGGTACCGAGGATGGAAGGGTCGATTTCGGCCCAATCGAGCCGCGCCGCCGCCAGCGTCTGTTCCAGGTCGTGCCGGTCGAGCGGCAACGCGTCGTCGTCGTCGAACAGCCCGCCGTTGAACCATGGCACCGGGTCGAGGCCGAGGAAGCCGCCGCCGCGCATCGCGCCGAACAGGCCGCGCGCCAGTTGCTCGAACGCCGCAGGGTTCTTTGCGCCTGCCTGCATCAGCTTGATGAACAGCTTGTCCGGCAGCAGGCCGACATCCTCCGCGAACATGCAGAACACCAGCCGGTTGACGAAGTGCGCGACGCGCGGGGCCTCGTAGCCGCGCGCCCTGAGGCGCTGCGCGAGGCTGGCGAACTGCTCCGCCGCTTTCTCCGTCAGGCCCTGCCGCGTTTCGCCCGGCTTCAGCCGGTCGGGATCGCTGAACGCCCATTTCAGTTTCTGGCGCTCCTTCGCGTCCGCCAGATCGTCCAGGGTGATGCGGTGTATCTGGCGGACCGTGTTGGTCCAGTTGGTGTGAATCTCGATACTGTCGATGTCCGAGACGATCAGCAAAGGCGGATTCTCCAGCGCGACGGCGTAGCGCTGCAATTGCGCGTAGGCTGCCTGCAGGTCCTTGCCCTTGCCCTTGTATTCCCACGCGAAGCAGCCGCGCTTCCACACGTCGGCCCAGCCATCGCCGCCGGTGGTCTTGGTCACGCCTTTCTCAAAGGCATAGGTCGCCCCCGTGGGATCGCTTTCGCTGGGCGTCGCCTCGTCAAGCAGCGCGCACAGATCGTGGAAATGCGAATGCGCCCCCGCCCGTTCGGACAGGGTCGCGGCTTTCCACTTGCGGATGAAATAGTCCGGAGTCACACGGTGGTTGTAGCGGTTTGCGTTTTCGCTTTCCAGAGCCGCCCCGTCTCAGGCCGGCTGCGCGCCGTCCATGCCGGAGGTTACGGGCCGGGCGAGCGTTTCGTGCAGGGAGTCGGTGGCAATCCGGACACCGGTCTTGCTTTCCATCATTTCGGCAAAGCGTTTCTCGTCCTTGAACTCCGATCCCATCCACGACTGGGGAATGAAGTTGTCGGGGAGCTTGAGTTTGGTTGCCGGTCTTCCGCTCACGACATCGTTTACCGCGTCCAGACCAGCCTGCAGGATCAGTACCATGAAATCCCGAGTATCGGGAGCACCCGCTCGATCGGACGCCCTCTCGAACATATCGTTCATGTCAGGGGACAGTTTGACGATCATCTCAGTGCGAACGGGCTTGTCTTCCATAAGCAACCTCTTCTGTTCAACTGTCCTCAATTTTAGCAAAACTGTCGGAGAGTGTCACTCGAAAATATACACTTAACGCCCGCACTTCCTGCCCTATTCAGCAGCTTCCGCCTGGTTTTCAGGCAGTTTCCACCTCAGCACAGGCGACCGCGCGGCGCTGGTTTCGTCGAGGCGGCGGCGCGGGGTGTAACGGGGGGCCTCGGTGAAGTGCGCGGAGTCTCCCGCCTTCGCCCGCTCGGCCAGCCGGCGCAGCGTGGCGATGAAGTGGTCGAGCGACTCCTTCGATTCGGACTCCGTCGGCTCGACCAGCATCGCGCCGTGCGCGACCAGCGGGAAATAGACGGTCATCGGGTGGTAGCCCTCGTCCAGCATCGCCTTGGCGAAGTCGAGCGTGGTGATCCCGGTGTCCTTCAGGAAGCGGTCGTCGAACAGAGCCTCGTGCATGCAGGGGCCGGGATAGGCGGGCGTCATGACATCCGAAAGGCTCTCCATGATGTAGTTGGCGTTCAGCACCGCGTCGCTGGACGCCTGGCGCAGGCCGTCGGCGCCGTGGCTCAGCATGTAGGCCAGCGCGCGGACGAACATGCCCATCTGGCCGTGGAACGCCTTGACGCGCCCGAACGACTGGCCCTCGCCGCCCTCGACCAGACGGAAGCGGCCCTCCTCCAGCACCACGTAGGGCACTGGCACGAACGGAGCCAGCGCTTCGGAAAACACCACCGGCCCGCTGCCCGGGCCGCCGCCGCCGTGCGGGGTCGAGAACGTCTTGTGCAGGTTGATGTGCATCGCATCGATGCCGAGGTCGGCGGGGCGCGCACGGCCGACGATGGCGTTAAAGTTCGCGCCGTCGCCGTAGAAATAGCCGCCCGCCTCGTGGACCAGACGCGCGATCTCGACCACGTCGTTCTCGAACAGGCCACAGGTGTTGGGGTTGGTCAGCATGATCGCCGCCACGTCCGGTCCCAGCCGCGCCTTGAACGCCGCCAGATCCATGCGCCCGCGCGCATCGCCCGGCACGGACTCGACGCTGTAGCCCAGCGCCGCCGCGGTCGCCGGGTTGGTGCCGTGCGCCGATTCCGGCACCAGCACGCGGCCGCGCCTCTCGACGCTTTCGCCGCGTGCCTCCAGCGCGGCGCGGATCGCCATCATGCCGCACGCCTCGCCATGCGCGCCGGCGGCGGGCGGCAGAGCCACCGCCGCCATGCCGGTCAGCGTCTTCAGCCAGTGCGCCAGGATGTGCATCACCTCCAGCGCGCCCTGCACGGTGGATTCGGGCTGCAGCGGGTGGACGTCGCCGAAGCCCGGCAGGCGCGCCAGCTTCTCGTTCAGGCGCGGGTTGTGCTTCATCGTGCAGCTGCCGAGCGGGAACAGCCCGGAATCGATGCCGTAGTTCTTCTGGCTGAGGCGGGTGTAGTGCCGCACCACCTGCGGCTCGGACAGGCCGGGCAGGCCGATGCGTCCGCGCGGGCGTACGGAGCCGAGGCGCGGCTTGATGTCCTTGGGTGCGGGCAGGTCCACGCCAGAGCGCCCCTCCGCGCCCTGCTCGAAAATCAGGAGTTCCTCGAGCTGCAGCGCCTTGTGGCGTAGGACGATGTCTTCGCTCATGCCAGCACCTCTTCGAGCTTCGCCGCGCAGGTTTCGCGGTCGGTTTCGGTTACCGCCTCGGTCGACGCGACGAGCAGCAGGTCGGCGCACTCGGGATCGTCAGGATAAAGGCGCGACAGCGGTACGCCCGCCAGCACGCCCTGCCTCGCCAGCGCGTCCACGACCGCCGCCGCAGGTCCTGGCAGCCGCACGGTGAACTCGTTGAAGAAGCTCCGGTTCAGAACCTCCACCCGTCGGATCTGGCTCAGCCGCTCCGCCGTCAGGCAAGCCGACTCATGGTTCAGCAGCGCCAGCGTGGTCAGCCCGTCCTCGCCCAGCAGGGACAAATGAATGGTGAAGGCCAAGGCGCACAGGCCGGAATTGGTGCAGATATTGCTGGTCGCCTTTTCGCGCCGGATGTGCTGCTCGCGCGTCGACAGGGTCAGAACGAAACCACGCCGGCCGTCGGCGTCCGCCGTCTGCCCGCACAGACGCCCCGGCATCTGGCGCAGGAACTTCTCGCGCGTCGCGAACAGGCCGATGTAAGGGCCACCGAAGTTAAGCCCATTGCCGAGGCTCTGCCCCTCCGCCACCACGATGTCCGCGCCAAGCTCGCCGGGCGGCGGCAGCAGGCCGAGGGAGACGATCTCCGTCACCACCACGATAAGCAATGCGCCCTTGGCGTGCGCCGCGTCGGCCAGCGCCGCCAGATCCGGAATATCGCCGAGCACGCCGGGGTACTGGACGACGAGGCAGGAGGTGTCGGCATCCATGCCGGCCGCAGGATTGATCGGCTGCGCATCTGGAAGGGCAGGTTCGATGGCCTGTACCCCGTATCCCGTCCAGCGCGCTTGCGTCTCAACCACCTCGCGGTAATGCGGGTGCAGGTTGCCGGCCAGCACGGCCTTGGTGCGTTTCGTCACCCGGTTGGCCATTGCCACCGCCTCCGCGCAGGCGGTCGAGCCGTCGTACATCGAGGCGTTGGCAACCTCCATGCCGGTCAGCAGCGCCACCTGGGTCTGGAACTCGAACAGGTACTGCAGCGTGCCCTGCGCCACTTCGGGCTGGTAGGGCGTATAGCTGGTCAGGAACTCGCCGCGCTGGATCAGGTAGTCTACGGAGGCCGGGACATGATGCTTGTACGCGCCCGCGCCGAGGAAGAACGGCACCGAACCCGCCGATACGTTGCGCGCCGCCAGCCGCGCCATGGCGCGCTCGACCTGCGCCTCGCCCGCATGGTCCGGCAGGCCCTCGATCCCGGCGATGCGCGCGGCCTCGGGCACGTCGCGGAACAGCTCGTCGATGGACGCCGCGCCGATGGCGCGCAGCATGGCGGCGCGGTCCGAACCGGTGTGCGGCAGGTACCTCATGAAGCGCCCGCGACGAACGCCTTGTAGGCGGTCTCGTCCATCAGGGCCATCACCTGCTCGGCGTCGGAAACGCGCAGGCGAAAGAACCAGCCGGTGCTTTCCGGCTCGCTGTTGACCAGAGCCGGGGTGTCATCCAGCGCCTCGTTCACCTCTGTCACCACGCCGTCCACCGGCGAGAACACCTCGCTCGCCGCCTTGACCGATTCGACGACGCCGGCATCGCGCCCCCTGACCAGCTCGCGCCCGATCTGCGGCAGTTCGACGAACACCACGTCGCCCAGCTTCTTCTGCGCGTATTCGGTGATGCCGACGGTGCCGATGTCGCCGTCCAATTCGATCCATTCGTGTTCGCGGGTGAAGTGTCTTGCGGTCATGATCATGCCTTTGGCAAGCGGTGGTAACGGTGGGGAACGAACGGCAACGGCGTCACCTCGGCGGGCAGGATGCGGCCGCGCACGGACAGGCCGAGCTTCGTACCGGGAACGGCCAGCTCGGCGGGAACGTAGCCCATCGCGACAGGCCGTTCGAGCGTGGGCGAGAAGCCGCCGCTGGTCACGGCGCCGACGACCTCGCCCGCCTCGTCCAGGATTTCGGTTCCCTCCCGCGCCGGGGCGCGGTCGGCAGGCAGGATCCCGACTCGGGTGCGGTCCGCGCCGCGCACCAGTTGGCCGAGGATCGTCTCGGCGCCCTTAAAGCCGCCTTCCGTCCGGCGGCGCTTGCCGATGCTCCAGCCGAGGGCCGCCTCGACCGGGGTGGTCGCAAGGTGGATATCGTGGCCATACAGGCAAAGCCCCGCCTCGAGCCGCAGCGAGTCGCGCGCGCCGAGGCCTACGGGCAGCACGGCGGGGTTTTTCAGAAGCGCGCGCGCGACGTGCTCGGCGTCCTCGGCGGCGACCGAGATCTCGAACCCGTCCTCGCCCGTGTAGCCGCTGCGGGTGATATCGGCGGCGACGCCGAACAGGGGCGCTTCAAGCGCGGTCATGAACGGCATCGACGACGTTTCCGGCACTTCGTTCGCCAGAACGGCAACGGCTTGCGGCCCCTGGAGCGCCAGCAGGGCACGGTCGAGGTACTCGATGTCAACACCCGAAGTCAGGTGGGCCGTGAGGTGGGCGAGATCGGCCTCCTTGCCCCCGGCATTGACGACCAGCATCAGCAGTTCGTGCGCGCCGCGCGTCACGATCAGGTCGTCGATGATGCCGCCGGTCTCGGTAGTGAACACGGCGTAACGCGATTGCCCGTCCCTCAGCCCTGCGACATCGGCGGGCACCAGCGTTTCCAGCCCCTGCGCGACGGCTTCGCCGCGCAGGTGTATCTGGCCCATGTGCGACACGTCGAACAGCCCCGCGGCACGGCGCACATGGGCGTGTTCCTTCAGGATCCCCGCCTGGTAATGCACCGGCAGGTCGTAGCCGCCGAACCCGACCATCGTCGCGCCCAGCTCGCGGTGCAGGGCGTTCAGGGGCGTCGTGCGGAGAAGGTGCGCGTCCATGACGCTAGTAACTAGCGCCGGCGAGGAGGTTAGACCAGATCGTGTTTTCTTTCTTCCGCCTCCAAGGCCTGCAAAGAACCAATTGCAATCGGTTTAACATTTTGGTAACGATCCGGCTCTGAACCGACGGAGAGAGCATTGGACGAAATTACTGCAAGCCTGAAGGACGTCGCGCCCATTCTGAGGGGTAAAACCACGAACCTGCCACCGGCCTCGCTCCGATTCATAAAGCTTTTTACAGGCGAAAATCCAGATCAATTCTATGTCGGTTACCTCGCGGCTTGTACGCGTGACGAGGTGCTGGCCCAGAATCCAAAAATTCAAATGTCCGGCGTGATTGGAGAAATTCTGGAGCAGCGGCTAAGCGACGTCGTTCCCTTGCTGAAAAAGGATTTCAGGCCGGCGGCGGTCAGAAAATTCCCCAAGGCAACGCGAGACCTCGTGGAAGCGATAGCCGGAGCGGGAGACGAGTTGAACCCGAACGCGATCGCTGTCGCCGCGCCCAAGGCGCTGGAAGCCATACTGAACCGCGCCAGCATTCGCGCCCAGCCGCATGGATGCAACACGTAAGCGCCGTACCCGTCTCGATTTTCCTCTCGCCTCGCATTCCATGCCGCCCTAAACAAGCGGCATGGCCGTTTATACCGATCTTTCCGACGATGACCTGTCGGGTTTTGTCGCGCAGTACGACGTCGGCGACCTCCTGTCGTGCAAGGGCATCGTCGAGGGGTTTCCAACTCCAATTTCCTGCTGATGACAGAGGCGGGACCGTTCATCCTGACCCTGTTCGAGCGCAACGTCGCCGACCGCGACCTGCCCTTCTTCCTCGACCTGATGCGGCATGTGGCGGGCAAGGGAGTCGAATGCCCTCTGCCCGTTCCAGGGCGCGACGGCCGCGCGCTGCGCCGGGTAGCAGGACGCGAGGCGACGCTGCTGACCTTTCTCAACGGCGTCTCGGTGCGCCGCCCGGCCCGCGCGCACTGCGTCTCGTTCGGCGGGGCGCTGGCGCGGTTCCACCACGCGGCGGCGGATAGCGGGCTTTCGAGAGAGAACAGTTTGTCCTTCGCCGCCTGGCGCCGCCTGGCGGCGGCGACATCCGCCCGCGCCGACGAAGTTGCCCCGGGCCTTGCGGCCGCCCTCGACGCCGAGCTGGGCTTCCTGGCCGGCAACTGGCCGGAGACGCTGCCGCGCGGCGTCATTCACGCCGATCCATTCCCCGACAATGTCTTCTTCCAGGGCAACGGGTTCAGCGGCATCATCGACTTCTACTTCGCCTGCACCGACCTGCTTGCCTACGACGTCGCGCTGGCGATCAACGCGTGGTGCTTCGAGCCCGACCGGCAGTTCAACTCGACCAAGGCGCGCGCTCTGGTGGCGGGGTACGAGACGGGCCGCCCGCTTAGCGGGGAGGAACGCGACGCCCTGCCGGTCCTGGCGCGCGGCGCGGCCGTCCGGATCGTCGTGACCCGCTTGTTCGACTGGCTGAACCCCGCCGCGGGCGCGGTCGTGAAGCCGCACGATCCGTTGGAGTACTGGTCGCGGCTGAAGTTCCACCAGGGGGTGAAATCCCCCGCCGAATATGGCCTGTTCGCGTGACGCTTCCACCGGTCGAGATCTGGACGGACGGCGCGTGCAGCGGCAACCCGGGGCCGGGCGGCTGGGGCGCGATCCTGCGCTTCGGCGACAGCGAAAAGGAACTGAGCGGCGGCGACAGCCAGACCACCAACAACCGCATGGAGCTGATGGCGGCGATCGCCGGGCTGGAAGCGCTGAGGAAACCCTGCCGCGTGCGCCTGACCACCGACAGCAAATATGTCCAGCAGGGCGTGTCCGAGTGGATCGAGGGCTGGAAGGCGCGCGGCTGGAAGACCGCGGCGAAGGCGCCGGTCAAGAACCAGGATTTGTGGCAGCGCCTCGACGCCGCCGCCGCGCCCCACCTCGTCGAGTGGCTATGGGTCAAGGGCCACGCCGGCCACCCCGAAAACGAACGTTGCGACGAACTGGCCCGCGCCGCGATCGCGCGGCTGCGGAATGCGTAGGACCGAACGGAAACCAGGATGTCATCCCGGACTTGATCCGGGATCTCGTTCCGCGTGCGCCTGGCCGGGAGATCCCGGCTCTGCGCTTCGCTACGGCCGGGATGACGACCAGACTACTCCGCCACCGCCTCTGCCGCCATCGCGTCCGCCAACGCCTGCTTGCGGCGGCGCTCGGTAAAGAAGACGTACAACGCGCCGCCGACGATCAGGGCCGCGCCCAGCAGCGTGCGTGACCCCGGCGGGTCGCGCCAGACCACCGCCTGCAGGATCATGCTCCACACCAGGATGGCGTAGGTGTAGGGCGCGGTGACGCTCGTCGGGGCGTGGCGGGCCAGCTTTTCGCGCGTGATGTCATGCGGCGGCAGTTTGCTCCTGATGACGTTCGAGCCGTTAGTCGCCTCGTGCGACTGCTTAACGGTTAATTCGAACTCGCTGCGGTTGATCGCGTCATACGCGCCGGTATTGTAGTGCGGGTTGTGAGTCTGGATGATCTTCGTCTTGCCACTGCTGGCGCGCTTGGCCGCGACCGGCAGGGTGGCAATTTTCGGCCGGCAGCCTATCAGGACATCCTTGCAATCAGTTTCGCGCTATCCTTTTCCCGCCGCACCGATTGCGACGCCGGAGCCGGCGCACTAGATTGGTCTGGTCACAAGGCGGATCATGACATTGCTACAGGGCGAGACGGACGAACAGAACGGGTATCTTGGCGGGCAGATGCTGATCGCGATGCCGACCATGCTTGACCCGCGCTTCCAGCGCACGGTGCTTTACGTCTGCTCGCACAACGCGGACGGGGCGATGGGGCTGGTGGTCAACCGCGCCTTCGCCAGCATCACCTTCAGCGACCTGCTGAACCAGCTCGGCATCGCCTCGGGCGACATCGTCGCCGACCGGCAGGTGCATTTCGGCGGGCCGGTCGAGTCCGGGCGCGGTTTCGTGCTGCATTCCACGGACTTCCTGCGCTCGGACACCATGCTGGTGTCGGGCGGCATCGGCGTGACCGGCACGCTGGACATCCTGCGCGCCATCGCCGAGGGGCACGGCCCCAGCCAGAGCCTGTTCGCGCTGGGCTACGCCGGCTGGGGCCCGGGGCAGCTGGACGACGAGATCCGCTCGAACGGCTGGCTGTCCGCTCCGGCGGAGAAGGCCATCCTGTTCGACACGACCCTGGACGACAAATGGGAACGCGCGCTGGAGCGGCTGGGGATCAACCCGCTGATGCTGTCGCAGGAAGCCGGGCACGCTTGACTGCAAGCCCTTGACGCGGCAGTGCCACAATCGGTTTTTTCGGTTCCTTGCCTATGGTGTCGCTTCAACGCCAGCATAGATTGCGGCCTTGCGGCCGGAAGGACGGTCGTAGCGGGGCCAGCTTGTTGATCGCTTGCGGGGCCGCGTGCTACCTGCCGGACGGTGCACATCATCGATAGCCAGCCGGGTACAACCCAGGCGGTGGAGACTGCCGTCCCGCACCCGCCGCGACATGCCGGGCGCGGCGACACGCCGCGGAACCTGCAGATCCAGTGGCTACGTGCCGTCGCGGCCTTCACGGTCGTGGTTTACCATGCGTCGGCCTATGCGGGCAGCCTGCTGCGCTTTGGCGGTTTCGCAACGCTTTTCGACGGGCGATGCGGCCTGTTCGGCGTATCGCTGTTCTTTGCGATCTCGGGCTACCTTATGGCGACCGCGATCCGGGTACAGGCGCCGGCCACCTTCCTGTCGCACCGGATCGTTCGCATCTACCCGGTATTCCTTGCCGTTTACGCCGGCGTCTATGCCGTACGATTGCTGGCCGGCACGCCGTTTTCAGTCGATTTCGACGCGCTGTTGCTGGTGCCTGCGGGCGCCGTGGTCTTTCCGCTGCAAGTGGAATGGACCCTGGTTTTCGAGGTGAGTTTCTACGTCGCGATCTTTGCGATCGGGGCCATGGGGTGGGTCTTGCGCTTGCCGTGGATCGCGCTCGGCTGGCTGGCCGTGCTTGCGATCGCCAGCGGGGTTCATCCGGACGACGCCCGTCCCGGTTACCTGATAGGAGAGATCCTTTTCAGCTCCGCCTGTGTGCCGCTGGCCGGCGGGCTGATGATCCCCACCCTTCTGCGCCGGCACGTTTCGCCGGCGCTGTGGATCACCGCGGGGGCGGCAAGCTGCTGCTTGCAACTCTGGCAGCAGCAGAACCTCGATCACAGCCGTTGGCTCTACGGCATAGGCGCCACACTGATCCTCGCCGGGGTGGTCGGCCTGTCGGCAAAGCGGCCTTCCCTCGGCGACAACGCGCTCGGCCGGGCCTTCGCCCGCGGCGGGGACTACAGCTATGCGCTCTACTTGTGTCACGTGCCTGTCATCCTGGCCGTTTACAGGCTGGCGGGACGCTACCCGCCACGGAAGCTGTGGTTCCTGGCGATCGCGGCGGCGCTGCTTGCAGGCGCCGTGGTCGGCAAGGCCGACATGACGGTGTACAAACGCCTGAAAGCCGCGCTGACCCGGGCGTCGCTTCCGTTCGTTCGAAACGTGACGCTGGCCTACCTCCTTGTGTTCGCCCTTGCCGCCTTTCAGGCCAGCTACGCCCGGCATGCGGCCCAACGCCGCCTGGACGAGGCCCATCCCTTCCTGCAGTTCCTGGCTGGCAGAAACGCGGTCCTTGGCCCGCAGGATGCCGCCGAAGCGGCGACGGAGGCCGGTCTTGCCCGCTCCGACGCGATCCTGGGCAATGTGGAGCTTGCCGAACGGAACGGCGGCGAGCTGACCGTTCGCGGCTGGGCGGCCGATACCGGCAAACAGCATGAAGCGCTCGCGATCGCCCTTTTCCAGGGGGGGCGCCTGATCGGCAGCGGGCTGGCCGACCTGCCACGGCGCGACGTGCAACGCGTCTACCACCATGCGGGCCGGCCCGGTTACCTGATCCAGCAGCCTGTTTCCTGCAGCGCGGGCGCACCGGTCATCGCGCTCGCCTTCACGGCGACCAAGCGGTTTTCCGTGCTGCCCAGCCGCTTGCCCCCGCCTTGTTGAGCAACGAGGGTGGCGCGTATTGATCGCCGGAGGAAAGCCGTGCTACCTGCCGCCGGGTGAGCGCCATCCCCTTCGCCGTCGATGCCGAAAACCCTGTGGAAAGCGCGGTCCCGCACCCGGAGCGCCGGGCGGAGCGGGGCGGCACGCCCAAGAACCTCCAGATCCAGTGGCTGCGCGCCACGGCCGCGCTGTGCGTCCTGCTGTATCACGCTTCGTACTTCGCCGGTGACCGCCTGCACGACAGAGCGTTCCTGAAACTGTTCGGCGACAGCGCGGGCATGTTCGGGGTATGCCTGTTCTTCGCCGTCTCCGGGTACCTGATGGCAACGGCGATCCGGGTACAGGCGCCTGTCCCGTTCCTGGCGCATCGCATTGTCCGGATCTACCCGCTGCTGTGGCTGGTGTATGCGCTTTGCTACGCGATCAGCTGGCCTGCCGGAGCGGTGGATATTCCCCAGCTGCGCAGTTTCCTCCTGACCCCGGTCGGTCAGACAGGGGGTCCGCTGGGCGTCGAATGGTCGTTGATGTTCGAGGTCACGTTCTATGTGAGCCTCTTCTTCGCGGGCTTGCTGCGGCTTTCAGGGTGGCTGCCGTGGATCGCAGGGCTCTGGCTTGTGATCCTTGCCCGCCAGACTTGCCTTCATCCAGATGGCGAAACCGCCCGGATCTACCTGGGATGGATCCTGCGGCATCCTGCGGCGATGCCGCTTGCCGCGGGAATGCTGATACCTTCGCTGATCGAGCGCAAGCCGCCGGCGCTTCCCCTGGCCGCCGCCGGGTTCTTCCTATGCCTCGTGGGTCTGCTCCGGGTACATACGATTGACGGCATGCGCTGGCTACTGGGGTCGGGATCGGCTCTGATCCTTGCGGGAGCCGTCGCGCAATCGGCGCGCCGGCCAGAGTTCGGCGATACACGCCTTGGCCGCGGTTGCGCGAAGGCCGCCGATTACAGCTATGCGCTCTACCTCGTGCACGTTCCGGTTATCCTGGCCGTCTACACCCTGTCTGGCCTTGCGCCGCCGGCCGTGCTGTGGCCGTTGGGGGTCGTCGCCAGCCTTCTGGTTGCAGCATTGGCTGGACAGGCGGAAGTGTCCCTGTACCGGCGCTCGAAGCACCTGATCACGAACACGAACATCTGGGCCGTGCGGGCGTTCGTCCTCCTGTACCTTTGCATTTTCCTGTCCGTTTCCGTTTCGGCAAGCCTGCTGCCGCTCGATGCCGCCGTGCGCGCCCGGCAAACGAACGCGGCTGTTGCCCTGATCCGCGACGCAAGCCCCCCGGCGACGGATTCGGTTTCAGCTCTGGAAAAGGCCGGCTTCGTCCGCTCGCAAACGTTGCTCGGCAATGTCGAGCAGGAACGGTGGGACGGCCCCACTCTGACGCTCAGCGGCTGGTCCGTCGATTACGATCGCAGGCACCCCTCGCCCTTTGCCGTGGTCGCCTATCAGGGAGGGCGCTTCCTGACCGCGGTTGTCACAGGTGAAAGCCGGCCGGATGTGCGGCGCGCCTATCATTCCGCCCGATACGGCGGGTTTGCGTTCACCGGCAAGGCCGCGTGCCTTCCGGGCATCCACGTGGACGTTTTCGCCGTGACCGCCGACAAGCGGTACGCACTCCTGCCCGGCCCTCGGTCGCCGCCAGCGTGCCGGTGAGCGGACCCCGGGCATTTAGCGGGGCGGCGGTCTGCGACGTGGTCCCGCATTCCCGTTCGGGCGGGCAGCGCAACCTGCCGATCCAGTGGCTGCGCGCGGCGGCGGCGCTGATGGTGCTACTGCACCACGCCGGAATGTACCAAGGCCTCATCCTTCACCGCGAAGCAGTTACAGCGCTCTTTCCGCGCAGCTGGGGACATTTCGGCGTGTGCCTGTTCTTCGCCATCTCCGGCTACCTGATGGCGACGGCAATCCGCGTGCAGGAACCCGTTCCCTTCCTGTCGCACCGCATCGCCCGGATCTATCCCCCTTTCCTGTTCATGGTCGCGGCTTACTGGGTTCAGGCGACGCTGTGCGGGCAATGGCTGCCGATCGACCCCAAGGCGCTGACCCTCGTTCCGATGGGCAACGTGGCCTACCCGCTCGGCGTCGAATGGACGCTGGTATGCGAAGTCACCTTCTACGTTTCGGTCTTCGCGGCCGGCTTGCTGAAATGGGCGCCGTCGATCGGCCGTATCGCCGCGCTATGGCTGATGGTGCTTGCCGCCTGCGACCTGATCCGGCTTGTCCACCCCGGCTTCCTGATCGGCAAGCTGACCGTTTCCGACAACGTCGCCATGGCGGGCGGGCTGCTGGTTCCGGCCGTTGCGAGAAGCGCTTGCCGCCCCCTGCCGCTCGCGCTTGCAGGGCTGGGCGTGTGGGCCTGGGCCGCGGCAACTCCGGACTCTGCTTTTTACCAATGGCTTGCGGGGATCGGGGGCGCTATGATCGTCGCCGCTGCGATACGGCTGTCGGCGCTGCGGCCCGAGTTTGGCAGCGGTGCGGTCGGCCGGTGCTTCGCGCGCTGCGGCGATTACAGCTACGCGCTCTACCTTTGCCATGTTCCGGTGATCAGGCTGGTCTACACGCAGCTTCCGGAGTTACCGGCCTGGGTTCTGGTACCCGCTGCCATCGCCTGCGCGCTGGCCACGGGCGCCCTGCTCGGCACCTTGGACCTTGCCTCCTACCGCCAGGTCAAGACCTTGCTCCGCAGGATCTCTCCCCTTGTGCTCCGCGGCGGCGTGACACTGTACGTTGCCGCTTTCGTGAGCCTTGTTCTTTTCCAGTACCGCAACGACGTTCTGGACCGCGAGAACACCGTTATCGCCGCCAACCTGGCCAGAAGCCTTGCAGGCAACGGCCGCATCGCAACCCCATGGCAGGCCGACGAGGTGGCAGCCCGAGCAGGCTTGCGACCCGCGCCGGAACTTGATGGCAGCCTCGACACGGTCGCCTGGACCTCCTCGGGCCTTGGGGCGTCGGGCTGGGCGATCGACGGCGGCAAGCATGCGAGCCGTGTCTTCGTGGCGCTGTTCCAGGACGGGGCTTTACTGGGCAGCACGATCATGACCGTACCGCGCTTCGATATTCGCCGGCAGCATCGGGCGCGGCTGGACAGCGGCTTCGCGCTCACATTGCCGGCGGCGTGCCGGCCGGGGCGCGCCCTGGTCGCCGTCGCCCTGACCGCTGACCGGAGGTACGCCGTGCTTTCCGACCATAACGCACCGGTGGCCTGCCCATGATCGCAACGCCGGAAACCGTCGATGTGTCCGCAGCGGTTCCACATTCGCGCCTGGGTGTCCAACCGCGAAACCTGCAGATCCAGTGGCTGCGGGCGCTGGCGGCTATCATGGTGGTGCTATACCACGCATCGATCTACGGCGTGCTGATCCTGGAAAACGGCAGTTTCATTTCGTGGTTCGACGGCCGTTTCGGCATGTTCGGAGTTTCACTGTTCTTTTCCATCTCCGGCTACCTGATGGCCACTGCGCTGAGTGTGCAGGAGCCGTTCACGTTTCTTGCACATCGCGTGCTCCGCATATATCCGGGCTTCCTCGGCGTGGTCGCGCTGTTCTGGCTGCTGAACCTGGCCCTCGATCAGCAGATCTACGTCAACTTCGCGGCATTGACCCTGGCCCCCGTCGGCGCGGAGGCGCGCTACCCTCTCAAGGTCGAGTGGACCCTCGTGTTCGAGGTGGTCTTCTACACTTCGCTGTTCGTTATTTCCCTGTGCGGCCTTGCGCGCCGCCTGTCATGGATCGCACTCGCATGGCTGGCGATGCTGGCGGGCTCCAGCCTCCTGCGCCCAGACCCCGGCGGCCTTGTCTACCCCGTCCAGCGCATCCTGACGGTGTGCGAGAATGTCGGGATGGCCGGCGGGCTGCTCATACCCGCCCTGCTTCGCCTGCGGCTTCCGCCGTTGCTGCTGATGGTGACGGGAGCGGCGGCGTGGCCGCTGTACGGACTCTACCCCCTGGACAATGAAGGCGGCCGGTGGCTGTTCGGGGCAGGCGCGACGCTGGTGGTCGCCGGCGCGGTCGGCGTCGCGCAGGCAAGGCCCGAGTTCGGCAACAACCGGATTGGCAGGTCGGCCGCGCGTTTCGGTGATTACAGCTATGCCTTGTACCTGCTTCACGTGCCGATCATCCGCTCGCTCTACCAGCACGTCCGCAGTCCCGTTTTCGCCGTCTTGTGGGTGCTGGGGGTAAGCCTGGCTATCCTGCTTTCGCTCCCGGTCGGGCGGCTGGATGTCCGGCTGTACCGCTATCTCAAGTCGTCCTTGAAGCGGGTCAAGGCTTTGCCGCTTCGGGCGGCGGTATGTGCCTACCTGCTGATCCTCGTCGGAGTGGCCGCGCCGGCGGGGTGGAAACTTCACGTTGCGGCTGTCCGGCAGGAGAACGCGCGCAAGATCGCCGTGGCGATCGCCAGCGCCGGTCCTGTCGCGACGCAGCCGCAACTCGAAGCCGCGGCAAGGAAGGCGGGTCTGACCTCGTCCGCCAGCCTTGCCGGCGCGGTGGAAGCGGCCGGGCAGATCAACGGCATGCTGAAGGTAACCGGCTGGGCCGTCGACACCCGGGCGGACAGGGGCGTGATGTCCGTGGCGCTGTTCCAGGACGGACATGTCCTCGACGCCACGTCCACCTCCTACGGCAGTGGCGAACTGCACCAGCGGTTCGCGACCAAGGCAAAGACGGGTTTTGCGGTTTTGCTGGCGCTTCCCTGTGAGGCAGGCAGCCCGGTGATCGGCCTCGCCCTAGGTCCGAATCATTCTTTTGCCTTGCTGCAAGGCGCGCCGCTTCCCGATTGCCGCAACCGGCATGAGTGAAAGCGATCCTCCCCCATCAGGCCGTAGTAATGACTTGATTTGAGGGTGAAACCGTTTAGCCTGCGGCTCGATTTCAGCATGGGAAGCGCCGCTTATGCCCTCGCGGCCGCTCCCGATTCCGGAGTTTACATGGCACAGCCCCTTATGCCCAAGGCGACGGCCGTCTGGCTGCTCGACAATACGACCCTGACCTTTGGGCAGATCGCCCGATTCTGCAGCCTGCACGAGCTGGAAGTCCAGGCGATCGCCGACGGCGAGGTTGCGATCGGCATGGTCGGCACCGACCCCGTGCTGCAGGGCCTGCTGACCCGCGAGGAGATTGCCCGCTGCGAGAACGAACCGGGCGCAAACCTGATAGCGCTGGAAAGCACCCTGCCCGCGCCCGCGAGCCGCACCAAGGGGCCGCGATACACCCCTGTTTCCAAGCGCGGCGACAAGCCCGATGCCATAGCCTGGCTGCTGAAGAACGTGCCTGACCTCAGCGACGTGCAGATTGCCAAGCTGATCGGCACGACCAAGCCCACGATCACGGCCGTCAAGAACCGCACGCACGAGAACGCGGCGACCATCAAGCCTCGCAGCCCGGTCGCGCTGGGCTTCTGTACCCAGGGCGAACTCGACGCGTTGCTGAAGAAGCTCGATATCCCCACCGAAGGCCTGTCGCACAGCGAGTATTTGGAGCCGTCCGAGCCGGAGCCTGAGTACGAGCGGTGACTGTCCTGTAACTCCGGACTTGATCAAGGGTCCATGACGGCGAAGGATGAACCCCCCGCTTTCGAGCGGGTAACCATCGCCCGTAGAGGGTTACTCCGCCGCCTGCAGAGCGCCGCCTGCGGCCTGTTGCTCGCCAAGCAGCGCGGTAACCTCGTCCTTCAGGGCCAGCTTTTCCCGTTTCAAACGGGTGATCGCGATCTCGTCGGGCTGAGGCTGCTTTTCCAGTTCGTGCAGGGCCTGCTCAAGGTCGTGCTTCTTCCTGTCCAAAGACTCGAGTCTCTCGGCGAACGCCATGCAAACCTCCGATTGAAATGGAACAAAGAATAAGAACACGCAAGCTTGCCGTAAGTTCGGTTAAGGTGTCGTTCAGCCTTTTCTTTACCCGCCCAGGCCTCGATCACCGCAACAAGCGGCGGCATGAAAGATTTTACATCATCTCTCCCGCTTCGAGGAAAATACCATGTCCGAACCTACCCATACCGCGCGCCGGCCCGGCCAGACTTTTGCAACGCTGTACACCCCCGCCACCTGCAATGCCGTGCCTGCGGCAGAAGGTTACCGCGTCATCCCGCGCGCCGGGCCCGGCGCGGATGTCTCGCTTCTGGCTCAGGCAGAACGGCGCAGCGACTCCAAGCCGCACGCGCCGGAACCGCATTGACACGTTCGGGGTTCGAGCATGCTTACTCCATCGCCTCTTGCAGCCCGGCGAATGGCAGCTGGCGGAAGCGGTGGTCGGGTCTGGCCTTGGCGGGCCTGCGCACCAGCGCGTCGATGACCAGCTGGGCTTCGCGAGGGGTGCAGGTCAGGCGCCGGGTCAGCTGCTTGGGCTTGATCTCCATGCCGCTCGCCAGAGCGGCCGCCAGCTCGTCCAGGCGGTCGATACGCACCGCGCGCGTACCCATCACCGGGTATCCCAAGGCGCCGTAGAACGATGCGGTTTCCTCCAGCACGGGCAAGGACACGCGGTTGGGCTTGGGCGGCGCCAGTTTGGTGCCGCGCTGCACGTTCCATAGCAGCGCCAGCAGGCCTGTGACCTCCGTTTTCAGCAATCCTTTCATGTACAGATAGCGCGTTCCGATGGTCACGCCCCGGCTTTGCAGCCATTTGACCTGTGATGCGGTCAGGTCGGGATAGGTATTCGGGACAGAGCCCGTCGCTTCCAGCAAAACGAAGGCAATGCCGCGCAGTTCGGGATCGAGGCTGGCGTCCTCGCGCGCCTTCGTCAGCCCGAACAGCGTTTGCAGGCGGCGGCGCAGTTCGGTGCGCAGCCACGCGGACAGGCGATGCTCCACCTGCCCCTGCTGCGCCGGCTCGAGCAGTTCGCTTTTTTCCAGCACCACCTCCGGCTCCAGCAGCCTTGGCCCCGGGCCCAGCCGCGCGATGCGTGCGCCCTGCCAGGCCACACCTCCGTCCAGTTCAAGCGAGAAGACGCTGTCGGGCAGCGCGGCGAAACCGGCGACGCGCTCCCTGATCTCGGCTTGCAGCGCACGATTTGCCGTTTTCAGCACCAGCTCGCGGTCGGCGCTGGCGACCGTCTCGTCGATCGCGAAGCAGAAGCCCTTCAACTCTCCCATCACATGCCCCTCCACCACCACCTCGCCATTGGGGCGCACGCCGGCCAGCAGTTCCTTGGTTCCGGTCGCGCGCGCCAGGCTGGCGCTGCGCCGGTCGACAAAGCGTTCGCTGAGCGCGGCGTGCAGCGCGTCGGAGATCCGGTTCTCCGCCACCCGCGCCGCCGCGTGCAGTTCCTCCGCGCCTTGCACCCAGCCTGTCTTGGCGGTGACATAGGTCCAGGTGCGGATCGCGGCGAGGCCCGCAGTCAGCATCTCGATCGTTCCCACCGGGTTGTCGAGGCCCTCGATCTCGCGCCGGACCCAGTCGGCGGGCAACCTGCCCGGTTTGGCGCTCATATGATCGAAGATTTCGCCCAGCAACCGCACGTGGTCGTCCGACATGATCTTGCGGAAGTCGGGGATCTGGCAGATTTCCCACAGCAGCCGGGTGCGTTCGCGGCCGAGCGTTCGCTTTTCGCCCTCCAGCCGCTGGGTCAGCGCTTTGAGCGCGCGGTGGTCGTCGGCGTCGTGCCTCTGCGCGAACAGCCGCAGGTCGGGGCGGCGGTCGAGGCTGGACAGCAGCGCGCGCGGACTGGAGAAATCGAGGTGGGTGTTGCGCCAGTACAGCTTCGCGATCGGATCGAAGCGGTGCTCCTCGATCGCCTCGACCAGTTCGCCTGCAAAACCCTTGAGTTCGAAGGTGGTGCCAAAGGTGCCGTCGCGCATGTGCCGCCCGGCGCGGCCGGCGATCTGCGCCACTTCCTCCGGCCACAGGCGGCGTCCGTTCCGTCCGTCGAACTTGGAATCGCGGGCGAAGGCGACGTGCGCGATGTCGAGGTTGAGGCCCATGCCGATGGCGTCGGTGGCGACGAGGTAGTCGACCTCGCCCTTCTCGAACAGCTCGACCTGGGCGTTGCGCGTGCGCGGGGACAGCGCGCCCAGCACTACCGCCGTCCCGCCGCGATGCTGACGGATGAACTCGGCGATCCGGTACACTTCGGTGGCGGAGAACGCGACGATGGCCGAGCGGGGCGGCAAACGCGCCGGCTTCTTGTAGCCGCTGTAGGTCAGCTGCGACAGGCGCGGGCGGGTGAGGATCTCGACCCCCGGCACCAACGCGGTGATGACCGGCTTCATTGTTTCCGCGCCGCAGAAGATCGTCTCCTCCATCCCGCGCGCGTGCAGCAGCCGGTCGGTGAAGACGTGACCGCGCTCCGGATGGCTGGCGAGCTGGATCTCGTCGACCACGAGGCAGTCGACCGGACGGTCGGAGGACATCGCTTCCACCGTGCAGACGAAATACCGGGCTTGGCGCGGCACGATCTTCTCCTCGCCGGTGATCAGCGCCACGATCCGCTCGCCCTTCAGGGAAACGACGCGGTCGTACACCTCGCGCGCCAGCAGGCGGAGCGGCAGGCCTATCATGCCGGAATGATGCCCCAGCATGCGCTCGATGGCGAAATGGGTCTTGCCGGTGTTGGTGGGGCCGAGGATCGCGAGGACGCGGGGGTGCGACAGGGATCGAGATACCGTGTCCATCTTCCCTCCCCACGCGCGACAGATCAGATGCGTCCGCCTTTATATCTACCGGCGGCGGCGCGATTGCAATGTCCGGCACCCTTGCCTGACGGTGACCTTGATCGTCGTAGCCTGGACGAGAAGCGCGATGGCTCGGGAACTCGTCCCTATCCATCGTGCCGTCATACCGTGCGAAGACACAGTATTAATCTCTGAAAGAACATGTAGCCGCGACTGTCCAGGAATGGATCACGAACTTTGCGGCGCCGTTCGGCAGCGGGATGGATTAACGCCGCGCTAGGCGCGCCGTTAAATCGAGACGCGCCGGCCTGTTACATGAGCTGGCGGACTTGCTCCCAATGCTTTTTTCAACGAAAGAACCGGAGTTGCCGCATCGAATTTTGCTCCCTTGAGCAAGCCGGTTTTCATCAGTTCGCAAAGCCGCTCGTGGCGCTCACGCTCTTGCGGCGAAGCACTCGCCGGCAGTTGACTCGCGACGGATTGCTTAGGGTCGGAGTGACCCAGCAACGCCATGACCTCGCGCTCCACTTTGTGCCGAGGAACAGTAAGAATGTTTTTACGGCCGGGCTCGCGCCCCAGCCGCACCCATTCCATGCGCAGCAGGAAATTATCATCGGCTAAACACAAGGTCACCGGACTGGCAAGGCATATCCAGTTCGCCAGATCGCGTCCGACCGGCACATGACCCTTCTCATGCAAGGACTCAGCAAGCCCATAATGCCGCTCCAACGTTTCCGGAGATTGACAGAACAGTGGAGGCTGCTTCAGAGCGGCGGCGGCGAAGGCTTCCTGCGTCACGCCGATGCGGCGGGCGCTGTCGCGTACCTTGCCCGGAAATCGAACAAGGAGGAGTCCGCATCAAAATGTCCATCCTTGTCGAGCAGGAAGCTAAGATGTCCCACAAGCCTGGTTACCGTCTTCTCCGGCGCTGAAAACGGCTTCAGCCGTTCCGAGACATGCGCATGCAACTGGTCGATCGTTTCTATACGTTTGGAATTCATTTTTCTTTAATATATTGTTCGTGCCTCACGTACAATCATTTAGTGACCGTTTGAGAACTCATACAGGGACGTCATACCGTGCGAAGGCACGGTATCCTTCTCTGAACGAACGTGCAGCCGCTACTGTCCAAGGATGGATCCGGCCTTTCGGCCGGAATGACAGAGCCAATTTGCAGTCTCAAACGATCGTCTACACCTAATCATCCCGCAGACCATCTTGCGTTAGGACGGATGTACTCTCATCTATGCGGCTATACGTTCTCATGACTGGAAACCAAAAATGACCGTCGAAACCGAAGAGAAACTTTCCTTCCAGGCCGAAGTCAGCCGCCTGCTCGATATCGTCGCGCACTCGCTGTACAGCGAGAAGGAGATCTTCCTGCGCGAGTTGATCTCGAACGCGTCGGATGCGTGCGACAAGCTGCGCTACCTGGCGCAGACGCAAGGGCAGCTGGCCGAAGGCGGGACCGATTTCAAGATCCGCATCACCGTGGACAAGGCCGCGCGGACGCTGACGATCGCCGATAATGGCATCGGCATGGACCGGCAGGAGCTGATCGACAACCTCGGCACCATCGCCCGCTCGGGCACCGCCGCCTTTGCCCAGGCGCTTCAGGACAAGAAGGACTCGGCGCTGATCGGGCAGTTCGGCGTCGGCTTCTACTCCCGCGTACATGGTCGCCGACCATGTGTCCGTGCTCAGCCGCAAGGCGGGCAGCGGCGAGGCGTGGCTGTGGTCGTCGGACGGACGTGGCGAGTTCACCGTAGCCCCGGCGGAAAAGCCGGAGCGCGGCGTGTCGCTGACCCTGCACCTGCGCGAGGGGGAGGACGACTACCTCGAGACCGGGCGGCTGAAGCAGATCGTGCGCAAGTATTCCGACCACATCGCCATCCCCATCGAGCTGGAAGGCGAGGAGGAAAAGCTGAACGCCGCCTCCGCGCTGTGGATGCGGCAGCGCAGCGAGATCGACGAGGCGCAATATAAAGAATTCTACCAGCACACCTCCAAGGCGTACGACGCGCCGTGGGCGACGCTGCACTGGCGCGCCGAGGGCACGATCGAGTACTCGGCGCTGCTGTTCGTGCCCGACAGCAAGCCATTCAACCTGTTCGACCCGCAGCGCAACCACGAGGTGAAGCTGTACGTGCGCCGCGTCTTTATCGCCGAGGCGGCGCAAGGGCTGATCCCCGCGTGGCTGCGCTTCATGCGCGGCGTGATCGACAGCGAGGACCTGCCGCTGAACATCAGCCGCGAGATGCTGCAGGCCAGCCCGATCATCACTAAGATCCGCCAAGGCGTGACCAAGCGCATCCTGTCCGAACTGAACAAGCGCGCCGCCGACGAGGAGGACTACGCCAAGTTCTGGGAGAATTTTGGCGCGGTGCTGAAGGAAGGCCTGTACGAGGACGTGGAAAGCCGGGAGGAGTTGCTGAAGCTGGTGCGTTTCCGCTCGACCGCGGTGGAGGGCTACACCAGCCTTGCCGCCTACGAGTCGCGGATGAAGGACGGCCAGGACGCCATCTACACCATCGCCGGCGACAACGCCGAGAAGCTGCTGCAGAGCCCGCAGCTGGAGGGCTTCCGCGCGCGCGGCGTCGAGGTGCTGCTGCTGACCGACCCGGTGGACGAGTTCTGGCCCTCGACCGTCGGCACGTACAAGGAGAAGGAGTTCCGTTCGGTGACGCGCGGCGGCGACGACCTGGACAAGATCAAGGCCGCCGACGACGTGGCCGAGCCCGAGGCAAAACCATCCGAGGGCATGGAAGCGCTGCTCGCCCTGCTGAAGGAAACGCTGGCGGCGCATGTCAAGGACGTGAAGGCCTCGCATCGCCTGACGGACAGCGCGGTCTGCCTGGTCTCGGGGGAGGGCGACGTCGACCTGCACCTCGAACGCCTGCTGAAGGCGCACAAGCAGTTCGACGCGTTGGTCAAGCGCGTGCTGGAGGTGAACCCGAAACACCGCCTGATCGCGCGGCTGGCGGAGAAAGCGACCGCCGCGCCCGAGGAGGTCAAGGAGATGGCGTGGCTGCTGCTGGACCAAGCGCGCATCGCTGAAGGCGAAGCCGTCCTGGACGCCCCTGCCTTTGCCCGGCGGTTGAGCGACCTTGCCGTGAAGGGGCTGGCGGTGTGAAGAGGGCTTGGGGTTTCGCTGCGTTTAACCTTGATTTAATAAATCATTTTGGTTATTCCTGCCGAAACAAAGGGGCGCCTCATGGACGAAATTCATTACGGGATCGCGACCGAACGCAAAGGGATCACCTCCGCGGAGGACGCAGCGGCGGCAGCCGCTCGCAAAGCGGCTCACGAGGCTGGAATACGGTCCACTCCGTTCTTCCGCGAGCTGCGGGACGGTATCGATCTGCTCACGAGGACTCCGGCCGCCAAGGTTTCGAGGCTGGAGTACTACATGGATACCCCGAGCGGCGGAACGGTCGACCTGGCTTTCATCAACCCGGAGAAGAAGGCCGCCGCATCGGCTCACATATCGGTTTACAGGAACGGCCACGTTAATTTGTTTCGCTCGCAGCCCGAACTGGAAGAACTTGTCGGAGGCGGTTTCGATCCCTTTGAAAAGAATTTCTCCTTGCGCGACGAGGGCGTACTCTCGAACGTGGCGGCGCGCTTGATGAAGACGCTGGGCGGCGAAGATTATGCGCAATTCGGTAACCGCAAGGCGCTCGGCGCAGCCGACCAGATCCGGATTGCGCACAAGACGGTCGAGGGCTTGGGCGTGCTGATGGAGTATGCCGGCATGCTGCCCAAGGACACGACAGCCGCCTTGGCTCCCGTCCTTCAGTCGAGCCAGCCCATTGCGGCCAGCCTAGCAGAGGTTGGAAACTCAAGCTTGCGCACCCTTCCCCGCCCAAACACAGCGCCGGACCTGCGCAACGGCTGACGGCTCAAACGCAACGGACCTGTAGAGAATGAACGCCTGCTTTTACGGGGCCGATCTGTTATAAACCTTTCATGACCTCCCCGGAAAACCCCTATCTATACGAGGCGATACTTCTAAGCGGCCCGCCGGCATCTGGAAAAGACAGCCTTACCGAGGCACTGCATGGCATCGACCCTAAATTTGTGCATTTTCGCAAGCACCGGGCAGGAAGCGGTGGACAGCCCGGCGCGGCTTACATCGATATTTCGGTATCGCAGTTCGAACGGATGGCGCAGCAAAACCGTTTCGCGCAATGGCATGATCGCTACGGTCGTTACTACGGCGTGGCGGTCGAGGAACTGGATCGCACCCTTTCGACAGCGAAAATTCCTATAATCCACGTCGGCAAATACCAGAACCTGCTTGCTCTAAGGCAGCATCCTCTTCTGCGTCCCGCTCTGAGCATACTGCTCCTGTGTTCGAGAGCGGCGGCAGGGGTGCGGCTTGAAAACCGGCATGCGGGTCAGCTTGGCGAGGTGGAGGCCAGGCTGGCGGCCTTCGACCAGGAGCAGCAAACATTGCGCGACGAAAGGGATAGGAGGGGATTGCTGGATTTCGACCTCGTGACAGACAGCGGCTCGAAAACCGTGTCGCAGCTTGCCCGGTCCATAGCGACAGTTCTTTCAAATGGCGTAGCCGTTGCCGAAAGGCGACAATCTTGCGATACACTACGCAGCTTTCTCGAATGACCACCTCCAGCATCGTTCACCTCGTTCTCGTTGGCGGCCTCGCCGGATGCGGCAAGACGACGGTCGCCTACGAGCTGTGCCGCAAGACGCAGTTCGGCTACTTCGACAAGGACACCCTGACCGGGCGCATGATCGACATGCTGCTGCTGGCAAGGGGCGGTCCGGAGGGCCGGGACGAACGGGACTCGGACTACTACACGAACGAGGTTCGGCCGCTGGAGTACGAATGCCTGATGAACTCGGTATTCGAGAATATCTCATTGGGCAACTCCACCGTCGCGACCGCGCCCTTCATGCGCGAGTTCACCGATGCCGAGTGGCGCATGCACGTCAAGCACAGCTGCGAAACGGTGTCGGCGAAGACAGTCCGCATCCACTACGTCTGGGTGCACGCGACGGACGAGGTCATGAAGCGGCGGCTGATCAACCGCCGCGCCGCGCGCGACAGGCACAAGCTGGCGAACTGGGACACGTGGCTGGCGTCGGCGCGCGTGGTCCGCCCCGCCCAGCCCTGCTTTGAACTGAACTGTTCGGCCGATCACGAAAGCGAATACCGCGCGATGGAGATCATCGACCGGTTCTCCCTCCTGGGGTATGTCCGGACGAACCAGTAACTATCGCCGACGCGCTATCTTGCCAGGTACCAGGGTACGTTGATCACGGCGACGTTCGGACCGCCGTGAATCAGCAGCGACGCTTTGAGCGCGGTCGTGCGCTGGTTGTGCAGGAAATAGTCGTACCAGCGCGACCCGACCAGTTCTGGAACGACCACGGCCAGCACGCGGCCGGGGTTTTCCGCCTGGATCTGCTTCAACGTGTCGAACAGCGGGTGGAAGAACCGGCGGTAGGGGGAGGGAACAGTCATCAGCCGAGGCTGCGCCTTGCCGGCCGCGTGCAGCGGCGCTTCCACGTAGGTAGCCCAGTTGCGCCTCAGGTTTTCTCCCTCGTCGTCGCCAGAGTTGATGTGAACGACAACCGTTTCTCCCTGCAGGCGCAGAGCGAACTGCAAGGCCTGTTCGCTGATGAGGCTCCATTGCCGCATGACGACGACGGTGATCGGCGGCTGCATGTCGGCCGCGTCAAGCGGGCGAGTGGAGGCGATCTGACGCGCCACGTTCGCATAATGCTTCTTCACGCCGCTGAACAGCGCCACCATCGCGGGTACGAGCAGCAGGACGATCCAGGCACCCTCGGCGAACTTGGTCGCCAGCACCACGATCAGCACCGCGAAGGTCGAAACGGCGCCGACCGCGTTGACGATCATCAAGGCGTGGCCGCCGGCATGGCTTCCCTCGCGCGCCATCTGTTTGCGCCAGTGCATCACCATTCCGGCCTGCGACAGGGTGAAGGCACCGAAGGCGCCGATGGCGAACAGTGGAATGAGCCGGTCGGTGATGCCGCCGAACGCGATCAGCAGCGCGGCGGACATGACGGTCAGGATGACCACGCCCTGCGTGTAGACAAGGCGTCGGCCGCGGATCGCGAACGGGTAGGGCAGGAAATTATCGAGCGCCAGCAAGCGGCACAGGCGTGGAAAGTCGGCAAAGCTGGTGTTGGCCGACAGGCAGACCACGGCGATGACGCTGCCCATCGTGACATAATAGAAAATACCCCGCCCGTCGACTGCGGCGGTCAGCTGCGACAGGATGCTCTGGTAGCCGCTGCCGTCGGGGTCGGTCGCGCCGATTCCGTAGGCGTGGCAGAGATAGGCGATGCCGGCCAGAAGCACCGCCAGGATGACGACAACCGCCGTCAGGGTGCGCTTCGCGTTGTTGACCGCTGAGTCCCTGAACGCGGTTATCCCGTTGGAGATCGCCTCGACACCCGTCATGGCGGTACAGCCGTTGGCGAAGGCGCGCAGCAGCAGCCACAGCGTCACAGCCTCAGTCGCCTTCGGCATGACAGGCGGCATCTCGATCGCCTGCGGGTGGCCATGCGCCGCCGCCGCCTTGTAGAGGCCCCAGACCAGCACGGTTCCCAGCGTCGCGACGAACAGGTAGGTGGGGATCAGGAACGACGTCCCGGACTCGCGGATGCCGCGCAGGTTCACCAGGGCGATCAGGACCAGGATGCCGAGGCAGAGCGGCAGGATGTAAGGCTGCAGCGCCGGGACCGCCGAGATCAGCGCGCCGACGCCCGCCGCGATGCCGACCGCGACGTTCAGGATATAATCCACCATCAGCGAGGCGGCGGCGAACAGCCCGACCCGGGTCCCGAGGTTCTCGCGCGCGACCGTGTACGAGCCGCCGCCGTTCGGGTAGGCGGAAATGGTTTGCCGGTACGAGAAGTACAGGATGGCGAACAGCGCCAGTATGATCCCGGTCAGCGGGCCGATCCACGAGATCCCGGCGACGCCGAGCGGCAGCATGATCGTCAGAGCCGCTTCCGGTCCGTACGCGGCGGATGAAAGCGCGTCGAGGCCAAGCATCGGAATGCCCGCGACCGGCCCCACTTTCTGTTTGTGCTCGTCCCGGCTGGCAAGCGCCGGTCCCATCACCTTGTCGAGCAGCGACATACGGGCTCCAAATCCTGAATAGCGGCTACCTATCGATCATAGCGAGTAAAATTTCCATATGTATTCCGCTGCTGCGCGCGCCGACGATTCCTGTTGTCTTTCCGGCGGAAAATCGGTCTTCTCGGCGTAAAGCGCCGCCATGAAAAATCACCTGCCGCAGATCGCGCACTATATCAAATACAGCCTGCGCGGCGGCTTCCTCGTGCGGCCGCTGATCATCGCGCTGATCCTCGGCTCGTTCGGCAACCTGCTGCCGCACCTAGAGCAGTTTTTTCCCTTGGCCGACGCGTTCGTCCCGCACGCGATGTTCCCGTCCAGCGGCGAGCCTCAGGTGGCGCAAAACATCCTGTCCACCATCGCCGCGGCGGTGATGACCGTGGTGTCCATCGTGTTCGCGATCCTGCTGATGACGCTGACCCTCGCCTCCATGCAGTTCTCGCCCAGGATCATCGTCAGCTTTTCGCAGGACCGCGTGACGCAGCAGACGCTCGGCATCTTCCTCGGCACGTTCCTGTACTGTCTTGCCGCGCTGCCCTTCGCGCACTCGGTGCCCAGCCCCAGCGAACCCGTGCTGACCGTTCTGGGCGGCATGGTGCTGTCGGTGCTGTGCGTCGCGTGGCTTCTGTTCTTCATCCATCACATTTCCGAGGCAATCAGCGTCAACCACATCGTCGACCGCATCGCGGAGGAGACCGAGGCGATCATCGACGAGACCATGCCCGCGCAACGGCGGCCCGGGCGGCTGGACCTTGCGGACCTGAACGCGGTCAACGAGCCCGACCCGCGCGCCGGCGCTATCCTGGCCGGCCGGTCGGGCTATGTCCGCTTCATCGACACGCCGCGGCTGGTGAGCTTTGCCAGGGCGAAGGGCGTGAAGATCCGTGTCCTGCGCCGCGTCGGCCATTTCGCGCCAGCCAGCGTGCCGATCGCGCTCGTCTCCCCGGGCGATCGCCTGACGCCACAGGAAAACAGCACGCTGCAGACATTCTTCGAATTGGGACCGACACGCACGCTGCAGCAGGACATCGAGTACGGCATCCTGCAGATCGTCGATATCGCGCTCAAGGCAATCTCGCCCGCGGTCAACGATCCCAGCACGGCGATCTCGTGCATCGACCAGCTGAGCCGCATCCTGATCCGGTACGCGGCGCGCGAACCGGTGAACGCGCTGATCTACGATCCGCCGGGTGTCGTTCGCGTCAGCATTCCCTGGCTGGGCTTCGACCGGCTTCTCGATTCCGCATTCGAGCAGATCAGGCTGTACTCGAAATCGGACATGGCGGTGAACCTGCGCATGCTGCGCGCGCTGGGCGACATCGCCGCCACCTTGCCCGATCCCGACATGCGGCGGCTGCTGACGATCCGCGGCCGGCGCATCGTCGCCGGATGCGAAGGCAGATTCGAGGCCGACGAGCTAACCGAGCTGCGCCTGCGCCTGAACGCCCTGGAAACCATGGAATGACACCTCGCATTTTCCTCTGAACGTTTCACTCTGCCAAGCAACTGATACGCAGACTATTTATTGCGTGCGGAGCACGGAGTCCGTGCTTGGATGACGGCGCATCAAAGGTATGGATTCGTCGTTCCGGCCGGAGCGACGATAGGGATGGCGCTTCGAGCAATTGTCGTGCGCATTCCTACGGTACTTGCCAACATCCGCCGATGGGCTTACCTTTACGTAAGGCCTAATTCGCAAATTGGAAACAAGGCGGCTTCATGTCAGCGGCTGGGCGGGCAGGACAGGACAGGACCTACACCATCGGCCAGCTGGCGGATGAATTCGGCCTGACCCTGCGCTCCATCCGCTTCTACGAGGGCGAGGGGCTTCTGGCGCCGCTGCGCGAGGGGCAGGCTCGCCTGTTCACCAGGGCCGACCGCGCGCGGCTGAAGCTGATCTGCCGCGGCAAGCGCCTGGGCTTTTCCGTCTCCGAGATCAAGCAGTTTCTCAGCCTTTACAACGTTGACTCGTGCCAGCACGAGCAGATGCAGTACCTTCTGGATCACGCGCGCTCCCGGATCGCGGCGCTGCGTACCCAGTTCGAGGACGTGAAGCAGACGCTGGAGGAGCTGGAACGGGTCGAGGGCGAAATCGTCGCCCATCTTGAACTTATTTCGCAAAGAGAAGATCGGGGAGAGGATTGCCATGAGTAACGCCGTCGTCGCGGGCTACAAGCGCTCGCCGTTCCATTTCGCCAACAAGGGCGCGCTGGCCCGGGTCCGTCCGGACGATCTGGCCGCCGCCGTCGTCTCTGCGCTGGTCGTGGAAACCGGGCTGGAAACGCAGGATTTGGAAGATCTGATCGTCGGCTGCGCCTTTCCCGAAGGCGAGCAGGGCTTCAACGTCGGCCGCCTGATCGGCCTGCTGTCGAAGCTGCCGCTAGGAACCGCAGGTACCACCGTCAACCGCTTCTGCGGCTCGTCGATGCAGGCGATCCACATGGCCGCCGGCGCGATCGCGCTGGGCGCGGGCGAAGCGTTCATCGCCGCCGGAGTCGAATCCATGACCCGCGTGCCGATGGGCGGCTTCAACCCCATGCCGAACCCGAAATTGATGGACCCGGCTATCCAGGCTTTCATCTCGATGGGGGACACGGCGGAGAACCTTGCCGCCAAGTACGGCATCGGGCGGCGCGAGCAGGACGAGTTCGCGCTCGCCTCGCACCGCAAGGCGGCGCAGGCGTGGATGGAGGGAAGGTATGCGGCGGAGATCGTGCCGATCCAGACTTCGGACGGGACGGTAGACCGGGACGGCTGCCCCCGCCCCGACACCACCATCGAGAAGCTGGGCGAGCTGAAGTTGGCGTTCAAACAGGAGGGCGGAACCGTGACCGCCGGCAATTCCTCGCCGCTGACCGACGGCGCCTCGGCGACACTGATCACGTCGGAGGATTATGCCAGGAGCCGCGGCCTGACGATCATGGCGCGGATCAGGTCCGTCGCCGTCGCCGGCTGCGCCCCGGATGTCATGGGCATCGGGCCGGTGCCCGCCGTCCACAAGGCGCTCAAGCGGGCCGGCGTCACCATCGAGGACATCGACGTTTTCGAGCTGAACGAGGCCTTCGCCGCGCAATCGCTGGCGGTAATCCGCGACCTGAACATACCCCTGGACAAGCTGAACCGCGACGGCGGCGCCATCGCGCTGGGCCACCCGCTGGGCGCCAGCGGCGCGCGCGTCGTGGGCCACGCCGCGGCGGTCCTGCAGCGCGAGGGCAAGGCGCTGGCGCTGGGCACGATGTGCATCGGCGGCGGCATGGGCATCGCCACCGTGCTGGAGGCGGTATAATGGCGATCGCGCAGGTTGCCGTCCTCGGCGCGGGGGTGATGGGCGCGGCGATTGCCGCGCATATCGCCAATGCCGGCGTTCCTGTCCTGCTGTTGGACATCGTGCCCGAAGGCGCGCTTGACAGGTCGCAGATCGCCAAGGGCGCGATCGATAAGATGCTCAAGGCCGATCCCGCGCCGTTCATGAGCCGGTCCGCCGTCAAGCTGGTGACCCCGGGCAATTTGGAGGACGACCTGGCGAAGCTGGCGGGCGTCGACTGGATCATCGAGGCGGTGATCGAGAACCCCAAGATCAAGTCCGCGCTCTACGCGAAAGTCGACGCGGTTCGCAAGCCGGGCTCGTTCGTGTCGTCGAACACCTCGACCATCCCGCTACAGTACCTCGTCCAGGGCCAGTCCGACGCGTTCCGCCGCGACTTCCTGATCACCCATTTCTTCAACCCGCCGCGCTACATGCGCCTGCTGGAACTGGTGGGGGGGCCGGACACGCGCGCGGAGGCTGTGGCGGAGATAGCCGCCTTCTGCGATCTGCGCCTCGGCAAGGGCGTGGTGCGCGCGAGGGACACGCCGGGCTTCATCGCCAACCGCATCGGCACGCTGTGGATCCAGGCGGGCATCAATCATGCGATCGACCTTGGCCTGGACGTGGAGGAAGCCGACGCGATCGCCTCGAAGCCGATGGGCGTGCCCAAGAGCGGCATTTTCGGCCTGGTCGACCTGGTCGGCATCGACCTCATGCCGCATCTTGCCCGAAGCCTGCTCATGACGCTGCCGCCGCAGGATGCTTACCGCACCGTTCATCGCGACATCCCGCTGATCACGAAGATGATCGAGGAAGGACTGACGGGGCGCAAGGGCAAGGGCGGGTTCTACCGTTTGGTGCGCGACGGCGGCGACAAGCGCAAGGAAGCCATCGACCTGAAGACAGGCGAGTACCGCGCCGAGCGCAAGCCCGACAAGGATGCGTATCGCGGCGGGCTGAAAGCGCTGGTCGGCGGCACCGCGCCCGGCAACAAGTACGCTTGGGGCGTGCTGCGCGACACGCTGGGCTATGCCGCTAGCTTGGTGCCGCAGATCGCGGACAGCGTCGCCGAGATCGACGAGGCGATGCGCCTTGGCTACAATTGGAAGTACGGCCCGTTCGAGCTGATCGACCAGCTGGGCTCGGGCGCGTTCGCCGAGCGGCTGAAGGCGGAAGGCCTACCGGTGCCTACGCTGCTCGAAACCGCGGAGGGCCGGCCGTTCTACCGCACCGAAGGAGGCAAGCTTCAGTACCTGACGACGGGCGGCGAGTACGCCGACCTGAAGCGGGCCGAAGGCGTGCTGCTGCTGTCCGACGTCAAGCGCGCCGGCAAGCCGCTGCTGAAGAACCCGTCCGCCGCGCTGTGGGACATCGGCGACGGCGTCGTCTGCCTTGAGTTCACCTCGAAAATGAACTCGATGGACGGGCTGATCATGGATCTGATCGGCAAGGCGGTCGCGCTGATCGGCGACGGGAAAGCTCGGTGGAAGGCGCTGGTGGTGCACAACGAGGGAGAGAACTTCTCGGTCGGCGCCAATCTGGGGCTCGCGCTATTCGCGCTGAACGTCGGGCTTTACCCCGCGATCGAGGAAACCGTCGCCATCGGGCAGGCCACCTACAAGGCGCTGAAATACGCGCCGTTCCCGGTCGTCTGCGCCCCGTCGGGCATGGCGCTGGGCGGCGGGTGCGAGATCCTGCTGCACTCGGCGCACGTCCAGGCGCACGCCGAAATCTACATGGGCCTGGTCGAGGTCGGCGTCGGCCTGCTGCCCGGCTGGGGCGGCTCGAAGGAGATGGTCGTCCGTCACACCGCCAACAAGAAGCGTTCCGGCGGCCCGATGCCGGGCCTGGCGCAGGCCTTCGAAACCATCAGCACCGCCAAGGTGTCGAAATCGGCGTTCGAGGCGAAGGAGTTGCTGTACCTGCGCGAGTCTGACGGCATCACCATGAACAAGGACCGCCTGCTGGCCGACGCGAAGGCGAAGGCGCTGGAACTGGCGAAGGATTACCGCCCGCCCGAGCCGCCGGAAATCCGCCTGCCGGGCCCCACCGCCAAGCTGGCGCTGGACATGGCGGTGCAGAACTTCCGCGGCCAAGGCCTCGCCACCGCCTACGACGCGGTGGTCGCGGGCGCGGTCGCGACGGTCATCAGCGGCGGCGACACCGACATCACCCGGATCTTGAGCGAGGACGACCTGACCGCGCTGGAACGCCGCGAGTTCCTGAAGCTGGTCCGCAACGACGGCACGCTGAACCGGATCGAGCACATGCTGGACACCGGCAAGCCGCTGAGGAATTGACCACCATGGAAAGTGACACTTTCCATGGTGGTCATCCGGGGCGAAGCGAAGCGCCGGCCCGGAATCCCGCTCAGGATAGAGCAGATCCCGGCTTACGGGCTGCGCCCGCGTCCGGGATGACATATTACTTTTTTTCGCCGTCATCCCGGCCGGAGCGAAGCGCAGAGCCGGGATCTGCCTCAAACCTGATCCCAAACAAATCCCGGCTCACGGGCTGCGCCCGCGTCCGGGATGACGAACGAAAGGGACTAGCCAAGCAAAGACGGGTACAAGTCCACCCAATGAGGATTGGTTGCCTCAACCAATCCGAACTTCCATTCGCGACCCCAGCGCTTGACACTTTTTTCCCGCGCAATCGCCACAATGGGTTCATCGATCTGTTCAAAGTAGACCAGCCGGTGCAGGCCATACCGGGATGTAAACCCGCCCGTGATTCCATTCTTGTGTTCGTAAAGGCTCCGGACCAGATCGGAGGTCACGCCGGTGTACGGCACCCCGCGCGGCTTGTTGCTCATGAGACAGACGAACATGGCCGCGTTTGCGCCGGAAGCGGATCCCGGGTCAAGCCCGGGATGACAACTTTGGAGGACAGTAATCCATGAACGATGCCGATCGCGCCCGCTTGGACGAACTCAGCGAACGGCTGGAAGGCCTGACGCCAGGCCCGTGGACCTCGTTCAGCGACGACGTTGAGGACGGCAGTGGAGACAGCTTCATCCGCACCGGCGGCAAGAACATCTACGTGACCGGCGCGAGCGAGGCCGACCGGGACTTCATCGCCGATGCGCGCCAAGACGTGCCTTGGTTGGTGGAGCTGGTCACGCAGCGACCGGATAAGATGGCGCCCGAACCCGCTGGCAACGCGCGCGCGAAGGCAGCATCGGTCTCCTCGCGCAAATCCCTTTTGAGCGGAGTGCTGCTGGGAGTGCTGGCCATGCTGCTGGCGGACGCCGCGCTCGCCGCCGCCGGTGCGTTCGGCCCCGGGTTCGGCCTTCACGGCAAGCTGGCCGTGGTGCCTTCGCAGGATCGGATCGCCCCGTCCGCGCCGGTTCGAAGCGGGCCGGTCGACGATCCGGACAGGACCCCCGAACCCCTGCCGCTGATCGCCGACCCGCATCCCGTTTCACCTGCGGATCCGAACCAACACCCGTAACCGACCGGAGGCACCCATGCCCACCTACAAAGCTCCCCTCGACCATTACCGTTTCCTGCTGAACGAGGTGTTCGACGCCGGGCAGCTGACGAAGCTCAAGGGGCTGGAGGACATGAGTCCGGACATGCTCGACAGCGTGCTGGAGGAAGCAGGCCGGCTGTGCGAAGAGGTCGCCGCGCCGCTGAACCTGTCCGGCGACGCCGAGGGTTGCCGCTACGAGAACGGCGCGGTCACCACGCCGAAAGGTTTCAGGGAAGCCTATGACACCGTGTGCCAGGGTGGCTGGCCGGGCCTGACCGCCAGCCCGGAATACGGGGGCCAGGGCCTGCCGCACGTCGTCGGCACCGCGTTCGAAGAGATGATGAGCGGAGCCAACATGGCGTTCGGCATGTTCGCCGGCCTTTCCCAGGGCGCCTACCGCGCGATCGAGCTGCACGGCACGCCCGAGCAGAAATTGCTGTACCTCCCCAAGCTCGCCAGCGGGATCTGGAGCGGGACGATGTGCCTGACGGAGGCGCAGTGCGGCACAGACCTCGGCCTGATCCGCACGAAAGCGGAGCCGCGGGCCGACGGCAGCGTGGCCATCACCGGCTCGAAGATCTTCATCTCCGCCGGCGAGCACGATCTGACGGAGAACATCGTTCATCTGGTGCTGGCGAAGCTGCCCGACGCGCCGGAAGGGACGCGCGGCATCAGCCTGTTCGTCGTGCCGAAATTCCTGCCGGTGGAAGAAGCGGGCGGCGTGCGCGCCGGCCCGCGCAACGGCGTGCGCTGCGGCTCGATCGAGCACAAGATGGGGATCAAGGCCTCGCCCACCTGCGTCATGAATTTCGACGACGCGACCGGCTGGCTGGTCGGCCAGCCGCACAAAGGCATGCGCGCCATGTTCACGATGATGAACGCGGCAAGGCTGGGCGTCGCGCTGCAGGGGCTGGGCGTCGCCGAAGCCGCATACCAGAACGCGCTGACCTACGCCAACGACCGCCTGCAGGGCCGGGCGCTGAAAGGCGCTGCCGCTCCGGACAAACCTGCCGATCCGCTCATCGTCCATCCCGACATCCGCCGCATGCTGATGACGGTCAAGGCCTTCACCGAAGGCGCGCGCGCGCTGGCGGTGTGGACGGGGCTACAGCTCGATATCGCGCATCATGGCGCGGACAGGCAGACGCGCGAGGAAGCGGACGAGCTGGTGTCGCTGATGACGCCGATCCTCAAATCGTATTTTACAGACGCTGGGTTCGAGGCGGCGAACCTTGCCATGCAGGTTTATGGCGGCCATGGCTACATCCACGAATGGGGCATGGAGCAGTTCGTACGCGACGCGCGCATCGCCCAGATCTACGAGGGAGCGAACGGCATCCAGGCGCTCGACCTCGTCGGCCGCAAGCTGCCGCAGAACACCGGACGCCTGCTGCGCCGATTCTTCCACCCGGTCGGCAGGTTCCTGGAGCAGAACGCGGGCGATCCCGCCTTGCAGGACATCGTGGTGCCAGTCGCCAAGGCGTTCGGCAAGCTGCAGCAGGCGACCGTGGTCGTGGCGCAGAAAAGCCTTGCCAACCCCGACGAGGCGGGGGCGGCGTCGGCGGATTACCTGCGGCTGTTCGCGCTGGTCGCCATGGGCTACGTCCACGCGCGCATGGCGAAAGTCGCGCAGGAGAAATTGGCGGATGCGGGGGAGCGGACAGCGTTCTACGACTCCCGCCTGCGCACGGCGCGCTTCTTCGCCGACCGCATCCTGCCCGAAGCGGAAATGCGCTTTCGCCAAGTCATGGCGGGGGCCAAGTCGATGATGGACATGCCGGTGGAGGAGTTCGCGGCCTAGTCGCCTTGGGTGAGCCCGGCCTCGCGGGCCGCTTGCGCGATGTCTCGGACCAAGTCGCGCCAGTCCTCCAGGCCGGCGTGGAAGCGCAGCATGCGGCCGCGCGGCACAGGAGTCAGCTCGCGCCGCGTCTCGACCGGCTGGACAAGCGAGACATGCCCTCCCCAGCCCTGCGCGATGCGGAACAGGTTCAGCGAATCGACGAATGCCTCGATCTGGCGCCCGCGCACATCCTCGCGGAAAACGACCGTGAACAGCCCGTTCCCCTTGCCGAAATAATGCAGGAAACGACTGTAGCCGGGTGAGTCCGGCAGCGCGGGGCAAAGGATTTGCGCCACATAGGGCTCTTGCCGCAGCCAATCCATGATCTTCAACGCGTTGTCGTAATGCCGGTCCAGGCGCTCGCCGGTTGAGTCCAGGCGATGGTAAAGTCGCCGGCATACCTGCGGCGCGACGGCTCCGCTGCCAAGAACGCGAGAGGCATAGGCCAGCTTCACGGCATCCGCCTCGTGGTGAGCGACGACGACACCCGAGGGAGTATCGGCGTATCCACCCTCATATTTCGTCGTTGCCTGGATAACGATATCGATGCCCTGCGCGATGGGGCGGAACCGGGCATGGCTGGCCCAGGTATTGTCCATTACGCTGCGGATACCATGCCGCGCCGAAAGCGCGGCGATCCCGGCTATGTCGGGAATTTCGAATGTTCCGCTTCCGGGCGCTTCGAGGTAGACCATGTCGATCGGCGCATCAGCCGCGCGGGCGCTTGCCAGAAGCCGCTCGACCTCGTCCGCCCCGGCGTTTCCCGGGTATGGGAATGGCACGACAGCCGGCTGGTCGCGCTTGCCGTTGAGCCATGTAACATAGCGCAGCAACGGCCGGTAAACGGTGTCCGGCAAGGCAATCGCGCGAGGCGCGAACGCTTCGAGGGCTGTCGTGATCGCCGCCAAGCCCGAAACGCAGAGGATCGCCCCGGCGCCGCCATGCAAAGCGGCCATCTTGTCGCAGACGGCCGCAGCGTCGGCAGAGCGCACCACGCCGTACTCCGCCGCGCCGCTGTACTGCGACAGGCCGGTCGCATCGGCACGCAGGAAGCCGGCTAGCGTCTCGAAACCCAGGGAACTTTGTCCCAGCCCGGATGTACCGGAAAACGCCTCGGCATTGCCGAGCCCGGAAGGATTGAGCGCTCCATCGACCGCCGCGAGATCGAGGATCGGCTGGTGAATGGTCCGCGTCTCGTCCGAACAGTCCCGTTCCAGGAAACGGCGACGGATCTCGATCCGGGAGAGAACTTCAATCGCCATGGTCGTACGCCGGTTTTCAGTCGAGACTCGCCGGCATCCTAACCGTTCGGCACAAACAGAGAAGCCGGCCTTGGTAGACCGGCTTTCTTGCCTAGTGGAAAATCAAGTACATGACGAGTAGCAACGGAAGCGGCACTCCCAGCGCCCAGAACAGTACGTATCTCATTTTTCCACCCCTCGTTCTTGTACAAATAGATGGAATGATAACGGAGAACCGCGTTGGCAGGTTCCCGCCAGGAAATATAAATCCGGCGTTTACAGGTTGCAGGTCGCGCATGCCTGGTTCGGGACCGCCTTGTAATGATCAAGGCGCTCGTCGGTCTGGCCCGGAGCAAAATACGGGTCGACGCGGCTCCATCCCCGCGCCTGCATGCAGGCGCGGAACGAACGCGGATCACCCGGTTGCGGATCGTCGAGCGAATAATGCTGGTAGGCCTTGGCCTGATCGTCGTCGGTCACGATGTTGCGCAGCTCATCCGTGCCGCAGCTGCACTGGGAAATGTCTTTCTCCAGCAAGGCCTGTGACTCTCCGCCTGTCAGGTAGGCGGTCGACGGGGCGCTGTCCCGCTGCCAGTATTCGAGCGGCTCGTAGCACGCCGACAGGCACAGGCACGACAGCAGCGCAGGCAGCAGAATTTTCTTCATCGATCAGGCCCGTATTGGTTCACGCTCGTTTTCTCACGCAATCTAGCGGTTTTACGGTAGATGTGCAAAGATTAGTACGAAGTTTATGAAAATCCGAAGCCGGTGTCCATGGCATACCGGGAGTAAGGTCCGGAAAACGTGGGCGCAATGGTGCCGGGTGTCGGACTTGAACCGACGACCTATCGCTTACAAGGCGATTGCTCTACCGCTGAGCTAACCCGGCCCGCCAGACGTCATCGGGGGCAGCCGCTGCCTGGATTGTCTTGTTTGCGCGCTATTTCTGGGGTAGTCTCTTGGTTAATGCAAGGAGGAAAGTCCGTTACGACGGCTGACCTTGACTTCCGTAATTCCGGGATCGCGTAGCGCATGAACACGAGTAATCAGTCCAGCGACAGCGCCCTGCTCGTATGGTGGTGTTTCGTTCTGGTCGCCGGATGGCTGGCCTGGCATTTCTTGCGTACTCCGATCACCGAGTTGATGCGCCACGTCCGCATGGGCGAGCTGTGGCTGATCGGCCGCTTCGTTTCCAATCCTCTCATCGTCGCCTATCAGGGCTACCTCAACCCGCGCAACCATTATGCCATCGACTGGCCCTACATAAAAACCGTCAGCATCGTGACAGGGCATTACCTGCGCTGGCCCGTTGCCCTGGTCCTTTTCATCCTTGCCGTGCTGATGATGTTCACGGCGCCGAAAAGCTCGTACAAGAAGGCGTACTCGCTCGACAAGCTGATCGATGCGCAATCGAGGGTCTGGCCGGTGATCTCGCCGATCGTCAACTTCAACGCCGCGGCAAACAACGCGCGCGATCCCAATGCGGAGATGTCGGACGAATTGCCCGTCTTCGCCGAGGCGATGTCTCCGGAGGAATGGCTGAGCTACAACGCCGTCGCGCACGGGCCGGACGGCCTCGACCGCGACGCCGCCGCCAGTGCGTTCGTGGCGCAGCTTGGAGGCCGCTGGCGCGGAGCCGACGCGCTTCCCCTTCATGGCAAGGCCCTGTTCGCCGTTTTTGCGCTTAAGAACCAGCGCAAGCGCGAGGAAGCCGACGATCTGCTGGGTCGCATCGCCCGGTCCATCGACGGCAAGAACGGGATGGCGTTCAAGCCGACCGCCGCGCTTCGCGCCGAGATCGTCAAACTCATTCGCGATCCCAAGGTGGGAGGCGAGGCGGAGAAGATCTGCGCGCAGCACGCTTACGTCGCCCCGGCAATGATGCGGCTTCTCGCGAACGCGCGCGAGCGCGGCGGCGTTCTGGCGCCGGCGCAGTTCCTGTGGTTGCGCGGCACGCAGAGGGCATTATGGTACCCGCTGAACAACCTTGGCCGGCAATCCTTCCATTGCGAGGCCGCGGGCGCGGTCGCGCACTATCAGGCGGAACGGGCCGCGGGTACGCCGCTTCTATCGCCCAAGGTCGCAACCGCGGTTGCTTCGCTGAACGAGTACGATCAGCGCAGAAGCCGGTTCCTGCCTGGAATCGCGGAATAATTACCAAGCTCAAGGATCGCTGATGAGTGACAACAACAAGGACGCCTTCCCCTCCAGAGCCGTGTTTCGCGGCAAGATGCTGGTCGCGTCTTTTCCCGAGGCGACCCCGCCCGTCCTTTGGCGCTGGCTGGCCAGCGACGTGTCGAGCGGCTTTGGCCTGCGCAAGGCGGAGGGGCGCGTCGAGCTGCTGCGCTACGACAGCGGCACCACCGCCGCGGTTGTCGCCAGCTTTGCCTCGCTTGAAGCAGGCGAGCGGGCGCTCGCCCGTCTTTCCAACGCCCTGATCCAGTACCGCGCGCCCTGGAAACAGGTCGTCGCATGGGCCTTGGCGATCATAGGGACGGCGCTGGTGATCGGCGCGGTGCTTTACGGGCTGAGCTGGGCCGAGTTCAACTTGCAGCATAGCGCCGCAAGCACGCGGCTACGCCAAGTCGAACAGGCCGCGCGCACCTCCAGTTCGGGACGGATGCCCGAAACAATCCAGCAGCAGCAGCAGCGGCAACTTCCGCAGCAGGCCAACAAGCCGCCGGAAACGCCGACAGGATCGGCGGTCGATGTGGATTCGGTCTATCACTGAAGGTTGCCGGGAAGATCGCTGGACCGGTCGCGGTCCCGTGACATGGCAGGAGACTAGACGATGGTCATAGATAAAAAATATCATCGCGAACTGAAGGATTTCATCCGCGACACGCGCACGCCGTATGCACGGTGGCGCGACACGGCGGAGGATCCGACCTTTGCCGCGACGATGATGATTTTCGGTGGCGGTTTCGCGCTGGTTTCCACGTTCGGCGAGAGCATCAGCGACCTGATCCTGCTCCTGGGCTTTGCTTATTTCAGCTGGCTGGCGACCCGCAAACACGCGCTGCCCCTGAAAATGCCTGCTTTCGCGAAGTCCAAGGACCAGAACGAAAAGAACAAGAAGCCGCAGGGCATCCTGTTCCTCGGCAACGAAAAGCCGAGCGGGGATGAGCTGTGGCTGTCGGGACGCGACGCCGGCACGCACATCCTGTTCCTGGGAACGACGGGCTCGGGCAAGACCGAAGGCCTGAAATCCATCGTCTCGAACGCGCTGACCTGGGGTTCGGGCTTCATTTACATCGACGGCAAGGCCGACACCGACCTGTGGGCATCGATCTACGCGCTGGCTCGCCGCTTCGGGCGCGACGACGACCTGTTCGTGCTCAACTACCTGACCGGCAACAGCGACCTCGGCGCGGTGTCCAACACCATCAACCCGTTCACGACCGGTTCGTCCTCGTACCTCACCAATCTGCTGGTCAGCCTGATGGACGAGGGCAAGGGCGAGAATGCGATGTGGAAAGGGCGCGCCGTCGCGCTGATGAGCGCGCTGATGCCCGTGCTGACCCATCGCCGGAACGAGCAGGGGCACCCGCTCGACGTGAAGGTCATCCTGGACAGTATCTCATTGCAGTCGATCATCCGGCTGTCGCGCGACGTGACCATACCCGACCGCCTGCGCGGCGCGCTCAGCGCCACTTACCTGGAAACGCTGCCGGGCTACATCGCCGCCGCGTTCGACGATCAGGGCAACGAGGCGCCTCCCGGGCCGAATGATCCACCGCGGGACATCTCCACCGTGTCGCAGCAGCACAACTTCCTTTCGATGCAGTTCACCCGCGCCCTGCAGTCGCTGTCGGGAGATTACTGGCACATATTCGGCAGCCAGGTCGCGGACGTGGTGATGCAGGACGTCGTGCTGAACCGCCGCATCCTGGTCGTGCTGATCCCGTCGCTGGAAAAATCGGCCGATGAAGCCGCCAACCTCGGCAAGATCGTCACCGCATCGATCAAGGGCATGATGGGCACGACGCTGGGCTCGGCGGTGGAAGGCGACTGGTCGGGCGTGATCGACAACAAGCTGTCCAAATCCTCCTCGCCCTTCATCACCATCTTCGATGAGGTCGGTTACTACGCGACGCAGGGCATGGCGGTCATGGCGGCGCAGGCGCGAAGCCTGGGCTTCTCGCTCGTGTTCGCCAGCCAGGACATACCGTCGATGGAAGTGCGCGTGCGCGAAGAGGCGCGGTCCATCACCGCCAACTGCAACCTCAAGATTTTCGGCAAGCTAGAGGAATCCCTCGACACGCAGAACTTCTTCGAAAAGACGGTCGGCAAGACGCTGGTGACGGAAATGGGCGGAATGACGGCGCAGAACAGCAACTATACCAGCAACTATTACGACCAGAAGACCGCAAACCTGTCGGTACGCGACAAGGCGGGATGGTCGGATTTGCGCGACCAGATGGAGGGCGAGGTTCACCTGACCTGGCAATCCAAAGTCATCGCCGGCCGCTTGTTCTACGCAGCTCCCAAGCGAGTCAAGGCGATGCGCGTGCACAAGCTGCTGGGAGTGCCGATGCCCGAGCCGATGAGCCAAGGCTACTCGGCGACGCTGCGCGCCCTTGCCCGCAACCTGCGCAACCCGGCGTGGCGCGCGATGGACGTGACTCCGCCGACCGAGGACTCGAACGAGATCAATGCTCTTGCCTATGGCTTTGCCCTTGCAGAACGGAGCGGACAGGATTCGCGCATGTGTGGAGCGATGGCTGTGGCCGCCCTGGCCGCTTACCTGCACCCCGAGGAGCCGGATCCCGAACCGATCGAAAGCGACAGCGAGGCCGAAGTCGATGCCGAGTTCGGTGCGTTGCTGGATTACGACGAAGCCGCGAACGGCCCGCCTGCGGGAGGCGGCGACTCGTCCTTGCCGATCCTTGCCGATTCATCCGCTGGCCAAGCCGACGCGCCGTTCGATGCGCGCGAGTTCGCCAACGCCGTGCCGAACCTGCCCCCCCTGATGGCGCTGGCGAGCCCCGACACGGAGGTTGACGAGTTGCTGGAAGGCTTGATCAAGCCGCGGCGAAGCATCCTTCGCGATCAGCCCGGACCGGATGCGCACGCCATGGAAACCAGGGCAACCGACGCCCATCCGGCGCTTGGCCCCGAGGTCAGCGCCATCCTGAAGGCGGCGGCGATGAATTTGGCGTCTGGCCTGGAGTCGGCGGTCACTGTCGGAAACGCCGAGTAGGGCCGACAAGAAGGAACAGCGTGGCTTTTCCGGGGGTTATTCTTACATACCCCTGGAGGAGTTTCTCATGGCTAACGAACTGGCTGGTCGGCGCATTGCCATTCTTGCGACCGACGGCGTCGAGGAAGCGGAGCTGTTGCAGCCCCGTGACGAGTTGCGCCGCGCGGGCGCGCAGGTAGACGTGATCGCCCCCAAGCCGGGTCAAATTCAGGGAATGGATCACGATCGGAAAGGCCAGATGATCCCTGTCGACCTGACTTTGGACGAGGCTGAACCGGCCGACTACGACGGCTTGGTACTGCCGGGCGGCGTGGCCAATCCCGACAGTCTACGGATCAATCGCGATGCCTTGGATTTTGTCGAGTTCTTCAACGAAACGGGCCTTCCCGTCGCCGCGATATGCCACGGCCCGTGGATCTTGATCGAAGCCGACATGGTTCGGGGCCGCACGATGACCTCATGGCTGTCGCTGAAAACCGACCTGCGCAACGCAGGCGCAACTTGGGTCGACCAGGAGGTAGTCGTCGACGGCAACCTGATCACCAGCCGCAGGCCGGACGATCTGGACGCGTTTTGCCGGGAATTTACCGCCATGGTGTCGGCGAGCGAGAGTCGCGGCATCGCCGCGGAGTAGTTGTACCCGCAACCCTAAAGGATCGCCTACCTCCCTCAGGGGAACGGGCGATCCTATCCAGGAGAGCGGGCAAGCGGAGCTTGAACTGCCAACCGGTCTATCCGATTCCAGACCTGTGGCGGACCAGCCTCACAAGGCCGAGCGATACGGACATGATGCAGGCAAAACAGGTGCGAGCCCACGCTTTACAGCTGTCCGCTCTCTCCCGCCCATGAATAGGGTATTGCCAGCTTGAAACGGTTGCAAATTTCATGCTGGACCATTCCCTGACAGTATCAGGAACCAGCGGTGGTCAGAGCGACGGATCGAACCGCCCGCAGTGGCAACCGGCCGGTCCATGTCCGTTGCATACTACTCGAAATGAATTTCGACGCGGCGGTTGGCAGGTTCGCGTACGCCGCGCCCCGTCGGCACTAGGGGCGTGTCGTCGCCGTGGGCGCTGGTGTCGATCTCGCCCACGGGAATGCCGTGCCGCACCAGGGCCTGCTTGACCGCAAGGGCGCGTTGCAGCGAAAGTTTTTGATTGTAGCGCTCGGTCCCCGACAGGTCGGCATTGCCGACCACGTCGATCCGTGTCGCGCCGAGGCGCTGCGCCTCGGAAATGGCTGTTGCGATTACGGCCTGCCCGGAAGCCGTGATGGTGGCCTTGTTCCAGTCGAAGAACACCAGGAACCGCGCGGCATGCAGTTCATCTTCCGGCGGCGGCGGCGGCGTGGGCGCCGCGGGCGCGGCCATGGCGGCTCTGGCCTGCGCCAGCGCTTCTTCAAACTGCGCGCGGCAGACAGCGGCATCGTTTCCGTTCGCGTCCTTTGCCGAGCGCTGGACCCAGCAATCGAAACGCGCCTGCGCCACGGCGGCGAACTCCGGCGCGCCCTTGCGCCCGCCATTGTCGAGCAGGTCGATCAGCTCCTTGCGGCTTTGCAGCATAATGCCTGCAACCCCGTCGGGCAGTGACCAGTCGGTCGGATTTTCCGGCAGCGTGATCTTGCTGGTGGCGCTGATCAGGCCCTTGCGCGAAAACCGGTCGGCGTCGACGTAGTCGTCGAACTTGTCGTTGTCCTGGTTGGCGAGGTCGCGGTACTCGACGGTCAGACGGTTGGTGAACTGCGAGCCGTTGGGCACCGCGTGGTTCAACGCCTCCAGCTGTTCATGGGCGGTATAAACCGCGCAGGCTGAAAGCGGGATGAGTGCCGCGACCGTAAGCCCGAAACGCAGTTTCGCCATTGTTTTCCCGCCGGTGTGTTTCCCCTGGTTTTATACGATTTTGCCTTTTGTGCAAATACCTGCTGGGGCAGGCTGGAATTATTTTCCGGTCGTGCTATTCGCTTGGCCATCATGAACTCCTCCGAAAAAGGCTTGGCGCTCGTGACCGGCGCCACCGGGTTCGTCGGTTCGGCCGTCGCGCGCGCGCTTCTGGCTGACGGCTTCGCGGTACGCGCCCTTGCGCGGCCCGGCAGCCCGCGCCGTCATCTGGAAGGCCTCGACATCGGCTTCTGCGCCGGCGACCTGAACGACGCGGCGTCGCTGCGCCGGGCGATCGAGGGATGCCGCGCCCTGTTCCACGTCGCCGCCGATTACCGCCTGTGGCTGCGCCGGCCGCAGGAGATGTTCGCCACCAATGTCGACGGCACGCGCGCGCTGATGGAGGCCGCGCTGGACGTCGGAGTGGAAAGGATCGTCTATACCAGCAGCGTCGCGGCGCTGGGCCTGACCAAGGACGGCTCGCCCGCGGACGAGACCACGCCGACCACGCTGGCTGAAAAAGTCGGGCCGTACAAGCAGTCGAAATACCTCGCCGAGCAGGAGGTGCTTCGCCTGGTCGCCGAGCGCCGGCTGCCGGCGGTGATCGTCAATCCGTCCACCCCCGTCGGGCCGCGCGATGTCAAGCCGACCCCGACCGGCCGCGTGATCGTCGAGGCGGCAAACGGCAAGATGCCCGCCTATGTCGAGACCGGCCTTAACCTCGCGCATGTCGACGACGTGGCGGCCGGACACCTGCTCGCCTTCGGAAAAGGTCGGATCGGCGAGAAATACATCCTCGGCGGCGAGGATCTCAGCCTGGCGCAGATGCTCTGGATCACCTGCGGGCTTGCGGGACGCAAGGCGCCGACCCTCGCCATACCCCGCCGCGCGCTCTACCCCGTCGCCTACCTCATGGAAGGCTGGGCGCAGGTCACCGGCAAGGAGCCGATGACCACGGTGGACACGCTGAGGATGGCGGCGAAGAAGATGTACTTTTCGACGGCGAAAGCGACTCGCGAGCTCGGCTACGCGCACCGCCCCGCCGAGCAGGGCCTTGCCGACGCGGTGCGCTGGTTTCGCGACAACGGGTATCTCACATGATGACCGCCCTTGCCCTGCTCGGTTTCTCGACATGGGTTTACCTGCTCGGTTTCCGCGGCGCGTTCTGGCGCTCCGGCCCGGTGCTCGGCAACCGCACGCCGACCGGAACCGCGAAAGTCACCGTCGTCATTCCCGCGCGCGACGAATCCGAGGGCATCGGCCGAGCGCTGAAATCAGTGCTGGGCCAGGACTACAAGGGGCCGCTCACGATTGTTCTGGTGGACGACAACAGCACAGACGGCACCGGCGCGATCGCCGCGGCGCTGGCCGACGCCGATCCCCGCCTGAACGTGGTGCACGGCCAGCCCCTTGCGCCGGGATGGAGCGGCAAGATGTGGGCGGTCGCCCAAGGCCTTGCCCACCCGCGCGCGCGCGAAGCCGATTACGTCCTGCTGACCGACGCCGATATCGAGCACGCGCCGGGGCACCTGTCGGCGCTGGTCGGCAAGGCGGAAGCGGACGGACTGGACCTTGTTTCCGAGATGGTGCGCCTCAGCTGCGCCACCTTTGCCGAGCGCGCGCTGATCCCCGCCTTCGTTTTCTTTTTCCAGCTGCTGTACCCGTTTGCCCAGGCCGCCGATCCGGCAAACAAGCTGGCGGCCGCCGCAGGCGGGACGATGCTGGTCAGCCGGGCGGCGCTGACCCGTGTCGAGGGAGTGAACCGCATCAGGCACCACCTGATCGACGATTGCGCGCTGGCGCACGAAATCAAGTCGACGCATGGCCGGATCTGGCTGGGGCATGCCGAGAAAGCTTTTTCGCTTCGCGTCTACGGCGCGCCCTCCGAGATCTGGAACATGGTCGCGCGCACCGCCTACGTCCAGCTGCGGCACTCGCCGTTGCTGCTGGCCGGCGCGGTGCTGGGATTGCTGCTGACCTATGTCGTGCCGCCGGTGCTGGCGTTAAGCGCGCACGGCATTGCGTTGATCCTTGCTATCCTTGCCTGGCTGATGATGGCATTCGCGTTCCAGCCGACCCTGCGCCGTTACCGCCGTTCGCCGTTATGGGGCTTTGCGCTGCCGCTGATCGCGCTGTTCTACCTCGGCGCGACCGTCGCCTCGGCGCTTCGCCACCATGGCGGCAAGGGCGGCGGCTGGAAGAACCGCGTTTACCCGGAAACGAGCGGCGCGTGACGACCAGGGACGCGGCCACGCTCGAAACCCCGTCCGGCAAGGACCGGGCCGACGAGAACTTCCCGGTCGGCTCATTCCTGATCCGGCCGGACCTGCGCGCCCATGTGCATGCCTTCTATGCCTTCGCGCGCAACGCCGACGACATCGGCGACAACCCGGCGCTGGCGCCTGAGGTCAAGCTGGAGCGATTGAACCGCATGGCCGCCATCCTGCAGGGTTCGGGCGAGGCGGGATCGCCCACCGCCGATGCCCTGCGCGCCAGCCTGAGGCAGTGCGGGGTGACCCCTCAGCACTCGCTGGACCTGCTGCGCGCCTTCAAGCAGGACGCCGTCAAGCAGCGTTACGCCAATTGGGACGAGCTTTACGACTATTGCCGCTATTCGGCCATGCCGGTCGGGCGGCACGTGCTGGACCTGCATGGCGAAAGCCGCGCAACGTGGGAGCCGTCCGACGCGCTGACCGCGTCGCTCCAGGTGCTGAACCACATCCAGGATTGCGGCAAGGACCTGAAGGAGATGGACCGCTGCTACCTGCCCGAGACGGACCTGTCGCGCAACCGCTCCTCTGTGGCCGACGTGAAAAGCTATATCGTTTCGCCCGGCCTGCGCAGAACGTTGGACGAGTTGCTGACCCACGTCGAGCGGCTGAACTCTACCGCCGCCGCCCTGCCCGATCGGGTCAGGGACAAACGCCTGAAAGTGGAGACGGCGATGATCGTCGCGCTGGCGAACCGGCTGACAAAGCGTTTGCGGCGCGCAGACCCGCTGGCGACCCGCGTCAAGCTGAGCAAAGCCGATTTCGCCCTCAGCCTCATGGGGTCTCTGCGTTGGCTGCGCTGAACAAGGAGGTAGCGGCGGATGAAGTCGAAGCGATCGTCCGCCGCTCGGGAACGTCGTTCTATCAGGGCATGCGCATCCTGCCGCCGGCGCGGCGCAGGGCGATGTACGGCATCTACGCCTTCTGCCGCGTGGTCGACGACATCGCAGACGAACCAGCGCCGCAGGACCTTAAAAAGGCGCAGCTATCAGACTGGCGCGCCCGCATCTCCCGTCTGTACGACGGCGAGGCAACGGACGCGATCACCGCCGTGCTGCAGGATCCGGTCGCCGCCTACAAGCTGCGACAGGAGGATTTCATCGCCATCATCGACGGCATGGAAACGGACGCGGACACCACCGTCCTTGGACCCAGTTGGGATGAACTGGACCTCTACTGCGACCGCGTCGCCTCCGCCGTCGGGCGGCTTTCCGTGCGAGCCTTCGGAGACGAGAGCCCGCGCGCCGACGATGTGGCCTGGGCGCTGGGCCGGGCGCTGCAGTTCACCAATATCCTGCGCGACCTCGGCGAGGATGCCGGACGCGGCAGGCTTTACCTGCCGGGCGGCTGGCTGCGCGACGCCGGCGTGAAGCCCGGGGCTCCGCAACGCATGCTGGCCGACCCGGCCATGCCGAAAGTCTGTGCGCGCATGGCCGCGCAGGCTCGCCGCTACCTGGCGCAGGCAGAAGCGGCGATGCGCGACTGCGACCGCGAGGCGATGCGCCCGGCTCGGATCATGGCCGCCGGGTACAGGGCGACGCTGGATGCGCTGGAAAAACGTGGCTGGACCAGGCTGGACCGCCCGGTGAACGTGCCGAAATGGCGCAAGCTGTGGTTCGTGGTGAAGTACAAGGTTTTGTGAAGCGATGACAAAACCCGTTCACATCATCGGCGCGGGCGTTTCGGGCCTCGCCGCCGCGGTGGCGCTGGCGAAAGCCGGGTACACACCGTTTGTCTACGAGGCGGGGCCGCAAGCGGGAGGGCGCTGCCGGACGTATTACGATAAGGAACTCGGCACCCGCATCGACAACGGCAACCATTTGCTGCTGTCGGGCAACCGGAACGTCATGCGCTACCTTGCCACGGTCGGCGCACGCGGCACCCTGACCGGCCCGTCGCGGCCGCTGTTCCCGTTTATCGACCTTGCCGACGGCGAGCGCTGGCTGCTGCGTCCCAGCCGCGGCCGCCTGCCGCTCTGGCTGTTCGATTCCCGCCGCCGCGTGCCCGGCACGAAGGCGCGCGACTATTTCGAACCGCTGAAGCTTGCTTTCGCCAAGCAGCACGCTACCGTCGCGCAAACCCTCGACCCGCGCTCTGTCCTGTACCGCCGGCTATGGGACCCGCTTTCGGTTTCGGCGCTGAACACGCACTCCGGCGAGGGCTCGGCGCGGCTGTTCTGGACCATCATCCGCGAAACGCTCGGCACCGGTGGCGCCAACTGCATCCCGCTGGTGCCCAAACAGGGACTTTCCGAAACGCTGGTCGATCCCGCGATCGCCTACGTCGAGGGACAAGGCGGCCGGGTCGAGCTGGGAAAGCGAGTGTCGCGGCTGATGTTCGACGGGGGCGCGTTGCGCGCGTTCGAGGCGGGCGGCGCGGTCGTGGCCATAGGGCCCGACGTACCGGTCGTGCTGGCGGTGACTGCGCCCGTGGCTGCGACGCTGGTGCCGGGCCTTAAACCGCCGACCGAGCACCGCTCGATCGTCAACCTGCATTACAAAATCGACGTGCCCAAACGCGAGCCGGGGTTCATCGGCGTGGTCGGCGGCGCGGCGGAATGGGTGTTCGCGAAGGACGGCATCCTGTCAGTGACGATCAGCGCCGCCGAGCGCTACGTCGACCAGCCCGCCGAGTCGGTCGCCGCCCTGGTGTGGAAGGACCTGCAACGCATCTACTCCTTGCAGGACCCGATGCCGCGCTGGCGCATGGTGAAGGAAAAGCGCGCTACTTTCGCCGCAACCCCGGAACAGGTAAAGCTTCGCCCGCATGCGAAGACACGCTGGCAGAACCTGTACCTGGCAGGCGACTGGACCGAAACGGGGCTTCCCGGAACCATAGAAGGATCGGTGCGCTCAGGACATGCAGCGGCGCGGCTGGTCCAGCGGCGCGGTTCCGGCAAGGCCAGTGCTTAAAAATACTTGAAATTTATGGGCAACGCAGGCATTACCGTTCCAAACGAGTGACAGGGTCAGCGTCCCGTAATGCGTCTAAACGTTGTACAATTCCCCCGCCGTTCGCCCAAGCCCGAACCGATCCAGGCTCCGGATTCCCAAGTTTCCGGCGACCTGACGCGCGACGCGAAGCTCGACTTCGCGGTCGACCGCGCTGGCCACGCGCTGATGAAGCGCCAGAACACGGACGGCCATTGGGTGTTCGAGCTCGAAGCCGACGCGACCATCCCGTCCGAGTACATCCTCCTGCAGCACTACCTTGACGAGATCGACAATGTGCTGCAGCAGCGCATGGCGACATACCTGCGCTCGATCCAGGGCGAGCACGGCGGCTGGCCGCTTTTCCATGACGGCAAGTTCGATTTGTCGGCGAGCGTAAAGGCCTATTTCGCGCTGAAGGCCGTCGGCGACAGCCCGGACGACGCGCACATGGTCCGCGCCCGCGATGCCATCCTGGCGCATGGCGGCGCCGAGCGCGCCAACGTCTTCACCCGCATCCAGCTGGCGCTGTTCGGCCAGGTGCCGTGGCGTGCCGTTCCGGTCATGCCGGTCGAGATCATGAAGCTGCCGCGCTGGTTCCCCTTTCACCTCGACAAGGTGTCGTACTGGTCGCGCACCGTCATGGTGCCTCTGCTGGTGATGATGAGCCGCAAGCCGCAGGCGCGTAACCCGCGCGGCATCCAGATCCCCGAGCTGTTCACCCGCCCGCCTGAGAAAATTCGCGACTGGATTCGCGGCCCCTATCGTTCCAAATGGGGCCATATCTTCGGCAGCATCGACCACGTGCTGCGCACGGTCGAGCCGCTGTTCCCGCCCGGGCACCGCAAGCGCTGCATCGAAAGGGCGGTGGAGTTCGTCGTCGAGCGCCTGAACGGCGAGGACGGGCTGGGCGCGATCTATCCGGCGATGGCGAACACCGTGATGATGTTCGATTGCCTCGGCTACACCGCCGACCATCCGCATGTCGAGATCGCCAAGCAGGCGCTGCGCAAGCTGCTGGTGCTGGACGACGAGCGCACCTACTGCCAGCCCTGCCTGTCGCCGATCTGGGATACCGGGCTTGCCGGCCACGCGCTGATGGAGCTGGGCGGCGAGGGCGCGAAATCGGCGGGGCGCGGCGCCGACTGGCTCAAGCCCAAGCAGATCCTGAACGTGGTCGGCGACTGGGCGGTGCAGCGGCCGGGCGTGCGTCCCGGCGGCTGGGCATTCCAGTACGAGAACCCGCATTACCCCGACGTGGACGATACCGCCGTGGTCGCCATGCTGATGGACCGCGTGGATGGCGAGCGCTACCGCGAGGCGATCGACCGCGCCGAGGAATGGGTGCTGGGCGTACAGAGCAAAAACGGCGGCTGGGGCGCGTTCGACTCCGATAACAGTCACTACTACCTGAACCATATCCCCTTTGCCGATCACGGCGCGCTGCTGGACCCGCCGACCGCCGACGTGACCGCGCGCTGCGTCAGCTTCCTGGCGCAGCGCGGACACACGATTTTCGAGCCGGCCATCGCCCGCGCGGTCGAGTACCTGAAGAACGACCAGGAAAAGGACGGGTCATGGTACGGGCGCTGGGGCACGAATTACATTTATGGAACCTGGTCGGTGCTGTGCGCGCTCAACGCCATCGGCATGCCGCACGACTCGGCAACCATACGCCGTGCAGTCGATTGGCTGGTGTCCAAGCAGCGCGAGGACGGCGGCTGGGGGGAAGATTGCGATTCCTACGACCACGCGCCGCCGGGCGAGTACAAGCAGAGCAACCCCTCGCAGACGGCGTGGGCGCTGCTGGGGCTGATGGCGGCGGGCGAGACCGACCATCCCGCCGTGGCGCGCGGCATCGAACAGCTGATGCAGACGCAGGACGTGCACGGCGAGTGGGAAGAAAAACCCTACACCGCGGTGGGTTTCGCCAAAGTGTTCTACCTTCGCTACCATGGCTACAAGCTTTTCTTCCCGTTGATGGCGCTGGCCCGCTACCGCAACCTGACCCTCAGCAACAGCCGCACCGTCCCGTACGGGATGTGATCGAAACTACGCTGTCATGACCTTGGGGATCGTGTGCGGATTTGCCGCCGAGCAGCAAATCGCGGCCGAGGTGAGCAGCCTGACGGCGGTCGGCTGGCATAACCCCGAAGCCGCCTCTGGCCTGATCGCGCGCGGAGCCACGACGCTGATCAGCTTCGGCATCGCCGGCGGGCTGGACCCGACCCTGCGCAGCGGCGACCTGCTTCTGCCGTCCAGCATCCTTGCCGACGGTGCGCCGATGACCTGCAGCACGGATCTGCAGGAATTGCTGGCGGCAGCGTTTCCGGGCGCGCGCCGCGAACCGCTGGTCTACAGCCCACGCATCGTCGCGACCAGGATTGACAAACGCCGCCTGTTCACGGCGGAGGGGGCGATCGCCACCGATATGGAGAGCGGCATCGTCGCGCGCGTCGCCCAGGATGCCGGCATCCCGTTTGCCGTGCTACGCAGCGTCAGCGACCTTTACTCCGACGATCTGCCCCCCGCCGCGCTAACCGGGCTGACGCCGGAGGGAGACGTGGACTACCTTGCCGTGATCGGCTCGCTGCTGCGCCACCCGGGCCAGTTGCAGGCGCTGATCCGCACCGGCAGGCAGAGCAAGCAGGCGCTCGCCCGCTTACGGCAAGCTGCGCCGACGCTGAAGGGGCTGTTCGGGTAGGAGTCACTCTTCACCTGAGCTTGGCTCAGTATCCGTTTTGCCGCTGGCTCGAACGACAAATATCTCAGCGCCGCCTAGAAAGGCGCATCGCCCGATCCATGGATCCTTGAACGCATTCAAGACGACCCAAACAGCTCGATCAGTTCCTGATCTCGACCTCGGCGTGGCTTTCGCCGGCCGGTTTCGCAAGCGCCGGACCCACCCCTTCCATCAGCTTCACCTTCAGGATGGGCGCGGTCCCGGCGGGCGCGTTCAGCAGCGCGTGCCGCCACTGGAAGCGTGCATCGTTGTGACGGCCAGCCTGCCAGTAGGCGTCCCCAAGATGGCCGTTGATCTCGCTATCGCCTGGGGCCAACTGCACCGCATCTTCCAGCCGCGCGACGGCCCCGGCGTAGTCGCCGCGCTGGTACATGGCCCAGCCAAGGCTATCGGCGATCGCGCCGTCGGTCGGCGCAAGTTCCCACGCATGCTGCAGCATCACCTGCGCCGCCTCCAGGTTCTCGCCGCGGCTTGCCCAGTAGTAGCCGAGGTAGTTGAGAATGGTCGCCTTGTCCGGCGCCAGCGTCGCAGCCTGTTTCAGGTCTGCCTGAGCCGCGGCATCGTTGCGCAACGAGTCGTAAGCGATGCCTCGGGCAAAGATTACCGCAGCGCGGCGGGGATCGTCCGGCTTCATCGCCTGCAGCGCCTGATTGTACGCCGGGATCGCCGCTTCGAATCGACCATGCCGGCGCTGGAGGTCGCCTAGTTCGATGGCGGGTTCGGCAACGCTCCCATGCTCTTTCGCCAATTGCTGTGCGGTCACGAGCGCCAGCTTCGCATCCCCCGAGTCGTCCAGCGCCAGTACTGCATCAAGCCGGGAGAGCAGGCCGAAATCGGACTTCTCGGGTACGGCCAGGAAATCGGCGGCGGCCTGGACATGGCGGCCTTCGGCCTGTTCGATTTCGCCGATCAGAAGATGCGTATCGGGTTTCGCTGGATCGAGGGTACGCGCGATTTCCGCATAGAACAGCGCGACGTCCGGGTGGTCGGCTTCCAGAAGCAGCTCGCCGATGTCGTAGAACGCTTCGGCTGCGCCCGAGGCCACCGTGGGGCTGGGACGAACGGGGGAGTTTGCCGCACGCACGCTGATCGCGGCGATCTCGCCTGGTTCGGTGTTCATCCGCGCAAGCGCGGCGCTGGCGAGGCCCGGCCTGCCGGTTCGGCGGTAATAGTCGGACATGACCGAGGCAACCCGCGGAACCGGGCCGCCCTGGTCGAGCGCCGCGTAGGCCGCATCGGCAATTGTCCGGTCTCCCCTGCCCTTGCCGGTTTGACCGCCGAGGTACTCCTCGATCAGCGCGGCATGCAGCATGCGGTAGGAATTGAAATCTTTCAGCCGATCGAGGGTTTGCAGCGCTGCCGCACGGTTGCCCTGCCCTGCATCCGCCCAAGCCGCCAGCATCGTTTTCAAGGGCGCGCCGATACCCTTGTCCGGCAAGTCTGTGACTAAGCGCCGTGCGGCTTGCGCATCGCCGCGCCGGATCGCATCGGCGGCCTGCAGCGCCGTCGCGACTCCTGCCTCGGGCATGTCGAGACGGATAGCGGGGGCGAGCGTCAGCGCCTCGCCGATATCGCCTGCGCCAAGGGAAATCAGGAACGCCTCGCGCAGCGTGGCCACATCGTGGCTTTGTTGCCAGCTGCGCGTCAGCAGCTTGCCCGCCAGCGTCCAATCGCCTTTGTGCTCCGCCGCCTGCGCAACGAGAAAGTCACCCGCCGAGGCACTGCCGGACAAGGATCGGGAGCCTGCGGCCGCCAGCGCCGGAGACGTGGCGAGAGCGATCCCCACGAGAACGAGAAGCGGGCTCAGCGCTCCCATATGCACGCCACCTCGCTCGGAAACTGGAAGCGGATCGCGCGGCCGTCCGCGCCCTCCAGCCCGGCATGGGTGTCGCCGCGGCCGCAGAACACGTACAGACGGTCACGATCGTAGATCGGCGTCCCGTTCTGGAAGCATTTCACATGCCAGGGGCCGCTGCGGATCGTCCCTTCCTTGGCGAACATGCGCTGCTCGGTATCGGTCAGGAAATCGGGCGGGCAGGCAAGGGAATAGGCCTGTCCCGGTGACGCTGCTGCGGTCTGCTCCGCAGCCCTGGCCGGCAGAATGATCATTGCCGCGCTTGTAAGGGCGGCAAATGCGATTTCGGCAAGCTTCACCATGATCCTGTCGCTCCGCCCCTCGCAACATTTCGCCGCTATGCTCAACGAAACTTTGATGAGAACAACCTTAACATAGTCTTACAGGACGTTTGCGGGAGGCAAGCACCCAGGCAATTCTGGCCGTTCTACGGCCTGATTGGGTCGGTGCCGGCAAACCCCTCCCGCACGGGAGAGCGGCAATCCTCTCGGCGTACCCGCCGCGCCAAGCCGCAACGGCTCAATGAGCCTTCTGCTCCTTGTTCTCTCCCTTGTGGGCGAACACGGCATCCGCGTTCTTTTGCTGCGCAGGGGTCATCGCCGCGTAGAGCGGCGCGAACGCGTCGGCCAGCTTCTGCAATCCGTCCGCGTGCTGCGCGATGATCGCCTGGTACGAGCGGATGTCGTCGACCGCGCTCATGCCCGATTTCTTGGTGTCGCGCTCTTGGTAAGCGGCCCGCAGGCGAGCGGCATTGTCGCGCATGACGTCTGCGACCGCGCTCCACTGCGCGTCCTGGTCCTTGTTGATCTTCAACTGGTTGTGAAGCGCCTTGATCCGCCCCTCTACCGCCGAGTCGCGGTACTGGGCTTCCCTGGCGCCCGCGGTTGCCGGAGCCGCCGAATTCGTCGCAGCGGACGACGGGATCGTGGCCGGAGCCGTGGCGCTTGGCGGCGGCGTCACCGCGTCCGGCTGATCGGCGAAAACGGGACTCTTCGCCAGTACAAGAAGCCCGAGGCCGGCGAAGAAGGCATTGCGGAGTTTGTAATCGAGCACGAAGGTTTTCATCTGAGCTTACCTCGAGGAGTGCGGGTTGTGGACAGGCGACGCATATCGTCAGCGGTGATGATCGTAGTGATGGTGGTCGTCGTGGCGGTACCGGTCTCGATGGTCGTCATGGTGGTCGCCGCCGAAGGCCAGGGCGAGGGCGTCGAACACCGGCGCTTCAGGGGAGGGTTCCACGTAGACCGGCGGCGGCGGGGCGGCGTAGACCGGCGCGACCGGGACGCAGCCATACCCGTTCCAGCCATACCCGGGAGGACACGCGACCTGCGCCAGCGCTGGGGCGGAGGCCGGGATGGCGGAGGCCAGAAACGCCGCGGCGATCAGCAGCGCGCGTCCATGGCTGTTTGCGATATGCACAGGCGCCTCCTTGGACGATTGCAGGGGCGCCGTAGCACTCCGATACTGGTTTAACGGCGCAACCGCGAAATCGTTGCGGTGCGTCGCTTACATCTCGACGTAGTTCGGCCCGCCGCCGCCTTCGGGCACCGTCCAGTTTATGTTCTGGGTCGGATCCTTGATGTCGCACGTCTTGCAGTGAACGCAGTTCTGCGCGTTGATCTGCAGCCGCGGCTGGCTCTCGGCGGAGTGGACGATCTCGTACACCGCCGCCGGGCAGTAGCGCGTCTCGGGCGAGTCATACAGCTTGTAATTCACGTCGATGGCGGCGGCAGGGTTTTTCAGCTGCAAATGCGGCGGCTGGTTTTCCTCGTGGTTGGTGCCCGACAGGTACACGGAGGACAACCGGTCGAAGGTCAGAACGCCGTCGGGCTTGGGGTACTCCATTGGTTTGGAGTCGGCGGCTTTTTTCAGCTGCTCGTGATCGGCGTGGTTGCGCAGCGTCCACGGCGCGCGGCCGCGCAGCAGGACCGTGTCGATTGCCGAGTAGACGAAGCCGGGAATCAGCCCGCGGTGGAAGCTGGGACGGATGTTGCGAACCTGCTTCAGCTCGTCCCAGATCCAGCTATGCCGGACCCGTTCGGCATAGCCGGTGCACTCCGGGCCGTTGCCGCCTGACAGGTGCTCGGCCAAGGCTTCTGCCGCCAGCATGCCGGACTTCATCGCCAGGTGGTTGCCCTTGATCTTGGGCACGTTCAGGAAACCCGCCGCGTCGCCGACGATGACGCCGCCGGGAAAGGTGAGTTTGGGAAGCGACTGGAACCCGCCTTCGCTCAGCGCGCGGCTGCCGTAGCCGACGCGCTTGCCGCCTTCGAGCAAAGGCCGGATCGCGGGGTGCGTCTTGTAGCGCTGCATCTCCTCGAACGGCGACAGGAACGGGTTGCCGTAGTCGAGGCCGACGACGAAGCCGATCGAGATCAGGTTGTCCTCGAAATGGTACAGCCAACCGCCGCCATAGGTGTCGTGGCGCAGCGGCCAGCCGACGCTGTGCAGAATCGTTCCCGGCCTGTGTTTCGCGGGATCGATTTGCCAGATCTCCTTGACGCCGATCGCATAGGTTTGCGGATCGCAATGCTCGCGCAGGGCAAAGCGAGCGAAAAGCTGCTTGGTCAGCGACCCCCGGCACCCTTCGGCGAAGATCGTTTGGCGCCCGACCAGCTCGACGCCCGGCGTGTGCGACGGCGTGGGTTGCCCATCCTTGCCGATGCCTTGGTCGCCGGTCGCAATCCCGCGTACCGCGCCGCGGTCGTCGTAGATAATTTCAGCGGCGGCGAAACCAGCATAGATCTCGACGCCCAGCGCCTCCGCCTGCGCACCCAGCCAGCGGCCCAGCTGCGCCAGGCTGATAACGTAGTTTCCGTGGTTTCGCTGTTGCGGCGGCAAGGGCAGGCGGAAGGTTCGCTTCTGCGTCAGATAAAGCAGGCTGTCATCGGCGGCGGGCACGGTCAGCGGCGCGCCGCGGGCTTTCCAGTCGGGAAACAGCTCGTTCAAGGCCCGCGGCTCGAACACCGCGCCGGACAGCAGGTGCGCGCCGACCTCGGACCCTTTCTCGATCACGCATACCGACAGGCCGGAATCGGCTTGCTTCAGCCGGATCGCCGCCGCAAGCCCCGCCGGGCCGGCCCCGACCACCACCACATCGTATTCCATGCTCTCGCGCGTCATCAGCGTCCTGCTCGTGACATTTCCGGCCGTGACCCTACAATGTAGACATGGCGGAGGGAACGGCTACTTCCAGATCGCTGCAACGCTTCGATTCCAGGCACCGCATGACCGAACGCAAATCCCTGATCGACGCCCTGCACTGGCAGGTGATGATCGGCGCCGACGAGGCGATCGGAAACGAGCCGCAGGATCATTTCGCCAGATCGGCGGCGCGCGCTCCCGCAACGGCACAAGCGGCGCCTGAACCGGTCAGGGCGGTCGCAAAGCCTTCCGCCCTGCCGCAGATGGCCGAGGGCACTGCGGCTCTGGCCGAACAGGCAGCTACGTTGGACGCCCTGCGCGAAGCGATCGCCGGCTTCGACGGGCTGGAGGTCAAGCACACCGCGACCAACCTCGTGTTCGCGGACGGCAATCCTGCGGCGCGCGTGATGGTGATCGGCGAGGCGCCCGGCTCGGACGAGGACAGGCTGGGCCGCCCGTTCGTCGGCGTTTCGGGCCAGCTGCTGGACCGCATGCTGGCGGGAATCGGCCTCGACCGCGGCACTGTCTACATCACTAACGTCCTGAACTGGCGCCCGCCCGGCAACCGCAAGCCGACGACGGCGGAGGTCGCGCTCTGCCTGCCGTTCCTCATGCGCCACATCGAGCTGGTAGACCCGAAGCTGATCCTGCTGTCCGGCGACAGCGCCGCCAAGGCAGTGACTGGAGCCAAGGAAGGGATTACCCGCCTGCGCGGGCGATGGCAGGAAATCACCACGCCGAGGGGTTCGGCATACCGCGTGCTGCCGACGTTTCATCCTGCCTTCCTGTTGCGTTCGCCGCTGGGCAAACGCGAAGCGTGGCACGACATGCTAAGCCTGAAAATGGCGCTTTCGAACATTGGTTAGGCATTCTGTTCCGTGCGCGTTCGCAAATCGTAAAAAATTTTTTACTTTTCTTTTGCGAAAAAGGCTTTTAAAGCCTGCGCCCCATGCGGAAAGGGTATGACCGCGCCGAGCGAAATTCGCCTGGTGCGACACAAAACCTTGTGCTTCGCGTCGGTTTTTGCTTCGCCCTGATCTTCAATTCGGTCGACGCAAGCCCCGCAAGCACCGCCGGAGGGATGCTGGCAAGCAGTTATGCTGTCGGCGGCCCTTCGGTCGCGGTAGACAATTCAATCGGCCTTTCGTCCGGTCGGGACGGGAAGGCCGGCGGCGGATCTCCGGGTAGTTTTCCGGCGAACGGCGGAGCCGTAACCCTGGCCATTCCCGTCGACCTGCATGCCTCGTCCCAAATGTTCACCGACGTCGCCGAACCGCCGCCTTTCCGCTTGCACGGCATCGCCTCGCTCGGACATTTCCGCTTTTCCGGCACTTACGACAGGGCCGATACACCGCATGTCAATCACATCGTCGGTACCATTCTGGCTCATCTGCGCGACGATGCGCCGCTCACGGCAAAGCGCATCCTCGAAGCCAGCGACACCGCCTCCTACCTCGACCCGGACGATCTCGCGGCGTTGAAGATCCGCGTTGCCGCCGGGCTGTTGTCGCACGGGCAGAACAGGGAAGCGCTGGCCCTGGCTGAGGACAGCGTCGGCGCCGACGAGAACGGCGGCACGACGGAGGCGCTATGGATCGCGGCGCTGTCGGGCTTCGGCGCCGAGCAGTACGGCAAGAGCTTGCGCTATTTCACTGCCGTATCGACCCGATCTCCCGACCCGTGGAGCCTGTCCGCCGCCGCTTTCTGGGCCGGGCGCTCGGCCGAGCGCCTGGGCGACCGCGACGGCGCACGACGCTGGCTGCGGACCGCGGCGGCGCAGAAAGGCACGTTCTACGGCATGCTGGCGGCGCGGGTGCTCGATGACGGTGCGCCCGCCGCCGTGCCTGGCGCGGTTTTCGCCGAGGGGGGTTCCTATCCCGTGCCGCGCTGGAAGCCGCCGGAAGGCTTCACCGTCGATCCGGCGCTGGTTTTTGCCATCATCCGCCAAGAGTCGAAGTTCGACCCCGAGGCGCAGAGTGGCGCGGGCGCGATCGGGCTCATGCAGATCATGCCGCAGACCGCCCAGCAGGTGACGCAGCGCAAGAGCAACTGGGACGAAGCGCTGTACGACCCGGTGACCAACGTCGCGATCGGCCAGCGTTATGTCCGTTTCCTGCTGGACAGGGACAACGTGTCCCGGAACCTGATCCTGATGGCGGCGGCGTACAACGGCGGCCCGACGGCGCTGTCGCGCTGGCGGCGCGAGAACGCGGAGGAAGACCCGCTGCTGTTCCTCGAAACCTGGCCGGTGGGCGAGACGCGCGGCTTCATCGAGCAGGTGCTGGCGAATTACTGGATCTACCGGGTGCGCCTCGGCCGCGACACCGCCAGCCTGACCGACCTTGCCCATGGCCGCTGGCCGCTGTATGTCTCGCCGCCGCTGGAGGCCACGGTGGTCGCGGACTCGCGCTGACAGGGTTTTTCGTGGCTCTCGCCGAACGGTTTTCCTTCCTCTACATGCTGCGCGAATCCTGCTGCGCCTGCTGGACGAGCCGACCAGCAGCCTGGACGCGGCCACCGAGGCGCAGGTGTTCGAGCGCCTGTTCGCCGCCTGCCCCGACGCCGCGATCGTCGCCTCGGTCCACCGCCTGCACCTGCTGGAACGCTTCGACCACGTCTACGTGCTGGAGGCGGCCGCATTGTCGAGCAGGGCTCCTTCGCGCAGTTGCTCGCCGGCGGCGGCACGCTGGCGCGGCTGTGGAAAGCGCAGGCGGCGGAACCGGCGGACTCCGCGCCGGATGACGCCAGGATGCCAACGGTATAGACTCCTCACAGGAGGAGCGCCCGATGACCGACCCCGTTTCCCAGCGCGAGGCGCCCGAGCCGGAAGGGTTGGCCCTGACGCGGTCGTTCGAGACGTTTCGCGCCGCCGTTTACGACGACGCGCGGCCGAACCACGTTCTGCAGCCGGGCGACAGGCCGCTCGGCACGCTCACGATCGGCTACGGCCACACCGGGCCGGACGTCACGGTCGGCATGGCTCCCTGGACCGAGACCCAGGCGGAAACCGCCCTGGAAGGCGACAGCGAGGCGGCCTACGACGCGGTGGACCGCACCGTGACGGTGGCGCTGAGCCCTGGCCAGCGGGCGGCGCTGGGCGATTTCACCTTCAACGCCGGCATCGACGCCTTTATGCAATCCACCCTGCTGAAGGTGCTGAACGCGGGCGCGTACGAGCAGGTGCCGGCGCAGCTGGAGCGCTGGGTGGACGTGCGCGGCGCCCCGAGCGCGGGCCTGGAACGGCGGCGCCAAGCGGAGATCGCGCTGTGGAACGGCGCCGCGCCTGCCCTCCAGCCCCGGCTGTTCCCGCCCCAGCCCTCCGCCCGGCCCGATCCGGTGATCGACGCGCCCCTGCCCCGCCCGGCCCCCGGCGCCGCCCCGGGAGCGCCCCGGTTGTGAGCGCGGCGAGTTCAGCCAGGCATCGCCGTTTCCGCCGCCAGGCGGAGCGGGCCGCCTGTTAAGGTGGCATCAAGGTCTGCTTGCTAGACCGGCGAAACGAACCAGCGGACAGGCTCATGAGCGAGGCGATCAAACTTCACATCGGCGGCATCCAGGCCAAGGAGGGCTGGAAGATCCTCAACACCCTGCCCGGCCCGCACGTCGATATCCTCGGCTCGTGCACCGACCTGTCGATCTTCGCCGACGAAAGCGTGGACGAGATCTACGCCAGCCACGTCCTCGAGCACCTCGACTTCCGCAACCTCGGCCTCACCCTGCGCGAGATCGGCCGCGTCACGAAACCCGGCGGCCTGCTGAAGGTCAGCGTGCCAGACCTTACCGTCCTGTGCCGCCTGTATAACGAGTACCCCGACGGCTCGGACCAGCAGCTGTCCGTCATGAACATGATCTATGGCGGCCATGTCGACGAGTACGACGTCCACCATTTCGGCTTCAACTTCTCCATGCTGGGCAGCATCCTCGGCCAGGTCGGCTTCACCAGGCTGACCCGGGTGACGCATTTGGGCGAGTTCGACGACACCAGCAACTACAGCTTCAACGGCGTCCCGATCAGCCTGAACTGCATCGCGGTGAAGTAGGAGGCGGCCATTCTTCATGATCCCCTCTCCCGGTGGGAGAGTGCCAGGGCGAGGGGCTTCGACCAGCTGTCCGGAACGTCGCGATACACGGGTTGCAATTGCCTGCCGATCTGCTTTGATCGCCTCCCATGAACAAACTGTTCTATGGCGACAACCTCGGCGTGCTGCGCGAGCATGTCCGGGACGAGAGCGTGGACCTCGTCTACCTCGACCCGCCCTTCAACTCGAACGCCAACTACAACATCCTTTTCAAGTCGCCCACCGGCGGCAGCGCGGACGCTCAGATCGAGGCGTTCGAGGACACCTGGCACTGGAACGACAAGGCGGAGGACGCCTTCGACCAGCTCGCCCGCAGCGGCAACACGCAGGCGTTCGACCTGCTGAACGCGATGCGCGGCTTCCTGGGCGAGAACGACATGATGGCGTACCTGTCCATGATGGCAATCCGCCTGATCGAGCTGCACCGCGTGTTGAAGCCGACCGGCAGCCTGTACCTGCACTGCGACCCGACCGCGAGCCATTATCTCAAGCTGCTGCTCGATGGCGTGTTTGGAGCTGAACAATACCGCTCTGAGTTGATCTGGAAGCGAACATCAGGACATAGCGATGCTAAAAGGTTCGGGAACACTCACGATACAGTTCTGTTTTTTTCCAAAACTGAAAAGTACCAGTGGAATGAGCAATTTCAGCCTTACGATGCAGCGTATGTAACTCAGTATTATAGATATCGAGAAGTTGAGACCAACCGCCGTTTCATGTCAGGTGATCTCGGGGCCGCTGGACTTCAGGGTGGTGGATATGACTACGAGTATAAAGGCGTACGACGGGTTTGGCGTGTTCCCCTGACCACAATGGAACGACTTGACGAAGAAGGACGGGTCTTTTTTACAAAAAATGGAATTCCTCGCGTCAAACGATATTTGGACGAAGCAAAGGGTATGCCCGTCCAGGATGTAATCACAGATATCGAGGCGTTACGCTCTTGGCATCAGGAACGCCTTGGTTACCCAACACAAAAGCCCGTTGCGCTTCTGGAACGCGTCATCGCCGCGTCCTCGAACGAAGGCGACGTGGTGCTCGATCCGTTCTGCGGCTGCGGCACCGCCGTTCACGCCGCGCAGAAGCTGGGGCGGCAGTGGATCGGGATCGACATCACGCATCTTGCCATTTCGCTGATCGAGAAGCGGCTGAAGGCCGCCTTTCCCGGTATCGAGTTCACCGTGGAGGGCACGCCCAAGGACCTCGCCTCGGCGCAGGACCTTGCCCTGCGCGACAAGTACCAGTTCCAGTGGTGGGCGGTGTCGATGGTCGACGCCATGCCGTTCGGCGGCAAAAAGAAGGGCGCGGACGGCGGGATCGACGGCATCATCTATTCAAGCCGGACGGCAAGCGGACGGAGAAAGCCATCGTCTCGGTCAAGGGCGGGGCCAATGTCGGCGTGAACATGATCCGCGACCTGCACTCGGCCATGGAGCGGGAGAAAGCGCCCATCGGCATCTTCATCACCGCCGCCCTGCCCACCAGCGTCATGGAAAAGGAAGCCGCCGCTGTAGGCCGCTTCCACGCCGAAGCCACCGGCCGCACCTACCCCCGCCTGCAAATCATCACGCTGGCCGAACTATTCCAAGGCAAGAAACCCGACATCCCCTTCGTGGACAGCAGCGCGGCCTTCAGGAAAGCGGGGCGGGAGGAGACAGGAAGGCAGGAAAGGCTGTTGTGACGAGAACAGGATATTTAGGAGAAATTATCAGGAGTTCTGCGTGCAGATTTTTAACTTTCTACATCGAAAACTGGTTGTGAACGGGGTCTTAGATGTCTCGTGATGACCTTCAGAATATGCGAAGCGCCTTTGCTCGCCTTTACCGGTCCGGACTTGTTGGCATCACAGTGTCAGGTTTTTTGCTTGCTATACTGAGCATTTACGCCTCTGATCCAGACCGTTGGCGAACAATGTCTCTGATTTGGACGTTCGCAGGATATACGTTGTTTTTAGGCCTTACAATCGCACTTTGGCACGCCTTGCTGAAACTATTAGACGAACACTTTTTGGTTTTGGTCAGAGAGGAAGAACTATCGGCTGAGCTCCAAGCCGCCGTTCAGAATGGTGCTTTAAGGCTACCTCGCTTAGTTAGATCCTTGTATCTCGGAAAAGAAAAGCATCTTACCTTGTTAACAGAGCCGAGCCGCCTTCTAGCAACCGGCATGGCAGTCTCCATCTATACTTTTTTAGATGGCTTTGAGGTTCTTCTAGGTCAGGGGAGGGTTACGACAGTGCAGTCAGTCTCGAATTCGGTTCAGGTTGCGGTTACCGAAAGAGAGAATGGTTACGAAAGTTTTTGGGAGGCGATTTCCAACAACGATAGATCAGTTCTGTTTGAAACTTTTATACGTCCCGGGAGTCAGTATGATGTCTGATCAAGTAGAAATCATAAATAGGCCGATTACAGTTATTCGTATTATAAACGAGTATAAAGTAGTTATAAATAGGGGATCAGAAGACGGTGTTATGCTGGGTCAAAAGTATATCATATATACAATTGATGAAGATATTTTTGACTTAACTACAGGTGAGAATCTGGGAAAACTAGAAATTGTAAAAGGTCGAGGTAGGATTTCTCACGTACAAGAAAAAATGTCGCAGATAGAGTCTATCGAAACAAAGTCCAAAAAAAGTCGAAGTGGAAACGCTCTTTTAAGTTTATATGCGTCAGTAAGTGAGCAAGTTGAAGACGCTCCGTTTGATAATGTTAGGATTGGTGACGTGTGCCGCCCAATTTAAATATTAAATGTCCTTTAAAGAAGAAAGTTAATTGATCTAAAAGAGGCGGAGCCTCCTCACCCCACCGCCGTCTCGCCACGGTGATGCCGTCCAGGCGCAGCGCGGCTAGCTGAGGCTCAACGGTACGCCTCGCCATGCCTTGGTGCAAAGCCCGGGTTGGCGATAATCATGGGATTCCCTCCGAGTCGTTTTTCCTCTATGATGAAATTATGGAGGACCGCCCATGACAAACCCGTACGAAACTCGTGCGGCGTCCGCCGGTGACGAGGCCATCGTTTCCCTGGCGGTTATCAACGCCGCGCGCAAGCTGGAGATAACGGACCCGGAACTTTCGGGCATCATCGGCGTGCCCGAAGCGCAGCTTGCCCTGGTCGCGCATGGGTCCCCGTTGCGTAAGGAGAGCAAGGAGTTCGAGCTTTCGCTCCTGTTCGTGCGGATGTTCAGGTCGCTCGACGCCCTGGTGGGTGGGGATGGCGGCAGCGCGACGCACTGGATGAGGAACCGGAATCTTGCGTTCGGGCAGATACCCATTGAAAGAATAAGAACCAAAGAAGGCCTGCTGGATGTCATCTCGTACCTGGACAGCAGACGCGCTCCGATCTGAGTTCCGCACGATGGACGGAATTTGCTGGCGCGCGGTCGAAGCCCAGCATCGCGCTTCGACGTCGAAGCTGGTGGGCACGCTCGAGGAGCAGGGGCGGCTCGAAGAACTGCTTGAAGCCATTAAGCCGCCCTATCCACCAGAATTGATCCGGTACCATTATCTTCTGTTTACGCCTTTTCGTTATGCGCCGTACGATCACGCCTCGCGCTTCAGGCGGCGCAACCAGAAGGAGGGAGTTTATTACGCCGCCGAAACCGTCGAGACCGCGATGGCCGAGTGTGCTTTTTACCGGCTGTTGTTCTTCCTTGAATCGCCGGACACTCCCATACCCGATAACCCGGCGGAATTTAAGGCCTTCAGCGTGGAGTACCGGACCGACAAAGGCCTCGATCTGACCATGGAACCGTTAGCCCGCGATGAGCGCGACTGGACGGACAAGGAAGGCTATATGACCTGTCAGGATCTCGCCGACGAGGCCCGAACCGCGGGGTGCGACGTCATCCGTTATATTTCCGTGCGCTGTCCTGATCGCGGCAGGAATGTCGCCCTGCTCACCCCGCTCGCATTTGCGGCTAGTAAGCCCGGCGAGCAGCAAACGTGGCACCTCATCATCAAGGCCGATCAGGTCGGCGCACGTTGTGAATTTCCACCACAAACCCTCGTATTCAGTCGAGCCCGGCTGGAGGATGACCCCCGCATGCGAGGCCTTCTCGAACAACGGAATAAGGCATAGCCCTTACCCCACTGCCGTCCCGCCCACCGTGATGCCGTCGAGGCGCAGCGTCGGCTGGCCGAGGCCGACGGGCACGCCCTGCCCCGCCTTGCCGCAGGTGCCGATGCCGGGGTCGAGGCGCATGTCGTTGCCGATCATGCTGATCTTGGTGAGGTCCACCGGGCCGTTGCCGATCAGCGTCGCGCCTTTCAGCGGCGCGCCCAGCTTGCCGTTCTCGATCAAATAGGCCTCCGTCGCGCTGAACACGTACTTGCCCGAGACGATGTCGACCTGGCCGCCGCCGAAATCGGGGGCGTAGATGCCTTTCTGCACGCTGGCGATGATCTCCTCCGGCGCGCGGTCGCCGTTCCTCATGTAGGTGTTGGTCATGCGCGGCATCGGCGGGTGGGCGAAGCTTTCGCGGCGGCCGTTGCCGGTGGGGGCGACGCCCATCAGGCGCGCGTTCATGCGGTCCTGCATGTAGCCGACCAGGATGCCGTCCTCGATCAGGGTGGTGCATTGCGTGGGCGTGCCCTCGTCGTCCAGCGTCAGGCTGCCGCGCCGGTTCTCGATCGTGCCGTCGTCGACGACCGTGATGCCGGGGGCGGCGACGCGCTGCCCCATCATGCCGGAGAAGGCGGAGGTCTGCTTGCGGTTGAAGTCGCCCTCCAGCCCGTGGCCGATCGCCTCGTGCAGCAGCACGCCGGGCCAGCCGGGACCGAGCACCACCGTCATCTCCCCCGCGGGCGCCGCAACCGACTGCAGGTTGACCACGGCGCGGCGGATCGCCTCGTCCACCGAGTGCCGCCAACTTTCGGGCTGCAGGAAAATGTCGTACGAGACGCGGCCGCCGGTGCCGTAGCCGCCGGTTTCCTGCCGGTCGCCCTCGCCCACCACCACGGATACGTTGAGGCGCACCAGCGGGCGGATGTCGGCGACGGGCGGCATGCCGGGACGCACGATCTGCACCGCCTGCCAGCTTCCGGTCAGCGAGATCATGACCTGGCGCACGCGGCTGTCCTTGTCCCGCGCGTAGGCGTCGATCGCCTCCAGCACCTTCAGCTTGGTTTCCAGCGTCTGCCGCTCCAGCGGGCTTTCCGGCAGGTAGAGCTGGCTGTTGGTGCCGCGCGGTGCCAGCGCCAGCGTGCCGCCGTGGCCGCTGGAAACCGCGCGCACCGTGGCCGCGGCGCGGACGATCGCGTCCTCCGACAACTCGGCGGCGTGGGCGTAGCCGGACGATTCCCCGGCGACCGAGCGCAGGCCGAAGCCCTGGCTGGTGTCGAAGCTGGCGTTCTTGAGCCTGCCGTTCTCCCACGAGAAGGCTTCCGACTTGCTGTATTCGAGGTACAGCTCGCCGTCGTCCGCGCCGTGCAGCGCCCCCTCGACGATGCCCTCGACCCGCATGCGGTCGAGTCCCGCGCGGTTGAAGAACAGCTCGTTCGTTTCGGCCAGGTTGCTCATGGGAATTCCTTACGTCGCGGTGCGAACACCTATACTGGCAAAGATGGCTTAACACGGCGGCACTGGCAACGGCGCACCGGGAAAATAGCGCGGCTGTTTCTGATTTTCGTCGCAACGGGGCACGGTTTTATGTATGGCGAAGCGATCAGCCCACCTGAACCCACCAGAGATCATGACGGAAACCAAGCCCGTTGTCGTGTACACAGATGAGCGCAGACTTGCCCTGAAAAGGGATAACCACACCTGCCAGTATTGCGAGACCGTCCTGCGGCCCGAACGCGCCACCGCCGATCACGTGATCCCGCTCAGTCGCGACGGACCCAGCCATCTCCACAATCTGAAATGCGCGTGCAGCGAGTGCAACCACGGCAAGGGGGCGCGGACCCTGCCCGAGTGGCGCGACAAGGTGGAAGCGCAGCTGGTGTCGACGCGCGATGCGCCGAGGCCAAGGGTGCGGCCGGCGGAAACCCTGCTGACGATCTTGAAAAACATCGACACCATCCTGGTCAACGAACCGCAACTCGCAGGAATTCAGCCCTGTAGACAGCCGGCTCATCAGGTCTCCTCCGCGTTGACAAAGGTACTTCCCTCGCCTTGGACCCGGGGCGACCAGACGCCCTCACCCGCAGCCTGACGGCTTTGAACAGTTCCGTCCTACCCTTGACCGTTCGCCGTAGCCCGCGCGCGCGCCGGCTGATCCTGCGCATTTCGGTCCAGGGCGACGGAGTCGAGGTCGTCGCGCCGAGGCGCGCGAGCGAGCGCGAGATCGCCCGCTTCATAGAGCGGAATCGCAGCTGGATCGACCACCGGCTGGCCACCCGCCCGGCACGAGTGCCGTTCGCGCCGGGGGCGACGATTCCCGTTCGTGGCGTTCCGCACGGCATCGAACTCGGATCGTCGCTGCGCGGCGCCATCCGCTGCGAGGACGGGCGCCTCGTTGTCCCGTCGATGCCCGAGCACTTGCCGCGCCGCGTGACGGATTACCTGAAACGGCAGGCGCGCGAGGCCCTGCTGGCCAGCATCGGCCCGCGCGCCGCGGCGCTGGGCGTGACGGCATCCAGCGTGACCCTGCGCGACACCACCAGCCGCTGGGGCAGCTGCAGCGCAAAGGGCGCGCTGTCCTTCTCGTGGCGGCTGATCCTGGCGCCACCCGATATCCTGGACTACGTCGCGGCGCACGAGGTGGCGCATCTGCGGCACATGAACCACGGGCGGGAGTTCTGGAACCTGTGCGCCCGGCTGGCGCCGCAAACCGGGGAGGCGAGGACATGGCTGAAAAGGAACGGCGCAAGCCTGCACCGCTACGGATGACGCGCTTTCGCCCCGGCCGCCGGGCCTTGTGGCTGGGTGTGCGCGAGTTCGCGCTGTGCTGCCTGCTGGCGACCGGGATCATCTACGGCCTGCAGGACAGGATGATCTATCACCCGCAGACCTACAGCGACAAGCTGGACGTGCACTCGGCGCGGCCCTTGGCCGACATCGACTACCGCATCGCGGGCGGGGCGCAGCGCGCGTATTATGCCGCGCCGGCCGGCGGAGGCGTTCCGTCACGGTTGTGGCTGACGTTCGGCGGCAACGGCGCGCTGATCCTGATGTACCATCACCTGGTCGAGCGGCCGGAACTCGCCGACACCGGCATCCTGATGATCGACTATCCCGGCTACGGCGCCAACGCGGGCAAGCCGTCCGGCAAGTCAATCCAGCAAGGGGCGAACGCCGCGCTGGCGGCGCTGGCGGCGCGGCTGGGCACCACGCCCGAGGCTCTTCTGCCGCGTACGGGCGTGTTCGGGCACTCGCTCGGCACCGGCGCGGCGCTGGAATTCGCTCTGGCGCACCCGCAGATCCAGCGCATCGTGCTGGTCGCGCCGTTCACCAGCCTCTACGACATGGCCTTCCGCGTCGTCGGCCCGATCGCCCTGCTGCTGCACCACGACTTCGCCAACGAGGCCGTGCTGAAGCAGCTGGGCGCGCGCGGTTCCCGGCCACAGGTCGAGATCGTCACCGGCGACAAGGACCAGGTGATCCCCATCGCCATGTCGCGGCGGCTGAAGGCCGAAAACCCATGGGTGACGTACAAGGAACTGCCCGGCTACGAGCACAACCACATCGTGACCGAGGCTGCGCCGCGGATTGCCTCGGACATCGCGGCGATGCCTTGAAAATGCCGCGTTGGAGCGCATAGTCCAGCCGTGGCCGCGCGCAAGAAATCCTCCGGCAGAGAGTCGTCCATTCCGGCAAAGCCGGCTTCGCGATCCGGCGGAAGCCGCAAGGTGGGCACGCGCCTGTCCGTGCCCAATCCGTTCCGCTCGCGCGGCTTCCGCCGAGTGTTCATCCTGACGGCGCTGTGGGGGATGCTGATCGCCGCGCTGGTTGTCGGCTACTACGCGATCGGCCTGCCCGACCCGCGCGAGGCGGTGGCGCTCAAACGCAAGCCGGGGATCACGATCCTGGCCGGCGACGGCTCGGTCGTCGCGCGCTCGGGCGAGATGTACGGCAAGACCGTCACCATCGCCGAGCTGCCGAAATACGTGCCGGAGGCGGTGATCGCCACCGAGGATTCGCGCTTTTATCACCATTTCGGCATAGACCCGATCGGGCTGCTGCGCGCCGCCTTCGTCAACGGGCGCGCCGGGGCCGTGGTTCAGGGCGGCTCGACCATCACGCAGCAGCTGGCCAAGAATCTGTTCCTGACGCCCGAGCGCACGCTGGGCCGCAAGATCCAGGAAGCCCTTCTGGCGCTGTGGATAGAGCACGACTACAGCAAGGACCAGATCCTGACCGGCTACCTGAACCGGGTCTATTTCGGTTCCGGCGCCTACGGCATCGACGCCGCGGCGCAGACGTATTTCGGCAAGCCCGCGACCCAGCTGACCCTGCAGGAGGCCGCTATCCTCGCCGGGTGCCTGAAGGCACCGTCGCATTACAACCCGACCGCCTCGGGCAACGCCTCGCTGGGGCGCGAGCGCGTCGTGCTGGGGCGCATGGAGGATGTCGGCTACATCACCGAGGCGCAGCTACAGGCGTTGGACGACCTGCCGCCGCTACCGCCGCGCAAGCCCGGCAACAGCGAGGCGGGTTACCACTACTTCGCCGACTGGATCGTCGAGAAGGAGCTGGGAGCCTATGTCGATCGCGGCGACGAGGACATCGTCGTCACGACCACCCTGGACCCGGCGCTGGAGCGCGACGCCGAACACCATCTGGAAGGCGTGCTGGAAAGCCGGCAGGCCTCGGCCGCCAGGGCCAGCCAGGGCGCGGTGGTGACGCTGGCGCATGACGGCGCGATCGTCGCCATGATCGGCGGGCGCGACTACGAGCAGAGCGAGTTCAACCGCGCGACCCAGGCTCTGCGCCAGCCTGGCTCCTCGTTCAAGCCGATCTATTATCTTGCCGCGATGCAAGACGGCATGACGCCGGACAGCACGGTGGAGGACGCGCCGATCACCATCGGCGACTGGTCGCCCGAGAACTTCGAGCCCGGATACCGCGGCGCGATTACCTTGCGCGAGGCGCTGGCTTACTCGATCAACACCGCCGCCGTACGGGTCCTGCAGCATGTGGGAATCAATGCCGCGCGGACGATGGCGAGAAAGCTCGGCATCACAGAACCGCTGGGGAAGGATTACAGCCTGGCGCTCGGCACCAGCGAAGTGACGCTGCTGGAGATGGCGGGCGTATACGCCAGCTTCGCCGATGACGGCTACGTGGTGAAACCCTACGCCATCACCTCGATCAGGGATCGCGACGGGCATCTGCTCTACCAGCATCACGACGAGCCTCGCGTCGGCGCGGCGATGCCGTGGCACGATGCCGAGTTGGTGTCGATGCTGGGCAGCGTGGTCGATTACGGCACCGGCAAGGGCGCGAAGCTGGATCGCCCCGCCGCCGGCAAGACCGGCACCAGCCAGGATTACCGGGACGCCTGGTTCTTCGGCTTCACCGGGGACTACACCACCGGCGTCTGGATCGGCAACGACGATGATGGCTCGATGAAGCGCATCACCGGCGGCAGCCTGCCGGTGCAGGTCTGGCGCGGGGTAATGACGGACGCGGAGAAAGGCAAGCCGGTGACAGGCCTTTCGCACCTGCCGAACGCGCCGCCGCCCATGCCGGTTTCCGACGAATCCTCGGCGCAGGCTACCACCGGAACCGTGGACGGCATGGAGCTTTCGGAAGTGCCGTCCTCCTCCGCCCATCCCGCGAACGACGAGCGATCAGCTACAGACACGACAGGCGATGCCTTCTCCCGGCTGATCAAGGGGCTGACGCCGTAAGGACGATCTGTCATCCTGAACTTGTTTCAGGACCTATGTTTCCACGTTGGCAGCGTCCGGATCAATCCCTAATTAAGATAACCGGGACCTCGGGTCCCGAAACGAGTTCGGGATGACGGGGGAAAGGAACGCGTGCAGGAGACCGAAACCCTTGACCAGCTCCTGTTCCGGATTCGCGGCTGCACACACTGCGCTCATGCGCTGGCGCACGGGCCGCGCCCGACCCTGCGCGCCCATGCCGAGGCGCGGCTGTTGATCATCGGCCAGGCTCCGGGATCGAAGGTGCACGCGACCGGCATTCCGTGGAACGACCGCAGCGGCGACCGGCTGCGCGGCTGGCTGGGCCTCGACCGCGAACGCTTCTACGACGAAAGCAAGGTCGCCACCGTGCCCATGGGGTTCTGCTACCCGGGCGTGGACCGCAATGGCGGCGATCGCCCGCCGCGCCGCGAATGCGCGCCGCTGTGGCATGCGCCGGTCCTGGCCGCGATGCCGAAGCTGGAACTGACGCTGCTGGTCGGCTCCTATGCCCAGCGGCACTATCTGGGTGTCAAGGGTCCCATGTCGGAGACGGTGCACAACTGGCGCGCCTGGCTGCCGAAGTATATTCCGCTGCCGCACCCCAGCTGGCGCAATACGGCGTGGCTGCGCCGCAACCCGTGGTTCGATGCCGATCTGGTACCGTATTTGCGCGAGCGAATGGCGACGTTCCTGCTTGAGGCTAACAGCCGCAACCCCATCCCCGGCTCAAGCTGAACGAACCTTCAAAAAAAGCCGCAGCTCGGCGTCGCTGCCAAGCTGCGGCTGTCGGCAGACCGAGCGTTCGCGCTCAGGCTGCTCTTTTAAAGTTACGGCAGTTCGCGGCCGGTCGAAACCTTTTCGTGCGCAAACGCCGTCTTAAGATCGGCGGTCGCCATGTCCTCGGCCTCCTTTGCCTTTTCCACCGTCATACCCAGGCTGAAGAACTCGTGGGTCACGCCGGTGAAGTTGCGGTAGTTCACGGGCACGCCCGCCGCCATCAGCTTGCGGGCGTAAGCGCGGCCTTCCGAGTTCAACGGGTCGATCTCGGCCGTGATCACCGTCGCGGGCGGAAGGCCGGACAGGTCGGGCTGGTTGACGATCGCAAGCCGCGGATCGTTCGCGTCGGCGGGCGTGCGGACATAGTTGTTCAGCATCCACTTCACCGTGGGCGTGTCCAGCGGCTGCTGATTGCCGTACGTCTTATAGGAGGGTTGGTCGAAGCCGCCGCCCGCGACAGGGTAGATCAGCAGCTGGTAAACCGGCTGCGGCATGCCGCGGTTGCGCGCTTCGATGGCGACCTCGGACGCCATGTTGCCGCCGGCGCTTTCGCCCGCGACCGCGATGCGCGTCGGGTCGCCGCCGAACTTGTCGGTGTTCTGCGTCACGAACTGGTAGCAGTAAAGCGCGTCGGTGTGCGCGGCGGGAAACTTGTTCTCCGGTGATTCGCGGTAATCGCACGAGACGACCACGGCGTGCGCGCCGTTCGCCAGCTCGCGCGGGGTCGCGTCGTAAGCGTCGAGGCTGCCGATCACCCAGCCGCCGCCATGCCAGTACACGATAACGGGCAGAACTTCGTCCTGGCCTGCCTCCGCGGGCCGGTAGATACGCGCCTTGACCTCCGTGCCGCCTTCCGTCTGGTAGACGATGTTGCTGATGTCGCCGACAGCCATCGGCTCGATCGACTTGTGGGCGTTGGCGAGCACTTCCTTCTCGCCCATGCCGACCGTCGGGTCCTTGCGGGCTTCTTCCACCGACAGCGTTGGAACCGGCTTGAAACCCAGCTGCCTCTGCGCGTCGAGCACAGCCTGCATCTGAGCGTCAGGCTGGGCCGGGGCGATCTGGGCTGGCGCCGACTGGACAGGGATGCCGGTTCCCATCAACGCGGCAACCGCCACCGCCCCGCAAAGCGCGGCCTTCAAGCCGATAATCCTGCAACGCATGAAACCCCCGAATTTGTTTGTCGTGCAGACTAACGGGATCGTGCGGGCATGGTTCCCGGCTCAGCCCGCCAACTGCCCGAAAGCGCGGCGCAGGCCATTCAGGATTTCCTCGTCGCTGAAGGGTTTGCCGACGAACTCGGCCCGCAGCCCTTCCATACCCTTGACCGCCATGTCGAGGTTGGCCGTGACGAAGACGAGCGCCGTGTCGTAACGCGATTGAATTTCACGGCCGACCGTGATCCCGTCGATCGTTCCCATCAGGCGCACGTCGACCAATGCCACTTTCGGGCGTTTCTGATCGGCGATCACCAGGGCGGATTCGAACTCGTCCGCCATTCCCGCGACCTGGTAGCCGCTGCTGCTCAGGAGGAACGCAAGATGGGTCGCGATGATGGGATCGTCCTCGACGATCAGAACCGTTCCGGAAACGCCGGCGTCAAATCCGTTTGCAGCTTTTTCCATGCAATCCCTTGGGCGAACCCGCGTCGCGTTCGTTATGTAACGCCCGGCAGCGGGTCTCGGTCGAAGCCGGCCGAACTTTTTTACCTTAACGGTGTTCTAATGGGTGAAGGCAGCGTTTACCGCCTGTTAAGAACGATAACGAGGGTTAGTGCATGACGTCCAGCGTGTTCAACAAAGACATCGTCGATTTCATTCCGCATCTCAGGGCTTTTGCGCGCCTGATCACGCAGAATCACGATCGGGCGAATGATCTGGTGCAGGACACCATCGTGCGCGCGCTCAAAGCCGAGCACCAGTTCACTCCCGGCACGAACATGAAGGCATGGCTTTTCACTATCCTTCGCAACCTTCACGTCAACAATCTACGCCGCAACAAGATCCGTTTCGATTCGATCGAGGACGGCGCGCTGGATTATTTCTCGGTAGCGGCAAACCAGGAATCACACCTTGAGCTTCAGGAATTGAAGCGCTGCCTCGCCAAGCTGTCGCGGGAACATCGTGAAATCCTGATCCTGGTCGGCGCCAGCGGATTTTCGTACGAGGAAGCAGCCAACATATGCGGCTGTGCTGTGGGCACGATCAAAAGTCGCCTGTCGCGCGGACGGCAGGAGCTATTCCACCTGATGACGGAAGGCGAGGACGCCGGCAAGCGCCCGAGACTTGCGCGCCGCGCCAAGGCTGCCCTTGAAGCCGAAGTCGCCAACTCGCTGGAAAGCGAAGCCGCCTGAGCTTTCGGGCGGTCGGTGAAAGGAAACGGCCCTAAAAGGGGCCGTTTGCCTTGCGTTGCAAATCGACTTGGTTTAAGCGGCTGGAAACGCCCCTTTCCGAGTAAGCCATGACCAGCAAGCTTCCGCCCGGTTACCGTCCCAACGAGGACGAAGACTACATGAACCCGAACATGCTGGAATATTTCCGGCAAAAAATGCTGGCGTGGCGCGAAGAGCTGCTGGCCCATTCGAACGAGACGCTCGTCAACCTGCAGGATGGCGGAATCCAGGAGCCGGACCTTGCCGATCGCGCTTCGGCTGAAACCGACAAGGGGCTTGAGCTTAGGACCCGCGACCGCGAGCGCAAGCTGCTTAGCAAGATCGACGAGGCGCTCGGCCGCATCGTCGACGGCTCGTACGGCTACTGCGAGGAAACCGGCGACGAGATCGGTGTCAAGCGCCTCGACGCGCGCCCGATCGTGACGCTGAGCATCGAAGCCCAGGAACGCCATGAGCGCATGGAACGCATCCAGCGCGACGAGTGACTATGCGTTGGGTTGCTCGCAAGCCCTAATGGTTGTCATCCTGGATAGCCGCGAAGCGTGATCCAGGATCTAGCTCTCCGTTCTCTGCTGGAGAATATGCTGGTTTAATCAAACGCGGATGGATGGATCCTGGACCGGCGGCCTCTCGTGCCTGGTCCAGGGACGACAATCTTTGCATTGCTCGGAACCGATACCACTGGCTTCGCGAAGATGGCGGAGCTTGTGGTGTGAAGATTTCCCTCTAAACCGCAACCGATCCGACCAGCGTTCCATAAGCTGGCAGCACCAGGGTGTCTTTTTCGATTGTCGCCATGTGCGCTCGGTCGAGCAGCGGCATGAACGCGGGCAGGGTGGATAGCTTGACGCTGATTTCCTGCTCAGAGATGTTGAACAGCACCAGCAGCTTCTCTTCCTTGTTCCAGCGCAGGAACGCGAGCAGCGGTGGCGCCGTATCGATCAGGCTGATCTCGCCCGTGCTGAGCGCAACGTGGTTCTTGCGCCAGCCCAGGGTTTCGCGCCATGACATCAGCAGGCTGGCGGGGTCGTGCCATTGCCGGTTGACCGACAGGCCGACATGTTCGTCCGGGATCGGAAGCCATGGCGCGTTACCGGTGGTGAAGCCGGCATGGCGTTCCTCCGCGTTCCAGGGCACGGGCGTGCGCGAGCCATCGCGGCCGGGGAAACGGGGATGGAAGGCAAGGCCGTACGGGTCGCGGCGCAGTTCCGGCGCGACTTCCGCCTCCGTCAGGCCCAACTCCTCGCCCTGGTACATGCAGATGCTGCCTTTCAGCGACAGCAACAGCAGCATCAGCAGGCGGGCGAACGCGCCGCGGTATTCGGGCTTGGCCTGCCAGCGGCTGATCGGGCGCGCGACATCATGGTTGGCGAACGACCAGCACATCCAGCCGTCGCCCAGCACTTCGCTCTGCTCGCGGATCAGGTTCTGGAACAGCTCGGCGTTGAACTGGCCGCGCATCAGCCCCAGCGTGTAGGCCATGTGCAGGCGGTTTTCCTTGGCACTGGTGTAGTTGCCGATGCGCGTGAACCATCCGGGCTGGCTGGAAAGCTCACCCAGCGATACCGAGCCCGGATACTGTTCGAGCAGGCGGCGCACGCGCGACATGAAGCCGACGCTGTCGGGGTGGACGCAATCGTATATATGGCGCTGAAACTGAAACGGCTTGATAGGCACCTGGTCGACGGGCATCGGCGCGGCGGGATTGTCGCGCAGCTCGGGATCGTGGAACATCCAGTCGATCGCGTCGAAGCGCAGCCCGTCGACGCCGCGCTCCAGCCAAAAACGGCCGATCGCCAGCAGCTCCTGCACCACCGCCTCGTTGCGCAGGTTCAGCTTAGGCTGCGTCTTGAGGAAGTGCGACAGGTAATATTGCCCCCGCGTTGCCGACCAGGTCCAGGCGCTGGCGGCGAACACGCTCATCCAGTTGTTGGGCGGCGAGCCGTCCGGCTGCGCGTCCGCCCAGATGAACCAATCCGACTTGGCGTTGTCGCGGCTGGACGAGCTTTCCTTGAACCACTGGTGCTCGGCGCTGGTATGCGCCCACACCATGTCGATGATGATCTTGAGTCCGAGGCTTTTGGCGCGCGTGACCAGCCGGTCGAAATCGTCCAGGTGGCCGAAACGCGGGTCGACGGTCAGGTGATCGGACACGTCGTAGCCAAGGTCGTGGAACGGCGACTTGTAGAACGGCGAGATCCAGATGGCGTCGACGCCCAGCAGGGCGACGTACTCGAGGTGCTCGATGATGCCGGGCAGGTCGCCGTAGCCGTCGCCATTGGAATCGCCAAAGCTCAGCGGGTAGATCTGGTAGATAATGCCGCCCCGCCACCAGGCGGAAGTCAACGGATCTGTCAAAGTGTCATGTCCGCGGGGAGCCATGGCTGGCGACCTTCTGTGTTACTTATGCCGATATACAACACGCTTGTGCCGGAAATGTGGCGACAAGCGCGCTTATACCCCCGCGTGGCCGGATTTGCCAAGCGGGTTGCAAACAGACGGTATCGCCTTGATAGCTCGCGGTCAGGCGCGCCGGTTCTGCTCCAGGTTGGCCCTGACGCGTGGCTCATCGATTTTCGGGCGCGGCGCCGGCAACAGCAGCACCTGACCCGGGACCGATAGCAGCGAGGAAGACAGGCGGCGGTTCCACTCGGCTGCCGTATCGCGCTCGACAACCTCCATCATGAGCACGTGCCCGGCCTTGCGCTCTTCCAGCGACAGGCTAAGCCCGCGATGGAGCCCGTCGGCGATGCTTTGCGGATCGCGCGGGTTGACAATGATCGCTCCCGCCGGGCCCAGCGTGTGACTGGCACCGGATCCTTCGCCGATCAGGATCGCGAGCGGGTGGTCCGGATGTGACGATGCGACGGCTTCTGGCGAAACGAGGCCGAAACCTTCCGCAAGAGAGGGGGTCGCTGACACTTTCACGTTGGGCTGGCGGATGAAGCTGGCGACTGCCTCGTGGCTCATCGGTTGCTCCACCAGGATTACCGCGCCGCCGCCAAAGCCGATGCGCCCCGCATCGCGTTCGGCCTTCTTTTCCGCGGCCGTCAGCTTCGGGCCGCCGGTCAGCTCGTTCACTTCCTGAGCCAGCGTCAGGTAGCGTTCGCGGTAATCGCGGTACTTCTGCACGCCCTGGCGCGTTTGCGGGATCACCAGCACGACTGCCGTGTCGTGCCTCAGCTCGTGTTTCTGGGTGAAGAGCAGCTTCAACCCCTCCTGCATTTCGGCCCAGCCCTTGCTGAGGTCGCCGCGCCCGATGCCGAAAATGACGTCGCGCTTCCCGACCACATCCTTGAGCTCTGTCAGGCGCGGATCGGTATAATCGTGATTGAAGTTCTCGTACTTGCAAGGGTCGATGCCGGCCGGGTTGACATCCGTATGGACCAGCCGCGATCGCCCGTTCGCGTCGGGCCCGGTGGCCAGCATGCCGTCCGGCCGCAGGGTTGCTCCCATCTCAGCCTGGGCGAACTCCAGGAAATTCCTCCGGTCGGAAGTACTCTGGAATCCGATCGAGTCGTGAGCAAGCAGCCCGCCCCAGAAGCTTTTCTGATCGCTCTTCGAAAGCTGCGAGCGGCTTGCCGCGTCGGGGAAAGGAATGTGGAGGAAGAAACCCAGCGGCCCGTGGTAACCTTGCTTGCGCATCTCCTCGCCAACACCCATCAACTGGTAATCGTGTATGATCACGCCCGCCACGTCGCGTTCGGCCGCGGTCAGTTGCTTGTCGTCAAGCAGTGCGATCGTTTCGTTGGCGAACTGCTTGTTTACCGATTTGTAGGCCACGCGCATCTGGGCGGACACCGGATCGGGTTGCAGGCCGTGATGGACCAGCCACAGGACACCGTTGCAGACATCCGTCTTTTCTTCCTCGGTCTTACCCTGCTGGGACACGCTGGCGTAGAAGCGCTCGCTGACGCTTTTGCCAATGGGGAAAACCGCATGGATGCCAGCCCCTTTGTGTATTTCAATAGAGGCTTTTTCTGTACCGGCGTCTTCGTATGTGCCGCCGTCCCAACCCGCCCTGAACTTCTCGTCTACGGGAATGGAGGCGATCAGAACGTCCAGCCCGCCCGCTACAGGCGCCTCGCCGGGCTTTGGCACCACGACGCGGTTGGAGACGTGAAGAAATCGGCTCGCGGTGCGCTGAGGAGGCATAAGCGTGTCTCTCGGGATTGGAGCGGCACTTCCGTCCTGTTGCGAACAGATGCGCTTTGTGTTGCGGTTGCGAGTACAATAGCTTTTCGGGAAACTCGATACCACTCTAAAATTTGTCGTCCTGCACAAATATGGTTAATTTGCACAAGAAATGGGCATGAGGCAGCTTCAAGCAATCAAGTCGGGCGCGCCCGATGTCCTGGAGTTGAGGGAAGTCCCTGTTCCAGAGCCGCGCGAAGGCCAAGCGCTGATCCGGGTGGCCTATGCAACGCTCAATCCGCTTGACGTGCTGATCCGCCAGGGCCGGGCGCAGTGGATGGCGGGGGGCTGGCCCTTCACGCCGGGAGTCGAGTACAGCGGCCGTGTGGAGGCGGTGGGCCCGGGCGTCGATCGCGCCTTGGCCGGCCAGGACGTCATCAGTTTTTCCGAGTTCGGAGGCTGCGCCGAGTTCGCCGTCGCCCCCGCCAACCGGCTTTTGCCCCTGCAGGCGGCGCTGGGGTGGAAGGTCGCGACCGCGTGGCGCACCCCGACGCTGACGGCGTGGCACGTGCTGGTCGCCGCGGCGCGGCTGCAGCCGCGGGAAACTGTCCTGATCCACTCCGCCGCCGGGCCGGTCGGAATCATGGCGACGCAAGTCGCGCGCGAACTGGGCGCAAAAGTCATCGGCCTTGCGGGAGGGCCGGAAAAGATCGCCTTCGCCCGGCCCTACGGTGCGGACATCCTGTTCGACTACCGGTTGCCCGACTGGCCCGAGCAGGTCATGCGCTACACCGCGGGAAAAGGAGCCGACGTCATTGTCGACGGCAATGGCGGACAGGTCGCGACCCGGAACTACGCGGCGATGGCGCCCAACGGCCGCCTGTTCTACCTGGGGGCGAGCTCGGGGATCTCGCCTCCACCCGTGGCCAACGGGCTGCTGATCGCCAAGAGCCTCTCCGTCGGCGGGTTCAACCTCAACTCGGTTCCGCAGGAGGTACTAGCCGCCGCGGAAAACCCGTTGGCTCAGCGGCTGGCGCGGGGGGAATGGCGCTTTCCGATCGGCGAGACCGTACCGCTTGCCGATGCCGCCGCGCTTCACGCCCGGTTCGAGGCGCGGCTGCTGGCGGGTCGGTCGCTGATCGAGGTGGGCGGCGACCTCGCGCGCTGAAGAACTTCCACAAGGTCCGCGTGTTGGTATAGTGTTCCACGTCAACACGTCCCGGAGCCTTCCATGATCAGACTTGCCCTCCTGTGCGCCCTTCTGCTGGCGATTGCCGCCCCCGTGCATGCGATGAGCGAACAGGCCGCGACCTCTACCGTGCCCGACCAGAAGTCGCAGTACGCCGACCCGGACGACGCGGAGGAACAGTTCAGCGATGCGCCACGAACCGGCGGAGGCGTGAGCGGGCGCGAGGAAACGCTTCTCGGCGGCCAGAACCAGGGCTCTGCCCAGACCTACGGGTTTTCGAGCGGCTATTACGGGAATGGAGGCTCGGGTCCGGGGCTTGGCGCTTACGGTTACGCCGGTCGTCGCTGACTGGATGCATACCGGATGGGCACTGCCCGTTCTCGTCAGGACGCAAGTAACGCATTCCGTTTGTCCAGGAACTGAACAGGCATTCAACCTGTGCCGAATGCACGGGTATTTTGCTGTTTACATATTTTCCACCTGTAGTTGTTCTATTGGCGTGAACAAGGACGCGCCATGATCGAAATCCTGCTGGTGGAAGAAACATCCCTGCTCTCTGAACTTTACGTAAGGACGCTTTGCAACGCTGGATATGCCGTGACGCTCGCCTCCACAGGCTTCGAGGCGGGTTACCTGCTGCGGCAGAAGCCGTGGGACTTGATGTTGCTCGACTTGCACCTGCCGGACATGCGCGGGCTGGAACTGCTTCGCCAGATCCGCGACGAGGCGGACACGCCGGGTGTCCTGATCCTGGTCCCTTCGACCGGCATGCCTTCTGCGGTAGAAGCCATTCACCTGGGGGCGGAGGATTTCCTGGTCCGTCCCTTTCCGGCGGAGCGCCTCGGCGTCAGCGTGCGCAACTTGCTGAAAACGCGTCACCTTGCTGCCCGGCTACGCCGGTTCGAGCCGTTAGCTGCGCCGCATGCCGATAACGAGGCTTCGCTCCACGCCTGATCAACGCCGGCCAAGGCCAAGGGCGCGTCGCGCGTCCGCGATGCGCGCCTCGATCGCCGGACGCGCGGGTGCATCGGGCGGCACGCCGGCTTCAAGAGCCTGCCATGCAGTCAACGCCTCCTTCCAATTACCTTTCTGCGCAACGCCCAGAGCCAGGTAATAACGCGACAGCGGCTCGTCCCTCGCCCGGCTGAACCAGACGAGAGCCTCGGGCCTAACTGCATCGCCATCGCGCTTGACCAGCGCCTGCCCGAGCAGCGCCTTGTAGGCCGGCGTCGCGGGATCGAGCTCCGCCGCGCGGCGATACGCAGCGGCGGCTTCGCCGTAGCGCTGGACCTTGTCGTAGACTTCGCCCAGAAGCAGCCAGGCCTGTATGTCGTCTGGGTTCTGCCGCACGTCTGCGGTCAGCTTGTCGACCGAGGCGGCAATGGTCGGCGGCAGCACCGGCCGGGTACGCCATTCGACAAGATCCGGCCGGCCAAGCTGGAAGTAAAGGGCAAGCGAAACCGCAGGAACCAGCGCCGTCAGCACGCCCGCCACCCTTCGCGTTTCCGAGGAAACGCCGGCCTTCAGGACGGGGCGAAGCAGCAGGATCACAGACGCCGCGGTCATCGTTCCCGCGACGGTCCAGAACACGATCTGGGAAAGATTGGCGCTGTGCATTCGGCTCAAGCCCGCCGCTTGCGGCGGGGGCGTTGCCACCCGGTCACCACGACCGCCGCCCCAAGGCAGAGCGCAATGCCGGGCGCCAGCCACAGCACCGCTGTACGCGGCGAAAAAGGCGGTTGCATCAGCACGAAATCGCCGTAACGGCTGCGGATGTAGGAAACGATCTGTCCGTCGCTTTCCCCCTGGGCGAGCCGCTCGCGGATCATCATCCGCATTTCGTGCGCAAAATCGGCCTGCGACGTGTCGATATCCTCGTTCTGACACACCATGCAGCGCAGTTCGCGGCTGATCGTGCGCGCCCGCGCCTCAAGCGCCGGGTCCTTGAGCATTTCCGAAGGTTCGACGGCACCTGCCGGGCCGCCGAATAAAAGGAGCACAAGCAACACCGCCGTCCCGTTCCCGCGCGCGGCACGAGCCACGTTATTTGCCCGCGACTTGCAAAGCCTTGAGCAGGCGCGCCTCGTCATCCTCGTTGAGCTCCCCGATATGGCGGCCGACGATCGTACCGGAGGCATCGATGGCAAAGGTTTCCGGTACGCCGGATACGCCCCAATCGATTGCCGTCCTGCCGTTTTCGTCCAGCCCGACCCGATCGTAGGGGTTACCCCGCTTTTCCAGGTAGGCGCGCAGCGGCTCGGCGTTGTCCTTCATCGCCACGCCGTCGATCTCGATCTCGTGCCGGCCGGCAAGGTCGAGCAACAGCGCGTTCTCGGCGGCGCAGGGGCCGCACCACGAGGCGAAGAAGTTGAGCAGATGCGGCTTGCCCTTCATTGCCTGTCCCGTCAGCCGCGCCCCGTTCTGGTCCAGCAGGGGAATGTCGAGCGCGGGCGCAGGCTTGCCGGTCAGCGGCGAGGCGACTGCCGAAGGGTCGGCGCCGCCCAGCAGCGCAAGGCCCAGCACCGTGCCAAGGCAGAGAAGCAGCACAAGGGGCACCCAGGCCTGGAGAAACTTCATGGGGCTGCTGCTACCTCCTGCTAGAACCTTGTCAGCGCCGGGGTCGGCTTGCGTCGCCGCGAAAGGCGGCTGGACAGGGACAACAACCCGCCACATGTCATCGCCATGCCCCCGATCCAGATCCACGGCACAAGCGGATGGCAATAGACTTTCGTCACGTAAGCCTCCGGCCGGTTCGGGTCAACCTCGCCCAGGGTCACATACAGGTCGCAGAACAGGTTCGTGCGGATCGCCGCCTGCGTAGTGAACCGCTCCTGCACCGGGTAGAAACGGCGCTCGGGGCGCATCCCGGCCACGAACCGCCCGTCGCGGCGCACGGTGAAGCTGCCCTGGACGGCGGTGTAGTTCCGGCCCGCCGCCGGATGCGCGCCGGTGAAGGTCAGGTCGTATCCGGCAAGCGATACCGTTTCGCCGGGAGCAAGGGTGGTGACCGCCTCGCCCTGCCAAAGGGCGGAGCCGGTCATGCCGGCGACGGCGATGCCCAGACCCGCATGCGCCAGCGTTCGTCCCCAGTTCTCGCCAGGCCATGCCGCAAGCCGGCTCAACGAGGCCCCGAACGGAATGCGCCCCAGGCACGCGACGCTCAACGGCTCGGCCAGCGCGCCTAGTACGGCCCAACCGCCAAGCGCGAGCGCGAAGGGAGCGAGCACCGGCCCCGCCCCGTGCAGCCCGAGCGCCAGCAGCGCGACCGCAAAGCTGGCCAGGCCGGCAAAGCGCAGGCGCTGCAACGCGCCGGCCAAGTCGCCGCGTTTCCACCCGAGCAGCGGCCCGACCGCCATGACCAGGATCAGCGGCAGCATCAGGGGCAGGAAACTGCGGTTGAAGTACGGCGGCCCGACCGAAACCGTATGTCCGGCGCTTTGGTCGAGGACCAGCGGGTACAGCGTGCCGGTCAGCACCGTTGCCGCCGCACTCGTCAGCAACAGGTTGTTCAGCACCAGCGCCCCCTCGCGGCTGACCGGCAGGAACAGGCCGCCCAGCTTGAGCCGGGGCGCGCGCACGGCATAAAGCGTCAGCGCTCCTCCGGTGGCCAGTACCAGCAGCGCCAGAACGAAAACGCCGCGCTGGGGGTCGTTGGCAAAGGAGTGCACCGAGGTGATCACGCCCGATCGCACCAGGAAGGTGCCGAGCAGCGACAGGCTGAACGTGACGATCGACAGCAGCAGGGTCCAGCTTTTCAGTGCCGCGCGCTTCTCGACCACGCACAGCGAGTGCAGAAGGGCCGTCCCGGAAAGCCACGGCATCAGGCTGGCGTTCTCGACCGGGTCCCAGAACCACCAGCCGCCCCAGCCCAGGGTGTAATAGGCCCACCAGCTGCCCATGGCGATGCCGAGCGTGAGCGCCGACCACGCCAGCAGCGCCCAAGGGCGGACGATGCGCCCCCATTCGCGCCCGCACTCGCCCTCCAGCAACGCGGCGACCGCGAAGGAGAACACGATGGAAAAGCCGACATAGCCGAGGTAGAGCACCGGCGGATGGAAGGCGAGGCCCGGATCCTGCAGCAGCGGATTGAGGTCGTCGCCGTTCGGCGGCGGCGGGTACAGCCGCGCGAACGGGTCCGAGGTGAACAGGATAAACGCGAGGAAACCGGCCGAGATCATCGCCTGCACCGCCAGCGTCCGCGCCTTGAGGCCGAGCGGTATACGGCCCAGCGCCGCCACCAACGCACCCATCAACGTCAGGATCAGCACCCACAGCAGCAGGCTTCCCTCGTGGTTGCCCCAAATTCCCGCGACCTTGTACAGCATGGGTTTGAGCGCGTGGCTGTTCGCCGCAATGGTCGCGACAGAGAAATCGTCGGTGACGCTGGCAAACATCAGCGCCGCGAACGCCGATCCCACCAGAAAGAATTGCAGCCCCGACGCCGGCAAGGCCACCCGCATCCACGGAGCCAGTCCGCGCGCCGCGCCCAGCAACGGCACGACCGATTGCAGGATCGCGACCACAAACGCAAGGATCAGCGCGAAATGGCCGAGTTCCGGGATCATGGGCATTCCCCGTTTCTTCCGCATTCCAGGCTGTCATTACCGCACTCTACCCCGTCATCCCCGCAGAAGCGGGGATCCAGGGCCGAGCAGGAATTTGTTTTGAAAATTGGAAGCATGGAAGCCGCATTAGTACTGGATTCCCGCCTTCGCGGGATGACAGGTTCATGTGGTGCTCACTTTAGGATTGCCAATATCCAAGCTCGGTCAGGCGCTCTCGTTACCTACCCACCAGCGTATCCGTTTCGTGATGTTCCGTCCCCGGCTTGCCGATCGCTTTGGCGACTTCGGGCGGCATGTAGCGCTCGTCGTGCTTGGCGAGGATTGTCGTGGCGTGAAAGATCCCGCCCCCCTCCAGCCTGCCTTCGGCGACAACGCCCTGCCCCTCGCGGAAGAGGTCGGGCAGGATGCCGGTATAGGTGACGGTGAGGGCCTTGTGCAAATCAGTGACGACGAAATCGACCGTGTCGCCTGCGTGCTTCACGCTGCCGGCCTCGACCAGGCCGCCAAGGCGGAAGTATTCGCCGCTGTCGATGTACCGTTGAGCGCCGTTCGCGGCGATGTCCGCAGGGCTGTAGAAAAACACCAGCGTGTCGCGCAGCGCGCTCGCGCTCAGCGCCGCCGCCGTCCCGACTCCCAGCGCGCACAGCAGGACCATGGTCAGCCGGCGCTGCTTGCGGGTCACCCTTCATCCTTCAGCGCCGCGGCTTCGCGGCGGCGGGCGCGCAAAGTTCGCCACGTCGCCAGCGCCAGCCCGCCCAGCCCCAGCGCCGCAGTGCCGTAGGCCGGCCAGACATAGGCGGCGTAGCCGCCCATGGCCCAGAACGCGCTCACCGGCCGATCCGCGCCTGGCGCAGGCCGCGGGCGAGCAGCTCGGCTTCCATGCGCATCAGGACCAACGTCGCGCACAGCAGCAGGTAAGCGCCCGCCATGACGAACAGCGGGCGCAGCATGGCGGGATCGACGGTCGGTCCGCCCAGGCGGAAGATGCTGGCGCCCTGGTGCAGCGTGTTCCACCAGTCGACGGAGAACTTGATGATCGGCAGGTTGACCGCGCCGATCATGATCAGGATCGACCCGGCGCGCAGTCCGCTGGCGGGATCGTCGAAAGCACGCACCAGCTCCAGGTAGCCGATGTAAAAGAAGAATAGCACCAGCACCGAGGTCAGGCGCGCGTCCCACACCCACCACGCCCCCCACATCGGCTTACCCCACAGACTGCCGGTGACGAGGCACACCAGGGTCACGACCGTGCCGACGGGGGCGGCCGAAACGGTGAACACGTCGGCGAGCGGATGCCGCCACACGAAGCCCGCCACGGCGGAGGCCGCCATCGCGGCGTAGATCGCCAGCGCCATCCATGCTGCGGGGACGTGGACGTACATGATGCGGACGCTGTCGCCCTGCTGGTAATCGGGCGGCGAGGCGACCAGCGACAGGTAAAGCCCGGCGGCGAAGAGGGTCGCGCTGCCGGCCGCCGTCCACGGCCGTACCCGCGCCGATATTCGAGCGAAGGCGCGCGGGCGAGCCAGCGCGGTGAGCGGGACGGAAACCATGGCCAAAACTAGTGCCGGACCTCCCCAGGGGCAAGAAGCTTGCGGGATTGCGACGGTTTATTCGGCCACGAGAACGGATTTGTTGGGTCTTGTCGATCGATCCCGGCTAGCGAGCCTCTACCGCCGCGAGCGGATTGTAGCCCGCCTCGGCCATGATCAGCCATGCGGCCGGGGCGACGTGGATGCGGCGGTAGTACTTCCACGGCTCGCCCGCCCTTCCGCTCTGCCCGCCATTGCCCATCTGCAGGCCCGTGGACAGCATCTCGATCGGCGCGCCGTGAATTCCTTGTATGGCGTAGACGCCGCCATCCGGCCCATGATCGGCCAGCCTTCCGGCGATCAGCCTGTCGCCGAACTCCGCCTGGCCGGTTAGGCGGTAGACCAGCGCCGCCTGCGCCGTGCCTTCCGCCCAGATGCCGGCATGGTTGGTGCTGAAGTTGAACCCGCCGGGAACGCCGTGCGCCGCCTCGGCGTAGGCCAGCACCGCCGCCAGCGGCCGCGATGCCGGTTTCAGCGCCAGGATCGGCAGCAACTGCGCGTCGAGGCCGGAGTAGCCGGTATTGACCGTGCTGCCGTCGGAGGTCGTGCCGACCTCGAACCGGCCGCCGCTGAACATGCGGGTGAGAAAGCCGGTCGTCTCGACCACGCCGACCGTGAAACCATCGTCGGGAAACGCCTTTTGCAGCCGCTGAAACAGCGCCAGCGCGTCGGCGTTGTGCTCGGTGGAGCGCCAGCCAAGCACGGCCGGATCGGGCTCAAATCCCTCGAAACCGCCGCGCAGGCCAAGGCTGCTGTGCGCGTCGCCCTTCCACTCCGGCGCGACCATTTCGGTCAGCCAGCGGCCGATCCGGCGCGCCCCTTCGGCATAGCGATTGTCGCCGCTGGCGTCGGCAAGCTGCATCAGCGCCAGCCCCGCCCACGCGTTGTTGCCGGTGGCGCTGCCGTCCTTGTACCCGTCCTCGATCCACTTGCCGAGGCTCGGCTCCCAATACCCCGGCAGCTTGACTGCGCCCTCGCCGATCACGCCCGCGACATAGGCATTGCGCAGCCGGCCGTCGTGCCAGAACCGGTCGTTCGCCTGCGCGTAAAGCAGCGCGTCGCCGATCCGCCGCGCACGGGCGACATCGCCCATCGCCAGGAATGCGGTGATCGCCAGCGCCTGGTCGTAGGTGAAGGCGGTATCGGCGTTGGCGATATCGAAGCCGCTTCTGCCCGGGATCACGTCGTAGCTTGGAATGAACACCGGAACCGTACCCGGCGCGACTGAATCGACCCGCGCCGCCAGCCATTGCGGCAGGCCGGAAGCGTAGGCGGGCATGGCCGGCAGCAGCATTAGAAGCAGCAGAAACTTTTTCACGGTGCAGAATTGCCCTAGGCTGAACGGTATGCAAGCCGATAACGATCTCCTGCGCGACATTCCCGCTTTGCACACCGTGAAGGAGGCAAAGGCGGCGAGAACATGGATCGGCGAGCGTATCGCCACGCTGCGGCGCGAACCGTTCGAACAGGGCGAGCGCGACAGCTTCGCCCTGGCGCTCGCCCCGCCCCCGGGAACGCCGGACCGCGACAGGTTCTATGCCGGGATCCTGTTGGCGGACTGGGTTTGCTACACCAACCCCAACGACACCGGTGACCCGCAGCGCATGCGCGACGTGGTCGAAATCTTTCCCCGCGGCTTCCAGCTGTGGACCTGCCGCCTGTCGGACGGGACGCGCGCCCCCGTCGGCTACACCGGCTGGTATCCGATCACGCGCCGCGTGTTCGAAACGATGGAAACGGAACCGGAGCGGATCACGCATCGCCGCTTCATGTGGCCGCAGCCCGAGCTGAACCCTGGCGGGGACTACATCTACCTGTTCAACGCCAGCATCGTACCGCAGCTGATCGGTACCCCGCAAAGCCGTCTGATGATGCAGTCCCGCGTCGCCGACCTTTCCACCGTCGATGTGCTCGGCCTGTCCTCGGTCGCGGTGTCCGAGCACGGCAAGCGGGTCACCGGGAGGCTGGGACTGTCGCCCAGCGGCATCATGACCCACGAAGGCGAATCCGAGACCGTGATGGTGAGCCGCTTCGACGGACCGACCGGGATCCTTAAGCCTCGTTCTACGCGAACGCCGGAATGGGCCTGATCATGCTCTGGTTGGTCAGCAGCATGACCCGCCGGCCGCGTCGTCATTGAACCAGGCGCTCAATCCTGTATTGTCCGCCCATGAAGCCGAAAGAGATCATCATCGTCGATACCGAGCGTACCGCCTGCGATGGCGGCGACGGGCCGCTTGGCCATCCGCGCGTCTACCTGAACCTTGCCGACCGCCCGGCGATCGAATGCCCTTACTGTGGACGGCACTTCCAGCGCTCGGACAGCATCGCGCAGGCCTCGCATTAAGGTGTGGGTGGCCGCGCTGGCGCTGGCAGCGGCAAGCGCTCCGGCCAGAGCCGAATGTGACCGGCCGTTCGCGCCGGAAATCCCGGCTGCCAGCGCGCCGGACCGCGACTTCGCCATGGCACGAGCACGGGTTTCCGCTTACCTCTCCGATCTCGACACCTACATGAGCTGCATGAAGAACGAGGCGGCGGGCCTGAGTCCACTAGACGCCTGGCAGGCCTATCGCGCTTACGATAAGGGCTTTGGCGACATGCAGGAGCAAGTCGACGAGTACGACGCCGCGCTGGCGGCACACGCCGCGCTGGGGGATACCGGATCGTGAGCGGCGTCGATCCGGCCGCCCGGCGGCTCTACCTGATCGACGGCTCGGGCTTCATCTTCCGCGCCTTCCACGCGCTGCCGCCGCTGACGCGGCCCGACGGCACGCCGGTCAACGCGGTGCTGGGCTTCTGCAACATGCTGCTCAAGCTTCTGACCGACTTCCACGCCGGGCAGCTTGCGGTGATCTTCGACGCCAGCCGCAGCAACTTCCGCAACGAGCTTTTCAGTGAGTACAAGGCCAACCGCAGCGCGGCCCCCGATGAACTGATCCCGCAATTTTCGATCATCCGCGAGGCTGTGGCGGCTTTTTCCCTGCCCTCGCTCGAGCTCGACGGGTTCGAGGCGGACGACCTGATAGCGACCTACGCCCGGCTGGCGCGGGAGCGCGGACAGGAGGTGACGATCGTTTCCTCCGACAAGGATTTGATGCAGCTGATCCGCGACGGGGTCGAGATGTTCGACCCGATCAAGAACAGGACGATCGGCCCGCCCGAAGTGATGGAGAAGTTCGGCGTCCTGCCCGACAAGATGATCGAGGTCCAGGCGCTGATCGGCGACAGCGTCGACAACGTGCCGGGCGTGCCCGGCATCGGTCCCAAGACGGCGGCGCAGCTGATCGGCGAATACGGCGACGTGGAAACGCTTCTGGCGAACGCGCACAAGATCAAGCAGGACAAGCGCCGTGAAAGCCTGATCGCCTTCGCCGACCAGGCGCGCCTGTCGAAGCAGCTGGTGACGCTGGACGTGAACGTGCCGGTCGCGGCGGCGCTGGAAGACCTGGTCGTGCACCCGTTCGACGCCGACCGCCTGATCGCCTTCTGCCACGAGCAGGGGTTCCGCGCCCTTGTCGGCAGGCTGGAAGCGCAGGGCGTGCGCCCGACCGGCGAGGGCGTGTTCCACGCCGATCCAGAATTCTTTGAAACGCCGTTGACGCCGTCGGCGCACGAAGTCGAAACCGCGCCGATCGCCGAGTACGAGCTGGTGGATTCGCTCGAGGGGCTGGACCGGTGGATAGGGAGGGCGCACCGGGCAGGCACCCTGTCCTTCACGACGCTGAGCGACCCCGCGTGCGCGGCGTGCGTGGCGCAACTGGTCGGCATCGCGCTGGCGGTCGCGCCCGGCAACGCCTGCTACGTGCCGCTGGCGCATGTAGCCCATGACGCCGTCGCCAGCGACGCGCTCGCACTTGCGCCGCCGCCCGCCCAGCTTACCGCCGCCGAGGCGATGGAGCGCCTGCGCCCGCTGTTCGCCAATCCCGCGGTGCTGAAAGTCGGCCATGACCTGAAAGGCGCAGCGCAGATCCTGCAGGGGCTTGGCCTAATTCTCAACCCGTTCGACGACCTGATGCTGCTGTCCTACGTGCTGGACGGGACGACGCACAGCCACGACGTTCCCGACCTCGCCGAGACGTTCCTCAGCCATACCCCCGTCAAGCTGGCAGAGATCACCGGCAGCGGCAAGGCCAGGCTGACCATCGAGCGCGTCGCGCCGGAGTCGGCGATGCGTTACGCGGCCGAGCAGGCGGACATGATCCTGCGCCTGCACGGGCTGTTGCGCAACCGGCTGGTGCCGGAGCGGATGACAACGCTGTACGAGCGGATCGAGCGTCCGCTGGTGCCGGTCGTCGCCCGCATGGAGCGGCACGGCATCATGGTCGACCTGCCGGTCCTGCGCGAGCTGTCGGCGCGCTTCGCCGAGCGGCTGGAGCGCCTGGAAGGCGAAATCCAGGAACAGGCAGGCCGTCCCTTCAACATCGGCTCCCCCAAGCAGCTGGGCGAAGTGTTGTTCGGCGAGTTGAACATTCCCGGCGGCCGCAAGACCAAGACGGGCGATTGGTCGACCGATTCGGCGATCCTTGAACCGCTGGTCGAGGCCGGACACGGGATCGTCGGCAAGGTGCTGGAATGGCGCCAGACCTCGAAGCTGAAGAACACCTACACCGACGCGCTGCAAAACGAGATCCAGCCGCGCACCGGCCGCGTGCATACGTCGTACTCGCTGGCGGCGACCAACACCGGCCGCCTGTCCTCGACCGCGCCCAACCTGCAGAACATCCCGATCCGCACCGAGGAAGGGCGCGAGATCCGCCGCGCCTTCATCGCCGGCGACGGGCACAAGCTGCTGTCGATCGACTACAGCCAGATCGAGCTGCGCCTGGCCGCCGACATCGCCGGCATCTCGGCGCTGGCGGATGCGTTCCGCAACGGCGACGACATCCACGCGCTGACGGCCGCCCAGGTGTTCGGCGTACCGATGGCGGAGATGACCCCGGATCTGCGCCGCGCCGCCAAGGCGATCAATTTCGGCATCATCTACGGCATCAGCGGCTTCGGCCTCGCGCAGCAGCTGGGCATTCCGTCGGCGCAGGCGAGCCTGTACATCAAGCAGTACCTCGACCGCTTCGCCGAGCTGCGCGTGTACATGGAGGAGACAAAGGCTTTTGCCCGCCGCACCGGCCATGTCGAAACGCTGTGGGGCCGCAAGTGCCACATGCCGGGCATCAACGACAAGAACCCGGCCCGTCGGCAGGCGGCGGAGCGGCAGGCGATCAACGCCCGCCTGCAGGGCACTGCCGCCGACATCATGCGCAGCGCCATGGTGCGCGTCGGCCGCGCGATCCGGCGCGAGAACCTGCCGGCGCGCCTGCTGCTGCAGGTGCACGACGAACTGGTGCTGGAAGTGCCGGAGGACCATGCCGACGAGGTTGCGGCGCGGGTGAAGGACATCATGGAAAATTCGGCGCAACTAGGCGTACCGTTGGTATGCGAAGCGGGCGCCGGGCGCAACTGGGGCGCGGCGCACTAAAAACTGTTCCGAAAAAGGAAAACGCTATCCCGCTAGCTTTGCCCGATCGTCTCTCGCCTGCGCGGGACGCGGCAGCATCCGAGCAACGGGCTTGGAAAGTTCGGATCCGATCGCCAGTTGGATAATTCCTTTGTTCGGCACCCATTGCACGTGATCGAGCCTGCCGTCCGGAAATTCCACAAGGGCGGTAAGCGCAGGATATTTCGGCGAGCGGACTTCGCGTTCGGCAGCGTGACTGCCACTGGGCGGCTGCGTCCAGTGGCCGGTGTTATAGTAGGTCACCAAAGGTGGCCCCATGAACTCGCCCGACACAGGATTCAAGGGCGATGAAAACGTCCGCTTGGTTGCTACGTGAGTATGGTTGCCGACCATGCCGTGTATGTAATCCGGCTTGAAGTTATTTGGATCCTGCTTGTGCTTATGATAAATTTCCGCATTGACCGCGTGCAGATAGGCGGTGGTTGCCTCTATGTACCTCTCGCCGTAACTCGCCCCATCCGTTTCCCCGAGAATGGCATGGGCCAGCGACCAGCCTTTTCCCATACCGAGGGCGCCGAACATCCGGTTCACGACGGCGTTGTCCTTCAGGTTATCGAAGGCGACACTCATTTTAGCGAGCCTTTCCTTGGCTTGCGTTCCGACCCACTCAAGCGTACGGGACCGCACCAGAAGATCGAAGTTGTCCGTGTGTTCGATCAGGAGGTTTTCACCGGTAAGCGTTTGGTGCACGATTCGCTTCTTGACGGCCATGTTCGGCGTGACGAATGTGTCGGCTAGGTCATGGAAGAACGGATCGTGATTCCCCGGAGTGATCACGACGTCCGTGCCTTTCCGGCTTGCGCGAAGCACCTTCTGCACCACCACGGATTCTGCATTTGAAAGCGATCCGTCCCTCTTGCGTCCCTCGATAAAATCGCCGTTGATACCGATGAAAGGCCGCCGGCCTTGCGGCGCGACGAACTTTATGTGGTTTAGAAATCGAACGAGCTCAGGAGCGCAACTCAACTCGGACCTGAAATGCGTATCGCCAAAGATAAGTGACCGGACCTCGACCGGATCGTGCAGCCGCCTGTCGGAAGGATCGTCGTTATCGGGCTGATCGCCGAACAAATCGTCGGTCGTTATTATGCCGTTCTGCCCTATGATGTCGCGAAATGGATCGAGTATATCGGTCTTCCAGTGCAAATGCGGGGCAGGCATGATATTTACTGTGTGTTCCAGTTGAACTGATGTAATATATCCAATCCAAGCGCGTCGATCCACCAGGATATTTACGTTTAGCAAATATAAAGTATTTGACTTGCGCGGGGCGGCGCGCTAAAAAAAAATTTTGCGTTGTATCGGGAAATTCCGTATGGCGGCCTTCCGCGTTGAATATGCCATTGGCATCAGCTGCTCGTCATGTTCTTCGAAATGCCAGTCCAGCCATGAGTGATACCGAAACGCCACCTCTGAAACCGCAGGCCGCGGACTCGCCTTTCGACCCGGCGGCGCTTCAGGGAAACCCTGCGAGCGGAATCGGCCTGTGCCTGTCCGGCGGTGGATACCGGGCGATGCTGTACCATGTCGGCGCGCTGGTCCGTATCAACGAGCTCGGACTTCTGCCGAAGCTCACGGAGATTTCGGCTGTATCGGGTGGCTCGATCGCCGCCGCCCAGCTGGCCCTCGCCTGGCCCAAGCTGGAATTCGATGAACGCGGCGTCGCGTCCAACCTGGCGGATGAATTTGCAAAGCCTCTGATGCGCTTTGCCAAAATCGGCATTGATGTCCGCTCCGTGCTGAAGGGCGATCTGGTACCTGGCAAAACGCCCACCGACGTCTTGACGCAGGAGTACGACAAGCATCTTTTCCACGGCGCGAACCTCGCCGACCTGCCTTCTACCCCGCGCTTCACCTTTTTCGCCACCAGCCTGCAAACCGGGCGCGCGTGGGCATTCGACGCCGACCAGGCCCTGAACGCGCGCGTCGGTGTCATCGAGCGGCCCAAGGGAGGAAAATTCTTCAACCTGGCCGAGGTAGTGGCGGCATCGTCGGCATTTCCGCCGCTCTTCGGGGCCAAGCACATCGACCTTGGCCGGTACACGGTCAAGCCGCTGCACTGGGGAGACCTTTACCGCCCCCCTTTCACGACCGAGGCGGTGCTGGTCGATGGCGGCGTTTACGACAACCTCGCCTCCGAGCGGGTCATGCGGCACTGCCACACCATGCTGATCAGCAATGGCGGCGCGATCACGCCAGCCGTCGGCAGCCCAGATACCGGCTTGCTGGGGGAGGATCTGCGCGTGACCGGGATTTTCGAGCAAAGGGCGGAGGACGAGCGACTCGCCAGGCTGATGCTGCTGGACAAAGCCGGAGAGCGGACGCTGGCGTACTGGAGCATCCAGAAGCCGGTGGCGTTGTACGGCGTGTCCGATCCTCTGCCCCTGACGCCCGAGCAGACCCGGATTGCCGGATCGACCCGCACCCGGCTGAACCCGTTCAGCGACGCCGAGATCTCACTTCTGCTGCAGGCAGGTTACGCCGGTGCCGACGGCGGCTTGCGCGCCCGCGGCGTGGCGGACGACAGCCGTCCCGGAAACTTCGGCAATCTGCCGCACGCCGGCAGGGCGAGCCTGGCCGCCGCAATGTCGCTGCCACGGACCGGGCCGGTAAACTTGCCCCCGTTCTGACCCGCCAGCCCGACATGGTCGGGAAAAGCGCCTTTTCCAACATGCTTCCGCATATGGTGGGTATTTGGCCTAAATGTCTCGAATACGGCCCTTCCCTACAAGGGATAGGTTTGGATTTACCCGCCGAGGCAGATGCCGAGCGAGCGGGCGGTCTGGACCATGGTTCCGTCAACCTCGACACCTTTATAATGCTCGATGGCATCGGCAATGGCGACATCCACGACCTCACGGTTCCGCCACGCCACCATGCGGTCGAACTTGCCCTTGTGGACAAGGTCGACCGCGTGAACGCCGAAGGCGGAGGCCAGCACCCGGTCCAGCGCGCTGGGCGGGCTGCCGCGCTGCACGTGGCCCAGCACGGTGACGCGGGTCTCGGCGCCTGTCATCTCCGCCAGCTGTTGCGCAAGGTACTGGCCGATGCCGCCGAAGCGCTGGGCGCCGCCGTAGTGCCTGATCTTGAGCGCGCGGCCCTCGGCGGTGCGCACCGCTTCGGAGACCACGACCAGGGCGAAGTTGCGGCCGGCCCGGCGCATGTCGCTGATCTTTTCCGCGACCCTGATGATGTCGTACGGGATCTCGGGAATCAGGATCACATCCGCCCCGCCGGCGAGCCCCGCGTGCAGCGCGATATGCCCCGCATCGCGGCCCATGACCTCCAGGATCATGACCCGCGCATGGCTGGCGGCTGTCGGCTGCAGCCGGTCCAGAGCCTCGGTCGCGACCGAGACGGCGGTGTCGAAGCCGACCGCCATCTCCGTCAGGCCGATGTCGTTGTCGATCGTCTTGGGAATGCCGACCAGCTTGAAGCCGCCTTCCTGGGCCAGGCGGCGAAGGATGGCGAAGCTGCCGTCGCCGCCGATGCCGATGACGCAGTCGAGGCCGATCGTACGCACGCCCGCGGCAATCTCGCGGCTGCGGTCTTTTAGCGAACCATCCGGCATGGGATAAGCGAAGGGATTGCCCCTACTGGTGGTGCCGAGCACGGTGCCGCCCATGCGCATCATGGTGACGTCGACATTCCTGCGATGCAGCTGTTCGTAGCGCAGCGGCCGGTCAAGCAGGCCCATCGTCCCGTCGCGGATGCCGAAGATTTCGTCACCGTAGTATTCTGCCCGGCACACCACGGCCCGGATCACCGCATTGAGGCCGGCGCAATCCCCTCCGCTGGTCAGGATTCCAATACGCATCTGCAATAAACTCGTTTTCGTTGAACTGTTCTTCCACGCCGGAAAGCGATCTGTACACTGTTTCCCGGCACTTCAAAACTTGCTTATATCCCGTCTGTTTTTCCGGCCTGAATCGTGTTACGTCGCTGCCATGATCGACGAAGAACAGCTGCGGCAGAAGCTGGAGGAGATGAGGACCGAACACCGCGATCTCGATGCGGTGATCGAGTTGCTGAGGTCGTCGCCGCCCTACGACCAGTTGCGGCTGCAGCGCCTGAAAAAGCGCAAGCTGGTGGTGAGGGACATCATCACCCGGCTGGAGAGCATGCTGGTTCCGGATATCATCGCGTAAGTGGTTCCGGCGCCCGCCTCCTCTTCCGCCGCTCCCGTCGCCATCGTGATGGGCAGCCAGTCCGACTGGGCGACCATGGTGCACGCCTCCCGGATCCTGGGCCGCCTGGAGATCACGCATGCCGCGCGCATCGTCTCGGCGCACCGCACGCCCGAGCGCCTGTTCGAGTTCGCCCGCGGCGCTCGCGACGCGGGGATCAAGATCATCATTGCCGGCGCGGGCGGCGCGGCGCACCTGCCCGGCATGATCGCCGCGCTGACTCCCCTGCCGGTGCTGGGCGTTCCCGTGGAAAGCCGGGCGATGAAGGGGATGGACAGCCTTCTCTCCATAGTGCAGATGCCTGGTGGCGTGCCGGTTGGGACGTTGGCCATCGGCGAAGCGGGCGCAAAGAACGCCGGGCTTCTCGCCGCCTCGATCCTCGCGCTTGCCGATTCCGGCGTCGCCGCGCGACTGGATGAATTCCGCCGCGAGCAGAGCGCCGCCGTTGCCGAGACTCCCTCCCCGTGACCAGTATCCGAGTCCTCAAGCCCGGCTCTACCATCGGCATGCTGGGAGGCGGACAGCTGGCCCGCATGGCGGCGCTGGCGGCAGCGCGGCTGGGCTATCACCTTCATGCCTACACGCCGCACGCCGACGACTGCGCGATCGAGGTCTGCGCCGCCGCCACTGTCGCCCCATGGGACGACGAAGCGGCGCTTAGGAACTTCGCCGCACAGGTCGACGTGCTGACGCTGGAGTTCGAAAACGTGCCGGTGGTCGCAGCCGAACTGCTGTCCGGACTGAAGCCGATGTTTCCCGGCGTGCGCGCGCTGAGGACGGCGCAGGACCGCATCGCCGAGAAATCGTTCCTGAACGAACTGGGCGTCCCCACCGCGCCATGGGCCGCCGCCGAGGATGCGGACGAGCTGGCAAGGGCGCTCGAAGCCGTCGGTGCGCCCGCGATCCTGAAGGCGGCACGGCTCGGCTATGACGGCAAGGGGCAGATCCGCATTGCCGATGCATCCGTTGCCGAAGCCGCCTGGGCAAGCCTTGGCCGCGGCCCCTGCGTGGTGGAGGCGCTGCTGGATCTCGAGCAGGAATTCTCGGTTGTGCTGGCGCGGGGGCAGGACGGCGCTGCCGCGCTTTACCCTGCGGTGCGCAACCGTCACGAGAACGGCATTCTGGCGGAAACGGTCGCGCCCGCGATCCTGCCCGACCATGTCGGTGAAAAGAGCCAGCACATTGCCCGGCACATTGCCGAAGCTCTGAACTATGTGGGCGTGTTGGCGGTCGAGTTCTTCATCACGCGCGACGGCCGGATGCTGGCCAACGAGATCGCGCCCCGACCGCATAATTCCGGTCACTGGACCATCGACGCCTGCTACGTCAGCCAGTTCGAGCAACAGATCCGCGCCGTCGCCGGCCTGCCGCTTGGGCCGACCGTCAGGCATTCGAACGCCGTCATGACCAACCTGCTGGGCGAGGCGGCGCTGGAATGGCAAGACCACGTCGCCGATCCCGGCGCGCATCTGCATCTCTACGGCAAGAAAGAAATCCGCCCTGGCCGCAAGATGGGGCATGTGACGCGGCTGACGCCGCTTCGGACGTAGATAGTCACGGTTCGCGCCGGAATAAACTCCATTGGAAGCCCGACAGTCCCCAAAAAGAATAGACGGCTGGCTGACCAAACATGGCAGGGCAGGCCGTCGGTCCGGCGGTCACCTTTGCCGGTGGCGCGGCGTGGCTGAACGAGTAAGCGACGTACCAGTCGGGAGGGGCGGCGCACCATTCGTCCTGTTTCACCAGAGTCGCCTTCCTGCCCAGCCGCGCGGCGTAGAAATCCACGATCATCGCGTTGCGGAAATCGTCGTTGCTGGCGTAGCGGGCCGGGCCGCTTGCCGTCATCGCCTCGACCGCCTCGCGGTAATGGCCGCGTCCGTCCTTCAGGAAGTGCGCGACGAACACGCCGTCCTCAACCACGAAAACAAGCAGCAGAACCAAAGCGGAAAGTCGCAGCGCAAGGCGCCTGTCCCAGGCGATACCGATCAGGTCGGTGACAAGCAACAGGTAGGCGACGCCGCTGACGAGGAAATAGCGCGGCTGGTTCGAGTTGGGTACGCGCAGCAGGAACAGCACCGCGGGCAGCGCGACCATGGCGATCACGTACAGGGAAAGCTTTCCTGCCAGTTCGCGCCGCCATGCCCATCCCGCTACCAGGGCAAACGAGGGCAAGACAAGATAGGGCATCGCCAGTCCCAGCCCGGGAACTCCGGTGAGCGAGCGGATCAGCAGGCCATAGGATGTCACGAACCCGGCGGCGGAAAATGGGTTCAGCATGCCGATGACGAAGCTGTGATGCAGCATCGCCCCCCCGACCAGCAGAAGGACCGGCGCAATCAGCAGAAAGGTCGGCAGGAACATAGGCGCGATTGCGGCCGCGGCCCGGCCGAGGTGCGGCTGGCGCCTTGCCTCGACCCACGCCGCCCAGAGTCCCACGGTCGCAAGCGCCAGGACCATGCTGAGATGGCTAAGGATCCCGAGCAGGGCGGCGCCGGCCAGCAGCCAGCGTCCCTCGTCACCGGCCAGCAGGCGCTCGGTCAGGCGAAAGGCAAGCAGGGTAAAAAGGATCAGCCCGGCATAGCCCCGCGCTTCCGAGCCGTACTGCACCGGCGCGTAGGCAACGGCGAACAGCAGCATCGCCACGATCGCGGCGCCGTGCGCGCGCGCCAAGCCCCACCATCCTGCGGCCGCGATGCCGAGCGTGCCGAGCGCGATCGACAGGCTGCGCAGCTGCCATGGCGGCGCGGCGGGGCCTAGCGCATACAGCCACGCCGAGTTCAGGAAATGATTGTTGTCGTGGTGGATCGTGAAAATCCGTACCGGATCGGTGACGGGCTGTATCAGGTGCAGCGTCCAGATCTCGTCGAGAAAAAGCTCGCCCTGCGCACCCGCGATGCGCAGCGACAACCCGATCGCAAGCAGGAGCGCCATGACGATGACGGTCGCTCGACGGACATTTCCTGTTGTCGCGGTCATTGGCGACGGTACACGATCCACGGCGTCCCGCCAAAGCCCCATTGCGCGAAAAGCCGTGGTGACGCGAACACGCCCGGGCATTCGGGCGGCCCGGCCGTTACCTGTGGATCGGGCGCGCCGTGCCCCCTTTGATAGACAAGCAGGTACTGCGGCGGCGCGGCACACCACCCGTCCTGGGCGACGTAGGTCAACGCGAGGTGATCGCGTTGGATATAGTAGTCCTCGACGATCGGGTTGCGCGTCTTCGGGTCGGCGAAGTATCGCGCAGGCCCGGCGCTCGCCATGGACTGCATCGCCGCCGCGTAATGCCCGCGTCCATCGGACAGGAAGCGGGCCAGCAAAAGGCCGTCGCCGGCAAGGATGATCGCCAGAGCCACGAGTGTAGCGATCCGTCGCGGTACGCTGCCGCTCCGCCATTGTTCTCCGGCGCAGTCGGCAATCAGCAACAGCAAGGCCAGCGCGCTCAGCAGGAAAAACCGTGGCTGGCCTGTGTTCGGCACCTGCCCGAGCAGCAGCATGCCCGGCACCACGACCACGGCGACAACGTAGAAGACCGGGCGGACATCGTCGCGCGGACCGGACCGGTAGCGCAACAGGACCGCCATTATCGCCAGAGCGACATAAATAAGGGGGTTTTCGGCGAACGGCAGCGCCGTCGAGGCCTCGACGATCCGGCCGTACACGCGCAGCAGCAGACCGGGCTCGAACGGCAGAGGCCGCCCAACTCCCATCCCGAAGCGGTGATGAACGACGGCCAGCATGATCTCGCAGAATACCGGCAGCATCAGCACGAAGGCGACGGCGAACAGCCGGGCGGTAAACAGGATGGCATCGGACAGCTTCCCGCTGCGGCGGTAATCCGCCCAGAACGCCCAGCAGGCGAGGGCAAAAGCGGTCACGAACATCAGCAGGTGACAAAGGACGCCGAGCAGCATCGCAAGCCCCAGCCGCGCGCGGACCGGCTTGCCTTCCAGCGCCGCCTCGACGCAAATCAGCGCCATGATCGTGAACAGGATGAAGCCGGCGTACCCCCGTGCCTCGGCCCCGAAATCGACGAGCGAATAGGGGACCGCGAACAGCAGCATCGCGACCAGCGCCGCGAACCGGCCGTGCCGCCGCGCCCAGTAGCCGGCCGTCCCTACTCCGGCGACCCCGAGGACAACCGCCGGCAGGCGGTAGAGCAAAGGCGACCGGTACGGGCCGAGTCCGGACATCCACAGCGAGTTCAGGAAGTGGTTGTTATCGGAGTTGACCTTCCAGAAAATCTGGTCCGGGCTGGTCAGCGGGCGCAGCAGGGTCAGGGTCCAGATTTCATCGAGCCACAGGTCGCCGCGCGCGGCGATGAGGCGCAGGGCAAGCGCCAGCAGGAGGATCGCCGCCGCGGCGCAGCGGAAAGTCCGCACCGAAATATCCGTGGCGGCTGCCCTCACTTCGGTATACCCCAACCCCGTATTCACGTTCACGCGAGGCAGCCTATGTCACAAGCCGGCACGAGAATCGAGAGCGATTCGATGGGCGATGTCAGCGTTCCCGCCGATCGCTACTGGGGGGCGCAGACCCAGCGCTCGCTGCAGAACTTCCGCATCGGCGGCGAGCGCATGCCGGACGCGCTGATCCGCGCCTTGGGCGTGCAGAAGAAAGCGGCGGCGCTGGCGAACGAGAAGGCCGGCGCGCTGGCGCCGGACCTGGCGGGCGCGATCGTGCGCGCGGCGGAGGAAGTGATCTCCGGCAGCCTTGCCGAGCACTTCCCGCTCGTCGTCTGGCAGACGGGTTCGGGCACGCAGACGAACATGAACGCCAACGAGGTGATCGCCAACCGCGCCATAGAGCTGCTGGGCGGGGCGATGGGCGCGAAAACGCCGGTCCACCCCAACGACCACGTCAACATGGGGCAATCGTCCAATGACAGTTTTCCGACCGCGATGCACATCGCCGCGGTGGGCGAGGTCGAGGCGGCGCTGCTGCCGGCGCTTGCGCGCTTCCATGACGCGCTGGAAGCGAAAGCGCGCGCGTTCGACTCCATTATCAAGATCGGCCGCACGCATTTGCAGGACGCGACGCCGGTGACGCTGGGCCAGGAATTCTCCGGCTACGCGACGCAGGTGCGTTACGGGATCGAGCGCGTCCGCTCCGCCCTGCCGCGCCTGCTGCAACTGGCGCAGGGCGGCACCGCCGTCGGCACCGGGCTCAACACAAGGCCAGGCTTCGACACGGCTTTCGCGGCGGAAGTTGCGGCCATCACCGGCCATCCCTTCAGCCCCGCCGAGAACAAGTTCGAGGCCCTGGCGGCGCACGACTCGCTGGTCGAGCTCTCGGGCGCGCTCAATACCCTCGCCTGTTCCTTGATGAAGATCGCGAACGACATCCGCCTGTTGGGATCGGGGCCGCGCTGCGGCATCGGTGAACTCCATCTGCCGGAAAACGAACCCGGCTCGTCGATCATGCCGGGCAAGGTCAACCCGACCCAGTCGGAGGCAATGACCATGGTCGCGGCGCAGGTCATGGGCAATCACGTCACCGTGACAGTCGCCGGCGCGACCGGGCATTTCGAGCTGAACGTCTTCAAGCCGGTCATCATCCTGAATGTGCTGCAATCTTTGCGCCTGCTGGCCGACGCCGCGAACAGCTTTACCGACAACTGCGTCGCCGGGATCGAGGCGCGCGAGGACCGGATCAGGACGTTGCTGGAGGGCAGCCTGATGCTGGTCACGGCGCTGAACCCGCACATCGGATACGACAAGGCGGCCAAGGTGGCGAAGAAGGCCCACGCGGAGGGAAAGAACCTTAAAGACGCCGCTGTCGAGCTCGGCTTCCTGACCCCTGCGCAGTTCGACGAATGGGTGCGGCCGGAAGAGATGACCGGCCCGCGGTGACGCTGAAAAAGCACTCCCTGACCATCGCCGGCCACCCGACATCCATTAGTCTTGAGGAGCCGTTCTGGCGCGAGCTGAACCGGCTGGCGCGCGAAAATGGCAAGTCGCTGGCGGGTCTGGTAAGCGAGATCGACGGCACCCGGAGCGGCAACCTGTCCAGCGCCCTGCGGATCTTCGTCCTGCAGAAACTTAAGGACGAGGCTGCGCCGGCGGTTGCCCCTCCACAAGCCCGAGACACGTCTTGAAATCATTCGATCCAGGCAGGAAGCCGTGCGTGGCGCAGTATGACTCGTCGCGCTGCTGGTCGTGGTACTGCGCCGCGTCGCGCTGCTCTGCCGCTTCGTGCTGCGCGGAACAGGCAAGCAGCGCCAGGCAAGCCGCCGTGGCGACAAGCCGGTTGAAGTGGGGCATGTCTCTCATCCTCGAGTCCATTCCGGCATCTAGGCGGAACGGGCGCGTCCCGGCAAGACCGTTGTTGGCCCGCTTCTGCACAGCTAAAGGGTTGATTAACGCTACAGGTAAATACTGAAATACCGAAATTAAGCACCATCTAGAAACAATGACCATCTCAAGCGATCCCAACCTCAACGAAGCGTCTTTTGTTTCCCCCGCTGCCCACGCCGAGGCATCGGTCCGTACCGCCTGCGTCTATTGCGGCTCCTCGCACGGCGCCGATCCGCTTTATGCCGAGGTCGCCGAGGATCTGGGCCAGGCGATGGTCCGAAACGGCATCCGCCTTGTCTATGGCGGCGGGCGCGTCGGCCTGATGGGCGTCGTCGCGGATGCGGTGATGAACGCCGGCGGCGAGGCGATCGGCATTATACCGCAACACATCCACGATCTTGAACCCCAGCACCACGGCCTGTCCGAGCTGATCGTCGTCGACAACATGCACACGCGCAAGAAGATGATGGCCGACCGCAGCCAGGCCTTCGTGATCCTGCCCGGCGGCTTTGGCACGCTGGACGAGTGCTTCGAGATCATCACGTGGAAGCATTTGAAGCTGCACGACCACCCGGTCATCTTTGTCAACGTGAACGGCTACTGGGACCCGCTGCTGGAAGTGATCGAGCACATGGCCGAGTCCGGTTTCGTCCGCGATACCTACAAGCGGCTGTTCACCGTCGCGACCACCGTCGAGGACGTGATCGCGCAGCTGCTGGCCGCTCCCGAGCCCGAGCCGACGCCCCGCCCCGACATCAGGTAGACGCGGCAGCGACATTCAGACTTCGTCACTCTCCACACGCAGGATCACCCATGCCCCGGATCAAGGTTGCCACGCCTGTCGTCGAACTGGACGGGGACGAGATGACCCGCGTCATCTGGTCGATGATCAAGGACAAGCTGATCCTGCCCTTTCTCGACATCGACCTTCGGTACTACGACCTCGGGATCGAGGAGCGCGACCGCACCGAGGACCGGGTCACCGTCGAATCGGCGGAGGCGATCGCCCGCCACGGCGTCGGCATCAAATGCGCGACCATCACTCCGGACGAGGCGCGGGTAAAGGAATTCGGCCTCAAGAAGATGTGGAAGTCGCCCAACGGCACGATCCGCAACATCCTCGACGGCACGGTCTTCCGCGAGCCGATCATCTGCCGCAACGTGCCGCGCTATGTCGGCGGCTGGACCCGGCCGATCATCATCGGCCGCCACGCCTTCGGCGACCAGTACAAGGCGACGGACCTCAAGATTCCGGGCCCGGGCACGCTGACCATGACCTACACCCCCGACGGCGGGGCCCCGCAGGAGCACGAGGTGTTCCGCTTTACCGGCCCCGGCGTCGCGATGGGAATGTACAACGTCGACGAGTCGATTGCCGGCTTTGCCCGCGCCTGCTTCATCTATGCGCTGCAGCGCCGGTATCCTCTATACCTGTCGACCAAGAACACGATCCTGAAGGCCTATGACGGGCGCTTCAAGGACATATTTCAGGGCATCTACGAGGCCGAGTTCAAAGCCCGCTTCGAGGCGGAGAAACTGACCTACGAACATCGGCTGATCGACGACATGGTCGCCTCGGCGATGAAGTGGGACGGTGGCTTCCTGTGGGCGTGCAAGAACTACGACGGCGACGTGCAGTCGGACTCGGTCGCGCAAGGGTTCGGTTCGCTGGGAATGATGACCTCGGTCCTGCTGACGCCGGACGGCAACACGGTCGAGGCCGAGGCCGCGCACGGCACGGTCACGCGGCATTACCGGCTGTGGCAGCAGGGCAAGGATACGTCCACCAACCCGGTCGCCTCGATCTTCGCCTGGACGCGCGGGCTGGACTACCGCGGCAAGTTCGACAACACGCCCGACGTGGTCGCCTTCGCGCAAACGCTGGAGAAAGTGTGCATCGATACGGTCGAGGCCGGGCACATGACCAAGGACCTGTCCATCCTGATCGGACCGGACCAGTCCTGGCTGACCACCACCCAGTTCATCGACAAGCTGGCGGAGCGGCTGACGAAGGAGGTGGGGTGAAAGGCGCCTATTTAATCCGTCATCCGGCTTGACCCGGAATTTTTACAGGATCAGCAAGCCGCTCTACAGCGGCGAAGGCTTCATCCCTGGTCGAGCCCGGGATGAAGCCACAAACCAAATTACCCGTGATGTTGGCTGTTGCGCACGCTGGCGGCCAGGCGGTCGTCGTCGCGGCGACGCGCGGGCTGGTAGGCTACGGCGGCGTGCTGGGCGCAGTAGGGGAGGCCGGGTTCGGCCTCGCCGCAGCAGAAATGGAAGTCCGGCTGGCGCGGGTCGCCGATCGGCCACTTGCACGCCTTGTCGCTGAACACCGCCGCCTGGCTCGACACGGCGATTTTTTTCACGCGCGGGCGCACGGGACCCTTGATGGGCGACGGGCGGCCGTCGAGCTTGAGGCGATGCACCTTGCCGATCACCGCGTTGCGGGTGACGTTGCCCAGAACGCCGGCGATCTCGCTGGCGCTTCGGCCCTCTTTCCATAGAGCCGTCAAATTCAGGATTCGTTCCTCGGTCCAGCTCATTCGCGCGTCCCCTGTCATTAGCGGAAATCCCGGATGCGAGTCTGTGGATAACTCAACATCTAGTATGTTGCTTTGGCCTATAGCATGCTAGGTGTAGTCTGGCCAGAGGAAATGGAGAAAAAACTTGTACGTTGCCCTTTCGAATGCTTGGCTCGGGCCTGTGGCAGCCAGCAGCGCAGGGTTCACCGGTTCCATCCGTGTCAGTATCAAGGAACATGGCCGATAATCGGCAAGCCGACCCCGGCCTTCCCACTTCGGCGGTGGACGCGGGCGGTGAGGATATTCCCGATGAAATGCTGCTGGTCCGCATCGGCAAGGGCGATTCATGGGCATTTTCCGTTCTGGTCGGCCGTCACATGGCGCGGGTGGTCGGCACGGCGTGGCGGATGACGGGAAACCGGGCCGACGGGGAGGAAATTGCACAGGAGGCATTCGCACGCGTCTGGGTCAACGCGGGAAAATGGCTTCTGGCGGAGGATGGCGGCGCCGGCCGGTTCAGCACATGGCTTTACCGCGTTGTGGTGAATTTGTGCATAGACCGGAAACGGCGGCCCCGCACCGAGCCGATGGAAACGGCGCCGGAAATGCCGGACGAGGCCATAGGCGCGGCCGAGGCGCTGGAACGCCGGCAGGTGTCTGCGGAAGTGGCCAAGGCCGTGGCCGCATTGCCGGAACGCCAGCGCGCCGCGGTCGTGCTTTGCGTGTACGAGGGAGTCAGCAACACGGAAGCGGCGCGGGTCATGGGGCTTAGCGTCGGGGCAGTCGAATCGCTTCTGGTGCGCGCGCGGCGCGGCCTGAAACAGGCGTTGTCCCACCTGCAGGACGAAGGGGGAGATCGGGTATGAAGGGTTTCATGAAAAAGCAGCGTGGCCTTGACGAGGCCACGCTGGACAGGCTGATGGGGGCCTACCGCGTCTCGGTCGACAGCGGCGAGCTTGCGATCGACGCCATGGTGCGCGCCGCGCGCCGGCGAGCCGTCGGGCTGAAGGATGAGTGGAGCGAGAGCGGCTTCTTCAGCCTGGTGGCGCAGGTCCTCGGCTTCCGCCGCGCCTCGGGCGCGATGTGGTCGGCCGCCGCCGGAATGGCTTTCGCCTTGGTGATCGGCGTCTCGCTTGGGGCCGCCGATATCCTGCCGGCAAGCGGCGCGGGCGCCGAAACCGCCTACAGCATCGACTTCGACAGCGTAATCGGCTCCAACGCCCTCACCTCCGAGACGGCAGCAGACCAGGATCTATGAAGGTCATGACAGTCAACCGCCTGCTGTTCGCAGGCCTGGTCTGCGCGCTGTTCGTGTCGCTGATGGGCAACTTTCTTTACGGCGGCGTGGTCATGGGCCGGGCCGCCAAGCCCCTGCCCGCCGCCGCTGAGATCGTGTCGCTGGGGCCGATCCTGAGGTCGTTGCCCGAGCAGGACCGGCGGCTGATGAAGCGCACTTTCGCGCAGCACCGCGAGGAGCTGCAGAAGGCGGCCGAGGCGGCGAAACATTCCGCGACCGCGCTGCGCGACGCGCTGGCCGCCGACCCGTACGACCCGGCGAAGCTGGCGGCGGCGCTGGACGACTACCGCCGCGACTTCCACGCCATGCACGATCTGGAGCAGACGGTGTTCTGGGACGGCGTGCAGCACATCTCGCCGCAAGGGCGGCAGCAACTGGCTGATTCGGCCGCCTTCCAGCATTTGACGGTGAAGTAGGCGGGCTGGAACATGTCTTGGACGCATTTCAAGTCGACGACCATTGATCCCGGTAACTGTCATTCCGTGCGGAACACGGAATCCATCTTCAACGGATGTCCGGCCGGAACTATAGGCTTGCCCTCAAGGACGATTGACCCTAAACGTGTCTGACCTCAGGCAGCTTGGTTGCCTTCGTGCGGTCGTGGCGGAATTGGTAGACGCGCAGCGTTGAGGTCGCTGTGGGCTAAACCCCGTGGAAGTTCGAGTCTTCTCGACCGCACCAAATTTCTAGCAAGCCTTCGGAAGGCGCGATTCCACCTATATAAATCAGGGACTAGGACTTTTGCAAAGAGCCCATCGGGCACAACAAACAACTCCCAATCCCATCATCGCGAAACCGACAGTCGCTTGATCGCTGGCTTCTTCGCCACGCCCCATTGCTTCGCGTTCCGGCGTTACGGGTACATTCAGTAGAACATCTGCTGTATTTGCTGCTTGAGTTACTTGGATCTGGGTAATGCTTTCTTGGAGAGTATCCGTAAGCCCGCCGCCTTCAAGCGCTAAGGTGAGGAACAATAAGGCTTTGGATGCAGTTTCACGGGACATAACTCCCGCTAAATATAAACATTTATAAACAAATCGGGCCTGCCCTTCAAGCGGAGCGTTTGACCCCTCCCTGCCAACGGTCTAGCCTCACCGCATGCCCGAGAAACCGACCCAGCTGCGCGAAGCGGCGCTGAGCTATCACGAAAAGCCGACCCCGGGAAAACTGACGGTGCGTGCGACAAAGCCGCTGCTGACGCAGCGCGACCTGGCGCTGGCGTACTCCCCGGGCGTCGCGTTCGCCTGCGAGGAGATCCAGAAGGACCCCGCCGCCGCCAGCCGCCTGACCGCCAGGGCCAACCTGGTCGCGGTCATCACCAACGGTACGGCCGTGCTGGGCCTGGGCGCCATAGGCCCGCTCGCCGCCAAGCCGGTGATGGAGGGCAAGGCGGTGCTGTTCAAGAAGTTCGCCAACGTCGACGCGATCGACATCGAGATCGACGAGACCGACCCGGGCAAGCTGGTGGAGATCATCGCCGCGCTGGAGCCGAGCTTCGGCGGCATCAACCTGGAAGACATCAAGGCGCCGGAATGCTTCGAGGTGGAGAGCCGCCTGCGCGCGCGCATGGGCATTCCCGTCTTCCACGACGACCAGCACGGGACGGCGATCATCGTCGCCGCCGCAATGCGCAACTGGCTGAAGATCACCGGGCGCGACATCGCCACGACGCGGCTGGTCGCCTCGGGCGCCGGAGCGGCGGCGCTGGCCTGCCTCGACCTGCTGGTCGACCTCGGGCTGAAGCTGGAGAACATCTTCGTCACCGACCTGGAAGGCGTGGTGTACAAAGGACGCACAGTCCTGATGGACGATCGCAAGCAGCGTTACGCCCGTGAAACCGGTGCGCGATCCCTTGCCGAGGTGATGGAGGGCGCGGATGCCTTCCTCGGCCTGTCCGCCGCGGGCGTGCTGAAGCCGGGCCAAGTCGCTGTCATGGCGCCGCAGCCGCTGGTCCTGGCCCTGGCAAATCCCACGCCGGAGATCATGCCGGGCGAGGTACGCGCCATCCGCCCCGACGCGATCGTCGCGACCGGGCGCTCCGACTTTCCCAACCAGGTCAACAACGTCCTGTGCTTCCCGTTCATCTTCCGCGGCGCGCTGGATGTCGGCGCGACGACCATCAACGAAGCGATGAAGATCGCCGCCGCCGAGGCGATCGCGGCGCTGGCCGAGGCCGAGCCGAGCGATGTGGTCTCAGGCGCGTATGACGGCGAGCACCCGATGTTCGGCCCGGAGTACCTGATCCCTAAACCGTTCGACCCGCGGCTGATCGTGGAGATCGCGCCCGCCGTCGCAAAGGCTGCGATGGAGAGCGGGGTCGCCACCCGACCGATCGCCGACTTCGCTGCCTACCGCGAGCAGCTTTCGCAGTTCGTGTACCGCTCGGGCCTCGTCATGCGCCCGATCTTCTCGAAGGCCAAGCGGGTCGAAAAGCGCGTGGCCTTCGCGGAGGGCGAGGAGGAGCGAACGCTGCGCGCGGTGCAGGCCATGGTGGACGAAGGGCTGGGCCGCCCTGTCCTGATCGGCCGCGCCGACGTGGTCGGGCGGCGCATCGACAAGCTGGCGCTCCGCATCCGCGCGGGCGAGCATTTCGACCTGACCGACCCCGAGCACGATCGCCGCTACAACGATTACTGGAACACCTACCACCGGCTGATGCAGCGCAAGGGCGTGACCCCCGCCGATGCCCGCACCGTCGTCCGCACCAACGCCACGGTGATCGGGGCTCTGATGGTGCACAAGCACGAAGCCGACGCGCTGGTCTGCGGTACGATCGGCAGCTATCACGACCATCTCCGGCACATCATAGATGTCATGGGTGTGCGCGCCGGCGTGTCGAAAGTTTCGGCATGCGAGGTCGTCATCCTGAACGCCGGCACGTTCTTCATTGTCGACCCCTACGTCACGCCTGAGCCGAGCGCGGCCGAGATCGCCGAGATGACCGTGCTGGCCGCCGAGCAGGTGCGCCGCTTCGGCGTGCAGCCCAAGGTCGCGCTTCTGTCGCATTCGAGCTTTGGCACGCACGACGACCCGCATGCGTTGCGCATGCGCGAGGCGCTTGAGTTGATCCGCCGAGCGGCGCCTGCGCTTGAGGTGGAAGGCGAGATGCAGGCCGATGCCGCGTTGTCGGAGGAAGTGCGTCGCTCAACCTTCCCGAACTCGCGCCTGCGCGGCCAAGCCAACTTGCTTGTCATGCCGACGCTGGACGCCGCGAACATATCCCTCAAGATGCTGAAGGCTATCAGCGACGGCCTGTCGATCGGCCCGATCCTGCTCGGCGCGGGACGCACGGCGCACATACTGACCCCTTCGGCTACAGTGCGCGGGATTCTTAACATGGCGGCTGTTGCCGCCGTCGACGCGCAGGAATTGGAAGCGCACCAGGCTACGCGGGCCGACGCGGGCTAAAGGCTTTTCGTTCCGCCAACGACCGAGAGGTGTTTCTTTCCCACAGGCACCGGGGCTGCCGCGGGAAGGATCGTGGCAATGTCCTTTTGCCATTCCATAAGGGTGCCCGTGTACTCGCTGATGCAGGTGCCGTAGCCATCGTACACCTTGAACGTCATTATCGAATTTCCGTTGCGCGAAAACATACTCCCTCCAAAATTCACTGGAATGCTCACCATATCGCTTTTTCGTTGTACAATAAAGCTATTTATAGCGAGTAGGTTTGTTTTCCATGCAAAATCGATTTGAAACGCGCATAGTGTTGGACCCGCTCATGCGCGACCATGCTGTTGCGAAATCAGCGCCGAGGGTGAATGCAGAGGTCATGGACTACGAGGCGGACAGACGCAGGCAGGCGCTGACCAGGTTTATGGCGGCGCACAAGCTGAAACGGGGAACGCTCGCGCGGCGTGCCGACATTTCCCCCAACATCATATACAATTTCTTCAAGGGCAAGAGCGGCTACCTTTCGCAGCCGACCCTCGAACGCATTTCGCAAACGTTCAACGTTCCCATCTCGGACATCACAGGCGAGTCTCAGCCGCATCACCGCGGTTCGGCGCATGGCATGCGAGAGCCGGGACATCCAGGCGCCGAGCACGGCGCGGCGGCTGCCGGGTCCGCGTTGACCACCCTGCCGGGTGAGCTGACGACGCTGAAGATCCTGGGCAGCATCCTGGGCGGCGCGGTCTGGTCGGAGAGCGTCTTCATTGAGCCCGAGGGCGAGGAGCACGTTTCCTTCAACCTGCCCTCGCTCTACAGCGGGAAAACCTTTGCCGTTCGCCTGGCCGGTTCGTCGATGGACCAGATGCTCCCGGCAGGCGCCATTCTTGGCTGCGTCGCCGTCGCCG
>CBDAQV010000004.1:0-50000 GCA_965199265.1 Alphaproteobacteria bacterium | reverse complement strand
GGTCGCAAGTTCAAATCTTGCCAGGCCCACCAGTTCCAGGGATCAGAAGTCAGGGATGGGGGATCAGATTGGTCTGGTTTCTGATGACTGATGCCTGACCTCTGAGGGGGCATAGCTCAGTTGGTAGAGCATCTGCTTTGCAAGCAGAGGGTCGTCGGTTCGAATCCGTCTGCCTCCACCAGTCAGCGGTCGGACGCGGCTTCGCCGCGCGGATGTCAGGGATCGGAACATGAACAGGATTGAAGGACAAGGAACTGCGCGGGGAAACCTGCTGCATGCGAAAGTGCGGGTGTTTGAATCGGGTGTTTTTGACATCGGGTTCTGGCACTGGCATCTGTGTTGGCCAAGTGAATAGGGGTTTTTTGTGAAAACCGTTCTTGACCGCGTGTACGTCAGTCAACGTACAAGAGCGCGGGTCAGGAACATTGGGTAGATCCGGAGACGAATCCGGGTCAGTTGAATGTGCAAGCTGAGAGAAGTGAGTACCCCTTGTCGAGCCAGATTTAGATCTGGTCTGCGATAAGGGTTTGAAGAGTAATTAAGAGCATATGGTGGATGCCTTGGCACCGAGAGGCGATGAAGGACGTGGCACGCTGCGAAAAGCCGTGGGGAGGTGCGAGCAACCTTTGATCCGCGGATATCCGAATGGGGAAACCCCCTCGATAAGAGGATCACGATCTGAATACATAGGGTCGTGAGGCGAACCCGGGGAACTGAAACATCTAAGTACCCGGAGGAAAGGACATCAAACGAGACTCCGTTAGTAGTGGCGAGCGAACGCGGAAGAGGCCAGTGCCGTTATCTTAAGAACCGGAAGGACCTGGAAAGGTCCGCCAGAGTGGGTGATAGCCCCGTACGGGTAGAAAGAGATGACGGCCTCGAGTAGGGCGGGACACGTGAAATCCTGTCTGAACATGGGGGGACCACCCTCCAAGCCTAAGTACTCCTCGAGTGACCGATAGTGAACCAGTACCGTGAGGGAAAGGTGAAAAGCACCCCGATGAGGGGAGTGAAACAGACCTGAAACCGTATGCTTACAAGCAGTCGGAGCCACATCAGTGGTGACGGCGTACCTTTTGTATAATGGGTCAGCGACTTAGTCTGTCTGGCAAGCTTAAGCCGTGAGGCGTAGGCGCAGCGAAAGCGAGTCTTAAATGGGCGCCATAGTCAGACGGATTAGACCCGAAACCTGGTGATCTAGTCATGGACAGGTTGAAGGCAGGGTAACACCTGCTGGAGGACCGAACCCACGCCTGTTGAAATAGTCGGGGATGATCTGTGATTAGGGGTGAAAGGCCAATCAAACCGGGAAATAGCTGGTTCTCCGCGAAAGCTATTTAGGTAGCGGGTCGTATGATTGCCCACGGGGGTAGAGCACTGGATCGGCTAGGGGGGCGCGAGCCTTACCAAACCTAACCAAACTCCGAATACCGTGGAGCGCAGTACGGCACACAGACATCGGGTGATAAGGTCCGGTGTCGAGAGGGAAACAGCCCAGACCGCCAGCTAAGGTCCCCAAGTTATGGCTAAGTGGGAAAGGATGTGGGGTAGCGGTGACAACCAGGAGGTTGGCTTAGAAGCAGCCATCCTTTAAAGAAAGCGTAATAGCTCACTGGTCAAGCCGCCCTGCGCCGAAAATGTAACGGGGCTCAAGCCATACACCGAAGCTGCGGGTTCGGATCTTCACTGATCCGAGCGGTAGCGGAGCGTTCCCTAGACCTGTGAAGGCATCGCCGTGAGGGGTGCTGGAGGTATGGGAAGTGCGAATGCTGACATGAGTAGCGACAAACAGTGTGAGAAACACTGTCGCCGTAAGTCCAAGGGTTCCTGCGCAAGGTTAATCCACGCAGGGTAAGCCGGCCCCTAAGGCGAGGCCGAAAGGCGTAGTCGATGGGAACGAGGTTAATATTCCTCGGCCTGCGGGTAGTGACGGAGACCGTAAGTTGTCCCTCCTTAACGGATTGAAGGGGCAGTGAAGGGCTTCCAGGAAACAGCTCCCGCGTATAGACCGTACCCCAAACCGACACAGGTGGACTGGTAGAGGATACCAAGGCGCTTGAGAGAACGATGTTGAAGGAACTCGGCAAATTGCCCTCGTAACTTCGGAAGAAGAGGGCCCTGTTCGTGGGCAACCATGGGCAGGGGGCACAGAGTAGGGGGTAGCGACTGTTTATCAAAAACACAGGGCTCTGCTAAGTCGTCCAAGACGACGTATAGGGTCTGACGCCTGCCCGGTGCCGGAAGGTTAAGAGGAGAGGTGCAAGCTTTGAATCGAAGCCCCGGTAAACGGCGGCCGTAACTATAACGGTCCTAAGGTAGCGAAATTCCTTGTCGGGTAAGTTCCGACCTGCACGAATGGCGTAACGACTTCCCCGCTGTCTCCAGCATCGGCTCAGCGAAATTGAATTCTCCGTGAAGATGCGGAGTACCCGCGGTTAGACGGAAAGACCCCGTGCACCTTTACTATAACTTTGCAGTGGCATTAGAGATTGCTCGTGTAGGATAGGCGGGAGACTATGAAGCAGGGGCGCCAGCCTTTGTGGAGTCGTCCTTGAAATACCGCCCCTGCGATCTTTGATGTCTAACCGCGGCGCTTCTAGCAGCGCTCGGGACCCTGCATGGTGGGTAGTTTGACTGGGGCGGTCGCCTCCCAAAGAGTAACGGAGGCGCGCGATGGTGGGCTCAGGCTGGTCGGAAATCAGCTGTCGAGTGCAATGGCATAAGCCCGCCTGACTGCGAGAGTGACAATTCAAGCAGAGACGAAAGTCGGTCATAGTGATCCGGTGGTCCCCATGTGGGAGGGCCATCGCTCAACGGATAAAAGGTACGCCGGGGATAACAGGCTGATCTCCCCCAAGCGTCCACAGCGACGGGGAGGTTTGGCACCTCGATGTCGGCTCATCACATCCTGGGGCTGGAGCAGGTCCCAAGGGTATGGCTGTTCGCCATTTAAAGTGGTACGTGAGCTGGGTTCAGAACGTCGTGAGACAGTTCGGTCCCTATCTGCCGTGGGTGTTGGAGTCTTGAGAGGATCTGTCCCTAGTACGAGAGGACCGGGATGGACGCACCTCTGGTGTACCGGTTGTCGCGCCAGCGGCACAGCCGGGTAGCTATGTGCGGAAGAGATAACCGCTGAAAGCATCTAAGCGGGAAGCTCGCCTCAAAACCAGGACTCCCCATTAGAGCCGTGATAGACCATCACGTCGATAGGAAGCGTGTGGAAAGGCGGTAACGCCCGAAGCTAAGCTTTACTAATCGCTCGACAGGCTCTTCAAACCCTTACCTCAGACCAGAACTCTGGTATCAGACCGCAGCTGCGCTGCCGGCCCGGTACCAAAGATCAGTCCGGTACGTCGCTTACAGCTTGCACGGATCAAGACCCCCCACAAAAACTGTCCGTTTACACGACTTGGTGGCCCTAGCGAGGCTGAAACACCCGATCCCATCCCGAACTCGGCCGTGAAACGCCCCAGCGCCAATGGTACTTTGTCTCAAGACACGGGAGAGTCGGTCGCCGCCAGGTCTTGCAAACGGACAGAAACAAACCCCTATCACTCGCATGCACATCCCTGTCGCGAGGCTCACGCAGCCCGCCCGTTTGCCGCAAGGCAAACAATCGTCACAGCTTCCGGGCCTCCCCGGTAGCCAAACCCTTGTCGCGGGGTGGAGCAGCCCGGTAGCTCGTCAGGCTCATAACCTGAAGGCCGCAGGTTCAAATCCTGCCCCCGCAACCAAATTATCTTGCTAATACAGGTACTTAGAAAGCCTTCGAAGCCAACCCCTTCTGAGGCATGCGGGCCAGATTGAGCAAGCGAGAGCCCTTGTTCACGGAGTAATTCCGTAACCGTTCTCCGTTCCGTGGCAGACAGGATACCACTCCTGCCGGCAAGACAGGGATCATCCGGCCCAGCTCGCGGTTGACAAAGCCATGAAGATTTCACCAGCTGCTCTCCGCCACCTGATCGTTGTCCTCGGCGACCAGCTCGATGGCGGCTCGGCCGCGTTCGACGGGTTCGACGCGGCGCGCGATGCCGTCCTGCAGATGGAGGTGCGCGAGGAGGCGGGTTACGTGCCGCAGCACAAGCGGCGGATCGCGTTCTTCTTTGCCGCAATGCGCCATTTCAGCGCCGAACAGGCCGCGCGAGGCCGGACGGTTTATTACACGAAGCTGGACGATCCGCTCAGTACCGGCACCCTGGCAGGCGAGATCCTGCGCCATGCGGCTCTGCTGCGGCCGGAACGCGTGATCCTGGTCGAACCGGGCGACTGGCGGGTACGCGAGGCGATCGAAGCGCTGCCCCTTCCGCTCGAAATGCGCGAGGACCGGCACTTCCTGTGCAGCCACGTCGAGTTCGCGCGGTTCTCCAGCGAGCACGGCCATGCGGTGATGGAAACCTTCTACCGCGGGATGCGCCGCAAGCTGGACATCCTGATCGAGCCGGACGGTGAACCCACCGGCGGAATCTGGAACTTCGACCACGACAACCGGCATGCGCTGCGCGGCAGCTCCGCCCCGACGATACCATCCCCCGTCCGTTTCCCGCCGGACGCGGTGACCGCCGAAGTCCTGGCGCTGGTCGCGCGCGAGTTTGCCGACAGCCCGGGCGTTCTGGACGATTTCACCCTGCCCGTCAGCCGTGACGACGCGCGGGCGGTGCTGGACGATTTCGTGGCGCACAGGCTGCCGTATTTCGGCCGCTACCAGGACGCGCTGCGCGAGGGCGAGCCCCTGCTGTTTCACTCGTACACCTCCGGTCCGCTCAACCTGCACATTCTTGATCCGCGTGAAATTCTGGATGCCGTGCTGTCCCGCAAGGGCGAGATGCCGCTCAGTTCCACCGAGGGCTTCGTCCGCCAGGTCATCGGCTGGCGCGAGTTCATGCGCGGGATCTACTGGCAACGCATGCCGGGCTACGCGTCCGCGAACGCGCTGGACGCCGACCTGCCGATGCCCCGCTTCTACTGGACGGGCGAGACCGACATGCGCTGCCTGGCGCAGGCGATCGGCCACACGATCGCGCACGCCTACGCGCATCATATCGAGCGCCTGATGGTACTCGGCCTGTTCTGCCTTCTTCTAGGCGTGCGGCCGTACGACGTCCATCGCTGGCACCTGTCGATGTTCTGGGACGCGATCGACTGGGTGTCCCTGCCCAACACGTTGGGCATGAGCCAGTACGGCGACGGCGGCGTGGCGGGCACCAAGCCATACGTGGCATCGGGCGCGTACATCAACCGCATGAGCGACCACTGCGCGAAGTGCCGCTACGATCCTGCCAAGGCGGTGGGCGAGGACGCCTGCCCGTTCACCACGCTGTACTGGGACTTCCTCGACCGGCACAAGGCCCGGTTCAGCCGCAACCCGCGCATGCGCAACCAGTACTTCAACCTCGCGCGCAAGGACGAAGGCGAGTTGAGCCTGATCCGCCGCCGCGCCGAGGCGCTCAAGGCGCGGATGACCGCGGAAACCTTTCTTTGAGGCGAAGGGTGCCTGAAGGCCAAGGAACGACATCGCTTCCCGTCGAACCGACATCCCTGTTGCCCTGCCGCCCCTACTCTGACAGGATGCGCCCATGGAAAAGAAACTGACCGATGCCCTCGATCGCAAAAACCTTGTCATCTGGAGCCGCGGTGGCAAGCATTATGCCGTTACCGACCGGCACGGGCATGAGCCCGGAACGGAACATCACATCTCCGAGCACGATTTCGAGGAGTTGAAGAAGCTGGGTGCCAAGGTCGAGCACGCGCCGCATCAGGTGAACGGGTGATCGCTTCCTGAGTGACCCCGTTCCATCAAGTTCCTGGAAACCACGTGCTTGATCGTCATCTTCCGCGAAAGCGGAGGGTCTTTCGGAATAAAATAATCCTGACCGGGATTCTCCGCTTCCGCGGAGGATGACATCATTAAGTTTTAGCTGGTCAATGTCCCAGAAACCCTTTGAGCAAACCGCTCGCCTTGCCCGAGTTCGCGCCCAGCAGCTTGTCCACCTTGCCGCCCAGAGCCTTCTGCGCTTTCTGTTGCAGCATTGACGACAGATCCGGCCGGTAGCTGGGATGCTCCCATGGGCCGCTGATCAGGATCGGCACGGTCGTTCCCGCGATGCCTGACTTGCCGCCTTGCAGCGCTGCGGCGACGTGCGGCTCCAGCCGGTAGTCGAGCGTGCGGTGGTAAAGGTCGACGGTGCCCGACCCGGTCACACCGCCGACGGCCGTCTCCATCGCCAAGTCGTGGTTGCTGGCAACGCCGCCGCTGATGGCGAACGTCGCGCCCAGCGCGCTGAACTCGGTTTGCGCCGTGCCGGCGTCCTGCGTCAGCGCGGCGGTCGGATTATGGACAATCGCGGCGAGGTCGAACCCTTTCACCGCGCCGTTCGCCACGCGCAGCGAACCCGTGCCGGACAGGCCGCGCATCAGCTCCGCCTGGCTGTTTCCGTGGCTCGCCAGTGCAATGTTCAACGATCCCGCGCCGACAATGCGGCTGACCCCGACCGTGACTTCAAGCACCGGCTGGACCTGAATGGCGTTGAGCGCCATCGCCGTCTCCAGCGTGGCCCCGGCGCCGGAGCCGTCGAGCGCGATGTGACCGGTTCCGGTGCCGCCGTAGAGCGTCAGCTGCTTGAACTCGGTGCGTAGCTTGCCGCTGGCGATGATCAGCGCCAGCTGGCTTTTACCGATGGCGACATTGTGGAAGCGCAGGGAGTCAAGCGACAGGTTCAGGTCCGTGTCAACGGCCCGCAGGGAGGAAAGGTCGATCGGCGCTTCGCTCCAGCCGCCGCCCGGGGCCGAGGGTGCGGCGATCGGAGCCGCTTCCGGGTGCGTCGCCGCACCTTGGGAAGAGGTGACCAGATACGGGTTGAGGTCGAGCGCGCCCAGTAACAAACTCCCCTTGACGAGCGGCCTTGCCCCGGCCGTCGCCACTGACAGATCGCCCGTCGCCGTTAGGGCATCCAGCGTCAACGTCAAATGCGACAGCGCGTAAAGCGACGCGCCCACATCCACCTGGGTACGTAGCGAAAAGGGTCCAAGCGCCGAGCCCGGCAGCTTGGAAGCGGGCCCTGCCCAGGCAAGCAGGCCGCGCAGCGACGAGCCGGAGACCTCCAGCTTGCCGTCCAGCTTGCGCAGCGGACCGACCGACTGCGCGTTGCCGTCCAGAGCCAGCTTGACCAGCGGCGCGTCGATCTTGAGCGTGACCGGGGTCGAGCCGCCACCGATCAGCACCACGGGCTTGCGTATGCCAAGGTCGAAGGAAAGGTCCTGGTTCTTCCACAACACGCTGCCCTTCAGGCCTAAAGGTTCGTCGATGCTGTCAAGCGTCAGGACGGCATCCAGCTTGTCAGCTTCCTGTCGCTTGCCGGTCCGGTCGTCGAGGTACGAAACGGTCGCATTCGTCACCTTGACGGTCCCGAGGCTCAGCTGTCGCAGCTGCGCCTCGGGGTCGCCCGAAGCCTTTGCGTCCCCAGCGGGCGCGGCGGCCTTGCCCGCCGGGGTTAAAATCCAGTTGCCCCTGCCCTGCCGGTCGACTTCCAGGCGTATGACCGGATCGGTCAGGTCGAGGCGGCTGACCTCCACACGGTGCGACAGCAGCGGGATCAGCTTGAGCCCCACCGCCAGCCTGCCAACCGACGCCATCGCCTTTTCGACGCCTCCCGGCGCGCCCGAAAGCGACACGTCCTGCGCTTCCAGCGCGATGTTGGGCAGGAGGCGGAAGGAAACGGGACCGGCGATGGTCAGCTCGCGCCCGGTTGCCTGCTTCACGGCTTCGGTCACCCGGCCGATATAGGCGTTGGCGGGAATCAGCGTCGGAACGGTCACGACAGCCAGCATCAAAGCCAAGACGAGCGCGCCCAGCGCGATCAGCAGTTTCTTCATCGTGTCATGGCTCCGGTGGACGAACGTGCTCGAAAACAGGAGTGAGCGCGCGAGCACGCGAAGGCCTTTAGTCTCATGCCCGGGCAAGGTATGCAAGCTGGAGGAGCCCGGCGGTCGCTCGAGAACGAATTACTGCCGTCATTCCGGCCGGGCCGGCAGGAATTCATGCGCCGGCACAGCGCGCGGATGGTATGGATTCCGTGCTGCGCAAGGGACGACATGATGCAAGGAGTCAAGAACGAAGAACGACGGTCACGAAAACATAAGCCTTCGGTGCGATGCTGGCACGAAACAACGGAGGTTCTCATGGCGCAGGCGCTGGAAGTCGAGCAGATCGCGGGATCATCGGCGGGGGAAGGCCGGTTCAGGCTGTTTGTGCTGGAGTTCGGCGACATGGTTGTCCACGCCTCCGACCTCGGCGAACGCGCTGCTGGCTACAGCGAGGACGAGCTCAGCCGCTCGCTGATCGGTGAACGCGGCGTTCCCGAGCACGATGCGCATTTGCTGATCGCGGGTGCAAAGGCACGCTTCAGCTCCCGGCAGGGCGCGGCAGGCTGACCTAAGGACCACTTGCAAGGCGCGTTCGGCGCGGGCAACGGACAATTAACTAAACTTCCCTAAGCTGGCGATTGAGTTGTCAGGCGCGGGTGCGCCAAGGAGTCGACATGTCCGACGAAGCCGAAGCGGCCACCGCCGAACCCAAGAAGAAAAGCAAGAAGAAGCTTGTCATCATCCTGGCGGGGCTGTTGCTGCTGGTGGGCGGCGGCGGCGGCGCTTATTTCGGGGGGCTGCTGGGCGGCAAGAACGACAGTGCCGCTGCCAGCGCTGACGGCGCATCGGCAAAAACCGACAAGCCTGCCAAGGCCGAGAAAGCGGCGGCCGCCGACTCCGCCGAAGCGGGCGTGTTCCACGACCTGCCCGACGTTCTGGTGAACCTCGACGGCACGGGACGGCAGGCGCACTTCCTCAAGATGAAGATCAGCCTGGAACTTGCCAACAAGACGGACGAGGCGGCGATCGACAAGGTCATGCCGCGCGTCATGGACCAGTTCCAGACTTACCTGCGTGAACTGAGGATCGACGACCTGAAGGGCGCGGCTGGAATTTACCGCCTGCGGCAGGAACTGCTGATCCGGGTGTCGGCCGCCGCGGCGCCGATCGAAGTGCGCGATGTCCTCTTCCGCGAGATGCTGATCCAATGAACGCGACCAAGACAGCCGACGAGGATCTGGCCGCGGCCTGGGGCGCAGAAATGGAAACCGCGCCGGGCGAAGCCGGGACGCGCGTGCTGGACCAAGGCGCGATCGACAACCTGTTGGGCTTTTCCGGCGCCGCGGCCGATGGCGAGTCCCGCGGCGTGCTGGCCTTGGTCAACAGCGGCCTCGTCAACTACGAACGCCTGCCAATGCTGGACGTCGTGTTCGACCGTCTGGTGCGCATGCTCTCGACCTCGCTTCGCAACCTGACCTCGGACAACGTCGAGGTCACTCTCGACCAGATCGTGTCGGTCCGCTTCGGCGATTATCTCAGCTCGCTGCCGATGCCGGCGCTGATCACCGTGTTCCGCGCCGAGGAGTGGGACAATTACGGCCTGCTGACGGTCGATTCGGCACTGATCTACTCGGTGGTCGACGTGCTGCTGGGCGGGCGCCGCGGCACCGCCGCGATGCGGATCGAAGGCCGTCCCTACACCACCATCGAGCGCAACATCGTCGAGCGGATGCTGCACGTCGTGCTGGCCGACCTGACCGCCGCCTTCGACCCGATCTCGGCCGTGACCTTCAAGTTCGACCGGCTGGAAACCAACCCGCGCTTCGCCACCATCACGCGGGCCAACAACGCCGCCGTGCTGGTCAAGATCCGCATCGACATGGACGACCGGGGCGGCCGCCTCGACCTGCTGATCCCTTATGCGACGCTGGAGCCCGTGCGGGAGCTTCTGCTGCAGATGTTCATGGGCGAGAAGTTCGGCCGCGATTCGATCTGGGAAAGCCACCTGACCAGCGAGCTGTATCAGACCGAGATGGAGCTGCGCGCGGTCCTTGGCGAAACGAGCGCCAGCCTGGGCAGCGTGCTGAACTGGAAGGTCGGAACGCGGATCATGCTGAACTCGACGCCGGACTCCCCGGTCGAGATGAAATGCGGCGAAAGGCCGATGTACGAAGGCCGGATCGGCAAGCGCGCGGGCCGGATAGCGGTCAAGATCACCAACGAAGCGAAGCCGGAGAGCAACTCATGAGCAGCGCCGTGATCATCGACCTGGTGACGATCATCGTCATGTGCGTCGCGGTGTTCTACGCCGCGCGCCTGAACCGGGCGCTTGGCCGGGCGCGCGACGGCCGGTCCGAGCTGGCGCAGCTGATCACCAGCCTGACCGACGCGCATAGCCGGGCCGAAGCCGCGATCAAGACCATGAAGACGACCGCCGCGGAGTACGAATCCGGCCTGCAGAAGCAGATCGCGATCTCGCGCGGGCTGGTGGACGAGTTGTCCATGATCAACGAAAGCAGCAACGCCCTCGCCAACCGGATGGAGCGATTGGCCCCAATGGCGCGCGGCAGTTTCGAGGCCGCCTACCGCGCTGGCGAGGATGAGGAGCACGAACGCGCCAAAGCCTCCCTGCCCGCCCCGCCCAAGGACAGGAACACGCTGCGTGCCGAACGTTCGCCCGCACCCGCCGAACCTGCGAAGGGGCGTTCGTGGATCGAGAGCGCGGCGAAGAAGGTTTCGCCCGCCACGACGGCGCAACCTTCGCCTCCTGCTGACCGCATCGAGGCAAGGCCCGCAGCGGCATCCGCGCCCGGTGGTCCCGTAGCGGTCCGCGGCATGACTCCGCCGTCCGCGATGGCTTCAGCAAAGGACGCGGCCGGCGACAGCGCGCCGCGCAGCCGCGCCGAGCAAGAGTTGTTCGCCGCCATAGAAACCCTGCGGAAGGGCAGGTCTTGATGCGTCTTCCCTTCAAAACTCCCCGGCCCCGCGTCCTGCCGTTCGCCATTGCCTTCACGGTGCTCAGCATCGGCATGCGCGCTGCCGACTTGGTCTCGCTGGCGGTCAATGGCCCTTCGATTTCCGCGATCACCCCCGCGGCCGCCGAAACCAGCAAGCCGGCCGACCCGACGGCCGCAGCCCCTTCCACGGACAAGACCGGTGACACCGCCAAGCCGTATGAGGGCGATGCCGCCAAGGCAGGCGACAAGGGCACGCAGCTCGCCAACGCCGAGCTGCCGGGCCCCGGCCTGCCCTCGCACCCGCCGCCGATCGTGCAGAGCGACACCAAGGGTACGGTCGAGTTGCTGGGGACGCTGACCGAAAAGCGCCATGAGCTGGACATGCGCGAGCAGGCGCTCGGCCAGCGCGAAGCGCTGCTGAACGCCGCCGAGGACCGGATCAACAGGAAGGTGGAAGAGCTGAGCGGCATGCGCAGCGACCTGGAGAAGCTGCTGGACCTGCAGAAGAGCAAGGACGAGGCGCAGCTGGCCAGCCTGGTTAAGATCTACGAGAACATGAAGCCCAAGGACGCAGCGGCGATCTTCGACAATCTTGAACTGCCGGTCCTGGTCGACGTCACCGGGCGCATGAAGGAAGCCAAGCTGGCCCCCGTCCTGGCGGCGATGACGCCCGAGCGAGCCCGGCTGCTGACCGTGAAACTGGCCGAGCGCCGCCGCAACCTTGAAGGCGCCGTCGCCGACGCCAAGGCAGCGCTGGGCAGCGATGCGCCTGCCGCGGCAACCGGCGCGCCCGAGGCGATAAACGGCAACCCGCCTGACGCGGCAAAGAAGTAATCCTGTCCGTTCGTTCGCGACGTTTCACTCGACCTTAACCAAGGTTTGGCACGGTAAGGCATGGCCTTGCCAAGATGCCGGTTTCTCTTGTTTTTGCTTTGCGCCGTGCCGGCGCAGAACGTGCCCGTGTGGGCGGCTTCGCACTCGCATGGCCAGAATAGCGGCGCGCCGGCGGGCGTACCCACGGTGGAAATCCGCGCTGGCGATCACAAAGGGCTTAGCCGCATCCTGCTGACGTGGCATACTCAGGTCGGCTTCGTTGTCGACGAGGCGCCGGACAGCATCACCGTGACTTTCGACCATCCGGCCAAGGCGGATCTCGGCAGCACCGCGACGCAGAAACTGCGCGACGTGGTGTCCATCGCCGTCGCGCCCGACCCGTCGAAGCTTGTGCTGAAGCTGGGCGTCAAGGCCGGGGCACGCTCGCGCGCCTTCAAGACCGGCAACATCGTGATCGTCGACATCCTCGATCCGCCCGCCGGCATGCCGGAGACCGCCCCGGCCGAAACAGCGCCTGCACCCGTGACCGCCGCGGCCGGCCCGGAGGCGAAAACCGACTCCAAGCCGCAAACCGCCGACGAAACGGTGGTGCACCTGCAACCCGACCGGCCGGCCAGCCTCGTAGCGTTCCAACGCGGTCAGTATCTGTGGCTGGCGACGGACGGCAAAGTCTCCGCTGGCATGCCGTCGGTTGCCGGTCCCGCCGCCACCCTGCTGTCGTCGCCCGCGCGCTACATGGCGCAGAACGGAACCCTGTTCCGCTACCTCGTGAAACCGGCATCCTCGCCGGATACCCCGCAGTTGCACCTGGCCACGCGTCAGCATGGCGGGGGCTGGGATGTGATACTGTCGCACCAGGCTCAAGCTTCGGCGACCCTGGTCATAAATGCGGCGGCGACGGAGAACCAGGTGAGCGTCACGGCTCCGGGCGCGACCCAGGTAATCTCCTTTGTCGATCCCGACCTCGGTGACACGCTGAGCCTCGTGCCGTTGCCGACCGCGGGCGAGCTCATCGTTAAAAGCCGTCGCCTTGCCGACGCCGATATCTTTGCGACGGCGCAGGGTTTCGCCGCCGTCACCCGTGGCGATCATGTCGCGGTCGGCGCCGCTCTCGGCGAAATCACAATCTCGGGCATGGCTCTTTCCGCCGACTCGGGCATGCACGGCACCGCGCCCTCGCTGTTCGACCTCCAAGCCTGGTACAAGGGTGGCCCGGAAAAGCTTTTGCAGGATCGGCAGGATATCGAACACGCCGTTATCGGAGCCGAAGACACGCCGACGCAGGGGCAGGCGATCGAGTTGGCGCGGCTGTTCCTCGCCAACGGGTACGGCAACGAAGCTTCGGCGGCGTTGCAACTGGCAGCGAGCGACAATCCCGACGTGGTGAAAAGCCCCGACTACATCGCGATGCGCGGCGCGACCGAAGCGTTGCAGGGGCGCATCCCCGAGGCGCGCGCCGACCTGACAACCGAGGCGCTGCAGAACCAGCCCGAGGCGTCGCTGTGGCGCGCGCTTGCCGCGGCGCAAGGCACGCCCGACGAGCGGCAGGAAGCGTTCTCGATCCTGCGCTCGGACGTCAAGACGATCGACAGGTACCCGGCCGAGATCAAGCGCCGGTTCTCGCTGGCACTGGCGGCACTGGCGGTCGAGAACAACGAACCCTCCTCGATGGAGGCGGCGCTCGGCCTGCTGACCCGGGGCGAACAGGCCGATTCGATGCCACCCGATGCCGCCATAGCGGCTCTCAAGGCCGGGCTGGCCTCCGGACGCGGCAAGTTCGACGATGCCGACAAGCTGTATGCCTCGGTTCCGGCCTGTCGCGACCAGTACTGGACGGCGCTCGCCGGTTTCGCCGCGGTGGAGAACGGGCTGGGCCAGGGCACCCTGCCGCAAAAGGACGCGATCACCCGTCTGGAAGGCCTGCGCTATGGCTGGCGCGGGGACGATTACGAGTATCGCGTCCTCGGGCGGCTGGGCGAACTGTACTTTGCCGCGGGGGATTACAAATCGGGCCTCGAAACGATGCGCGTCCTGATCGACGCGGCCGCCGGCACGCCGTTCGCCGACGAAGCGAGGAAGAAGGTGATCGATACCGCCAGGCTGGCCTTCTCGCCCGAGGTCGCGAACAAATCCTCGCCGCTCGATACGTTCGCGCTGTATAATACCTTTCTTCCCTTCCTGCCGCCGCACACGGTATCGGACCCGAACGTGCGGGCGCTGTCCGACCGGCTGGCGGCGATCGGCGTCATGGACGAGGCGGTGGGATTGATCGAGCCGCAAATGCACGAGGCCAGCGATTCTGCCGTCAAGGGACGGTTGGGCGAGCGCATCGCCGCGTTGCGCCTGCTGGACGACAAGCCCGATCTGGCCTTGAGGGCGCTGGCGGACAGCGAATCCGACAGGCTGGAACCGGCGCAGAAGAGCGACCGCAAGCTGCTGCAGGCGCGAGCCCTGTTCAAGTCTGGCAAACCGGACGAGGCGGTCGCGGCGCTGGGTGGCGAAACCAGCCGCGAGGCCGACGCGCTGCGGGTCGAGATCGCTTGGCCGCGCCGCGACTGGAAGGATGCGGCAGCGGCGCTCGGCCGCCTTGCTTCCAGCCCGGCGGCCGACGGCAGCGTAGGCAAGCAGCAGGCCGACATCGTCCTCAACGAGGCGGTCGCGCTCAACCTCGGCAGGGACCCGGCGGGACTGGAGCAGCTGCGCCGTAGCTTCGCCCTTGCCATGGCGCGGTCGCACAACGCAAGCGCCTTCGCGCTGCTGACCAGCCCCGGCTCCGACATGCGCGCCCCCAGCCTGGACGCGGTCAAGGCCAGCGTGTCGGGGCTGGATATCTTCGAGAACTTCCTGAGCTCGTATAGGAGGGAGCCCGGAAAAGCCTGAACTTGGAGGGTGGCGACCATCGGTTTCGGCCTGCTACAGGCTTGCGGTTCCAATCCTGTGCCTCTGCCAAGACGTGCGTACCCTGTGCCGTTGTGGGTAACCCGAAGAACAGCATGGCGCAGTCTTCCACCTCATCCATCAGGGGCCACTCCGCAACCTCTGTTTTCGCGACAGGTACAGGCGGACGATGGGATGTAGCTAATCCCACGGCTGCCATTCCAACGCCATTTCCAGAGCCTCGATACTGATCACGAGACGATCGGATCTGGATCCCAATCTATTTACTAATCTGGTTGACGAAGGCTTGGGCGTCGATTGTGGACTCAAAATCCGTTGATACGGTTATACAATGCCAGCGTACCGGTAACGCCAGCTACGCATCGAGTACCTTGTACTGCCCGCGATGATATAGCAGCGGCACAGCGTCCTGATCGTGGGCGAACTTATCGACCCGGCCGACAATCAACAGGTGGTCGCCGGCGGGAAAGATGTCGTGCACCAAGGCTTCCAGCCAGCCGCTGCAATCCTTCAGCAAAGGCACGTCGCCCTGTCCGACGGAGCAATCGAGGCCGGCGAACTTGTCTGGATTCGACCGCGCGAAAATTTGCGCCAGGTCGCGCTGATGCGCGCCGAGCAGGTTCACGGCGAAGCGCACGCCGCGCTGGAACACCGGCGCTGAGGCGGCGCGCAGCGCGACGGCGAACAGGATCAGCGGCGGGTGCAGGCTGATGGAGGTGAAGGAATTGACTGTGAGCCCGACCTTGGCGCCGTTGTCGGCCAGCGCCGTCACCACGGTAATGCCGGTGGGGTAATGGCCGAGTGCGTTGCGGAAGTTACGCCGTTCCTCGTTGTCCAGCTGGTGCTCGGACGGCTCGAAGGTGAACGTGGCGTAGGCGCGCGACATGACTGACGCTCGTCAAGGCGCTGCGGGGGCGGTCACCGGCTGGGGCGCTGGCGCGCCGGAAGGGGGCGTCAGCGGCTCGGGCACGACCTCGACCGGGGCTTGCGGCGCAGCGGCTGCCTGGCTGGCGGCCTGTGGTCCGGGGGCGGAGGCCGCCGTGTCGCCGACGCCGGGCGGCGGCGCATCCTCCTGCCCGTGCACCGCAGCCAGCTTGTCCTCGTAGAGCGCCAGCGACTTCTTGACCTTCTGGCCGTTGCAGCCCTCGCGCGCGACCAGCGCGTCCATGTCGTCATCCGCCTTGCGCACCAGCGTCAGAAGCCGGGCCGCGCCAATGGCGATCTGCGGCGAGTCGGCAAACATCTGGTCCGCCGTCGCCTTCTCCAGCGCGGTGCGATCGCCGGGGCTAAAACTGTGCTGGCGGCAGCTCTCCTCCGCGCGCATCGCCTCGTGGTAGGCAAGGAACGTCCCTTGCGCCCGCTCGGTCGCGGTGGAGTACTTATCGAGCGGACCGTCCTGCTCTACGGTTTGCGCGAACGCGGGACAGGAAATTGACAAACAGGCGACAAGCCAGAGATATTTCTGCATGCCCTGTATGTAACACGGATCCGCCGTTGGGAAAAAGAGCGGACTTGGACAAGATTTCTGCTTGCGAGGCGGATTGCGAGCGGGTTAGATTTTCGACTGCCTTACAGCACCAGTACTGGAGAGAGTTGATGCGCGGCGATCTCAGAGACTTCCAAATAAGTACCCCTATGGAGAACGAGGGCTTCCTGAGCATGCCCGAGCCCGACCTGACCCTCGAAGAAATCGAGAAGCAGATTCAGAAATCCGCGGACAGTTTTCGCGCGGCTTTGGACCGCCCTGCACCTTGTTCGAAGCTGAAAGGCTTTGGTAAGTAGGCTGCCGTTGGAAGCTCACTTTGCTGCGGCCGCAGCCTGCCAGCAGGCGAGCGCGGCGGTCGCCGCCGTTTCAGTGCGCAGGATCGTGGCGCCAAGGCTGACCGTCACGACGGCTTCGTGACCGCGCAGTGTTTCGAATTCCCCGGGTGAGAAGCCCCCTTCGGGGCCCACCAGCACAGCGGAGGGCCCGCTCCACGCTGCAAAGGCGCGCATTGCAGGTTGCGTTTCACCGGCTTCCGCGCACAGGAACAGCCGGCGCGACGCATCCCATTGCGCGATCAGCGTTGCGAGGGAGCGCGGCTCGTCCATTTGGGGGATCGTCAAGCGTTCGCACTGTTCCGCCGCCTCGCGCGCCGTCTCGCCCAGTCGCTGAGCGTTGACCCGCGCGTTCTGAGTTCGCGCCGTGATCACCGGCATCAGCCTTGAGGCGCCAAGTTCGCTTGCCTTTTCGATCATGAAGGTGAGCCGCTCGTGCTTGACGGGCGAAAATGCCAGCCAGATATCCGCACCGTCATCCTGCGGGCGTCGCCTTTCCCCGACATGGGCGGTTACGCGACGCTTCTCGACTTCCAGTTCCGCCACGAACTCTCCCGAACGGCCATTGAACAGCGCAACCGATGCGCCCGTGGCAAGGCGCAGGACGTTGCGCAACTGGTGTGCCTGCGCGTCGGAGAGTCCAATCGTGCCGCCCGTTTCCAGTTCGGCGGTGACATACAGGCGAGAGGCGGGTTTCCGGTTGGGTACCATGATATCTTGTACAGGAGCGGCGGTTGAAGTTTCTACTCTGCATTTTCGTGGCGCTTGCCGGCGTCCTCAACACCCTGCAGGCCGGCAGCAATGCGCAGCTTGGGCAAGAGCCTCGACCGGCCGTGGATGGCCGCTCTGGTCGTATCCGTGGTCGGGCTGCTCGTCCTGCTTGCCGCATTTGTCGCGGCTGGGGCCCATGGTGTTCACCAGTACAATCGGAACCGCCGCGATCGTCACCTACGTGGGATGGACCCTTTCGGCCTGGTCGGGTTCAAGCAGCACGGAATCAACGCGGGCGGGCCGCCGGCGTGGTGCTGGTGGTTGCCGGGCTGCTGCTGGTCGCTAAATACTGATGACTATCAAGGAGTGTCCATGAAAACGCGCACGCTCGGCCGGTCCGGCCTTTCCCTACCGCCGATCATGTTTGGCGGCAATGTCTTCGGCTGGACGGCTGATGAGTCCATGTCCTTTCGCCTGCTCGACCGGCTGCGCGAAGCCGGCCTCAACGCCATCGATACGGCCGACGTCTACTCGAAATGGGCGCCGGGCAACCAGGGCGGTGAATCGGAGGCGATCATCGGCAAGTGGCTGAGCCAATCGGGCGGGCGCGACAAGCTGGTGCTCGCGACCAAGTGCGGCATGGAGCTGGCGCCGGATCGAAAGGGATTGTCGGCCAAATGGATCGCGCAGGCCGTAGAGGATTCGCTGCGCCGCCTGCAAACCGACTGTATCGACCTTTATCAGGCGCATCAGGATGACAAGGACACGCCGCTGGAGGAAACTCTGATCGCCTTTGCCAAGCTGATCGAGCAAGGAAAAGTGCGCGCGATCGGCGCGTCCAACTATACCGCCGCCCGCCTTAAAGAGGCTCTGGAGACGTCCGCTCGCCTGGGCCTGCCGCGCTACGAGTCGCTGCAGCCGCATTACAACCTGATGGCGCGCGCCGGCTACGAGGCGGAGCTGGAACCCCTGATCCGCACGGAAGATATCGGCGTAATCAGCTACTTTTCTCTGGCGCGCGGCTATCTGACCGGCAAGTACCGCACCGAAGCCGACCTGGGCAAGAGCCCGCGCGGACGCCAGGTCAGCGACTACCTGCACGGCAAGGGGCCGCAGGTTCTGGCGGCGCTTGGCGGCATCGCTGCAGAGCACAGGGCGACGCCAGGCGCGGTGGCTCTGGCCTGGCTGATCGCCCGCCCGGGCATCACCGCGCCCATCGCCAGCGCTACCTCGCTCGATCAGCTGGACGAGCTGGCCGCAGCGGCAAGCCTGGAATTGAAGGATGATGAAATTGCCGCCCTAGACGAAGCGAGCCGGTAACAGTCGGCGCATAACTGGATTCGTCATCCCGGACTTGATCCAGATCCAAGGTCCGGCACCGGGCGGAGAGATGAATCCTGGATCGCGCTAAGCTTGTCCGGACGACAGGAAAAATGAACAGGTCTTTGCTGGTATCAAGCGTCGAGGCTCTCGTCCTCGGTTTCCGGGGTGCCGATCATCGCGTTCGAAACCATGCCGGCGTTGGCGCGGATTTTCGCCTCGATCGCCTGCGCGACCGCCTCGTTTTCCTTTAGGAACTGCTTGACGTTCTCCTTGCCCTGGCCGATGCGCTGGCCGTCGAACGAGTACCAGGCACCCGATTTCTCGACGATATTGGCCTGCACGCCGAGGTCGACCAGCTCGCCGGTGCGGCTGATGCCTTCGCCGTACATGATGTCGAACTCGACCACCCGGAACGGCGGGGCCAGCTTGTTCTTGACCACCTTGACACGGGTCTGGTTGCCGGTGACGGTTTCGCGGTCCTTGATCGCGCCGATACGACGGATGTCGAGGCGGATGGAAGCGTAGAACTTGAGCGCGTTGCCACCGGTCGTGGTCTCCGGGCTGCCGTACATCACCCCGATCTTCATGCGGATCTGGTTGATGAAGATGACGATGCAGTTGGATTTGGAGATCGAGGAGGTCAGCTTGCGCAGCGCCTGGCTCATCAACCGCGCCTGCAGGCCGACATGGCTGTCGCCCATCTCGCCTTCCAGCTCGGCGCGGGGAACAAGGGCCGCGACGCTGTCGACCACCAGCACGTCGATCGCGCCCGAGCGCACCAGCGTGTCGCAGATCTCGAGCGCCTGCTCTCCGGCATCGGGCTGCGAGATCAGCAGTTCGTCGATGTTGCAGCCCAGCTTGCGGGCATAGGACGGATCGAGCGCGTGCTCCGCATCGATGAAGGCGCAGGTGCCGCCCGCCTTCTGAGCCGAGGCGACCGCGTGCAACGCCAGCGTCGTCTTGCCCGAGCTTTCCGGCCCGAAAACCTCGATGATGCGTCCCTTGGGCAGGCCGCCGATACCGAGCGCGATATCGAGCGACAGCGAACCGGTCGGGATCACCTCGACCTCGATCGAGCTGCGCGCGCCCAGCTTCATGATCGAGCCCTTGCCGAACGCTTTCTCGATCTGCGAAAGGGCGCTGTCGATCGCCTTTTGCTTGTCCATGCTGTCTTTCTCGCCGGCCTTGTCGACGACCCTCAGGTTTGCGGCTGTGCTCACTGGCTGTTTCCTTTTCGCATAGGCGGTTCACGCTGGCAATCCGCTCTCATGTACCATGTTTGTTCGCGTCGTCAAGCGAATAAGAGAACGGAACAGAAACTGCGAAAAACTCGGCTCGTTATCACGGTCGCACGGCCGGACCCATACCTCGCTTCAGCGACGCGGTCAGTATGGATTCCGTGCCCGGAAAGAGTCCCGCACGGAATGACATGAAGGGATGGGCCGAAGCGGCTAGCGACGCGACACCTTGGTCAAGTCTCAGCGATTGAGTTTTCCAGTTTGATCGTGAAATATCGGTGCAAGCGGCTATAGCCGCATTTAGAATTCAAACCTTGGAAAGCTCATGTTCAACCAGGAATCGCCGAGCAAGTCGATGATCAACATTCTGTTCGGCCTGACAACGGCGGCCGCGTACACCGGCATGCTGGGTACCCAGCTACGGTCCGACGCTCACATGCTGATTAACAGCGGCATCCGCGGAGCGGAGACGGTCAGAACGCTAATCACAGGCCGGAGCCCCATCCCTCACAGGCACATCCCGACGCCCTGACGAGGACAGACGCTTTCAGTGATCCTTGCCCCGTCCGGTCGCCGACTGCAGGGCATCGATGCGCTTGGACGCTTCCGCCTTGGTGAGCGTCTCATCGAACGGTTCGCCGGCTTCCTCGGACAAAGTCTTGAGATAGGAGGCCTGCGCGCCGGTCATGGTCTCGTCGCCGGTCGTCCAGTCGCTCGGATCCTTGACCGTGTTGCTGTGGTGCTCGACGGCTTCGGAAGGTGTTTTCGGATTTGTGTTCATACCGGGAAAACCCGTCCGTGCCGGATATGTTCCAAAAGTGTCCAGAGGAATTGATTGTGGGCGGTTGGCTTGCACGATGCGTTTTCAGTCTCTCAGCTTCCCGCGGTAAGCGAGGCTTTCTCTGTTGCGCTGCAGCAGTGTCGGCAGTCCGCCTTTCACAATTTCTTCGGCGCAGCCGACGGCGCGGCCCAGCATCGCGCCTGCCAGATGCCGTTCGGCAGGCCGGGGCAGGTGTCGGTGCCATACGTCCCTGAACGCATGATCGAGGCAGATGCGCTTGAAACAGTGGTCCAGCCGGACAGGCCAGCGTTCGATGTGCGCGAGACGGGGCAGCACGGTCTCCGTCAGGTGCTTGAACCGGGCAATCTCCCGACTGTCGGCGGTCACTCAACCCTCCGGGTACATCACTTCCTTTACCTTGACCGCCAGCTGCTTCAGCGTGAAAGGCTTGGGGAGGAAATGGATTTCCTCATTGCTGGCGAACTGGCTGCGTACCTTGTCCTCGGTATAGCCGGAGATGAAGATGACCTTGAGGTCGGGCTGGGTCTTGCGCACTTCCATGACCATGGTCGGGCCATCCATCTGCGGCATGATCACGTCGGTGATCAACAGGTCGATCTTGGGCGTGTCGGAAGCGGCGAACACCGCGAGAGCCGCCTCGCCGCTGTTGGCCTCCTGCACCTGGTAGCCCTTGTTGCGCAGCGCCCTGGCGGAGAACATGCGCACCGCGTCCTCGTCTTCCACCAGCAGCACATGCCCGGCGCCCGTCAGGTCACCCGTCGGCTTTTCCTGCTGGATCTCCGGCGTCGCCTCGGCCGAGGCGACCGCCTCGTGGCGTGGCAGGTAGATCCAGAAGGTCGACCCCTCGCCCACCACCGACTCGACATGCACATAGCCGCCGGTCTGGCGCACGATGCCGTAGACCGTCGACAGGCCAAGCCCGGTGCCCGAGCCGACCTCCTTGGTCGAGAAGAACGGCTCGAAGATGCGCGACAGGATGTTGGGCGGGATGCCGGTGCCGGTGTCGGACACGCCGATCGCGACCCAGTCGCCCGGCGGCATATCCTCGCCCGACACGCGCTTGGGCGAGGCGGTACGCCGGTTCATGGTCTTGATCGTCAGCTTTCCGCCGCGCGGCATGGCGTCGCGGGCGTTGACGCACAGGTTGATCAGCACCTGCTCGAGCTGGCCCTGGTCGACGCGCACCAGGCCAAGGTCGTGCCCGTGCACCATCTTCAGCTCGATGTTCTCGCCGATCAGGCGGCGGATAAGGTGCAGCAGCTCGGTCAGCGCGTCGGTCACGTCCAGCACGCGCGGCTGCAGCGTCTGCTGGCGCGAGAAAGCGAGCAGCTGGCGCACGAGGTTGGCGGCGCGGTTGGCGTTCTGCTTGATCTGCATGATGTCGCCGAACGAGGAATCGCCTGGCTTGTGGCGCAGCAGCAGCAGGTCGCAGAACCCGATCATCGCCGTCAGCAGGTTGTTGAAATCATGCGCGATGCCGCCGGCAAGCTGGCCGACAGCCTGCATCTTCTGCGACTGCGCGAATTGCTGCTCGAGATTCTTGCGCTCGGTGAAGTCGATGAAGTGCAGCACGAAGGTCGTGTCCGTCGCTCCCGGATTGTGCAGCACGCGCACGAACAGCTGCGCCACCGCTTCGTGGTCGCCGCGCAGGCGGACCTCGATCGGGTGTTCGGGAATCTCCGCCGACTGCAGCAGCGCGGTCACCTTGTGACGGTCCTGGGGGGCCAGCAACTCGTTGAGCGGCAGCCCTTTTACCTCGTGCATCGGCCGGCCGATGATCGCGGCCATCATTGGGTTGCATTCGACAACCGTTCCGGCGTTATCGACCTGGGCGATGCCGATCGGTGCGTCCTCGAAGAAGCGGTGGAAGCGCTTCTGCGACAGCGCCAGCGCCGCCTGCCATTCGCGCTCCTCCAGCAGGTCGCGGACAATGGCGCGGGTGCGGATGCCTGAATCCTCGTCCTCCACGACCGTTTGCGCGATCGCGGCGGGGAACTCGCGTCCGTTCAACGCCCGGAACACCACTTCCCCGTGCTGCACCTGCCCGCCGCCGGGAACGAGGTCGTAGGGCTGCGCGTCGAGCGGGGGCGAGTCGAGGAACTCGTGCAGGCGGTGCGCACCCGACAAGAGCTGCTCGATGCTGGCGCCGACCCCGTCGGCGAAGGTCTGGTTGACGAACAGGAACTCGCCCTGCGCCCCGACGGAGAAGAAGCCGCCTGGGGCATTGTCTAGGAAATCGATCAGCTTGGCGCGCTCCGCGCGGCGTTCCTCCTCGAAGCGCGCCTCGATCGTGCCGTCGGCCATCCGCCATTGGCTGTAGCCGGCATGGCCAGGGATGGGAGTGACGCTGACGCGGTAGAGCGCGTCCTTCTCCTGCGAATATAGTTCGCGGTAGGCATCCTCGCCGCCTAGTGCCAGCCGCCACAATTCCTGGTACGCAGCCTCGCTCTCGGCCGGTTTGGCGAAAAGCCGCAGCAGGCCCTTGCCCGTGGTCACGCCGTCCGTGGTGCGTACCATCTCGGAATTGGCGCATACGGCGTTGCCGTTCTCGTCGAGGATCATGCGCCCGGCACGGCTTTTTTCCAGGATTGCCGTCAGGAGGTTTTCCGTCAAGGAATGCGCCTCGCGCTGGCGGTGCAGCGTAATGGAGGCGAAGGTCGCGTAAGCGCCCGTCCAGATCGCGCACAGGCAACTCCAGATCGGTGCCGGCGCATCCCCCTTTGCCTGGGCTATGAAGCCCAGCATGACCAATACGGCAAGGCCGCCGGCAAGGCCCAGCAGCACCGGCCGCGGCATGATCCAGCGCATCGGAGTCATGCGGCGCACGGGGGTTGGCGCTTCGATCTCAGGCCGGTCGCCGTCGGTCTGCCCGGAAGTCGGTGTCGTGGTGTCGATGGTAGTCATCTTGGGTCTTTATCTCTTAACAGCACGGCCGCGCAGACGGAAGACGTATGAGATCACCTCCGCCACGGCCTTGTAGTGTTCCGGCGGGATTTCCTGGTCGATCTCGACCGTCGGGTACAGCGCGCGCGCCAGCGGCGGGTTCTCGACGATCGTCACCTGGTGCTGGCCCGCGACCTCGCGGATGCGCAGCGCGATCAGGTCCTGACCCTTGGCGAGGCAAACCGGCGCGACCATGCTGGACGGATCGTATTTCAGGGCGACGGCGAAGTGCGTCGGGTTCGTGATCACCACGTCGGCCTTGGGCACGTTGGCCATCATCCGCTGCCGCGCGCGCTGCACCCGGAGCTGGCGCAGGCGCTGCTTGACCATCGGGTCGCCCTCGTTCTGGCGTGATTCCTCCTTCACCTCCTGCCGGGTCATGCGCAGGTTGGCGATGAAGGCGAAGCGCTGGTACACCATGTCGACCACCATGATCAGCGTCAGCGTCGACAGGATGCCGACGCACAACCGCATCACCAGATGCCGCGTCTCCTCCAGCATGGCGACCGGCTCGACCTGGACCAGATGCTCGATCCCCGGCAGGGATGGGCGGACGAGGTTGAACGCAACCGTGGCGATCAGGGTCAGCTTGGCAAGGTTCTTGCCGAACTCCACCAGCGTTCGTTTGGAAAAGATACGGTGGAAGCCCGTTACGGGCGATACCTTGGAGAACTTGGGCGCCAGCGAATGCGCGGACAGGAGGAAGCCGCTTTGCAGCAACGGCCCGGCGACCGAAGCGGCCAGCAACAGCAGCAGCGGCCCGGCGATGATCAGCGCCGCTTTCACGAGGGTCGAGGCGAACAAATCCAGCAACGCCCCGGAATCGTCGGGCACCTGGTCGGGCCGGGCAATGAAATTGCGCAGCGTGTCCGTCAGCGCATGCCCCATGCCGGGACCGAACGCCATCAGGATCAGCGTTCCCGCGCCGACCAGGAACCAGTGGTTCATTTCCCGGCTGGTGGGGGCCTGGCCCTGTTCGCGCGCCCGTGCCAACCGGCCTGAGGTCGGCTCTTCTGTTTTCTGCTCCTTGTCGTCGCCTTCTGCCAAGTGTCAGCCCCCCATCCCGAGTGTCTTCAGCGTTTCGGCGAAGGACTCGACCCAGAAACGCAGGATGACGGTGGAAGACAGCGCGAAGATCATCAGCCCGAGGCCGAGCTGCAGCGGCAGGGTGACGAAAAAGACCTGGATTTGCGGCAGCAGGCGGCCGATCAGCCCGAAGGCGCTGTAGAGCAGGAGGCCGACGGCGAAGAACGGCCCGCACATCTCGACCGCGATCAGGAACGTGCGCGACACCAGATGCGTGACCGCGTTCGACATGTCGGGAAACAGGCCGAAACTGTCGATATGGAACACCTCGTAGCTGCCGACGATCGCCTTGATGAGGATCTGGTACAGGTCGGTGATGAACAGCGACATCATCGCCGCCATGGTCAGGAACGTGCCGGGGATCGAGCCCTGCGTTTGCGCCTGCGGGTTGAAGATGTAGGCGTTCGACAAGCCGATCTGCTGCGCCATGAACTGGCCCGCCGTTTCCATTACCGCCATGAAGATCTGCGCGATGGTGCCGAGGAACGCGCCGACCACGAACTCCCAGAAGATCATCACGAACAGCCCGGGCACGTCCGCGGGTTCGGGGGGCAGGTAGGGCCGGACCACCGGCATGACAACCAGGCTGAGGCCGAGCGACAGCAGCAGGCGGGCACGCGCCGGGGTGTAGTTGTCGCCGATGCCCGGCATCAGCATCATCGCGGTGCCGACCCGCGCGAACACCAGCAGGAGCGCGAAGACATTGCCGCTGATCAGCGCGTTCAGCTGGTTGATTACCGGCACCGGCTACGCTTCACTGGACGCCTCACTGCGCGGAGACGATGCGGTCGGTCAGCCGCATCGTGAACGCCGTCAGCGTGTGCAGCATGAACGGCGCGAAGACGATCAGCGAGACGAAGACGGCGAGGATCTTGGGGATGAAGGCGATCGTCTGTTCCTGCAGCGAGGTCAGCGCCTGGACCAGCGACACGGCGACGCCGACGACCAGCGCCGACAGGACCGGCGGCGCGCAGACCATGATGGCCGTCAACACGGCGTCGCGCATGATGTCGAGGAGTTCGTGTTCACTCATGGAACGGCGCCCTTGCCCGCCGTCAGATCGGCATCTTCAGGATATCCTGGTAGGCCGACACGACCTGGTCGCGCACCTTGGTCACTTCCTGCATCGTCATCTCGAAATTGGTCATCGCCACGACAACGTCGTTGGCGGACGCCTGATGCACCAGCGCCTTGGCGCTGACGCTTTCGGCGGTATGCCCGGTCTGGATCGCGCTTTCCACCGCGCCGGACAGGAAGTCGCTGAAGCTCGGCCCGGACGTGGCGTCCGCCCCCGCCGCGCCTTGCTGCGCGAAGGAACTCGCGACGCTGTTATAGGCGCTGATCGCCTTGTCGACCGGGAATACCATGATCCAGCCCTCAGTTTCCCAGCAGGTTGATGGTCTTCAGAAGCATCGATTTCGACACCTCGACCATGTTGACGTTCGCCTCGTACGAGCGCTGCGCCTCGCGCATGTCCATCGCCTCGACCAGCATGTTGACGTTGGGCGTCTTGACATAGCCCGTGGCGTCCGCCGCCGGGTTGCCGGGATCGTACTTCTGGACGAAATCGCCCTTGTCCGTGCCGATCTTGTTCACCGCGACCCGGCTTTCGCCGGTGGCATGGTCGAGCTCGTTCTTGAAGCTGATGGTCTTGCGCCGGTACGGGTCGCCGCCCGGCGTCGTCGCCAGCGAGTTGGCGTTGGCGAGGTTTTCCGCGATCACCTTCAGCCTTGTTCCCTGCGCCTCCATGCCGGAGGTGGACACGTCCATGACTTTGCTGAGATCCATTGCGCGGCCCCCTTAACCGTTCCTGCCGAGCGCGAGCTCGAGCAGGCTGACCGATTTCTTGTAGATGTTCGTCGCCAGCTGGTAATCGGCGGCGGTGTCGGCCGCCTTCTTCATTTCCTGCTCGGTCGTCACCGCGTTGCCGTCGGGCTTGACCTCGTAGGCGTCGTGCAGCGCCGAGCCGACCTTGGCATCGCCGTTCGCGTCGCCCGAGGCCGAAACCTGGATGTGCGCGGCGTCCGTCGCGACCGGCGCCAGCTTCTTCAGCATGGTCTTGAACGAGAACGGGGCGATGTCCTGCGACTCGTATTGCGGCGTGTCGGCGTTGGCGATGTTCTGCGCGATGACGCCCTGGCGCTGGACGAGCCAGTCCATCTTGCCCACCAGACCGTTAAAAAGACCGATTTGCGACAGATCCATGCGGACCCCCGGCGAAACACGTGACCCCAAGCCGGTCAGTATTAGCGCCGGTATGCTTAAGAAGTGGTTAGGCGGGGTGGACCTTGGCGCGGCTTTATCTAACTCGACGGCTCGTCCGAGCCGGGTTCGCCGGAGGGGCGGGGCATGGATCGGAGCGAGTCGTCTTCGGCCAGGTCGGCCCGAAGCCTTCGCGTGGTTTCCAGTTCCCCTTCCATCAGCTCGTAGAAAGACCGGTAGCGCCGCGCTCCCGGCAGCCACCCCGCGAAGAACCACGCTTCCCACTCGCCTTCCGCAGTTTGCACGGCGGGGTTCAAAAGCAGGACGGCCATGTCTCCGATCTCGCTTACCTGAAGACAGCCCGGCAGGTACTCGGCACGCAGAGTTCCTGCATCCTGGTCCTTGCCGTAGGTGAAATAATCTTCATCCGGTACCGGAGGAGACGGATACTCCGCTTCGCCCTTCATCCAGCCCATTATCATCCCATCACCGGCATCGCGACACCAGGTTACCTCCGCTACCGGATACACCCGATCTATGAAGTTGCCGACAGGTCCCCAGCCGTTCGTAACGGCAAGGAACCCTCGGTACGAGGGCGGCAGGCGTACATCCAGCCTTGCTTCCAGCCGGGAAATCTCTTCGGCGGAAGCCGGAGGACAGCCGAGCCAATCTGCCGATCGAACGGCTGGATCACACGGTGGATCAGGCATAAAATCAGGGTCGCGCAGGGTAATGGTCGCGTGGCTGAGCGTCCTCAAAAGCGCAGGCCAGTTGTTCGATGAGGAGGTCATACCGTAAACCCCGCCGGTTACTTGAACGGTTCATCCGATGCTTTGCCCAAGGGCGCGGCATCGACTGGATCGGTCCGTCCTTCCCGGCTTCGGGCTGATGGTTCCGCGCAGTTTCAAGCTGGGCCTGCATCAGGTCAGCGAAGGAACGATAGCGACGCGCACCCGGAAACCATGAAGCGAAAAACCAAGCTTCCCATTCACCGTCTTCGGTTTGGATTTCCGGGTTAAGAAGTATTACCGCTCTATCTCCCACCTCACTAACTTTAACACAGTTGGGCAAGTACCTACGGCGAATGTCGCAGACATCTTGGTCAGGTCCGTAAACTAGGTAATCCTCGTCCGGCATGTCAGGAAAATCATCCATATCCTCAATCCACGGGGCAATGAACTCCGGGTCAGACTCCGAAAACCTTCCAACCTTGCTCGCGGGAAGCAGGCAAGGGATGAATGCATTCAAAGGGCCGAATCCATCCGTGGTTTGTAGAAACGTACGGTAGGAAGATGGCAAGCGACGACCTAGCTTGGTCTCCAAGTCATCCAGCTCAAAACTGTTTGCGGGAGAAAAACCAAGCCATTGATTTCTTTTGACATCTAAAAAACTGCCTTGAGCCTCTAACGTTTGGCACATATCTTTATCTTTCGATAGGAGATTGCTTAACTCCTGGAGCAACAGTTTCCAGTTCTCGATGATCATGGCGCGGCCGCTACAGTAACTCAAACCTAGCTCGACGGCTCGTCCGAACCGCCGTTGTTCGCGGGACGCGGCATGGACTGAAGCGCATTCTCGGTTTCGAGTTCGAGCCGGTACTCCCGCGCGGTTTGCAGCTGCGCCTGCATCAGCTCGTGGAACGAGCGGTACCGGATCGCGCCCGGCATCTTCGCGCTGAAGTACCATGCCTCCCATTCCCCGTCGTCGTCCTGGATCACCGGGTTGAGAAGAACCATGGCGGCATCGCCCATCTCACTGATCTGGAGCGCGGTTTCCAGGTACTCGGGCCGGATGTCCTGCGGCGACTGCTCTTCACCGTAAACAAGGTAATATTCATCCGGAAACGGCTCGAACGGATGTTCCGACTCCCTTTCCGCAGCCAGCCAGCCCTCTACCAGGCCAGGCTTGCTGTCCTTGCACCATGTGATTTCCTGAACGGGCAGAAGATGCCAGATGAACTGGTCGATCGGACCCCAGCCGTTACTGGTCAGGAGGAAACTCCGGTATGACGGCGGAAGGTTCGTTCCGAGCCGGGTTTGTGCTTGTGCCACCTGATCGACCGAGGCCGGTCTCAAACTCAGCGAGTTCCTTTCAATCGCTTCACGATGAATCTGCTCACGGTTCTCAATGTAGGAGAAATCGTGATCCGCAAGCTGAAACGCACTGAGTTCGTCCAGGAGGTTCGTCCACGGGTACTCTTTCACTGATCGATGGTCGCCAGGCTAGTTCGGCTCATCGGACGCTTTGCCGGACGGGCGCGGCATCGACTGAATCGGTTTGTCCGGCCCCGCTTCGGGCTGGTAATCGCGCGCGGTTTCCAACTGTGCCCGCATCAGGTCGGCAAAGGACGGATAACGTATCGCACCCGGCAGCTTGGCGCCCAGCATCCACGCCTCCCACTCTCCATCGGCGTTCCTGACTTCAGGGTTCAGGAGCAAAGTCGTATCATCTTCACGATCACTGATTTTGAGGCATGACCAGAGATACCGGGAACGCAGGCTGCAAACGTCTTGTCCTTTGCCATAGACGAAGTAGTCCTCGTCGGGAACGTCCGGTCTCTCGGACCCTTCGTCTTCGTCCCAGCTTTCGCCTTGGCACCAGGCCTCGATCAGCTCCGGATCTATTTCACGGTACCAGTTCACTTCTGCGGCGGGAAGCATGCGGCGGATATTGAACCCGACCGGTCCCCAGCCGTCCGTAGTCTTTAGGAAGTCTTTGTATGACTTGGGAAGCGCTGTTTCCAACCGGGTTTCGAGCTTGATCACGCCGGCATCATCAACGGGAGGACGCCCCAGCCACTTGCCAGCGAGAGCGTCTTCCAGACAGCCTTCATCCTCCATCATGAAACAAATTTCCTGATCCTTGATCAGTTCTTTGGTCAGTTCCTGCAAAAAAGGTTTCCAGCCCTCAATGATCATGGTGCGACCGCTACAATACTCAAACCTAACTTGACAGCTCATCTGAACCGCCGTTATTCGCAGGACGCGGCATGGACTGGATGGATTTGCTCGTATCTGCATGGGCTCCAAGTTTCAGAGCGGATTCCAGCTCACCCTCCATCAACTCGTAAAAGGAACGATATCGTTGCGCTCCAGGCAGCCATGCTGCAAAGAACCACGCTTCCCACTCGCCTTCCGGAGTTTGGACAGCGGGGTTCAGGAGGAGGACGGTAACATCTCCTATGTCGCTTACCTGAAGACAGCCCGGTAGATACTCAGCGCGCAAAAGTCCGCTGTTCTGGTCCTTGCCGTAAATGAAATATTGTTCATCCGGCACTGGTGGGTACGGATTGTCCGCTTCACCCTCCATCCAGCCATCGATCATCTCATTCTCGACATCTCGGCACCACGCCACTTCGGCTGCCGGAAACACCCTGTCGATGAATTTTCCCACTGCGCCCCAGCCATTCGTAACGGAAAGGAACTCCCGGTACGAGGGCGGCAGGCGTACATCCAGCCTTGCTTCCAGCCGTGAAATCTCTTCGGCGGAAGCCGGAGGACAGCCGAGCCAATCTGCCGATCGAACGGCTGGATCACACGGTGGATCAGGCATAAAATCAGGGTCGCGCAGGGTAATGGTCGCGTGGCTGAGCGTCCTCAAAAGCGCAGGCCAGTTGTTCGATGAGGAGGTCATACCGTAAACCCCGCCGGTTACTTGAACGGTTCATCCGATGCTTTGCCCAAGGGGCGCGGCATCGACTGGATCGGTCCGTCCTTCCCGGCTTCGGGCTGATGGTTCCGCGCAGTTTCAAGCTGGGCCTGCATCAGGTCAGCGAAGGAACGATAGCGACGCGCACCCGGAAACCATGAAGCGAAAAACCAAGCTTCCCATTCACCGTCTTCGGTTTGGATTTCCGGGTTAAGAAGTATTACCGCTCTATCTCCCAACTCACTAACTTTAACACAGTTGGGCAAGTACCTACGGCGAATGTCGCAGACATCTTGGTCAGGTCCGTAAACTAGGTAATTCTCGTCCGGCATGTCAGGAAAATCATCCATATCCTCAATCCACGGGGCAATGAACTCCGGGTCAGACTCCGAAAACCTTCCAACCTTGCTCGCGGGAAGCAGGCAAGGGATGAATGCATTCAAAGGGCCGAATCCATCCGTGGTTTGTAGAAACGTACGGTAGGAAGATGGCAAGCGACGGTCTAGTTTTGTCTCTAAAGCATCTAGCGTAAGATTATTTGCGGGAGAGAAACCAAGCCATTGATTCTTTCTGGCATTTGGTAACCTACCTTGTGCTTCAAGCACTAGGCCTATCTCTTTATTTTTCAATAAAAATTTGCTTAACTGCTGAAGCAATGGTTTCCAGTTCCCGATGATCATGGGGCGACCGCCACAGTGACTTATAAATTTAACGTGAGGGCTCGTCCGAGCCGGGTTCGCCGGAGGGGCGGGGCATGGATCGGAGCGAGTCGTCTTCGGCCAGGTCGGCCCGAAGCCTTCGCGTGGTTTCCAGTTCCCCTTCCATCAGCTCGTAGAAAGACCGGTAGCGCCGCGCTCCCGGCAGCCACCCCGCGAAGAACCACGCTTCCCACTCGCCTTCCGCAGTTTGCACGGCGGGGTTCAGGAGCAGGACAGCCACATCTCCTATGTCGCTTACCTGAAGACAGCCCGGCAGGTACTCGACACGCAGATTTACCGTATCTTGGTCCTTGCCGTATGTGAAATAATCTTCATCCCGTATCGGAGGAGACGGATACTCCGCTTCGCCTTGCATCCAGTCCTCCACTAATCCATTTCCGGCGTCGCGACACCAGGTCACCTCCACGACAGGATACACCCGGTCTATAAAGTTGCCGACGGGTCCCCAGCCGTTCGTGACTTTAAAAAACTCTCGGTACGACGGCGGCAAGCCTACTCCCAGCCGTGCCTCCAGTTCCAGAATCTCGTTTTCGGAAGCCGGAGGATGGCCGAACCAGCCCAAGGGCGTACCGGTGGGGTCACCTCCAGCATCGGAAACAGACTGAATGTCGGGAAGTGATGAAGTCGCCTCGCCAAGCTGTTGAAGAAGGGCCAGCCACTGAAAAGATGAAGACTTCATGGTGAGACCGCTACACAAAACTTTGTCATATCCGGCTTGATTGTAGGAGAGCTGTAAAAACGTTTTATGAGGATACTCTGTAAGTTCTGTTCAGAGCTTGAAGCAGGAAATGTGGATGCTCCCTTTCCACCTTCAGCCGTACTTGCAAACGGATACTCATCGCACGTATCCGGCTTAGTAAGTGCCCTTGCCGCATTATTGCAGGCTTGGCCCCTTCGCTTATTAGCCACACCGTTATCCCTTGAGATTGTTAAAACTTTCCACTCCGGATGCTGGCCTTGCGCCAGGGCGATGTGGGTCGTGATCGCGGGCATCGTTGCATATGAAAACGTGATGGTCGGCAGGCCTTGCGGGCATTTCAGCTTCATCCCGTCCTCCACCGCCTTGTAGTCCAGCGTGTCCGTGCCGCTGGTGGGCGTGGTCAGCGCGTCCAGCGCGATGCCGGTGGCGATGATCAGGGGTCCGAAATCGATCGCGGGTCCGGCCTTTGCCGCCGTTTCGGCTCCCGCCTCGATGTCGGGGAGGACTTTGAGCAGGCGCTGGAAGGCCGACTCGTCATCCGCCGGCGGAAGCGTGTGCGCGCCCGCGTCGGGATCGACGCCCACGCCGCCGGATCTGACCAGGGTCGCGGGCGCGCAGTTGGTGTTGACCAGAAGCGTCAGTTCGCGCTGATTGAACTGCGGACCGGCAACCACACTGCTCTGGCTTGGCGGCTCGTTGCCGATCAGGTTGTAGACCGTGATGTTCGGACCGGCTTCGACATAGGTGTGGACCAGATGTTCCGGCTGGTGCAGCGGCGTTGGATGGGGCGTCACCGGTTTCGCCGCCCACGACAGCACGGTTTCCGGGAACAGGGTGAAGGGCGTCGCTTGTCCGCTCTCGATGATCCGGCTTTCCCCGGCCTTCAAGGTAACCGTTGCCGGGGTCGGACGGTTGTTGTACCCGCCGTTGCGCATGACATAGCTGTAGGTCTCGGCGTCGCCGTCGATCTGGGTCAGGCGAACGGCGTTGCAGGGCAGATCGTGATCCACGACAAGCGGCGCGGATGGTGTGGGCGGCCTTGGAACGTGCTGCATCTGCGCGTGCGCCGCGCCGAGGCCGGCAAGCGGCATGACAAGGGCCAGTAGCGCTTCCGCGGGGCGGGATGCGTGCGGTCTCGAAGATTCCATTCGGCACTCAATATTCTAGGTTGTACGTCTTCTACATGCAGATGCTGCTTTGTACAAGCGCTCAGCCTTCACGAACGGTTAACGCGCGCGGGTCGATAAAAGTCGCATGTCCGATCATCCAACACCGCGGCCGGTCGCCGCCGCGCTCAGCTACAAGAAGGGCTCCGCCGCGCCGCCGCGCGTGGTGGCGACGGGGCGGGGGGAACTGGCCGGCCGCATCGTCGAGCTTGCCTTCCAGAACGGCGTCAAGGTGCGCGAGGACCGGGACCTCGCCGAGCTGCTGGCCTCCGTGGACGCAGGGTGCGAGATCCCGACCGAGGCGCTGCTGGCCGTCGCCGAGATCATCGCCTACCTCTACCGCGTCAACGGCACGCTGACCGGCAGCCCGCAGGACGGGGCCAGCTGGACGTGACGGAACCGGGCATCGAACTCCGGCTGGACGCGCTGTCCGCCTCGCTGGAACAGCAGCGCGCGGCGCTGAGCCACGGGATGCCGGTCGATTTTGGCGGCCTCGACCGGCAGATCGGCGAGCTCTGCCTCGACCTCGTCAACGCGCGGCCGGAAAGCGCGCGTTTCGTACCTTGCCTCCAGGGGATGGTCGGGCAGCTGGAGCAGCTGGCCACCGAACTGTCCCGGCAAAACCGGAGCGGCGCATAGTGGACTACACCCTCTACTTGCGCGCCATCCTTTCGCTGGCCTTCGTGCTGGGGCTGCTGCTGTTCCTGTCGTGGGTGGTGCGCCGCTTTGGCCTTGCCGGGGCGCTCGGCGGGACGCCGCTCGCACGCGGGAACCTGCGGCTGGGCGTGGTCGAAAGCCTGCCGCTGGACACCAAGCGCAAGCTGATCCTGGTGCGCCGCGACGGGGTCGAGCACCTGCTGGTGGTCGGCCTTGCCGGGGAGACGGTGATAGAGACCGGCATCCGTCCGCCCCAGGGCGGGATCACGCCGCCCCCGTTCGAGGCTATCCCGTGATGCGTAAACTCTTCCTGCTTCTCGCCGCGCTCGCGACAGGCCTGTTCTGGTCGCTTCCTGCCTCGGCGCAGTCGCTGTCGCTCAACCTCGGCGGGAATGTCACCGCCGGGCCGGGCGGGGCGTCGATCACCGGGCGCGTCGTCCAGCTGCTGGTGCTGATGACGGTGCTGTCGATCGCGCCGGGCATCCTGATGGTTGCAACCTCGTTCACGCGCATCGTGATCGTGCTGTCCTTGCTGCGCACCGCGCTCGGCACGGCGCAGACCCCGCCCAACACCGTGCTGCTGAGCCTGGCGCTGTTCCTGACCGGCTTCATCATGGCGCCCACCTTTCAGGCCGCGTACAGCAACGGGGTCCAGCCGCTGGTCGAGCAGAAGATCGACGAGATGACCGCCTTCCACCGCGTCGCCGAGCCGTTCCAGGACTTCATGCTGAAGCACGTGCGCGAGAAGGACCTGCAGCTGTTCACCGACCTGTCGCACCAGGGGCCCTTCGCCGAGCCCAAGGCGATCCCGCTGCAGATCCTGGTCCCGTCCTTCGTGATCTCCGAACTGAGGCGCGGGTTCGAGATCGGTTTCCTGCTGTTCATCCCGTTCATCATCATCGACATGGTGGTCGCCTCGATCCTGATGGCGATGGGCATGGTGACGCTGCCGCCGGTCACGATCTCGCTGCCGTTCAAGATCATCTTCTTCGTGCTGATCGACGGTTGGTACCTGATCGCGGGCAGCCTGATCCAGAGCTACAGCTAGGGCGGGGCGGAACCGGAAGCTGGTTTAACGCGTTTTGCCTGGATGAAACAATTTCTCCTTCTTGTCCTTCCCCTTTGCGTTTCCGCGTTGTGCGGCTGCTCGCACGACATGGCGCAAGGCAGTTCGCAGAAGTCGGGGCCGTACATGGCGGGAAGCGCGGGGGCCGGCAGCGCCAATATTCCCGTTACGGTCGCCAACCCGAATGGCACGACGACAACGACGACCAACACCGTCTACGCGCCGCGGTGAACCGGATGAAACTTCACGCTTTCTTGACCGCCTGCCTTCTTCTTACGCTATCCGCATGCGGCAGCGGCCCAGGCGTCGCGCCCGAGCCGCCGACCAGCCCGGAACATTACAACGGCGACCTGCCGCAGGGCACTTCGAACGACGTCTACCACGGCGGGCGCTGAAGACTGTCGTTTCTCTGGCATCGCGCCGCCGCTCGCTCTATTATGGTGGCAAGACAACGCTTGCCAGGGCCAATCCCGAATGAAAGCCGACATTCCGACTCCCCGAGACCGGTTCACCCCCGCGACGCTTTTGGTCACGGGCGCAACCCTCCTCACGCTTGCGCTGGGCGCGTGTTCGCCCGACCGGTCGCTGACCACGGGATCGCCCAAGCCGCCCGAATACTGCCCGTGCGACATCCCGCCCGCGCCGCCGCCGAATACCCAGTCCAACCTTTTGTAGGTCATGGGCCTGTTTCGCCCCGTTGCCGCCATCGCGCTGGCCTTATTGCCGTGCGCCTGCGGCTTCCACCCGCTCTACGGCCCTTCCTCCGTCGGCAAGCACGGCGAGCCGGAGGAGTCGCAGCTTGCCGGCATACGGGTCGACACCATCGCCGACCGACAGGGGCAGAAACTGCGCAACTTCCTGATCGACGACCTGCAGGGTGAAGGCGTTCCCCCGCCTGCGGTGCATCAGCTGTCGATCACCTACAACGAAACGCAGACCGACCTCGGCCTCAACAACGACGCGACCACGACGCGCGGCCAGCTGACGCTTTCGGCGAACTTCGTGCTGAAAGACATACGCACGGGTACGGTCGAGCTGACCGGAACGGGGCAGCAGATCACCGCCTATAACATCCAGAACAGCGAATTCGCCACCATCCTGTCGCGCGACGACGCCGAGGACCGGGCTCTGAAATCGGTGGCCGACAACCTGCAATTGAGGCTGGCCTTGTTCTTCCGCAACGTTGCGCAGGGCAAACCGACAACCGGAGCCGCGCCGCCCAAAGCCGCGAACCCGGGGTTGCAACCGGGTCCCGACACGTCCACCGTACCGGGCCAGCAGCCTCTTGGCGGTCAGGTCAATCCGTTGACCGGGCATGCGCCGGGGCAGGTGCTGGACAACCAGACGCCGATCACGCAAACGCCGTGAGCGGTACGTGAAGCTACAAGGCAGGGCCGTCGACGATTTCGTGCGTGGCCCGCACGAAAGGGTCCGCGGCGTCCTGGTCTACGGTCCGGACGAAGGGCAGGTACGCGAGCGTGCCGCCGAGATCGCGCGCCGGGTCGTACCCGACGCCGCCGACCCGTTCCGCATTTTCGAACTGGCCTGCGATGCGGTGGCGGCCGATCCGTCCCGCCTCATCGACGAAGCGAACTCGCTGTCGCTGACGCCGGGACGCCGCCTGCTGCACCTGCGCGACGCGCCCGACAAGGTGACGCCCGCTTGCCAGCTGCTGGCCAAAGCCGAGACTGCCCCCGATTGCCTGCTGCTCGTGGAAGGCGGCGACTTGTCCCCGCGTTCCCCGTTGCGCAAACTGTTCGAAGCCGATCCCACGCTGGCGGCGATCGCCTGCTACGTCGACGACGAAAAGGCGCTCGGCACCCTGATCCGCGACATGCTGCGCGCAGATTCGATCACCGCAGACGCAGACGCCGTGGCATACCTGGCGCAGGCGCTGGCCGGCGACCGCGCCCTGGTGCGCCGCGCCTTGGAAAAGCTGGCCCTCTACATCGGTCCGGCACCTGCGGGAGCAAAGGCCGGGGCGCGCATCCTCCACCTCGAACAGGCGGTCGCCGCCGTAGGCGACGCCGGAGCGCTGGAATTGGACGATCCGGCCCGCGCGGCGGCTGACGGGGACCGGGCCGCGACCGATCGCGCCGTCCGCCGCCTTTCTGAGGACGGCGTCGCCTCCATCGCCGTCCTGCGGGCGGCGCAGGGACATTTCCGCCGCCTGCACCTGGCCCGCGCCGCAATGGCGCGGGGACAAAGCGCCGATTCGGCGATGGCGTCTTTACGCCCGCCGGTGTTCTTCAAGCAGGCTCCCCAGTTCCGCCGCCAGCTGGAACGCTGGCGCTTGCCGATGATCGCGACCGCCCTTGGCCGACTTATCGAGTGCGAAGCCGCCTCGAAGCGGACCGGCGCGCCTGACGAACTGCTGCTGTCGCGCGCCTTTACCCTGATCGCGCAAATGCCGCATTCCGATCGCCGGCCGGTTTCGGATTAGAATCATTTTTAAATAAATGTTCACCAAGCTGTTGCGGACAAGGGCATCCCGGCGTATCGTCTGCCTTGTCGCTGAAGTACCGACAAGAGTACCGCCATGTCGCCATTCCAGTCACCGCCCGTTCTTTGCGCCGGCGCCGCCCATATCGACCGTCTGGGACGAACCTACGCCAGTCCGGTGCCCGGCGCATCCAATCCCGGTCGGGTCGCGTGCGAGTACGGCGGAGTGGCGCGGAACGTGGCCGAGAACCTGGCAAGGCTAGGCTGCCCCGTCACGCTCCTGTCGCGCATCGGCAAGGACGAGAACGGACGGTGCGTGCTGGCGCACGCGAACGACAGCGGGATCGACACGTCGCTGGTCACGTTGTCGGCCGACTGCCCAACCGGATCCTATACCGCGATCATGGGCAGTACCGGCGAGCTGGTTATCTCCGTCGACGACACCGACATCTACCGCGAGATCACTCCCGGCCTGATCGAGCCGCAGCTTTCGCGCCTTCGGCAGTTCCCCTACTGGTTCCTCGACTGCAACCTGTCAGCGGCCGCGTTGGATACGTTCCTTGCCTTCGCCGGCCAGACCGAGATCTGTGTCGGCGCGGTATCGGTGGCCAAGGCTCCCCGCCTCATCCCGGTGCTGGACCGCATCGGCATCCTGTTCGCCAGCGTTTTCGAGGGGCTTGTACTTGCCGGGATGGACCTGGAAGACGTGTACGATCCGATGATGATCGCCGGCCGCCTGCGCGAGCGGGGGAGCCGTTCGGGCGTGCTGATCGCCGCCGGCGACACGATCGTGGTCTGGTCCGACGACGGTGTGTGCGGCCTGCCCGTGACGCAGGCGCGGCCGCGCGAGCCGGTCGGCGCAGGGGGGTCACTGGCCGCGGGAACAATCTTCGGGCTCGCGAAGGGACTCAGCCTGCCCGCCGCGGTGCAATGGGGCGTTGCAGCGTCCAGCGAGGACCGGTTCACCGCAGACCCCCGTCTGGACGCTTTCGAACCAAGGCACCCGGCAAGCCGGTCTTCGGCAGGCGAGTAGGCTTCCGGATGCGAGGCCGGGCGGGAAACGAGATTCCCGCAATCGGCAAGGATGTGTATACAGGCAGAAAATCACGAGCGGACGCAGCCTGATGAAGACAGCCCTGATCGAAAGCAACGCGAGGCCACTGCAAGGATGGTCTGTCCCCGGGCTGACGCCGTGAGCGAAACCGCGCGACCGCTGTACCTGGTTTTCGGCGGCGAGCTGAAGCATGTCGGCTCGGCTGAGTTCGCCGACGCTTCGCGCCTGCATTTTGTCGGAGCGTTCACCGATCATGGCGAGGCGCACCGTGCATGGTCGGCGTCCGCACGCGCGACGGTGGACGATGCCCAGATGCGGTACTTCCTGGTGGATCTGCGCAAGGCGATGAACGCCGGCCCGCAATGAAGCCGGCGCTGCTGCTTGCGATCACGCTGCTGCTCTGCGGATGCGACACGGCGAGCGCCGAGCTGGACGAGCTGTTTCCGCGGCCTGTGATGGAAGCACCGCGCGGCATCCCGATCAAGCCCGACCCGCAGGAAACCGCGGCGCTGGACGCCAGGGCCGCGCGCGAGCGCGAAGGGCTGCCGACGATCCCGCCTATCGCCGACCCCCAGACTTACTCGAACCTCGGCACCGTGCCGCCCAGGCCCGTGCTGCCGACCCAGGAGCAGATTGCCGCGCAGGTCGGCGGGCTTGCCGCGGAAGAACAGGCCGGCGAAGCACAGGTCGCCAAACAGGCGGACGCGGACGAGCCGGCGACGCTGCCCAAGGCGAGGACAAAGCCTGGCAAGGACAGCGTTTCCGCGACGCCGCCGGCAACGCCCATCAGCCGCGCTCCGGTACCGATCATTCCGGTTCCGCAGGATCCGTTCCTTTCCGGCGCCGCCCCGTTGGAAGGCGACGAGTCGCAGGTGTTCTCCGCCGATAACCAGGCGTTCCTGCCTCAAAGCCAGGCGATCGAGCAGACCGATCGCCACCCGGAGCTCCAACCTTGAGGCCGCTTCCAAAAAAGTTCAGTTGGTGAGTCCGGTGACGCTCCCTCCGCTTCGGATCGGCATTGCCGGCCTCGGTACCGTCGGCGCGGCTACCGCCGCGCTGCTGCGTCGCAACGCCCCCTTGCTGTCGCAACGCTGTCGCCGCCGGCTGGAGCTTGTGGCCGTGTCGTCGCGTGATCGGGCAAAAAATCGGGGAATCGATCTTTCCGGCGTGAGCTGGGTGCCTGATGCGCTGGACCTCGCAGCGAGGCCCGACATCGACGTAGTAGTCGAAACCATCGGCGGTTCCGAAGGCGTCGCGCGCGCCTTGGTGGAAGCGGCGCTGGGCAACGGCAAGCACGTTGCGACCGCCAACAAGGCGCTGATCGCGCATCACGGAAACGAGCTGGCGGCGCTGGCCGAATCGCAGCGCGTCGCGCTGGCGTTCGAGGCGGCGGTCGCGGGCGGCATACCGGTGCTGAAAACAATCCGCGAAGGGCTGGCCGGCAACCGCCTTTACGAGGTGCACGGCATCCTGAACGGTACCTCCAACTTCATCCTGACCGAGATGCGGACCAGCGGCGCGCCGTTCGCGGCAACGCTGGCCGAGGCGCAGCGCCTGGGCTACGCCGAAGCCGATCCGTCCTTCGACGTCGATGGGGTGGATACCGCGCACAAGCTGTCGCTGCTGACGGCGCTCGCCTTCGGACGTCGGGTGGATTTCGACGGCGTTTCGATCGAGGGTATCCGCGAGATCGACCCGGTAGACATCGCCTTCGCCGAGCAGCTGGGTTACCGCATCAAGCTGCTGGGCATCGCGCGGCTGACCGGGAACGGGGTCGAGCAGCGAGTCCACCCGTGCATGGTTCCCGCCAGCGCGCCGATCGCCGCGGCGGAGGGGGTGTTCAATGCCGTCGTCACCTCGGGCGATGCGACCGAGAAAGTGCTGATGGTCGGGCGCGGCGCCGGCGGCGGCCCGACCGCCTCCGCGGTCGTCGCGGACCTCGTCGACATAGCGCTGGGGCGCATTTCGCCGCCGTTCGGCGTCCCCGTGGCCGACCTGCTGCCGGCCGAGCCGGCCGACATGGCCGCGCGTCAGGGGGCATACTACCTGCGCCTCAAGGTGGAAGACCGCCCCGGCGTCGTCGCCGAGATCTCGGCGATCCTGCGCGATGAGGACGTCTCGCTGGAATCGGTGCTCCAGCGCGGCCATTCGCCCGGACTTCACGTGCCGCTGGTCCTGACCACCCATCAGGCGCAAGAGGGCCGAATGCGCCGCGCGGTTTCGCGCATCGCCGAGCTTGCCGCGGTTGCAGAATCGCCTTGCCTGATCAGGATAGAAGGATTCTAATCCGCAAGGCGATTCGCTATGGATGCCCATGCCTGATTTTTCCTCCGAAACGTTGATGGACCGCAGCCTGGCGCTGGAGGTCGTGCGCGTCACCGAAGCCGCAGCCCTGGCGGCATCGCTGCAAGCGGGGCGCGGCGACGAGATGGCCGCCGACGCAGCCGCAGTCGACTGGATGCGCCGTACGCTGGACACGCTGGCGATCGACGGCACGGTGGTGATCGGCGAGCGCGAAGACGCCCAGCAGCTGCGCGTCGGCGACAAGGTCGGGCATGGCGGTCCCGCCATCGACGTGGCGCTGGATCCCCTGGAAGGCACCACCATCACCGCCAAGGGGGGCGAGAACTCCTTGTCGGTCGTGGCCATGGCCCGGCCGGGCGGCTTCTTCAACGCGCCCGACGTCTACATGGACAAGATCGCGGTCGGCCCCGGGCTGCCTGCCGGATTGCTCGACCTCGACGCCGGGCCGCAGGAGAACCTCCGCCGCTTGGCCGAAGCCAGGGGCGCGGCGACATCCGAACTGCAGGTCTGCATCTTGGACCGCCCCCGCCATGCCGAGCTGATCCACCAAGTGCGCGAAGCGGGATCGCGCATCATGCTGATCTCGGACGGCGACGTGTCGGGCGTGATCGCCACGGCGCAGCCGCTGTCGGGCGTTGACGTCTACATGGGGATCGGCGGCGCGCCCGAAGGCGTGCTGGCCGCGGCCGCCCTGCGCTGCATCGGCGGCCAGCTTCAAGCCCGGCTGCATTTTCGCAACGACGACGAGAAGCACCGCGCCAGCCGGCATGGCATCCAGGACCTGTACCGCAAGTACGATCTGGACGAGTTGGTCGGCGCCGACGTGATGTTCGCCGCCACGGGGGTCACCCACGGCGCCTTGCTGCGCGGGGTACGCCGGTCCCCGGGCGGCGCGACGACCCACTCCGTCGTCATGCGTTCGCGCACCGGCACCGTGCGCTGGATCGAATCGCACCACGATTTCCGCCGCAAGATGTCCAGCCTGCCGGGCGCTGTCCCCGGCGAAGGCTAGGGATCATGCTGAGCCCGGTCGGCGATACCTTCGCCGGGGTCACCCGGTCGTTGCTGGGGCAACACTGGCGGTTCAGCCCTTGCGACGAGCGGCTGGTCGCGGCGCTGGCCCGCGCCCATGCCCTGCCGGAGATCGCGGCGCGCATCATGGCGGCGCGCGGCATCGACCACGACGGCGCGGGACATTTCCTCAGCCCGACGATGAAGGCGGCCCTGCCCGACCCGTCCTGCCTCAAGGACATGGATGCCGCCGCGCTGCGCATCGCCCGCGCGGTCGAAGCGGGGGAGCGGATCGCCATCTTTGCCGATTACGACGTCGATGGCGCGACCAGCGCCGCGATCTGGCTGCGCTACCTGCGCGCTCTGGGCTGCGACCCGCTGCTGTACGTGCCCGACCGCATCGGCGAGGGATACGGACCGAACACGCCGGCGCTGCTCGGCCTGGCCGCGCAAGGCGTCCGGCTGGTCATCACCGTCGATTGCGGCGTGACCGCGCACGACCCGCTGCATGCCGCGGCCGAGGCTGGACTTTCCGTCGTGGTCATCGATCACCACCAGGCCGAAGCGGCCCTGCCCCGCGCCGAGGCGGTGGTCAATCCAAACCGGCTGGACTGCACCAGCGGCCTTGGCCATCTCTGCGCCGCGGGGGTCTGCTTCCTGGCGGTCGTCGCCGTCAGCCGCTGCCTGAAGTCGCGCGGCTGGTTCCAGCGCCGCCACCCTGGCAAATCCGGACCCGACCTGCTGCAATGGCTCGACCTCGTGGCGCTCGGCACAGTTTGCGACGTGGTGCCGCTGACCGGCCTCAACCGCGCCTTCGTGGTCCAGGGGCTGAAAGTCATGGCCCAGCGCGGCAACATCGGCTTGGCTGCGCTGGCCGACGTCGCGCGGCTGACCGAAGCGCCCGGCGGCTACCACCTCGGCTTCGTGCTCGGCCCGCGCATCAACGCGGGCGGCCGCATCGGCAGGGCGGACCTCGGCGCCAGGCTGCTGGCAACGGAGTCGGCCCTTGAAGCCGCCGCCATCGCCGCCGAGCTGGACGCCCTGAACGGCGAGCGCCGCCGCGTCGAGGGCGATATCGTACTGGACTGCATCGCCGCCGCCGAAGCGATGGACGAGTCCGACCCGGTGCTGGTCGTCTCGGGCGCGGGCTGGCATCCCGGAGTCGTCGGCATCGTCGCGTCGCGCCTGGTCGATAAGTTCAAACGCCCCGTCTGCGTGATCGGGGTGGAGAACGGCATCGGCAAGGCGTCGGGCCGCTCGCGCCCCGGCCTCGACCTCGGCGCGCTGGTCATCGCCGCGCGGGGTGCGGGCATCTTGGTCAAGGGCGGCGGACACGCCATGGCGGCGGGCTTCACCGTCGAGGAAGGGCGCATCGAAGATCTGCGGCACTTCTTTCGCGCCCATGCCGGCGAGCGGCAGTACGGCGCCGCGCACCTGATGATCGACGGCGCGCTGGCCTCATCGGGTGCGGGGATGGAGCTGGCGCGGACGATCGACCGCCTTGGCCCGTACGGCGCGGGGCACCGCGAGCCGGTGCTGGCCCTGCTGGATTGCCGCGCCGTTTCCGCCAAGGTGGTCGGCGAGAAACACGTGTCCTGCCTGCTGACCGGCGCGCACGGCGGCACGTCCGTCAAGGCGATCGCCTTCCGCGCGCTGGAGCACGAGCTGGGCGCGGTCCTGCTGGCCAGCGGCGGCTCGCCCCTGCATCTTGCCGGCCGTCTCGGCATCGACCGTTGGCAAGGGCGCGAAACGGTGAAATTCGAGATCGTGGACGCGGCGCCATCGTGATGCGAAGTGCGTAGGATTGTTCGGTCTGCCCCCCGTAGAAAGAACATTTGAAAGACGCGACTTGGTGAAACATCGAACTCACCGCGCGGGAAAGCGCGTCCCGCAGCGTCGTCCCAATGACCACCGCGACATCGAAGCCGGTCTGCATGGCGCGCTGTTTAGCATGGAAATTTGGCTGGCGTAAGCCGAAGCCCCGCCCGCTTCCTGTGTTGCATTTCGCGCGCGCCGGTTCTATCTCTTTTGTCGCCCCTTACGTTCCCATCGTCTAGAGGCCTAGACACTGCCCTTTCACGGCGGTAACAGGGGTTCGAATCCCTTGGGAACACCAATTATGTCAGTTACTTAGCTACTTTGGTGGCTCTCAAACTAGCTATTTCCCAAATTTCCCAAAATTCTGTAGATGGACAGGCGTGAACATGCTTGGACAAATCCGTCCCTCACGCGCGCAACGGCTTGCTAATCTTTGTGAGGCTGACCGCTTGCTCAATCATTTTGGTTAGAGCAGGAAAGCGATCTGGTGGGCATTGGCTTAGGATATCAAGGACTTGCTCGATGCTCTTCCAGTTTGGTGAATGGGAGTGGCTGGTTCAATCGAACTCGAACAGCTCAGCCGCGCGACCCACTTCCCGCCCTTTGGCCCCTTCCGATATCCAAATCCGCGTCCCTGCATTACGGCAATCCAGTACCCGCTTTTGCCATGCTTCAGTTTTGCCCTCGCACTGAGCGTATTAGGATCGACTTTAAGCTGGATTTGCGAAGCCGCCGACAAGCACAAGGTCAAGCTGTCGCGTCAAGCCCTGTCGCATTGGGCCAGCTATGTTTACAAAGGCGCAATCGAGGATTCGCTGAATTTTGAGCAAACTAAATACCTTGCCCATGCCGTGATTGATGTTATTCGTCCAAACGACGAAGTAAATGCGTCTTGCGTATGAGTCGGCTGCTCTCTGAATCTATTTACCCATAAAATAAGTTCTTCAATTAGCGGACGTAACTCATTACCTTTAACGGTCAAACTATACTCAACCATCGGCGGAGTTTCTGCATAGTCGATACGTGAAATAAGGCCAGCGGCTTGCAACGCCCGCAGATTGAGAGTCAGCATTCGCCGGGCAATATTTGCATCTTTTTGAAGATCGGAAAAACGCTTTGGGCCTTCCCAAAGCAGGCAGATTAATAGAATGCGCCAGCGTCCGCCAAGGACAGTATTGGTTGTATTTATAATGGTTCGCAGGTTATCTATCATATTTACCTAAGGCACTGGTTTTCTTGATGCGGAGAGCGAAGCTACTTGTCGTCTCTGCCTTTTATTTATTAGGTAAGGCCGAAGGCGATAGCGCTGCGGGCAGCGTCAGTGATGGTCGCCGCCGCTGGCCGAGGTTTCCAGTCCAGCAGTGCTTCTGCTTTAGCCGATGTGAAAACATGCTTTCGGCCCAACAGCGGGGTGACAAACCGCAACGGACGATCAAAGATTGATACCAGTCGAAGAACAAAATCCGGCATAGTTCCCGTCGGCACTTTTTTTGCCTTGTCGCCGAGCTCTAAACGCAAAACCTGCGCTACATCCGCCATCCACATCCAGTCGCTTGCAGCGATAAAACGCTGCCCGGCGGCGCTAGGCGCGGTCATGGCGCGAATGTGTAAATCGGCTACATCACGCACATCAACTACACAAAAACCTAGATGCGGATAACGGGGTAGGCTGCCATTCAGCATCCGTTGAGCCAATTGAAGGGAGTGCTTATGTTCGGTGCTAAATATTGGCCCGTTCACAGCAGCGGGGAGAATAGTCGCAAGGGTAGTCGTCGCAGGCTGGCTGGCCATGAAATCCCAGGCTGCGCGTTCGGTAAGGGTTTTAGCCAAGCGGTAAGGCCCTAGCTTAGGGTCGCTTGTATCAGTCCAGCGGCTTTCGTCGCTCATCGAATCGGGACTAGTCAGCAAAGGCCGACACGCTTCAATTGCCGAGGTTAACACGACGCGCTCAACCTGTGCGTTACAGGCCGCGCGCAAAACGCGCAGCGCGCCATCGCGCGTTGGAATCAGCAGTTCGTTAGGATCACGCGGCGCATCGACGCCAACCGGTGCCGCAATATGCAACACATAATCGCACCCCGCGACGGCAGCATCCCAGCCCGCATCGCTGGTAAGGTCGGCAGCAACGTATGACAGCCGTTCGCCCGGATCGACAACTGCGGCGATCTGCGCCCGCGCTGTTGCCGCTTTGGTAAGGCTTCGTATCGTAGCCCGCACTGTAAAGCCGCGCTTTAGCAACTCAACAATCGTCCAGCCCGCGATAAAGCCGGTGCCGCCAGTTACTAAAACAGTTTTTGACATCCTAATCTCCGTTAAATGTGTGTCTGGTCAGTCATGCACTAAGTTAAAAAATCAGGCCATCGTCCGCCATAGAGCTTCAAATCCGAATTTTAGATGCTTTTTCGCATGGCTGGTGTCGCGGATCATAAAGTCCATAGTCGTTTCCGCCAGCGCGTTCATAATCGCAGCGGCAAAGCCCATCGGCGTGTTGCGCATAGCCCCTTTGACACGCATCTGTCCATAAGCTTGGCCAAACCAGCCATCATCTTATGCGCCGATGCGCGAGTCGCTGGCATGATCTCGTCGGAAACTTCAAGCTGCGCCAGCGCCCGGCGTTTGTCAGGACACGATACCGCCCAATCCATCCAATGCGACCAGACGTGAAATAACTGTTTTCGCAAGTCGGCTTCGGCCGGAAAATCTTTTAAGGCGGCTGATGCCATGCCCGCCTTTAGCTCAAGATAAAGTTGGTTAAACAAATCAGTTTTGTCTCAAAGTAGGTAAATAACGAGCCATTGGATATGCCTGCTTCTTTCGCAATAACCGCTGTGGGTGCGCTTGACCCTTGCACGACGATGACACGGGTTGCTGCATCCATGATTGCGTTGCGCCTATCCTCGCTTTTTTGGTCTAGCCATTTTCGCATTATGAAAAAGTGTGACTAGATGGTCAATTAAAATTTTCTGGGAAGATTATTCACGGCTAAACAGTTTAAAAGATCAAGGAATCGGCTTTTTGGCTTTGCTGGTAGATTTTAATTGCATCGGCCTTACAGGAAAGAGATAACTCCCAGTTCGTAGATTGATCCTGTCCGGTACGCCACTTGCATCAGGCAGCTTTCCTTGGAAGCTCCACCGATTCTGTTGTAAATTCTACAAGCGTTCGACGCCTCAGCCGGTCGAGGCGCGCATCCTGATCTCGTCGTGGATCTGCTTGCGGGAAATCTGGCATTCCTGGCCCAGCAGCATCAAGCCGGTCAGCATCAACATCATGCCCAGAATGGTAAGGCTGAACGGGCAGCCAGGTCAGGGTGCCGTCCATGTAATGGTCCACGGCGATCATGAGGCAGGCGCTGACGAACACCCGCCGACGCCGCTGAAAAAGGCGAACACGGCGTTTTCCGCCAGAAGGGCTCGCCCGGGTAGCGATCGAGCCAGGCATCCAGGACGGTGGCTGGTACCTGAGACGCACCGGAGGCCTCGAGATCGATGAGTTTGCGCGCGCGGTCCACGGCGCGGCCAGCCTGAGCAAGGCGATGTTCGCCAGGTTTGCCGCTCCGATAATCAGGAAGGCGGGCGTGATCATAGACGAAATGATCGTCTGGGCGAGCAAGGGCTGGTTCATGAAGCTGCCGTGACGTTGATGGGACCCTTCTACTATGCTCCAGGTACACTCTCTGTTCAAATCCGCGACCGGTCCTGACCGACGCTGTCGCACGCCACCTCGATGGTATTCGCTGGAGAACGCGGGCGGTATCGGCTATGCCGACCGGCATGACGGCGTCCCTTGTTACCGACGGCATGACCGGATACCTGGCGCCGGCGGGCTTCGCGGACGATCTGCGGCAGGAACTGGGCGAACACACCGTCGCGGCCTAAGACCATCTTTTCCTGGCGCGGACGCCCGCGACGCCCGTAGCGTGGGCCGCCAACATTTGGCGGGATCCGGTCTTCGTCCCGATCGGCTCCATCGCGACGCGGCGGCCAAGCTGCGGGCGATCCAAAGGAACTGGACCTTGTACTCCGTCGCGTTCCACCGCGCGGCCGCGCTGATCGCGGCGAAGCTGCCAAAGGTTTCGGCCAGGCCCCTGCCGTTCGGCGTGGCGCCTCCGGCGGCGGCGTTGGGATCGTGGACGTTGATCGATCCCGGGACACTCCTGATGTCGCCGCATGCTCGAGCCCGTTCCCGAATGGAGAGGCGCGGTTCGTCGAGGACCGCACCAACGCACCCAGCCGCGCCTACCTAAACTGTGGGAGGCCTTCACGCTGACCGGCCTGCGCCCCCGTCCCGGGGAGGGTGTGCCTGGACCTTGGAGCCAGCCCCGGAGGGTGAGCTGGGTCTTGCAGCAGCTGGGCGCGCGGGTGATCAGCGTGGACAAGGCCCCCCTGGACAGCCGGATCTCGGCGCTTGCAGGCATCGATTACCGCCAGGAAAGCGCCTTTGCCCTCGACCCGGGCGAAGTCGGGCAGATCGACTGGCTGTTCTGCGACGTGATCTGTTACCCGGACGCTTGGCTGGCCCTGGTCAAAAGATGGCTGGAAGCCGGATGCGTCCGGGCAATTCCTGTGCACATCAAGTTCAGGGATCACCGATTTCGAACCGTCGCCGAGTTCGCGGCGATCCCCGGCTCGCGTATCCTGCACCTGCATCATAACAAGCATGAACTCACCTGGATCAAATCATAGCCGCTCCGCAAGGAAGGGCCGCCCGCGCGACGATCGCTTCGCGACGATCGCTTTCGCGAACAGGGGAAACTGCTGCGGGTCACCGGCCTGCCGCGGTGGCGGCTCTGTTCGCAACCGGCGCCTGCCGAGTGGAAAAACTCTGTTTCGACCACAAGGCGAAACCGCAGGCCGGCGCGTTCTGCGCACAGATGGCCGAGCGCGCAAGCCCTACCGCCTGGTGGAACCGGCAGAGCTGGAGCGCATCGCCGGCACCCTGCTTCACGGCGGCATCGTCGCGCTGGCCAGAAGCCGGCCAGTCCAGGATTTCGATCCCAGCCCGGGCAGCTGGATTGGGCGAAGGACGGCAGGCTTCTGCTGGTGCTGGACGGCTTCAGCAACCCGCACAATTTTGGCGCGATCGCGCGCACGGCGGCGTTCCTTGCGTGCCGCGTATCCTGCTCTCGGATCATCCGTCCCAGGCGTTGCCGTCCGATGCCAGCTACCGGGTCGCCGAAGCGGGAAAGGAGTATATCGATTTTTACCGCGGCCAGCGCTTCGCGCAGGTGCTGGCCCATGTTGCGGCGAACGCACCGGCTGGTCGCCACGGCGGTGGAGAACGGCAGGCCGCTCGACCGCCTTCAAAGGCTGGATCGTCCCCTGGCCCTGATTTTGGGCAACGAGCAGAACGCCTTTCGGCGGCGACGCTGAGACTGTGCGACGACATCGTGACCATTCCCGGCACCGGCCATGAGCAGTCGCTGAACGTGTCGGCCACCGCCGCCATCCTGCTCCAGCGCCCTTGCCGCCCCGCTGGACGCCTCTGCGTGGGGTACATCCCCTCTCGTTCCAGCCAGGCAATAAGACATACCGTTGCGTTCGCCCGGTGATTCCGGCTTTCGCCGAGGGTACGAGGGATTGATCCCAACATTTTCTGGCGATTGCCTGCCGCGCGAAAGTCCGGCTTGTAGCGCGTGGGCTTCTGGCCTATGACCACGCGATGCTCGGCAACGGGAATGCAATCGACGTCATAGGCCTGTGGAGCGGCATCAAACGCCGGTCCTGTCACTGGCGCTGCTTGCCGTCCTGTTCCAGGCCACGGTGCCTTACCTTTGCGCGGCGAACTGCCCGGCTTACGCGGCTGCCGGGCCAATCGCCAAATCCAGCCAGCACGCGGCAACGGCGCTGACCGGCGATTGTCCTTTGCTGGGCGTCCATGCCACAACTCATGCTGTCGGGCAGCCGGACAAGGATCCGCACCACGCAGACCTGGTTCCTGCGCGCTGTGCGCGAGCCTGGCGGCTTTCCACGGCTTCGTGGTCGCCGGCCTCGTTTCCCCTGCCGCCCCCGGCCCTGGCGTCGCATGCCGACCCCATTGCCGTAAGCGTTTCCTTCGCGCCCGCGCCCGTGGCGGCGAATTTCTCCGCGCGCGCGCCTCCAGCCTGATCTGATTTCCGACCGGCCCGCCTTGCGGCGGGACTTTTCCATTCCGGAGCGCTTCGGCGCTGGAGTTCGATCATGTCTACCCCTAAGGATTCGATCTGCGCCTGCGCAGCGTCGCAATTTAGTTCTGTTTCCGAGTTTCCTGACACACTACCGTTCGACGCCGACCGCACGATGCGGCCGTCCGTCGGCCCCCTTGGCCGTCTGGCAACGGGCATCACGCTTGGGCTCCTGACGGCGAACACGGCGCGCGTTGCCGCACAAATCAACCTCGAGCCGGCGATGCCGATGTCGGCAAGAATGCCCATGCCCATGCCGATGGGTTCCTTCGGTGCCGCTCGCCCCCTGCTGCCAGGAAACGCGCAATCTGGACGCCATCCTGGCCGAGGGCGCTCTTGGCCGATTGCGAAAGGCAGGAAGACCGCGCCGATCAAGGTGACCGTCCGGTACCGGAGGTCTGAGCAATGACGAACGATTCGAACGAGGCAACTTGCGGCGGTTCTTCCCGGCTGCGCCCTGCCCTGTCGCGCCTTGGAAAGCCTCGGCCTGCTGACCGCCGCGGGCGCGCTTACCGCCGCGATGCCGGCCGCGGCGCTGTACGGCGTCGCCCTTGCCGAACCGCTGCTCAAGCATTTCCAT
>CBDAQV010000003.1:0-10415 GCA_965199265.1 Alphaproteobacteria bacterium | reverse complement strand
GGCACTGCGGATTTACGGCATCATTCACGACGCCGGAGAATTCATGGTTTTTCTGGGAACGGAAATTGCCGTTGCATTTTAGACAAATGTGGCATTACCGTGATGGGCGCTGAAATGAGGCCGTGCCGATGTCTGCATCGTTACAGACTGAGTCGCCGTGGAGCCTGCGGGTCGATGCCGATGGGCAGCCGGACCGCGATGGAGCCTTCCTCGCGCGCCCGCCGGTTCCCTATCACGGCGGGTCCACGATCAGCCGCAAGGGGATCGATGACGTAACCGCCCGACGCGAAACCGTCCAGAACCGCAAGCTGCTGGACCGCGCCGTCTTCATAGCGTCTCAAACGCCGAACGCCCGGGCCTTGCTGAAGTTCGCGTATCGCAGCGGTATCGAGGTGAAGTTCGACTCCGATTCGACACGCGAGGAAAAAAGCGCGGCGGTAGCGAAGATCGACAGCAAGACCGGGCGGACATCGCATCTGCTGCTGAACCCCTTCACCCCCGACGGCGAGGATCCGGCGCTCTGCAGGGCCTGCACCCTGGCGCACGAGTTTACCCACGCGGTGCGCAACACGGCCAAGTTCATCCAGTCCGAGACGGATACCCTGCCCTCGGCGATCAAGATGGTGCGGGCGCAGGAGGCAGACGCACATCTGGCCGGCATCCTCGCCATTGCGGAATTCTCGGCGCCGCAGCCCGGAACACCGGCAAATCGCTGGGTTCCACCGGCCCTCGCCCGTGCCTTCGACAACGAGACCGCGCCCCTGCGCAAGGCAATCGAAAAGGGACTACCGCATCTGCAGAACGGCGATACGGCGCAGTTCGCGCGGGGGGTTTTCGCGGCTTTTTACAACGGGTCCCAGAACCTTGCATTCTACGACGAGTCGACGATCAAGACCTTCACGACGATGGGCAGTGTAACGCGCAAAGGCGGCGTTCCACGATTCAGGTCGGAATTCATGCAGACTAACTACGCCGATCACGACAGGATCGTGAAAACCATGACGCTGGGCGGCAAGCCATATCTCGCCGACGCGCCTTTTTCCCTGGATGCGCCGGAGTTCACGTCATTGGTGAACACCCCGAAAGTCGTGGCGGCTTACCAGGATCTGGTCACCGAGATCGGCTTTCACCGAGACGACGGGTACCGTCCGCAAGTCTACCTGCCGTTCCGCGCGCCGGAGCCGGAAACCCTGCGGGCACCGGTTCAGGATCTTAGATCCCTGCTGCCAGGCGCAGGCGCCGTGCGGCAGCCTCGCCCTGCCGTTTTGCCTGCCTGAACGATCGTGTAAGCCTACAGGACCGTACGTGTCGCGGTAACCGGGCAGCCGCAGATCGGACAATAGGCCGTCTTCGTCAGCGTTTCGCCCTTGGCGCCGGGCTGTTGCATCAGCACCGCCTGCAGGTCGGCAACAAGCTTCTGGTGGGCGCCGGCATCGCCGCCGCCGCAACGATTGGCATAGGCGACGCCGAGCTCGCTGCCGCCGGACAGCTGCGACTGCGACATGGCAAAGGCCGACTTGGCCAAACCGATGCCAAACCCCAGACCCATGGTCGTGGCCAGCAACCGGCGCCGCGTGAGGCGATGCGCTACGCTATTCGATGCGCGATTCTCTTCCATCTGCAATCTCCCGCAATAATCCTATGGATCATATCGTCATTGCGTTGAGGATTTCCAGCCGCGTGTTCAGTTCAACCGCCTCGAAGGCTTGGGGTGGGTCGCAGGCCGCGGCAGGCTGCCTCGCAAATGCGCCAGGGGGTCGGCCTTGTCGGTCGATTCGATAGGCTTCTGGCCGGAAACGGCGCGCAGCAGTTCCGGATAATCGGCGCGCACATCCTTCATGCGTTTGACGACTTCGCCCAGCGGCTTGCCGGCGATGACCAGCGGCTGCGCCGCCTGCCTGGCATTCTCCCACTTTTCCATCGCGGCGTTGACCTGGCTCTCGCGGCGCTGCGGGTGATGCGCCTCCGCCTTGACCGCGAGCCGTGCGGTCTCCGCCGTCTTCAGCGCGGCCACTTTCAGCGTGCCGACTTCGTGGGCGAGGCTCTGCACCATTCCCTCCGCGCGCGGGAACGGATGCCCTTGTGCCTTTAGTTTCGCCTCTTCGTCCTGCGCCCCCTTCATGATCCGCTTCGCCGTGTCGGTGTCGATCAGGTCATGGATCACCGGCGTCGCGAAATGATGACCGGCATGCTTCAAGCCCGTCCTGACGGTCTCCACCGCCTTAGCCTGCTTTGGGTCGCTGAACTGCGTCACGCGGTCCATGCGCGTGATTTCCGCCGCGAGATTGTTGTAGACCCGCAGCGTGGCGAAGTTGCCCGCGCCCAATGCCTTCGCCATGCCGTCGCGGACGTCCTGCCCAGGCTCGATCTTCATGGTCCGCATGCGGTCGGCGAAGATCTCGACATCGGCGGATGCGAACTGGTTGCCGACCCGGCCGGTCGGCGTGACGCCATCGGCGCGCGTCAGGCTCTTCTTCAGCGCAAGGAGGGTCGTAAGCCCGTCGCCGCCGAACTTGTACTCGATCTTCTCGATCGCTCGGGTGACGGCTTCCGTCGACGACAGCGACCGTCCATTCTCGAAGATCTTGTCCTGGAAGGGATTCCACGCCTTGATTTGTTCCACCATGTGATTCCGCCTGCGTTGTGTCCGCCGGATCGTTAGGCGTCCGGCGATTGACTGTTGCTATCTTGTTTACACTAAGTTTGGGTAAATATCACGCATAATCTGAGCAATATTTAGGCATATGCCTAAGTTCAAGGCAAAATTAACCTTATGCAAATCTTTGTAGTGATTTACGGGGGCTTCAGGCGAAAGGGGAGCAGTATACGATCGTCGCGGGCGAAGAGAGGCCGCGCCTTGTGCAATGACGCAGGGTCGAGGCACTCTGAAACTGCTTAGGGTTTTTCGACCCGGCGAACGCCTAGAGGCTGAAGTTCTCGCCGAGGTAGACGCGCCGCACGTCTTCATGCGCGACGATTTCGGAGGGAATGCCCTCCATCAGCACCTTGCCGTCGTGCAGGATGTAGGCGCGATCGACGATGTCGAGCGTCTCGCGCACGTTGTGGTCGGTGATCAACACGCCGATCCCCTTTTCGCGCAGCTGGTAGATCAGGTCGCGGATGTCGTTGACGGCGATCGGGTCGATGCCGGCCAGCGGCTCGTCCAGCAGCATGAACTGCGGGGCGCTGGCAAGCGCCCGCGCGATCTCGCAACGCCGCCGCTCGCCGCCCGACAGCGCCAGCGCCGGCGTGCGCCGAAGGTGCGAGATCGAGAATTCGGCCAGCAGCTCGTCCAGCCGGTTCTCGCGCTGCATCGGGTCGCCCTCGACGACCTCCAGCACGGCGCGGATGTTCTGCTCCACCGTCAGGCCGCGGAAGATGCTGGCCTCCTGCGGCAGGTAGCCGACGCCGAGCCGCGCCCGGCGATACATCGGCAGCGCCGTCACATCCTGACCGTCCAGCAGGATGCTGCCGGCATCGGCGGCGATCAGTCCGGTCATGATGTAGAAGCACGTCGTCTTGCCCGCGCCGTTGGGGCCCAGCAGCCCCACGGCCTCGCCGCGTTGCACGCCGACGGTCACGTCGCGCAGGACCGGCCGTCCCTTGTAGCGCTTGCCCAGATGCCGGGCGACCAGGCCCTCCTGCATGTCGTGCGGGCGCTGGATGCGGGTCGTCGCCGGCGTGGACCCGAGCGGTACCGGCCGCGTGACGGGAAGCGGCGGCATTTTCCGGCGCGGTGCGATCATTGCGCCGTATCCGCCTCGGCATGCGCCGCGCCAGCGGGCGCCGCGCCAGCGGGCGCCGTGCTGGTTTCGGCAGTGCCGGTCGGCTTGTTGCCGCTCGCATCGGAATCGTCGCTGTGGTCGGAATCGTCGCCGTTGCCGGACTTGTCCTTCTTCTTCGGGATGAACAGGCCGCGCACCTTCGCGTCGGGCGCCGCGTAGACCCGGCTGATGCCCGTCGCCATGTCGACCTCTGCGCGATTGCCGTTCAGCTGGTTCTGGTCCCGGGTCACGTGCACGTCGCCGATGACGGTCGCCTGGTCGGTGACCGGATTGTAGACGCCCTCGTTGCCGGTCACGATGTCGGTCGGGGTGGTCAGCACGACATGGCCCTTGGCATCCAGCCGCTCCAGCGCGTTCTTCTTCTTGCCGTCACCATTGGCGCCGGCCGTACCGGGGGGCGTGGCGGCGGCGGTCTGCGGCTTGTCGTTCGTCTTCTTGCCGTTGTCGTCCTTCGGCGGCTGCGTGAACTTCGCGGCGATGACGTCGGCCGTCAGCCGGTCCTCGCCCCGCACCATGACCGCGTCGCCGCGCGCGACGCCGGTCGCGATGTCCTCGAAATACTCCAGGCTGTCCTTCGCGGTCACCACCTCGTCGGTGGTCACCAGCTTCAGATTGTCGCCCAGCAGCAGGGCCATGTGCTTCGTCAGGTCGTAGACGCCGTGCTGGCCGTAGGCGATCGCGGTCGGCGAGGACAAGGTCACGACGGCGCCATCGGCCGTGACCTGGCTGATCTGCGTGCTGTCCTTCTTGCCGGGCGGCTGGGTGTAGTAGGCGACGAGCACGTCGCCCTTCAGCACCGTGTCGTTATGCGTCGCGACCGCGTTCTGCCGCGCGACGTACATGTGATCCTCGCGCAGCCATTCCAGCGTGCCGGTGGCCGTGACCTCCAGCGCCCCGTCGGGAATGCCGGACGCGTTGCCGGCGGCGGGTGCCCCCACCGTCGCGGGCTGGCCTGCGGGCAGCGTGGGCGCCTGTGCACCCGGGACAGGTCTTTGCGGCGGCGGGGCGGCCGAGGCGGCAAACGAGGCGGCGATCAGCACGCAGGCGGGCAGGAGGGGTCTCTTCATGGCTTCGCCTGCGGGATCGAAAGACGGTTGTCGGCAGTCCCCTCGTCGGGACCCTGCGCATCATCGTCCGATTGCGGCTTCAACAAAAGCCTGGAATTGCCGGTGAAGACGATCTTGTCGCTGTCCTGGATCAGCTTGAACCCCTGGCCCTCGATCTCGCCGCGTGGCCCGTGTCCGCGCGTCGGCTTGTCGCTCCACGCGATGCCGTTCGCAAGGTCGACGGCGGCGGCGCTGGTCGTCACCTCGTAGCCGAGATCGTGGTAGAGGCGGACATTGCCGACCAGCGTGATGGTGCCGGGATCCTCGCGATACACACCCTTGTCGGCGCGGATCGCGACCCAGGCGCCGTTCTTCAGCGTCACCTCGGCCAGCGGGTTCACCAGGTCCATGTCGTTGCTGGAGCCCGCCTGCGAAATGGTCTTGTCGGCCGTCACGGTATAGGGCTGGTGGTTCTTGTCGACGCCGGAAAAGTAGGAGTTATGCATTTCCGGCGCGTTGGCCGCGGCATGGCGTTTCGGCGCCTGGGCGGGATCGAAATGCGGCCAGATCAGCACCAGCCCCAGCATCGCGACCGCCGTGACCGGCAGGGCCACGCGCAGCCGACGCACGAACCGCGTATAGCGGCCATGCGTCGAAACGGACAAGCTCGGCAGTGCAATCTTCAACGAACGCCCCTTGGGTTCGGCCCGGCGCCAGGCGCCCGCCGTCTGGCCTCAGTGAGCGAAGATATCCTGTTCCGCCCAGCCTGCAAGGTCGAGCGCCGCGCGCGTCGGCAGGAACTCGAAGCTCGACGCCGCGAGTCCGGTGCGGCCCTCGCGGTCGAGCATCGTATCGAATTTGGCCTTCAGCGCGTGCAGATACAATACGTCGGAGGCGGCATATTTCATCTGGTTCTCGCTGAGCTCGCCCGCACCCCAGTCCGAGCTCTGCTGCTGCTTGTCGAGATCGACCCCCAGCATCTCGCGCGCGAGATCCTTCAGGCCGTGCCGGTCGGTATAGGTGCGCGTCAGCTTCGAGGCGATCTTGGTGCAATAGACGGGCCGGGCCAGCACGCCGAGATAGGCGTAGAGCACGGCGATGTCGAAGCGCCCGAAATGGAAAAGCTTCAGCACCTTGTCGTCGCTGAGCATCCGGCGCAGGTTCGGCGCGTCGTAGCGGCCGCGCTGGAACTGCACCAGGTGCACAGCACCGTCGCCCGACGACAGCTGCACGAGGCAGAGCCGGTCGCGGCCCGGCAGCAGGCCCATGGTCTCGGTGTCGATGGCGACGACGGGTCCGAGATCGACCCCGTCCGGCAGGTCGCCCTGGTGCAGGGTGATCGATGACTGCGCGTCGCTTGACGTCATGGGGAAAGCCTTGTCCGCCGTTACAGGATTCCGGAGGGAGACGCTGGTGCCCAGAAGAGGACTCGAACCTCCACAGTATTACTACCACAGGTACCTGAAACCTGCGCGTCTACCAATTCCGCCATCTGGGCAATCGCGTGTCAGGCAGTTATAAAGTCCCCGGGCAGTTCGTCAAAGGGTATTTTTCGGTGAATAAATCTGCTGCTGTTGCCGCCATACTCACATGGATCGCATGCACGATGTCCATGCCTACCCCGGTCAGGGCAATCTCGGATGCTGGCGCCGACACGGGCCAGCAGGTTCCCAACGCGAGCGCCTGCGCGCCCGAAGTGCTGGCGAAAACTGCAGGTGTCATACGCAACCAGGACTGGACGGGAAAGGATCTCGAGGGTCGGGACTTCCACGGGAAGACTTTTGTGGATGTGAAGTTTAACGGCGCCAGGCTGGAAACGGCGAACCTGGTGAACGCGACATTCTGCGATGTCGATTTTAGCGACAGCGATCTGCGAAGGGCCAAGCTGGACCGCGCCTACATATCCGCAAACTCGACCGTCAGCAGTGCTGATTTCACGAGCGCTTCGGCACGAGGCATTCATTTTGACGTCATACCCGCGGGCCTGTTGGTCGATGATGCCGATTTTCGGGATGCGACGATCGGGTGTCCAGACGACGGTTCGCAACCGGCATGCGAGCGGGAACAATCACCCGTGTTTTCCTCATTGAAAAACGCGAACTTCGCCGGCGCGACCCTCGGAACGTTTCCGTTCAACAATCGCGATCTTGCCTCGACGCATCTCGACAACGCGGTGTTACCAGCACCACCACCCGACGCTCTCGCCCACGTAATAGCCGCCATGACTCCGCACGGTGTCTTGACGTTCGAACCTGGCTCAATCTGGACAAACGGAAAGGCGGATCGCTTCTCCTATCCCGAACTGAAGAGATTGGCCACCATCATGGTCGTTGTCGACAGGATCGGCAGGATGCCCTCGTTCGACTGCGCCAAGGCCGCTACCAAGGCAGAAATAGCTATTTGCGGAAGTCCGAAGCTTGCAGTACTGGACAAGTCGATGACTTGGCTCTGGAGCCGCGCGGAGAGGAACCCCGCCCAAACAGCCGCCCAGCAGGCTTGGCTCGGAAGCCGAGCGGCCTGCGGAGGCAAGGACATGCAACGGTGCTTGACCACTTCATACATCGCTCGCATCGTCGAGCTGGCGCCGGACGCGAAATCCTCTACCATTGGAAATGCCGTGTACTCCGGTGGAATTCCCTATGTTCCGGAAGGAGCAGACGGCGAGCTTGTGAAGCGTTTCGAAATCGCGTCTGGATTCTCGAGTACCGCAGCGAGCTTGTCGAACTGGACCGCTACCACTGGCGACATCGAAACGTTCTGGTACCGCAACGCCATGGATTCCTGCGGACAAGCTTCCGATAAAAATGCCCGGCGCGTGGGCAGCGCCATCTATCTGGACGAATCAGCCGGAGAAGAGCCGGGAGACGCTAGGAAGGAGACAATGTACGTTGTGACCCCATACACCATTGTCTCCGGCCCAAGCACGGAAGAACAGGGCAATTGCAATGTTTCGATAGGAAACCCGATATTCTACCGCTCACCCGACTTCGCGGCACCTTATTTCCCTCAGGGAGGATGATCTGCTCGCCCTAGCCCTCTGCACCCGACTGGTGTAGTCCGGTGTTCATACAGCATATGTAAGACGAGGCGGCGATGCTTGAAGGCAATGTGGCGACGGTGTTCGGCGGGTCGGGGTTCATCGGGCGGTATGTGATCCACAACCTCGCGCGGATCGGCTACACCATCCGCGTGCCGATGCGCGATCCGGCGCAGGGCGGGTTCCTGCGCACCAGCGGCGTCGTCGGCCAGGTGAACCCCATGCCGCTGTCGCTGCACGACCAGCCCTCGATCGCGAAGGCGGTCAGGGGCGCGAGCCTCGTCCTCAACTTCATCGGCGAGCTGGCGCCGGCCAGGCGCAACGGCTTCGAGTTCATCCATGCCGAGGTGTCGGGCCGCATCGCCCGCGCCGCCGCCGAGGCGGGTGCGGCGCGGCTGATCCAGGTCTCGGCCATCGGCGCGGACGAGCATTCGCCCTCTGCCTACGCCCGCAGCAAGGCGCATGGCGAGGCGCAGGTACGCACCGCCTACGCCGCCGCGACCATCATCCGTCCCAGCATCGTCTTCGGGCCGGAGGACCAGTTCTTCAACCGCTTCGCCAAGATGGCGGAGCTGCTGCCGGCCCTGCCGCTGATCGGCGGCGGCAAGACGCGTTTTCAGCCGGTCTATGTCGGCGACGTCGCCGACGCCATCAGCCAGTGCGTGCAGGACGAACACACCGCAGGGCAGACATACGAGCTGGGCGGGCCTGAGGTCCTGACCTTCAAGCAGCTGATGCAGCTGATGCTGAAGGAGATCGACCGGCCGCGCGCGCTGGTGCCGTTGCCGTTCGGCGTGGCCGACTTCCAGGCCCGGTTCCTGCAATACGCGCCTGGCAAGCCGCTGACACGCGACCAGGTGCTGTTGCTGAAGCGGGATAACGTCGTGTCGCCGGGCGCCAAGGGGCTTGAAGACCTCGGCATCGTGCCGACCTCGCTCGGCATCGTGCTGCCGACCTATCTCGACCGCTTCCGCAAGGGCGGGCGGTTCCATGGCGCGCATGGCGAGTCGTCGCCGGCCTGATGCCTGCGATCAGCGATCCGCATCCGGCTTGTTGCGCGGGCGTGGGCCTATCGTGTCGTTCGGGTCGCGTCTCGCCGACCCCTTCGTAACCGGCCTGCGCCGGTCATCCCGCAGTCAGCCGGGCGTGCGGGAGATCGGCCCGCGGCGCTGGTGGAGCGGAATGGACTTGCCGCCCTTCAGGAACTCCTCGAACGAGATCGGGCGGTCCGGGGAGAGGGTGCTGGCCTGGGCGGGGGCGAGGCGGATGCCGCCGACGGCGCGCGCCATGCGGGCCACGAGATTGGACCTGGGCCAGTTGCCCACTGTCTGGACGGACGCGTTGGCGAGCGTCATTTGCGGAAGAATTTCGGTCTGCATGTTCATCTTGTTTTTCCTTGGTATGGCAAGGATTAAGCCCGAACATTGCGGCGTGGTTATGACGTTGACTGTGTTGATATTTTGTCAGTCTGCCTCAATTTTGAACATCAGCAGCAGACCTGCCAAAATAAACAGCAGGACTGTGGCCATTCCGACACGCTGGCTGTCGAACGCATCCGTCGCGATGGCGAACATGATCGGCCCGACGAACGACACCGACTTGCCGGCGAACTGGTAGAGGCCGAACATCTCAGTGACGATCTCGGGCGGGGCGAGCCTGGCCATCAGCGACCGGCCGGAGGATTGCGCCGGGCCGATGAACAGCCCCATCACCAGCGCCACGGGCGTGAACCAGGCCTTGTCGTGCATCAGCAGCAGCGCTCCGCCGGTGCACAATATGCCCGCCAGCGACAGCTGCACCGTCCGGCGCGCGCCGATGCGGTCGTCCAGCCACCCGAAGGCGAAGCAGCCGATCACGGCCGTGACCTCTATGCCGATGGCGAAGACCAGCACCTCCGTCTCGGTCATGCCGAAGCTGTGCGCGGCGTACAGGCCCCCGACCGCGAACAGCGTGTTCAGCCCGTCGCGGTAGAAGGCGCTGGCGATCAGGAACCACATGATGCGGCGGTAGCGCCCGACATGGCGCAGCGTGTCGCGCAGCTGGCCCAGCCCCTCGCGCGCCGCCCGGCCGATGCGCATGCCAGTGGCGGCGCGGTCCGGCACGAAGACGAACAGCGGCCACGCGAATACAGCCCCCCACAACGCCACCAGCGGCCCCAGGATGCGAATATGCTCGCCCGCCGCGTGGTCGAGGCCGAACAGCGGCGTCTTCGGCAGCACCAGGAATTCCAGCACGGCGATCAGCGCCACCAGGCCGCCGAGATACCCCATGCCCCAACCGAGTCCGGACAGCCGCCCCATCCTGTCGGGCGGCGCCAGGTCCGGCAGGATGGCGTTGTAGAAGACCAGCGCCAGCTCCCCTGCGACGGTCGCAACCACCATCAGCCCCAGCGCCAGCGGCACCGAGGTGCGGTCGGGCATCACGAACCAGAGGCCGGCGCACGCCAGCAGCGAGATGACGGTCAGCGGCAGTATCCATGGCTTGCGCCGGCCCGTGCGGTCGGCGATGGCCCCGCACACAGGGCTGATCAGCGCGACCAGCAGCCCG
>CBDAQV010000002.1:0-28037 GCA_965199265.1 Alphaproteobacteria bacterium | reverse complement strand
GGCCCATACCCTTCGACATACCCATCTATGAAACTTGCGAGAGATTGCATCCCAGTTGAGAATACTTGTCCTTTGCCAAGCAGATTCGATTCTTCGGCCCCCTTCGCGAGAGCCGCCATAGCTATATCTGCAATTTCAAGTGCGAGGTTCATTGCGCATCCTTTCGATTAAAGATGGCATTTAAAATCAGGGATAGAACAAAAGATCCAGAAAGGGCAATTGCGCTGGCGTAAATCGCGCTAACATGCAAAAAATAGCAAATACTATAAGTAGGCAGTGCAAATATTGCGAGAGACAATCCAAAAAGTCCTCTTGCCTTAGTATTTTTCTTATACTCCTTTGATTGAAAATATTTCTGTGCTCTTTTTCTAGATTCTTCCCGAGTTTCTTTTGGCGCCTGCATAATTTTTGTTCCTTATTATAAGCAGCTAGCGCTATTATTCACGCTTAGGCAAAGGTAGCCAAGTGATGACCAAGCCTCACGTTTTAGTTGCAGATTCCGATAAATTACTGGATTCAACATGTCAACGGTTTTTTTCGTCCGCCATTTCGATCCCGGCCCATCGATGGCGATGGTATTGGTCGATCCGGCGATCGACAGCGCTTCGCCGCTGATGGTCGTATCCGCCAGGTTGTAGAAATTGCCGCCGAGTTCGACCTGCTGGATGCCGGTCAGGGTCGCGGTGCCGCTGTATCCAGCATTGGTTCCTGTGAACACGACGGTACCGGCGAGGGTTTCGCCGACGCCCCACGCGGCGTTGGGCGTGGCGTTTCCGGTGGTGAAGTCGGCGATGTTCTCGTCGCCGCTGGTCCCGGTCGTGCCGGTCGTGCCGCCGGACAGGGTGAAGGTCTTGTTTGTCGTGCCGCCGAAGCTGGCCGTGGGCACGATGCTGCCGATGACGGTGATCGTGACCTGCGGCAGCGAGCCCGAATACCCCGAGCCGTTGCTGCCGGTCGGCGTGATGATCAGCGTTTGCGTGAAGGTGCCGGTCTGGCTGGTGGCCAGGCTGATCGTCGGGAAAGCGCCGCTCGGCTCGTCGTACTGCCCGCCGGACAGGGCGGAGAACGCCGACAGGTTGCTGTTGGTGTACGCGCCCGAGCCGCTGGCCGCGAAGGTCCCGGACAGGGTGTCGGCGTAGGACATCGTGGCGTTGAAGATATCCAGCTCGACCACGGGCGCGGCCGAGCCCGCCGCGATGTTGCCGAGGTTGAGCGTATAGGTGCTCCCACCGCCGAACAGCGCCGCGTTGCCGGTCTGCACCCCGACGCCCACCGTGGCGTAGTTGGTGACGCTGGCGCTGAAGCCCAGCCGGTTCTGGCTCACGTTGGTGCTGGCGGAGCCGTCCGGCAGGGAGCCGTCATGCGTCAGGAACTGGAAGAACGCCAGTCCGGCGCTGCCCGCCTGCGTGGCGTGCAGGGTCACGGTCAGGGTGGCGCTGCTGCCGGCGGCGATGCCGGTAAGGTTGCCCGACCAGGTCATCTGCTGGTCGCCGGTGCCGTCCATGATCACGTCCAGTACATCGGTCAGCGCCCCGGTCGCGACGTTGGACAGGGTCAGCGTTTGCGACAGCGTTGCGTCGACATGGCCGTAGAGCACGATATTGCCGTTGGACAGAGCCGAGCCGTTCGCGCTGACCTGGACGACCGCGGGGGCGTAGACGCCGCCGCTCAGGCAGCGACGTGCCCGCCTTGGGCGCCAGGCCGGCTGCCGCTCGGGCGTCCGGCCTTCCAGCCGCTCCCTGTTTTATGAAGAAGCCGTGGGTCAGCGTGCCTGTCCCACTCGCGCCGGGTCATCGCCCTGGGTTGCTTGGGCTGCCCTGAAACGTACATCACAGCTTGTTCAGTCAAGGCATGCTGGCCGCGGGCCATCATCAGGAGTGTCGAACGGATGCGCACCATTGTCGTCACCGCGGTCACCGCCGGCACCGGGTTTGCAGCGGCCAGGCGGGCCCTGCGTTGAGCGGCCCCTTCGGCTGGCTCGGCAAGGGCGATCACGCCAGCAAGCGAACCGACGGCTACCTGCCCCTCGAAAGCTACGGCGCTCTGGGCGACGGCCGATCGATCGCCCTGTCCGGCGCGGACGGGTCCATCGACTGGTGGTGCGTGCCGAACATCGACTCGCCGCCCTTGTTCGACCGCTTGCTGGACGCCGGGCGCGGGGGGCGGTTCCGGCTTGAGCCGGCCGAGCCGTTCACGGTCGAGCGCGCCTACCGGCCGCGGAGCAACGTGCTGGAAACGACCTTCAACACGCATTCCGGGCAGGTCAAGCTGACGGAATCGATGAACAGCGGCACGGCGGGCCGCCTGCCTTGGGCGGAACTCGCGCGGCGCCTCGAAGGCGTGCGCGGCGCGATGAGGTTCAGGCTGGAGATCACTTTCGGCCGTCGTGGCGGCACCGTCAATCCGTACCACGCGGCCGTGGGTCCGCACACCGCCTTCCACATCGAAAAGGTGCTGGGCCTTATCGTACACACGAAGGGAATCGACCTCTGCTGGACGGACGAGGGCATCACGGGCGAGATCGAGGTGCGTGCCGGTGAACGGCGCACCTTGGCCATCATCGCCGGCCGCGACGAACCCCTGGTGGTGCCGAGCATCGACGACGTCGAGGAGCGGATCGACATATCGGACAAGGAGTGGCGGGACTGGACCGATCGGCTGACCTATGAAGGCGAGGGCCGGGACGCGTTCCTGCGCAGCGCGCTCGCCCTGAAGCTGCTCCTGTTCTCGCCTACAGGCGCGATCGCCGCTGCCGCGACGACTTCCGTGCCGGAGAGGATTGCTGGCGAGAAGAACTACGACTACCGCTACGCCTGGGCGCGCGACACGGGGTACGCGATCAGGGCTTTCCTGGCCGCCGACGCGCAGGCCGAGGCAAAATCGGCCTTCACCTGGCTCATCAACCAGCTGCGCCAGAACGGAAAGCGGGTCTGCTACACTCTCGAAGGAAATCAGGTGCCGGATGTCGAGCCGATACCCCTGCCTGGATACCGCGACGCTCGGCCGGTCGTGACCGGAAACATCGCCGCCAGGCAATGGCAGCATGGAGTATACGGCGACATACTGGAAACCGCCGCCTGCTTCGTGTCCTCGGGAAACATCTTGGACAGCGGCAGCGCCGAAACCCTGGTGCAGCTGGCCGACGATTGCGCCGACCGCTGGCGGCGGCCAGACGCCGGCATGTGGGAGCTGGAGGAAGAGCAGCACTACACCATGTCCAAGATCAGCTGCTGGCAGGCCCTTGCCAGGGCGGTCGAGCTTGCCGACCAGGGGCAACTGCCGACGACCTGCCGCGAACGGTGGGCGCGTGAGCGTGACCGGGTGAAGGCCTGGATCGAAGAAAACTGCTGGTCCGACAAGGAGCAGGCGTTTGTCATGTACCCTAGCAGCGACAAGATCGACGCCGCGGTGGCTCTGGCCGTGCGCTTCGGCTTCGACGGGGCCGACCGGTTGCGGCTGACCCTCGATGCCATCGACCGGAAACTTGGCTCGGGCCTGTTCCACTACCGCTATAGCGGCATGCAGGCCAAGGAAGGATGTTTCCTCGCCTGCAGCTTCTGGCTGATCGAGGCGCGCGCGCAGCTCGGCGACAAGCAGGAGGCGAACAAACGTCTCGCCAAGCTGACGCAGGCGCTTAACCGCGGCGTCGGGATCCTGTCGGAGATGGTGGACCCGCACTCCGGTGCGTTCCTGGGCAACCTGCCCCAGGGCCTCAGCCATCTCGCGCACATCATGACCTTGTCGATGTTGAGCCAAACGGATCGGGGCTGATGCCGTTTGCGGCTGTTCTGGATGATTGCCGGAAAAAAGGTTTCCGCTGTGCTGCTTTTGGTTCACGGAAGACTGGATGCGGGTTACCGGGCACCGCTCACCTTGGCGGCGTGCGGCAACAAAAACCCGGTTGTCGCGTTGCATTCACACGGATGCGCCTGATACAGGCCTTGAGCGGGAATGAGGCTGTCAAAAGGCATGCGGACAATCGCCTGAGAAGCAGGTCAGGCGCAGTCCTTCACCGATCAACGAGGAACAGCATGTCCAAAAATCTCGTCACGCCCCAGGATCCCCGTTCCCAGTACCCTGGTCCGCCCTCAAGCGTTGAAATCCAGAATGCCCCGGCGACGCAGGGCGCGATGAACGAGAAGCCTGACTGCGGCGAGCTGTCGTACAAGGGTTCCGGTCGTCTGGCCGGTCGCAAGGCGCTGCTCACCGGCGGGGACTCAGGCATCGGCCGCGCCGCTGCCATCGCGTTCGCCCGTGAAGGCGCGGACGTGGCGATTTGCTTCCTGCCGGACGAACAGGAGGATGCCGAGGAGGTCGGGAAGTACATTCGCGGCGCCGGACGCAAAGCTGTGCTGCTGCCCGGCGACGTTTCCGATGAGGAGTTCTGCCAGCGTCTGGTGGCCGATGCCGTGGGACAGCTCGGCGGGCTCGATATCCTGGTCAACAACGCAGGCAGGATGGGCAAGACGCAAGGTCTGCTGGACACTTCCACGGAACGTTTCGACACCCTGATGAAGACCAACATCTACTCCATTTTCTGGATCACGAAGGCTGCGGTGCCGCACCTGAAGCCGGGCGCATCGATCATCAACACCACCAGCATTCAGGCCTACAAGCCTTCCGCCAAGATCTTTGACTACGCCATCACCAAGGCGGCCATTTCCAACTTCACCAAGGGCCTGGCCGAGCCGCTGATGGAAGAGCACGGCATCCGCATCAACGCCATCGCCCCCGGACCGATCTGGACGCCTCTGCAGGAGGCGGACGGAGACGAGAAGAAGCTGAAGAAGCTGGGGGAAAACACGCCCTATAAGCGACCCGGTCAACCCGTCGAACTGGCGCCCGTGTACGTCCTGCTTGCGTCGCAGGAAGCCAGTTACATCACCGGTGAAATCTACGGCGTTACGGGCGGCCTGGGCGTCGCATAGGTTGCAGAAGAGAACCAGTCCCAGCTCGCGCTGATCCGGCCCGCCGGCTGCCGTGCCGGCCGTCTTGAAGGGACGGTCGGCAAGCCGGATCGTTACGGCGCCGGTCGGACTCTGCAAGGCTGCGGGGCGATTTTTGCGCCAGGCGGTACCAGGCAAGTAATTCTCCAGAACAGGCAAGTGAGAGAAGAACTGCGCTCTCACGAATGAACTCCGGTTTTGCCTTGCGGTAGGCTGGTGCGTAAACTCTTCTACAGCTTGCGTCATGACGTTGCAGGTCCAGCAATTTTTCGCCGTAGCTCCGTCGCCGAGACCTGCTCGATTGCCGTATCCAACTCGATGCGCTCCAAGACGTACCCGACGTCCCGCCCATCATGGACATGAGTGATTTGGGGATGAGCATGATGACGAACCGGCCCTTGTAGGGTGCCAGTCCCGCCTCAAGCCGCGCGCGCACCGCTACGGTCGATCTTGCCAACCTCACCAGCTTCCAGAACTTCCTGGTCGAGCGCATGGATCTCCGTCACCCTCGGCTACGACGCAGCGGTACGCGAACGCGAGCTCGACCACACCGTGCAGGTCGGCATCAAGTACAAATGGTAGGCTGTTTGCCCTGCAGCGACCTCGACCTTGTAGGGCCGCTGTTCGGGATCAGAGAGCGCCAAGCACATGCAGGAAGTCTGGTGTGCTGCTGGTGTGATGAATCGTTTCCGTCGCGCCCAGCAAGTCGCCGCCGCGCACAGCAGCAACGGCAGGGTGCCGGCCTAGGTCAGCAGCTTTACCAGGCGCGTTCTTCTGGCGTCGACTGGAAACACGGAGGCTGGTTACTGCTTCTGCTGGTATTTCTTCAACGTCTCGAGCGGAATGACGCTCGTGGCGCTTTCATGTGTCGCGCCAAGATTTACGGGCGGCGCGACGCCTGCCTCCTCGGCCTCCTTCCATCTGGACGCGCACACGCACCAGCCATCACCAGGTTTCAGTCCGGGAAAATTGCTTTCCGGGCGCGGAGTTTGCAGGTCGTTGCCGCGCGACCGGGTAAAATCCAGGAACTGCTTGGTTACGGTCGATGCGACGACATGGCTGCCGGTATCGTCCGGGCCTGTGTTGCAATAGCCGGTTCGATAGTACCCGGCCTGTGTTCCGGCGGGGGCATTCGGTACGCTTTCCAGCGTCTGGCCCAAAACATTTTTGGCGTCCGGCCTCGATTGATTCTGTGCCATTACGGCTCCTCCTGAAAAAGCAAAGGCCGCCAGCGCCAATGCGATGATGAAAACCCGGGTCATGCCCGCGCCTTGGGGCGGACGCGCGACAGTCCGCCGTCGATGCCCAGAACCTGCCCCGTGATCCAGCTGTTCAGCGGGTCCAGCAGGAAGACGATGGCACGGGCGACATCTTCTGGCCTACCCAGGCGTCCCAGCGCATGCATCGCCTCGGAAAATTTGCGCGATGTCTCGTTGGCCGTCAGCTGCGCCGTAAGCGGGGTTTGTACCAGACCCGGCGCAACCGCGTTGAAGCGCAGGTTGATCCCTGCATAGCTGGCCGCGGCCGACAGAGTCAGTCCGATCACGCCGGCCTTTGCCGCAGCGATCGCTTCATGGTTGGCCAGCCCTTCCATGGCGGCGGCTGAGGATACCAGAACCACGCTGCCCCCTGTGCCCATGTGCTTGCCGGCGGCGCGCACCGTAGCAAAGGCCGTCGTCAGCGAGGCATTGATCACGCCGTGGTATTGATCCTTGCTGGTGAGGTGAGCAGGCTTGAGCAACAGCGAGCCGCTGAAATTGACTACGCCATCGATCGCGCCGGCCTGCTGGAACACCCAGTCTACGGCATCGAAATCGGTTGCGTCCAGTACGGCATCGGGGGCGATCTTGCCGGTATCGCGCGCGGTGGTAAAAACGTCGTGTCCGGCTGCAAGCAGCATGGCTATGGTCGCCTGCCCGATACCGCTGCCGGCTGCGATGATCAGATACCGAGCCATTTTTCCATCCTTTGTGAGGGTCAGATTTGCGACTCCGGGCAAAATCGTCCAGCGTCGCAGTAGACCCGTAAGGCTGAGCTTACCAAGCCCGAACCGGCAATGCCCGCTACTTCCTGTAACATATTCAGCTAAGAACTATGTCGCCTTGCCGAGGCTGACAGGCATCAACAGCCTCTCGCGTAATCTCATTACGTTCCCAGCTCCGAGATCGGTACGGCAAGATCGCGCCCCAACTCCACTGGAGCCGTCTCCAGTGATCGTCATTTGCAAACCGGCGCAGGGTGCGGCAGATGGCGGTGATCTAAGTAATTCTCGTAAACGATATTTTCCGTGGCGGTGGACGCAGTGTGCGTCGAACCCGCTTCAGACCTACGATTCCCTGTTTATCAGTGAAAATACAGGTAATTTCATCGTGGACGGCCGTTTTCAGCATCCCGGCGCTCTGCAATGGCCGAAACGCTTGCATAACGCTTTTAAAATCCAAATTTGGAACGAACCAGAACAGGGAGTTTGAAGTCGATATCAGGGAAAGGATTTCAGGAACCGGGATCTTCGATTGCATAGATCATCGGGTCCTCGGAGGTTTCATCTATGGAATTACAATCGAGATGAGAAATCGTGAGCGCGCCGTTCCTGTTCAGGTGCGCGGCAACCTCGCGGATGATGCGGTCGATCACGTCCCTGCCACTCGTGCCGCGGATTTACCTTCGTTCCGCCTGATCGCTCTAATTCTGCGTCAAACATCCTTGGCTCACATTAATTTAATTCTTTGTACACGTTTTGAGTAAGCTGTCGCTGTAAGCCCTAGTCCCGCGTTTATGCAAAACTTCTTGGATGCGGGATCGCGAGAGGGCGGGCGCTGCCGGTCTCAGAAGCATTGCGAGGTTTCGGCGCGTACGCGATCTGTTCGGTCAGCAGGGACAGCTGGCCGGTGATGTCGGTCAGGGTGCGGACGATGACGTGGATGACCTCGTTGCCCGGCTTGCCGGCTTTTTCCAGCTGGCCTTCGACGGCCAGGGCGCGGCCGGTCAGGATCGTGCGGCGGTTGGCATCGTACACGTCGGGAAAGATGACCAGGTTGATGGCGCCGGTCTCGTCCTCGACCGTGATGAACATGACGCCCTTGGCGGTGCCGGGGCGCTGGCGGACCAGGACCAGTCCGGCAACCGAGATCGTCTTGTGCTGCGGCAGGCCGGGTAAATCGGTGGCGGCGACCAGCGGGAAGCCTTTCCGGTTCCAGCCGAAGGTGGGCGTCGTGCCCTGCGCGGCGGCGAGGTTCTCGAAGCTGTTCGGTCGGCGCGGCGTGCCGTCATGGGAACCGCGCACGATGCGGGAACGCGGCGCGGCAAACCCTCTTATGCCGGTGCGAACGGGCAGGATTCCGCTTTCGAGGTAGGGGCGCAGGAAAGACATGGGGTGCGCTTTCAACGAGAGGGATAGACTGGCGTAATCCTCGGCGACGTGCTCGCCGGGTCGCATAGCGGGCAGAGCGGTGGCGCTGTCGTCGGGATCGGCCTCGAAGCTGTCGAACAGCGGCAACGGCGTGGGCTCCAGCGCGCGGATTGCCCAGAGCGCCTGACGGCGATCCACGCCTATCGAACGAAAGGCGTCGCCGTCGGCCAGCGGTTCGAGGTCGGAGGCGGGCAGGCGCGTGCGCCGCCACAGCGTGTGCAGGTCGGGGTAGCCGTTACCGCGATGCTGCAGGATTGCCTCGACTACCTTCGGGCCGGCGCTCTTGATCTGCCGCAGGCCGAGGCGCACGGCATTTTCCGTCTCCAGGGTGCAGTCCCAATCGGAGTGGTTGACGTCGGGTTCGCGGACCTCGACGCCGTGCTCGCGGGCATCGCGGACGATCTGCGCCGGAGCGTAGAAGCCCATGGGCTGGCTGTTCAACAGCGCCGCCGCGAACACGTCAGGATAATAGTGCTTGATCCAGGCCGAGACATAGACCAGCAGCGCAAAGCTGGCGGCATGGCTTTCCGGGAAGCCGTAGGTGCCGAAGCCCTCGATCTGCTTGAAGCAGCGCTCGGCGAACTCACGCGGGTAGTTGTTGGCGACCATGCCCTCGACCATCTTGGTGCGGAACGTGTCGATCAGGCCGACCTTCTTGAAGGTCGCCATGGCGCGGCGCAACTGGTCGGCCTCGGCGGGCGTGAATCCGGCGGCGACGATGGCGATCTTCATCGCCTGTTCCTGGAACAGCGGCACGCCTAGCGTGCGTTTCAAAACTTCTTTTAGTTCTTCCGAAGGGTAGCTAGGTTCTTCCAGTTTGTCGCGCCGCCGCAGGTAGGGATGCACCATGTCGCCCTGGATGGGGCCGGGACGGACGATCGCGACCTCGATCACAAGATCGTAAAACTTATCGGGCCGAAGTCGCGGCAGCATGGTCATCTGCGCCCGGCTCTCGACCTGGAATACGCCGAGCGTGTCGGCGCGGGAGATCATCTCGTACACCGCCGGATCCTCGATCGGCACTGTCGCGAGCGTGAGCGGCTTGCCGTAATAGCGGCGGATCAGGTCGAAGGCGCGATGGATGCAAGTCAGCATGCCGAGCGCCAGCACGTCGACTTTCATGATGCCGAGCGCCTCGATGTCCTCCTTGTCCCATTCGATGTTGGTCCGGTCCTCCATCGCGGCGTTCATGATCGGGCAGAGTTCCGCGAGCGGTCCGCGCGTCATGACGAAGCCGCCGACATGCTGCGATAGATGGCGCGGGAAGCCATACAGCTCGGCAGCCAGTGTCAGGGCCATGCGCAGGCGCGGATCGTCGGGGTTCAGGCCTTGTTCGCGAACGCGGTCATCGTTGATATCCTCGCCGCCGTAGCCCCAGATCGACCCGGACAGCCGCTTGACCGTATCCTCCGTCAGGCCGAGTGCCTTGCCGACATCGGTGATGGCGCTGCGCGAGCGGTAGCGGATCACGGTCGCGGCAATGCCGGCGCGGGTACGCCCGTACTTGTCGTAAATGTACTGAATTACTTCCTCGCGTCGCTCGTGCTCGAAATCGACATCGATGTCCGGGGGCTCGTTGCGGGCGGTCGAGATGAAGCGCTCGAACAGCAGATCGGTCATCATCGGGTTCACCGCCGTGATGCCGAGGCAATAGCAGACAACAGAATTGGCGGCCGAACCGCGTCCCTGGCAGAGAATGCCCTTACTTTCGGCAAAGCGCACGATGTCGTGAACGGTCAAAAAATACGGCTCGTAATTCATCTGCGCGATCAGCGCCAGTTCATGCTCGATGCCGGCTTTGATCTTGTCGGGGATAAAACCCGGATAGCGGGTGCGCGCGCCATCCCAGGTCAGATGCGTCAGTTCCTCCGCCGGGGTACGGCCCGCGCCGGTGGTCTCGTCTGGATATTCGTAACGCAACTCGTTCAGGCTGAAGCGGCAGGCGGCAGCGATCCTGGTCGTATTGGCCATGGCTTCCGGGTGATCGCGAAACAGCCGCGCCATCTCCGCAGGCGGCTTAAGATGGCGTTCGGCGTTCGCATGCAGACGAAAGCCAGCTTCGTCGATCGTGCATTTCTCGCGCACGCAGGTCAGCGCATCCTGCAACGGACGGCGCTCCGGCACGTGGTAATGCACATCGTTGGTGGCGACCAAGGGCACGTCCAGCGTTGCCAGTTGCCCCACGCGGGCACGATCGTCGCCCCGATAATAATGCGAGGCCGTAAGGAATAGCCCGTCGCCCAATCCAGCGCGGCAGTCATTCAGGAACCTTGTGAACTCATCGGTCAGTACCTCCGGCGGGATGGCCGCGAACAGCTGCCCCTCGGCATGCGCCAGAACGTCGGGAAGAGCGATCCAGCACTCCCCTTTCGGGGCACCGCGCTCCGTCTTGCCGACTGTGAGCAGCCGCGACAAGCGACCATAGGCAGCCCGATCCGTCGGCCAGCACAGCAGCGAGTTACCGCAGGTGAGGTCCAGCCGCGCGCCGATCACCAGCCGGATCGGCTGCTCGCGCGCGGCGACATGCGCCCGCACCACCCCGGCCAGCGTGTTGCGGTCGGTGACGGCAATCGCCTTGATACCCAGCGCCACGGATTGCCGCACCAGTTCTTCCGCATGGCTGGCGCCGCGCAGGAAGCTGAAGTTGCTTGTGACCTGAAGCTCGGCATAGGTCACGCAAACATCGCTCACGCGAACAGCCCATGCAGGTACCATCGCGGCAGCGTGTCGCCCGCATAGGTTCCGGACCGGTACAGCCAATAGCGCCGTCCATCCTGGTCCTCGATACGGTAATAGTCCCGCGTCGGCTCTCCCTTTGATCCATTGGGTTTCCACCACTCGGATTCGATCCGCTCAGGCCCTTCGGCGCGTACGATGCGGCGCGGCTCGCCTTTCCAGCGCAGGAGGCTGGGTGGCTGATCGGGCAGCATGGCGACGACTTCGACAGGTTCGGGTCGTGGCAGAAGCCGCAAGGGACGGATGCGATCCTTCGGCCAGGGTCGTGCTTTGATTTTGGCAAAAGCCGGCACGATACGAACGGCCTGCTCAGGAAGCCAGCTTTCCGCCGGCGCAAACCGCAGGGCGGCGTCCCGCCCGAAACGGCTCGACAAACGGTCTACCAATGCCGCGAGATTGGCCTCGTGATCTTCGTGACCCAGCGCGGATTGCCGGGTGACAACGATATCGGTGCGGATGGCGTGTACGGCCAGTGCTTCAATGCCGAAGCCGGGATCCATATGATCCAGCCGCTCGTCGAGCAGGCGCATCAAATGCTTCGGTGCACGCGAGGCGGAAGAGGTCCCGATCTCTGTCCGTCCGACCTCGCCATCGACCCGCCACCAGCACAGTTCCAGCATCCGCACCCCGCGCCCGCTTTCGGCAAGCGTCGAGCAGATCGTCTCGAGCAGGCGCAGCATCGATGCCTCTATTGCTTCGCGCGTGGCGATCGGCTCGGGGAACAACTCCTTTGCCGCATGCTGACGAACAGGCCGGCGCGGCGAGATCGGTTCTGGGACATGACCCAACGCCTGGTCGAAGCGCAGCAGTAGATCGGTGCCGAAGCGCTTGGCCAGGGCCGAGCGTTTCATGGGGTACAGATCGCCGATGTGGCGCAGGCCGAGCCGGCCGAGGACGGTTTGCGTTTCGCCCGGGATACGCAGCGCCGCGACTGGCAGGACGGCCAGTGCCTCGGACTGCTGCACCGGCGGAACAACAATGCCCGGCTGATCGGGGCTGGCAGCGTAATGGGCGACCGCCCAGGCGGCGCCCGGCGTGTCGGCGATGGCGGCGTAAGCCTCATACCCGATGCGTTGCAAACTGCCGAGGATACGGGTCAGCAAAGAACGTTCGCCGCCGAACAGATGCGCGCAGCCAGTGATGTCGAGGAAGAGGCCGCCGGGCAGGTCGATCGCGGCGAACGGGGTGAACCGCTCGCACCACTCGGCCAGCGAGTCCAGCGCCTTGGCGTCGCGTACGGGATCACCATCGATCGCGGTCAGGCGTGATTCCAGGGCTTGGGCGTCCGCCAGCTTCATGCCGACCGTCACGCCGGCGCGCAATCCCATATGATTGCAGCCGCTGACCACCAGACCGCCTTTCTCCTTCGCGGTGATGGCAACCGGCTTAAGCCGCAGGCCCGGCTGGCGGCGGTCGAGCCAGTCGCAGGTAAAGCGTGGCATCCAGATCGAGAGATAACGCGCGTTCATACGGCCACCATCTGCAAGGCAGCATTGGGCTGGCCGCTGAAACCATCCTGCCAGCGTACAACCGACGCTGCGGTGCGCCCGCCACGGCAGCGCAACAATTCGACATGCCAGCCATCATTCGGTGCTGGCGACGCTTTCCAGCGCGTGACACCGGATGACAGGCCTTGCTCACGGAGCGCGATGATGAAGCCCGTAACGCCGCTAGCCTCCGCCGCCAGCTGCAAGCGCCTTGTTGCAGTTAGGTCGAAGCTGTCCAGTTCGGCCACCACGGCTTTCAGCCCCGGCCAGCGCAGGGCTTCCTCCATTGCCCAAAGCCGGTCCTTCGGCCTGCGCAGGGGCACGAACAACAGATCCTCGTAGTCGATGCCGAACGGCATCAGGCCGGGCAGGTACAAGACGGCTTCGGCCGAGACCCATACAACCGGTCCGGCCGGCAGCAGAGTCAGGATGGCGGCGACAAACCCGGCCGCCTGGGTCGTGTCATCCCGGTCGCCGTACATCTCGTGGATACAGGCCAGCGGCAATCCGGCAGGTCCGAGCGCCGCATCCAGCGCGGCAATGCCGAAGCGAACGCTCCGCGCATCATTTCTTGCTCGACCTTCCAGCGCGCGGATGCGGTGTTTGAGGGTTGCCAGTGTTTGTTCTCGATCCATCGTTCTTGCCTTCCGGTTTAGAACATAATAAGAACACGAGAGCCGGTCACTGAGTCAAGCGCGATCGAAACTGCGACATGCGGAACGGGTTCGGAGTGATATGAGCAACGAGTTTCTACTGGCGTGGCACCAGCCCGAGCGCTTCACGCTCCATGCGGTCTGTCCGGGATGCAGGCATGAAGCCGAACTCTACATCCCGCGCCTGATGCAGCAGCATAGGCTGGAGGAGTATGAGCGCATGGACAGGGTGACGAAGCGCCTGACATGCTCGCGATGCGGACGTAGGGAGCCTAGGCTTCAGCGGAAGGGATTGTAGATCATGTGCGCCCGCAAGATGATGTATTCGGACGTGCAGAAGGTCCGGCAGGATTTCTCGATCAGGCACGGGCCGGTCCCGAACTTTCCGCCGCGCTGGAATGTCGCCATCACCGACCGGCAACCGATCGTGCGTCTTGGCCCGGATGGCGGGCGCCGCCTGGAACTGGCCACATGGGATTACCGCGACGACAAGGTCAAATCCCTCAAGGGGCGTCCGCCTTTCTATAACGCGCGGGCCGAAAGCCTTTCCAAATCGGACGTATTCGCCAAGCGCAGATGCCTGGTGCCGTGCGATGGTTTCTATGAATGGGCCATCGTCGACGGCAGGAAGCAACCCTTTGCCTTCCGGCGTGCGGATGGCGAAATATTCGCCATGGCGGGCGTGTGGTCGGAGTGGCGAAATCCCGAAACGGAGACGCCGTTGCTGACCTATGTCGAGCTGACGGTCGAGCCTGGAGCGCTCGTCAAACCGATCCACGGCCGCGCGCCGCTGATCATCGATCGGCGGGACTGGCCGGCCTATCTCGAGGGTAATGTTAGCGACGCCCGCACGCTAGTGCGGCTCAGTGACCTGCCTGACTTCATCTGCTATCCCGTATCTCCCACGGTGAACTCGGTCAGGGCCGAGGGGCCGGACCTGGCTGAACCCATCGCAGTGCCGCCGGCGCAAAAAACCCTGTTCGACCACGGTAACTAGCGGTCGTTGCGTTTGCGAAAAATCATTCACATCGACATGGACGCTTTCTACGCCTCGGTCGAGCAGCGCGACAATCCTGACCTGCGCGGCAAGCCGGTCGCGGTCGGGTCCGCGCGCAGCCGGGGCGTCGTGGCGGCGGCCAGCTACGAGGCCAGGAAGTTCGGCGTCAGGTCCGCCATGGCGTCGGTGACCGCCCTGAAAAAATGTCCTTCGCTGGTTTTCGTGCCGCACCGGTTCGAGGTTTACCGGTCCATCTCGCACGAGATCAGGCGCATCTTCGCCGATTATACGTCGTTGATAGAACCGCTGTCGCTGGACGAGGCCTACCTGGACGTCACCGGGAATGTCCGCGGCCTGCCAACGGCCACCGCCACGGCGCGGGAGATCAGGGACCGCATCTTCGCGCAGACAGGCCTGACGGCGTCCGCGGGCATTTCCTACAACAAGTTCCTGGCCAAGCTGGCGTCCGACCATCGCAAGCCGAACGGCCAGTTTCTTGTCCCGCCCGGCAAGGGCGAGGCGTTTATCGCCGCGCTGGAAGTCGGCAGGTTTCATGGCGTCGGGCCGGTCACGGCCCGGAAGATGAACGACCTTGGCATACTCAACGGACGCGATCTGCGGGACAAACCGATGGCGTTCCTCGAGCAGCATTTCGGCAAGCAGGCTGGCTGGTTCTACCATGTGTCGCGCGGCGAGGATCATCGCCCGGTCCACGCCGACCGCGTTCGCAAATCATCCGGTTCTGAAACGACGTTCGCGCAGGACCTTACCGATCTGCCCGCCGTGGAAGCCGGGATTGTCGCCATGGCGGACGAGGTCTGGGACTGGTGCCAAAAGGCGAACTCGTTCGGCCGAACCGTTACCGTCAAGATCAAGTACGCGGATTTTTCACAGGTAACGCGCAGCAGAACCACGCCTTCTGCCATCGATACTCAAGCCGAGCTGCACCGGCTTAGCAAGGAGCTGGCGCGTTCGGTATTTCCGCTGAAACTACCCGTCCGCCTGTTAGGGGTAAGCGTGTCCAGCTTCAATCATGAAACCGACCAGCTTGACCTCGGCCTCGAGGCGATCAGCTCGCCATGAAAATCGCCACGTTCAACATCAACAACGTCAACAAGCGCCTGGAAAATCTGCTGGCGTGGTTGGATGAAGCCCAGCCGGACGTCGCCTGCCTGCAGGAGCTCAAATGCGAGGGTGCGGATTTTCCGACCGAGGCAATCAGAGACGCCGGTTATGACGCCGTGTGGCAGGGTCAGCGCAGCTGGAACGGCGTGGCAATCCTGGCGAAAGGCGCGACGCCCGTATTGACCCGCCGCAGGCTGCCGGGCAATGCAAAAGACGACCAGGCGCGGTACATCGAAGCCGCCGTGAACGGTATCCTGATCGCGTGCCTGTACCTGCCGAACGGAAACCCGCAGCCCGGTCCCAAGTTCGACTACAAGCTGTCCTGGTTCGAGCGGTTGATCACGCACGCGGCCGAACTGCTCGCCGCGCGGGTGCCGGTCGTGCTGGCGGGCGACTACAATGTCTGCCCGACCGATCTGCCCCTCGACGTGTACTCTCCGAACTCCTACAAGAGCAACGCCCTGTTTCAGCCGCAGCCCCGCGCCGCCTACCGCCGGCTGCTGGATCAGGGCTGGACCGACGCCCTGCGCATGTCACACCCCGACGAGCCTGTGTATACCTTCTGGGATTACTTCCGGGAGCACTGGCCGCAGAACAAAGGCATGCGCCTGGACCATCTTCTGCTCAGCCCGGACATCGCCGCGCGCCTGAGGAGCGGAGGCGTGGACAGGGACGTGCGCGGCGGGGACGGGGCCAGCGATCACGCCCCGGCGTGGATCACGCTCGACGCTTGATGTTTAGATTATCCATGCGAAGGCGGGACAGTGCATCACGGCAGACTCAAGGCACGCTGTCAGTAATCCTTCGGCGTTGCGGCAGAACGTCGGTGTGACGATGCTGATCTTAGGGTGGTACTCTTTTCTGCCCGGGCTGATCACCCGGGCTCCGTTCATGATCTGCGCAACCTTCATGGGGTTGTTCTGCTAGAGTCGCATGTGTGTTTCAATGACCAATCGACTTATACGAGCAGATCAGCTGTGCCACGAGCTTGCGACGGTGCTGGTGAGCGTTCCGTAGTAGCTGCTGTTGGTCAGCGTGGTGTCGGTCGTGGTCTGCGGGTTGAAGCCGGAGTTGTTGGCCGAGAACGTCGCCATGGCCTGCATCAGGTTCTGCACCGCGGTGTCCAGTTTCAGGCCGGCGGAGTCGACGATCTTGCTGGTCTGCGCGTAGGCGTCGCCGCTGGTGAACCAGTTCTTGACGACCGTTTGCTGCATGGTGCCGAGCTTGTCGATCACGAGGTTGTTGCCCTGCTGCGCGAACCACAGGTTCTGGTCCGTGCTGCCCAGGAAATCGATCTGTCCCGCCGCCGTGTTGGATGTGCTCACGCCGTTGGTGATCGTGTCGGCGACGTCATTTGCGCTGACCTGGTAGGTATCGGCTCCGCCGCCGCCTGTCATGGTGTTAGTACCTCCGCTGCCGATGAACGTGTCGTTTCCGGCGCCGCCGGTGAACGTGTCGCTGCCCGTGCCGCCGGTGAGTGTCCCGCCCGAGGCGTTCGCGTACAGCGTGTCGCCGGCGTTGTTGGCGATTGCATCGACGAAGGATGAACTGCGCAGATCGATCGTCTGAGTTCCAACCAGCGTGCTTTCGTCGAGGGTGGTGAGACCGGTCGTCTGGATCGTGGGCACCTGGCCTTGGAGCACGCCTTGCAGGGTGACTGAGCTGGCAAACGCCTCCCTCAACACGGCTTCCACGACACTCGTGATCGCGCTCGATAGCTGTATCGAGGTCTGGTTCGCCTCGAGCCCGGACCACCAGATGTAAACGACATCCGTGGTGACGTTCTGAAACACCAGATCCGAGATGCCGTCGTTATTGAGGTCAGCCGCTCCGATGTATAGCTCGTTCGGGATCGCTGCCGTGCTCAGGATATGCGTCGTCTCGTACCCGGACCCGCTGAAGCTGTAGTCCATGACCTGCTGTTCCAGGCTGCCCGACGTGCTCGTGTTGAACCAGATCAGGTCCTGGCCGTTGCCGAAGATGTGCGTGTTGTCTCCCTGCTTGTTCAGCAGGGTCCACGAACTGGCGGTTGCAAGGCCGCCGGAGGTCGCCTGTTCCAGCTGCCCCTGGCTGCCGGCGCCCATGAACCAGACGGTGCCGCTGGAGGAGTCGCGCAGGACGATATCGGCCTTGCCGTCGCCGTTTACATCCAGGACCCGGAGTATGGCGTCGCCCGATGTCATCGTCTCGTTGGTGCTGCCGTTGTCCGGCGTGCCGTTCGGCTGCTCGAGGTAAGCCGTCGAGACATCCTCGTTCCCGATCATCTCGTACTCGACGATCTGAGGCGCATCCGTGCCCGCGAAATCGAAGATGATGTCCGTATGCCCATCGCCATTAAGATCGCCGCCGTAGAAGGCGCAGTTCGACTGTCCGACCGTGTCGTTCTCCGGCAGGGCTTGCACGCTGGCGCCGGAGTTGTAGGTCAGGGCGGAGGTCGTCATGGTGACGCCGCTGATCGACATGGACATCAGGTCGTCGCCGCCGTAGTCCCAGATCAGCTGCGCGGGTCCGGCAGTCGTCGCCGGATCGGCGAACAGCAGGCCCCAGTTGGAGGAGATCTGGCCTAACGACACCGGCATCGAGTATCCCGTGCTGGTGGATGTGGCGAGATCCAGGTAACCGTGCGTATCCTCCAGCAGCAGGTCCGGGGCGCCGTCGCCGTTGGTGTCCACCGCGGTCACCAGATGCCACGTGTCGCCCGACCCGCCCGGTCCCGTCACCGTCGTGGCGGTGCCCGTCAGCGACGAGCTGGTGATGTCGCCCGCCGCATCGACGCCGACCAGCGACGTGCCCACGACGGGGGCGCTTGAAACGGGATCGTAGGAGAGGGTGGTCGCGCTCAGCACGTCGGCCAGCGCGGCGACGCTGCTCAGCGTGGTCGACAGCGACAAGGTGGTGGCATTCGACTGCAGCCCGCTCCACCAGATCGTCACTTGGTGCGTGCCGGTATCCTGCCAGACCAGATCGGCCACGCCATCGCCGTTCAGGTCGGCGGCGCCGACATAGTGCTGTGTCGAGGCGATCGTTCCCAGCTGGACGGTGCTTTCCCCGCCCGCGGTGGTGAAGCTGACGTCATAGACCGCGTCGGTCGTTGGATTGAGGAAGATAAGATCCTGGCCCTTCGCGCCCGGCGCATGGATGTGCGCATTGTCGCCGGCCTTGTTCTCCAGCTGCCAGTTGCCGCCCACGCTGGCGTCCGCCGTGGCGAGCTGCTCCCACTCGCCGTAGGTGCCCTGGCCCATGAACCAGCCCATCACCTCGCCCGACGCGGTGTCGCGCAGCATGATGTCCGAGTAACCGTCCCCGTTCAGGTCGAGAACGGTCTCCACGCTCCACGCGGACGACAGGCCTTCGTTGGCGTAGCTGGTGTCCTCGGTCGAGCCGTTCGGCTGGTACAGGTAGGAGGAGGCAACGATCGTGCTGCCGTTCATCTCGTACATGACGAAGTTCAGCTGGTTGCTGCTATTGACGAAGGTGAACACGATGTCGGAATGGCCGTCGCCGTTCAGGTCGCCGGCGAAGATCTGGTTGGTGTAGCCGTCGCCGACGTTCGAGCTGCCGTCGCTTTGCGTGTCATAGGCGCTGCCCTGGTAGGAGAGCGGCGACTCATAGGCGCTTGTCCCGGAAATCTGCAGGTAGATCAGGCTGGTTCCGCCCTTGGTCCAGATCGTCTCGGCCGGCTTGCCGATGCCGGCGTTGTCGGCGCTCAGCAGCGTGTAGCCGGCCGGGATCGAGCCGATCGCGACCGGCGCCGCATAGCCCGAGCCCGTCGCCAGCGACAGTTCCAGCGCGCCGGTGGCCGTGTTCTCCCACAGCAGGCCGGCCTGGCCGGTTCCGGTCGTGTCCACCGCGGCGACGAAGCCGTAGCCCGCGCCCGGCCCCTGGCCCGCGACCTCCCCGCCCGACGGCGTCGCGACCACCAGGTCGCCGGAGGCGTCCAGCCCTTCCAGATCCGCCACCCGGCCCGCCGCCGTGCCCAGCTGAACCAACCCGTTCGCCGCGCCGGTGAAGGCCAGAGTGTCGGCAGCGGGCCCGGTGTTCAGCCCGTACAGCTGTTCGCCGCGCTCGCCTGCGGACAAGGCGACGGTGGTCTGCGCCGTGCCGAGGTACCGGGCCAGGCTCCACGCCGCGGTCTCGGCCGCCTGCAGCTGCGTGTCCGCCGGCAGCGCCGTCGCCGTTTGCGGGTTGAAGCCGGGGTTGGCCGCGCTGTACTGCGCCATGGCGCTGACCAGCCCCGCGACCTGCGCGTTCGCCAGCGTGCCGTCGCTGGCGAGGATGGTGGCGACCTGCGCGTAGGCGTCGCCGCTGGCGAACCAGTTGGCCACGTCCACCTGCTCGGTCGTGCCCAGCACGTCGATCAGCAGGTCGTCGCCGTTCGCCGACTTGGTCAGCCACAGCTGGCTGTGGCTCTCGGTCACCGGCATGGGCTCGTCCGCGAACGCGATCGTGCCCGAGGGCGCGTTGCTGGCCGTGCTGCCGTTGGCGATGTCGTCGGTCTCGCCATTCGTCGCGCCGATGATGTAGGCAGAGCCGGCCGCCGTGTCGGTCAAGTTGTCGGTCAGGTGCCCGTCCACCGTCACCGGCAGCAGCGCCCCTTCGGAGAACAGCGCGCCCTTGGTCGTTGCGTCGTCGCTTTCCGTCTTCGTGCCCAGCACGACCTCGCTGGCGCTGGAGGTGCCTTGCGCGAAGAACAGGGAAGCAGTGCCGCCCGCGGCCGTGAGTGTCTTGGCGCCGTTGCGGCCCGCGACGCCGTCCGTCACCGCCAGGGTTTGCGAGGACGCGGTGTACGACACCGCGTACTGGCTCTGCCCGCCGGTGAAGTCCACCACGGCAGTGCCCGCCTGCAGCGTCGCCGTGTCCGTGCCAGAGCCGACCGTCCAGAAGTCCGGATCGCCCGTACCCGACGCCGCGTCGTCGAAGGTGATCGTCCCCGAGCCCGCGCTGTCGGACACCGTGACGCCGGAGCCTGTGGCGGAGGGGTCGACGGTCACCGCGCCGGAGACGGTATTGCCGTTCACGATTTCCTGCCCGCCGCTCGATCCCGGCGCATAGGTGACCGACTGGCCGTTCGTGCCGGTGAAGGTGACGGGTCCGGGCAGCCCCTGCGGCGTGGTGGCGCTGGCCAGCCACCCGGCGGGCAGGACGCCGACCAGCGTGCCCTCGTCCTCGATGTACATCGTGTCGCCGTTCGGGCCGGAGGCGGACACCAGCTCCCTGGAGTTGGCCAGGTCGTAGACGAAGCTGGGTCCGGCGGCGGCGCTGCCGCTGAAGCGGGTCAGGTCCGTGCCGTTGGCGGCCTGGGTGTTCAGCGTGGCGCTGGACTGCGCCCAGCCGGTCTGGCTGTACAGCGTCACCGCCGTGCCGGACGCCAGCGTCGCGGTTGCGCCCAGCGAAGGGTTGAGCGCGTCCAGCAGCGAGGCGGGCATCCCCAGCTCCGCCGCGACCTGCGCCAGCGTCGCCCCGCCAGAGCCCACCGTGTACGTCCCCGCCGCGCTGGCCCCGCCGGACAGCGTCAGGCCGGGCAGGTCGATCGGCAGGTCGGGCGCCACCACCTCCGACCCGCCCGAGGAGAAGTCGATCACCGTCTGGACCAGGCTGCCGGTGCCGTCGGCGGACGAGTAATCATCCTGGACCGCGAACGGCGCGCTGCTCAGCAGGCCGTTCGCCAGGTAGGTGGTGACGGTGGAGGTTCCGCCGTTGTTGTCCGTCGTCAGGGACTGGAAGTTGCCGGAAGAGTCCTCGTTGAGGGTCAGCGAAATCGGAACCAACTGTGCCGATTGTTGCGGGTAGAGCGTCTGCTGCAGCTGGGTCTCGCTGATCTTGATGAAACCGGAAAGGCCGTTCTTGCCCATGGTGACCGCGCCGCCCAGAAGGGCCGACGCCAGGGCGGGGTCGTTCGCGGCGACATAGTTCAGGAAATTGACGGCCACGACCTGGTCGGCCATGGCTTCCTGGAGCGATGTCCAGTCCTGCACGTCGTCGAAGTTGACCTCGGCCTGCCCGACCGCGTAGAGCAGCTGGAAGAACGAGGCGGCGATCTGCGAGGTGGACTCCTGGCTGAACAGCGAGGCCTGGCTGGCCCCGGACAGCTCGGAAGAGGTGGCGACGGTTCCCAGCCAGTTCTGGTTCTCATACGCGAACGGCGTGCCGCTCCAGTAGGTGATTGGGATAACTGTCAGGCTCGTGCCGGAGATTGGAATGTTGGCGAACACGTTCAGGTGTTCCTGATCGAGATCAAACAATGTGGGAATGGTGTTTCCATTTCCTTGAATTAGCTTAAAGTCGGCATTGGCTAAGTTGGTTGCCAAAGTAACTTGCGTTGCGGCCCAGTTTCCGCCGACGCTGTTGACGTAGTTCTCGACGTTCTGGTTCGCGACGTTACCGTTGTAGTTTATGTTTGCCGCGACTTCGGCCGCTTCAGAGGCGTAGCCGCGCACGCTGGTTTGCAGGTTGTAGTAGGCTACCACGTCGGCGATGAGCGTCGACCCGCTGGCTCCGGCGGCTATGTCGGAGTTCAATTTGTTGATCGCCTGCGACATAGCGGTGAGCATCGTTTGCGTGAAGGCTGTGGCCATGGTTGTTTCCCTGGATCGTTACGGTTTGTTTTTGTCGGTAAGCTGTTCGAAACTCGAAATGAGGGCTTTCATCATCGCGTCTATATGAGGAATAGATTCGACGTAATCTCCGGAGAGCGTGTATCGAATCGTAAACCTGTGATGTTCTTCGTCTATGATATCTGCGTTCAGGTCGTCTATAACCTCGCATTCGGTTCTAGAACCCTTCAAAGCCGGATCTTCTGGATCGATACAATCAAAGAAATGAGGAGCTGAATTTTTATTTAAGAATAGCAATCTGTAATAAGACAGAGTTGTCACATGCGTTTCATATTGTCCAACCTTTTTCGGTATCTGACCCTTAATAATATTGTCCTTGTATACTTTCAGCAGCTTCGGCCCGGGTAACGGACCAAAATCGTAGCTAATGCTTGCGTATACCTGATCGTGCTTGTTCGGGTTGTCAAAAGCGTTGTAGTGTAGGTCGGTGAGGGGGCTGAGATTCGGCAGCATGGCCCAGAACATCAGGCCCGCTTCGCCGCCCGGCTCTTTCGCGGCATAGCAGGCGGGTCGGTACTCGTTTGGTACGCGCAGGGTGATCGGACCCATCTGGCAGATCGTGACGGCGCCCGGCGTCAGATCCAGCCGTGTAGTTGGGCGCTGCGGGCCGTCATCGCTTTCCGCGTGAACAGGCGTTACGCTCCACAGCAAAACCGGCAGGAGAAAACGGATCAGCTTCACGGCAACCTTCTTAGTTGAACGCGGTGTAGCATATGTACATCCTAATGCAATTACTTTTTACGCCGCCATGGCGCTGACCAGCCCCGCGACCTGCGCGTTCGCCAGCGTGCCGTCGCTGGCGAGGATGGTGGCGACCTGGGCGTAGGCGTCGCCGCTGGCGAACCAGTTGGCCACGTCCACCTGCTCGGTCGTGCCCAGCACGTCGATCAGCAGGTCGTCGCCGTTCGCCGACTTGGTCAGCCACAGCTGGCTGTGGCTCTCGGTCACCGGCATGGGCTCGTCCGCGAACGCGATCGTGCCCGAGGGCGCGTTGCTGGCCGTGCTGCCGTTGGCGATGTCGTCGGTCTCGCCGCTGGTCGCGCCGATGATGTACCCAGAGCCGGCCGCCGTGTCGGTCAGCTCGTCGGTCAGCTGACCGTCCACCGTCACCGGCATCAGCGCCCCTTCGGAGAACAGCGCGCCCTTGGTCGTTGCGTCGTCGCTTCCCGTCTTCGTGCCCAGCACGATTTCGCTGGCGCTGGAGGTGCCTTGCGCGAAGAACAGGGAAGCAGTGCCGCCCGCGGCCGTGAGTGTCTTGGCGCCGTTGCGCCCGGCCACGCTGTCGGTCACCGCCAGGGTTTGCGAGGAGGCGGTGTACGACACCGCGTACTGGCTCTGCCCGCCGGTGAAGTCCACCACGGCAGTGCCCGCCTGCAGCGTCGCCGTGTCCGTGCCAGAGCCGACCGTCCAGAAGTCCGGATCGCCCGTACCCGACGCCGCGTCGTCGAAGGTGATCGTCCCCGAGCCCGCGCTGTCGGACACCGTGACGCCGGAGCCTGTGGCGGAGGGGTCGACGGTCACCGCGCCGGAGACGGTATTGCCGTTCACGATTTCCTGCCCGCCGCTCGATCCCGGCGCATAGGTGACCGACTGGCCGTTCGTGCCGGTGAAGGTGACGGGTCCGGGCAGCCCCTGCGGCGTGGTGGCGCTGGCCAGCCACCCGGCGGGCAGGACGCCGACCAGCGTGCCCTCGTCCTCGATGTACATCGTGTCGCCGTTCGGGCCGGAGGCGGACACCAGCTCCCTGGAGTTGGCCAGGTCGTAGACGAAGCTGGGTCCGGCGGCGGCGCTGCCGCTGAAGCGGGTCAGGTCCGTGCCGTTGGCGGCCTGGGTGTTCAGCGTGGCGCTGGACTGCGCCCAGCCGGTCTGGCTGTACAGCGTCACCGCCGTGCCGGACGCCAGCGTCGCGGTTGCGCCCAGCGAAGGGTTGAGCGCGTCCAGCAGCGAGGCGGGCATCCCCAGCTCCGCCGCGACCTGCGCCAGCGTCGCCCCGGCAGAGCCCACCGTGTACGTCCCCGCCGCGCTGGCCCCGCCGGACAGCGTCAGGCCGGGCAGGTCGATCGGCAGGTCGGGCGCCACCACCTCCGACCCGCCCGAGGAGAAGTCGATCACCGTCTGGACCAGGGTGCCGGTGCCGTTGTTTCCCGAGTAGTCGTAGGCGATGTCGTTGATCCCGGTCGTGCTCGGCGTTTGGCCGCCAACCGTCACTTGCCCCACCTCGACCAAATTGTCGACGACCGAGCCGCTGCCGGCATTGCCGATCGCGATCTGCGTGACGGTCTGCAGGCTGGGGCTGATCGTGGCGACGACGGTTTCCCCGCTGTTCGGGTCGCTCCAGCTCGCGCTGGTGACGTTGAACGTCGCCGGATCGTAGGCGAACGTGATCGGATCGCCGCTGGCGGCGAAGCTCGTGCCGTTATACGTAACCGCCTGGTTCTGCGTGACCGTCAGCGTGTTGGCCGACACGTTGAGTGCGATCGTGAAGTTCGGCGAGGTCAGGGTCGTGCCGTCGCCGGACAGGCTGGCGGCCGCGAGGTCCTGCTGCCCGGCCGTGCCCAGCGTGCCGTCGAGCGCTTCCATGATGACCAGCGGGTCGACCGCGTCCAGCGAGGCTTTCTGCGCCGGGTTCGACTGCAGGTTCAAATCCGTCCCGTAATGGTTGAGCATGTGGCTGAGCCCGGTCTCGGTCCCGAGGATCGAGAGCACCAGCGCGGACTCGACCACGCTGTGCGCGTACATCCCGATCCCGGCGGAGCCGACGATCTGCGCCAGCGCCTTGCCGGGATTGGCATAGAACAGCGGCCCCGATCCCGTGGTCACCACCGTGCCGAAATGGTACATGTCCGCCGGCGCGTAGCCCGCCTTGCCCGCCGCCGTGTCCGAGGCATAGTTGGCGACCGGGTCGCCGTTGTCGACATAGTCGAGGAACGTGTTGGACGGGCTGGCCGAAGCGTTCTGCGGCAACCCCGGCGCCCCGAACGTTACGCCGTCGAAGGTAAAATTATCTAAATTTGGATTTTTTAAAGCCACTTGGTTGGCCACATCCTCTGCTTCCGCACCGCCCAAAGAATGACCGGTCAGATAGATTGTGCTCAAATTATACGGCTGTGGTTGGCTTTGTCCTTGTGCGGTATTGTTAAGGTTAGTTGCCTGAGTAAGAACGCGACTTACAAAGTTAACAGCATCCGTAAAGTTAGGTGGGTTCTTGTCGAGCATGATCTGGGCATCGTCTTTGAGAGTGCCCAATCCATAAGTATCGGTGGGGTTGGGATACGTTCCCCTGAAAGCGAAAAGCACCTGCCCGGACGCATTCACGAAAGCTTCGGCATAAAATCCGTCCGTTGTGTCCTGAGCCGGATTCGGATCGAATTGGTTGGACGCGTACAGCAACGTGAAACCGGCCGGAACGGCGGCCAAACCCACCGCTACGGAGGCGTCGTAGAAGTCGGTCAGATTGGTATTGCTGGCTCCGTTGACGGCGAGAGTCATTGTTTGTTGTCCTGATGTTCGGAAGGGACTGGAAGGACGGTCACGTGGTCGCCGTTGCACACGGCAAGGCGCGTTCCGTCAGGTGAGTAGGCGAGCGCCATCACGGCGTGGCGCAGGTGGTACACGGTTTCCCGATCTTGGGGCAGGTCGGGGTTCCACAAATGCACGGTGTTGTCCGCGCCTGTGAACGCAATCAGGTCGTGACGCGGCGACCATTGCAGGCTTCGCACCGGACGGATCTGCCCCTTGTAGGATGCGATCTCATGTCCATCGGCCACGCTCCAGACCCGCACTGGATCGGCGACCATCACAGGCTCTAGTTTATGTGTTTTGGGATTGTTCCACATTAGTCCGGAAGCCGATCCTACGGCAACTTTTCTACCATCAGGACTAAAATTAACAGAAAGGATCATAGGTTGATCCATCTGAGCTGAGACGAGTTTAGAATCCAGAACTCGAATTAGTGTTCCTGTACCCATATCGACTAACGCCACTCCACCACCTGTAAGTCCTGCCGCTAAGAACTTATCATCGGGAGAGAACGCAGCTGTTAATGTGGCTTCTCTAATTTTAGTTTGACCAACTGTTACGCGATAAACGTATCTTTTATCGGGTATTGAATAAACTAAAATATCGGAGTCGTCAACAGATGCAATGAACTGGCTAGTATGTGACAGAAAAAACCATCGCCAGTTAACAATGGAACGACCTTTCAACGGCCCAGGTCCGGCAATGGACCCAAATTTCTGACCAGTATCGGCGTTCCAGAGGTTTAGCGCATCCAGTGCGTCGGATGGCTGATGGTAAGCCGGAAACGTAACCACCAAATCCTTGCCGTTCTTTCGTACAAAGCCAAGAAATGGCCCAAGCTCCGGCCCGGCAAAGGCAGGTCGCTCGATGTCGGTAAGCTTGTTTCCCGCCGCGTCCCACACGGTCGTGTGGTAGCCATCGTGGCTGAGCGCCGCCAGCTTCGACCCGTCCAGCGACCACGCGACCGCCGTCGTGTCGTCCGGCAGCTCCAGTTCCAGCGTTCCCTTTGGCAGTTCGTCGGCGGCACGGCACGGTGTCGCTGTTCCAATCATGAGGAACGCTGCCAGTACGCAGGCGAAATGGATTGTCTTCACGGCAACCTCTTTGCTTTGTTGTGCTTGTAAGAGATGTTCAGGAAAATGCAATGGCTGTCATCCGCTCGCTTTCACTTGGGGTCAGATTGGTGTTGCTGGCTCCGTTGACGGCGAGAGTCATTGTTTGTTGTCCTGATGTTCGGAAGGGACTTGAAGGACGGTCACGTGGTCGCCGTTGCATACGGCAAGGCGCGTTCCGTCAGGTGAGTAGGCGAGCGCCATCACGGCGTGGCGCAGGTGGTACACGGTTTCCCGATCTTGTGGCAGGTCGGGGTTCCACAAATGCACGGTGTTGTCCGCGCCTGTGAACGCAATCAGGTCGTGACGCGGCGACCATTGCAGGCTCCGCACCGGACGGATCTGCCCCTTGTACGACGTGAGTTCGTGTCCATCGGCCACGCTCCAGACCCGCACCGGATCGGCAACCATGACCGGCACAAGCTTGTGTGTCTTGGGATCGTTCCACATCAGCCCGGTATCGGCTCCGACAGCAATGCTCTTGCCGTCGAAACTGAACGCCAGAGAGAGAACTATCGCTTGATTTATATTTGTGGGAATCGACTCAGGATTTAAAGTACGAAGTAAATGACCGGATTTAACATCAACCAACGCTACTCCGCCCCCTGCAAGGCCAACCGCAAGCAAGCGTCCATCTGATGAAAATGTTACGGTTTCGGTTGCTTCTTTTAATTTAGCTTGGCCGACCTCAGTTCGGTGCGTGAATTCTTGATCAGGAAATGAATAGATCAATACGTCAGAATCATCAAGAAACGCGACGTATTGGCCGTTAGCGGAAACAAAGAACCATCGCCAGTTGACGATCGAGTGACCTTCCAAAGGACCGGGGCCGGGAATGGCCTTGACCTTCTGACCAGTATCGGCGTTCCAAAGGTTTAGCGCATCGCTCGCATCAGACGGCTGATGGTAAGCCGGGAAGGTCACGACCAGATCCTTCCCGTTCTCGCGCACGAAGCCAAGGAACGCCCCAAGCTCCGGTCCATCAAAGGCGGGCCGCTCGATGTCGGTCAGCTTGTTTCCCGCCGCGTCCCACACGGTCGTGTGGTAGCCATCGTGGCTGAGCGCCGCCAGCTTCGACCCATCCAGCGACCACGCGACCGCCGTCGTGTCGTCGGGCAGCTCCAGTTCCAGCGTTCCCTTAGGCAGTTCGTCGGCCCCGAGGGAGGGTGTCGCTGTTCCGATCATGAGGAACGCTGCCAGTACGCGGACGAAATGGATTGTCTTCACGGCAACCTCTTGCTTTGCTTGTACGGCTTGTTCAGAAAGATGCAACCTTTATCATGCACTCACGCTTGCACCTGCGCGTTGGCCAGCGTGCCGTCGCTGGCGAGGATGGTGGCGACCTGGGCGTAGGCGTCGCCGCTGGCGAACCAGTTGGCCACGTCCACCTGCTCGGTCGTGCCCAGCACGTCGATCAGCAGGTCGTCGCCGTTCGCCGA
>CBDAQV010000001.1:262500-517144 GCA_965199265.1 Alphaproteobacteria bacterium | reverse complement strand
GGCGGTGGGGCGGCGCAGCTCAATGCCTATGTCGACTCAGTCATCGCCTCGTACCTGCCCGAAGGCTCGATTTCTTACCTTTACTACGCCGATCGGCTGAATCAGTTGCCCTTGGGAGTGGTCGGGATCGCGGTGGGCACGGCACTGCTGCCGTTGCTGTCGCGTCATGCCAGGGCCGGGCGGATCGATGAATTGAAAAGCGACACGGCTCGCGCGATCGAGGCCAGCCTGCTGCTTGCGCTTCCGGCGGCGGTTGCGCTAATGGCAGCGGCGCAGCCGATCATGAAGGCGCTGTTCATGCACGGCGTGTTCGGCGAAACCGACGCGGTCAACGCAGCGCGCGCGCTGGCGGCGTATTCGCTCGGCATTCCGGCCTACATCCTGACGCGTATTCTGTCCGTCAGCTTCTTCGCGCGGCAGGATACGCGCACGCCGGTGCGCTACAGCACGATCACCATCGTCGCGAACACCTTGCTCGCTCTGTCGCTGATCCACTGGCTCAGCTTTGTCGGCATCGCGCTGGCGACAGGGCTGACGGCGTGGCTGAACGTGTTCCTGCTGGCGCGCAGGCTGAACCGGGATGGTCTTCTGGGTATGGGACCGCGCTTGCGGTTCGCCGTTCCGCGGCTGCTCGTGTCCGCTGCGATCATGGCGGCGGTGCTGACCGGCCTCGACCAGGCATTCGGGCCGTGGTGGAGCGGACCTGCCTGGCAGCGCTGCATTGCGCTCGCCGTGCTTGTCGGCGCAGGGGCTGGCTTCTATTTCGGAACGGCCGCGTTGCAAGGCGTATTCAGCATCAACGAGATGAGGCAGATCCTGCGACGTCGCCGCTCGCCGGCTTGACGGCCAGCGCCGGATTGCCAGTCCCGGTCCAGCGGGTTATTCGTGTGTCATGTCCCTGATCGTCTCCGCCATTAAGCCAACCAACAGCCTGAACATCGGCAACTACATCGGTGCGCTGCGCAACTGGGTGGAGTTGCAGGATCTCCAGAACAGTCTGTTTTTCGTCGCGGACCTGCACGCGATCACCGTGCCGCAGGACCCGGCGCAGATGCGCGCCGCCGTGCGCGAGCTGGTGGCGAGCTACGTCGCGGCGGGCATTGATCCGGAAAAATCGATCATCTTCGCCCAGTCAACCGTGCCGGCGCATGCCGAACTGGCATGGATCCTCGGGTGCTCGACGCCGCTCGGCTGGCTGAACCGAATGACGCAGTTCAAGGACATTGCCGGCAAGAACAGGGAAAACGCGGGCTGGGGCGTATATTCCTACCCCGTGCTGATGGCGGCGGACGTGCTGCTGTACAAGGGGACGCACGTGCCGGTGGGCGACGACCAGAAGCAGCACGTCGAGCTGATGCGCGACATGGCGCAAGCGTTCAATCGCCGCTACGGGACCGAGTTCTTTCCCGCGCCCGAGCCGATGATGGTCAGCCAAGGCGCGCGGATCATGAACCTGCGCGACGGCACGAGGAAGATGAGCAAGTCCGACCCGTCGGACTGGAGCCGGATCAACCTGACGGACGACACGGACACGATCGCGCAGAAGATTCGCAAGGCGGAAAACCGACTCGGGGACGCTGCCCGGCACGGTCGGGGAGCTGGAGGACCGTCCCGAGGCGCTGAACCTGATCACGATCTACAGCGCGCTGTCCGATACGACGCGCGAGGACGTGATCAATCAGTTCGCCGGTTCGGACTTTTCGACTTTCAAGAGCGAATTGGCGGACCTGACCGTCTCCGCCATAGGACCGATCACCGGCAGGCTGAACCGGCTGCTCGCCAGTCCCGACGAGCTGGACCGGATCATGGCCCGCGGCACCGAACGCGCAAACGCGATTGCGGCGGTGACGATGCGGGGCGTGAGGCAGCTGGTCGGATTTTAGGCTGGCATAGCGCATGGTGTCCGCCTCTCCCGTTCAGGAGGTGTGGCGAGATGCAACGCTCCGGCTTGTTATCGGCACCGCGCATGCAATATACAGCCTACCGCCTCCAATTTCCGAAAGAAGCTCCATGTTCATTATGACCGAGCCGACGCCCAACCCGGCGACCCTGAAGTTCCTGCCCGGTCGCGCGGTCCTCCCCAGCGGCAGCGCCAACTTCACGGACAGTAATTCAGCAGGACGGTCGCCGCTCGCCTCCCGGCTGTTCTCCGTGTCGGGCGTTTCCGGGGTGTTCCTGGGTCAGGATTTCATCAGCGTGACCAAGACAGCGGAGCGCGACTGGGATGTCCTCAAACCCTCCCTGCTCGGTGCGATCATGGACCATTTCACTTCCGGGTTGCCGGCCACCGGTGATGGCGAACCCGAGGACACGGTAGACGCATCGGCCCCGGAAAGCCCGGTAATCGCGCAGATCAAGCAGCTGCTTGACACGCGCGTCCGGCCCGCCGTCGCTCAGGATGGCGGCGACATCGTCTACCAGGGGTTCGAGAACGGCGTCGTTTACCTGCACATGCAGGGCGCGTGTTCAGGTTGCCCCAGTTCGACCGCGACGCTGAAGATGGGGATCGAGAACATGCTGCGGCATTACATTCCCGAGGTCGTCGAGGTTCGCGCCGTAGCGTAACCGTTAGCCGTCACGGCGTAGCCGTCACGGCACCGCGGGCACGAAGAAATCGTAGCCCAGCCAGTGCCAGCGCCCGGCATTCTCGCCATGACCCGGCGCGGTGCAGTTTACTCGCGTGGTGTCGTCTTCCTCGAACCTCGTTTGCGGGCGCAACTCGACGCGGTTGCCCAGTATATCGAGCGGCGCCTTCCCCTGATCCTCGATGAAACAAGCGACCGTCGCCATGTCGACGTCGTCCGACAGGACGGTGAAGCCGATCTGCGGCGGGTTCGCGCCCGTGATCGTCGGATCCTCGGGGAGCACATCGGCGACGTCGAAGGGTATCGACAGCGCGGCAGCGCGGAACCTTTCCGTAGTGCCGTAGGCTTCGGTCATGGAGAAACGCGGCAGAACGAAACGGTCGTCCTTGTTCGACGCCGGCCCCGACTGCATTGCGAAAGCGGCGTGGAAGCCGCGGCTCCTGACCAGATCGCGCGTGGAAGGAGTCGAAATCCCGTCCGTGTACGAAAACAGCGTCGGCGCCACGCCGATCTCGGCCTGGATGCGGACCAGCGCCTCGTTGACCGCGGCCAGCATCTTGACAGAGGAGTCCTCGTCCACGTCGGCATCGATTTTAGCTCCGATGGTGAACCCGTCCCTGGCGGCGCGGCGCAGCTCGTCCCAGCTCATGTAGGCGCCGCCCCGATCCGCAAGCGAAGGCGTTACGAAGATCGTTGCGGTGAGCCCCGCCTGCCTCAACAGAGGCAGGGCGTTTTGCGTCACGGATCGATTGGCCTCGTCGAAAGTCAGCCCTACGGTCTTGTCCGGCAGGCTTCTCCCCGACTCGAAAGCGGCGATGATATCGGGCACGGACGCGACGCTGAACGATTCGCGTTTGAGCAGGTCGATATGGGCCTGGAACTGTTCCACGCGCAGGTTGGCCGACGGGGCTTCATCCCGCCCGATCTGGAAATACGTAAAAATCGGCGCGTAGCTGTCGGCATGCGCCGGGACGGCCGTCCCGGCAAGCACGCAGCCAAGCAAAACCCAGCACCAGCGGCGCTGCCTTGTTCCGGGCCTGGCCTTACAGGATGGTAGGCAGCGAAAAATCATTCGGCTAGGGTCCAGGGCATTAGATCGGAAACTCTCTCCGGCGTGTTAAGCGTGTTACCAGCATACCGCGGTTCCAGAAACAATGGCGTTGGAGACCTGCCTCATACCAAAACATTCTCGTTCCGCCGTTCCCATACTGGCGATCGACACCGCGGCCGCGCAGTGCGCCGTGGCCATCGTCGCCGGCGAGCGTGTGCACACGATGGTCGAGCCGCAGCAGAGGGGTCAATCGGAGCGACTGATGCCACTGATCGTGGAAGTAACTTCCGAAGCGGGAATGACAATGTCCGATCTGGGCGCAATTGCTGTCACGACCGGCCCCGGCTCGTTCACAGGGCTGCGCGTCGGGCTGGCCGCCTCGCACGGGCTGGCATCGGCGCTGGGCATCCCCGCGATCGGCATAGACAGCTTTTCGGCTTTCGCGGCCAGTCTTCCCGACGAGCTGGCGAAGCACGACCTTGCTGTGATCGTCCAATCACGCCGTGCAGAGCTTTATTGGCGCCTGATTACCCGGAATGGCGAGGCGCCAGGCGAACCTGCAGTCAACCTCGCGGCCGAAATCAAGTCGCAATTGGAGAGGCGGGACGTCCTGCTGTGCGGCGACGGGTGCGAAACGCTGCGAACGCTTCTGCCATCCCACAAGGCCTGCCTGCAATCGCCTGGCCCGGATCCGGTCGCCATCGCCCGCCTTGGCTTGCAGCGGCTGGAGGCGGGATTGCCGGCCGGTTTGCCCGTTGCCCTCTACATCCGCCCGCCCGACGCGAAGCTGCCGGGCGGCACTGCAGCCGGTCGCTCGTGATCCTGAAGCCGTTCTCGCCGGCCGACGCTGCGAACGCGGCGGCGTTGCACCTCAGCTGTTTTCCCGAGCCGTGGCCCGCGCACGCCTTTGCGGCGTTGCTGGGGGTCGGCGCCACCGGGTTCATGATCGCCGATGCGGGGGCCTCAGTCGCCAAGGGACTGGTCCTTTATCGCGTCGCGGCCGACGAAGCGGAGATCCTCACCTTTGCCGTTCATCCCGAAGCCCGGAACCGAGGGCTGGGTTCACGGCTGCTGATGCAAGCCATCGCCACCCTGGAAAGTAATGACGTTGCAAGCTTGCTGCTTGAGGTTGCGAAGGACAACAAGGCAGCCTTGTCCCTGTATACGAGGGCAGGCTTTCAAATCGTAGGCGAACGCGGGGCCTACTACGTCGGGGGCGAGCGTCCGGTCGATGCCTGGATCATGTCGAGGAAGATCGCCTCGAAAGCCGGCGTTTCGCAATAGAATAGTACTGTTCTATTTAGTGTTAAGGCAAGATTGTGTCGCAATGCCGTGCCCGGTCCGATTTTTGATATCGCGAATGTCAACAGCAGGTCAAAAGAATGTTGCTGAAGATCATATAATTTGTTGACTTCCGTACCAGCCCGTCCATATCACGAGTACAGTTCAATTGGAGTTTATATCTATGGAAAAAGACACGCCTTCCCAAGACCTACTGTCATTGACGACAGACATCGTCTCTGCCCATGTGTCTAACAATACAGTCGCGCTTTCGGATCTGTCGCACCTGATCGAACAGGTGTACAAGACCCTTTCCGGCGTGTCCAACGGAACTCCGGTCGCCCTTACGCCCGAAAAGCCGCAGCCGGCTGTTTCAATCAAGAAGTCCGTGACGCCAGACTTCATCATCTGCCTCGAGGACGGCAAGAAGCTCAAGATGCTTAAGCGGCACCTCAAGACCTCGTACAATCTAACACCGGAAGAATACCGCGAGCGGTGGAGCCTTCCTTCGGATTACCCAATGGTGGCTCCAAACTATGCGCGCCAGCGAAGCAAGCTTGCCAAGCAGATCGGCCTTGGCACGCGGGGTCGCGAAGACGAATAGGAATTAATCTGGCGCCCGCCGCTCTGGCGCGGTAGATTATCCGTCTTGGAGATCATGACCGTGCCAGAGCTTCTCTTTTTTCCAGACAGGCCGATCCGCCGATGACCGCTTCCCGTACGGTGACGCGATCCGGCTCATCCTCGGTTACCGATATCGAGCTCGGTTCTGGCAGGAGGGCCGGCGGGCTTGAAATCCGGCTTGCGCAAACAACTTTCGATATCGACGCGGCGCAGGATCTTCGCTACCGGGTCTTTTATGAGGAAATGCAGGCCAAGCCCTCCCTGGAGATGCGGCGGCTGCGGCGTGATTTCGACCGTTACGACGAAACATGTGATCACCTCCTGGTCATCGATCACAACCATCCGGGCCGCGAGGGCGGAAGGGTGGTGGGAACGTACCGCCTGATTCGCCGTACGGCCGCCAAACAGCTCGGCACATTCTATTCCGCTGCTGAGTACAACATAGACGCGATCATCGACTATCCTGGCGAAGTCCTCGAACTTGGCCGTTCATGCATCGACGCCGCTTACCGGACCGCCAATACCATGATGCTGCTTTGGCGCGGCATCGCCGACTATATCAACCAGCACGAAATCCAGCTGATGTTCGGATGTGCCAGCCTACCCGGCACGGACCCGGAAAAGCTGCGGCTGATGTTGTCGTACCTTTACTATTTCCACCTCGCGCCGCCGGCGTTGCGAACAGTCGCCCTGCCCTCGCGCTATATAGACATGCAGCTGGTCGATCCGCACGAAATCAGCATCAAGGAAGCGCTGGCCGAGCTGCCGCCGTTGATCAAGGGGTATTTGCGAGTCGGCGCGTTCGTCGGCGATGGCGCGGTGGTAGACGACCAGTTCAACACCACGGACGTATGCATGATTGTCAAAAGCGACCTGATCGCAAAGAAATATGCCCGCCACTACGAGCTTACCGTCAGGGCGCCGCCCTACGCGCACGTCATGGAAAGCTGAGCCGGACTGCCTGAGATGGATGAAGAACTCGGTTCCTCGCTACGCGCCCTGCCGCGCGTTCTGGCCTATGTCGCCCTGACCCTGCCGGCCTGCCTGGTGCAGATGGTGTCGCTGGCGTTCCACTTGCCGCTCGCCCGGACGTTTCCGCAGACCTACCACAAGCTGTGCCTAAGGATCTTGGGCATCCGACTCGCGGTGACCGGCAAGCGCAGCAAGCAGCGGCCGACTCTCTACGTGGCCAATCATTCCTCGTACCTTGACATCACCGTTCTGGGAGCGATCCTGGCCGGCAGCTTCGTCGCCAAGGCCGAGATCGCAACGTGGCCCTTTTTCGGGATGCTGGCGAAGATGCAGCGAACGATCTTCATCGACCGCAAGCCGCGCCACGCCGCGGAGCATAGCGACGACGTGCGCGCACGCTTGAAGCAGGGCGACAGCCTGATCCTGTTTCCGGAGGGAACGTCATCGGACGGCAACCGCACCCTGCCGTTCAAGACGGCCCTGTTCAGCGTTACCGACGTTCGCACGGCGGACAGGGACGGAGTCGAGCAACCCCTGACGGTTCAGCCCGTCTCCATCACCTGCGTTGCGCTTGACGGCATGCCGATGGGTCGGTTCTTCCGTCCGATCTACGCCTGGTACGGCGATATGCCTTTGGTGCCGCACCTCTGGCGGCTGCTCTCGCTTGGACGGATCACCGTTGCGATCACCTTCCACGATCCGGTCGACGTCGTGCAGCTGGGTTCGCGCAAGGCAGTCGCGGAGCATTGCTGGCGTGCGGTGTCGAACGGGGTTTCCGAGGCGGTATGCGGCCGCTACGAGCGGCGGCGTAAGCGGGAAGCGGAAAAGACGAGGAACCAGCCGGAGGAAGCGTCCGATGCCGCTTGACGGAAACCATGCCCTGCCGCGCAAGCTGTACATAAAGACGTATGGCTGCCAGATGAACGTCTACGATTCGCGGCGCATGGCGGACGTCCTTGCGCCGCTGGGGTTCGAGCCGACCGATACGCCGGAGGGCGCGGACCTGGCAATCCTGAACACCTGCCATATCCGCGAAAAGGCGACGGAGAAAGTGTACTCGGATCTTGGCCGCCTAAAGCCGCACAAGCAGGCGCGGGCGAGCGAGGGCGGCCGCATGCTGGTCGCTGTCGCCGGCTGCGTCGCGCAGGCCGAAGGCGCCGAGATCATGTCCCGCTCCCCCGTGGTCGACATGGTGCTGGGCCCGCAATCCTATCACCGCCTGCCCGAGATGGTAGCCGAGGCGAGCGCCAGGGCCGGCCTTGTCCGCCTTATCAACACCGAGTTCCCTCCTGAGTCGAAGTTCGATTCCCTGCCTGCTTCGACCAGCGGCCAGGGTTGCGCCGCGTTCCTGTCGGTGCAGGAGGGCTGCGACAAGTTCTGTTCGTTCTGCGTCGTGCCCTACACGCGCGGCGCCGAGTTCTCCCGTCCCGCCGCCGCGGTGCTGGCAGAGGCGCGGTCCCTGGCCGCGACCGGCGCGCGCGAGATCACGCTGCTCGGCCAGAACGTCAATGCCTATCATGGGGCAGGCCCGGACGGGCAGGCCTGGAGCCTGGCGCGCCTGCTTCGGGCGCTGGCTGAGATCGACGGCGTCGAGCGGCTGCGCTACACGACCTCGCACCCTCGCGACATGGGCGACGACCTGATCGCGGCGCATGCGGACATCGATAAGCTGATGCCTTTCCTGCACCTTCCGGTGCAAAGCGGGTCGGACCGCATGCTCGACGTCATGAACCGCAAGCACACGGCGGACGATTACCGCCGCATCGTCGACCGGCTGCGCCGGGCGCGCCCCGATATCGGCCTTAGCTCCGACTTCATCGTCGGATATCCGGGCGAGAGCGACGACGATTTCGCCGCGACCATGGCTCTCGTCCGCGACGTCGGCTTCGCCTCGGCCTATTCATTCAAGTACAGCGCCCGTCCCGGCACGCCCGCGGCGAAGCAGCAGGGATTGCTGCCTGAACCGGTCAAGGACGCGCGGCTGCAGGAGTTGCAGGCGCTTGTGTCGGCGCAGCAGATCGCCTTCAACCGTGGTTTCGTCGGACGCGAGGTGCCGGTCCTGCTCGACCGGCGCGGCAACCGGCCGGGCCAGTTGCATGGCCGCACGCCCTGGCTGCAGGCACTCCATGTTAACGTTCCGGAACAGCTTCTGGGGCATATTGTTAGCGTGAAGGTAACCGAAGGCCACATGGTCAGCCTGACGGGGAATATCATCGGAACCAGCATGCCTCAGCCAGTAAAGGCGTAGAGTTTGGACACAAGGGCTCCCGTTCCGCCGCACAAGGTGGAACTCAGTTTTCCCGACAACCGGCTGATGCCGTTGCTTTACGGCGAGCACGACACCAACCTGACCCGGATCGAACACCAGCTGGGCGTCAATATCGCCTCGCGTGGCAACGTGCTCACCATATCCGGCGCACAGAAAGCGGCGGCAACCGCCGAGATGGCGCTGATCTCGCTCTGGAACCGGTTGCAGGACAGCCTGCCGGTCACGACGGGCGACGTCGATGCCGCGGTGCGGATGGCGCGCGAACTGCGCGAAGCCGGCGCCGGGATGGGCACGCCGCACGACCTGAAGCTGAAAACCCGCCGGCGCTCGATCGCGCCGCGCACCCCGGCGCAGGCCGAGTACCTGAAACTGATGGAGGAAAACAATTTGGTCTTCGCCTTGGGGCCGGCGGGCACCGGCAAGACGTTCCTTGCGGTAGCGCAGGCGGTTGCGATGATGCAGTCCGGCCAGATCGAGCGCCTGATCCTCTCGCGCCCCGCAGTGGAGGCGGGCGAGCGGCTTGGCTTCCTGCCGGGAGACTTGCGCGAGAAGATCGATCCGTACCTGCGCCCGATCTTCGACGCGCTGGCCGACCTGATGCCGGGGGAGATCGTCGAGAAGCGCATGACGCAGGGCCTGATCGAAGTGGCGCCGCTGGCGTTCATGCGCGGGCGTACTTTGTCGAACGCCTTCGTGCTGCTCGACGAGGCGCAGAACACGACGCCCGTGCAGATGAAGATGGTCCTGACGCGGCTGGGCGAGAACAGCCGCATGGTGATCACCGGCGACCTGACGCAGGTCGACCTGCCTTATGGCCAGCTGTCGGGCCTGCGCGACGCGCTCGACGTTCTGGAAGGAACGCCGGGGATCGGCGTGCTCCAGTTCTCCGACACCGACGTCGTGCGCCATCCTCTGGTCGCGCGCATTGTCCAGGCCTACGAGCGTCGTACGCGGGAGCGTGGCTGAGATGCCCTTGCTGGTTGCCTTCGACATCGCAGACGAATCGTGGGAGTGCGCCGTACCGGATTTGCGTTCCGAGGCCGAGTCCACCGTGCGGAGCGCGCTGAGTCACGCAGCGCCCCAGCTTGCCGCATCGCCGCGGCCGGTCGAGATCGGCCTTACTTTCGCCGACGACCGGTTCGTGCAGAGCCTCAACCGAGCCTACCGCGGCAAGGACAAGCCGACCAACGTCCTGTCGTTTCCGGTCGGCGTGCCGCCTGTTTCCAGTGACGAGTTCATGCCGTTGCCGCTGGGCGACGTGGTGCTTGCCTTCGGGACGGTGATGCGCGAAGCGGACGAATCTGGAAAATCCTGCGCGGATCACACGAAACATCTGCTCGTGCACGGCGTTCTCCATCTGCTCGGCCACGATCACGAGGCGCAAGACGAGGCGGAACGCATGGAATCTCTGGAAACGCAGATACTTGCTGATATCGGCGTCGCCGATCCTTATATTCTTAACATGGACGTTAACTGACCAAAGATGAGCGATCAGTCTACCACGCCCCGGGGTGCCGGGGCCGCTTCTGTAAAACCGGGCTCCGAGCCTCTCTTGGAGAGGATCATGTCGTTGTGGAAAACCTCGGCTGCCGTCGAGGTCGCCATATCGACCGAGGAAGGCGATTTCGACGATGCCTTGCCTCAGGATATAGCGGCGCACGAGCGCAGGCTGATATCCAATGTCGAGGCTTTCCGCGATCTGACGGTCGACGATGTGATGCTGCCGCGCGCTGAGATCGTCGCCGTCGAGATCGGTATATCCCTTGCCGACCTGCTTAAAATCGGAGCCGAAAAGCCGCATAGCCGCTTGCCCGTCTTCCGCGAAACGCTGGACGACGTCGTGGGCGTCATTCACATCAAGGATCTTCTCGGCGTGGTGCTGGCGGCCGACAGGCCGTTCGACATCATGACGATCGTGCGCCCCATGCCGTTCATCGCGCCCTCGATGCGCGCGGTGGATCTGCTTCTGGAGATGCGCCGCAACCGCACGCACATGGCGCTGGTGATCGATGAGTTCGGCGGCATCGACGGGCTGGTGACGATCGAGGACCTGATCGAGGAGATCGTCGGCGAGATCGAGGACGAAAACGACCGGGACTCGTTTCCCGAAGCGCTGGAGGAAGCCGATGGCGCGCTGGTCGTGGATGCCCGCATGCCGACCGAGGAGTTTGAAAAGCGCTTCGGCGAAATCCTGGGCGACGAAGACCGCGAGTCGTTCGATACGGTGGGAGGCTTGATCTGGTCGCTGGCGGGGCATATCCCCTCCGAGGGAGAGATCGTCCATCACATTTCGGGGGCGCAGTTTGAGGTCATCGACGCCGATCATCGGCGCATCAAGCGCGTCCGCGCCCGCCGCGCCGCCGCCCGCCCTGCCGAGCCCGGGCAGGCGACTGGCTGATTCCATATCGGCGCTCCGCGGCTTGCGCCGTCCGGCACTGGCGGCAATGCTCGGCGTCGTATCAGCGCTGGCCTTTCCGCCGCTTTATGCGGCCCCGGCGCTGTTCGTCGCCTACCCCCTTCTGCTCTGGCAGCTGAACGGCGCCGAAAGCCACCGCAAGGCCTGCCTGATCGGCTGGGCATTCGGCTTCGGCCAGTTCGCCGTCGGGTTCTACTGGACCAGCGTTTCCATGTTCACCGACATCGCCCACTGGTGGTGGGCGGTGCCGTTCTCCAGCACGCTCCTGCCGATCCTGCTCGGCTTCATCCCCGGCTTCGCCTGCATGATGTGGTGGCGGCTTAGGCTGGCTGGAGTGCGCCGCGTCTTCGCCTTTGCCGCCTGGCTGACCGTCGGCGAGTGGATCAGGGGACATTTCCTGACCGGATTTCCCTGGAACCTGACGGCGCACACCTGGATTGCGTGGCTGCCGGTCCTGCAAAGCTACTCGTTCCTGGGCGCCTACGCGCTAGGCTACCTCACGATCGTTGCGGCGTGCCTGCCATCGCTGTTCGGCGCGGCAGACTACTCCTTTCGGCGCGCGCTGGCGTGGACCGCAGGCGGTCTTGGCGTCCTGGCGGCGCTGGCGCTCTGGGGAGCCTTACGCGTGCCCTCCAGCGCCGTGGCCACGACGCCCGGCATCACGATCAGGATGGTCCAGCCAAACATATCCCAAGGCGAGAAATGGACGCAGGCTTTGTCGCAGGCCCATTTCGATACGCTGCTGCGACTTTCGAAACAGCCTGCGGCGGGGGCGCTGCCGAACGTGTTCGTGTGGCCGGAAACCGCCGTTCCCTACCCCTTCGACGCATACCCGGAAGTTCCGAAGGTCATCGGTTCGATCCTGCCGCCGGACGGGGTGGTCCTGACCGGAGTGGTGCGCGCGGACGGCCACGGCGCAGACGCGCATTACTATAACAGCCTGGAGGCCGTCGATGCCGCTGGCAACCGGCTCGGCCATTACGACAAGGCCCACCTTGCCCCGTTCGGCGAGTACATGCCGTTCCGTTCGGTGCTGCACCTTGACGCGCTGGCGGTCGGCGCGGTGGACTTGACGCCCGGAAAGGGTCCTCGAACGCTGAGGGTGAAAAATCTTCCGCCGTTCAGCCCGCTGATCTGCTATGAGGCGATTTTCCCCGAGCGTGTGGTTCAGGCGGGCACGCGCCCCGGCTGGCTGCTGCAGATCACCAATGACGGCTGGTTCGGCACCAGTTCCGGGCCGTACCAGCATTTTGCGATGGCTCGCGCCCGCGCCGTTGAGCAGGGCTTGCCGTTGATGCGCGTCGGCAACACCGGAATAACCGGCGCGGTCGATCCCTATGGGCGCGTCCTGGGTGAGCTTCCCCTTGCAGCGCAGGGGATCCTGGACGTCAGCCTGCCGCAAGCCCTTGCCGCTGAACCCTTCTATGCTCGGTTCGGCGATTCGGTGTTCGCAGTGTTGATCCTGGTCACGGCGTTTGCCTCGCGAAGAAATTAACAAAAATTTTACGAATTTCCTTCCCCGGCATGCCTGAGTATGCTAACGTCACAAAAATTTAGGGGAACCAGTTGAACACTGTTGCACACAAGCGCGGCGGAAGGCCGCGGGGGGACGCGCCGAGCCCGGTCGACATCCACGTCGGTTCGCGCATGAAACAGCGCCGGGTGATGATGGGCCTTAGCCAGGACAAGCTGGCAAAGGAAGTCGGCCTGACGTTCCAGCAGATCCAGAAGTACGAAAAAGGCACGAACCGCATCGGCGCCAGCCGGTTGCACGATTTCAGCCAGGCGCTCGACGTGCCTGTTTCCTTTTTTTTCGACGAGTTGAGCGCGGGCGTAAGCGCCATCCCGGTCGGGGGTTTCGGCGAGACGCCGCAAGACCCTTTCGAGATGGACCCGATGAGCCGTCGCGAAACGGTGGAACTGGTGCGCGCTTACTCTCGCATCACCGACCCTCTGGTGCGCAAGCGCATTGGCGACATGGTGAAGGCGGTTGCCGCCGCAACGGCGGTTCCGACGCGCCGCAAGGCCGCGAACGTCGATAGCGATTGACCGGGCGGTTCCAGGCTTTCATAACCCCTTTTCCTGACCGGAGGGTTTATGAAAAATTACGTCTTCACCAGCGAATCAGTTTCCGAAGGACACCCCGACAAGCTATGTGACCGGGTGTCCGACGCTGTTGTGGACCTGTTTCTCGGCGCCGATCCGCAGGCGCGCGTGGCGTGCGAAACGCTGGCGACTACGAACCGTATGATCATCGCCGGGGAAGTCCGCGGCCCCGAGTCCGTCACCCATGCCGAGATCGAGCACGTCGCGCGCGAAGCGGTGCGGGATATCGGGTACGAGCAGGATGGATTCCATTGGCAGAATGCCGGGGTCGAAGTGCTGCTGCACCGCCAATCGGCCGACATTGCCGTGGGGGTCGACGCTTCCGGCAACAAGGACGAAGGCGCGGGCGACCAGGGCATCATGTTCGGCTATGCCTGCCGCGAAACCGACGTGCTGATGCCGGCGCCGATCTTCTACGCGCATTCGATCCTGCGCAGCCTTGCAAACGCGCGGCATACCAGAGCCGCGCCCATGCTGGGCCCCGACGCCAAGAGCCAGGTCAGCCTCGCCTACGAGTACGGCCAGCCCGTGCGCGCGACGTCGATTGTCGTCTCGACCCAGCACGTCGACGGGCTGGAAGCCGAGGACGTGCGCGAGATCGTGCGACCGCACGTCCTCAAGGTTCTGCCGGAAGCCTGGATGTGCCCTGAGGAGCAATTCTACGTCAACCCGACTGGCCGGTTCGTCATCGGCGGCCCGGACGGCGACGCGGGCTTGACCGGGCGCAAGATCATCGTCGACACCTACGGCGGCGCGGCCCCGCATGGCGGCGGCGCGTTTTCGGGCAAGGACCCGACCAAGGTCGACCGCTCGGCGGCCTACGCCGCGCGCTACCTCGCCAAGAACGTGGTCGGGGCGAACCTTGCCGCGCGCTGCACCATCCAGGTGTCGTACGCGATCGGCGTCTCGCACCCGCTGTCGGTCTATATCAACACGCATGGCACCGGCCGCTGCGACGAAGAGAAGCTCGCCCGCCGCCTCCAGGAACTGATGGACCTCAGCCCGCGCGGCATCCGCGAACATCTCGGCCTCAACCGGCCGATCTACGCCCGCACCGCCGCCTACGGCCATTTCGGCCGTCAGCCCGAGGCGGATGGGGGGTTCTCCTGGGAAAAGACCGACCTCACCAGCGATCTGGAAGATCTGGCGGCTTAGTCCCCCTGTCACAGGAACCTGCCCTTCCCCGCTCGCAGTTCTACGGCCGGCGCACCGCCCGCCCGCTGAACCCCGCGCGCGCCGCGGCGCTGGAGAGCGGCCTGCCGAAGTACCGGATTGCGCTGGATGGCGAGGGACGGCTGCCATTCCTCCTCAACGAGCCGTCATCCTCCGCGAAGACGCAGGATCTCCGGCAGACCGGGCCTCGCAGGGAGCGAGATCCTTGGGTCGAGCCCGAGGATGACAGGCACGTTTTCAAAGGAAAACAGGAAGTCTGGCTGGAGATCGGCTTCGGCGGCGGCGAGCACCTGGCGGAACAGGCGCGCCGCCATCCGGGCATCGGCCTCATCGGCTGCGAGCCGTTCGTCAACGGCATCTCGATGCTGGTGAAGCGGCTGGAGCAGGAGGGCCTGTCCAACGTGCGCGTGTTCACCGAGGACGCGCGCTTCCTGCTCAAAGCCCTGCCCGACGGAAGCATCGCGCGGTGCTTCATCCTGTTCGCCGATCCCTGGCCGAAGAAACGGCACAACAAGCGCCGCATCGTGAACCCCGAGACCCTGACCGACCTTGCCCGCGTGTTGCGGCCCGGCGGGGAGTTGCTACTGGCGACGGACGATCGAGGGCTGGCCGAGTGGTATCGCGAAGCGGTGCCGGCGCACCCGTCATTTATTCTGCACCCCGCCAGCGGTAGGGACCCGCAGGACCGCCCCGCCGACTGGCCGGCGACGCGTTACGAGCAGAAGGCGCTCGACCGGGGACGGCGGCCGTTCTACTACGGCGCGGAACGTATATGATCCGGCTTGCGTCCTACAGAGCGACCGGCTATATCTTGCTGAAATCTGATCTCAACAACCAAGTGGGCTCGCGGCCCACTTTTTTTATGGCGGGAGCCCTGGTGGCGGAAGGTACGGACAAGTATTCGGCTTTGATGGTGGATGCGGCCGCGGAGCCACTTGCGCCGGTGGTCGTTCCCGTAATCGAAACGCTGGGGTTCGAGCTGGTTCGCCTGTCGCTGGCCGGCGGCAACCTGCAGATCATGGCCGAGCGGCCGGACGGCACGAACGTCGGCATCGACGATTGCGGCGTGATCAGCCGCGCGGTTTCGGCGGCGCTGGACGAGGCCGATCCGATCGCCGAGCCGTACACGCTGGAAGTCGGCTCGCCCGGGATCGACCGGCTGCTGACCCGGCCCAAGGACTTCGCCCGCTGGGCAGGGTTCGAGGTCAAGATGGAGACGACCGCGCCGGTGGACGGGCAGTCCAAATTCAAGGGCCGTATCACCGCCTGCGAAGGCGATACGGTGACGCTGCGCGACGAAGCCGGCAAGGATCACGCGCTGGCGCTTTCGGCGCTGAAGCGCGCCCGGCTGATACTCAACGACGAACTGCTGGCCGCGAACAAGCGGGCGGCCTGACCCAAGGAAGACGGATAGATGGAACTGCTGCAAGTCGCCGACGCGGTAGCGCGGGAAAAGAACATCGATCGCGACGAGGTCCTCGCCGCGATGGAGGAAGCGATCCAGAAGGCCGGGCGCAGCAAGTACGGCCACGAGCATGACATCCGCGCCGTCATCGACCGTCGCAGCGGCGACATCCTGCTGCGCCGTTACCGCGAGGTCGCCGACCCGATCGAGAACGAAGCGACGCAGATTACGCCGGAAATGGCCAAGGGCATCAAGGCCGACTCCAAGGTCGGCGACTTCCTGGTCGACGACCTGCCGCCGATCGATTTCGGCCGCGTCGCCGCGCAGACCGCCAAGCAGGTGATCGTGCAGAAAGTGCGCGAGGCCGAGCGCACGCGCCAATTCGAGGAGTTCAAGGACCGCGTCGGCGAGATCGTCAACGGCTCCGTCAAGCGGGTCGAGTACGGCAACGTGACCGTCGACCTCGGCAAGGCCGAGGCCGTGCTGCGCCGCGACGAGTCGCTGCCGCGCGAGCATTTCAACACCGGCGACCGCGTCCGCGCCTACATCTACGACGTGCGCCCGGAAATCCGCGGGCCGCAGATATTCCTGTCGCGCTCGCACCCGCAGTTCATGGCCAAGCTGTTCACGCAGGAAGTGCCGGAAATCTACGACGGCGTCATCACCATCAAATCGGTTGCGCGCGACCCCGGCAGCCGCGCCAAGATCGCGGTGGTCAGCCGCGACAGCTCGATCGACCCCGTCGGCGCCTGTGTCGGCATGCGCGGCAGCCGGGTCCAGGCGGTGGTCGGCGAGCTGCATGGCGAAAAGATCGACATCATCCCGTGGTCGGACGATACCGCCACCTTCGTCGTGAACGCGCTGGCCCCCGCAGAAGTCACCAAGGTGGTTCTAGACGACGAGAACGGCCGCATCGAAGTCGTGGTTCCCGATGACCAGCTCAGCCTTGCCATCGGCCGCCGCGGCCAGAACGTCCGCCTAGCCTCCATGCTGAGCGGGCTGGACATCGACATCCTGACCGAAGCCGAGGAGTCGGCGCGCCGCCAGGAAGAGTTCAGCACCCGCTCGGGCCTGTTCATCGAAGCGCTGGAAGTCGACGATGTCATTGCCCACCTGCTGATCGCCGAGGGTTTCACCTCGATCGAGGAAATCTCGGGGACTTCCCTGGACGAGCTGGCGAATATCGAAGGCTTCGACGAGGACGTGGCGCAGGAACTGAAAAACCGCGCCGACAATTACCTTGCCGCGCGCGACGAGGAACTGCTGAGCAAGCGAATCGAGCTGGGCGTATCCGACGAGCTGGCGACGGTCGAAGGGCTGACCCCCACCATGCTGGTGGCGCTGGGCGAAAAGGGCATCAAGTCGGTGGACGACCTGGCGGATCTTGCCACAGACGAGCTGATCGAGATCGTCGGCGCGCGGGCTCTCAGCGCCGTGGACGCCGAGCACATCATCATGTCGCTGCGCGCGAAATGGTTCGAGGCGGAAGACGCCGACGAGCCCGCCGCCGCGGACCAGGCATGAGGTAGGAACCGCCACATGTCGTCCGGCGTCCCCCTAATCTCAGACGATGCGCCGGAGGTCGAACTGCCAGAGGTCGAACTGCCGGAAAGCGAACCGACAGGTCCCGAGCGCCGATGCCTGGTCACGGGCCATGTGCTGCCCAAGGGCAACCTGTTACGCTTCTCCATCGATCCGCAGGGCGTGCTGGTGCCAGATATCGCGGAAAAGCTGCCGGGCCGTGGACTCTGGATCACCGCCGACCGGGCGACGCTTGGCGCCGCGCTGAAGAAGAATGTGTTCTCGCGCGCCGCGCGCCGCGCCGTGAGAGTGCCGCCCGACTGCGCCCAGCGCGTCGTCGATCTGCTGCGCCAGCGCATGGTGGAGGCGATCGGTTTCGCGCGCCGCTCCGGCACGGCAACATCCGGGTTCGAGAAGGTCGAGGGGTGGGCGCGGGCCAAAAGGCTGCAGGCGCTGCTCGTTGCCTCCGATGCGGGAAAAGACGGCCGCGGCAAGCTGGAAGCGCTCAGCCCCGGCACCCATATCATCGATGTGCTCGACAGCCGGGTGCTTGGCGGCATTTTCGGCACAATCGGCATTGTAGTTTATGCCGGAATTAGCGACAAAGCGCATGCCGCCAGGGTGATCTCCCTTGGGGACAAGCTGAAAGCGCTGACCGCACCGGTTCACGACGTTACGGAATAGTTGGGATACGAATGAGCGACACTACCGATCAGGAACCGAAAAAGGTTCTCAGCCTGTCCAGCAGGGGCAAGCTGGAGTTGAAGCGCGGAGCCGATGCGAACCTCGTGCGGCAAAGCTTTTCGCATGGCCGGTCGAAAACCGTTGCCGTGGAGGTCAAGCGCAAGCGCGGGCCGGAAGGTGACCTGCCGGCGCCTCCAGTTTCCGCGTCCGCCGCTCCGGCCCTCGCCAGTGCGCCAGCGTCCCGGCCGGCGGGTGGACGCCCGGCGCGACAGCTGACCAGCGAGGAACGCGAAGCGCGCGTGCAGGCGTTGCGTGGCGCTGCCGACCGACCGGAACGGCCCGAGCGCTCCAGCCACGTCTGGCGCGACACCATGCCGGTCCCCGGCGCGCCGCCCGCCGAGCCGGAAGCTCCAACCCCGGAGCCGAAAAGGCCGCTGACCGCTGAAGACCTGCGCCAGCGCGAACTGGACGAATTGCGCTCGATCCAAGAGGACGAGAAGCGCACGGCCGCCGAAGCTGAGCAGATCCGCCGCGAGGGCGAGGCCAAGCGCAGCGCTGCCGATGGCCGCCGGCCCACCGATAACTCAGGAACTTCCGCGGCGGCAAAGGTCGCTGCGCTGATGGGCCGCGCTCCCAGCGTCAGCGCCGCCGACGAGGAGGAGGAAGCGAGGGCCCGCGTCAAGCGCGCCGTGCGCCCCGCCGCGCGGGCTCCCGTGCCGACGACCAAGAAGACCGATGTCCGCCGCCAGCATCGCATGACGGTGACGCAGGCGCTGAACGACGAGGGCGATACGGTACGCGGCCGCAGCGTCGCCGCGATGCGCCGCCGCAACGAAAAGGAACGCCTGCGCCTGTTCGGCAACGAGGGTGACGGCAAGATCACGCGCGACGTCACCATTCCAGAGACCATCACGGTCCAGGAGCTCGCGAACCGCATGGCCGAGCGTGGCGCGGACGTCATCAAATCGCTGATGCGCATGGGCGTGATGGCGACCATCAACCAGGATATCGACGCCGATACCGCCGAGCTGGTGGCGACAGAGTTCGGCCACCGCATCCGCCGCGTCGCCGAATCCGACATCGAGATCGGCATGAGCGGCGACGAGGACCGCCACGAGCAGCTGCTGCCGCGTCCGCCCGTCGTCACCGTCATGGGCCACGTCGATCACGGCAAGACCTCGCTGCTGGACGCGATCCGCCGCACCGACGTGGTCAGCGGCGAAGCCGGCGGCATCACGCAGCATATCGGCGCATATCAGGTCACGTTGAAGGGCGGCCAGAAGATCACCTTCATCGACACGCCGGGCCACGCCGCCTTCACCGAAATGCGCGCACGCGGCGCGAACGTGACGGATGTCGTCGTGCTGGTGGTCGCCGCCAACGACAGCATCATGCCGCAGACCGTGGAGGCCATCGCCCACGCCAAGGCAGCAAAGGTGCCGATCATCGTCGCCATCAACAAGATCGACCTGCCCGACGCCAACGCGAACAAGGTCCGCCAGGACCTGCTGCAATACGACCTGCAGACCGAGGAAATGGGCGGCGACGTGCTAGCGGTCGAAGTCTCGGCGAAATCCAAGATCGGCCTCGACAAGCTCGAGGAAGCCATCCTGCTGCAGGCCGAAATCCTTGACCTGAAAGCCAATCCGGACCGCACCGCCGTCGGCGCGGTGGTGGAAGCCAAGCTGGATCGCGGCCGCGGCCCGGTCGCGACCGTGCTGGTGCAGAAAGGCACGCTCAAAGTCGGCGACATCTTCGTTTCCGGCGCCGAGTGGGGCCGCGTCCGCGCGCTGGTCAACGACCGCGGGCAAGGCGTGGTCGATGCCGGCCCTGCGTTTCCGGTCGAGATCCTCGGACTCAACGGCACGCCTAACGCCGGCGACGACTTCGTCGTGGTCGAGGACGAAGCGAAAGCGCGCGAGATCGCCGAGTTCCGCGAGCGCAAGGACCGCAGCGCCGCCGCTGCCATCGGCGCGCGCGGCTCTCTGGACCAGATGTTCACCCAGATCCAGGCGGGCGAGAAGAAGGAGCTCGCCGTGGTGGTCAAGGGCGACGTGCAGGGCTCTGTGGAAGCGATCACCGGCTCGCTGACCCGGATGACCGCTGATTCGACCGAGGTGTCGCTGCGGGTCCTGCACTCGGGCGTCGGCGCGATCAATGAGTCCGACGTGACGCTGGCCCGGGCCTCGGGCGGCTTCATCATCGGCTTCAACGTCCGCGCCAACCCGCAGGCGCGCGACCTGGCCAAGCGCGACGCGGTCGAGGTTCGCTACTACTCGGTGATCTACAACATCCTCGACGACGTGCGCGGCCTGCTCTCGGGCATGCTGAAGCCGACCCTGCGCGAGCAGTTCCTGGGCAACGCCGAGATCCGCCAGATCTTCAACATCACCAAGGTCGGCAAGGTCGCCGGTTGCCACATCAGCGAAGGCCTGGTCAAGCGCGGCGCCTCCGTCCGCCTGCTGCGCGACGGCGTCGTGATCCACGAGGGCACGCTGAAGACGCTGCGCCGCTTCAAGGACGAGGTCAGGGAAGTGCGCGAAGGCTTCGAGTGCGGCATGGCGTTCGAGAACTACGACAACATCCAGGCCGGCGACATCATCGAGGCGTTCGAGGTGGAATCGGTGGCGCGAACGCTCTGATGGTGAAATCTCACTCCTTCCGTAATGCGGGGAAAGGGGTGACGCTCCGTTCATCCCGCTTCAGCGAATCGATCTCGTGAAGCACTTCATCGAAAGCCGCTTCGGCCTTGTCCTCGCGCTTTCGGGGCTGGCCGGGCTTTGCGTGCCGGGCTTGCCCGTGCTGCCGCCGCAAGCAGTGACCATCCTGCTCGGAGTTGTCATGTTCCTTGCCTGCCTGCGTATGGAATGGGGCGAGTTCGGGCAGCTGCCGCTCGGGCAGCTCTCCCTGTTCTGGCTGGCGCGCTTCGCCATTGTGCCAATCCTGCTCTACTTTGCCGCCAGCATTCTGCTGCCTCATTATGCCGCGGCGTTGATGCTGCTGGCGCTGTTGCCGCCGGGCACGTCCTCGGCGGCGTTCGCAGGCCTGTTCGGCGGCAGCGTGCCCGCGGCCCTGTTCCTGACGCTGCTCAGTTCGCTGACCGCGGTTGTGCTGATCCCCGGAAGCTTCGCGCTGCTGGGCGAACCGGGCATAAACCCGCCGGTCGACCGACTGCTGTTCGCGCTGCTGGAATGCGTGCTGCTGCCGGTAATCCTTGCCTACGCCCTGCGGCGCAGGCCGAGGCTGGGCCGGCTGTCGGACGAGTACGGCAAGATGCTGACCATCCTGCTGCTGGCGATCATTTTCCTGTCGATCATCGCTGGCAAGCGTGGTGCGATACTCGCCGACCCTGCGGCGCTGGTCATCCCTTTTTCCGTTGCGGCCGGCAGCTACGCGCTGTTCATCGCCGCTGCCCTTGTCTGCTTCCGCCGCTCCCCGCCGGTCCGCATCGCCCTCCTGACCTGCTCGGCCTACAACAACTCCGCGCTGGGCATGACGCTCGCCCTGCTCGACTTCCCCAGCGTTGTCGTGCTGACCATCGTGTTGTGCCAGGTATGCTGGGTCCTGCTGCCGGTATTCACCCGGCCGTTGATCTCCGCGATACAACGCTCAACGGCGTTGTAACTCCCGTTACAATCCTGTTAACACCCGGCACCATGAAATCAAAAACCGAAAAGGCGGGCGAGAAGTCGCAGCGGCAGCTGCGTGTCGGCGAGCAGGTCCGGCATATCCTGGCGGAAATACTCCGGCGCGGGCATTTCCGCGACCCGGACCTGCTGAACCTCAACGTTAGCGTGACCGAGGTACGGATCAGCCCCGACCTCAAGAACGCCACCGCTTTCGTCATCCCGCTCGGCGGCGACAGCGATGCGGCGGTAAAGACCGTAAAGGCGCTGAACCGCGCCGCCCCGTACCTGCGCGGCGAGCTGGCTAAGGAAATCGAACTGCGCGCTACCCCGGCGCTGAAGTTCGCCGCCGACACCTCGCTCGATTACGCGCAGAACATCGACAAGCTGCTGAAGGAGCACGGGGCGGCGTGAATAAAATTCGTCATTTTGGGCAAGCGCGTCAGCGCCGCGGTCCGGGACCCATTCTTCCGCGTACGCCGAACCATGGGTCGTGAACAAGGTCAGGATGACGAACCATGCGTAAGCGCAAAGGCCTGCCTCTGCACGGCTGGCTGGTAATCGACAAACCCCAGGGCATGACCTCGACGCAGGTGGTCGGCAAGGTGCGCTGGCTGACCCGCGCGCAGAAGGTCGGGCATGCCGGGACTCTGGACCCGCTGGCGACCGGCGTGCTGCCGATCGCGCTGGGCGAGGCGACCAAGACCGTGCCTTACGCGATGGACAGCCGGAAGACGTACCGCTTTACCGTGCGCTGGGGCGTCGCGACCGATACCGACGACTCGCAAGGCGCGGCGATCCGGCATTCGGACCATAGGCCGCGGGTGGCGGAGATCGAAGCCGCCCTGCCTCGCTTCACCGGCACCATCCGGCAGAGCCCGCCGATCTATTCGGCGCTGAAGATCGACGGCGCGCGCGCCTACGACCTCGCCCGCGCCGGCGAGGTGGTGGAGCTGAAGCCGCGCGACATCGACGTGCACCGGCTGGTCCTGCTGGAACAGCCAGACGCCGACCACGCCGTGTTCGAGGCGCATGTCGGCAAGGGCTGCTATGTCCGCAGCCTGGCGCGCGACATGGGCGAGGCGATGGGTACCGCCGGGCATATCGCGCAACTGCGGCGCATGGATGTCGGGAAATTTTCCGTGGATCATGCGATTTCTCTGGAAAAGCTGGAGGAGCTGACGCATGGTGCGCGCCTCGACGAGTACCTGGCTCCTGCCTGGACCGCGCTGGACGACATCCCGGCGCTGGCCCTGACGGAAGCGGAGGCAGGCAGGCTGCGGCAGGGACAATCCCTGTCCTGGCTGTCAAGGCACGATGCCGAAAGGCTGAAAGCCCTTGGCCCCTCGGCGCAGGGCACGGCCCTGGCGTTCTCCGGAAAGACGGCGATCGCCGTGGTCGAAGTCCGCGCCGCGGAAATCCGCCCGGTACGCGTCTTCAACCTCTAGATCTCAAGGAGTTTCCCGATGTCGATCACCAACGAACGCAAGCTGGCGCTTGTGCAGGAATACGGGCGCGTCGCCAACGATACCGGCTCGCCGGAAGTACAGGTGGCGATCCTGTCCGAGCGCATCGCCAACCTGACCGAACACCTCAAGCTTCACCAGCACGACGTACACAGCCGCCGCGGCCTGCTGAAGATGGTCAGCCAGCGGCGCGCGCTGCTCGATTACCTGAAGCGGTCCGACAACCAGCGATACGAGACGCTGATCGGGCGCCTCGGATTGCGTCGTTGATCCGAACGGATGATTGTTGCCGGTCCTTTATATTGTCATCCTCCGCGAAAGCGGGGGATCCATAGTATGGACCAATCGCTGTCGGTAGTCTGCTTGACCATGGGTTCCCCGCCTGCGCGGGGGAACGACAATCAGATATGAGAGCGGTAGTTATTTCATCAGACAGTTGGCTGACTCCAACCAACTTATGCTGCTTTCGAGCGCACTCGGCAGTTCGCATCGATCCAGATCAAGCACACAACATGGGGGAGGATGCCCTCCCCACCCCTGCATCGCGATGAGCGCGAAGCGGGTACACGGAATGAAAGGATAGAAATATGTTCAATGTGTTCCGCAAGGAAATGGAATGGGGTGGCCGTACGCTGACCCTCGAGACCGGCAAGATCGCGCGCCAGGCGGACGGCGCGGTGCTGGCGACCTATGGCGGGACGACCGTGCTATGCACCGTCGTCGGCGAAAAGACGGCCAAGCCGGGCGTCGATTTCTTCCCGCTGACCGTGCACTACCAGGAAAAGCAGTTCGCCGCCGGCAAGATCCCGGGCGGCTATTTCAAGCGCGAAGGCAAGCCGTCGGAGAAGGAGGTCCTGACCTCGCGCCTGATCGACCGCCCGATCCGCCCGCTCTTCGCCGAAGGCTTCTACAACGAGACGCAGGTCATCTGCACCGTACTCAGCCATGACCTCGAGAACGATCCCGACATCGTCGCGCTGGTCGGCACCTCCGCCGCGCTGACCATCGCCGGCATCCCCTTCATGGGCCCGATCGGCGCGGCGCGCGTTGGATACGCCAACGGCAAGTACCTCGTCAACCCGACGACCGACGAGCTGGAGACCAGCGACCTGGACCTGGTCGTCGCCGGAACGATCGAAGGCGTGCTGATGGTCGAATCCGAAGCGCAGGAGCTTTCGGAAGACGTCATGCTGGGCGCGGTCACATTCGGGCAGGAGCAGTTCCGCCCGGTGATCGACCTCATCATCCAGCTGGCCGAGCTGTGCGCCAAGGAGCCGTGGGCGCTCAACACACGAAGCGAGGAAAAGTCGGCGCTTTCGTCCAGGATGAAGGACGTGATCGGCGAAGACCTGCGCGCGGCCTTCGGCGAACGGCAGAAGTCGGCTCGACAGGACAAGGTTTCGGCCGCCAAGAAGAAGGCCAAGGAAGCGTTCGCGACCGAGGCGGAAGACGCCCTCCTGTTCGGCGGCGTGTTCAAGCAGCTGGAAGCGGACATCGTTCGCAACGACATCCTCGATACCGGTAACCGGATCGACGGGCGCGACACGAAAACAGTCCGCCAGATCGTGTGCGAGGTCGGCGTGCTGCCGCGCGCGCACGGCTCGGCGCTGTTCACCCGCGGCGAAACGCAGGCGCTCGTGGTCACTACGCTCGGTACTGGCCAGGACGAGCAGATCATCGATGCGCTGTCGGGAGACTACCGCGAACACTTCATGCTGCATTACAACTTTCCGCCGTACTCGGTCGGTGAAGCGGGGCGCATGTCGGGCCCCGGCCGCCGCGAAATCGGCCACGGCAAGCTGGCGTGGCGTGCCGTGCGTCCTCTGCTGCCGGCAAAGGAAGCCTTCCCGTACACGATCCGCGTCGTGTCCGAGATCACCGAGTCGAACGGCTCGTCGTCGATGGCGACGGTGTGTGGCTCGTCGCTCGCCATGATGGACTCGGGCGTGCCGCTGTCGCGCCCGATCGCGGGCATCGCAATGGGCCTCATCAAGGAAGGCGACCGGTTCGCCGTCCTGTCCGACATCCTGGGCGATGAGGATCACCTCGGGGACATGGACTTCAAGGTGGCGGGCACGGATCACGGCATCACCGCGCTGCAGATGGATATCAAGATCACTTCGATCACCGCGGAGATCATGAAGATCGCGCTGGCGCAGGCAAAAGATGGGCGCATGCACATCCTGGGCGAGATGTCGAAGGCGCTCGATCACTCCCGCCAGGGCGTGAACGAGAACGCGCCGCGCATCACCGTGCTGAACATCCCGAAGGACAAGATCCGCGAAGTGATCGGCTCGGGCGGCAAGGTGATCCGCGAAATCACAGAAGTGACCGGCGCAAAGGTCGATATCGACGACGACGGCACGGTGAAGGTCTCCTCCACCGACGCCGATTCGGCGCAGCGCGCGATCGACTGGATCAAGGGCATCGTCTCCGAGCCCGAGATGGGCGTGATCTACACCGGCAAGGTCGTGAAGGTGGTCGATTTCGGCGCCTTCGTTAACTTCATGGGCAGCCGCGACGGCCTCGTGCACATCTCGGAACTGTCGCCGCAGCGCGTGGCCCGTGTCACGGACGTCGTAAACCAGGGCGACGAGGTCAAGGTCAAGGTCATCGGCTTCGACGACCGCGGCAAGATCAAGCTGTCGATGAAGCAGGTCGACCAGCAGACCGGCGAGGAAATCCAGCGGGCAGGCTGAACGGCCTGTTTGTGACGCAAAAGGCCCCGTTCTGAACGGGGCCTTTTTTCTAAGCGCAGTGCGCTAGGAAAGTGCAGAAGCGCGCCGTATAGTTCGGCATGCCTTCGTCCACCATTCAACACTATATCGTAAGCATTGTCGCCCGTATCGGAACGGCGGGCTGAATGCGCCCCTTCGCCGAATGGACCAAGATCGTCGGCCGGCGTGGCAGCGCGGGCTCTACCCCCGAAAACACGCTGATGTCGATCCGCGAGGCAGCCGATGTCGGCGCTCGTGCCGTACAGCTCGACGTGCGGCTTTCAGCAGACGGCACCCCCGTGCTGTTTCGCGACGAGGCCCTGGAACGCACCAGCAACGGCAACGGATCCATCTGGGACAAGACGGTCGAGGAATTGAAGCAGCTGGACGCGGGGTCGTGGTTCCTGCCGCAGTTTGCGGGTGAAGCGATTCCAACGCTGCTCGAAGCGGTACGGCTTTGCGCCGCTTTGGAACTGCGGATACTGCCTGAGTTGCGCCCGCAGCCCGGCCGCGAACATGAAACGGCAAGAGCAGTCGTAGACCTGCTCCACGAACACTGGCCTCTGGATACATCCTTGCCGCTGATCGGCAGCACCGTGGCCGAGTGCCTTGCCGCTGCCGCCGAACTGCAACCGGACTGGCCGCGAAAACTCGTTTTCGAAGGACCCTCGCTACCCCCGAACTGGCGTGCGTTGATGGAAGCAAGCCAGGCGACGGTGTTGCAGGGCAACGCCGCCAACCCGACGGCGCTTCTGGAACTGGTCGCCAGCGCGAAGCCGGTCTATGCCTCGCCGGTCAACGACGTAAAGCGTGCCCGCAGCCTGTTCGCCATCGGCATCTTCGGGATCGTGACGGATTACCCGGCGCAGATGCTGTTTCAGAACGTTCAGGTCAGGATGCCGTTCTGACGATCGCCTGCGCCGCCGGTCACGCACGATTTGTCGATCTCCCCCTTTCAGGGATCGATTTCCAACTATATTGATAAGAACAATGAGAGCGTTAAACCCAATCCGGATTTCCGGACGTGAAGTGCTGCCCATCGTCGAGGGCGGCAAAGGTATTTCCGTTTCGAATGGCCAGAGTTCCGGCGCGTGGGCATCGGCGGGCGGGGTCGGCACGTTTTCCGGCGTCAATGCCGATAGCTTCAACCAGGACGGCACGCCCGTCGCGCAGGTCTATCATGGCCGCACGCGGCGCGAGCGGCACGAGGAACTGATCCGCTATGCCATCGACGGCGGGCTCACGCAGGCGCGCATAGCGCACGAACGCAGCAATGGCGAGGGCCGCATGCACGTCAACGTCCTGTGGGAGATGGCCGGGACCGAGCAGATCCTGCACGGCGTCCTGGAGGGCGCGAAGGGCCTGATCCACGGCGTAACCTGCGGCGCGGGCATGCCGTACAGGCTGGCCGAGCTGTGCGCGCATTACGGCGTTCATTACTATCCGATCGTATCCTCGGGACGGGCGTTCAACGCCTTGTGGCGCCGCGCCTACAGCAAGTTCCCCGAATGGCTGGGCGGCGTTGTCTACGAGGATCCGTGGCTGGCCGGCGGGCACAATGGCCTGTCGAACAGCGAAAGCCCCGAGCGGCCGGAAGACCCGTATCTGCGCGTTGTGGCCCTACGACAGGTGCTGGCCGGTTTCGGTCTCGACGACGTGCCGATCGTCATGGCAGGTGGCGTCTGGTTCCTGCGCGAATGGGAAAGCTGGCTGGATAACCCGGAACTGGGCCCGGTCGCGTTCCAGTTCGGCACGAGGCCGCTGCTGACTCAGGAAAGCCCGATCTCCGACGCCTGGAAGCAGCGGCTGCTAACTCTGCAGCCGGGCGACATCTACCTGAACAAGTTCAGCCCGACCGGTTTCTATTCCTCTGCCGTCCGCAATCCGTTCCTGAACGACCTGCAGCAACGCTCGGAGCGCCAGGTCGCCTATCAAACCGAACCGATGGGCGATCACGACACCGCCCTGCCGGTGGGCGCGCGCGGACGGCCGGTGTACCTGACCCGTCACGAGAAGGCCAAGGCTGAGGAGTGGATCGCTGCCGGGTTTACCGAGGCGATGAAGACGCCGGACAACACGCTCGTCTTCGTCACGCCCGAAAGCGAAAACCACATTCTTACCGACCAGATAGAATGCATGGGCTGCCTGTCGCAATGCCAGTTCTCGAATTGGGCGGAAAACGAGGCGGGCACGACAGGTCGCAAGGCAGATCCGCGCTCGTACTGCATCCAGAAGACGCTGCAGAACATCAGCCATTCCGAAGACGTGGAAAACCAGCTGATGTTCGCCGGCAACAAGGCGTACCGCTTCGCGCAGGATCCGTTCTACGCCAGCGGCTTCATCCCGACGGTCCGGCAACTGGTCGAGCGCATCAGCACAGGCGACTAGATATAGCCGTTCGGACCTGCAGGGCGCATGAGAATTCCGATTACTCTTCCTTAGTAGTCGGGCTATATCATTTATTCATGAGCGCACCGATTTCCATGGCAGTGCAGCGCCTGGCAAGAGCCGGGCTGAGGCCGACGCGGCAGCGGCTTTGCCTGACCGAGCTGCTGTTCGCGTGCGGGGATCGCCACCTGACAGCGGAACAGCTGCACCAGGAAGCGATGCAGGCCGGCATGCCTGTGTCCTTGGCGACGGTCTACAATACCCTGCATGCGCTGACAGGCGCGGGGCTGCTGCACCATGTGGTGATCCAGCCGGGGCAGGCCTATTTCGACACCAACCTCGACCCGCATCACCATTTTTACTTTGAACAGTCCGGACGGCTCGAGGACATTCACGGGGCGGGGATCGAAGTCCTGGGGCTGCCGAGCGCGCCGGAAGGTTCCGCTGTTTCGCGCGTTGATGTGATCGTTCGCGTCTCGGGATGAGCCCGGGCATGCCCCTGGGCGACATATCCGCCCTCGCCAGCAATCTGCGGCACGCAAAGATGAACTGCCGCGACGTGATCGGATCGTCGCTGGATCTGGCAAGCGCGAGCGTTCCCGATCATGTATTCCGCCACCTCGCGACCGAGCAGGCCGAAGCCGAGGCGCGGCACCTCGATGCGACAGGGGCGACAAGCCTGCCGATGAAACCTCTGGCAGGGGTGCCGTTCGGCGTTGCCGAGTTCATCGCGGTCGACGGGTTGCCGCTCAGCGCCGGGACACGGCTCGACCTTCACGACCTGAACGCGCCTCAGGGCGCCGTGATGAAAAAGCTGAGGGACAGCGGCGCGGTTCCGATCGGCAAGACGGCGGGCAGCGAGCTTTCGCTTAGCTATTATAACTCCACCGTCGAACTGCCGGACAACCCGCATTATCCCGAGCCGCGGTTGGCCGGCGGGCCGAGCAGCGGCTCGGCGGTCGCGGTCGCAAAGGGCATTTGCAGCTTCGCGCTCAGCCGCGACGCCGTTGGTGCGACGCGGGTGGGGGCTTCCCTGTGCGGCGTGACCGGTTTCAGGCCGTCGGTCGACTTCTGGCCGCGCGACGGGTCGATCCCGCTATCGCGCGAGTTCGATACCATGGGCGTGCTGACCCGGCAGGTGTCGGACCTGGCATTCCTGATCCACGCGCTGGGCGGCGGCATCGCGCCCAACCTGATTGGCGCGCCGCTGCGACTGGGCGTCGCCAAAAGCGTGTTTTTCGAGAACATAGATCCTGCGGTGGCGCAAGCCGTCACGGCGGCATTTGCGCGGCTTTCCAGGAAGAACATCGTGCTCAGCCCGATCGTCATCCCCGATTTCTCGCCGCTGAAGCAATTCGTACCAACCGTCAATTCCGCCGCCCTCGTCCGCTATATCGGGCGCGAGCGGCTGGAAGCCGGGCTGGAACAGCTTGACCCCGCCACCCGGCCTGCGCTGCGGATCGGCCTGGACGCGGACATCAACGAAGTGCAGAACCTGTACGAAGCGCGCCGCCACTTGGTGAACAAGGTGAACAGCAACTTCTCTCATATCGACGCGATCGTCGCCCCGACCCTGCCGGAAACCGCTCCGAAAGTGTCCGGCATGGCCGATGCCGACGCGGTCACGAACTGGCAGCGGCGCAATCTCGGCAACGTGCAGTTCGCTAACCTGTTCAACATGGCCGCGATCAGCATCCCCCTGCCCGGCCCCGAGCCGATCGGGCTGCAGCTGATGGCAACCGCGGGCAACGAGCTCAAGCTGATCGGCGTCGCGCACGCGCTGCAACAGGCGCTGGTGACCTGATTGTCATCCTGAGCAAGGCGAAGGATCTTGCTTCCGCATTTCCAGAAGAAAAAGGGTTTCAGTACCATCATCGGCTTGGCGTAGACCTTTCGCCTTGCCCGGGATGACGGCCTCCTTGTACTTGACTTCCCGGCTGGCGGGATAGATAAACAGGACCAGTTTAGTCTGCTTTGCGGAAACCCTTGATACGTTTGTCCAAACTCAGCGATTACGCCATCGTGGCGCTGTGCGAGCTGGCCCGCTCGCCCGGTGCGCTGAGCGCGTGCGTGCTGGCGCGGCGCAGCGGCGTGCCCGAGCCGACGGTCGCCAAGCTGATGAAGGTGCTGGCGCGGGGCGGGATTGTGACATCGCAGCGCGGCATCGCCGGAGGTTACGGGCTGGCACGGCCGGCGCACGATATCTCAGTCGCCGACGTGATCGCCGCAGTCGAAGGCCCGATTGCGCTGACCGATTGCGTCGAGGGCAATAGCGGCTGCGAGGCGGAGCAGTCGTGCTCGGTGCGCGGCAACTGGAACAGGATCAACGACGCCATTCGCGACGCGCTGGAAGCGGTCAGCCTTGCGGAAATGGCTGAGCCCATGGACCGGCCCCGCCTTGCGGTAGCCGAGGTCGGGCTGGAAAGGGAAACGGCGTGATGGAAGAGCGGATCGAAACTGACGAAATCCTGACGGCGGCGATCGACGAGAAGTACAAGTACGGCTTCGTCACCGAAATCGAAATGGATACCGCCCCGAAAGGGCTGAACGAGGACATCGTCCGCTTCATCTCGGCAAAGAAGAGTGAGCCGGAGTGGATGCTGCAATGGCGCCTCGACGCGTTCCGCGCGTGGCGGCAGATGACCGTGCCGGACTGGGCCAAGCTGAACGTCGCGCCCATCGACTTCCAGGACGCGTATTACTATGCCGCGCCGAAGAACATGCCGAAGAAGCAGAGCCTGGATGAGGTCGATCCGCAATTGATCGAAACCTACAAGAAGCTGGGCATCCCCATCCGCGAGCAGGAGCTGCTGGCGGGCGTCGAGCCGACCGTCGCGGTCGACGCGGTGTTCGACAGCGTCTCGGTCGCGACCACGTTCAAGAAGAAGCTGGGCGAGGCCGGCGTGATCTTCTGCCCGATCTCGGAGGCGATCCAGGAGCACCCGGAGCTGGTGCGCAAATACCTCGGCACCGTCGTGCCGACCAGCGACAATTTCTACGCCTGCCTGAACTCGGCGGTGTTCACCGACGGGTCATTCGTCTTCATCCCCAAGGGCGTGCGCTGCCCGATGGAGCTTTCCACCTATTTCCGCATCAACGCCGCCAGCACCGGCCAGTTCGAACGCACGCTGATCGTCGCCGAGGCGGGGGCGTACTGCTCCTACCTCGAAGGCTGCACCGCGCCCAAGCGCGACGAGAATCAGCTGCACGCCGCTGTGGTCGAGCTTGTGGCGCTGGACGACGCCGAGATCAAGTACTCGACCGTGCAGAACTGGTACCCGGGCGACGAGAACGGCCTTGGCGGCATTTACAACTTCGTGACCAAGCGCGGCGCGTGCCGCGGCCGGAACTCGAAGATCTCGTGGACCCAGGTGGAGACCGGCTCGGCGATCACTTGGAAGTACCCGTCCTGCATCCTGCAGGGCGACAACTCGGTCGGTGAGTTCTATTCGGTCGCCATCGCCAACAACTGGCAGCAGGCCGATACCGGCACCAAGATGATCCACATCGGCAGGAACACGCGCTCGCGCATTGTTTCCAAGGGCATTTCCGCTGGGCGCGGCCAGAACACCTATCGCGGCCTGGTCCGCATCCTGCCCAAGGCCGACGGCGCGCGAAACTACACGCAGTGTGACAGCCTGCTAATGGGCGACCGGTGCGGCGCACACACCGTGCCCTACATCGAAAGCCGCAACCCGACCGCGACCATCGAGCACGAAGCCAGCACGGCCAAGATCAGCGAAGACCAGCTGTTCTACTGTCGCCAGCGCGGCATCAGCCAGGAAGAATCGGTGTCCCTGATCGTCAACGGCTTCTGCCGCGAGGTGATGCAGCAACTGCCGATGGAGTTCGCCGTCGAGGCGCAGAAGCTGATCGGGATTTCGCTCGAGGGGAGCGTCGGGTGATGAACTGCTTCTACAATCCTTCGCAGCCTGCGGTTGGGCTCTGCCGTCATTGTTTTCGAGCCCTGAGCCGGGAGGCCGCGACCGAATTGCGGTTCGGTCTTGCGTGCAAACAACGGTGTGAAGGTCGCGCAAGGGTACTGGTACAGTACACGTCTTACATAGCGGGCAGAACTTATGCTCAGCATATTGAAGCTGCCGTGTGGATGCTGTTTCTGGCCGGACTGTGCTTTGCCCCGATCGTCTGGCCGGGAGCACAGGGTTTTGCAGTCGCGGCTAGTCTGTTCCTGGTCTGGATGTGTTATACCAACTTACGCGCGGCGGCTGTATATCGTCGCGCCAACAAGCAGCCCAACTAATAACAATGCTCACCATCACCAACCTCTCCGTCTCCGTCGGCGACCGCGCCATCCTCAAGGACCTTTCCCTGACAGTGCCCACGGGGGAAGTGCACGCCATCATGGGGCCGAACGGCTCGGGCAAGTCGACGCTGTCCTACATCCTCGCCGGGCGAGAGGGGTACGAGATCTCGCAAGGCAGCGTGACGCTGGACGACGAGGACATCCTGGCGCTGGCGCCGGAGGAACGCGCGGCCAAGGGGCTGTTCCTCGGCTTCCAGTATCCGGTCGAGATCCCAGGCGTGCCGACCACCACCTTCCTGCGCACCGCGCTGAACTCGGTGCGCAAGGCGCGGGGGGAACAGGAACTGGACGGCATCCAGTTCCTGCGCCTGCTGAAAGCCAAGACGAAAATGCTGGGTATCACCGACGAAATGCAGCGCCGGGCGCTGAACGTCGGCTTCTCCGGCGGCGAGAAGAAGCGCAACGAGATCCTGCAGATGGCGATCCTCGAGCCGCGCCTTGCCATCCTCGACGAGACGGACAGCGGCCTCGACATCGACGCGCTGCGCATCGTCGCCGAGGGGGTGAACGCCCTGCGTTCCCCCGCCCGCTCGATGCTGGTGATCACGCATTACCAGCGCCTGCTGGACTACATCGTCCCCGACCGTATCCACGTCCTGGCGCAAGGGCGCATCCAGCGCTCGGGCGGCAAGGAACTGGCGCTGGAGCTGGAAGCCAGGGGTTACGCCGAGTACGGCGCCCCGGAGGAAGCGGCGTGATGTCCAACCTCCTTTCATTGTCATTTCCGCAAAGGCGGGGATCCATGGCTCAGCTTCTGCGGACGGATGGATGGAAAGTTGCAAAGGTCGAGCTGCCATCTTCCAAAATAACGTTCGCCAGACCATGGATCCCGGCCTTCGCAGGGATGACGAGCTTGGGGAAAGCCGCATGACTCTCTTCCCCAAAACCGACGAACTGCTCGACCTTCCGAACGGGGCCGACTGGCTGAACGCGGTGCGCAGCGGCGGGGCGGCGCGCTATGCCGCGCTGGGCATGCCGACGCCCCGCCTGGAAAGCTGGAAATACACCGACCTCCGCCCGTTTCATGGCATCACACCGGCGGTGGTCGATGCCGAGCCGGTTCCCGCGCCGCTTGTCGCCGGCGGCATTCGGCTGGTCTTCGTCGATGGCGCGCTCGACTCCGGCCTATCCTCCGGAACGGTACCTTCTGGCGTGTTCGCCGGCAGCATCCATGCCGGAAATGCCAAAGCGATGCTGGCCCGGGTCGCGCCTCAGGAGCAGGCGGTCGAGGCCCTCAACACAGCCCTGTTCAGCGACGGGCTGGCGCTGTTCGTGCCCGCAGGTGTCACCCTCGAGCCGCCGGTGGAGGTGTGTTTCACCGGCATGGCTCGCAGCCACGTCAGACTGCTGGTCATCCTGAGTGACAATGCCGCCGCCACGCTGATCGAGCGCCACGAAGGCACGGGCTCGTCCACCGTTGTCAGCGAGATCGAGCTCGGCTCCGGCGCTCGGTTGCGCCATTACCGCCTGCAGGATGCAGGCAATGCTGCCGTGCTTCTGGCAACCGGCGGGGTCAAGCTAGCGAAAGGCTCGCTCTATGACGGCTTCTCGCTGACCACGGGCGGCCGCCTGTCGCGCCATCAGGTAAAGGCCGAGCTGACCGGACCCGGCGCCGAAGTCCGCCTGAACGGTGCGCACGTCCTGGCCGGCAACGCTCATGCGGACACCACGACCGAGATCGTCCACGCCGCCCCGCAGTGCCGCAGCCGCGAGACCTATCGCCATGTGATGGACGGCACGTCGCGCTCGGTGTTCCAGGGCAAGATCTACGTTGCCGAGGGGGCGCAGAAGACCGACGGCTTCCAGCTGAACCAGTCGTTGATGCTGTCGCCGACGGCGGAAGTAAATGCCAAGCCGGAGCTTGAAATCTACGCCGACGACGTCAAATGCAGTCATGGCGCGACATCGGGCCGGCTCGACGCGGACGCGCTGTTCTACTTGCGCTCGCGCGGGCTTCCCGAGGCGCTCGCCAGGCAGATGCTGATCGAGGCTTTCATCGGCTCCTCCATCGACCTGATTGAGGACGAGGCGGTACGCAGCGCATTTCGCCAGCACGCGAGTCGTGTATTGGACACACCGGAGGAAGTCGACTCATGACCGTTACCGCCGCCAGGGTTCTGCCGATGAGCCGCAAGTCCTTCGACGTAGATCAGGTGCGCGCCGACTTTCCGATCCTGGCGCGCAAGGTCTACAACCGCCCGCTGGTCTTCCTCGACAGCGCGGCCAGCGCTCAGAAGCCGCGTGCGGTTCTGGACGCCATGGACAGCCTCTTGACGCAGGACTACGCCAACATCCACCGCGGCGTTCACTACCTCAGCCAGACATCGACCGAGCTGTTCGAGAATGCGCGCGCCAAGGTGGCGCGGTTCCTCAACGCCGCGAGCGCGGACGAGATCGTGTTCACGCGCAACGCGACCGAATCGATCAACCTCGTCGCCGCGACATGGGGCCGTAAGTTCCTCGGCGCGGGGGACGAGGTGCTGCTGACCGAGCTGGAGCACCACGCCAACATCGTGCCATGGCAGCTGCTGAAGGCCGAGCGGGGGATCGAGATCAAGGTCGCGCCGGTGGACGAGACCGGGACGCTGGACATGGCGGTGTTCGAAAAGCTGATCGGGCCGCGCACCAAGCTGGTCGCCGTCAGCCACATGTCGAACGCGCTCGGCACCATCCAGCCGGTGCGCGAGATCGTGAAACTGGCGCATGCGCACAACATTCCCGTCCTGCTGGACGGCTGCCAATCGGTCGTGCACATGCCGATCGACGTGCAGGCGCTGGGCTGCGACTTCTTCGTTTTTTCCGGCCACAAGCTCTACGGCCCGACCGGCATCGGCGTGCTGTACGGCAAGTACGCCCAACTGGAAAAAATGCCCCCCTATCAGGGCGGCGGCGACATGATCGAGCGCGTGACCTTCGCCAAGACCACGTTCCGCAAGCCGCCCGGCCGGTTCGAGGCAGGTACCCCGGCCATCGCCGAGGCGGTCGGCCTCGCCGCCGCGATCGACTACCTGAACAGCCTGGACAGGCAGGCCGCGTTTGATCACGAGGAACAGCTGCTGGAATACATGACCGAGCGACTGTCGCGCATCCGTGGGCTGAAGATCTACGGCACTGCCAAGGACAAGGCGGGAGTCGTCTCCTTTACCATGGACGGCATCCACGCGCACGACGTTGGCACGGTGGTGGACAACATCGCCAGCGTCGCCATCCGCGTCGGCCACCACTGCGCGCAGCCGCTGATGGATCGTTTCGGCATCGCCGCCACCGCGCGCGCGTCACTGGGGATTTACAATACGCAGGCTGAAATCGACGTGCTCGCGCAATCGCTGGAAAAAGTGCGGGAGATCTTCGGATGAGCAGCATCGAAGCCTCCGACCTGCGCGACCTCTACCAGGACGTGATCCTGGATCACGGCAGGACACCACGCAACAAACGCGAACTTGCCGGCGCGAACCGCCGCGCGCAAGGCCGCAATCCGCTCTGCGGCGACGAGTTCGAGATCAGCCTGAAAGTCGCCGATAACGGCAGCATCGAGGATGCGGCTTTTCACGGCAATGGCTGCGCGATCTCGGTCGCCTCGGCCTCGATCATGACGGAATTGCTGAAGGGCAAGTCGGCCGCGGAAGCGGAGGCGCTGTTCGAAGCTTTCCACGCGCTGTGCACCACGGGCGAGGCGAAAGGTGTCGTTGATGAGGATGATCTGGCCTATCTTCAGGTAATCGCAGGCGTGCGGCAGTTCCCGGTGCGCGTCAAATGCGCCACCCTGTCGTGGCACACGATGAAAGCCGCGCTGGAAGGCGCGGGCATCGCCAGTTCGGAGCAGGTGGATTGATGGCGAGGATTAACGCAAATTCACCTCTCCCTGCGGGAGAGGTCGACCGGCAAAGCCGGGCGGGTGGGGGGCAATCGGCGGCGCAGGAAAAGCCCCTCACCCTAACCCTCTCCCACCGGGAGAGGGAACCAAACCGCATGGATATTTCATGACACCCGAACCCGCCGACGATATGCCAGAGGCCGAGCCGCCGCAGGTTCTGGCGCCGCGCGATCATCCGTTATGGCCCGGCGTTGCCACCGCGCTGCGCAGTGTCTACGATCCGGAAATACCGGTTAACATTTACGAGCTGGGCCTTATATACTCGGTACAGTTCACAGGAACTGATTTGGCGGGAACCGGGGGCGAGTCGCAGGTGTCTGATATAAACATCATGATGTCGCTGACCGCCCCGGGATGTCCCGTGGCCGGCGAGATGCCTGGAATGGTGCGCGACGCCGTCGCCGCCGTGTCGGGCGTCGGCAACGTCGAAGTGGATTTGGTGTGGGATCCCGCCTGGAATCCCTCGCTAATGGCGGATACCGCCAAGTTGCAACTGAACATGTACTAGGAGAAGCCAGATGGATATGCGTTCCCCCCCTACCAAGACCCTCAGCCTGAGCGACGCCGCCGCGGAGCAGATCAAGTCGATGATGGCCGCCCAGGCGCCGGATGCGATCGGCCTGCGCGTCGGCGTCCGCGCCAAGGGCTGCTCGGGCCTGTCCTATGCGATGGAGTTTGCCAAGACCCAGCGCGAGAACGAGGAGATCGTCGAGGACAAGGGCGTCAAGCTCTTCATCGAGCCGACCGCCGTGATGTATATCATCGGCTCCGAAATCGATTTCAGGTCGACCGAGTTCGAGCAGTCCTTCGTGTTCGAGAACCCGAACAAGACGGGCGGCTGCGGCTGCGGCGAAAGCTTCAGCACTGGGAAGGACAAGGCCGAAGAAGCTACTGCTCAGGGCGGTGGATGCGGCTGCGGCTGATAACAGGAACCATCGGCGCCCCTTTGGAGTTTTCGACTCCGGCGTAGGCGGGCTGACGGTGCTCAAGGCTCTGCGGGAACAGCGTCCTGCGGAGCCTTTCGTCTATCTGGGCGACACAGCCAAGGGACGGCGGCTACGCAAGCCCCGCGGTCGGGCCGCATAGGCTGGAGCCTGCACGACCGCGTGACCGCGCTAGCCCCCGAAGCCGAGGTGATCGCCAACCCCTGCCCGCTTCTGGTCGGCATGGCCGAAAAAGGCTGAGCCGGGGGCGATGCGCCCACCACCTTGCTTCGGGGCTTCAGAGCGCAACTGCCGTCAAGATTTGCCAAGATACCTATTTAGCCCGCGGATCGACGCCGCTGTGATCGGGATCCGAACGGCTGAACAGCAAGTCGCGAAGTACGCCGGGGGCGAAGATCGACAGCGGATCGACCGCGACGTCAGGGCTCGCGACCGAGCCTGTAATGGTGTATGTGGCGGCAAATACGCCCTCGCCGTCCTCGCCGGTGATCAGCGGACCCAGCACCGGGACGCGGCGCAGGATGCGGTTGGCGCCGTAGGCCGGGACCACTGTTCCGCTAAGATTCAGCGTGTCGGCATCCCGGTCGACGGTACCGGCGATCGTGAGCCCGATCGCCGCCCCCGCCAGCTTGCCGTCGCTGACGCTGAGGTTACTGCCGCTGATGCTGAAACCGCCTTGAAGGTAATCGAACTGGATGTCTGGGCTGGACAGGCTCTGCTTGAAGCCGCGCAGCGACAGCAGGTTGAAGAGGCGCGCAAACACGGGAGGATCGGTGACGCTGAAATCCGACAGGCGAAGCGTTCCCTCCAGCGCAGGGTCGGGCTGCGCGTCGCTTGCCGCGGGTTTCCTGCCATCTATAGCCAGCAAGCCGCCATTGATCGAGCTGGTGAGGGCAAAACCGGCAAATGCCGCACCGGCATTCGTGGCGTCCGCACGCAGCGTGTAGGAAGGGTTGGGCTGATCGCTGTCGGGCAAATAGGAAAGCGAAAGGCCCGAGCCGCCGGTATCGGCGGTGAAGTCGGCACGCTGCCATTTACGCCCCAGCAGGATCAGCTGTCCTTTAAGGTCGGTCAGCCCGGCGTCGTCGGCGGTCTTGACCCTGTCGAGGGCGACGTTGATCTGCAGCGGCACGGGTTTCTCGTCGCTCTCGTCGCGTGCCGCCTTTTCCGCGCCTTTCTGGCGGCGCTTGTGCAGAAAGCGGCGTGCGTCGAACTCGGCGCCGGATATGTCGATCCTGGACCCGCCGCCTTCCAGCTGCGCGACGGCAACTTTCATATCGGTCTTGTCCATCGTGAACCTGTCCAGCCTGACCGAGACCACGGCGCCGGTATCCGGGTCCAGGCGTGCCGCGCCGGCTACGGACAACGCCGGCGCATCGATCGACAAGGGATCAATCGCGACGAGCTTGCCTTTGTCCAGCATAAGCTTGAAACGCCCCGTGCCGGGCTGTCCGACGGGCTTGTCATAGCCGATTTCGTCGATGATCAGCTCGGACGACATGAGGTCGATAGCGAGATCAGCCGTCCCCATGCCTGATGCGGAAGCGTAGTGACCGGAAATTCCCGCCGTGCCTTTCAGCCGATCGGGAAAATCGACGCCCAGCCTCGCGCGCTGGACATCGTTCACCTTGCCGTCGAAAGTCACGTCGGTTGCACCGTCGGCGGCGAAGCTTTGCTTGTAGTCCGCCGACAGGGGAGCATCGCCGAGCTTGCCGGTGCCTATGTACTCGAGACCGCCAGTATCGACCGACAGACCACCGTTAAGGTCGCTCACGGCAGTCTTGCCCACCGCGTTCGGAATGGAAACGCCTAGCAGGGTCGCCTTGACGCCGAGCGCGATCTGGTCGACTTTCAGGGCGGAGAGCAGCGGAAAACCTATCTGCATGTTTACCGCCGCGTCGCCGCTGACCGTTTTCGGGTCAAGCTGCAGCTTGCGTGCGTAGCCGAGCGGCTTATGCGCCAGGATATCCAGCGAACTGGCTACGGGACCCGTCATATCGAGGTTGATCCGGATGTCCTGGTCGCGACTGCTGAACCCATTCAGCGTTACCGTGCCTCCAGCGATCCTGGTATCCTCGGCGTGGCCGCCCAGCATGGTTATGATCATGGAATTGCGGTCGTAGACGATGCTGGCGCTGGCGTCTTCGACTGCCGGCAGCTCGCCGAAATAGTGTATTGCGGCACCCACGACTTCAATCGTGCCCTTGAAACCGGTGACGTCGATCTGGCCAAGGCTTGCGCGCGGGCCTGAGCCGGTCAGATGCGAGGTAGCCCTCGATACAATTCCCTTCGACAGGTTTGCCGTTACCCAGGCACGGCCCCCCTTCGAAACGTCTTGCGGCCAGAACTTGTCGAAACTGTCCAGCGGCATGTCAGCGACCGTGATATCGCTTTCCAGCGATACCATTCCGCCTTCCGTATGCGCCTGCCCGGTCACGCTGACCAACGGGCCGCCGAGCCCTAGCTCCAACTTGCGAAGCTCGAGCCGCTCCGGTAACGCCTGGTACACGGCTTGAAGCACGCCGCCTGCGATGGGAACAGGTTTGGAGTAATGTGCGGGGTCCACGAGCTGTCCTGCCTGCAAGCTTAGATCCAGCTGCGCCGATTCAAGGTTTGTCCCGTTCAGCTGTCCCGTAAGGCGAAGCGATGTCGGTGCCTGGATTTTCGCCAGCAGCGGCTCCACGACCAAAAGGGCATCAGGCCGGAACGAAGAAACCTGCAACAGGATAGCGCCCTTCGCGCCGGTGTTGCAATCGATGGCGCCGGTGATCTCGCCTGTCTGCCGGCCGACTTTCGTGGCTCCCCGCAGGCTTCCCTCAAGGCCGAGCGGCGTGCGGCGGAATGTTGCGTTCAACGCGTCGGCGCGGGCGATCTCCTGCCCTAAAGCGTCGTTCAGGATCAACGCGCCGTCGTGGAGAGCCACATTGTTCCAGGCAGAAAGGCCGCTGTCGCGCTTGGGACTTGCGACGGGAGCGAAATCCAGTCCAAGCTGACCCGTGCTGCCGCTCTTGCCGTACAGAAATCGTGGGTGAAAAGAACCGTCCGCCTCGCGCGTAACAATGAGTTGCGGCTTGGTAAGGGTTACATTGATCGGCTTGAAACGACCGGTCAAAAGGGCTGAGTAGGATAACGTCCCCTCGGCGGCATCCACGGTCAGCGCCTTGGTTCCGGATTTGTCTGTCACTGCGACCCCCTCGGTCCCGATCTCGACCGGCGAGCGCCATCCTTTCGCGCCGAACGTCAAACGGTCGAGTTGCAGGTGCATGCCGGTTTCCTGAAAGAACGCGGCTTCGATGACCGGGCGCAAGAAGTTTACTTCCGCCTGACCGTGAACCAGGCGCCACCAGACGAAACCGGCGGCGATCATCAGGCAGGCTATGACGATGCTGGCGGCTTCGAGCAGGAACTTGCGGAGGTTGAAGCGTTTCAAGCCTACGCCCTCGGACGGGGCAGAACCTGCGCTCCCTGATCGGTGCCGACGATCACGGTGTGGGCCAAGCCGATGAACAATCCGCTTTCCACCACGCCGGCAACGGACTTGATGCGTGCCTGCAAGGATTGCGGATCGGTGATGGCCGGAAAATCCAGATCTACAATGTAGTTTCCGCCATCGGTCACGAAAAACCCGGAGGGATGGGCGTTGTCCGGGCGGATCGTCAGCGGGGCGATCGCGCCGAGGCGCGCAACCGTCGCCTGGAAGCCGAAACGCACGATTTCCACCGGCAGCTTGCCGCCGAACTGCGGCGCAAGCTTCGACGAATCGATCATGATGACCAGACGTTTGCTCGCCTGCGCCACGATCTTCTCGCGCAGCAATGCGCCGCCCAAGCCCTTCAACATGACAAAAGTCATGGGGTTCACGATGTCCGCGCCGTCGAAGGTCACGTCGATGGTGGTGTGCTGCGAGAAGTCGGTCAGCGGGATCCCTCCGGCTTCCGCCTGCCGCGCGGTTTTTTCCGAAGTCGGGATGCCGACCAGCTTGAGGCCCTCGCGCCTGACGCGTTCGATCAGCACGTCGACGAACACCGCCGCGGTGCTGCCGGTGCCGAGGCCGACCACCATGCCGTCCTCGACCTGCTTCAGCGCCTCCAGCGCCGCCGCGCGCTTGGCTTCGTCCTGGGTCATTTCAGGACGGAAGCCGCCGCCTCGTCGACGAACAAGTGAAGCTGCCCGCCGGGCGCGATGTGCGAGGCCGGTGCAGAGGCATCGCCGCGCCAGACCTTTTCCAGCGGCACGCGCTTGGCCTCGCCCGCGACAAGGAAGGCAGTGTGGCGGCTGCTGTTCAACGCCGGAAAGGTCAGGGTGATACGCGGCGGCGGCGTTCCGTCCGAGACGGCGACGACCCATTTTGTCTTTTCGCCCAGCGCCTTGCTGCCAGGAAACAGGGAAGCCGTGTGCGCGTCCTCGCCCAGCCCGAGCAGCACGATGTCGAACAGCGGCTTGCCCGTTTGCAACGCTTGCCCGCCGTAATGACGTTGCAGGTTCGATTGGTAGCGCTCAGCCGCAATCTCCACCGTTTCGGATTCGGTCAGCACCGGGTTGATCTGCGACGGCTTTACGGGCGCCCTGGCCAGCATGGCAATCTGCGTCATGCGGAAATTGCTTTTCTCGTCGTCGGCGGAAACATAGCGTTCATCGCCCCAGTACCAATGGACGCGGTCCCAAGGGAAATCGAACTGATGCGTCGTCGCCAGCAGCTCGTAAAGCCTCTTCGGCGTCGATCCTCCGGACAAGCAGACGCGCACAGGCCCGTCGGTCGCCTTGGCCACTTCGGTGATCCACGCCGCCGCGCGCACGGCCAGCGCCTCGGCATCCGTGCAAACTTCCTTCTGCGCGTCTTTCAAACCTGCCATGGATCAGGGCCTCTTGCTGTTGCGGATGCCGCCGATCGCAGCGGCGTAGTCGGGTGAATGGAACACAGACGAACCGGCGACGATGACGCTAGCCCCCGCCTCGATCGCCTGCCAGGCGTTCTCGGGCGACTGGCCTCCGTCGACCTCGATCCTGCAATCAAGGGTCCGCTGCTCGATCGCCTGCCGCAGCGCCGCGATCTTGGGCAGCGTCTCGGGCAGGAAGCTCTGCCCGCCGAAGCCGGGGTTGACCGTCATGATCAGCACGATGTCGCAAAGGTGCAGGACGTAATCCAGCGCCTCTGGCGGGGTCGCCGGATTGAGAACCGCCCCGGCCTTCGCCCCCAGTTCCCTGATCTGCGTGAGGGTGCGATGCAGGTGGATGGTCGAAGCCGGTTCGGCATGGACCAGGATGTGATCGGCGCCTGCCTTGACGAAATCGGGAACATAGCGTTCGGGCTCGACAATCATCAGGTGGACGTCGATAGGCTTGCTTGTGGCCTTTCTGATCGAGGCAAGCACCGGCGGACCGATGGTGATGTTCGGCACGAAACGGCCGTCCATCACGTCGAAATGGATCCAGTCGGCACCTGCCGCTTCCACTGCGCGGATTTCCTCGCCAAGGCGTGCGAAATCTGCGGAGAGGATGGAAGGGGCGACGAGGATATCGTTCATTGGTCCTTTCCTTGAACCGTTATCCTCCGCGCGAGCGGGGAATTCCGTTCAGGATAAGCGGCGTTCCGAGGAAATCCCCGCTTTCGCGGAGGATGGCAGAAAATCAGGAGAGAAGGATTCACGCTTCCTTGCCGACCAGGATGTCCTGGCAGCGCTGCAGCATCCTGACCGACCCCTCATGCGGACGCTGGAACGAGTTGCGGCCGATGATCGTGCCGAAGCCGCCGCCGTCGCGGTTGGCACGCATTTCGGTGAACAGCGTCTCGTCGTCCACCTTGTCCCCGCCGGAGAAGATGACCATTCGACGGCCCGCGAACGCGCTCTGCACGACATGCTTCACGCGGTCGGTTAGTGTCGAGATAGGAATCTTCTCGCTTTCGTACACCTTCTTGGCCGCGTCGAGCGCGAATTTATCGGTCGGCAGCTTGACCTTGATGATGTGCGCGCCGAGCTGCGCCGAAATCTGCGCGGCGTAGGCGATGGCATCGATCGCGGTCTGCGCGTCCTTGTTCAGTTGCCCGCCGCGGACATAGGCCCACAGCACGACGCCAAGGCCGACAGCCTTGGCTTCTTCCGCCAGTTCTCGGAACCGCTCGTACATCTCGAGGCGTCGTTCCGAGCCGGGATACACAGTGAAGCCTACAGCGACGCAGCCGAGGCGCAGCGCGTCCGCGACGCTGGCCGTCTGAGCCTGCGTCGGGTCTTCCTCGTCATGCAGCACGTCGTGATTGTTCATCTTGAGGATCAGGGGCAACTGTCCTGCGAACTCGCGCGCGCCGACTTCCAGCGAGCCAAGCGGGGCGGCAAAGGCGTTGCAGCCGGCGTCGATCGCCAACTGGAAATGGTAGCGCGGATCGTAGGCCGGCGGGTTCACGGCGAAGGACCGGGCCGGGCCGTGCTCGAACCCCTGGTCAACGGGCAAAATCACCAGCTTGCCGCTGCCGCCGATGCGGCCGTGGTTCAACAGGCGGGCAAGGTTGGTCAGCGAACCGGGATTGTCCGACCCGTACCACGAAAGGATTTCATCAACACGATTGCTCATTGCAGCTTCCTATTTGTCCAGCAGGTATTTCTCGACGGCCTTGGCGAAACCTTCGTCCTCGTTGGAATCGGTCGATTCATCCGCCTTGCCTCTGACTTCGTCCGACGCGTTGCCCATGGCGATGCTGAGGCCGCTCCTGTCGAACATCAGCACGTCGTTCGACATGTCCCCGATGGTCGCGATCGCTCCGGCGTCAATTCCAAGGCGCCTCGAGAGCGAAGCAAGCACGGTGCCTTTGTTCGCATCCCTGTGCGTTATATCGAGGTAATAGGCTTGAGACCGCGCGGCGCTCGCGCCGTCGCCAACCGCGTCCTGCACCTTCTTCTCGACCCTCGCCATCAGATCCTTGTCGTCGGAAACGCCGACGATCTTGACCGCCTTGTCCAGCAGGGATTCAATGTTGTCGGTCACCTTGGGCTCGAATTTGACCGTCCACTTCTCGCGATCGACGTGCGGGGCGCCCGGATCGCGCACGAACCAGTCCTCCCCCCGGTACACCCAGCAATCGACGCCATTCTCCAGAATGATTCCCGCCGCCTGCTTAGCGACGTCTGGCGGAACCGTATGCTCCTCGATGGTCGACAGGTCGGGATTCACGAACAAGCCGCCGTTGAACCCGGCGAGAGGGGTATCGATCGCCAGCGGCTCTATCAGCATCTTCATGCCCATTGGCGGCCGACCGCTGGTGACGGCAAAACGGATATCATGATCCTTCAGCGCGCGTACGGCTTTCACGGCGCGGTCGGTAAGCATCTTGTCATGCGTGACCAGCGTCCCGTCGACATCGGCAAGCAACAGCTTGATCGGCTGCCTGGCGGGTTTAGTCATTGGTTGTGCGCCAGCAATTGCCGTCCTTTTCGAGCAGTTCGTCCGCTGCCTTCGGCCCCCAGCTGCCTGCTGTGTAGTTGGGGAAGTCGACTGCTTTCTCGTTTTCCCACAGGTCGAGGATCGGCTGCACGACCTCCCAGCCCGCCTCGACGTTGTCGGCGCGCTGGAACAAAGTGGCTTCGCCCATCATGCAATCGTAGAGCAGCGTCTCGTAACCGGTGCGCGGGACTTCCTCGAAATAATCCTTGTAGTTGAAACGCATGGTCACGCCTTCCATCCGCACGGTCGGCCCGGGCACCTTGGCGTTGAAGGTCATCGATATGCCTTCATCGGGCTGGATGTGCAGAACCATGTAGTTGGGCGAGAGGTTCGCGACCGGAATTTCCGGGAACATCGTGAACGGCGCCTGCTTGAAGCGAATGGCGATTTCCGATTCGCGCTTGGCCAGCGCCTTGCCGGTACGCAGGTAGAACGGCACCCCGGCCCAGCGCCAGTTGTCGATCATCAGCTTCATGCCGACATAGGTTTCACGGTTGGAGTTCGGATCCACGTCGTCCTCGTGACGGTAGTCCTTGACGGCACGCGCGGCGATGTTGCCCGCGCCGTACTGGCCGCGGATCGCCCACTCACGCGCCGTCTGCTCCGTGAACGGCTGGACCGAATGCAGCAACTTGACCTTCTCGTTCCGCACCGCGTCGGCGTCGAAGGATTGCGGTACCTCCATGGCCGCCAGCGTCAGCAGCTGGAACAGGTGGTTCGGCACCATGTCGCGCATCGCGCCGATCGCCTCATAGAACTTGCCGCGCTTTTCCACCGTTACGGTCTCGGTCACCGAGATCTGGACGTGATCGATGTGGTTGCGGTTCCACAGGGGCTCGAAAAAGCCGTTGGCGAAGCGCATCGCCATGATGTTCTGGACTGTTTCCTTGCCCAGGAAATGGTCCATGCGGAAAACCTGGCTTTCCTGCAGCACTTCCAGGATTTCGCGGTTGAGTTCGCGCGCCGATTTCAGGTCGTTGCCGAACGGTTTTTCGATGATGACGCGGCGCCAGCCCTTGTCTTCCCGCGAGAGGCCGGCCTCCCCCAGACGCTTGATGATCTTGGCGAAGAAGCTCGGCGCGGTGGCCAGGTAGAACAAGACGTTACCACCTGTCTGGTACGTCTTCTCCAACTCTTCTATCTTCGCTTTCAGCCCGGCGTAGGTTTCCGCATCGTCGAAATCGCCGACGAAATAATGCGTCCTTTGCAACAGGCCGTCCCACGCCTTTCCGCCTGGAGTGTCGGCTCCCATTTCCTGATTTTTCTTCTTGGCGTTTTCCTGGATGAACTCGTTGAGTTCGTCGCGGAACGCCTCATCGCTTTCACCGCTGCGAGACACGCCGAGAAGGGAAAAGTGCTCCGGCAGCAAATTCGCGTTCAGGAGGTTGTAGATCGCGGGGACAAGCAGGCGTTTCGTCAAATCTCCGGTTGCCCCGAAGATGACCATCATGCACGGACCGGGCGCTTTCGCCACCTGACCTTCTATCTTGCCCGGCGACATCGATTGGATGCTCATATTTTCCCTTGGCTGGCCGTATTACGCGGTTATTCTGTATTACTGGTTTGGCTGTCCCGAGTGCTCGACATGGCCGCCGAACTTGTTGCGCATCGCCGACAGCACCTTCTCAGCAAACGTATGCTCCTGGCGCGAACGGAAGCGCACGAACAGCGCGGCCGTCAGCACATCGGCCGGCACCGCTTCCTCAATCGCGGCCTCGATCGTCCAGCGACCTTCGCCTGAGTCCTCGACCCAGCCGGAGAATTGGCTGAGTTCCTTGTCCTCGGCCAGCGACATGGACGTCAGGTCGAGCAGCCAGGAGCTGACCACGCTGCCCCGGCGCCAGACTTCGGCGATGTCCGCCAGGTTGAGGTCGAAGCGCGCGTTTTCGGCGCGGCCTTCCGAAGTCGCGTGCTTGAAGATGTCGAACCCTTCGGCGTAGGCCTGCATCAGGCCGTACTCGATGCCGTTATGCACCATCTTCACGAAGTGCCCGGAGCCGGTCGGCCCGCAATGCATGTAGCCCTGCTCGGGACGGCTGTCGAAGCCCTTGCCTTCGCGCTGCTTCGTGACCTCGATGTCGCCCTTGCCGGGCGCGAGCGTCTTGAAGATGGGATCGAGATGGTCGACCGTTTCCTTGTCGCCGCCGATCATCATGCAGTAGCCGCGGTCCACGCCCCACACGCCGCCGGACGTGCCGACGTCGACGTAGTGAAGGTCTTTCTCGCGCAGTTCCTCCTGGCGGCGGATGTCGTCGGTGTACTTGCTGTTGCCGCCGTCGATGATCGTGTCTCCTTCTTCCAGCAGCCCGGCCAGCTGCTTGACCGTGTCTTCGGTGATCTTGCCAGCGGGCAGCATCACCCAGACCGCGCGCGGCTTATCCAGCTTTCTGACCATGTCGGCAAGGTCGCTCGCCGCGGTCGCGCCTTCGCCGGCCAGCTTGCCGGTCACGCCCGGGTCGCGGTCGTACACGACGCAGGTATGCCCGTGCTTCATCAAGCGGCGGACGATGTTGCCGCCCATGCGGCCGAGGCCGATCATGCCGAGTTGCATTGAATAAAGCTCCTTAAAGGGCGGACGCGACAGCGCCGGCCAAAGTTTTCAGACCCGCCGCGACGTCGCTGCCGATGTGCACCCGCAATGCCCGGCGATGCCGCTCTGCCAGAACGTCGAAATCACCGCGCGCCTGCGCCGCCTTGACGACGCTGAACGTGTATTTCTGTCCCGGCACAGCCAGGTCGTGCGCGTCGTCCGCCGTGATCTGCAGGAAGATGCCGGTGTTCGGCCCGCCCTTGTACCCCTGCCCCGTCGAGTGCAGGAAGCGTGGTCCGAAGCCGACCACGGTCGCCGCCTTCGTCTTGTCACGCAGCTGGACGCGCATCGACTGAACCGCTTCGGTATTCGCCTCGTTGTGCTCGATGTAGGCAAGCAGTCCGATGTAGTCGTTCGGCTTGACGCGGGCGAAATGCGCTTTGAGGTAACCCTTCAACGACTTGTCGCCGCCGACCGCCGCTTCCAGGGCCTTCGCGTTCTCAGGATCGGTGAACAGCCTGACGCCGCCTTCCTCGAAGATCGGCGTTTCCGGAGGCAGCGACCCGCTTTGCTCATAGGCGGTGGTCAGCTTCTTGGTCTCGACCTTGCTGGCCTCGACATCCGGCTGGTTGAAAGGGTCGATGCCGAGGATCGAGCCCGCGACCGCAATGGCGAACTCCCAGCGGAAGAACTCCTGCCCCAGCTGGGCCTTGTCGGCAATGTCGATGCGAACGACAGGATGTCCTGCCTTAGCCAAGGCCTCCAGCGCCGCATCCTGCTTCGCATCGGAGTTTTGCGAGCGCAGGTAGACGAAGGTGCGGTATGGCCCGTAGACGTCGGGCGCGCCCAGCGGCTCCAGATCGACGGGGATCAGGCCCTTGCCAATCTTGCCGGTGGATTCGGCAATCAGCTGCTCCGCCCACGCGCCGAAATCGTACAGCTCGGGAGAGGCGACGATGGTCACGTAGTCGCGGCCGTGCTTGCCGGCTGTGCCAAGGATGGCGCCGAGGATGAGGCCGGGGTTCTCGTTGGCAGGAACGTTGGCGTCGCAAGCGCGGACCATCTCGGCCGTGCTGGTCAGGAACGCGTCGACATCGACGCCCATCGCGGCCGCGGGCACCAGGCCGAAATTCGAAAGTACCGAATACCGGCCGCCGATGGTTTTCAGCCCGAAATAGGTGGCGGAGAACTTGTCCTGCTGCGCCACTTCCTGCATGTGCGAATCGGGGTCGGTGATCGCGATGAAATGCTCGCCCACCCGGTCGCCGAGCACCGACTTCGCGCGCTCGTAGAAATACTTCTGGAAGATGTTCGGCTCGAGCGTCGAACCCGACTTGCTGGAGACGATGAACAGCGTCTTCGCAAGGTCGATCCTGTCCTCGAAGCTCTTGATCTGCTGCGGATCGGTCGAGTCCAGAACCAGCAACTGAGGGTAACCGTCCTGCTTGCCGAAAGTCTCGGCAAACACTTCCGGGCCCAAGCTGGAACCGCCCATGCCCAGTAGCAGGACATGGGTGAAGCCGCCGCCCTTCACCCGCTCGGCCAGGTCTTTCAGCGTCGTGACCTTGTCGATCTGTTCGTCGACGATGTTGAGCCAGCCCAGCCACTGGCCCTCGTCGGCGCCGGTCCAGACCGAAGCGTCCTTGCTCCAGACCTTGCGCGTCAAGCCCGACTTGCGCCAGCTTTCGATGTTTTCCTTCACAGCCGCGCCCAGCTTGTCGTCGAGCTGGTAGCTCATGCCGTTCAGCCGGTTGCCCAGCAGCGCCACGCGTTTCTTCTCGACCGTGCCGAGCAGCTGGTCGAACGCATCGGCGAACAGCTGCACGCCGTTCTCGACCAAGGTCTTGCCGACGTCCTCGATCGAAATACCCGATTTCTTCAGGTCGTCCATAACGCGCGTGGCGCCTTCGACGTCCATTTCCAGGCTGTCCTTCGGCTTGCCGTGGTCGCGGAAGGCATCCATCGTCGCCGGCGGGATGGTATCGACCGTCTCGCGGCCGATCAGCTCCTCGACATACAGTACATCGCTGTAGGCCTTGTTCTTCATCGAGGTCGAGGCCCAGAGCAGGCGCTGCGGATGCGCGCCCTTTGCCTTCAGCGCTTCCCACTTCGCGCCCGAGAACATCTGCTTGTACATCTGGTAGGCCAGCTTGGCATTGGCGATTGCGACCTTGCCCTTCAGGCGCTCGCACAGCTCCTTGTCGCCGCCGTTCTTGACCCTCTCGTCCAGCTGCGCATCGACCAGCGTGTCGATGCGCGAAACGAAGAAGCTGGCGACGCTCGCCACCTTCGACACATCCCCGCCGCTCGACGCCAATTTCTCCAGCCCGGCAATGTAGGCTTCGGCGACCTTGCGGTACTCCCCTTGCGCGAACAGCAGCGTGACGTTGATGTTGATGCCTTCGCCGATCAGCGTTTCGACGGCTGGAATGCCCGCAGGGGTTGCCGGAACCTTGACCATGAGGTTCTCGCGCGCGACCGTCTTCCACAGGCGGCGTGCCTCGTTCAGCGTCCCTTCCGTGTCGTTGGCAAGGTAGGGCGAGACTTCGAGGCTGATGTAGCCGTCGACCTTGTCGCTTGCGTGATAGACGCCCTTCAGCTTCTCAGCGACGTCGCGAATGTCCTGGATGGCCATTTCCTCGTACAGGTCGCCCGCCGATGTGCCGTGCGCGTCGAGCAGCGATTTCAGCTGTGCGTCGTACACGTCCGAGCCGCCCATTGCCTTTTCGAAGATGGCGGGGTTGGAGGTTACGCCTTTCAGGCCGTCTTCCTCGACCATCTTTTCGATCACGCCTTTGGACAGGTCGGCGCGGTTGACGTTGTCAAGCCAGGGCGACTGGCCGAACAGCTCGAGTTGCTTTAGCGGGTTACCCAAGTCTTGCGCTGTCGCGGCAGTAGCAGTGGTCATGAGTTCAACAGCCTTTCAGTTGGCGTATTTATTTCGCGTTCTTGGCGACCTGGTCGACCGCCGCCTCGACGATCTTCTCGGCGGTAAAGCCATACTTCACCAGCAGATCCTTCAGCGGCGCGGACGAGCCGAACGTGTGCATGCCGATCTTGGCCCCATCCATGCCGACCCAGCGGTCCCAACCCATGTTGGACGCCTGCTCGACCGAGACGCGGGCGCGGATGTGCGGCGGCAACACCGAGTTGCGGTAAGCTTCGTCCTGCTTCTCGAACAGCTCCCATGACGGCATGGAAACCACGCGGGCACGGATGCCCTTGGCCTTCAGCTCCTCCTGCGCCTTGACGATCAGCTGCACTTCGCTGCCGGTCGCGACAAGGATCACCTGCGGCTCGCCGCCCTCGGCGTCGCTCATCACATAGGCGCCCTTGGCGAGGCCGCTGGCGGGGGCGAACTTGCCGCGGTCGAAGGTCGGCAGGTTCTGGCGCGACAGGATCAGGCACACCGGGTGGCGCTTCTGCGTCATGGTCACGCGCCACGCCTCGACGACCTCGTTCGCATCGGCCGGGCGCAACACGATCATGCCGGGGATCATGCGCAGCGAGCCGATCTGCTCCACCGGCTGGTGGGTCGGCCCGTCCTCGCCGACGCCGATCGAGTCGTGCGTGAAGATGTGGATGACCGGGATTTCCATCAGCGCCGACAGGCGGATGGGGTTGCGCATGTAGTCGCTGAAGATCAGGAACGTGGAGTCGAAGGCGCGGATGTTCGACACCGCGAGGCCGTTGGCGATCGAGCCCATCGCGTGCTCGCGGATGCCGAAATTGATGTTGCGACCAACCTCCGTCGGCGACATCGTGCCCTGGCCTTTCAGGATGGTCTTTGTCGACTTCACCAGGTCGGCGGCGCCGCCCATCATCCACGGCACGTTGCGGCCGACGATGTCCAGCACCTTGCCGGAAGAATCGCGGGTCGCAACCCCTTTCTCGTCCGCTTCGTAGACGGGGAAATCCTTGTCCCAGCCTGTCGGCAGCTCGCGCTTCTGCATCTGCATAAGGTGCTGCGCCTGCTCGCGGAACTGCTCGTTGTACTTGGTCGCCAGCTGCGTCCAGGCGTCATGCAGCTGCTTGCCGCGCTGGCCGATGCCGCCGGCGAAGTGCTGCAGCACCTCGTCCGGAACCAGGAATTGCGAGTCCTCGGGCCAGCCGTACGCTTTCTTCGCGGCGATCAGATCGTCATGCGCGATCCCCTCGCCATGCGCGTCGTTCGTACCCTGAGCCTTGGGCGCGCCGTACCCGATGACCGAGTGGACCAGGATGAAGGTCGGCTTGCCTTGCGTTCGCTTGAATTCGTCAAGCGCGGCCCGTACGGCGCCGATGTCGTTGGCGTCGGGGAGTTCGATCGTATGCCAGCCATACGCCTTGAAGCGCTCGAGCGTGTTCTCGTTGAACGAGATGCTGGTATCGCCGTCGATTGTCACGTGATTGCTGTCGTAGATCCAGCACAGGTTTGACAGCTGCAGGTGGCCGGCCAGCGACGCCGCCTCCTGGCTGACGCCCTCCATCATGCAGCCGTCGCCCGCCAGTGCGTAGACGTCGTAGTCGAACAGCTCGAAACCGGGCTTGTTGAAATAACTGGCCTGCCACTTGCCGGCGATGGCCATGCCGACGCTGTTGGCGACGCCCTGGCCCAGAGGCCCGGTGGTCGACTCGACGCCGGTCGTCAGGTGGTATTCGGGATGCCCCGGGCATTTGCTGTCGATTTGGCGGAACTTCTTGATGTCCTCGATCGACACGGCCTGCTTTCCGGTCAGCGCGCCGTTCTCGTCGATCTCCTGGACGTTCGTCAGGTTCAGGATCGAGTACAGAAGCATCGAGGCGTGACCGACGGACAGGACGAATCGGTCGCGGTTGGGCCAGATCGGGTCGGCCGGATCGTAGCGCAAATGGTTCTGCCACAGCTCGTAGACCACGGGGGCCGCGCCCATGGGCGTGCCGAAGTGACCCGACTTCGCCTTCTCGATGGCGTCGATCGACAGGGCGCGGATCGTGTTGATGGCCAGAGACTCGATACCGGCCGTATCCTGCTCCGCGCCGGCATCGTCGCGCATCTGCACCTGGGTCATGGGGCTGTAACTCCGAAAGGATCGTGGTTAGGAACGTCGGGATACGTCAAAGGTTCATCCAGGCGACGTGGTAGCAAGATGCAAGGCAGGTGTCGAGGGGGGCTGGTTTGACGGGCTTAGGGGATCAAACGGGGGAGGCGAAGACACTCCCCCTTTTGCAATCTACCAATGGCAGACTATGCGCCTGGATCATTACCAGAACTAGAGATTGTTTTTGCGCCCTGACGGTTTGGACCGAGTTGATTGATACTGATAACAAGCGGGCGCATGATGTGTTTCCTTCGGCATTGCGAGGAGTGCCATGTCCGCTGAAACGAAGCTCGTCGCGCTGCTTGCCGCCGGCCAAAGTGCCGATCTGATGACCCTGGCACGTACGCGCGGAACTACGGCGAAGCTGCTGGGCCAATTCGCTGTGCGGCAATTCCTGGCGGCGGCAAGAAACGGCCTTATGCCGGTTTCCCCTGCATCCGATGCCGGGCACCCCTTCGCCGTATGGCTTGGCGAAGCCGACCGGACCGCGCTCGCAGCTCTGGCGACCGAACAGGACACAACTCCCGCGCACCTGGCATTCGTGGCGATAGATCGGCTGCTGGAACAGGCCCGCAAGGGAGCGCTGCCGATGTTAAAACCGGCGCAGCCTGCCGAGGAACCGGAACCTCGCTCCTTGGAAGAACTCTACGCCCGCGCGAACCTATGGGACGCCAAATATTTGAACGATCCGGACGACTTACCGGAGGAAGTGCCGCATAGGCCTTACCGGACGAACATGAAGAAAGCGCAATTCATCCTCGAACGGCTGGAACGGCTGGATAAGGAAGGCCTCGACCCGGCCAACCCCCGTGCCGTCCTGAACGACATAGACAAGCTGGTGACCGTCAGGCCTTAACGGCTGGGTGACGGATCCTTCTTCGGCAGCTCGCCATACTTCTTGTCGCTGAAGGCAGTTTCCTTCTGCTTCAGGTCTTCCGCCCGCGCGGCTTCACGCTTGGCTTTCAGGACGATTCGTGTCGGCGGGCCGAAAGGTTCGGCCCCGTGATCACCGACGTGCCTTGAACCACATGGTTGCCGAAAGAGGCTTTGCAAGCGTTTACTGCGTCGGCCCAGGCAAAGCGAATGCGCGCTCGTTCAGGGCCGGTGCTCAGGCATTCCGGCACGGGCGGGCGAGCGAACTCGTACAGGACGCGAACGCCCCGTAGCCGCGCGGGTCTGGCAGGAAGGCCGTGCGCGTCGTCCTCGGCCTGCCTTACCACTCGCAGGGTCGGCGGATCGCTCCACACCAGCAGCGGCGCGAGGCTGCGTGGATCGTAGGCGATAAGTTTCCAGCGCCGATGGTCCCGCTTTCTTTCCAGGTACAAGTTTGTCCGGGCGTTTGCGATCGAGGAAGACGTACCTGATCTTCAGCCTGCGCCAGAAACCGATCATGGTTTGCGGCTGCAAAGGCCAGCAGTCATGCGGCACCCGCCACTAGCCATCTGCCATTCTTCATGCGCAACCGGAATGAAACGACGGCTTTGCCATCTGCAATGAAAATCACCCGTTCTCGCACGGAGGACCGGCGATCGATGCGTATCTCCTGATTCCAAAAGTGCGGCGGCAAGATGCCAATAAGACGCCGGGCTACCTGCGAGTTTGCCGTATAGCCTGCGAGCGCCCGCATGTCCCCGGTGGTCGCGTATCGGTAAGCGGCGGCCACGGTCCCGAGGTCCGACCAGTTCGCCCTGGTGGTGCGAAGCCTGACTCCGGACCGGCTTACGTCGTATATGGCCGTAAAGCAAAGGGCGGGGCTGTCCCATGTATCGACCACGGAGCGCTCGCACCAGGGCAAGGTCAGGACTGCAGGGCTTGCGTGATAGTCCGGCAGGGCAAGCCCGTCCTGTTCCTTGTAATGCTTTGTACCGGGCTCGCGGACATAAAACCCGTCGCCGTCGCTCAGTTCGCCGTCCCGCTCGAACAGCCGGGCCGGCTCGTCCTGGCCGGGCTGGAACTGTAGGCTTGATAGAGGACACCGCTGCTGGCGCCGTTGCAGTTGGCCCTCCACGTCGTGACCAGGAAGCGCGAACTGCCTGGTCCACCCCGCAAAGCCTGAAGGTCGACTGTCTCCCACGGGGCATACCCGCCCTCCGGTTTCCGGTCAAGGACCGAGCGCCAGCGTTCCCGACTCTTTACCGCCCCCTCCCTGGCGAAGACATGCCAGTCCACCCGGTGCCAGAAGCGGAAAGAAACAAGCCACAACCCGTTCGCGTATCTCGCCGTATAGCCGAAGCGGCTGTCGCCGTCCCACAGGGCGTTCACCTCCGCGCTGGCCGCAACGAGTGGCTTCAGCGCGGCATCGGGGTTGGCGGGCCTTTCCTCGTCCGTGTTCAGGGCGGCCCCGGTGAGCTTGAGCGCCGCATCGAACACGCGGCTTTGTTCCGCGAAGCGGGCGCGCCACGGATCGCGTTCGCTGCAGGAAGTGTCCGGCACATCGCGGAAGGCCTCGATGTCCGCTCGAAATTCTTTTCTTGCGTCGGACACCGTTTGAGCCGGCAGCCGATGAGACCATAGATCGATCAGCAAGATGATGAGTATCGAGAAAAACTTCATCGGATGTGCTACTTACGTTTCGCGGCGATCCTCGACCTCATTCCAACGATCGTCTTTCTAAGGTCATCTACGAACGTAGGCGTAGGCCTATTATTATCAGTATTGATTCCATACTTTCCTGACCCTTGAACGACCTTAGCCAACGTCGCGGGGTCGGAAATATTTAGACCATCTCGGCTAGCGTCGCTTAAAGTATTTGCGTGTCCTGAACGAAGGAGTCGAAAGAATCTTTTGGATCATCAAAGCGTCCGACTTTTCTATGTGGCGGCCTTGCCGACTCGATAAAGCCATTAGTGCCTGGAGCATCAACCCCAAGGTTGAACATATTGTTACCTTGTGCAGCAAATGTTGACCTACCCCAGCTCGATTCGAGAGCTGCGAGACCAAGTATGTTTTCCACGGGAACATCGAGCTCATCAGCGGCAGCGCTTGCCGCAGCAAAATTGTTCTGCACAAACTGTCTTTGAGTCCGAGGAGATGCCGATGGAAGGCTACTGATCTCCTCAAAGAAGTTGGTCTGGTCGCTCGAATCTGCCGCAGGAATATCCGTCACCAAATATCTGGTCTGCGCGGCCACGCTCTCCAGCCAACCCGAACTGCTGACGCCCGCGTCACGGGTGCCGCCTGCGCTACCACCGCTGCTCCACTCTCCCGCCCCGGGCTGGCCAGCCGGTACACGCGGCTGATCGGAATTGTACCTGGGGAGCCGCTCGCATTCAGAGGCGAAACACGCATCGAACTCCGGATTCCGCTCAGGCACTGGGCCGAGCGCAACGAACACCTGCCCGCCCCTGCCCTCCAACACCACTACTTTCGGCTTGTACCGAACTGTCATGAGTCACCTCCAATATAAACTCATGGTACGAACATATCAAGAACAAGTCAGTAGCCGTTCATCTGAATCCAGGGCAATCGCTTGAAGCGCTGATTTCAGCTCTCCAGCATCTAACCTTGACCGCCCTCACCTTGCCCTATCCCCCCGGTGGGGAAAGAGTTTGTTCTGACCTCGTTCCTTCAAGCGATTGCCCTGACCTCAATCCCAGTTGCTTCTCACGCCACCCGTACCTCGAAGTCCACGCCTTCCCATTTATCCACCTCGGGCCAGAAGAAGGTGAGGGTCACCACGGCACCGGTCGGCAGGTCTTCGGTCGGCAGGTCGGCGGTGAAGACGCCCATGCCGGTGTCGTGGCTAGACACCTCGCGCGCGGTGGCCCAGCGGTCGGTAGTCCAGCTGACGCGCATCGGGGCCAGTGCCTCGGCACGCAGAGTTTTGCCTTTGGGAAACGTCGACGGCTTGTTGTTGAAGCGCCACTGGAAGAACCGGCCGACCTGCTTCTGCTTCACATAGCGCTCGTAGGGTTGCGGCGGCAGGTCGAACACCTTGTTGTCGCGGACCGAGCGCAGCAGCTTGACGTACTCGCCATGCGCCCAGACCAGCGGCATGGCCGAGCCGGTCGGGCGACCCTTGATCAGCTCGGTGCCGGGAATGTCGTCGCTGTCCCACACCTGCTCGGAAATCAGCGCGCCGGCGTTGGCACTGCCCTCCATCATCGCCAGCATGGCCTTGGCGCCTTCCATGTTCCCGGCCAGCAGCTCGTAATGCCCGCGCTCGCCCGATAGCAGCGGCCAGACGCGGCCGATGCCCGTGCCGTCGAACGGACGACCGTCGGCGTGCTCGCCGTAACCATCGAGGTTGTAGCGCCGCCAGCCCGCGCCCTGCGGCAAGTCGACTTTCAGCAGATGATCGACGGCGGTGATCGTATCCCTGATCTTGGGATCCTTGGCGTCGCGCAGGCCGAAGCGCACCAGCGCCAGCGCGTCCGGGCTGATGATCATCGAGGCGCGCTGGTTGTAGTCCTCGGGCGGGCGGTTCTTGATCGCGACGAAGCCGTCCACCGGCGAGGCGGCATCGGATTCCTCGACCGGCGAGATGCGGACATAGTAGCCGTCGATCCCCAGAGATTTCGCCAGCTCCGTCCCCTGCGCGTAGGTCCAGCGCTCGATCTGGTCGTTCCACGAATCGGCGGTCTCGCGCATGTACGCGGCTTCGCGTGCGTAGCCGCAGACATCGAACAGATCGGCGGCGGCGAGCAGCGCGGAAATCTCGACCGCGAGGGTGAACGGGGAGTACCCGGCGTCTTCCTCCCACCGGTCCTGCCCCGTGACCGGGCCGAACTTGGCGACGAAGGCGGCGGCCTTCAGCGCCATCGGCAGGAAATCCTCAAGGTCGCCCGGGCGCAGCATTTCGTGGCGGCGCGCCATGTCCAGGATCAGGATCGGAAAGGCGCACTCGTCCATCTGCAGCCCGGACCAGTACGGCGAGCCGTCCAGCCACATGTTCTGCGGCCAATGGCCGTCAGCCTCCTGCACCGTCTGGAGGTACAGCAGGACGTTGCGCACCTCGTCCTTCGCGCCCATTGCCGCCAGCGAACCGGCGGTCTCGCACAGGTCGCGCGGCCAGACGAGGTGGTAGCCGCCCAGATCGTCGTCGCCCTTGGAAAAGCCCCATGGAATGGCAAGGCTGGCGATGTACCCGCCGGTGAAAGCCGTCGCTTCGTGCGCGCGGATCACCGAGGCGGAAACGCGGTACGGGTCGAGCGTCGTTTCTTCATGCGTCCGGTCGAGCTTTTCCAAGACCTGGTGCCATTTGCGCCAGCTCTCGGCGTAGGCGTCGAAGGCCATGTAGAAGCCGTCGTGCAGGCTGGCGCGGGTGCGGTGGCCCGCTTCCTCGGCGACGCGGCCGAAGCCTATGGCGAGGGTAAATTCACCGCCGCAGGCATCGAGATCGATTTCGCCGGTCAACGCGACGTTGCCGTCGCTGGCTCGCTCGTAGCATGTGGTCAGCTGCTTGTGCCGCGCGATGTCCTGCCAGCCGTCGGACGCGCCGACGTATCCGACCGTCATGCGCTTCCACGGCACGGACGGGGCGAAAGCCAGGGCCGACCCACCCCCGCTGGCATAGAGCATCGGAATGCCTTTGAAATCGCCACACCAGCCGGTGTTGTTGGCGCCGCGGTTGACGAGGTGCGGCGCCAGCAGCGCATAGATGCGGTACGTCCGCCCCAGCTCGGGCTTGAGCACTTCGAAACGGATGCGCTGCAGGACGACGTCGCGCTTGGGATCGGTGACAATCTTCTTGACGATGCGGAACGACAGGTCGGGCGCGGTGCCGGTCAGGTTGTACGCCGGCACGAAGCGGTCCATCAGCTCGACATGGTGGTCGAGGTCGCGCTTCTCGTCCCACATCTGCTCGCCGTCGGTGATGATCAGGCCGCAGTCGCGGGTGCAGGCCTGGTCGACGCGCGGGTAATAGATCTCGTTGAGGATGCCGTGGCTGACCGTGAACCACACCCGGCTGTTGGGAGACAGGACCGAGCCGACGCCGTCCTTCGCGCTGGAAGTCCAGCGCGCCTCGATGCCCGGTCCGCCTGGAGCATTGGCCTGCGCGTTGCCGGGAGCGTTGTCGGTCATGTCGGGTTACCCTTATAGAAGTGCCGCCCCAATAAACGGTCACAGGTGAACGATTTGTATCCACGTGTCGGATGAGGCATGTACGACCCATGAGCCAGACAGACCTGCAAAACTCCATCATTCTGGTAATCGGTGTTTCGGGATCGGGCAAGAGCACGGTCGGCGAGCATCTTTCACAGAAGCTCGGCATGGACTTCATGGAGGGCGATTCCTTTCACTCGGCGGCGGAGATCGCGAAGATGAAGTCGGGCCAGGGCCTGACTGACAAGGATCGCTGGCCGTGGCTGGGCCGCATGCACGAGGCGATCGAGCAATACGTCGCGGAGCGCAAGGGGGTGGTGGTCGCCTGTTCCGGGTTGCGCAAGGCCTATCGCGACCTGCTGATCGGCGGCGTGCCGAACACGCGGCTGGTGTACCTGCGCGGCGACAAGCAGGTGATCGCCGCGCGCATGCACCAGCGCAAAGGGCATTTCATGCCGCCATCGCTGCTCGATTCGCAGTTCGAAACGCTGGAAGAACCCGGCCCGGACGAGCACGCGCTGGTGATCAATGTCGAGAATACGGTGGACGACACGCTGCGCGACGTGGTGAAGGCGCTCGGGGCTGCGGAGTGACGCGTAACGACGAGGAACTCTTAAGAAGAAAAACTGTTTATGCAAGAGAAGAGCTGATCGCTCGAATTTTCTCTGTACTCATTGCTGATGAAGCGGTTCGCGGTTTGTGGTTGTCAGGAAGCCTGGGGCGAGGCGAAGGCGACGATTATAGCGATATCGACGCAATTGTACTCACCTGCCGGGTATCTCCTTCGCAAGTGCTCGAGGAGTACAAGTACAAGCTGAATGACGTAGCACCAACGCTATTCAGAAAATACATTGAAAATTCGCGGACCATCAACGTAATTACATTTAATTGGAACAGGTTTGATCTGAACTTCGTAGAAAAAGATGAACTTTTTCGATATTCGCGTGACGACCTGAAACCTATCTTTGACAAAGATGACGCGACTTGTGGATTGAAGTCTGGCGTGCGGTTGACGAGTCCCCTCGCGCCTCAAATCATCCAAGAACGTACCGCCGAGTTCATTCGCATCCTGGGATTATTGCCGGTTGTACTGGGCCGTGAGCAGTACCATACGGCACAATCGGGGGCGCAGCGCCTCAAGGACATGCTATGAGTCCGTTTGATAATTCAGTCATGCGCGGTTCTGCGGACGAGTAGGCTTCCCATCGCGGCATAGATCATGGCTTCTGATACGTCCAGCCGGGCCTCGTAGTCCCGCACCAGGCGCCGGTACCGGGTGAGCCATCCGAAGCTGCGCTCGACCACCCAGCGGCGTGGCAGCACCTCGAAGCCGGATTGATTGTCATTGCGCCGAATGACTTCGATGACGAAGTCGAGGTAAGCCGCCTTGTCCAGCAGCTTGCGGCGGTCATACGCGCCATCGGCGAATAGGTGCTTCACCCAGGGCCAACGTTGGCGGATCGCATCCAGAATGGGCTGCGCGCCTGCGCTGTCGGAGATATCGGCCGTGGTCAGGTTCACCATGAGCAGGCGGCCGTCGGTATCGACCGCAATGTGCCGCTTGCGGCCGACGGTCTTCTTGGCGGCATCGTATCCTCTCGTGCCTCTCGCGGCAGGCGCCTTGACCGTCTGGCTGTCGATGACCCCGGCACTGGGACTTGCCTCACGCCCCGCCCGTTCGCGGTCCAGCATCAGCGCCACGTCATGGATCGTCTGGAACAGGAACAGCCGTACGAACCGCCGGAACCACCAGTACACGGTTTGCCACGGGGCAAAGTGGATCGGCATCATCCGCCACTCAATCCCCGAACGCACCATGTATCTGATCGCGTTCAGGATTTCTCGAAGGTCAACGACACGCTTGCGCCCACGCCGACCAGGTTTGGGCAGCAGAGGCTCGATCGCACACCACTCCTCGTCCGTCAGATCGCTCGGATAACGCTTCGCTTTCTTCTCAATGCAGGCCATTCGGCCACGGCTCTCGGGTGTCCACATCCCGAGCTTGAATCATGCAAATCAGAACGCTTCAAGATTTATCAAACAGCCTCTATGAACTACTGGTCCACGAGAACGATCCACAAGCGCAACGCGGAGCACTTAGAGCGGAAATGACCCTGACCACCGGTCAACGGCAGGTATTGAACTCAATTCCGCCGAACGCGGCAACTCGGACATCTGCCTTGGAGATTCATAAAGCGATTGCGGAAGCATACCTGCCGCGAGCGCGCGCGCTATTGGCTGCAGTGGATGGAGCATATCCGAGTGCATTCGAGAAAGGAACGCTGGAAGCGCTAAAGCAAAAGCTGGGCTTGTCGATAAACCATTTGCAGCCTTTGCGGAGAGCTGAATAGCAAACCGGATCATCACGAAACATGCTATATGGGGGGTGAGTAGTCTGTATCACCTTGGCAGGTAGCGAACAGGAGGAAGAAATGAGCCAGCCTGAAGAACTGGTCGGAACATGGCGGCGCTTCGGACCGGTCGGGCCTGTGTACGAAATCATAGGTGGTGAGAAAACGTCGACCCATGGTGACCGTACCATGCGTATCCGCGTGATCGAGACGGGAGAAGAAGTCGATTACAAACTGGCCGAAATCCTGGACGATCCGAAAGAACGCTGATGTTTGCCATAGCCTTCGACCTCGTCGTCGCCGATACAGCTGCGAACCACCCGAAGGGCTTGTCCCAAGCCTACGCCGACATCGGCGGAACACTGGCGGGCTTCGGGTTCATCCGTGTTCAAGGTAGTTTATACCTCGCCGATAAGGACGATCTGGCAAACTTGTTCAGCGCCATCACGGCGCTGAAATCGCTTCCATGGTTTCCAAAATCCGTTCGGGATATACGGGCCTTCAAGGTCGAACACTGGTCAGACTTCACACAATTGGTGAAGTCCTGACCACCACATACGAAGCGCGCGGCGTTTCGCCCGACAAGCCGGACGTGCACGCCGCGGTGGCGCAGCTGGACAAGGGATTGTTCCCCGGCGCGTTCTGCCAGGCCCTGCCCGACCTGCTGGGCGGGTCGGGCGAGCATTGCCTGCTGAGCCACGCCGATGGTGCGGGCACCAAATCGATCCTCGCCTACCTGTATTACAAGCAGCACGGCGACCCCGCGATCTTCGAGGGCATCGCGCAGGACTCGCTGGTCATGAACCTCGACGACCTGCTGTGCGTCGGCGCGCTGGGGCCGTTTGTCCTGTCGAACACGATCGGACGCAACAAGCCCCTGATCCCGGGCGAGGTGGTGACAGCCCTCGTGCGCGGCTATAAACACGCGTGCGACATGCTGGGCGAGCACGGGATCGAAGTCGCGATCGCGGGCGGCGAGACCGCCGATGTGGGCGATCTGGTCCGCACGGTAATCGTTGATTCCACCCTGACGACGCGCCTGCGCCGCGACCGCTTCATCGACGCCGCCCATGTCCGCGCCGGGCAGGTGATCGTCGGCCTCGCCTCCGACGGGCAGGCGACATACGAAGCGCGGCCTAACTCCGGCATCGGCAGCAACGGCATCACCGCGATCCGGCACGAAGTGCTGAACGGCACGTACCGCGACGACGCGCCGGAAGCGTTCGCACCGGAAATCCGCGAGCTTGCCTATGTCGGAGATTACGAGTTGGACGATCCCGCACCAGGCGTCGGCATGAGCATCGCGGAGGCGTTGCTGTCCCCCACCCGCACCTACGCGCCCGTGATCAAGGCCATCCTGGACGAGGGGGGCGACGGCATCTCCGCGATCTTCCACAATACCGGCGGCGGGCAGACCAAGTGCCTGAAGTTCGGCGGGGGTAAGGGTGGGGGCATCCGCTACGTGAAGGACGGGCTGTTCCCCGAAGCGCCGCTGTTCCGTTTCCTGCGCGAGGCGCGCCGCCTGCCCTGGCGCGAGATGCTGCGCAGTTTCAACATGGGCTTCCGCATGGAAATCGTGTGCGACGAAGACCGCGCGCCTTCGATCATCGCCGCGGCGAACAGGCACGGCATCGCGGCGCGGGTTTATGGAAGGACCGAATCAAGCAACGGGGCGAACCAATTGATAATAGATACGCCTGAAGGCATGATGGTTTTCGATCCCTGACCTGTACCACTGTCATTTCGGCGCGCAGCGCAGTAATTCGTTTGCGCAGCAATAAACGACAGTGTGAATTTCGAGCATGCGTCCTGCATGACATCAGGAAAAGACATGCCCTGGAACCCCATCGCCTCCTCCACCCTCGCCGGAAACGCCCTCGACCTCTACGAGAGCGACGGGGTCTACATGGTGCGAGTGGGCGGGCTGGAGCTGATGAACGGGCACTGGCACGAATCCGAGGATGCGCTCGGCCGCCTCGCCTTCCAGTTTGCGCGGGCTACGCTGCCGCGCATCCTGCTGGGCGGGCTCGGTCTCGGCTACAGCCTCGCCGGCCTTTCGGCCGAGATGGGCGTGGCGGGTCATGTCACCGTCGCCGAGATATCGGGCGCGATCATCGATTGGTTTGGCCGCTTTATGCAGCCAATACTGTTCGAGCAGTTGCCTGCGAACGTCACGATCGTCCGGACCGACGTTTCGGACCTCCTTCGTTCAGGACAGGCGTTCGACGTGATAGCCCTCGACGTCGATAACGGTCCCGAGCCGCTTTCCGCGCCCGGAAACACCTTTCTCTACGCCGAGGACGGCTTGCGCGCGATGGCGCATTGTCTTGGAGAAAACGGAGTTCTGCTGGTCTGGTCGGGCTTCGAGAGCCTTGCTTTCGTGTCGCGGGGCGAGGCGGCGGGCTTCCACGTCCGATGTGTTCCGGTCAGCTTCGCGCGCAAGCCGCATGTCCGGCATCATGTGTACGTGCTATCCCGCGCTCCGTTCACCGTGGAGGAGAGCGAACGGATCGATCGCCCCTGACTTCCCTTGCGCCCGCCCGCCAGCGCTGGCACGACCGCGTTTTGGTTCAACAGGACGGCCCGCCATGATCCGAGCTTTTCTCGTCTTGGCTCTGCTTGCCGCGCCTGCGGTGGCAGGCGCGGCTCCCCTGAAGGTCGTAGCCAGTTTCAGCGTGCTCGGCGATCTGGTGAAGCAGTCGGCGGCGAGGATGTCGAGGTGCGCTGTCGCCCGGCGATGGGCCGGCGAGCACGTACCTCGACATGGTGCGGCACAATACAGAGATGCTGGCGAAGTCTATGAACCAGCCGTAAATTTGTGTTGACGAGCCGGAACGGTTGCCTATATTGCCGCATCTTTCCGGCATTTCGATGCGGATATCCGTTCTTGCGCCTTCAGCGCGACTGCAACGCCCGGCGTAGCGGTCGGGCACAGCCTTTGGCAAAGGGCGCGTTGTCGATCGGCACTGGTTCAGGCCAAGGAGTAAAGCGTGGCGCGTATTGCAGGTGTTAACATTCCGACGGGCAAGCGGGTCGAAATCTCGCTGCGGTACATCTATGGCGTCGGCCCGCATCAGGCAAAGCTGATCTGCGATCAGCTGGGTATCGAGCCCGAGCGCCGCGTGTCCGACCTCAGCGAGGACGAGATTTTCCGCATCCGCGAGGTGATCGACGGGCAGTACAAGGTCGAAGGCGACCTGCGCCGCGAAGTGGCGATCAACATCAAGCGCCTCATGGATCTGGGCTGCTACCGCGGCCTGCGTCACCGCAAAGGACTGCCGGTCCGCGGCCAGCGCACGCATACCAATGCCCGTACCCGCAAGGGCCCGGCAAAGCCGATCGCCGGCAAGAAAAAAGTCACCAAGTAAGCTTCGCGCTTACGCAACGCTCTTCAAGCGACGGGATAGGATCAGATGGCCGAGAAACCAGGCGCGAACCGTTTGCGCCGCAAGGAACGCAAGAACATAACGTCCGGCGTCGCGCATGTGAACGCCAGCTTCAACAACACGATCATCACGATCACCGATGCGCAGGGCAATACCATCGCCTGGGCATCGGCGGGATCGTCGGAGTTCAAGGGTTCACGCAAGTCGACCCCGTACGCAGCGCAGATCGCGGCGGAGAACGCGGGGCGCAAGGCGCAGGAGCACGGCATGCAGGTTCTGGAAGTCGAAGTGACCGGACCCGGCTCGGGCCGTGAATCGGCGCTGCGCGCCTTGCAATCTGTCGGCTTCAACATCACCACTATCCGCGACATCACGCCGATCCCGCACAACGGTTGCCGCCCGCCTAAAAGACGTCGCGTCTGAACCCCGTTTCCGTCGCGACCGGTCGTTAGTTTATCCGAGGAACAGATGCACAAGAACTGGAACGAACTGATCAAGCCGAGCAAGCTCGGCGTGAACGCCGGACACGATGCCCGCCGCTACGGCAACATTGTCGCTGAGCCGCTGGAGCGCGGCTACGGCGTGACGCTGGGCAACAGCCTGCGCCGTATCCTGCTGTCGTCCCTGCAGGGCGCGGCGGTGACCTCGATCCAGATCGAGGGCGTGCTGCACGAGTTCTCGTCCATCCCCGGTGTGCGCGAGGACGTGACGGACGTAGTGCTTAACATCAAGTCCCTGGCGCTGCGCATGCATGCCGAAGGTCCGAAGAGGATGCGCCTGAAGGCCGAAGGCCCGCGCGAGGTCACCGCCGGCATGATCGAGACTGGTCCCGACATCGAGATCATGAACCCCGACCTCGTCATCTGCACGCTCGACCGCGACGCAAAGCTGACGATGGAACTGACGGTCCAAAACGGCAAGGGCTACCGCTCGGCGGCCAGTAACCGCCCGGAAGACGCGCCGATCGGCCTCATCCCCATCGACAGCGTGTTCAGCCCGGTGCGCAAGGTAACGTGCAAGGTCGATAACACCCGCGTCGGTCAGATCACCGATTACGACAAGCTCACCATGCAGATCGAGACCACGGGTGCCGTGTCGCCGGAAGACGCGGTCGCGTATGCCGCGCGCATCATGCAGGACCAGCTGGCCGTGTTCATCAACTTCCACGAGCCGACGGCGGGCTCGGCCGCCGACCGTCAGGAAGACCTGCCGTTCAACCGCAACCTTCTGCGCAAGGTCGACGAGCTGGAACTTTCGGTCCGCTCGGCCAACTGCCTGAAGAACGACAACATCATCTACATCGGCGACCTGGTGCAGAAGAGCGAAGGCGAGATGCTGCGCACGCCGAACTTCGGCCGCAAATCGCTGAATGAGATAAAGGAGGTTCTGTCCATCATGGGCTTGCACCTGGGCATGCAGGTGGCCGGCTGGCCGCCGGAGAACATCGAGGACCTCGCCCGCAAGCTGGACGAGCCGTATTAAATTTATGTGCGTCATCCTCGGCGCAAGCAGAGGATCTCTCGCGGGACCTGCACGGGAATCTCCGCTTTCACGAAAGATGACGATTTAAGGAAAAGGACCATACAGGTCCACCCTCTTGTTTCTGATCTCAGGGCAAGGGCATTCGCAATCGGTTCCGCGCCGCGGGCCACGCCATGGAAGGACAGGGAATATGCGTCACGGAATGCACGGCCGGAAACTGGGCCGCACCTCAAGCCACCGCAAGGCCTTGTTCATGAACATGGCGCACGCGCTGATCAAGCACGAGCAGATCAAGACCACCCTGCCCAAGGCCAAGGAACTGCGCCCGGTTGTGGAGAAGCTGATCACGCTGGGCAAGAAGGGCGGTCTTGCCAACCGCCGCCGCGCCCATGCCGTGCTGCGCGACGACGCGATCGTCACCAAGCTGTTCGACGTGATCGCCGAACGCTACAAGGATCGTTCCGGCGGCTATGCGCGCGTGTTGAAGGCGGGTTTTCGCTACGGCGACGCCGCGCCGATGGCGATCATCGAACTGGTCGACCGCGATGTTTCCGCCAAGGGCCTGGACAGCGGGCCGAAACAGAGCTTCGACGAAGACGCCCTTTCCGACGAAGCTGCTTAAAACCCGCGAACAGGCCAGGAGCCGCGATAATGCACAGGTTCTTCCTTCTCGCGGCATTGTCGCTCATGCTGGCGCCCGGCGTCGTGTTTGCAAGCGACGTTCCCTCGCCCACGGGCATAGATGCGCCTCCCCCGGCAGGAGCAGGTCCATCCTCCGCTCCCGAGCGCGCCGGTAACGGCAAGTCTAACACGACCGGCGCTGACGCCCAGACCTGTACGGACAGCTGCAACCGCAGCTACGAGGTTTGCACCGACCAAGGCGCCGCGCTGCCCGGCGACCAGGACGCGCTGCGCAACTCGAATAACCTCGCCAGCCAGCTGATCGGCACCGAGTCCGACTGCTCAGACCATTTGCGCAGCTGCCTGAATACCTGCGGCGGGTAATTTTCCACCGTATGTCATCCTGAGCGCCGCAAAGGATTTCATAGGAAGTCGTTGGAATGTTCAATCCTGTCCAGGCTGTTTGCGGGTATAAGATCCTTTGCCGCGCTCAGGATGACAGCATCTGAATAGGACAACGCACGAACGCTATGGCGCAGTTGAACCGTAAAATTAAGGTTGTAGCCAGCCTGCTTCTGCTTAGCATTACGGCTGGCGCGCCCGTGCAAGCCGAAGTGCCGGCCAGCCGCGCCGACCTGACCTATTCCTTCGCTCCGCTCGTCAAGCAGGCCGCGCCCGCCGTCGTGAACATCTTCGCTTCGCGCCGCGTGCGGCAGGAAGTGGGTAGCCCGTTCGCTAGCGATCCGTTCTTCCGGCAGTTCTTCGGCGGCGCCATGCCCGGCGGGCGCATGGCGACGCGGGTGCAGAACTCGCTCGGCTCGGGCGTGATCGTGCGCGGCGACGGGGTGATCGTCACCAACGCGCACGTCATAGAGGGTTCGGACGACATCCAGGTGGTGCTGAACGACCGACGCGAGTTCCCGGCCAAGGTAGTCGTGCGCGACGAGCATGCCGACCTGGCGGTGCTGCGCATCGACACCGATAATGAGAAGCTTCCCTCGATCGAGCTGGCCGACAGCGACAAGGCCGAGGTCGGCGATCTGGTGCTGGCGATCGGTAACCCGTTCGGCGTCGGCCAGACCGTGACCAACGGCATCGTCTCGGCGCTGGGCCGCAGCGCCGAGAACCTGTCCGAGTACAACGAATTCATCCAGACCGACGCGCCGATCAACCCGGGTAACTCGGGCGGGGCGCTGCTGGACATGCGCGGGCGCCTTCTGGGCATCAACGCCGCGATCTTCTCGCGCGACGGCGGGTCGCTCGGCATCGGCTTCGCGATCCCGGCCAACTCGGTGCGCCTGTTCATCGAGGCGGCCGAGACCGGGCGCAAGCCGATCCGCCCGTGGATCGGCGCCAATGGCCAGGCGGTTACGCCCGAGATCGCAGGCAGCCTTGGCATGAAGCGACCGGGCGGGCTGCTGATCGACAACGTGACGCCAGACAGCCCCGCGGCGAAGGCCGGTATCCGCCAGAGCGATGTCCTGCTCGCGCTTGCCGACCGGGATATTTCGGACACGCCGTCGCTGCGCGCGCGGCTCGCTTCGCTCAAATCAGGCGATCCGGTCACGGCGATCGTCTACCGCGACGGCGAGATGCTCAGCCTGACGATCACGCCTGTCCCCGCTCCGGAAAAACCGGCGCGGGACAGGACGACGCTGACCGGGCATCAGCCATTTTCCGGGGCCACTGTGGAAAATCTGTCTCCCGCCGTTACCGAAGAACTCGGGCTGGCGAACATTCCGTCAGGCGTCGTCGTGGCGGAGGTCGCGGTCAACTCGAGCGCTTCCAACATCGGCCTGCAGCCCGGTGATATCGTGCTTGCCGTCAATGGCGTGACGATTGAAGAAGTTTCGACGCTGCGCAACTTGGTCGGTCGCCCGCTGTCGCAATGGCGGCTCTCGATCCGGCGTGGCGGTCAGGTGATCAACACGGTCATACAGGGCTAGGGCATGCCTACCCTGTTCGAAACTCAGGCGCCACGGCCGCTGGCCGACCGGCTGCGCCCGACCTCGCTGGCCGAAGTCGTGGGGCAGCAGCACCTGCTGGGGCCGGAGTCGCCGATCGGGCGGATGGTGGCGGAACGGCGACTGAACTCGATCATCCTGTGGGGGCCGCCGGGCTGCGGCAAGACCACCATCGCGCGGCTGCTGGCGCTCGGCACCGACCTGCACTTCGAGCCGCTGTCGGCGATCTTTTCCGGCGTCGCCGACCTGCGCAAGATATTCGAAGCCGCGACGCGCCGGCGCGAGGCCGGCCAGGGCACCCTGCTGTTCGTCGACGAGATCCATCGCTTCAACCGCGCGCAGCAGGACGGGTTCCTGCCCTATGTCGAGAACGGCACCATCATCCTGGTCGGCGCGACCACCGAAAATCCCAGCTTCGAGCTGAACGGCGCGTTGCTGTCGCGCGCGCAGGTGTTCGTGCTGAACCGGCTGGACGAGCCGGCGATGGAAATCCTATTGACGCGCGCCGAAGCCGCAGAGGGCAAACGCCTGCCCTTGACGGACAGCGCGCGGCGGCACCTGAAGGCGCTGGCGGATGGCGACGGCCGCTTCGCCCTCAACCTTGCCGAGATGCTGTTAGCGCTGCCCGAAGGCACCCAGCTGGATGAGCACAGGCTGACCGACGCGGTGCAGCGCCGCGCGCCGCTGTACGACAAGAGCGAGGAGGGCCACTACAACCTGATCAGCGCACTGCATAAATCGGTGCGCGGCTCGGACGTCGACGCGGCGCTGTACTGGTTCTGCCGCATGCTGGACGGCGGCGAGGACCCACGCTACCTGGCGCGGCGGCTGGTACGCATGGCGGTGGAGGACATCGGCCTTGCCGACCCTCAAGCGCTGTCCCTGTCGGTCGCGGCGTGGGAGACCTACGAGCGGCTCGGCTCGCCCGAGGGCGAGCTGGCGCTGGCGGAGATCGTGATCTACCTGGCGAGCGCGCCGAAATCGAATGCCTCGTACACGGCCTACAAGGGAGCGATGCGCGCCGCGAAGGCGCAAGGGTCTCTGATGCCGCCGAGGCACATCCTGAACGCCCCGACCACCCTGATGAAAGGGCTCGGCTACGGCAAGGGTTACGAGTATGATCATGACGCGCCCGACGCGTTCTCGGGCCAGAACTATTTTCCCGACGGCATGACACGGGAGCGTTACTACCAGCCGGCCGAACGCGGCTTCGAGCGCGAAGTGGGTAAACGCCTGGATTACTGGGCGAAGCTGCGCGACGAGCGGACGGCAAAGGAGGACAAGGCGTGAACTTTCTGGCGGTGAGCGTAGGCGGCGGCGTGGGGGCGCTGCTGCGCTATCTCGTGATCCTGTTCACGGTTAAGATCGCGGGCGCCCTGCCCTTCTGGGCGACGCTGGGCATCAACCTTTCCGGCTGTTTCGTCATGGGAGCGTTCTCGCTGCTGATCCTGCCGAAAACGCACCTGTCCGAGCCCCTCCGGCTGCTGCTGACCACCGGGCTGCTCGGCGGGTTCACCACCTTTTCCTCCTTCTCGTTCGACGCGGGACGCCTCATCGATGACGGTGTCTTTCCGCTTGCGGGATTCTATATCATCGCCTCGGTCGCGGGCGGGATCATCGCCTTCTTCCTGGGCCAGTATTTGGCGAAACATTTCTGATGGCAGTCGTACAGCACCTCGAAGTCGCGGCGGACGACGCCGACATCCGGCTGGACCGCTGGTTCCATCGCTTCTTTCCGCAGATCGGGCAAAGCCAGATCCACAAGCTGCTACGCACCGGGCAGATCCGTGTCGATGGCAAGCGGGTGGAGGCGAGCACGCGCTTGATTCCCGGGCAGAGCGTGCGCATTCCACCCTTGCCGGACGCCGCGCCGAAACCCGCGCGTCCCCCTGTGTCGGAGAAGGACGCGGCGGCGCTGAAGAAGCTGGTTCTGTACAAGGACGATTGGGTGATCGCCATCGACAAGCCGGCTGGCCTTGCCGTGCAGGGCGGCACCGGCCTCGACAAGCACCTAGACGGCATGCTGGACTCGCTGGCCTTCGAGGGCGAACGGCCCAAGCTGGTGCACCGGCTGGATCGCGACACGTCGGGCGTGCTGCTTCTGGCCCGGACGCGGATCGCGGCGCAACGCCTGACCAAGAGCTTTCACGACCGTCGCGCGCGCAAATACTACTGGGCGGTCACGATCGGGGTGCCGAAGCTGCACCAGGGCAAGATCGATGCGAAACTGCTGAAACAGCCCGGCAAGGGAACCGGCGCGGCGCGGCGTGGCGAACGGATGGAGGTCGACGAGGACGGGCAGTATTCCTCGACACTCTATCAGGTCGTCGACCACGCGATGAAGGCAGCGTGGGTGGCGCTGTGGCCGCTGACGGGCCGCACGCACCAGCTACGCGCGCACATGGAGGCGATCGGCACGCCCATCCTCGGCGATCACAAGTACAACGAGCGCGACAGCGAGATCAGCCTTAGCGAGGTGCCGCAACGCCTGCACCTGCACGCCCGCCGCATCATCCTGCCGCATCCCAGCGGGCAAGGAACGATCGACGTCACCTCGCCGCTGCCCAGCGACCTGAAATCCACCTGGAAGTATTTCGGCTTCGGCTCGAGCGACGGCGACCCGTTCCGGGAGATGTCATAGTCCGTGCCTCATGCGTAAGTTCTATTCGGTTGTCTCCATCGTTCCTGTGGAAGAAGGGCATTGCGTTGGTCTCGACGGCAAGCCGGTGAAAACGCCCGGCAAGCGGCCGCTGCTGCTTGCCACCCCTGCGCTTGCGGAGGCCATAGCCAGCGAATGGCGGGCTCAGGACGCATTCATCGTTCCCGCTACCATGAAGCTGACCCAGCTTGCCAGCACCGCGATAGACCGCGTCGCGCCCAACCGCGCGGCTGTGATCGACGGTCTGGTGGGATACGCCGCGACCGACCTCGTCTGCTATCGCGCGACCGAACCGGCCGAGCTGGTGGCCGAACAGGCGGCGCTGTTCGATCCGCTGCTGAATTGGCTGGAGGAACGGACCGGCCAGGCTCTGGTCATCGCGCGCGGGATCATGCCGGTGCGCCAGCCGGAACCGGCGCTGGAGGCGGTGCGCTCGATCCTCTTCGGAAAAACCGCCGAGCAGTTGACGGCTATCCAGCTTGCCGCGGCCCTAGCTTCCTCGCTGACCATTGCACTGACGCTCGTCGAGGGCCGGCTGAATGCAGCCACGGCATTCACCACCGCGAACGTCGAGGAACTGTACCAGATCAGCAAATGGGGCGAGGACGAGGACGCTCGGGAAAGGCTGGACGCTGTAAAGGGTGAGTTCGAAACGTTGGAACAGTTTACGCGACTTCTACAAGGATGATCGTCATTCCGTGCGCAGCACGGAAGCCATGCCGAAATACGGCAGCGGTGACACGCTGCCGCGGAACTTTATTTCCGGGTTACCGGTGGCATCGGCCACCTTCGTCCTGCCAAGCCAGCTTTGTACTCGTTCCTGTTTGGCAGAAGCGCGATCTCGGCGCCGCAGGTTGGAAACGCGAGTACCGGTCCATCTCAGAACCCAGCCGGCGCCGCGATACCGCTTTGCTTGAGCTGGTCCTTGATCTGGCCCTTCAAATGCTCCAGCTTGGTCTCGTCCGAAGCTTCGGCGCGTGCCACCAGCACGTTCTGCGTGTTCGACGCGCGCACCAGCCACCAGCCGTCGGCCGTCTTGACGCGCACGCCGTCGATGTCCGTGATGTCGAGGCCGCCGATCGCAGCGAGGCGCGCCTTGACCTCGTCGATCACCGCGAACTTGCGGCTCTCGTCGACTTCGAAGCGGGTTTCGGGCGTGTTGAACACCTTGGGCATGCGATCCAGCATGTCGGCCAGGGTCTCTCCCGAGCGGCTGAGTAACGAGATCAGGCGCACGGCGCAGTACAGCCCGTCGTCGAAGCCGTACCATTTGTCGCCGAAGAAGATGTGCCCGCTCATTTCACCCGCGAGCGGCGATCCGGTTTCGGCCATCTTGGCCTTGATCAGCGAGTGGCCGGTCTTCCACATCAGCGGCTTGCCGCCCAGTTTCGCGATCTGGTCGTAGAGGACCTGGCTTGATTTCACCTCGCCGATGATGGTCGCGCCGGGATGCGTTTCCAGCACCTCGGAGGCGTAGATCGCCAGCAGCTGATCGCCCCAGACCACGCGGCCCTTGCCGTCCACTGCGCCGATGCGGTCGGCATCTCCGTCGAAAGCGATGCCGAGGTCGCATTTGTTGTCCAGCACCAGCTTTTTCAGGTCGGCGAGGTTCTTCTCCACCGTCGGATCGGGATGATGGTTGGGGAAGTTGCCGTCGATATCGGCGTAGACCACTTCGTGAGTGCCCGGCATTGTCATGAGCAGGCGCGTCAGGACGTCGCCTGCGGCGCCGTTGCCGTTGTCCCAGGCGATGTGCAGGGGCTTGTCACCGGTATAATCCTTCAGCAGGCGCTGGACATAGCGGTCGCGCAGGTCGACTTCCTCCAGCTTGCCCTCGCCGTGCTCGTGATTGCCACTGGCTGAAATCTCGCCCATCTCCGCGATCGCCTCGCCATAGACGGGGCCGCTGTAGTGCAGCATCTTGAAACCATTGTACTCGGCGGGATTGTGCGATCCCGTGATCATGATCCCGGCGGAGGTGTGCAGCTCCTTCACCGCGTAGTACAGCATCGGCGTCGGCCCCAAGCCGACGGAGACCACGTCCACGCCGGCCGCGCGCACGCCCTCGATCACATGCGCGGCCAGTTCGGGCGAGCTGAGGCGGCCGTCATAGCCGACCGCGATGTTGGTGCCGCCCTTTCGCTTCACCACCGTGCCGAAGCTGTGCCCCAGCGCCCGCGCGTCCGAGGTGTTCAGCGTGTCGCCGACAATGCCGCGAACGTCATATTCGCGCAGGATGGAAGGGTCGAAGCGGTAAGCGGCCATCTCAGGAAACCTTTCGTAAGCGGGCGGCTCTGCCGACCGAGTGATAATCAAAACCGTCCGCCAGGACTTCGTCCGGCTTGTAAACATTGCGCAGGTCGATCAGGACGCGCTCGGTCATCGAAGCGCCCAACCGGCCTAGCTGCAAGGCGCGAAACTCGTTCCATTCCGTGACGATGACGGCCGCGGACGCGCCTGCCACGGCGTCGTAAGGATCATGGGCCCAGCGAACGCCGGGTAGCAATTTTTCCGCCTCGCGCATGCCGACCGGGTCGTAGGCGGCAACGGTCGCGCCGGCTTCCTGCAGGGCTGGGATGATATCGAGGCTGGGCGCGTCGCGCATGTCGTCGGTGTTGGGCTTGAAGGTGACGCCTAGCACGCCAATGGTCTTGCCCTGCACCGATCCGCCGCATGCGGCGACGATACGTTCGACCATGGCCTGCTTGCGCCGCGAATTGATATCGATCACCGCCTCGACGATGCGGACGGGCGAACCGCTGTCCTGCGCGGTGCGCGCCAGGGCAATCGTGTCCTTGGGAAAGCAAGAGCCGCCGTAGCCGGGACCCGCGTGCAGGAACTTCGCTCCGATGCGGGTATCGAGGCCGATGCCGCGAGCAACGTCCTGCACATCCGCGCCCAGCTTCTCGCACAAGTCGGCGATTTCGTTGATGAAGGTGATCTTGGTGGCAAGGAACGCGTTGGCCGCGTACTTCGTTAGCTCGGCGGTTTCGCGCGTCGTGAAAACAATAGGTGTTTCGAGCAGGTAAAGCGGACGGTAGAGCTGCTGCATGATATCGCGCGCGCGCTGGCTTTGCACGCCGATCACGACGCGATTGGGCCGCATGAAATCCTCGATCGCCGAGCCTTCGCGCAGGAACTCCGGGTTGGAGCAGACATCAAACTCGGCCGACGGATTGGTTTCACGGATGATGCGCTCGACCTCTGCCCCGGTTCCGACGGGAACCGTCGACTTGGTGACAACGACCGTGTAGCCGGAAAGCGCGGCGGCTACCTCTTTGGCGGCGGCGTAGACGTAGCTGAGATCGGCGTGCCCGCCGCCCCGCCGCGAAGGCGTGCCGACCGCGATGAACACGGCGTCCGCCTCCGCGACGGCGAAAGCCATGTCGCCGGAAAAGGCGAGTCGGCCGGCACGCACGTTCTTGGCAACAAGGTCATCGAGGCCTGGCTCGTAAATAGGGCTTTGCCCTGCCTGGAGCATCGCCAGCTTTGCGGGATCCTTGTCGATACAGACTGTCTCGACCCCGAATTCGGAGAAGCAGGCTCCGGAAACAAGCCCGACATAGCCCGCGCCGATCATCGCTATTTTCATGGAAAGCCTATAGCAAGGCAGTGATCGCCGCGCGAACCTTTTCGCCAATATCCTTGCGCGCCAGCGCGAAGGCGACGTTGGCCTCGATGAAGCCGACCTTGTCGCCGCAATCGTAGCGCTTGCCCTCGAAGCGGTAGCCGTGGAAGGGCTGGCGCCCGATCAACGACGCCATGCCGTCGGTCAGCTGGATCTCGCCGCCCGCGCCCTTTCGCGCCTTGCCGAGCTCGGCGAAAACCTCGGGCTGCAGGATGTACCGGCCGATGATCGACAGGGTGGACGGCGCTTCCTCGGGTTTGGGCTTCTCCACAAGTCCCTTGATCGCGGCGACGCGGCCATCGTCGCTGGAAATGTCCAGAATTCCGTATCGGCCCGTATGCTCGCGCGGCACGTCGACCACGCCAACCATGTTGCCGCCCAGCTCGCGTTGCGCCGCTGCCATCTGGGCCAGGCACGGCGTGTCGGCCAGAACCACGTCGTCGGGCAGCAGCACGGCAAACGGTTCGTTGCCGACCAGCGAGCGAGCGCACCACACCGCGTGCCCCAGGCCCAACGGCTCGGCTTGGCGTGTAAAGCTCATCCGCCCGGCATCGACAACGGATTTCCTGACCACCTCCATCTCGGTTGCCTTGCCGCGCGCTTCGAGCGTACGCAGCAACTCGGGAGAGATGTCGAACTGGTCCTCGAGCTGGCTCTTGCCGCGGCTGGTCACGAAGATGAACTCCTCGATCCCCGCCGCCCTGGCTTCCTCGACCGCGTTCTGGATCAGCGGCATGTCGACCAGCGGCAGCATTTCCTTGGCCATGACCTTGGTGGCAGGCAGGAACCGGGTGCCGAGTCCCGCAACGGGGAAAACAGCCTTGCGCACAGGGGCGTTGCTCATGATTCTAACCTGTAACTTGGATTGGTGAATGAGTGGTCCGGATCGGCGGCGCGGACGTCACGCCGCGGTACTCTCCGGTTGCGATGCGGGGGCGGGTGGCGGAACCAAAGCTGCCATGCGCGGCTGCTTGATGCCCTGACCGATCGTGTCGATCAAAGCGCGCACTTCCTGCCGAGCGGCGATCTGGCTCATGGTCAGGCCGCCCTTGCGCGGATCGAGCAGCGTCAGCCCCTTCAGGAACAGTTCGCGGAACACCACGCGTTCGCCGAAGCCGCGCGCCAGGCGGAAGCCGATGCGGCGCGACAATCGATCCATGATGTCGGCGATGTCGCGCTTGTTGCGCGCATCCAGGTGGCCGAGCCGGTTGCGCATGACAACCCAGTCGATGCTGCCGCGGTCGCGCAGCGCGCGCTGCTTGCGCTGGTCCCAGACCATCTCGCTGTAGACGCTGGGACCCTCGATCGCATGCGAGTCGGGGTTGACCCGCGCCAGCAAGTCTAGGTCGATGAAGCTGTCGTTGATCGGCGTCACCAGCGTGTCTGCGTAGGAGTGGCCAAGGCGGCTGAGAAAATTGTCGGTACCGGGCGTGTCGATGATCACGGTCGAGCAATCCTGCGACAAATCGGCGATGGCGGCGGCGAGGCGATCGCGCTCCTCGCGCTCGCTGCTGCGCGGCACGGGCATATGCCGGGGCAGGACCAGGCCGGGCGCGTCGGACGATTCATTGTAGCGGCGGCGGTTTTCGAGATAGCGCGTCAACGTTCCTTGGCGAAGGTCGAGGTCGATCGTGCCTACCGACCCGCCCTGCAGCATCAGGCCGACGGCGACATGGACGGCGGCTGTCGATTTGCCCGAACCGCCTTTCTCATTGCCGAAGACGATGATGTACGGTTTTTCGCCCATGCCGCCCCGTCTTATTGTTGAATTTCAAAGCTGCGACAATCTACTCGTGAGCAGGCGGAAAAATCCATCTGAATCGACGCGGTGCAGAACGGCCGTGTTCGGGTGTTTCCCGGTAACGCCCCACCAATCGGCGACCGTCGCCCCCATTGTCCGCTCAGACTGGGTTTCCACCTCGGCAAAAACGTGCCTGCTCTCGAACAGCTGCGGCGCGGTCAGGTAGGCGATCAGGCATGGGTCGTGGATCGGGCCGCCGGGCAGCCCCATTTTCTCGACATCGTAGCGGCTGTAGAACTCCATGATCTGGGCCGCGATCCCAGTGATCACGGTGCCCCCGGCGCGCATGGCCTCGATCCGAGCCGGCGTCGCCAGGGTCGCATGGGTCAGGTCCAGCGGCGCCAGCACAATGCGCGCACCGCTTTCGAAGACGATTCGCGCGGCATGCGGGTCGTTGGCGAAATTGCTTTCGGCCATGATCGAGAAGTTGCTGTTCCCGCCCGCGAACACCGAGCCGCCCATGACCAGGACCTCACGCAGGCGCGACGCGATCCGGCGGTCCTTGGCCAAGGCCAGCGCCACGTTCGTCAGCGGCCCCATGGCGCAGATCGTGACCGAACCGGGCGGGTGGGCCAGGATCGTGTCGACCATCCAGTCCACCGCGTGTTGCGGCCTCGCCTGCATGGCCGGCGCGGGCAGGTCCAGTTCGGCCATGCCGTCGCGGCCGTGGACGATTTCCGCCGTGTCGAGCTGGGCGATGAGGGGCGACGAGCAACCGGGATACACGCCCAGATTTTGCCGAGCTGCAAGTTCGCATATTTTCAATGCGTTGACGGTTGTTTGCTCAAGCGGAACGTTGCCCATGACGATGCTGAGCCCGAGGACGTCGAGCTCGGGGGAGGCAAACGCAAGCAGCAAAGCGAGGGCATCGTCGCAACCAGGGTCGGTGTCGACGATGATCCTGCGGGAATGCTGGATCATGGCTTGGCGGGTACCGTAGCGGGCACGGATCCGGGAGGGGCCAGGATGAAATGGCCGGCGAACTTGATCCGGTTGATCAGCGACGGCTGACGCGCGTCGCGCGTGCCGAGCGGCTGGAGATCGAAACGCGTCTCGATCAGCTTGAGGATCGCGGTAGTGTCGTAGACCGTGTGGTCGATGAGGCCGGACTTGATGTACGGCGATATTAGAATGGTCGGCACGCGCGTGCCGGGACCCCAGCGATCACCGGCGGGCGGAGGCACATGATCCCAGTAACCGCCGTTCGCGTCATAGGTGACGATGATCAGCGAGCTGTTCCACGACGAGCTTGTCTCGATTCGGTGCACGATATCCGCCGCGTGCTGGTCGCCCGAAAGGATGTCGCTGTACCCTGGATGCTCGTCGTTACGGCCGAGCGGCTTCCAGAATACCACGGACGGCAGCTGGTCTGCGTCCATCGCCTTCAGCATGTCCTTCTCGTCCCTGAGGTGCTCGGCACGCGCCTGGGTGCCCGAGGCGTAGTTCGCGAAGTAGAAGTAAGGCTGGTCGTGGAATTGAAAGAGCGCATCGGGATGCCCGGCGATGGCGTTGTCGTACCCGCCAGCGTACCACGCCCAGCTTACGCCTTTGTCGTTCAGGCGGTCGCCGATCGTCGGCATGACCTGCAACGGCAGGAGGTGGGCGGGATCGATGCTGGCCGGGTGGGGATAGCCGGCCGGCTCCAGCGTGTTCACCGCGTAGCCGTCCGGCGTCACAGCTCCATCCTTGACCAGGTTGCCGGAGGTATCCAGCTGCGCGACGAGGTCGTACGATGCGTTTGGAAATACGGGAGTGCAGGCGCAGGCCAGCCAGAAATGGTTGAGGAACGAACCGCCGAACGCCGCGTGGAAAAAGTGGTCGGCGACGATCGAGCGCTTGGCGTAGTTCCAGAGCGGCAGGCCCGAACCGTCGAAATACATCATCGGCAGGGCGCCTGAGTCGCCGGCGAGCACGAACTTGTCCATGCGGCCGCCATCGATTTGCTGCTGCTCCTGGTAGAAGCGGTGTACCAGGTCGCCTGTATGATCGCTGAGCGAGATGTACTTGTTGCCGATAAAAGGCAGGTCGGGCAGGTCGTCCTCGAACCGCTCGTCCACGGCGGGGGGGTGCTTGGTGTTGTCGAGCACCGGCGGCAAGTATTTGTAAGGCAAGCCTTTTTCGCTCACCTGAACTTCCGTCAGCGTCGCGTTGTCGATGTTCTCAGCGCCCGGAAACACGCCGTAAAGGTTGTCGAAGCTGTGGTCGTCGAGGTAGAGGACAATGATATGATCGAAGCGCAGCAGGTCCTCCCTGCGCACCGCCGGGGCCTGGGCCGGCACGGCAACCCCGGCCGCTGCCGGAAGCGCCGCCTGATTTTGGGCTGCAATCGGGGTCTGCGCGCTGACGTCCCGCGTGCTGCAGAAGGTCAGAAACAAGCTCAGGAACACTGCACGCAACAAGGGCAACCGCATCCAACGTCTCGCAATCTGGTATCCGGCAGATCAGTCCCGGCCGAGGTAGGCGCGTGCGATATAATCCATAATCCGCCTGTAAGGCCAGCAGAAAGGTATGCGGGTCAGGGCCGCAAGAACCGTCAGGAGGAAAACAGTGCCGCGGCAATCGTCGCAATGCCGGCGCAGGTAGTTGCGAGCGCGTCCGGCATTGCGAGACAGCGCCAGGCGTCGGCATCGGCCGCTCCATCCCTGCTCCTGCCCCAGCCGGGCGGCAAGCAGGACCGTGTCCCGGAACATGCGGCTCATCTCCGAACTGAGCCCCGTCGAGGCAGCCGGGGATATGCAGCAGGTGTGGTCGATCGCAGCAAATCGCGTCAGGGCGGCCAACCTCAGGCCGAGCGCGAAATCCTGCGACGTTCTGATGTCTTCGGGCAAGGGAAGCGCCTGCTGCATGAGCGCGGTAAGGCCCAGCGTGGTTGCCGGAATGAACGGTTGGCGCGTCAGCATGGCGGAAAGCGGATCGTCGATGAGCGTGACTGTTCCGGGGTCGGTGCGCAGTGACCGGCTGTCTTTGCTGAAGCCGCCGAAAACGAAGCCGCGTCCCGTGCGTCGCTGTGCCGCGATCAGGGCGGACGTGCTACCGTCGCGGAGCACGTCGTCGCCGTCGACAAGGCGCAGGTAAGGCCGGGAGGCGCGCGCGATCCCGGTGTTGGTCGCGGCGGCGACGCCCTTGTTCGGTTGCGTGACGACAATCGTTTCCGCCTGCGAGGCGGCGAACGAAGCGAGGAGCCCGGGCGAGGAATCCGTCGAGCCGTCGTCGACCAGGATGATCTCGCCCCCGGTCGCGGCGCGTTCGCGCGCGATCGAGGCAAGCACCTCGGCCAGGAACCCGGCCTTGTTGTAGACGGTCACGACGTAGGAAACGGACTCCGGGCTCACCCCGGTACCATGGACGATCCCGCAGGCAGCGAAAAGCCCTAGCGGCGCGCGCCGAGTCGGTCGATGGCGCCGCGGTTCTCCTGCTGGACGATATCGGTCGACTCCAGCTCGTCGTTGCCGATGGCGGCGAGCGAACGGTCGAGGTTCTGCTGGTCGGCGTTCGGGTTCCGCGCCACGCAATCCATGAACTTGCGGCGCTGCGCCTGATAGTTCGAGATCGCCGCCTGTTCGCCGTTGCTGGTCGGCGGCAGCGGCAGCACGCACGCCTCGCCCGGGCCGATCCGCGTAGCGGAGTCGGCGGCGCTACCAGGACCGATGACGATCGCCGAACCGTCCCGCTGGATGGTTCCGGCGACGACAAGGCCGGGCCACGCAACACATGCCAGCAAGGCGCAGGCGCTTGTTTTCACCATGATCTCGTTCATAAACTGACGCCTTCCCTCCAGCGGATGCAGGACGATGATCGACAGCCCTTACGACCAGAACAACGTTTTCGCCAGAATCCTTCGCAGCGAAATCCCGTGCGCGCTTCGGTTCGAGAACGAACATGCCCTTGCCTTCGACGACATCGCCCCCAAGGCGGCGGTACACGTCGTGGTGATCCCGAAAGGGCCTTACCGGACGATGGACGAACTGGCGTCGCGCGGCGGCGATGCCGAGCTGGCGGCCTTCACCCGCGCCCTTGGCAAGGTGGTGTCGCTGACGGGACTCGACAAGACGGGCTATCGCCTGATCTCGAACAACGGCGCGGACGCCGGGCAGGAAGTGCCGCACCTCCATGTCCACGTCGTCGGCGGCAAGCCGCTGGGACGGATGCTGGAGTAGGAGTCATCGTGTTCGACAGGCCGGTCGGCGGACGATGCACAATCCGAGCTTTGGAAAAGAGACTGCTTGTTTGCCGGTACGTGACCCTCACGAGTTATACAACTGCAATTTGCAATTCCACGGTGTTCCTGAACGCATCGGCAACGCGGAACCTCAGCGCCCCATCTTGGGCGATTTCGGTGCGGCGTTGTACTTCGCGCCCTGCGATTTGAAGCCGCGCTTGTCGCCTCCGCCGAGGCGCCCGCAGAACACGCCCAGCCTGCCCGACAGAAGCGAGCACAGCGACGCGGCGTTGGACGATTCGATGCGGCGCATCGAGGTGCTGAGTTCGGTGAACAGCCCGGAAAGGCGGCACAGGAGATCCTGGACCTCGTACCCTTCCATCGCCATGCAGCCGTCGTGCCCGACCTGGGTGGTGATGATGCTGGCGGCCGAGCGCGTGCGCTGCGCGATCTCCTTCGGCTGGATGTCAGGGCCGAATTTGTCGCTGAGCGATTCGAGGATGTAGCCGGTCGCGAACAGCAGCAGGCGCGCGTCCGCCGCCTCCTCCATGCTGCCAAAGCCTTCCGTCGGGTCGTAAGCGGCGGTCACTTCACGGTCCTTGATCCTGCGATGATTGTTCTTGCCCAGACCATACCCACAATCGCGACCGTCTGCATACCCCTAGTCAACAGCACCGCCGTGTGCATAGTACAGTCATACTCTGGCATGGATGGCTGTCCTGGTTACGCGCGTCAAAACCGTCGCCTTTCAAGGCATCGAGATCCTGGAAATCGACGTGCAGGTGCAGATCGCCAGCGGCATGCCGGCGCTGACGCTGGTCGGCCTACCGGACAAGGCGGTCGCCGAAAGCCGCGAGCGGGTGCGCTCGGCGCTGCACGCCATAGGCCTTGCCCTGCCGCCCAAGCGCATCACGATCAACCTCGCCCCCGCCGACGTGATGAAGGAGGGCGCGCATTACGACCTGCCCATCGCGCTGGCGCTGCTGGGGGCGATGGAGATCCTGCCGAGGGACGAGGTCGCCGGCTACGTCGCGATGGGCGAGCTGGCGCTGGACGGAACGATCGGCGCGGTCACGGGCGTGCTGCCCGCTTCCGTGCACGCCGCGTCGCGCGAGCTCGGGCTTATCTGCTCGGCGTCGGTCGGGGCCGAGGCGGCGTGGGGCGGCAACAAGGGCATCCTCGCGCCGCCAGACCTGCTGACGCTGATCAACCATTTCAAGGGCACGCAGGTGCTGAGCCCGCCGCAGCCGGTGCTGGCGCGCGCAGAGGCATCCGGCCCCGACCTGTCCGAGGTCAAGGGGCAGGAGACCGCCAAGCGCGCGCTGGAAGTCGCGGCGGCGGGCGGGCACAACCTGCTGCTGGTCGGGCCGCCCGGCGCGGGCAAGTCGATGCTGTCCGCGCGCCTGCCGTCGCTGCTGCCGCCGATGACGGGCGCCGAGGCGCTGGAAGTGTCGATGATCCACAGCGTCGCCGGGCTGCTGCAGGAGGAAGGGCTGGTGAGCCGGCGGCCGTTCCGCGATCCGCACCATTCCGCCTCGCTTCCGGCGCTGGTCGGCGGCGGCATGAAGGCCAAGCCGGGCGAGATCTCGCTGGCGCATAACGGAGTGCTGTTCCTCGACGAGCTGCCGGAGTTCAGCCGCAACACTCTGGAAGCGCTGCGCCAACCGATGGAAACCGGGCGCGCGGTGGTCGCAAGAGCCAACCACCACGTGACGTACCCGGCCCGTTTCCAGCTGATCGCGGCGATGAACCCCTGCCGCTGCGGCTACCTCGCCAACCCGGCGCTGGCGTGCAGCCGCGCGCCGAAATGCGCGCCCGAGTACCAGGCGCGCCTGTCGGGTCCGCTGCTGGACCGCATCGACCTGCATATCGAGGTCGATGCGGTGAAGGTCGGCGAGTTGTCACGCGCCGCGCCCGGCGAGACCTCCGCCGCCGTCGCCGCACGCGTCGCCAAAGCACGCGAAGCCCAGGGCGTACGGGCGAAGGCGGCCGGACCCGGCATGGCCATCAACGCGCACGCCGGTGGCGAGTACCTCGACACCATCGCCGCGCCCGACGAGGCCGGTAAGCAATTGCTGGACCAGGCGCTGGACCGCTTCCACCTGTCGGCGCGCAGCTACTACCGCATCCTGCGCGTCTCCCGCACGCTGGCCGACCTCGAGGGCGCTGAGGCGGTCCGCAAGCTCCACATCGCCGAGGCGATCTCGTTTCGCAGGTTGTTAACCGAACGCGTGGTAGCCTGACCCGTCATACCGCCCGCCCGGTAGGGCCGCCAGATTGGGACGCGACCGCCATGCCGTTGAAGATCGAAACCGTAGAGGACAAGCAGCTGCCGCGCTGGGTCTACGCGATGATGAGCGCGAACCAGGATCCCAACGCCGATCCCGAGCTGGCCGACAATCCAGCCCTGAAGCGCCTGGCCAAGGAAAAGGCGGAAACTTTCTACAAGAAGCGCCAGAGCCGGCTTAAAGAACTGGCCGAGCAGTCTCCGCCGTCCAGCGGCGGACGGCTGACCGGCATGGAATGGAAAACGCGGCCGAAGAACAAGTTCACCTCCGCCGAACTGGACAGCATCATGCCGACGCGGCGCATGTCCTATGTCGCCAGCAAGGCCGGCTTCATCTCCGTCGTCATGGCCGGGGTGCTGGCCTTCACCAGCGTGACCGTGTTCGCCGGGGCGTCCGTCTGCGCCGAGCTCAAGGTAAACGGAAACTTCCACAACGCGTGGGAGACCTTCACCGCCTCGCCGGCTGCGTACTATCAGCGCGTGATCGGGATCCTGACCGCGCCGGACGAGTAGTCACTGACCGCTCTGCATGGGGCGGACGTAGCTGACGATCTTGCTCCGCGCCGCTGCAGAAGCGATGATCTTTTGCACCTTCGCCAGCTCGGTTTCATCGCGTTCCTCGCCCATCAGGTACACCGTCCCGCCAATTGTTTCGATCGAATAGTGGGTCGAGTTGACGTTCGGATCGAAGGTCAGCTGGTTGCGAAGCTTCATGGTGGTCGCCTCGTCCTTTCGCGCGCCCTGGACCGGGTTTGTCACTTCAAGCTCGATGACGACCTGATGCACCGCGGCCGGCTGCCAGGCGTCGCGCACGATATCGACACGCAGTTGCGAAGTCGCCACCGCACCGGTCAAGTCGACGACTCCTTGGGAAACCGCCACGTCCGGCGGCGAAATGTCCGGATGGTCGTGCCGCCAGTACGCCAGGACCGATTGTCGGATGCCCTCGTCAGTGCCGGGTCCCGTACCCGAGGCGTAAACCAAGCCTTTGTCCTCTGCGCAGCCGCAAAGGACCGCAAGACCGAACAGCATCGCCGCTTTGGCAGGCCGTGACAGAACCATGGGGCAACCTTTGCGAGTTACGACCAGTGACCGGCGAGCTGACCATCGCCGAACGCATTTCGGATATGGATCAGCCAAGGGCGGCGGGACGTAACCAGCATCACGTCGAGCCGCAGCGAAACGGGTTGCCGGCCGGAGTACCGCCTCAGGTAATGGTCCGTCGCGCGCCGCATGCGCGCGACGGTTTGCGGCGTGACCGCTTCGGCGGCGGCGGCGGCTTGCGGGCGCGACTTGACCTCGACAAACACCAGCGTGCCGCCGCGCCTTGCCACTATATCGATTTCGCCCACCGGGGTTTTGTAGCGTCGGTGAAGGATGCGGTAACCCTTGCACCGCAGGAACCACGCCGAAAGCCTTTCCGACGCAAGCCCCGCCCGGTGGGCGCGCAAACCGCGCTCGGCCCTCATACGTCCCTCTTTTCGGCCACGGACGGATCCGGGCGGCCCTTGAGGACGAGGGCGCGCGCATAGACGGCGCGTCGAGGCATTCCCAGCTCTGCACTCACGGTGGCAACGGCCTCCTTCAGTGACTTCGATTTCAAAGCCAAACGCAGCATGTCGTCAAGCCGTTCCACTCCCGATTCGGGAGACCCGGCAAGGGGCGGCCCGACCACGATGACGACTTCCCCTTTCACATCGGGTTCGACTTCATAGCGCGCAGCCAGCGTGGACAAGGTTCCGTGACGTGTCTGCTCGAACATTTTGGTCAGTTCACGGGCCACCGCCGCAGGCCGATCGCCCAGGATTTCACGCATGGCGGACAGGCTGCGCGCCAGCCGCGCAGGCGACTCGAAGAATACCAGCGTCGCCGGGACCTCCGCCAGTTCGCGCAGGGCCGTCTTGCGCGCGGCGGGGGCGCTGGGCAGGAAACCGGCGAACAGGAACCTGTCGGTCGGCAGCGCCGAGACGCACAAAGCCGCGAGCACGGCGCTGGGTCCGGGAACGGGAACCACGGCAATGCCGGACGCGGCGCAGTCTCGGGCGAGTTTGAAGCCTGGGTCGGATACCAGCGGCGTCCCGGCATCGGAGATGAGCGCGACGGCTTCGCCCGCCGTCATGCGGGCAAGCAGGCGCGGCCGCATTTCGTCGGCATTGTGATCGTGGTAAGCCAACAGCGGTTTGCGGGCGATTCCATGGGCGCGCAGCAGCTTGACCGATACGCGCGTGTCCTCGCAGGCGATGGCGTCGCAGCCGCGCAGCACCCTGAGCGCCCGCAGCGTGATATCCTCGAGGTTGCCGATCGGCGTTGCTACCAAGTAAAGCCCGGGGGTCAGCGTTTGGCCGTTTGCCGCATCCGGCGATGGACGCGCGCGCGACGAGGCCTTATCGTCGCGCGACATAGAAGGTCGGGCGGAAACGGCGGAGTGGGTATGCGGCAAGCATCATTGCGGAAACACCTAAGCGCAAAGCGCCTGCGATATCCAGCCCTTGCGGCGTGGCTGCTGTGCGCGGCCTGCGCCGCTTCGCCGCAGGAGAACGCTCCTCCCGTAGCCGCCGCAAAGCCGCAGCCTGTGAAACCGGTTCCAGCGCCGTTGGCCCAGGCGCCGGCTCCCCTGGCCACCTCCGCGCCGCGCGTGAAGGTCGCGCTGCTGCTGCCGCTGACCGGAAGCAGCGCCACTTTAGGACAGGCGATGCTCGACTCCGCCAACTTGGCTGTCTACGATCAGGCTGGCAAGAGTTTCGAATTGCTCCCGGAGGACACCGGCGACACGCCGGAAAAGGCAAAACGGGCCGCCGAGCACGCGGTCGCCGCAGGCGCCAAGCTCATCCTGGGGCCACTGTTTTCGGCCTCGGTCGCCAGCGTCGCCCCGGTCGCGACGGCGGCGCACGTCAACGTCGTCAGCTTTACCACCGATGCGGCGCAGGCGCGGGACAACGTGTTCGTGATGGGCTTTCTTCCGGGACAGGAAGTACAGCGCGTCGTTTCGTTCGCGCAACGCGGCGGCTTGCAGGGATTCGCTGCCCTCGCGCCCGAAAACGCCTACGGAAACCTGACCGCGACTGCGCTGGAAGCGGCGGCTCCGGGAGCCACGGTCGTGCGTTACCCGCCCGGCGCGGCCGACCTGAACGCGGAGGTGCAGCAGCTCCAAGCGGGGCACCCGAATGCTTTGCTGCTACCCGAGGGCGGCGACAAACTGCGCATGGTGACCAAAACCATCACCGCCGAGGGTCTCGGCGGCAAGCAGCTGCGGCTGCTCGGCACGGGCTTGTGGGACGACTCTGCGTTGGGCCAGGAGCCCACCCTGATCGGCGGCTGGTACGCCGGCACAGACCCGACCGCGCGCGCCGCGTTCGAGCAGCGCTTCGCCGCAACTTACAAATACAAGCCGCAACGCCTCGCGACGCTGTCCTACGACGCGACCGCGCTGGCCATCGTGCTGGCGCGCGACGGCAACGCCGACCCGTTCGCCGCCGCGGCCATCGCCAAGCCGAGCGGCTTTGCCGGCATCGACGGCGTATTCCGCTTCGACGCGAACGGCCGGATCGAGCGTGAACTATCGGTGCTGCAGGTCGGCGCGAACGGCCCTATCGTGATCGATCCGGCGCCGAAGAGCTTCGGCATGACAAAGATGGGGATGTAGAAACTGGGGTAGGCTCCCTGACGGCCGCGTAGGGTTATCCCAACCCCTCGCGCCCACGGCTGACCGCAACCGCCCCCGTCCGCGCGACCTCCACCAGCCCCAGCGGCTGCATCAGGCCGATGAAGGCATCGAGCTTCTCGCTGTTGCCGGTGATCTCGAACACGAAGCTGTCAGTCTTGGTGTCGACCGCGCGGGCGCGGAAGATCTCGGCGATGCGCATGCATTCGATGCGGTCGATCCCGACCCCGCGCACCTTGACCAGCGCCAGCTCGCGCTCGACCGCCGGGCCTTGCCTCGTCAGGTTGCATACCTTGTGCGTCGGCACGAGGCGGTTCAGCTGCGCCTCGATCTGCTCGATCACCATCACCGTGCCCGAGGTGACCAGCGTGATGCGCGAGCGGTTCGCCTCGTTTTCCACCCGCGCGACGGTCAGGCTTTCGATGTTGTAGCCGCGGCCGGAAAACAGCCCTATGACGCGGGCCAGCACGCCCGGCTCGTCGTCGACGATCACGGCGAAGATGTTGCGTTCGATGATGTCCATTGCCGTTCTATACCGCCGTGGTCAGGGCGAAGGAAGCCTGTACGCTTGTCCCCTTACACCGTCATCCTCTCGAAAGCGGAGATTTCCTTCGGGATCAGACTGACCGCGAGATCCTCGGGTCAAGCCCGAGGATGACAAGTGAGTTGAACAGCGGCCTAAACCAGCACCATGCCTTCTTCAAACTTCTCCGACGTCTGGCGGTCGGCGGGGCCGAGCAGCATTTCGTTGTGCGCCTGGCCGCCGGGGATCATCGGGAAGCAATTCTCGGCCGGATCGACCGCCACGTCGACGATGGTCGGACGGTCCTTGACCGCGATCATCTCGGCGATCACATCGTCCAGCCTGCCCTTCTCCTCTACCCTGAAACCAACCCCGCCGAACGCGTCCGCCAACTTCACGAAGTCGGGCAACGCCTGCGAGTAGCTCTCGGAGTAGCGGCTGCCGTGCAGCAATTCCTGCCACTGCTTGACCATGCCCATCCACTGATTGTTGAGGATGAAGATCTTGACCGGCAGGCGGTACTGCACCGCGGTCGCCATCTCCTGGATGTTCATCATGATCGAGGCCTCGCCCGCCACGTCGATCACCAGCGCCTCCGGATGCGCCAGCTGCACGCCGATCGCGGCGGGCAGGCCGTAGCCCATGGTGCCGAGCCCGCCCGAGGTCATCCAGCGGTTCGGCGCCTCGAAAGGCAGGAACTGCGCCGCCCACATCTGGTGCTGGCCGACTTCGGTCGTGATGTAGGGGTCGCGCCCCCTGGTCGCCTCGCGCAGGCGCTCCAGCGCGAATTGGGGCTTGATGAGCTGCGAGTCACGGTCATAGCGCAGGCAATCGCGCGCGCGCCACTGCTCGATCTGCTTCCACCAGCCCTGCACCGCGTCTCGCCGCGTCGGGCTGGCGCGCGCCTTCCATACTTCCAGGATCGCCTCCAGCACCAGCCCGGCGTCGCCAACGACCGACAGGTCGACCTGCACGCTCTTGTTGATGCTGGACGGGTCGATGTCGATGTGGATTTTCTTCGAGCCCGGCGAGAAAGCGGACACCTTGCCGGTGATGCGGTCGTCGAAGCGCGCGCCGACGTTGATCATGACGTCGCAGCCATGCATCGTCAGGTTGGCCTCGTAGGTGCCATGCATGCCCAGCATGCCGAGGAACTGCTTGTCGGTCGTCGGGAACGCGCCGAGGCCCATCAGCGTGCTGGTGCACGGAAAGCCGGTGGCGCGCACCAGTTCGGTCAACAGCTGCGAGGCGCGCGGTCCCGAATTTATTACGCCGCCGCCGGTATAGAAGATTGGCCGCTCGGCGCCCGCGATCAGGTCGACGACCGCCTCGATTTTCGCGCGGTCGGGCGAAATTTGCGGCGTGTAGTTGCGGTAGGGTGTGTGATGCGGCGGCGAGTACGGCCCGCTGGCGAACTGGATGTCCTTCGGCAGGTCGACCAGCACGGGACCGGGGCGGCCCGTATGCGCGATGTAAAAAGCTTCGTGCAGCGTTTCAGCCAGCTTGTTCACGTCGCGAACCAGATAGTTGTGCTTGGTGCACGGCCGGGTGATGCCGGTCGTGTCGGCTTCCTGGAACGCGTCATTGCCGATCATGTGCGTCGGCACCTGCCCGGTGATGCAGAAGATCGGGATCGAATCCATCAGCGCGTCGGTCAGCCCCGTCACCGCGTTGGTCGCGCCCGGCCCTGACGTGACGAGGACGCAGCCGACCTTGCCGGTCGAGCGGGCGTACCCCTCGGCCGCATGCACCGCCGCCTGCTCGTGCCGCACCAGGATATGCCGAAGCTTGTCCTGCTGGAACAGCGCATCGTAGATCGGCAGCACCGCGCCGCCGGGATAACCGAAAATGGTGTCGACACCCTGATCGACAAGCGCCTGGACAACCATTTCCGCGCCGGTCAGGGTACGCGTTTCAATTTCGGCGTTCGCGGTTTGCGTGTCGGGCATGTCAAGTCTCCGGGTTCCTTCAAACCTAGGTCCGAAGGCTTACAACGTCAACTTTTCACAAACAGCGCCATGCAGCCTGTAACCTAGAACTTGTAAGTCAGCCCGATCTCGATCACCGGGTAATAAGCATACCCGTTCACGGCATTCTGCAGCGACGAACGCTCGGAGGCGACCAGAGTATTCAGATTCTGGCCGGTCAAGGCCAGGAGGGCCGCGCCGGCTCCGTTCGGCGAGGCGGTCAGCGATGCCTTGGGGTTGCCGTTGAACATCACGCCGAAATCGCCGGTGAAGTTCAGGCCGGGAGCGATGGTGCCGCCCCAGCCGAAGCCGACATAGGGGGAAGTCTTGTCGAACGTGACCTTGGCGCCGATGCCGCCGAATTCGGACGTGGGCACGTTCTGGCCGTCGATCCTGACGCTCTGGCTCTGGCCCCGCAACTCGTTCTCGTTGAGGCGCAGGCCGGCGGTGACGCGGAAGCTTTCGCCGAACGGATACAGGTCGGCCAGCGCGCCGTAGCTCTGCAGGTTGGCGTTGGCGTTATAGTTGACATGCCCTGCGGTGATCGTGTCGCTGAAGCTGAACGCCTCGCCGTCGATGCGCGCGCCGAACATGCTGAGCGGGCGGTAGCCCAGCTCGCCGCCGATGCCGAGCGTGCCAAGCTTCGCGCCGGCCGACAGTTCGCCATCGGGCAGCCCCAGGAAATCGCTGCCGCCGCTCGAAGCGGGCGCGGAACCGCTCGACCCGGTGTAGCTATCAGCCGAATGGTACTGCGGCTCGGCATAGGTCTGCGCCGTTGCCACGGTCGGAACGAGAAGGGCAAGGGCGGCAAAGGCAAAGGCAGAACGGACCATGGAAACTCCGAAGTTTGCTTGTCCACGTTCTGCGCGGTTGTTGGTTAAATCCGGGTAAACGCTGCTTCGATCCTGTCCAGGAGCGCCTCGTCGGCCTGCTCCGCCACAACCGCGGTCGGATTGAGCCGGCAAAAACGGTTGCGGAACCATGTGCTCTGCCGCTTGGCGTACTGGCGCGTTTGCGCCTGGCCGCGCGCACGCGCTTCGGCAAGGGAGATTTCTCCGGCAAGGCTCGCCGCCAGGGGGAGAAAGCCGAGCGCGCGAGCCGCAGGAGACGATGCGTCGTGACGAGCCAGGAACGCCTCCACCTCCCTGAGCACTCCCCCGGCCATCATCCCTTCGAAGCGCGCGTCGCAGCGAGCGCGCAGCTGCTCGCGTGGCGGCAGAAGCACGACCGACCTGCAGGGAAACGGCGCATGCCGTACCCCTGCCCTGGCCTGCCACTCGGCAAGGCTCGATCCCGTTGCGAGGTACACCTCCCACGCGCGCAGGATGCGTTGCGTGTCGCCGGGGCTGAGGCGACGGGAGTCGGGGTCGGCAGCGACCAAGCGAGCGAAGAAGGCGTTCCGTCCCATGGAGTTTAACTCGGCAATTGCCTGTTCTCGCACTGCGGGCGCGATTGCGGGCAGAGCCGCAAGGCCCTGCATGAGCGCCTCGAGGTAAAGCCCCGTGCCGCCGACCAGGACGGCCGGCCGTCCCGCGGCGTGGCTTCGCGCGATCTCGCCGCGCGCGGCGGCGGCCCACCAAGCGGCGCTGCTGCGCGCGGCGGGATCCAGAACGCCGTAGAGAACGTGCGGAGCGAGCGACGTCAGCTCCAGCCCCGGCGCGGCGGTCAGGATCGGCAACGCTTCGTAGACCTGCAGACTGTCGGCATTGATCACCGTCCCGCCCAGCCGTGCCGCCAGCCGTGCCGCCAGCCATGACTTTCCGCTTGCCGTAGGCCCGGCGATCACCAGCATGGCATTAGCAATGGACATGAGCCGGGCGAGTGGGGATCATGGCTGCATGACATACGTACTCACCTTGACATCAGCAACCATCGACGCATTTCCCGTCGAAGCCGCCGACGCCGTAGTGGAGGCGCTTGAAGCCATGGGCTTCTCCCCGCGCCGCCCGAACTGGCTGGGACCGGCCGCGTGCGACCTGACGTTCGACACCGGAAGCCTAGCGAACGCGGAGGCGGCGGCTCGGCCGGCGCTGGGCGCAGCGGAGATCGACGTGATCGCGCAGGAAGTCGCGACACGCGTCGCAAGCGGCTGCTTGTCGCCGACATGGAATCGACCATGATCAGGCAGGAGATGCTTGACGAGCTGGCGGAGCTGAAGGGCATCCGCAGTCAGATCGCGGAGCGTGACGGCAAGCGCGCGATGAACGGCGAGCTGGACTTCAAGCAAGCCCTGCAGGAACGCGTTGCCCTGCTGGCAGGCTTGCCGATCTGCCAGCCTTCACGACGCTTGGGAGCGGACAACGCTGATGCCCGGCGAGCAAAGGCACTGGTCGCGCACCATGCGGCAAGGAAAGGCGCGCGTGCGGTGCTGGTTTCGGGAGGCTTCACGATCTTTACCGCCAAGCTGCGCGAACGGCTGGAGCTTCGACGCCGATCATGGCAACGAGTTGGAGTTCGAGCGCGGCGCGCTGACCGGGCGGCTGGTGCCGCCGCTGCGCGACAAGAGCGGACAAGGTGGCGGTAATGCGGCAGGAAATGTCGGCGCTCGGCTTATCGCCCGCGGAAGCGGTCGCGGTGGGCGATGGAGCGAACGACCTGCCGATGCTGCAGGCCGCTGGTCTGGGTGTCGCCTACCATGCCAAGCCCGCGGTGCGCGAGGCCGCACGCTTCCGCATTGATCATGCCGACCTGACCGCGTTGCTCTACGCGCAAGGTTACCGGCGAGAGGAGTTCATAGCGAATCCCTGACCAGCACCCTCGTCGTCATTGCGAGCGGAAGGGAGCATTAGACTAGGCTTGTGGCTGTAACCTTAGCTTAGACAAGCAATCCAATCTGGATCGCTTCGCTCGCAATGACGAATTGCTAAATGTTAGCGGCATGTCCTGAAACGACTATTTGGCTGAATCGCCGTCTTCGCCACCGCCATCATCAGCTGGGAGCCGGCATAGACGGGGTTGCGCGGTGGCCAGCGCCGCCGTCCTTGACCGCAAGAGTTGCACGGGGACGAAACGGATTTCGCCGTGCCGCTCGATCAGCAGCAGGACGGATTTCTTGGCCTTCGCCTTTGCATCGTTCAGCTTGGCCGTCAGCTCGGTGGTTTTCGTGATCTTCTCCTGGTTGACCGTCGTGATCACGTCGCCCGCGCGTCACGCCCTTGTCGGCGGCCGGGCCGTTCGGATCGACCTTGACTACCAGAACGCCCTCGACGTCCTCGGCGACGTTGTACTGCTGGCGCAAATCCGCCGTGATCGCGCCGACATCGATGCCCAGCGAGGCGACATGCGTGCCGGCCGGCTGCGCCTTGGTCCGTCGCTGTCGCCCTCGCGGCGTTCCCTGGTCGTTCTCCTCCGCCTGGGGCATCTCGAGCGACACGGATGTCCTTGGTCAGTTCCTTGCCGTTGCGCATCAGCGTGACCGTTGAAGTCTTGCCCACCTGCGGCGTCGGCGACATAGCGCGGCAGCTTGCGCATCTCGTCGATCGGCTTGCCGTCGAACTGGGTGATCACGTCGCCGGCCTGGATGCCCGCCTTGGCGGCAGGGCCGTCAGGCGTCACGCTGGCAACCAGCGCACCGCGTGTCTTGCCAAGGCCGAGGCTCTCGGCGATGTCGTCGGTCACGCCCTGGATGCGCACGCCGATCCAGCCGCGCTTGGTCTTGTGGAACTCGATCAGCTGCTCGATCACCGGCTTGGCGAGGTCGGACGGGATGGCGAAAGCCGATGCCGACCGAACCGCCCGACGGCGAGAAGATCGCCGTGTTGATGCCGATCACGTCGCCATCGGTGTTGAAGGTCGGCCCGCCCGAGTTGCCCCGGTTGATCGGCGCGTCGATCTGCAGGAAGTCGTCGTACGGGCCGGCGTTGATGTTGCGCGCGCTGGCTGAGAGAATGCCGGCGGTCACCGTGCCGCCGAGGCCGAACGGGTTGCCGATGGCGACGACCCAGTCGCCCACTCTCTCCTTGTCGCTGTCGCCCCATTTGGCCTCGACCAGCGGATGAGTGGTCTTGATCTTGAGCACCGCAAGGTCGGTCTTCACGTCATGCCCGACCAGCTCTGCCTTGATGGACGTGTTGTCCTGCAGGATGACGTTGATCTCCTCCGCGTCGGCGATGACGTGGTTGTTGGTGACGACGTAGCCGTTCCTGGCGTCGATGATGAACCCGGAGCCCAGCGAGGCGGCGTGGTGAGGCTGCGCGTTCGGCTGCTGGTTCTGCTTGTCCATGAAGTCCTTGAAGAACTCCTCGAACGGCGAGCCGGGCGGGAACTGCGGCATCTCCATCTGCGCGGTCTTGGCATTGCTGGACTTTATGGTGGTCGACACGTTGACCACAGCGGGCAGCATCGCCTGCGCGAGGTCCGCGAAACTGTTCGGCGCCTGGTAGGCGGCGGCTGGCCGGACGAAACCGCCAGAACTCATCGCCAGCGCAAGGGTTAAAGCGACGCACAAGCGGGAAACGGAAGACACGGCTTTCATCCTGGCATCCTTTGCAGATCGACTGCATCTAGGCCGCCACATGCGGACGGTCAATGTAGTTCGCCTTGGGATATAGACGAAGACCCCGGCAAAATCATGTCATTGTCGGACGAATTTCAGATTAATCCCGCTACTGCGCTGTCACGCGTCAAGAAGATCATCGATCCTGATCGGCAGCTCGCGCACCCGCTTGCCCGTGGCATGATAGACCGCGTTCGCCACCGCAGCGTTCATGCCGACAATGCCCAGTTCGCCCACGCCCTTGATTCCAAGCGGGTTGACCCTGGTATCTTCTTCCGGAACCATGATGACGTCGATTTCCCCGACGTCGGCGTTGACCGCGATGAGGTAGTCGGCAAGGTTGTCGTTGGTGTACCGCGCCGCACGCTTGTCAATCTCGGTCGACTCGAGCAGCGCCGCGCCGATGCCCCAGATCATCCCGCCCATGAACTGGCTGTGCGCCGTCAGCGGATTCATGATACGGCCGGCGGCGAACGCGCCGACAGCGCGCGGCACCCTGATTTCTCGAGTCAGCCTGTGCACCCGCACTTCGACGAACTGCGCTCCAAAGGAATAGCGTAGCTGGTCCTTCAGCCCTTCGCCGCGCGCCATCGCCATCCTGCCCTTGTAGACCTTTTGCATGTCGGCGCTGCCGAGGTGATCCGGAATGTTTTCGGTATAGACTTCGACCACGCCGCCGATGCGGGCGACCGCCTTGCCGAGGGGCTCGGACGCGCCATCGCGGCTACGCAGCGTCTTGCGCTCGAAGCTAAGCCCGGCCGGGTCGGCATTGTGGAAGGGGCTGTCGCCGGCGGCGATCGCGGCCTGGGAAACGCGTGCGCGCATATCTTCGCAGGCATGCGCCACGGCGTTGCAGATGCTTGCCGTATGGTTGGACCCCGCGGCGATGCCCGCGGCCGGCAGGTCGCTGTCGCCGATGTCGACCTTGATGTTCTCCAACGGCAGGCCCAGCCTGTCCGCGGCGGTCAGCGCAATCACCGTATAAGCGCCGTTGCCGATATCCTGCGCGGACATCTGCACGCGGGCATGCCCGTCTGCGCCAAGCCGCAGCCGCACGGCGGCGGGCATGATGTTGACCGGATAGGCGGCGCTGGCACAGCCCCAGCCGATCAGCCAGTCGCCGTCCCGCATGGAGCCGGGCTGCGGGTTGCGCTTTGCCCAGCCGAATTTCGCGGCAGCCTGGTCGAAGCACGTCATCAGGTTGCGGCTGGTGAACGGCCGCTGCTTGACCGAATCGATCATCGTGTCGTTGATGCGTCGCAATTCCACCGGGTCCATCTTCAGCGCCACGGCCAACTCGTCCATCGCGCTTTCGAGAGGGAACATGTACGGCGTCTCGGGGGGCGCGCGCATGAAGCCGGGCGTATTGCGGTCGGCATGCGCTACCTGAACCCTGGTTCGGACGTTCGGCACGTTGTAGAGGATGCCGGTCGTGTCGGTCCCCGACACGTTGTAGTAGGAAGGACGCGAAGTTACCTCCGTCCCTTCGTGCACCAGCGCGGTCAGCTTGCCGTCGGCGGTGGCGCCCAGTTTGATGTGGTGACGGGTCTCGGCGCGGTAGGTCACGATGGTGAAGCCCTGGTCGCGGGTCGCGACGAGCTTGACCGGGCGATTCAGCCGGCGCGCCGCGACCGCGATCCATGCCGTACGGGCGGTGATCCCGCCTTTGGAGCCGAACGCGCCGCCGAGGAATTTCGACACGACGCGCACATCCTTCTGCTGTACCCCGATCTGCTTGGCAACGTCTGCCTGGAAGCCCACCACCGCTTGGCTGGGCTCGAGGATCGTGAGCTTGCCGTCGGTCCACAAGCAGGTCGTTGTGAACAGCTCGATTGGGTTGTGATGCTGTGTCGGCGTGGCGTAATCGGCCTCGATCCTGACCGGAGCCTTGGCGAAGGCAGCGTCCGCGTCGCCGACCTTTGGGTCCTGCTTCTGGCGGAACAGCCCGCGCACGTCCTTCACCTCGGTGCCTTCGCTGCCGAACGTCGCAGACGGCGTTTCCTCGTCATAGTCGATCCGGACCTTGTAAGCCGCCTCGCGCGCGGCTTCGAAGGTGTCGGCGACAACGACGGCGACGATCTGGCCGTCGTGCCACACCCTGGTCGACTCCATGCTCGTCGTGGTCTTGCCCCCGGTGTTGCCGGGGGGCGGCGGCCGCTTAACCTGATCGCCGACATTCTCGTGCGTCAGGATGTCGAGCACGCCGGGAACGGCCTTGGCATCCTCCAGATGGTACTTCGTCACGTAGCCACGGGCGATGGAGCTGGTGACCAGGTAGGCAAAAGCAGGGTTGGCGACCGGCTCGTCCGACGGATAAGGCGCCGCGCCAGTCACTTTCAGCCGCCCGTCGATGCGCGGCGTCGGCTGGCCGATCTTCACGTCGCCGGGCTGGCCGCCTGAGACTGCAAAATCGTACTGCATCAGAGGTCCATCGTGTTGGCTTGCAGCAGGGCGCGGACCAGAGTGCGCTTGCCGAGATCGACCTTGAACGGCGCCTCGCCCCTTGGGCGCGCTCCGGCGAAAGCCGCCTCGGCGGCCTTGCGGGCCGTCGCCTCGTCCAGCGTCGCGCCCTTCAGGACGGCTTCCGCCTCGTGCGCCCGCCACGGCTTGGCGGCAACGCCGCCCAGCGCGATCCGCGACTCATTCACCCGGCCGTTCGTCACGTCAAGCGCCACGGCCGCAGAAGCGAGCGCGAAAGCGTAGGAGGCGCGGTCGCGTATTTTAAGGTAAAGCGAGCGCCTTGTGTGCGCGCCGGCCGGGACTGTAAAGCCGGTGATGATCTCGCCCGGCTTCAGCGTGGTTTCGATATGCGGGGTGTCATTTGGCAGGCGATGCAAATCCTCGAACGCGATAACCCTCGGGCCGGCAGCACCGGCGATATCGACCGTGGCTCCCAGCGCCACCAGAGCCTGCGCGAAATCGCCGGGGTAGCTGGCGATGCAAGCATCGCTGGTGCCCAGCACCGCCAATTCCCGGTTCACACCGTCGAGCGCCGCGCAGCCGCTGCCGGGATCGCGCTTGTTGCACGCCGCCCAGCTGGGGTCGCGAAAATAGGTGCACCGCGTGCGCTGCAGCACATTGCCTCCCAAGCTCGCCATGTTGCGCAGCTGCGGGCTGGCCGCCAGCATCAGCGACTGCGCGATCACCGGGTAGTCGCGCTTGACGGCGCCGTTCTCCTCCACCGCCGACATCCGCGCCAGCGCCCCCAGGTTCAGGCCCGCCGCATCGGCCTGAACCTGCCCGTACGGCCCGCCAATGCCGTTGATATCGACCAGCCGGCTCGGCTGCATGACATCGAGCTTGGCAAGGTCGAGCAGGGTGGTGCCGCCGGCGATGTACTGCGTCCTCGCCCGTTCGTGGGAATCGGTCTCGGCGCGCGCGGCCGCACCGGCGCGCAGCGCCTCGTCCAGGCTGCCGGCTCGACCGTAGGAGAACGGCATCATCAGGCTTTCTCCATCTGCGGCCGGGCCTGGTTGATTGCTTCCACGATCTTGGGGTACGCGGCGCAGCGGCAAAGGTTGCCGCTCATGTACTCGCGTATGTCGTCGTCATTACTCGCGTGGCCTTCCTTGATGCACGAGACCGCGGACATGATCTGGCCCGGCGTGCAGTAGCCGCACTGGTAGGCGTCGCAATCGATGAAAGCCTGCTGCATCGGGTGCAGCGCCTCGCCGTTCGCCAATCCCTCGATGGTCGTAACCTCCGACCCCTCTGCCATCACGGCGAGGGTCAGGCAGGACAGCACGCGCTGCCCGTTGACATGAACGGTGCAGGCGCCGCACTGCCCCTGGTCGCAGCCCTTCTTCGAACCGGTAAGCGCCAACCGCTCGCGCATCGCATCGAGCAGGGTCACGCGTGGATCGAGGTCGAGCCTGTAATCCTTGCCATTGATCCTCAAAGCCACCGGCACCGTCCGCCCCGCCTGCACCGTCACGGGTTCCGCTGCCTCGGCCTTGTTCGAGGCAAGCGGGATCGCCGCTGCGGCCACCGCCACGCCGCCGAGGAACTGACGGCGGTTGACGCTGCCTGACCGGCCTTCATCTTTTTTCATTGAGCCCTATACTGGTGTCTTCTGTACCGAACCTGCGGGAGTAACGTTGGTTCCTGCTTTTCAACGGGACTCAGCATGACCGAGATCACGATCCGCTACTTCGCGCGGCTAAGGGACGAGCGGGGGCTTGCCGTCGAGACCGTCGATACGGCCGACGCGACCCCCGGGGACCTGTACGACACGCTGGCGAGGCGGCATGGCTTCACCCTCGGGCGCGACATGCTGAAGGTGGCGGTGAACGATGCGTTCGCGCCATGGCGGCACACGCTTGCCGACAAGGACACGGTGGTGTTCATTCCGCCCGTGGCGGGCGGCTGATGATCCGCTTCGCGATCTCCGGCGGCGCCATAGACGCCGTTGCCGAGGCGACGCGCCTGACCGATCCTCGGGCGGGTGCCCTCGTCACCTTCGAAGGCTGGATCCGCAACCACAACGAGGGTAGCGGCGTTGCGGCGCTGGAGTACGAGGTCTTCGAACCCCTGGCGCAATCGGAAGGGGAGAGGATCCTGGCGGAAGCCGTCGAGCGTTTTGGGCTGCACGGCGCGGCGTGCGTGCACCGCTCGGGCGCGCTGGAGATCGGCGAAAGGGCGGTATGGGTCGGCGTCACGGCGTCGCACCGCGGCGAGGCATTCAAGGCGTGCCGCTACGTGATCGATCAAATCAAGACTCGCCTGCCGGTCTGGAAGAGAGAGACCTACAGCGACGGACGCATCGAGTGGGTGAACTGCGAACGCTGCGCCGACCACGCCCGCGAAGCGCGCCATGAGGAGGCTTCCTATTACGACCGGCAGGCGCGCTTGCCGCAGATCGGTGTAGAGGGTCAGGTAAGGCTCAAAGCCTCGCACGTTCTGATTGTTGGCCTCGGCGGGCTGGGTTCGACGGCGGCGCAGTCGCTTGCGGGCGCGGGGGTTGGACATCTTGCGCTGTGCGACTTCGATCGCCTGAACCGCTCCAACCTGCACCGGCAGTTCCTGTATGCATACGATGATGTCGGGCAAGCCAAGGCTGAGCTGGCGGCCCGTCGGCTGCGCCAGGCCAACCCGTTCATTTCCGTGTCGGCTCACGGCGAACGCTTTGGCAGTTCACTGCTGGATGGTTGCGACGTCGTCCTTGACTGCAGCGACAATCTGGAAACCAAGCTGCGGCTGAGCGATGCCTGCGTCGCCGCCCGTATCAGGCTGGTCAGCGCCAGCGTGCACCGCTTCGACGGGCAGCTGCTGACTGTGGATCCGGGCAACGCGGCCGGTTGCCTGCGCTGCCTGTGGCCCGACCTTGCCGATCCCGCCGCAGTCGACACCTGCTCGGAAAGCGGCGTGCTGGGGGCGTTACCGGCTCTGCTGGGAACGATGCAAGCGCTCGAAGCCATCAAGCTGATCGTGGGCCTGCCTTCACCCAGCGCCGAAAACCTGATCCTGTTCGATGGCGAGACCCTGCAGATTTCGCGGCTTCGCCGCGCGCGGTTGGACGGGTGCGCGGTTTGCAACGGCACGCTTGCCGCCGCCCACCAAAATCACTGGGAGCTCGACATCCAGGCCCTGCGTGAGAAAGGGCTGCACCGCTTCGAACTGCTCGACCTGCGCGCGGGAGAGCCGAAAGTCCTGCAGCGCGAGGTGGCCTACCTTGCTTTCTGCGAAAAGGGCCGGACCAGCCGGTCCTTCGCCGCGCGCCGGCAGGCGGAAGGCTGGAGCAATGTCCATGCCGCCGTCTGTTCGGCGAACGAGTTGACCCAGCTTGAAGCGGAGTGCATCGAACAAGGGATTTCATCGCCCGAGAGGATCGATCCATGACATTGCCCGATATCTCCGGCAAGCCACGCAGCCTCAAACGAGCCGTCGCGGGGGCGCGGCTTGGGTATACGCAACCCATTTCGGCTGAACATTACACGCTGGCGCGGGTCGCGGCGGTACAGGCCGCAAAGGAAACCAGCCGCATCCTGCCTTCCCGTCATCCCTCGACCCTGGAGTCCGTCGCCATCGAGTTCAGCCAGGAAGACGGGTTCGTCGACATCCAGGTCGAGGTCAAGGCCATACAGCGCGCCGGCGTCGAATCCGAAGCGCTGCTGGCCGCGTCGGCCGCGGCGATCGCGCTCCACGACCTGCTCGGCGGCGGAGTCGAGCTCGCGCTCGAGGCGGTCCTGCTGCTCGACACCAGCGAGATCAAGATCAACGTGCCAGCCGGCATTCGCGCCGGGATCCTGGTTCTGTCCGACAGCGTGGCCGGGGGCAACAAGCAGGACCGCTCGGGAACGACGATTCAGGAGCGGCTGATCGAAACAGGCATAACCGTGGCCAAATACCTAAGCATCCCGGACGACTCCGAAGCGATCGAGCACACGCTCCTGGACTGGTGCGAGAAGCAGAAACTGAACCTGATCATCACGACCGGCGGCACGGGCCTAGGCCCGCGCGACAACACGCCCGAGGTACTGGACAAGGTGCTGGAACGACGCCTGCCCGGCGTCGAGGAGGCGATGCGTTCCTACGGGCAGGAACGCACCCCGTTCGCCATGCTGTCGCGATCGCGCGCGGGGCAGCGCGGCCAGACAGTGATCGTCGCGCTGCCTGGCTCGCCGCGCGCCGTGAAGGAGTGCCTCGATACGTTGATGCCGACGTTGCTCCACGCCGTTCCGATCATGGATGGCGGCGGACATTGAGCCTGCCCGACCTGCTGCCGCTGGATGCCGCGCTGGCGATCCTCGAAGCGACAGCGCCGGCTCGAAACACGACCGAGTTGCTGCCTTTGCACGACGCGCTCGGGCGCGTCCTCGCGCGGCCGGTCGTCTCTGATATGGATTTACCACCTTTCGATAACTCCGCCGTCGACGGGTACGCGGTCCGCGCCGCCGACGCGGTTGCCGGTGCTAGCTTGCGGATCGTCGGCGAGTCGTTCGCCGGGTCGCCGTGGACAGGCACTTTGCAATCGGGAGAGGCCGTCCAGGTCGCCACAGGCGCGGTGGTTCCAGCCGGGGCGGACGCGGCTGTGATGCAGGAAGTTTGCGAGCGCACGGGAGGCAATGTCGTCATCGGCGACGCCGCAATCGCGGGGGCGAACTGCCGCAAAGCCGGGCAGGACCTACCCGCCGGCGCTACCGTGCTGAAGGCCGGACGCGCCCTTTGCGCGCCGGAAATCTCCGTCATGGCGGCGCTGGGGCTGCATGAGGCGCCGGTTCGGAGCCTGCTGAAGGTGGCCATCGCCTCGACCGGCAGCGAGTTGATCGAGGCAGGTTCGCTTCAGCGCGGACAAATCTACGACAGCAACCGGTTCCTGATACGGGGACTGCTCAGCCGCTATCCGGTCGAGGTCGTCGACCTCGGCATCCTGCCCGACGACAAGGAAGAGATCCGCAGGCGGCTGCTTCGAGCGGCGAACGAAGCGCATCTGATCGTGACCTCCGGCGGCATATCCGTCGGCGTGCGCGACTATGTACGTGATACGATCGAGGAGGATGGGCTCAAACTGTTCTGGCGGCTGGCGATCAAGCCAGGCAAGCCGTTGCTGTACGGCGCCCTTGCGGGTACGCCGATCCTTGCCTTGCCCGGCAATCCGGTATCGAGCTATGTCACCTTCCAGCTGGCGTGCCGCCCGCTGCTGCACCGCCTCACGGGAATGCAAGGCGCTACGCCGCAGCGAGTACCGGTGCGCTCCGGCTTTGCCTACCGTAAATCGGCGGTTCTGCGCGAATTCGTTCGCGTCACGGTCAAGCCAGAGGGCGACGGGTTGATCGCGACGCCGTTCCGCAGCCAGCTCTCCAACCTGATCTCATCCCTGTTAGAGAGCGACGGGTTGCTGGATCTGCCTGCGGGCCGCGACTCTTTCGAGCCGGGTGAAATCCATGGTTTCCTGCCATGGTCCAGCTTCACCACACCGCGATGAAAAGCGAGTTCGCCACTCTGCTCTCGTGGCTGGACAGTGGCCATCGCGCCGCAATGGCTACTGTCGTTGCCACCTGGGGATCGTCGCCGCGACCTGTGGGCAGCATCCTTGCGGTGCGCGACGACGGCCTGTTTGAAGGCTCGGTGTCGGGAGGCTGCGTCGAGGGGGCCGTCATCGAAGCCGCGCTGGAAGCGGTTGCCGGCGGCGCGGCGCGCGACCTTTCGTTCGGCGTGGGCGAGTCGACCGCCTGGAATGTCGGTCTTGCCTGCGGGGGCAAGATCCGCATTTATGTCGAACCGCTCGGCCCCGAGACCCGCGCCGCGGTCGCCGAGATCGTCGCGTGTGAAGCATTACGGAAAGGGAGCGTGCGCAGCTTTGTCCCCGGTATCCCGGGCTGGCGCGTTGCGCCGCTTACCGGCGGAGTCGCAGAGCGTAGCCGCTTGGTTACGGAAACCGGCGCGGAAACCTTTCTCCACGTGCTCTCCCCGCCGCCGCGGCTGTTCGTCGTTGGCGCGGTACACATCGCTCAGTTCCTTGCCCCCATGGCGAGGATGTCTGGGCTGGAGGTCATGATCGTCGATCCACGCACAGCTTTCGCCAGCAGCGATCGGTTTGGCGAAGTCCGGTTGCTGACCGCCTGGCCCGAGCAGGCGTTTGCCGAATACCCGTTCGACGAACATACGGCGCTGGTGACCCTCACCCATGACGCAAAGCTGGACGATCCGGCGCTGACCGTGGCGCTGCGCTCGCATGCCTTCTACATCGCCGCGCTCGGCAGCCAACGAACACAAGCCTCTCGCCTGGAGCGACTGCGGGCGGTTGGATTCGACGAAGATGCCTTGCGCCGGGTCAACGGACCGGCGGGTCTGGCGATCGGCGCGCTCTCGCCCGCGGAAATCGCGGTCTCGATCATGGCGCAGATGGTGGCGGCGCGGCGGCAGGGCTTGAGCCAACGAGTGTGATTACCGCCATTGTACTGGCCGCGGGGCTTTCGCGGCGCATGGGCTCAGCGAACAGCAAGCTGCTGGCGCCGATCGACGGAACCCCGATGATCCGACGCAGCGTCGAGCCGTTGTTCGCCTGCGCCATCGATGAAGTCATCGTCGTCACGGGCCACGGCAGGCCCGACATCGAAGCGGCCCTGTCGGGACTGGCGCTGCGTTTCGTCGCCAACCCGGATTACGCTGCCGGCATGGGCTCATCATTGGCAGCAGGGGCAGCGGCGGTTCGCGCGAACGCCGATGCCGTGATGGTCTGCCTCGGCGACATGCCATTGGTCGCGCCGAGCACCATCCTAAGCCTGACAGGAGCGTTCGCCGGAGCAACGGATCGCATCTGCGTGCCTGTGCTGGAAGGCCGGCGCGGCCACCCGGTCCTGTTCGCTTCCGCCTGGCTTCCCGCGCTGGCGCGGCTTTCAGGGGATTCGGGAGCGCGCCGCATCCTGGACAGCGCGGGCGCGTTCCTGCTGGAAGTACCTGTCGACGATCCGGGCGTGCTGCGCGACTTCGACACGCCGGAACAGCTTGCCGAGTTGGAGAATGGGCGCCATTAGGGCGTTTCCAGGGTCTCATGATCTGCCGTCATTGCTGGAAGAACAGCGACGAAGAGTCCAGGAACCCCGCTCCAGAACCCTGCGCGCCCGAGGCGCGGATTGCTTGGCTTCGCCAGCAATGACGAAGGGCTGGGTTCATGGCCCAAACGATCTAGCGTGCCGCCAGCATCGCCTTGACCTTGGCGGTTAGCGTGTCGATCGGGAACGGCTTCGTCAACACCTCCATCCCCTGCTCGATCAGGCTGTTGTCCATCGCCGCCTGCGCCGCATAGCCGGTGATGAAAAGGACTTTGAGCCGCGGCAGGCTTTGCCGCGCCGCGTCCGCGAGTTGCCGCCCATTGATGCCTTTGGGAAGGCCGACATCGGTCACCAGCATGCTGAGCTGCGGGTTCTCGGCAATGACCCGCAGGGCCGACGGCCCGTCTTCCGATTGCATGACGGTGTAGCCCGCATCCTCCAGCGCTTCCCCTACAAGCGTGCGGATCAGCACCTCGTCGTCCACCAGCAGCACCGCCTCGCCCATGCCGCCTGCTGCGGTGTCGCGGGGCAGATCGGCCTGGGAAACCACGCCGCGGCTCGACATGTCGCGCGGCAGGAAAATCGTGACCGTCGTTCCGTTCCCGATCTCGCTGTAGATCCTGATATGGCCGCCGGACTGCTTGACGAACCCATAAACCATCGAGAGGCCAAGGCCGGTTCCCTGCCCCTGCGGCTTGGTGGTGAAGAAGGGGTCGAAAGCGCGCGCCGCCACCTCCGCCGGCATGCCGACGCCGGTGTCGGTGACCGAGATCGCAACGTAATCCCCAGGCTTCACTTCGGCCTGCGTCGCCGCGTAGGCGACATCGAGGCTCGTATTGGAGGTTTCGACAAACAGCCTGCCGCCGTCGGGCATCGCGTCACGCGAATTTATGCAGAGGTTGAGCAGCGCGTTTTCCAGCTGGTGCGGATCGCAGCGCGTCGGCCATACTCCATCGGAAAGGCCGGTCTTGAACTCGATGGTCGGGCCGGTGGTACGCTGGACAAGGTCCTCCATCGAGCCGATCAGGGCATTGACGTCCGTCGTCTTGGGATCAAGGGTCTGGCGGCGCGAAAATGCCAGCAACCGGTGCGTCAGCGCCGCCGCGCGCTGCACGGAAGCCGCCGCTGCGGTCAGGTATTTGTCGACCTGTTCGACCCGGCCCTGACGAATCCGGGCCTGAGTCATCTCAAGGCTGCCGCTGATGCCGGCGAGCAGGTTGTTGAAATCGTGCGCGATGCCCCCGGTCAGCTGCCCGACGGCCTCCATCTTCTGCGCCTGCCGCAGCTGCTCTTCGGTCTGGTGCAGAACTTCGGCTGTGTTGCGTTCTTCCGTCACATCGCGGCCGGTCGCATAGATGTATCCGGTGGCCGGAACCGCTGCCCACGATATCCAGCGATAGCTCCCATCGCGATGCCGGTAGCGATTCTCGATCCGGAACGTGGTCTGGCCCTCCGCCAGCTTCACCAGTTCCGACCGGGATCCTTCCAGGTCGTCGGGATGGATGAAATCGGTTACCGTCCTGAACCGCAGGTCGATTTCCGGCCAGCCCAGGATCCGCTCCCATGACGGGTTGGCGGCGATGACCTGCCCGTCGAACTGGCACACCAGCAGCAGCTCGTTCGACAGCTGCCACATGCTGTCGCGCTCGCGCGTGCGTTCCTGTACCTGTGCTTCCAGGGTATCGGCTCGATCGCGCAGGCCTTCTTCGGCCCGTTTGCGCTCCGTGATGTCAAGGGTTGAGCCCGCAAGGCGGCGGCCATGCTTCGTGCTCGCGTAGAGCTTGCCGAAAACGGCCAGCCAGCGCTCGCCCGCCCGCGTATCGGAAAGGCGGAACTCAGCTTTATAAATACCTGTGAAATCCGGTTCCAGCGCACGCCCGAGCACCTCGCCGACGCGCTCGCGATCGTCGGCGTGGATCAGGGACATGCAGATGTCGATGTCGAGCGGAGCGTCGGGGGCGAGGCTGAACAGCCGGCGGCATACCGCGTCCCAGATCAGCGTACCGTCGTCTGGGTAGAAGTCCCAGGTGCCGATCCCGGCGCCCTCGACCGCAACGCGGCGGCGCTCCTCGCTTTGCGCCAGCCGGGTTGCGCTTTCCTCCAGCTGGTCGAGATGCGTGCGCGTTTCGTACTGGCGACGACGGCTGCGCAGGGCTGCGGCGACGATGTTGACAAGGGTCGATGGCTGGAAAGGGCGCTCCAGGAAGGTAAGATTGCCTATGATTTCCGTCAGTCGCAGCGCGTCGACATTTTGTTCGACGGTTCCGGCCCTGCCGGTGAGCAGCACGAACGGGAAATCCGACCAGGAGGGCTGCGACGCAAGCCATCGCGCCAGCGGCGCAAGATCGGCGGTTCTCATGGCATCGTCGGTGACCAGGGCCGCGCCCGCACCCGCGCTGATTGCCGATACCAGCTCGCCGACATCGCGGCAGGTCCTTGCGACGATCCCGGCATTGGCCAGCAGACGCTCGGCAATGGCCGCGTCACGGCCAAAGGGCGCCAGAACCAGCACCACCTCTGAAAGCGTATGGATCGGCACCGACGAGCTTACCCTTCCCTTTCGATCAAGTCGCTCGACTCCCCGATATATTGAGGCGCGCCACGCAAAACGCCCTGGAACTGAGTCAGCGCCTTTCCGATCCTGACGCCGTTTTTGCCGATCTGGAACTCGCGGATCGTGTTCTCATGGCTGCCGGTACGTTTCTTCACCACGGAAATCGCTCTCAGCACCCGTCCCTGCGCTTCAAAGAAGCGCAGCAGCAGGACCGTATCGCTGAGATACGTGACATCGATAGGGGTTTTCATGTCGCCGAACATGCCATGCTGCGCCATGGTGAGCATGGTGCATGCGCCTTGACGGTTGAGGTATGTCAGAAGTTCGTGCATGTGCAGGATCAGGAACTGCTCCTCGGGCATCGCCGCCTGATAGCCGTTCAGGCTGTCGATGACCACTGTCGTCGCGCCACGCTCGGTAACATCGCTGCGAACCTTGTGCGCGAACTCGCCGGGCGACAATTCGGCCGCGTCGATCGCCTCGAGAAACAGCTGTCCGCTCCGTGCATGGGCGTCGAGGTCAAAGCCCATCCCGGAAGCTCTCCGTTTGAGAAGGCCGATCTCCTCGTCGAACACGTAGATCGCGGCCTTTTCGCCGCGATCCAGCGCTGCCTTGACGAACTGAAGGGAAAGCAGGGACTTGCCCGAGCCCGCGGGACCGATCAGCAGCATGCTCGACCCGCGCTCCAGCCCGCCGCCCAGCATTTCGTCGATCTGCGCGTTGCCGCTTGCGGCAACGCCCGTAACGAACTGGCGGTGATGCTCGGCGGCGACAAGGCGCGGGTAGACCATCACGCCGCCGGTCTCGATGGAAAAATCGTGGTAGCCGCCGCGGAAGCGTTTTCCGCGGTACTTGATGACCCGGAGGCGACGCCGCTCGGCGCCGTACAGCGGTGCCAGCTCGTCAAGATGCAGCACACCGTGCACGATACTGTGGATCGTTCGGTCCTTGCCTTCGGCGGTCATGTCGTCGAGCAACAGAACGGTCGCCTGCTGCGTCGAGAAGAAGTGCTTGAGAGCGAGCAGCTGCCGACGGTAGCGCACCGATCCCTGAGCCAGCAGCTGGAACTCGGAAAGGCTGTCGAGGACCACGCGCTGCGGCTTCATCTTGTGAGCTGCGGCGAAAATCGATTTGGTCGCCTCGCCAAGTTCGAGATCGGAGGAGTAGAGCAGGCTTTGGTGCTGTTCGTCGTTCAGCAGTTCATCGCCGCTGACCAGTTCGAATATTTCGACGCCGTCGAGCGTCCAGCCGTGGGACTTGGCCGTGGCATGCAGTTCTTCCGCGCTTTCCGACATCGAGACGTAAAGGCATTTCTCCCCCCGCCGCACGCCCTCGAGCAGGAATTGGAGCGCAAGCGTGGTTTTCCCGGTGCCCGGATTTCCCTCCAGCAGGTACACGCGCTTGCGGGTCAGCCCGCCGCCCAGAATGTCATCCAGGTTAGCGACTCCGGTCCGAGCGGTTTCCTGCGAGGCAAACGCGACGTTGGACGTCTCAGGAATGATTGTTTCGGCCATTGCCTAACCCGTTGTTGCGCCCTTGAACCATCCAGGAACTTGAGCCAGCAGCCGGAAAAAAACAACCTCCGTTCGATATTATATCCTGTAAGGCCAGCCCGTGGAAAAGGGGCCGCGAGCGGCCCCTTTTCCTGGAACGAACCCACGATCACGCAGCTTTCTTGACCTGGGTCGCGGCCTGGCGGTTGACGTTGCCGTGCGCGCACTTGTTGAGCATCGCGTCCGATGCCTTCTCCTCCTGCAGCGTCTGCTCCAGCAGTGACACCACGTTCTGCTTGCCGGCCTCCTTGGCCCACGCGATCATCGTGCCGTAGTGGGCCATCTCATAATGCTCGACGTTCTGGCCGCAGAATATCAGGCCGGCATCGCGCACCGCGCCCGGCTCGCTCTTCTTGATCAGCTTCTCGGCTGTCTCGATCATGGCGTCGATCACCGGGCACTTCTCCGTGGCCGGCTTCTCGCCCATGCTCGCGAATACCTGCTCCAAACGCTCTACCTGCTTGTGGGTTTGCGCCAGATGCTGGCCGAAGGCATGCTTCAGCTCGGGGCTGGATGCTGCCTCGACCATCTTGGGCAGCGCCTTGGCGGTCTCCTGCTCGGCGTAATAGGTGACTTTCAGAACCTGGCTGCAAAGCTCGTCAAAGGTCATTTCGGACATGGAGGTCTCCTGAAGAAATATGTAGTTGCCACAGACCATGGCTGGCCCGTATGAGAAGTGTAATGCGAGGCTTCCGTTATTGTTCCGATGCTCGTCCGGTGATCGCGATTACGGTTCTGCATTCAAACGGCTTTCCACTACACTTATGTTTCAGGTTCGAGCTTATGCGCCTTGCACGGGCGGCGCGGCGTGCGTAACAGAGGGCCATGAAACTAGATCTGCTCCTGGTCGGTTGCGGCAACATGGCGGGCGCGATGCTGGCGGGATGGCTCGACGCCGGGCTCGTCGGGCAGGCCGTTGTCATCAAGCCGTCGCCGATGGCCGTGACCCACCCCGCGGTGCGGGTCTTCACCCCGCAACAGGGCGTCCCGACGGAGTTCGTCCCGGACATGGCCGTGCTGGGCGTCAAGCCGCAGATGCTGGACGAAATCCTGCCCGCCTATTTGGGCTATGCGGAAACAACCCCGTTCCTGTCGCTCGCGGCAGGGAAGACGCTGGCGTGGTTCGAAAATCGGCTGGGACCGGCGGCGGCGGTGATCCGCGCCATGCCGAACCTTCCCGCCACCGTGCGCCGGGGCGTGACCGGCTGCGCCGCGAACGGACGGGTAACGGCGCGGCAGCGCGACCAAGTGACTGCGCTGCTGGAAGCGGTCGGAACCGTGCACTGGATCGACGAAGCACGGATGAACGCACTGACCGTGCTGTCGGGCAGCGGCCCCGCCTACCTGTTCCTGCTGGAGGAAGTGCTTGCGAAAGCCGGAGAAAGCCTCGGCCTTGTTCCGGATCTTGCGGCCCGCCTTGCGCGCGAGACGATCGTCGGAGCGGCGGAACTTTTGGCGCATTCGGGCGAGGACGCGGCCGCCTTGCGCGCCCGCGTCACCAGCAAGGCGGGGGTCACCGAGGCCGCCGTAAAAATCTTGCTGCAAAACGATGCGCTGCCCCGTATATATGCCTCGGCCCTGCAGGCTGGCGCTGCCCGCGCCGCCGAACTGGCCGATTGAAACAACCTGTCATCCCGAGCCGGGCGAGTCTCACCAAAGAGTCTCAATCCTTGGCCTGGGATGGCCTTTTCGCATTGGAATGGAACTAATGTCGCTTCGCAACATCGCGATCATCGCCCACGTCGATCATGGCAAGACAACCCTTGTCGACCAGTTGCTGAAGCAGAGCGGGACTTTCCGCGACAACCAGCATGTCGCCGAGCGCGCGATGGACTCGAACGATCTCGAGAAAGAGCGCGGCATCACCATTCTGGCCAAATGCACTTCCATCGAGTGGAAGGGCAACCGCATCAACATCGTCGACACTCCCGGCCACGCCGATTTCGGTGGCGAGGTGGAGCGCATCCTGTCGATGGTGGACGGCGTGCTGCTGCTGGTCGACGCCGCCGAGGGCGTGCTGCCGCAGACAAAATTCGTGCTGGGCAAGGCGCTGAAACGCGGCCTCAGGCCCATCGTCGTCGTCAACAAGATTGATCGCGGCGACGCCGAGCCGGAAGTCGTGCACAACCAGATCTTCGACCTGTTCTCGGCGCTGGACGCGGACGAGGACCAGCTGGACTTCCCGACCCTGTTCGCCAGCGGCCGCAACGGCTGGGCCTCCAACAGCCTCGACGGCCCGCGCGAGAACATGGAGCCGCTGTTCGAGCTGGTGATGAGCCACGTTCCCGAGCCCGTCGTCGACGTCGACGCGCCGTTCTCGATGCTCGCGACCATCCTCGAGCCGAACGCCTTCCTCGGCCGCCTGCTGACCGGGCGCATCCTGACCGGCAAGGTCAAGGCCAATATGGTCGCCAAGACCATGACCCGCGATGGCAAGCTGATCGAGAACGGGCGCATTTCGAAGATCCTGGCCTTCCGCGGCCTCGAGCGCCTCAGCCTCGACGAGGCGAGCGCCGGCGACATCATCGCCATCGCCGGGTTCGAGAAGACCACCGTCGCCGACACGATCTGCGACCCGTCGGTCAGCGTTGCGATCCCGGCGCAGCCGATCGACCCGCCGACCATCGCCATGACCTTCCAGGTCAACGACTCGCCGCTGGCGGGCCGCGAGGGCGACAAGGTGACCAGCCGCATGATCCGCGACCGCCTGTACCGCGAGGTGGAGGGCAACGTCGCGCTCCAGGTCAGCGAAAGCGAAGGCAAGGACAGCTTCGAGGTCGCCGGCCGCGGCGAGTTGCAGTTGGGCGTGCTGATCGAGCAGATGCGCCGCGAAGGGTTCGAGCTGTCCATCGGCCGCCCGCGCGTCCTGTTCCGCACCGACGAGGCCGGCAATCGTCTCGAGCCGATCGAGGAAGTCCAGGTCGACGTCGACGAGGCTTATTCCGGCGTCGTCGTGCAGAAACTGTCCGAGCGCAAGGCCGACCTGATCGAGATGAAGCCGTCCGGCGGCGGCAAGCAGCGCCTGACCTTCTACGCCCCCTCGCGCGGGTTGATCGGCTACTTTGGCGAGTTCCTGACCGACACGCGCGGCACCGGCATCATGAACCGCCTGTTCCACGAGTACGGCGCCTACAAGGGACCGATCCCGGCGCGGCGCAACGGCGTGCTGATCTCCAACGGCGACGGCGAGGCGGTCGCCTACGCGATGTGGAACCTGGAGGAGCGCGGGCCGATGATGATCGACCCCGGCGTCAAGGTCTACCAAGGCATGATCATCGGCGAGCACACGCGCGACAACGACCTGGAAGTGAACGTGCTGAAAGGCAAGCAGCTAACCAACATCCGCGCCGCCGGCAAGGACGAGGCGGTCAAGCTGACCCCGCCGATCCGCATGACGCTGGAAAAGGCCATCGCCTATATCGGCGAGGACGAGCTGGTGGAAGTCACGCCGCAGAACATCCGCCTGCGCAAGAAACACCTCGACCCCAACGCCCGCAAGCGCGCCGAGCGCGCGGCGGAGGTGGCATGAGAAGCAGCCCTTGTGTCAGGTTTGCGGCAGGGTTGCCGGACTTCGGTAAATTTATCCTTGACACAAATTTGTCTTGAGCCATTAAAAAAATTCTTGTATATTTATAAAACTAAAGTTTAAAGGCGCGCTATGCTTAACGATAACCAAACGCCTTCGCATGTATTATTGAAAAAAACTTTGTCTGAATCAGATAATCTTTTAATAAATGCGACGCAAGCTATAAAAAAAGATTTCAATTGGAGTGTGTGGGAGGCCGGTCCCGGAGAATATGCAAACGGCGAGTTGTACGGCAGACCCGCAGCTGCAGCTATCGTTACTATCCTTGAAAATGGCAGTCAAGCAAGCCCCTCAGTGGTGATGAAGGCAGGTAAAGCAACAATCGATGTATTAACAACGCCTTCAGACAATTTAGCGCCGGAATTTTTCCGTTTATTAGCTACTCCTGAGTGGAAGGATTATCATAAGTCGGAACCGAAACCGGAGCGCCTCCGATCGAGAGGCCAATACGGTGATCTTCACACTGCACAGTGGGTCTATAACCATCGCAAGATGGATGAGTCGGTCCGAGACTATACTCTTGGACTAGTAATTGGATTGATGGAGAGCAAGCTTGACGAAGCGGTTAAGACAGCACCTGAGGTCGCCCTTGACGCTTCTGCATCGATAGCAAGGTACGGCGCGAGCGCCAGCGTGCGTGATCATGGCAAGCAGGTCGAAAATGATTTGCTTGCATCTGCATCCCAAGACACCACGATACCGAAGTTTGTATCGACCGCACTGAAAGTTTAACTGCACAGCACGCGCGCTTGGTTACTTGATGCGTGTGGATCTAACCACGTTGATCGCGCTAAAGCGATACTTGTGCAAACACATTTTTGTCGGCTGAAATCTGGCTTTTTGATAAGACTACTACATTCGGGACCCAATACCCGAGAACGGGTCATGAGATGATCTCAAATGACGAGACTGTCGTGCCAAATAAGGCGAGCAGGAAGATCTGGTAATCGTTTCGCACCTGCTTATCTTGTGTAAACCGCTGTTTGTCGCGTAACCGACTGCTCCCGCAATAACTGTATCGCAGTGGTGCTTTGCGAAAAGAACGGTGTAGTTACATGGATATCAAGAAACATACACAGTCTATCAAAGCGGTCACGCACGCCTCGTCAGGATTTCGCGATATAGGGTTTGCAATGATCCTTTTCCGGAGTTGGGCTTGCCGCTGAGTAAAGTCCAGCCATGCTCTGCGTGGACGAGAAAGAGCCTGTATGCCTGTTCAAAAACAAAGGCAGAGACCTGCTAAACGTTCGCATTACTGCCGTAATGACAATATCAGCTTTGTTCTCGGGCGTTGTTGAACAACAGTTTTGACCTTTGTGATTGTAACAATCAGCCCGGAACAGGTTTAGATAATTGATTGCAACTAAATCACCTTTACTGCACGCTTACGAGCTTACAAGTTGCTTGTAGCCATTATGTAGGCGCGAATTAGAAACGAAGCTTTGGGCCAGTCAGTTATTGAGTTGCTCTATTGTTCAGAAGTATTATGTAAGCTCTAGAACTTTTAAATGAAAGAGTCCTGGCCACCTCCGCCACGCGCTACGCGTGCTTGCGGACGTTGAGTCCGCCTAGGAACTCAGATGGCCGTAGACTTGATCCGCAGCAGAGTTTACTAATCCCGCAGCGCCCAGCGGATGCGGCGCGATTGCGGAGCGTCGGGCAGGCAGCAGCATAGGGCGAGCAGGATGGTCATCCAGACGTTCTGCGGCGCACCGCCGAGGAAGCCGGCTTCCGCCAGCGAAGCCCCGGAGCCGCTGGAAAGGACGTAGCTCGCGCCGCCGGCGAGCAAGCCGCCGATCAGCAGCATCGCGGCTTTGGGAGCTTTGCGTCCGCCCTGACGCTCGTTCTCTATCATAAAGGCCGGCAGCTCTTCACCGCAGAACTTCGGATCGTAGAGGTCGAGCTGGCGCGGGTTTGCCTTCAGCTCGAGCGCGCGCTGCTTCAGGTCGGCGAGGGAACGCTCCCCGAACTCGCTGCGGAAACTTTCCAGCATGGCGTCGTCCTCTTCCGCGCACGCCATGTATAGGACCGCGCCTTGCGTATCGAGGCCGCGCAGCAGCAGCAGGTCGCGGCAGGCGAGTCGCGCCTCGGCCCACTTGCCTTGCAGGAAAGCGCCCTTGGCGACCAGGTAGGCGTAGCAATCGTCGTCCGCGCCCAGAGTTTTCGTCTGCTCGATCAGGGTCTCGAACCTGGCGAACTGGCCGGCCTTGAGGAAAGTGTGGCCGAGCGTCGTGATCACCGGAAGGTTGCGCGGGTCGATGCGGCGGGCGTCCATCAGCGTCGACTCAGCCCGCTCGAACTCGCCGATTTGCGCGTACACGTTGCCGAGGGTGTTGATCAGCGCTACGTCGGAGCTGTTGAAACGCCGCCCCGCGAGCAGGACAAGCTCCGCCTCGTGGTACTTCTTCTGGCGCGCGTAGACGCTGGCGAGCGACGTGCAGATGTGGCGGTTGCGGTTGTCCATGCGGTTTCCGGCGATCAGCACGTCCTCGGCTCCGGCGTAGTCGCCGGTTTCGGCGCGGATATTGCCGAGCAGGTTGATGATGTATGGGTCGCGGGGATGCATCTGGTACCCCTTCTCCAGCGCCGCGCGCGCCTTGTCGCGGTTTCCAAGCAGCACCTCGACGATGCCGTATGAGGCGATCACGAACTTGTTGCCGCCCTCGATGCCGCCGGAGGTTTCCAGCAGGTCGGCAGCCTCCTGATAACGGCCGCGCTCGCCCAGCAGCTTGGCCAGGGTCACTACGACGAACTTGTCGTTGCAGTCGAGCCGGCGCGCCTTCGCCAGCATGGCCTCTGCTTCGTCGTACATTCCAAGCTCGGAGTAAACTCCGGCAAGCGACGTGATGGTGCGGATGTCGGACGGTTTCAGCTCGTGGCTGCGCTCGAGGCACTCCTGCGCGTCCTCCAGGTAACCGCCGCGCCGGTAAAGCTGCCCGAGCTGGCCAAGGAAATAGAGGTTGTCGGAATACTGGTCGAGGCCAAGCTCAAGGGTCTCGATGGCCTTTTCAAGGTTGCCGTCCTGCGCGAAATCGACCGCCTTGCTGGTGATGCGCTTCTGAAGCGTCAGGACGTCGACGACGGTGGAAACAGTGTCGCGCAGCGTCCGCGGGCGGCGAGCCTCGACTTCCGGGGATACAATTTCCTGGTACACCATTAGGGCCTCCGCCACTTGCATCCGATGACTTTACTCACGCTTAATCGTTGGTTTTACCACAAACGGCGCGCATGTTCAACATCGCTGCTTGCGGCATCACTTAGCCGTTGCAATCGCGCCTTTCGAAGGGCAAAGGCGATGCCATACAAAGTGCGCAATTGTCCGTTACATTCCGTACAAACAACTGGCAGGCACATTCCAGGGGAGGACTCAGCTGAAGGCAGGACGACCGGTAACGGAGCGGATGGCGCGCGAGGGATCGATCGGGGTCGCGGCGATCGTCGCCATCGTACTGGCCGTCAATTTGTGCGTCTGGGCGGTTCTGAACCGCCCGGTCGTCGAGCGGCCATGGATCGGTTCGATCAACTGCGTCTCGTTCCAGCCGATCCAGAAGAACCAGAACGCCCTGACCGGCGACTATCCGACCTACGAGCAGATCTTCGAGGATGTCCGGCTGCTGTCGCGGCAGGTCGACGGCCTGCGCACCTACACCTCGATGCATGGCGAGGACAAGGTGCCGGAAATGGCGCAGCAATACCAGATGCATGTGATCGCGGGGGCGTGGATACAGAACGTCAACCATGTCCGCGGCGACGACGTGCTGGCGGGCAACCCCGTCGACCAGGCCGAGGTCGACGCCGCCGTGACGACCGCGCGGCGCAACCCCAACGTCACGCAGCTGATCATCGGCAACGAAGCCGTTCTGCGCGGCGAGTACAGCCCGCACCAGATGGCCGTGCTGCTGAAGCAGGTAAAGACTCAGACGACCGTCCCCGTATCGACCGCCGACATCTGGAGCAACTGGCTCAACCACCCCGAGATGGCCGAGTCGGCCGACTTCCTGGCCGTCCACGCCCTGCCCTACTGGGAGGGAGTGCCCATCAGCAAGGCCGTCGGTTACGTGATGGACAAGTACGAGCTTCTCCACGCCAAGTACCCGGACAAGCCGATCATGCTGGCCGAGGTCGGCTGGCCGTCGGCCGGGCCGTCGATCAAGGGCGCGGAACCCAGCAAGGTCAACCAGGCGCGCTTCATCCGCGAGTTCCTGAACGTCGCCAGGGCCAAGCACATCAACTACACGATCATGGAAGGCATCGACCAGCCGTGGAAGCTGGCTCTCGAAGGTCCTGCCGGCACCAGCTGGGGCTTGCTGACCGCCGACCGGCAGGAGAAATACTCCATGGTCGGGGAAATCGTGGAGAACTCGGCCTGGCCGTGGCTGTACGGGATTGCCAGCCTGCTGGCCGCGCCTGCAATGCTGCTGTTCGCACGTTTCGCCGCCGACCTGAAATGGGGCGGTCGCCTGTTCTACTCGTTCCTGATCCAGGGCGTTGCGTCCATCCTGGTCTGGACGGTCAGCGAAGTCGCGCACGAGGCGTTTCGGGTCACGGTGTGGATCGCGTGGAGCCTGCTGCTGCTAACGCAGCTGGTCCTGTTCACCGTGATCCTGTCCGACGGGTTCGAGCTGACGGAGGTGCTGTGGCGCAACCGCTGGACCCGCGCGGTCGTGCCGGCGCGCGGCGTGCCTTACCCCGATCCCGGGCGCGCCCCCAAGGTGTCGATCCACGTCCCGTGCTACAACGAGCCGCCGCACATGGTGATCGAGACGCTGGGTCGCCTCGCCCGGCTGGATTACCCGAACTTCGAAGTGGTGCTGATAGACAACAACACCAGGGACGAGTCGGTGTGGAAGCCGGTCGAGGCGCACTGCGCGTCGCTGGGACCCCGCTTCCGCTTCTTCCATCTCGCGAACTGGCCGGGGTACAAGGCGGGGGCGCTGAACTTCGGCCTGCGCGAGACCGCGCCCGACGCCTCGATCATCGCGGTGATCGACAGCGACTACCTCGTCGACCCGGACTGGCTGGCGGCGATGGTACCCAATTTCGAGAACCCGCGCATCGGACTGGTGCAGTCGCCGCAGGACTATCACGACTGGCAAGGCGAAACCTTCAAGGCGATGTGCCACTGGGAGTACGCCGGGTTCTTCAACATCGGCATGGTGCAGCGCAACGAGCGCAACGCCATCATCCAGCACGGCACCATGACGATGATCCGCAAGACGGCGCTGGTCGAGGCCGGAGCGTGGGCGGAATGGTGCATCACCGAGGACGCCGAGCTGGGCCTGAAGCTGTTCGAGCTCGGCTGGCTGGCGACCTACTCGCCGGAAAGCTTCGGCCGCGGCCTGGTGCCCGACAGCTACAGCGCCTACAAGACGCAACGCTTCCGCTGGGCGTACGGCGCGGTGCAGATCGTCAAGAAGCACTGGCGCGCCATGCTGCCCGGGTCGAAAATGCTGACGCGCGGCCAGCGCTACCATTTCATCGCCGGCTGGATGCCGTGGTTCGCCGACGCCGCACACCTGCTGTTTTCAGCAGCGTCGGTGTTCTGGTCGTTCCTGGTGATCTCGAACTGGCTGTGCCAGATGTTCGACATCTCGATGTTCCACGTCGGCGACTGGCTCGCCGCCAACGCGCCCCGAACGCGTCATCGCCTGGAGGTGGCCCTGCACGTTCCGATGGACGAACAGGGTCGCTGGCAGGTAAAGCTGGAATCGCCGCTCAAGCTCGGCTTCCCGCCTACGGCCTTCATGATCCCGACCATCGCGGCCTTTTTGCTGAAGGTGCTGGGCGGCTTCACCCTCTACCAGATGAAGATCAAATGCTCGTTCTGGCAGAAAATCGGCGCGGCGATGGCTGGCATGGCGCTGACCTACACCGTGGGCAGCGCGGTGTGGCAGGGTTTGTTCACGCAAGGACGCCCCTTCGTCCGGACCCCCAAATGCGAGAACCAGCCGGCCATCGTCCAAGGCATCCTGATGGCGCGCACCGAGTTGTACTGGCTGCTCGCCTTGTGGATTTCCGCGGCGATGGTGATCTGGGCCGAGGACTGGCACAACCGCGAGGCCGTGCTGTGGTCGACGCTGCTGGTCGTGCAATCCCTGCCCTTCATCGCCGCGCTTGCCACCAGCATGATCAACGCTGTTCCCGGCTTGCTGAGGCCGCGATACGCGCCGCACGTCGCGGCAGCGGAACAGCCTTAATTAAACCTTAATATAGTGCAACTGACTGCGTATATAACGCGTGCAAATCCTAGGTCGCGACCGTGTACCGTTGCTCGGAGCATAGCGTTACGCCGATAGAAAGCTTCAACAAACCCGAGGATCAAGATATGGACGAGACCAACAAGCCCGAAGAAGCCGCTTCGGAAACCCCGAACCCGGCCGCGGAAGCCCCCAAGTCGCAGGAGCAAACCCTCAAGCAGGTTGTGAGCACCTTGAAGGAAAGCGGTGCGCTCGACGGACGCAACCGGTTCGGCGGAACGTCGTACAGCGGACCATCGAAGGGTTGATGGGGCGGGGCGGGGCGGTGAGAACCGTTCCGCCCTATTTAGTATCATGCGGGCATGTGGAAGTTCCGTGACCACGCTCCGGCTCAAAGCGCGTCATCACACTTCAGCGCTGGCGAGCGTGGCTCGCAGGTACTGCCACCCGGTCCACGCCGTCAGCCCGGCGGCGATCCACAGCGCCGCAATGCCAGCCCAGTAGAGATGCGGCAATCCGCCCAGCAGCAGGAGCCCCATCGCCACCAGCTGCGTCGCTGTTTTCCACTTTGCCAAGCGGCTGACGGGCAGCACGACCCCCCTGGGCGCGAGGTACTCTCGCAAGCCCGACACCAGCAGCTCGCGCAGCACGATCACGATCGCGGGAACCAGCCCGAACGGGTAAAGCGCCCCGTTGCCGGCAAGGCACAGCAGCAGCGCCGCGACCAGCAGCTTGTCCGCGATCGGGTCCAGCACCCGCCCGAAATCGGAGCTTGAGTTCCACTTACGGGCAAGGTAGCCGTCCAGGAAATCGCTGATCGCCGCTGCGACGTAAAGCGCGAATGCCGACCAGGCCGCAACCGCGTAGGGAACGAAGACCAGCAGGCAGACCACCGGAATGGCGGCGATCCTGAACAGCGTCATCGCATTGGGGATCGAGCGCTTGAAGGAAGACAGGCGGGAGGGCATGCGCCGTTCCTAACCGATTTGATGCCGCAGCGAAATCCCGTTCTCGAAAACAAGCGCAGGGCGTATGCTGGGCGCAGCAAGAAAGATTGGACCGCATGCCCGCTTCCGCCGAGAATTTCGTGTCCGACGCCGAGCCGGACGTTGTGCAGAACGCGCGCCGGCAGATCGTCTCGGCCGCTTGTCGCGATCCAAGGGGCCGGGCGCTGATGAAGGTCTGGCTGATGGAGGGCGCGGTCGGCGAGGTGACAGCGGAAAGGCTCGAGGCGCTAAGCTACAAGGGGGGCGCGAATGAGTACAGAGCCGAGTGCCTCGCCAGCGCCAAGCTGTGCGACTCGATCACCAGCTTGGCCCGGACGGCCACCTTTCGCATTGACTCCATCGTGCTGCCTACGAAAGGCGTCGCGGAGCAGCTGGACCTCGACAGGGCCCGGCTGGGCAAGTCGGTGGGACGCGTCCTCACCGGAAACCAGCGCTGGATCGAGATAGCCCAGCTTCTTCGGCAAAAGCCTGGCGCGGCGCCCGACTTCCTGCAGGCCGAAATCGACGAACTGCTGCGGCCGGCGGTTACAGCGCCGCCTGCGCCGGCAAAACTCCTGATCGCTCGAGGCGGCGAGTTCACGCTCGACACGCCGCTGGACCAGCTTGACGTCATGGTTGGAAAGATGCCGGAGATCTTGGCCGGATGCACTCGCGCCGGTTTTCTTACCGGGCGCGACATCGTCAACATGCTAGTGCACGACTTTGAAATGATGCCAAATAACGCTCGCCGCCAGATGCGGGACTTCCTCGTGGCGGATATTATGTTACCTCCAGCCGCCCCGGGGCAGCCTGCGGCGAAATGGGGTCTGAAGTTGGTACCGGTCAGGATCGCAAGTCGCGTCGGAGTTCCGTTGCGGGAGGCATTTGCGCGGTTCGATGTTCCGGAACAAGCGTACGCGATCCTCCCTAAACCGGCAATCAGGTCTTCAATCCCGCTTACGCAATACGAGGTGCTTCAGACAGGAATGTCGAAGCTGGCGCAGGCGCTTGAGGATGAACGCATCCACACCCGCCGCGATCTGGAGAAGGCGATCATCAAGCTTGGCACGCATCCAAGCAATGCCTCGGCAAAGCTGGGCGGCTTGCTGGGCGGCATGGTTTTCACCGACAAGAAGCATGCCGAGTTCACAACAACGGCAAAGCGGGTCAGCGTGGCAGCCGGCCTGACACCGGAGATCGCGTTCGACGGGTTCGTGTCACCGTCCGCGGCTGGAACGGACCGGCCGGCGATGACCTTGCTGAGCCGCACGCTGGTAACCTCTCCGCCGCTGGCCAAAAATCAGTTTTTGCTGAAGCAGGATCCAAAGTTTCTGCGTGGGCTACGGCAGCATGGGTTCCTGCATGAGGCGAACGTTGAAGCCCTCCTCGTTGCCGGGGGCGCGAGCGTCGAAGATGCCAGGAAGCGTACGCGCGCCTTACTGGGCGGTAACGTGCTGGATCCAGTGACGCTGGGCGCGACCCCCGACGCCACCCGGCTGGCCGGCGCGGCCGGGCTGGACCCGTGGACCGCATACCGTAAAAAACTGCGTGAGATGTTCGAGAGTGCCACCACTCCGCAAGCCCCGAAGCGTAAAACAGAGGCGGATGGCCCGTGGTAAAACTCGTTTCCGTCCTGCTGCCGATGTACAATGCTGAGACTTTTATAGAATCGGCGCTGCAAAGCATCCTGACGCAGGATTACCCGGCCATCGAGGTCATCGTCATCGACGACGGTTCGACCGATGCCGGCAAATCCATCGTCGAACGGATCGCCGACAAGCGCGTGAAGCTGGTGTCGCGCGAAAACCAGGGCCTGGTCGCCAGCCTGAACGAGGGCCTGGGCCTTGCAACCGGCGAGCTGGTGGCGCGCATGGACGCTGACGATATCGCCTATCCTGGCAGGATCGCGGCGCAGGCGCGGGTGTTCGAGGCTCATCCCGGCCTGTGCATGCTGGGAATGAACGCAGACCTGCTTTTTCCGGGAAACCATGTCCTGCGACAACCGGGTGAGCTGCGCGGCCCGGAGGAAATCAGGACGCAGAGCCTGTTCCACCCGATGTTCTGCCACCCGACCGTAATGTTCGACAACAACATCCTGTCGGCCGAGGGCCTTCGCTACGATCCTCGTTACCCGCGTTGCGAGGACCGCGACCTATGGCGTCGCATCGTGCCGAACCATCCGGCAATGCTGATGCCCGAGATCGGCCTTGCCTGGCGGCAATCTCATGCCAGCGCCCGCACGCTGCACTACCGCGAAATGGTCGTCGACGGCCTTGCCATCCTGGGCCAGGAATTCAACAAGGCCGGCGTGGCTCGCGACCTTGGCATCTTCAGCAAGCTGTGCTCCGGCAACGTGCCAGCCGATACCGCCCAGCTGGAGGAACTGACGGCGTCCCTGCGGGCCATCCTTGCGCTGCGCAAGCGCTTCGAAAGCACGCAGGACGCCTTTGATCGCGGCTGCGCGGGGCTTGCCGCCAACCTGCTGGACTCTTCCGCCGCGTTCAGCGACATGCCGGCTGTCCTGCGCGCCCTTTCCGCATCAGGCTTGGGCCCCTATGTTTCCCGCCGTCATAAGCTGCAGGCCGAGTTGACGAAGCTTACTTCGGCGAAAACGGCCAGCGCGGCAATGACGCGGCTGCGCGGCGTGTCACGACGGTTGAAGGCCCGGCGCCTGACCGATCTGGTCGATCTTCCACCCCCCGTGCTGCGCTGCCTGCCCGCATAGACGACGCATGCGGTGAGTCGCACCGAACCACGCTGCCGCGCCAAAACCCACCCATTAAGGCAGCTTTAACTTCTTGCCGTTACAAGGCCTTCCTCGACCAAGATATTGCTTTCTTTACTTAACAAATTAAGTGACCTATCGTCGTTTCTCTCGGACCGGCCAAGGAACATGCTGTTATTTTGCCGGTTTGAATAGTTCACGATGCCTTGTCGCCGCGCATAGGTGAAATCATGGGTGTGCAGAATATTACTCCTGCGAGCGGCTTGTCGCGGACGGCTTCCAACCCGACGCAGCACGGCGCGAACCCGCCGCGACTTACCGTAATCGTCGCCACGTTCAACAGGGTCGAGGCCCTGTGGACCACGCTCGATCAGTTGCTCGAGCAGAACTTCACCGATTTCGAGCTTCTTGTGATCGACCAGTCCGACGCCGCGGGCGCGGCGCAGATCTTCCAGTTCATCGCCGAACGGCGAGATGCGAGGATGAAGTATCTCCATCTGACGCGGAAAGGCCTGCCCAACGCGCGGAACGAGGGCTTGGCGCGGGCGCGCGGCGAGGTTGTAGTCTTCGTAGACGATGACGTTCTGATCACCTCCAAGGATTTCCTTTCCGCGCACCTTGCGGCCTACGACGATCCGGAAGTCGGCGGCGTGGTGGGCCGTCATATCGAGCGTTACATCAAGACGAATGTTCGGCAGACGGCGTGCCACGTGTCATGGACTGGGCGCACGATATTCAACCTGTTCGGGACCGAGCGGCAGGCGGTCCGCTCATGCAAGGGCTCGAACATGAGCTACCGGGCCGCCGTGCTGGCGCAGGTCGGCGGGTTCGACCGCAAGACCAAGATGCTTGAAGACACCGACTTCTCGGTGCGGGTCGCAAAGGCAGGCTGGACCATCCTTTTCGAGCCGGACGCCGAAGTCGTGCATCTGTCGCTGAAACAGGGCGGCGTGCGCGAAGCCACGACTCTGCAGCAAGAATATCGCCGCTTCCGCTCGACCGCTTATTTCGTGCTGAAGCATCGGGGCGCGGTTGGCAGCCTTCCATTCATCGTGACGTTCTCGGCCATCGCCCTCACCCGCGTCGCGCGCTACCGTTCGCTTGCCGTCATTCCGGGCTTTGCCGGCGCGATCCGCGAAGGTTTCGCAACCCTTGAGGGTGGACCCGACCAGGATTTACCGGTTGTCACGCGGTCCAGCGCCGAGATGATCAGCCATGCCGCCGCCATGGTCGACGTGGACGAGTTGCTGGAACCGCAGGCTGCGGGATCGCGCACCAGAACCGGCTGAAGTCCGTGATGCCGGACGTTCACACCGCGGACTAACATCAGCGATTTAACCAGTAGCCGTCATTGCGAAGAGCGCAGCCGCGGCAATCCAAAGGCCGCGCGCCTCGGATTGCTTCTCTACGCTCGCCACACCGAACCCGACCCCTCCTGACTGAAATGCTCACGAATGGGCTTACCGTTCCTTCATGCCCTCGTGCGCGTATCGTTTCATCGGCGATAGCAGATAGTCGATGACACGGCGGCGGCCTGTCTTGATCTCCACCGTCGCCGCCATTCCGGGGCCGAGCGCCTGCGGTCCGGTTTCGGTATCGATCGTGGTTTCATCCAGCGAAATATGCGCGATGTAGCCTGCCTGGTGCGCCTGGCGGGTTTCCTCCTCGTCCTTGTCCGGCTGCGGCTGCTGGGCCTGTTGCGCCTGGCGTTCGTCCAGCGGCCCGGTGTCGCGCGACAGGTCGATGACGTGGCCGTGCAGAAGGCCATAGCGGGTGAAGGTGAAAGCCTCGATCTTGATCTCCGCCTCCTGCCCTTCGTGGACGAAACCGGCGTCGCGGTTGGGCAGGTTCGCCTCGATCTCCAGCTTCGCATCGTCCGGAACGACAATCAGAAGTTGCTGGGCCGGCGTCACCACTCCTCCGACCGTATGAACCGACAGCTGCTGCACGGTGCCGTCCACCGGCGCACGCAAGGATTGCAACATCGTGCGCTCACGCGCTTTGTCCAAATCCTGGCGCAGCGAGCCGACTTTGCCCTCGTCCTCCGAAAGCTTATCAAGGTTATCACGGTGGAACTCGGCATCCGTTTCCTCTCGCTGGCGCTGCAACGCGGCGATGGCGGCACTGCTCTCGTCCAGCTTGTGCCTTTGCACTTCCATCTCGTCCTGCTGCTCGGTCAGCTGCTGCTCCGATTCCAGGTAGGTCAGCTTCGAGCCGAACTCGTGCTCGGACAGGTACTTGCGGATGTCGCGCCGCTTCTTGATCATCGGCATCGCCGTCTGCAGCTTATTGATCGTCGCCTGCGCGCCGTCCTTCTCCGCCTGCTTCTGCTCTAGCTGGCGCGAAAGGTTGTCCAGCTTGGCGCTCTGCTCGTCCAGCTGAGCCTGCAACAGGTGACGGGCTGTCTCGACATCCGACGGGTCGGCACCGTCCGGCGCAACGAAGTCGTTCTGGCCGGTATCGGCCGCGTGACGCCGCACGGCATCGATCTCCGCCGATATCAGGTCGTGGTCGACATGCCCTGCCTCGGCGGCGTTGATCGTGGGATCAAGCTCGATCAGCAGTTCGCCAGCTTGTACATGCTGGCCGTCATGTACGGCGATTGATTTGACGACTCCCGTCTCGAACGGCTGGATCAGTTTGACCTTGCCGCTGGGGATGATGCGCCCCTCGGCGGTGGCGACGATGTCGAGGTGGCCGACCGACGCCCAGGCCAGCGCGATGACGATCAGGGCAATCAGCGTCAGCATCACCGCCCGGCCCGCAGGCGAGGGGGGGCGCTCCATGATCTCCAGCGCCGCGGGCAGGAACTCGTACTCGTGGCTTGCGGCGCGTCCGGACGACCTAGGCGGCATCGGCGCCTCCCGATTGCAGGCGGTAGAGCGACGCGTACCGCCCGCCCTTGAGCAGAAGCTCGTCATGCGTGCCCTCCTCGACGATACGGCCCTTCTCGACGGTGACGATGCGGTCGGCGTGGCGCACACCCGTCAGGCGGTGCGAGATGATGACGACGGTGCGCCCTTGCGAAATGCGCGCCATGTTGTGTTGAATGATGCTCTCGGATTCGTAATCCAGCGCGCTGGTCGCCTCGTCGAAGATCAGGATGCGCGGGTTGGTGACCAGCGCGCGGGCAATGGCAAGACGCTGGCGCTGGCCACCGGACAGCGTCGTGCCGCGCTCGCCGATTTCGGTATCGTAGCCGTGCGGCAGTTCGAGGATGAACTCGTGCGCGCCCGCCATCTCGGCCGCGGCGATCACGCGGCGCATGTCCAGCGTCGGATCGGACAAGGCGATGTTCTCGCGGACGCTGCGATTGAACAGCATATTCTCCTGCAGCACGACGCCGATCTGCCGCCTCAGCCATGTGATATCCACCTGGCGCAGATCGACCCCGTCGACCAGCACGCGCCCCGCCTCGGGCTGGTACAAACGCTGGATCAGCTTCGTCACCGTGCTCTTGCCCGAGCCCGAAGGACCGACGACACCGATGACCTGCCCTGCCTTGATGGCCAGATTGATGTCCGTCAGCGTCGCCGGCGCGTCGGGGCGGTAGCGGAAGTTGACGTGCTCGAAGACGATGTCGCCGCGGATCGGCGGCAACTCGGCGCGCACCGCCTGGACCTGCATCTCGCGCGGGGTGTTGAGGATGTCGCCCAGCCGGTCGATGGAAATGCGCGCCTGCTGGAAGTCCTGCCACATTTGGGCGAGGCGCAGCACCGGAGCCGAAACGCGGCCCGACAGCATGTTGAACGCGACCAGCTGGCCGACGGTCAGGTCGCCCTCGATCACCAGCCTGGCGCCGAAATAGAGCGTCGCGGCGACGCTGGCCTTGCTGATGAACTGCACGCCCTGGCTGGCGATATTGCCGAGGTTGGAGGTCGCGAAGCTGGAATGCACGTAGCCCGCCAGCTGTTCTTCCCAGCGGCGCTGCATCTGCGGCTCGACCGCCATCGCCTTCAGCGTCTCTATCCCGGTGATCGACTCGACCAGGAAGCCCTGGTTGACCGCGCCGCGACGGAACTTCTCGTCGATGCGGTGGCGGAACACCGGGCTGACCCAGGCGCTGACCGCGAAGTAGAACGGCAGCGAGGCGATCACCAGCCAGGTCAGGAACCCGGAGTAAAGGAACATGACGGCTAAGAACACGACGGTGAACAGCAGGTCGATGACCAGAGTCAGCGCCGACCCGGTGATGAAGGTGCGAATATTCTCCAGCTCGCGCACGCGCGCCACCGAGTCGCCGACCCGGCGCGCCTGGAAATAGGCCAGCGGCAGGCCGAGCAGATGGTCGAACAGACGCGCGCCGAGCTCGACGTCGACGCGGTTTGTAGTGTGCGAGAACACGTAGGTCCGCAGCGTGCCCAGCACGACCTCGAACACCGAGACGATGACCAGCCCGATCACCAGCACGTTCAGCGTGCTCATGCCGCGATGCACCAGGACCTTGTCGATCACCAGCTGGAAGAACAGCGGCGAGACCAGCGCCAGGACCTGCAGGAAGAACGATGCCAGCAGCACCTCGCCGAAGATGCGTCGGTACTTGTAGAGCGAGGGGATGAACCATGCGATGTTGAACTCACGCGCCGCGTCCTTCAACGTGGCGCGGCGCGTGACCAGCACCAGTGTTCCGTCCCAGCGGGCGAGGAACTCGGCCAGGGGCTCGACCGCCGGCGCGTTCGTCACGGGATCGTGCAGCAGCACGCGCTCGTCGTCGACACGAGCGAGAATGGTGAAGCTGCCGTCCTTCAGACGCGCGATCGCGGGGAACGGATTGGCCTTGAGCCGCTTGGGCGATGCCTTGACCATGCGCGCCTTGAGGTCGTTGACGCGCGCGACGCGCAGCATGTCCTCGGCCTGCATCGCTCCGGTCAGGGCGTGCTTGTGGCGCAATTGCTCCTCGCCGATCGTGGAGCCGGAAACCCGGGCCAGCAGCAGGAAGCAGACCAGACCGGTGTCCCCGGGAGTTCCTGTGGCGGAGAACGGTAGTTCGTCCGAGGGTACGGGAGGTCCGGACTCGACGTTCATGGCGCGCCCGCCTCGTCCGGAGCGGGAAGGTCCGCCTGTTCCTGCTCGCCCGCGTCGCCGGGACCGTGGTGGATGCCGTTGCCCTCCAGCTTGTCGCTGACGTGGCTGTAATTGTCCCTTGGATTGTAGGCAAACTCGATCGGCAGGTGCAGCCCTTCCGCCGTGAACCGGCCGATGGCGGAGAGCAGGCCCAGCTTGGCGACAAGCAGGTCGTGCCGGCTGGTCAGGATCGCCAGCCGCGCCGACAGCAGCATCTGAACCTGATTCAGCACATCAAGAGTTGTTTTCGTGCCGACCGCATCCTCGGCGATCGCTCCCTTGTACGCGACCTCCGCCGATTTCAGCGCGGTTTGCTCGACCTTGAGCGCCCCCGTCGTGGCCTCGATCGTTTCCCAGGCCTGCTGAGCCTGCTGGTGCGCCAGCCGGCGAGCGCTGTCGATCTGGATGTAGCGCTGGGTCTGCACCTGCTTGGCCTGGCGTACCTGCGAGGAAACAAGCCCGCCGGTGTAAAGGGGAATATTGAGCTGCGCTTCGATGGTTGCGTTGTCGATTGGCGGCGACCCGGCGTAACCCTCGCGCGTGCGCCCGGCCTGGCCGATCAGGTCGACTTCGGGAAGCCCGGCCCCGTTCGCCAAGTCCACCGAGTCACGCGCCGCCGCCTCGGTATACGCCGCGGCGACTACCTGGGGGTTCTCGGCCTCCGCCATCGTCAGCGCTTCCTCCAGCGTTCCGGGCAGCGCGTAGGGCAGTTCCGGATCCTCCAGCTTCTCAGGCATGATCCCGACGTAGCGCACGAACGACGAGCGGCTGGTCGCCAGCGTATTTTCGGCGATGATGCGGGTGGACAGGCTTTCGCCCCGCTGCGCCTCGGCCTGCGCCACGTCGGTGCGCGTCACCTCGCCGACGTTCAGCCGGTGCTGGAAGGCGTTGGCGATCTGGGCCAGAAGCTGGTCGTTCTTGGTTTCAAACTCGACGGTCGCCTCGTCGCGCACGACATCCAGGTACGCGGTGCCGGCGTTCAGCAGCACCGTTTCCTCGGTATTGGCCAGCGTCGCGCGGCCGGCGTTCACCGTGTTGCCGGCGCGGCTGGTATCGGCAACGGTCCGGCCGCCGCGGTACAGCGGCTGAGTGATCTGCAGGCCGTACGAATACGGGACGAGGGTCTGGTGTCCGCTTCCGATCAGTTCCTGCGGCACGTTGGCTGTTTGCCCGGCCCCGCTGGCCGTGGTCGGCGCGCTGACCGCGCCCACGGCGCCGGGACGCGAGTAGATGCCCTCGTAGTTGATCGAGCCGGTGGCGCTGACCTGCGGCCGGAAGTTCGAAAGCGCCTGCGGAACCTGCTCGTCGATGCCGCGCAACTCCGCCCGCCCGGCATTGAGGTCGGGGTTGTTCTGATAGGCCAGCGCCAGAGCCTGGGGAAAAGTCTGCGCCCTGCCCGCGTGCGGCCACAGCGCAAGCAGCACGGCTCCGGCGACCCGGAGAGTACGAGAACGGATCATGCGCCCGGTATAAGCGAGAGTTTAAAAAATTGGGTTAATTAATTTTGGCCTTAAGCTAAAATCCTTCCTTAATTGTGCCATGCCGCGAGCACCGCCGCATTTAACGTCGTGCTGGCCGGCATGCCGGGCGTTGACTGCGGGTCGAATGCCGGGTTAGCGGCCTGGAACGTCGCCATGGCGTTGACGAGGGTATTGACCGCGCTGTCGAGCTTGAGGCCGTTCGCATCCACGATCTCGGATACCTTGGACTGGTTGTTCGCATACCAGTTCTGGATCGTGACCTGATCCTTTGTGCCGAGCACGTCGATCACGAGGTTGTTGCCGACCTGCGCCAGCCACAAATGCGCGTCGGTGAGGCCGGGCCCGAAGATCACCTCTCCCGCAGCCGTACTGGCCGTCGCGACCCCGTTGATCACCGTGACCGCGCCGTCGCCGCTGCTGAACATGTAATCGTCGCTGCCGCCATTGCCGGTCAGCGTGCTGCTCTGGCCGGCGGGCGCATAGCCTTCCAGGACGTCGTTGTAGGATGTTCCCGTCACGCCGGTGAAACCCGACACGCTCGTCCCGGTTACCGAGCTGGTGCCGGTCGCAAGGTCCACGGACACTGCCGCGGTCTGGGCGCTGTAGTCGAGAGTCGAGCTGACCGCTTGCACGCTGCCGGAAGCCAGCGCGCCCGGCGCGACGTTGTCCAGCACGACGGACGTGCCCGTATTCGACTTGATGGTGCTGCCGTCGATATTGAAATTGCCGATGAACGCCGCTGTGGACGTCTGCCCGTATGGCAGAATATCGATGGCTTGCACGGTGGTGCCGTTCATGAACCAGACGATCGCCGGGGCGAACGGGCTTGGCACGTTCGCTGTCCACAGGATGTCGTCGTCGCCGTTGCCCGTGAAATCTCCCACGCCCGCTATGTGATAGCCCGGCATGACGGTGGAGCCGTACGCCCCGCCCAGCACGGCGGCAGCGATGACGTGGCCACCATCCATCTCCCAGAGGACGGGGGTCGCCGAGCCATCGTCCCACAATATGTCGCTGTGGCCGTCGCCGTTGAAATCGCCGATCCAGGCCTTGGTCGAAGGTTCGGCATAGGGCAGGAGCACGCCCGTCGCCTGGAAGCCGTTCATGAACCAGATGGAAGCAAAGCCTCCGGCCACGTTGGACGCCCACAAGATATCACTGGTACCGTTGCCGTCGAAATCGCCGACCCCCGTGATATGGAAGCCGGGCATCACCAATTGTCCGGGCAGGCCGACGATGGAAGCCGCCGCCATGACTCCATCGCCCTGCATCTCCCACAGGAACGGCGCATCGCTGCCGTTGTCCCACAGGATGTCGCTGGTGCCGTCGCCGTTGAAGTCGCCGGCCCATGCGACCGTCGAAGGCGAGGCGAAAGGAAGAAGCGCGCCCGATCCGAGCTGGCCGTCGCTCGTGTTCCAGATGACGCTGGATAGGCCGGGCGTGTCCGACGCCAGGAGGATGCTGCTGGTCCCGGTGCCATCGAAGTCGCCGACCGCGGCGATGTGGAAGCCGGGCAGGACGTCGGCTCCCGCCGGGCCACCCAGAGCCGCGGCGGCATTGACGGTCGTTCCGTTCATCTCCCAGGCGTAGGGCGTCAGCGAACCGTTGTCCCAAAGAATATCGTTGATGTCGAAGTTCGAGACTGCATAAGAGCTGGCGCCGACCAGCTGTACCGTATCGCCCGCCGAGAAATTCGTGACCGCGGCATTGGTCCCCGCGACGACGAAGCGGAAGTCGGTCTGGCCGGGCGCGCTGGCGCTGACATTGCCCGAGCTTGCCGGGATGACGACATTGGCGATCGGTCCCACAGCCGCGAAAATGACCGGTACAGACACGGGTGACGAGGTCGCTGCGCCCGTGACGGAGCCGGTTCCGCTGCTGGAGCTGCTGCCGGATGTCGTCACGGTGCTGGAAGTGCCGCTGCCGGACGAGCCGCTGCTCGATGTTACGGTGCCCGTACTGCTCGACGTTCCCGTGCCAGATGTACTGCTGCCAGATGTACTGGTGCTTATGGTCGATGTCGTGCTGCCGGACGTACCGGTGCCCGATGTGCCTGCTCCCGACGTGCTGGTGCTTGACGTCGCGGGCGCGGCGACGATGAATGAAATCGCGGCTATGGTTCCATCGACTCCGGGAGCGACTTCGCTGGCGACGATCGTATGCGCGCCGGCGGCCAAACCGCCAAGGGTATAGCTCCATGCACCCGACGAGTTCGTGGTCGTCGTTCCCAGCGTCACGTCGTTCTCGCTCAGATAGATCGTGCTGTTGGCGTCCGCGCTTCCGGAAAGCGATGCCGTAGTAACGGTGTCCATATCGCCGCTGTAGCGATCGAGAACCGCCACCTGAGGCGCGGTCACGCCGTTGTTGGGATCGATGGCCATGGGATAGCTGCCCCACCACGGACCGCCGGCCCAGTACGTCACCTGAAGATTGTTCGCCTGCGCGTACGCCAGGGTATTGTTGAGCCCGGTCAGCCAGTCGGTATTGTCGTCTCCAACGCCGATCTCGCCGATGTCGCCCTTCAGGTTGTTCGCCTGCAGCCATTGCACGAAGTTCGTCAACCGCTGGACGCCAATGTTGACCGTGTCTCCCGCAGCCGCTTCCTGCGCCCAGTCGAAATGCGTCCCGCTGTTGTCCGTATCGAGATAGAGGTGGGCGGAAAAGATCAGGTTGTTCGACGGATCGTGCAGGCTGGCGAGGCCCGAATTGACAGCGGTCCACGAGCCTGCGCTGGAGTAATCGTCGCCCTCGACATAGATCGGAGTCTGCGTGTCGGCTGTGCGGATCGCGGTGATCGCCGCCTGCGCCGCATCCGGCCAAGCCTGCGCGTTCGGCATGCCGTTCGGTTCGTTCATCAGATCGTAGCCGGCAATGCCCGGATTGCCGGCGAACACCGTCGCCAGCTGTTTCCACATGCTGGAGAATTCGGCGTCGGTCAGGGTGCCGTCGCCCAGCTTGTGGTTGCCGTAGCCGCCGTAGTCGTGGCAGTCCAGGATCACTTTCATGCCGAGCGAGGCGGCGTTGTTCACCACGCCTTCGATTTCGCTGAGATACGTGGCGTTGAAAGCGCCGCCCAGAGTGGGCTGAAGATGTTCCCAGGCAAACGGCAGGCGGATTAAAGTCGTGCCTTGCGACTTATAATATTGAAGTTCGGAAAGGCTGGGAATCGCGTAGTTATATCCCGGATTTCCAACCTGGTTGGCATTGTACTCCAAGCCGGAAAGGTTGACTCCGACGGCAAAACTTCCAGGCGTTACGCTCTGCGTTCCGCCTGGAGGGGTTACCGTCCCGGTCAAACCGATGGTGATGGTCGTCATGAGGTATTCGCCCGTTGAATAGTTCCGGGACGCAAATTTCACTGGATCGCACGTATGGCGATCAAGATTAGGCGCAAGACATCGTAATTACCGAACCGGAAATCCGATCAGGTAATAGAACTCAGGTCTTTGCCTTTTCTTTGCTGGTGAAGTTTCGCATCCTTCGAACCGGACTTTCTCATAGAAAGCCTAATGCGACGTTACGCGACTCAGGATTCTTGTTTTTTTAGCAAACGAATATTTAATAGATACGGTTAAATATTATTTAGTTTTTGAATCGGTGGGGTTCGCATGCACGTCTGGCTGTAACGACATGATGCGACATTCGCCTTCGAAGGCATCCCGGTGGACGCGGCTTAACAAGCCGGCGCTATGCCTTTACGACCTTGTCGCTGACGGTTCCGGCGCGGGCGCAGGCGTTGCGGGTGTCCACGACCAGCCGCGCGTGGGCGACCAGGAACGGGTAATCGACATCGTCATGATCGGTCGCGATCAGCACCGCGTCATAACTGGAAATTTCCTCCGCCGTCAAAGGCACCGATTTCCGTCCGCTCATTTCCGGGTGTTCGCGCGTCGGCGTGACGACCGGGATGTACGAATCGTGGAACTCCACGTGCGCGCCGCGCTTTTCCATGATCTCGATCAGCTTGAGTGACGGGCTTTCGCGCAGATCCTCGACATTCTTCTTGTAAGCAATGCCGATGACCAGGATGCGCGCGCCCACCAGGCCCTTGCCCGCCACGCGGTCGAGGTGCTGCGCCAGCTGGCCGACCACATGGTATGGCATGTCGGTGTTGATCTGCCCGGCAAGCTCGATGAAGCGAGTGTTGACGTCGAACTCACGCGCCTTCCACGTCAGGTAGAAGGGGTCGATCGGGATGCAGTGCCCGCCGAGCCCCGGCCCCGGATAAAAAGGCATGAAACCGAACGGCTTGGTCCTGGCGGCGTCGATCACCTCCCAGATATCGATGCCCATGGTCTGGAACACGACTTTCAGCTCGTTGACCAGCGCGATGTTGACGGCTCGGAAAATGTTCTCCGTAAGCTTGACGGCTTCGGCGGTTCCGGTCGAGGACACGCGCACGGTGCGGACCACCAGCGCCGAGTACAGCGCGTCGGCGACATCCAGCGCGGCCGCGCCGTCGCCGCCGACCACCTTGGGAGTCGAAGCGGTATCGAAATGCGGGTTGCCGGGATCCTCGCGCTCGGGCGAGAAAGCGATGAAGAAGTCCTCGCCGCTCCCCAGCCCGCTTTCCTCCAGGATGGGGCGCATGATCTCCGTGGTTGTTCCCGGGTAGGTAGTCGATTCCAGAACAACCAGATGCCCCTTGCGCAGGTAAGGAACAAGGGATCGCGCGGTATCGACGACAAAGGAAAGGTCCGGCTCGCGGTGCCGGGTCAAGGGCGTCGGCACGCAGATCAGGATCGCGTCGGCCTTGGCCAGCGCGGCGAAATCGGTCGTGGCCGATAACTGCCGCGAACCTATGGCATCGGACATCGCTTGTGCGGGAACGTGCTTCAGCACGCTTTCGCCGCGGTTGATCCGTTCTACCCGTTCGGCGTTGATGTCGACGCCGACCACCGGAAAACCGGATTTGACCGCCGCCAGAGCCAGCGGAATGCCGACATAGCCGAGGCCGACAACCCCGACCACCGCCTCGCGCGAGGCGATGCGGGCGCGCAGCTGTTCGGCGGCTTCGTTACGGCTGTGGCCTTGCGTTGGCGAAGGACTGTCCAAGGATGTCGTCCGGAAAAAACAGATACGGACGGAATAGCATCGCCCTCACCCCTTGTCCATGGCGGCTCCTGCTTTGTCCTGCGCTTGGTTTCACGGAGAAATGTCCTATGTGGATTTCAATGGCACAACACGGAGCTGCAAATGCCCAAAGCGATCTGGAAAGGCGAAGTCATCGCCGAGTCTCAGGCCGATAAAGTCGAAAAGGTCGAGGGAAACATCTATTTCCCGCCGGAATCGCTGAAGAAGGAATTCTTTCGTGACAGCGCCACGACCAGCAAATGCCCGTGGAAGGGCACCGCAAGCTACTACGACGTGACGGTGGCCGGCACGACCAACAGCGACGCCGCCTGGACCTACCGCACCCCGTCGGATGCGGCCAAGCAGATCAAGGATCACGTCGCGTTCTGGAGGGGCGTCACGGTCGAGGCCTAGGTGTTCGGCATACGCCGCTTCATGTCATCCATCAATGGTGGGCTAGGCTCGCGATCCCGGCCTCGCTGCGGCTCGGTATCCTCATCGCGGCGCGGCATTGGAGAACAGCGCGCACAAGTTCACGCCTGTATTCTGACGCATCCACATGATGCATGTCCGGCGGCCCGGTCGTCCCCATAAAACGCTTCAGCCCGTGGACGCTTCGCGGTAAAAGGGACGAACCGAGTAAGAGGGCGAAGCGATTAGTACTCCCGTTCTGGTCGAGGTCCGCGACCTCGTGTTCGAATACCGCAACAGGCGCGCCTTGCATGGCGTTTCCTTCGCTGTCCCGCAAGGGTCGGTCACTGCCATGGTCGGGCCGAACGGCGCCGGCAAGACCACGCTCCTGCGCTGCCTTGCCGCGCTGGAGGAGCCCCTGTCGGGCCGGATCACCGTCGACGGGTTGGACATCCAGGACTCGCCGCGTCTCGCGCATCGCAAGCTGGGCTTCCTGCAGGATTTCTTCGGCGTCTACGAAACGCTGAGCGTGCGGCAGAACCTGCTTTATGCCGCCGCTACCATGGGCGTGCCGAAAGCGCATGTCGCGGAAGCCGCGGAGAAGGCGATCCGCTCCGTCGGTCTGGACGCTTACAAAGACCGCCGCGGTACCGAACTGTCCCGGGGCCAGCGCCAGCGCCTTGCCATTGCGCGCACCATCGTGCACGGGCCGAAACTGCTGCTGCTGGACGAGCCGGCATCCGGCCTCGACCCCGACGCGCGGCGAGACCTGTCTTCGCTGATCAGGTCCCTGCAGGCGGCCGGGACCACCTTGATCGTGTCATCGCACATCCTGACAGAGTTGCAGGACTACTCCACCCACATGCTGGCGGTAAAGGACGGCCAGGTCCGCCCATTGGTTCCGGTCGGCGGCGCCGACCTTGCAAGCGGCAGGCGGCTGGCGCTGATCGTGCATGGTCCTGTGGAGCCTGCGGCAAGCGCGCTGGCGGCCCTGCCCGGCGTTTCGCAAGTGGCGATCACAGGCCAGCACGTCACTTTCACCCTTGCCGGATCCGACGAGGAACAGGCGGCGCTGTTGCGGCACCTGGTGCTCGGCGGGATACAGGTGGTCGGGTTGGCGACCGCGACCGAAAACCTTGAACAGCTCTATTTCGGGAAGACATCGTGAAGCCCTCCTCCGCCGCGCCTTTCCTTTCGCTCAACCCCGAACTGCAGCGCAATATCTGGCTTGAGCTGACGCCCACCCGCGTAATCGGCATGGCGCTGGTTTTGGCGCTGCTGCTGACGGGCATCTACGAAGTGTGGGACGTCACCTACCTGCCGCGCGCCCTGCGCGTGTTTATCCTGGCGCTGGTGGTGGTGTGGGGCAGCGTCATGGCCAGCGCGCGCGTGAGCGAAGAGCTGAACGAGCGGACATGGGACGTGCAGCGTCTGTCGGCGCAGGGAGCCGTCAGCCTTGTGGTCGGCAAGCTGGCCGGCGGCACGTCCTATGCCTGGTACGGTTCGTTGCTGTGCGTCGGCGTGCTTGCCGCGCTCTTTCCGCACAGGCTCGGCATTGTGCCGGACCTGCTTTTGACAGGCGTGGCGGCGCAGGCGACCGCTCTGTTCATCATCCTGACGCTGTCGTTGATCGAAACCGGGTCGCGGCGTATCAACAGCGTCGCCGCGGTGGCGGCAGGCATCGGAATCGGCTTCTTCTTCAACGGCATATTCGCCATCGACGTCGTCGATGAACCGGGCAGCGTCGCCGCGCGCGCGTACGTGGCCCGCTATCATGATATCGCGATGACGCCCGTCGGCTGGTATGAAAGCAGCGTTCCCCTGATATACATGGCGCGAGCGGGGGCCGGGCTGCTGGTCTTCTGGGCGCTGCTGGGATCCGTGCGCATCGTTCGCCGTGAGCTGGGCTACCGTGACGGGCCGCTGGGCTGGACAGTGTTCACCCTGTTCGTGATGATCACCCTCGGCGGCCTGCATGCGCCGGCGGAGTGGCCGCTTCCCGAGTGGACGGCCGTCCCCTGGCAGGCACGAGCCTTCGCCGCCGGCCTGCTGCTGACCTACGTTCCGCTCCTGTGCGCGCCGGTCTCGCGTGCAGCTTTACGTTCCCTGGTGGCTAACGTTCGGGCAGGGTCGATCGTCCGTTCGTGGCGCGGTTTGCCGCCCTGGATTCCTTCCGCGGCTCTGATGTTCCTGGCTTGCCTGGCCTATCTCGGCAGCAGTTCCGGCAGGGCGCTGCCTGCCTTTGCCATCATCGGCTTCGCGCTTCGCGACCTGTTCGTCATCCAGGGCATGCGGCTGCGTTACCCCGTGCGCTCCCGGCTTGGGCTGATGCTGTTCTTTCCGCTGATGTACATGGTCGCGCCGCTGGTGATCGGCGGGCGGCTCGCCTACAGCGGGGAAAGTCCCGGGATCGCGCTCGGGTTGTTCCTGCCGTGGGTTTCGGCTGACCAGCCCTGGGCGGCGGTTATCCCCTGGGTGGAGGCAGCCATCGCGCTGATGATTTTCCTTGGCGACTTCCGACAAGTTTTGCGTCCTGTCGAGCCGAGCGCCACAACCACATGACGCTTGCAAATCTGTCACGCTTACACAACATCTAGAAGGAAGAGGAACGGTTGGCATCCGTTTGCATTCCTTGGCGTAATATACAGTTTTAAACGAAGTCGATCTTATACTCATGCTCATGTCAGATAACGCTTCGAACGACCTTTCCGAAACGCTGCGCAGATGGCTCGATGAGGGTAATCTCGACGGGCCGAACTCGATATTCGAGACTCTGAACATCGGGCAGATCAAGCGCCGCGCCGCGCAACGCGTCCTGACGGCGCAGCGGTCGCGCCACGATGCCTAGAGCGGGCATCGGAGGTTGCGTTCGCTGAAGGCCTTGCCTCGTTCGCGATTGCGGCCTGAGTTTATCGAGGGCTGAAAGCACTCTAGTGGCGGATAACGGCAAGGACGAGTTCGATGACGATCAGGACCACGATCGCCATTTCCATCGCCGCGGCGCGTCCGCCCGAGGCCTCGTCGTACAGGGCGGCATAGGTATCTCGTATAATCGACAGCTTGCGGCTGACGGCCGCGCTGACCACCGGCACGCGGAACAGGTCGAGCGCGGCAGTGTAGATGCGAGCTAGGTAAACGTCTTCCGTGACTTGCAGCGCGTTGTCGACCTTTTCCGTCAGCTCGGTAACTTCGGCCACCAGCGTATAGAGGCGGCGAGCCAGCCCGGCGAAACGGCGAGAGGACAGGAGGTTGTTGCGGCGCTGCGTGGTTTCGACGAGATCGTACATGCGCGGCAACTCATCGTCGAGCAGTTCGTCATAGTAGCGCATTTCAAGAAGCTGGGCGTTGGCGACTTCCAGCACGTCGATCACGTCGCTGTCGCCGCGCGGCTCGTAGATGAAGGCTCGGTCCCACGTCAGCACCACCAGATCATCGACATAGTAGGAAAATTTCTGCCGCAGCAGATCCTCGCGCGCGCCGTCCGAGAGAGGCAGCCGATCACCAGACAACAGCGGCACAAGATCGAGGCGTTTCTGGATTTCCGCCGCCGTCATCGGAGTTTCGAACGTCCGCACGCGGCCGATCAGGTAGTCTTCTCCGATCACCGTAATGCTAGGCCGTTCCAGCGCCCCATGCAGCAAGGCGCGCAGTTCGCCGGTCACGTCCGCCCACACGGGACTGTCGCTCCCCGGCCCGATGGCATGGTTGACCCTGTTCACCAAGTCGGAAAACTCTTCCCAGCCCAGGCGTTCGACCGGAAAGGTAAGGGTGAGGCTGAATACGCCGAAATCGTAGAGCCGCGCCGTTACGCCGGCGGTGAGGGCCATGCCCGCGACGACGACCGACAAGGGATCGAGGACGAGCAGCAACGGCGGCACATCGTAGTCCACGGCCTTTGCCGGGGTCACGTTAAGCCGCTTGCGGGCCCCGCTGGCGCCGCGGCTGCGCTGCCAGATCTCCTGCGCGCGGCCAAGGTCGATGGCATAGGCTACGTCCAGGACACGAACGGAGATGACCTCGCCGGAGACGACTTGCGGGGTACTGTCAGAACTCATGTGGGTTACGCCTGCCTGGCCGCCCTTGTAGCCGATTGCGGGCATCGCGTCAAAACCCGGCGCCGATCACTTCTCCAGCAACGCGTGCAACCCGTCGGCCAGCGAGGTCGCCGGCCGCGTCCCCAGCCTTGCCAGCAGCCTTTCAGGGTTTCCGACCGAGTGCCGGATGTCCCCTGCCCGCGCGGGCGCGAACATGATGGAGGGCTCGACCCGCAGCAACGACGACAGCGCCTCGACAAGCTCGAGCAGCGATACCTGCCGGCCGGTGGCGATCACCAGGATCTCAGCCGCGTTGCGCACGCCATGCATACCCCGTTTCAGGCATTCGACGACATCCGCCACGGCGACGAAATCCCTTGTCTGCCCGCCGTCGCCGAAAACCGTGAGGTCCCGCCCCGAGCGCAGGCGTTCGGCGAAAATCGAGATCACGCCTGAGTAGGGCGAGCCTGCATCCTGGCCCGGCCCGTAGACGTTGAACGGGCGAAACCCGATGGACGGTATGCCGTAAGCCAGATGCGCCACCCTCGCGTGCAATTCGCAGCCCAGCTTGTCCGCGCCGTAGGCCGAGATCGGCGACAGGGCGGACGTTTCGTCCAGGGGGACGGCCGGGTTGTCGCCGTAGACCGCTGCCGACGAAACGTAGATGACCGGAACGGCCCTTCGCGCCGGCGTGGGGCGTGCGGCTTCGAAGACGCGGATCAGCCCCGTGAGGTTGACCGAATGTGAAATGGCCCAGTCCCGGGCGCAGCGCTCGACCGAGGCTATGGCGGCAAGGTGAAAACAGCCGTCGCATCCTTCCAAAGCCTGGCCGACCAAGGCCTCGTCGGTCACCGAACCGATCACAAGCTCCGTCCCAGGCGGCAAGGTTGCGGCTTTTCCGCTGGAAAGATCATCCAGCACGCGGACATCGTGTCCCTCGCCCAGCAACGCGCGCACCAGGTGAGTGCCGATGAACCCGGCGCCGCCGGTGACGAGAAAACGGCTCACGCGCGAATCGCCGCAGCGAAGGCGGATGGCAGGGCGGTGTAAATCATGGCGCCATCGTAAACCGATCCGGGGAAACAGCGAGATTTCATGCTTTCAACTATAGAATCGACAATGTCGATCGGAAGCAGGATTTTTAACCAAGATCATTCATTCATAACGAGCCTGATCTATTAACCACTAAAAACTGTAGACAAAGTACATCAAATTACTTAAAAGAAACGCAGTTTAAGGAGCGATAAATGAAAGAACTTAATTTGTCGGGAACTGTGCGGGCCGCCTCCCTGCGTTCCATCCTGCTGACGGCTACCGCGCTCTGCCTTGCCGGGTCCCTGGCCTCCCCGGCGTGGTCGGACACTGCCGCAAGCGGTACGACTGTCAGCGGAAACGTCCTGGCCGTCACGAGCCCATCGGATGTCGCAGACGCCGAGCCCGGCGCCAGCCTGACGCTTGCCGCGGGAACGCTGCGCGCCTTGGCGCCGCTGACCCTTGTGGAACCGGTCGCATTGGCGAGCGGCGGCGGCACCTTCGACACAAACGGAAACAATGTCACCCTGTCCGGCACGGTTTCCGATTTCAAAGGCCTTTCGCTTTCGCCCGGACCGCAGACCGGCCCGCTGGTCAAGACGGGGCTAGGCACGCTGACGCTGTCGGGCGCCAACCTCTATACCGGCCTGACGATCGTCAATCAGGGCGCCCTGTCGATATCCAGCCCGGACAACTTCAACGACTCGCATACATTCACAGGCCTGTTGTTCGACGGCGGTACGCTGCAAACCACCGCCTCGATGACGCTGGCGGAGCCCATCGCAATCAACGCCAGCGGCGGCACGTTCGACACGGCCGGCAACAACGTCGTGGTCACGACCGCTATCGGCGATGGCACGGGTCCGGGATCGCTGGGCAAGATCGGCAACGGCCTACTGACCCTTGACGGGCAGAACACGTACAGCGGCGGCACCACGGTGTCTGGCGGCATGCTGCAGGTCGGCGATGCTGCGCACCCGCTCGCCTCGCTGGCCGGTTCGGTCGCGGTGCAATCCGGCGGCATGCTGCTCGGCAACGGCGCGATCACCGGGAACGTGGCGAGCAGCGGCGTCGTCCAGCCGGGAGCCGGCTTTTCGGTTGGCACGCTCAGCGTTAACGGAAACTACACGCAAGGCGCGCTTGGCACGCTTGCCGTTGCTGTCACCCCGCAATCGGCCAGCCTGCTGTCTGTTGGCGGTTCCGCAACCATCGGCGGAACCATCCTCGTCACGCCCGCGGCCGGTGCCTATGCGACAGGCAGGATCTATCCCGTTCTGACCGCCGGCAGCGGTGTCGCCGGAACGTTCGCCAGCACGGAGGTGGCTTCAAACGCCAATGTCTTTTTCCTTGCCCAGTACCTGCCGAACCAGGTTGACCTGCTGACCGTTGCGCCGCAAAACCCGACATCCAACACTCCGGTTTCCGGAGAGCCTGCTTCAGTTTCTGCCGGGACGACCGCAACGCCGACCGCGTCGGGCGCGATCACCGGACTGCAGGGCGTGCAGGCCCTCGTGCGCCAAGCGTTTGCGCAAGGGGGGTTAACGCCCGACGAGTCCAACATCGCGGGCGCCATCGCCTCGATCGTTCCTTCGACCACCTCCAACATGTTGCGCGGCTTGCTGCCGATCGTCGCTTCGGGCAATGCCGCGCAGCGCACCGCGCTCGACGGGCTTGCGGGCGAGCTGCGGGCGGACATCGCGACCATCGACCTTGCGAACCTGACAAGCTTCCAGAACTTCATCGTCCAGCGCATGGATCATCGCCAAGGCGTCAGCGGCGGAACGGAGGCCAACACCGGCCTGCCCGGCACGTTCGACGTGGCGATGAACGACACGGACCTGCCGCTGTTCGGCACGGGCGGCGAGCCGGCGATCGTGACCGCTGACCAGCCCAGCGTCTGGGTACACGGCTACGGCGTGCTGGGCGAGGCAGGCGGCGAAACTGGGTTTGCAAACTTCCAATACGGTACGGGCGGCATTGTGGCAGGAGTGGATGCCAAGGTCACCGACAGCACGCTGGTCGGCGCGGCAATCGGCTACGAGCATACCGATTTCAATCTTTCGGGCGTGTCGGGCGAAGGCAACGATATCGACACGTACCGCCTGACCGCCTATGCCAGCCAGAACCTGCAGCCCGTGCCGCTGGTCCTGGACGCGGCGGTCGGCTACGCCTTCAACCAGTATCGCGACAACGAGTTCGCGACGACATCCGCCGCCACGGTAGTGCAGGACTCGCGGCACAGCGGAGACGAAGTCACCGCCGAGGCAGGCCTCAGCCACGGTTTCGACGTGCGGCAGGATCTTGTCGACGGAGCCTTGCGGATTGCGCCGCGCGTCGGGGTCGAGTACGACAACATCAGTCAAAGCTCGTACAGCACCGGCGGCTCGCCTGCGACGGGCTTGAACCTTGTCGTCAACCGCGACACGCTGAACGCGCTGCGCTCAACCGCCGGGGCGCGCGCCACCCTGAAGGTGACCACCGGCAACGGCACGGTCCTGACCCCGGAACTGCGCGCCAGCTACCTGCACGACTTCATGGACGTAAACCAGCCCCTGACGGAGAACTTCGTCGGCGCGCCGGCGGCGGGGTTCCGCATCTCGGGCGTCCATCCCGGGCGCGACGCCGCCCTTGCCGGCGCGGGCCTGACCGCCGCGTTCCCGGGCAACTTGACCGCCAGCATCGGCTACGACGCTGCCGTGCGGACGCACGAGCTGGATCACACGGTGGAAGTCGGCGTGAAGATCAGCTGGTAACTTACCAGGGTTGACCTCTTGAAGAACTCCCAACTTTCCCCAGCGATCCTCGCAGTCCGATGTCATCCCCTGCGCAGCACGGAATCCATACCGACCGCGCCGCTGTACCGGAGGTACGGATTCAGCCATGCCGGCCGGAATGACGGTCATATTCGTTCTTTAAGAGATTGCCCCTGACAGGCTGGAAAGAGCGCCTGCGTTGTTCAGCCAAGGGGTTCCGATCCCGTGCAACATTCGGTAACAGTATGTGAGGAAGCGCCAGGCTGCCGACCCGCTATCACGGGCGCGGGGCAGCCGCCTCCATGTCCAGCACAGCCAACAGGGGGATATATGTGGTTTGAAGGGATACACCCGACAGCCATCGTTCACGACAGCGCGATCATAGGCGCGGGCTCGAGCGTAGGGCCTTACTCCGTAATCGGACCGCAGGTGCGGATGGGTCCGAACAACCGGATCGGCAGCCACGTGGTGCTAGAAGGCGACACCTGGCTGGGCGAGGGCAACCAGATCTATCAGTTCGCCTCCGTCGGGGCGCAGCCGCAGGACCTGAAGTTCCTCGGTGGCACCTCGCGGCTGGAGATCGGCGACAACAACATCCTGCGCGAGTACGTGACAGTACAGCCAGGCCTCGAACAGTTCGGCGGCGTGACGCGGCTGGGCTCGAACAACCTGCTGATGGCGTGCTGCCACGTCGCGCATGACTGCGTTATCGGAAACCACAACTGGATCACCAACTCAGCGGCCCTCGGCGGCCACTCGACGGTCGGCAACCACGTGATCTTCGGCGGCCTGTCCGGCATCCACCAGTTCTGCCGCGTCGGAGACCACGCCTTCCTCGGCGCGGGCTCGATGGTCAGCCAGGACGTGCCGCCTTTCTGCATCGTCCAGGGCGACCGCGCGCGGCTGGTTACCATCAACCGCGTGGGGCTCGAGCGCGGCGGCTTTTCCGCCGAGGACATCGCCCGCCTGAACACGGTGTTCAAGGCGATCTTCGTCAGACCTGGAAAGTTCGAGGAGAAGATCGAGGCGGCGTTCCAGGCGCACGGCGACTTCGAACCCGCGATGCGCCTGATCGACTTCCTGCGCGCCTCCAAGCGCGGGATTGTCAGCTACCGGCGTGCCGCGAAGGGGGAGGAGTAGCGGCTGATTTCGGCATGGTCTGCAGCTTCAGCAGCGGCTTACCGGCAGCGAGATTTTGCACGTTGTATTGTAGGATGTCGCTGACATACCAGACTCGACCGAGCCGATCCATATCCTCGGCCAAACTGCGGCTTAGATACCATCCATTTGGATCGGTATCCTCCCTGGCCGTCTTGTTTTCGCTCAGAAGGGTTTTTCCGCGCAAGCCCACTATAGCCAACGGGTACGCGGTATCTTTTTTTTCCATACCTCCCGTGTACCACCCCGCAGGTGTAAGGTGCAGTTGATGAAGCAACTGGTCGGCAGGGTCGAAATTGGGATTTTTGTCGTTGTTGAGAATATAGTTACGCTTGTCGATCCGGACCAGAGCCACGACATGCAGATCGCTTGTTCCATCCTTATCGGCTGAAATCTCCAGAATTCCAACATTCTCCGGCCTGAAACCAACCCGGAGCAACATGGCCATTTTCAAGAGCGCGACATCCCCGCACACTCCCTTGCCTTTACTCAAGGTTTCATCGGGAGTTTGCAGCCATGTCGAATGATCGACTTTCCAGGACGAATTCGCTTTCTCCTGATCATAGCCAATCGTGCGGCTGACGAATGAGTTCACCGCCTGCACCTTCACGCCCATGTCCTCGATGCCGCTTGTCACTTCGATCACAGCCTGCGCCGCGGCAAGCCGGAGCGAAATCGGATCGGCTTTGTCCTTTGCCGCTGCAAATGCCCGATCGAGTCCACCGTCGCGGCGCGCTTCTGCATCGAACTCGGTGAAAAAGGCTCCTGTGTCCATTTGGCGAGTAGAACTGAGTACACCATGCGACGTCGCCTGATAGCCATTCACATTCGCAAATGAATCGGCGGCTTTCACGGGATGGGTGTTGTCACAATGTATAATATAGCCGACCGCGCCAAAAAGCGTCATTTCCGCGAGGCCCAACGTGGCTACGGTGCCAATTGCGATTCTCCCGAGGAGCCGTTGCCAAGGCCTGCTGTGTATGGGACGACCAAGTTGCGCCTCGGACTGATCAGGATCGGACATCATGGCTTGGATCATCAAAATTTTAATGAATGGATTACCAAATTATTAATCTCTATGCAATCGCCTTTTTGCATGAGTCGAGGCTGTTCCGCTGTAGGCTCAAGCATGCTAGAAGCCTGCGAAACAAGGAATCTCATGCGCCTGTTCAGCCATACCATCACCAAATTCGTTTTCCTATTTGTCCTCGCCGCCAGCCTGTCCGGTTGCGGCGCGGTCAACCAATTGCCGACGCTGGACGAGAAGGCGAAAGCGTCGTGGTCGCAGGTGCTCAACGAGTATCAGCGGCGCTCGGACCTGATTCCCAATCTGGTCGCGACCGTGAAGGGCTACGCCGCCTTCGAGAAAGACACGTTGGTGGAGGTGACCGAAGCCCGCGCCAAGGCGACGGCCGTGACCGTCAACGCCGGCGACCTGACGCAGAACCCGGAAGCCTTCAAGCAGTTCGAGCAGGCGCAAGGGCAGCTGGGCGGCGCGCTGTCGCACCTGATGGTGGCTTCGGAGAAGTACCCGGACCTGAAGGCCGACCGGCAGTTCTCCGACCTGCAAAGCCAGCTCGAGGGCACGGAAAACCGCATCACGGTGGCAAGGCGGGACTACATCGCCGCCGTGCAGGACTATAACACCGCGCTGCGTACGATCCCGAACCGCTGGATCGCCTCGGTCATGTACCCCGACCTAAAGCCGCGCGAGACGTTCAGCATCTCCGAGGAAGCGCAGCAGGCGCCTCAGGTGAAGTTCTAGTGGGCAACCGCGCGCGGTGCCTCGCCGCGATGGGCCTTGCGCTGGCGCTGCTTTGGTCCGGCCCCTGCCTCGCCGCGGTGCTCGACTTTCCTCCGCTGACCGGGCGTGTCGTCGACCAGGCGCATGTGCTCAGCCTGCCTGTAACGCAGCAGCTGACAGCCGAGCTGGCTCAGCATGAAGCGAAGACGGGGCAGCAGGTCGTGGTCGCGGTCGTGTCCTCGCTGCAAGGGCAGACGATCGAGGACTACGGCTACCAGCTGGGCCGCGCCTGGGGCATCGGCAGACAAGGCAAGGACAGCGGCGCCATCCTGCTGGTCGCCCCGGCGGAGCACAAGGTGCGGATCGAGGTTGGCTATGGCCTGGAAGGAACGCTGACCGACGCGAAGAGTTCGGAGATCATCAACGGCATCATCGTGCCGGACTTCAAGGCAGGCGACCTTGCCAAAGGGGTCGTCGACGGCACGGGCGCGTTGTTGCAGGTGCTGGGTGAGCAGGACAATGCGCAAAGCCTGCCCGTCGTGTCATCACAGACCGAAGGCCCGAACGTCTATGCCAGGAACGCAATCGCCGGTTCCGGCGCAGGGATCATCGGCCCCGGCGCACTCTTTTTCATCATCCTGCTGGTCTTGTTCATGCGTCGCTCCGGCGGGTCAGGTCTGTGGCTGCCCTTGGGGCTTTTGGCCTCGCAGAGCTGGAGTAGCGGCGGCAATCAACGCGAGGATAGTTTCTCGGGCGGCGGTGGGTCGTTCGGCGGCGGCGGAGCATCCGGCTCATGGTGATCGCGCACGATGCCGATCACGCGCGCGTTACTTCCGCGATCGCCGCCGCCAAGCGCAGGGTTGCGGCCGACATCCGGCTGGTCTCCGTCCCGTTCAGCAGCCGCTACGGCTCATTCGCGCTGTTGCATTCGCTGATCGCCGCCCTGGTCGGCGGTTTTGTCGTGGCGCTCGCGGGCCCGCCGCTCACAAGTGATTTCCTGATGGCGATCGAGTTCGTCATCGCGCTGGCCGCGCTCGCCTGCCTGCAGAACCGCTGGCTGCGGCACGAGCTGGTGCCGAACGCGAGCCTGCGCAAGGCGGCGTGGCGTCAGGCGAGGCTGACCTATGCGCATGTCAAGCTGAAGTCCCGGCACGACGAGCCGCTGGTGCTGCTGTTCTGTTCGAAACTCGAGCGCCACGTCGAAATCCTGGTTGATGAACGCGTGCTGGAGAAAGTACCGGCTGCCGTCTGGCAGCAGATCGTCGCCGAGTTCAAGCCGCACATGCGCGACAAGCGCGAAGCCGACGCTTTCGTGCATCTGATCGAACGCAGCAGCGCGGCGCTGTTGCCGTTCTTCCCGACGAAGTAGCGTCAGCTTCATCACAGTACGACCTGTCATCCTTAGCGAAAACGGAGGATCTCTATCAGGACAGTGCTGCCTTGGGGAAAGATCCCCGGCTTTGGCCGAGGATGACGGTATAATTACTTCAATCGAAGACGTCACAGCGCTGCAAAATCCCATGCCCCAGCGAGCCACGCTCGTCGAAGACAAAGCATTCGCCATGCCAGCGGCTTTCCTCGCGCGGCACTTCCTCGAGGTATTTCAGGATCCCGCCCTTGAGGTGGTAGACTTCGGCAAAGCCTTCCCGGCGCATGAAGGCGGAGGCTTTCTCGCAGCGGATGCCGCCGGTGCAGAACATCGCCACCTTGCGGTGCCGCCCCGGGTCAAGGGTTTCGCGGACGTAGCGAGCGAACTGGCTGAATGTCTCGATGCCGGGATCGATCGCGCCGGCGAAGGTGCCTAGATCGATCTCGTACCGGTTCCTGGTATCGAGGAGCAGGATGTCCGGATCGGCGATCAGCGCGTTCCAGTCCGCAGGTGGTACATAGTGGCCTGGCCTAGCCGGATCGAGACCAGGTTCGTTGAAGGTAAGGATCTCGCGTTTCAGCTTGAATTTCAGACGCCCGAACGGCGCACGGTCGGCCCTGGAAAACTTCACCCCGGCCCGGTCGAGTCCGACTCGATCGGAAAGTACGGTCAGTAACCTATCAATGGTTTGAGCCGATCCGGCGAGTGTGCCGTTCACGCCCTCGCCGGCGATCAGCAACGTGCCGCACAAGCGGTCTGCGGCGAACAGCGAACAGAGGTCGTCGCGCAGCGTCGACGGGTCCGCGAGCGTCACGAAACGGTAAAAGGCGGCAACCGTGTAGCTCATCGCCCCTTCTAACAAATCGCGCCGCGCCCTGCCAGCCTGCCCAGGAACGAGGCTCAGGCCGAAACCGGATCCTTGCGCGGCTTGTGGACCGGGCAGCCGTTCCTTTCCGAACGGAACTGCGCCGACTGCGCATAGGCCGCGTTGCGCGCCCGCATCACCGAGCCGAGCGGGCGGTGCGCGTCAATGCCGTTCCACGGGCCGAACGCCAATCCCTCGTCAATCGCCTGAACTGCCTCAGCGCTCCAACTGTCCTGCGGCGGGGCCGTGATGCGGGCCACGGCGATGTAAGGGCTTTCGTTTTCAGGCCAGATTTTCGCCGCGTTCTCGATCGGCATCTTGTCGATGTCTGTGCAAAGCTGCACGCGCAGTTCCCACTCGCCGCCTTGGAAGGCGAAGAACTCCCGCACCGCCTCGCGCAAGCCGTTCGGCTTGCCGCTGACGTCGAGTGGCGCCTTGGTCAGAGCAGTCAAGGCCGGAGCAATGGGCGCTACCGAAACCTTGGCGATGTACTCGCCGTAGAGGATCGGTACCTGCGAGTAGAAGGTTTCGCCGAGGATATGGGTTTCGGCCTGCCCGCCCATGGTCGAGATCATGGAGCTTTTCAGGCCGAACGCTTCGATCACGGCTTCGGCGCCGCGGTTGATCGCGGACAGCACCTTCTTTGCCCCTTCGGCCTTGTCCGTCGTCGCGGCAAGCAGTTTCAGGTTGCCGACGAACTCCTTTGCCGTACCCGCCGCGAAGGCGGGCGCGTTCACCATCACGAAGTCCTGTACCTCCTCGCCCTCGCTGCCGGGCAGGCGCGCGCCTTCGACACCGACGACCTTGAGGGCAAGCCCGCGCGGAGTCGAAACGCTGTCGTCGAGGATGTCGCCAGGAAGCGTAGACAGCCGCATGGCCACCGGATAGGTCGCGGGCTTGGCAAAGATACCCTGCGCCAGCATGGGCGGCAGGCGGTCGATCACCTTCAGGCGGCCGCGCAGGACGCCATGGCTCTTGGCGTGGACACTGCGAACCGCGTGACCCATGTCCGAGTAGGTCTTTTCGCGAATTTTGGTCATGGTTTCCTCGAGCGTGGCGATCGTTTCTGACTCGTTCTTCTCGAGGTGCTCCATCGAAGGCTCGAAGCGAACGGGGTTGATCGTCGCGGTGGTGGGATCGGTCATGGCCGCCTTCCGGTTTGCTGAGGTTCCTTGTCAACCATCGCGCCTTCCGAGCGTTCCCACTAAAACGGCGGTAAAATCAGCCCAAGGCGTCGGCAAGGGCGCGCGAAAGCTCGTCCTTGCGGTAAGGCTTGACGACCAGACTAACGTTCCCACGGCCTGGAGCCGCGTCGCTGACCTTCAGCTCGGGAAAACCCGACGTCACGACAATCCGGGTTGCTGGCCAGCGCCGCCGGACGATCCCGACCAGGTCGAAGCCGCTCATCCCCGGCATCACAACGTCGGTAAACAGCAGATCGACCGGCTGCTGCTCGAGAATCCCGAGCGCGGCCGCGGCGTCGGCGGCTTCAAGCGTGCGATAACCAAGGTCCTTCAGGTGGCGAATCAGGATAAGGCGCAGCGCAGTGCTGTCCTCGACCGCAAGGACCGTTTGCCCCTTGCCGTAGACAGGGCTTGTCGCGGCGTGCAGGGACGACGGCTTTGCTTCAACCCCGGCGAGCGGGAAATAGAGGCGAAAGCAGCTGCCCTGGCCGACGATGCTCGAAACCGCGACATGGCCGCCGGACTGTTTGATGAAGCCGAACACCATCGACAGGCCCAGCCCTGTGCCGCCCTGGCTGTCCTTGGTCGAAAAGAACGGTTCGAAAATCTGGCTCATCACTTCAGGCGGCATGCCTGCGCCGGTATCGCTGACCTCCATCACGACGTACGCGCCCGGCACGATGTCGAGGTGCGCGGCGGCGTAGCTTTCATCCAGAGTTTCGTTACGGGTCCTGATCGCCAACCGGCCGCCTGCGGGCATCGCGTCGCGCGCGTTGGCGGCAAGGTTGGTCAGGGTCGCCTCGAGCTGCGCCGGATCGGCGACGATCGTGCCGAGCGCGGGCGACAACGCAAGCTCGATTTCGATTTCCTGGCCGAGCGTCCGCCTTAAAAGCCGCACCGTCGCCTCGATCAGGGCATTGAGCGCGATCGGCTCGGGCCGCAGCGACTGCCGGCGCGCAAAGGCAAGCAGCCGCCGGGTGAGCTCCGAGCCGCTGATCGCCGCCTGCAGCGCATTGGATGCCAGTTCCGCGGCATCGGCGGAGCCGGTTTTTTCCTCCAGCAACGCGTCGAGGTTGGCGATGATGATGGCAAGCACGTTGTTGAAGTCATGGGCCATGCCGCCGGTCAGGTCGCCGATGGCGCGCATCTTCTGCGCCTGCTGCAGGGTCGCTTCCGCCTTCTTGCGATCCCGGATATCGTGGACGACCAGCACCGACCCGGTGACGACCCCGCCGACAACGATGGGTGCGCTCGAGTAGGCGACGTCGATCAGGCTGCCATCGCGATGCACCAGGACATCGTCGAGCTCCCGAATCGGCTGCAGGGTACGGTATATGCCGAGCAAGGGACATTTCTCGCGCGGGAATGCGCTGCCATCCGGATACCTGTAATGAATCGCGTCGTGCAGGCACCGGCCCTTGATCTCGGCGAAGGTCCAGCCGCAAAGATGTTCGGCGGCACGGTTCATGAACGTGATCCGGTTATCGGCATCGGACATGAACATCGCCTCGGCGGCGTTGTCGGTAATGGTCGAAAGCAGATGCAGCTTCTCCTGCAACGCTTTTTGCGATTGCTTGCGCTCACGCACATCTCGGGCGATGGAGGTGCTGCCGATGACAACCCCATCGTGATTGAACACCGGCGAAACACTGAGGGACACGGCAACGGTGCTGCCGTCCCTGTGCTGCAGGATGGTGTCGTAACGCTCGATCTCCAGCCCTTGCACGATCCGTTCGCGGATAAGATCCCTGTCTCTGACACGATCTTTCGAAAGGAGCGTCGGCGCATACCTGCCGGTCATGTCCGAGGCGGTGTACCCGAAAATACGTTCGGCGGCCCCGTTCCAGCTGGTGATGTTCCCGAGGGCGTCGGTGGTGAATATTGCGTCGTCTGAAAAATTGACGATAGCGGAAAAATCAACCGCCGCGCGGGCCGCCTTGCGTTTCCAGAAACCCGAAACAGGCTGACGCGGAGTCGGGCGGTCATCCTCAGCCTTGCCTATGACAGGAATGACAAGGGAAAACACAGCCCCGTTCTGCTCGTGCGTCGAAACGGCGGCCCGACCGTTATGGAGTAATGCTGTTTCCCTCACGATCGTGAGGCCGAGGCCGGCGCCGTTGCGGTTCTGGTTCCGCAGTTTCCAGAATGGCTGAAAAACTTCTTCGTGGTAAATCTCGGGAATGCCCGGACCGTGATCGCGCACCGTAATCGCGCCGCCGCTGGTCAGCGTGACAGAAACCTCCGTTCCGGCAGGCGTATGCTGGATTGCGTTCAGGATCAGGTTGCGCAGCCCGTCCTGGAGGACAGGGAGGTTTGCCAGAGCGATGACCGGCGCCTCCGGAAGATCGCAGCCGATCGATTTCCCCTCGTCGAAGGCGATCGGCGCCATTTCTAGGAGCACGCCGCGCACGATCTGCGAAAGATCCTGCTCGGCAAGCTCGAGGCTGCGCACGCGAAGCCGAGCGCGAAGCAGCAGCTGGCTGACAAGCCGGGTCAGCCGAGCGACGTCGGCGCTGAACTCGGCATTTTTCTCGTCCCGGAACAGCAGGTCCACCCGTGCCTGCAGGATACCGAGGCAGCCACGGAACTCGTGCGCGAGGCTGTCGAAATACCCCTTTTCCCGCGTACGGATCGCGGCCGTGCGTTCGCGTTCGATGCTCAGCGCGGCAAGGAACGGCGCGATTTCCCTCGGGACGCCGGCGATGCTCCCTGCCCTCTCTTCCCTAAGCAGGCTGGCCGCTTCGCTCAACGGGTGCAGCACGCGTCGCACGATGGCGGGCAGCGATACGACGGGAACGAGCGTCACCGCCACGGATAGGAACGCTGGCGCGTGCAGCCGGAACTGCAGCAGCGCCGCCAGCCCGAGCGACAGCACGTAGAAGGGCGCGAGGGAAAAGACGAGTTTTCGGGCAAGCGACATCGCCCTCAAGCATCCTTTTCGACGGCAAGCCGGTATCCCAGCCCGCGCACGACCTGGATTTCCGTCCGGCTGCCTGCCTGCCTCAGGCGCTTGCGCAAGCGGGAGATATTGGCTTCGGTCGCGTTGGACAAGGGTTCCTCGCCATAGGCGTAGACCGCTTCCTCGAGACTTTCGCGCATCACCACGCAGCCGGCGGAACGCATGAGCGACTCAAGGATGACCAGCTCGCGCCGCGGCAGGAAGAGCACCACGCCGCCCGCCGTTACCACTCTGGTGGCGACGTCGAAGTCAACGTCGCCGGCAGACAGCACGGAACCGCGCATGGCCCCCGGCCGCCGCAGCACGGCGCGGATGCGCGCCATCAGCTCATCATGAGCGAACGGTTTTGCGATGTAATCGTCCGCGCCGGCGTCCAGCCCGCGAACCCGATCGGCAACGCCGTCGGCTCCCGTCACCACAATGGTGCGGGGAACCCGCTGCGGCCGCGCCGGGCAAACAGGCGCAAACCGTCGCCGTCGGGCAGATGGAGGTCGAGCAGAAGCAATGAATAGTGGGTAGTGCTGAGGTACGCCTCGGCGTCCTCCAGCGTGTTCGCAAGATCGACCACGAAATCGCTGCGCGACAGGTTGCCCGCGACGAGCGGCCCCAGCCTCGGATCGTCCTCCACCACGAGCATTCGCATACAATGCCTCCGTCGCGTCTGCCGCCGTAATGCTGGCGTAAGCTCGCACCTTATAATCCAACCTAAGTTCGTAGAAACGACGAGCCGAATGAAAGTCACTTTAAGCGCTGCATGCGGGGGCCTTCCCGACCGCCGTGCCTAATCCAGGGAGGCTGCATGGATGATGTGGAAAAGAAGTTTCCGGCTCCCGCCGTTGCCAAAATCATCGTCTTCAGAGCCGAGAAGAACCAGCCGTCCCCGCAGCCTGCGCCAGCGCCGGTTTCGCCGGCGCTGATCACCGCCCTGGTCGCGGTGGCCGCCGCTGGTGCTGAACTCTCGCCGCAGAAAGACGAGGCGGTTAGCGCCGACATGCAAGCGCTGAGATTGGCGGTTGCCCGGCTCCTCGTCGCCCAGGCTTGTAGCGACCGAAAGGCTTGAAAGGAAAGAGGCTGCACCGTCAACGGCGCGAAGCGGCATCTTGCCTGCCTGCACGTCACGCAATGTGACGGTTGCGGTCGCGCTTTCCTTGAGAGTCGCGAACCGGTAGTTTACCAGAGTCGCCTTCACACAAGGCGTATCATTGCTCCGCAAGATTTTCCCGTTCCGTACCCGTGCGCGCCGAGCTCTCCAGTTGACGGGGATGCTGGCCATGATCACCGGCCTGACGTCGTGCGACTGGTTCGGGGACAAGCCTAAAGGCGTGGATTACGAGGTGAAGCTCACCGGCGTCCCAGAAGGCGACCTCAGGCAAGCGCTTGAAGACAGTTCCGACCTGATCGCTGAGAGGAAAAAGGCGCCCGCGAACGACGTCGCCCTGCGCGCCCGCGTCACAGCCGACGTCGAGCGGCTGAAGAAAGCCATGGCATCGCGCGGGTTCTACGACGGCAAGGTCGAAACCAGGATCGACGAAACCGCGTTACCGGTCGGCATCACCATGATCGCGGACCCGGGCGAGGTTTATACCCTCGCTTCGGCGAAAATCGTGACTGCTACGGGGGCGGCGCTTCCTCTGTCGGCGAAACTGGCGCCCGAAATGGTCGGCCTCGAGCTCGGCAAGCCGGCGCTGGCCCGTGCGGTACTGGATGCGCAGGGCAAGATATTAAAGGTGTTCACCACCGGCGGTTTCCCGCTGGCGGTCGTATCCGCGCCTGTTTCGGTGATCGACGTGGCGACGCATGCGATGAGGGTGACCTACACCGTCGACCCCGGCGGGTTCGCATGGTTCGGTCTGACGTCGATCACCGGGCTGACGGACCTCGACCCCACCTACGTGGAGAACCGGCTGAAATGGAACGCCGGCGCCGACTACGACAGCACGCCGGTCGATGCGACCAAGCAGGCGCTGGTCGGCACCGGACTGTTCAGCACCGTGAACATCCATCCCGCGGCGGAGGTGGACGCCGACGGCTCCATCCCGATGATCGTTGATGCGGCGGAGCGCGACAAGCACTCCGTCGGAGCCACGGCGGAGTACAGCACCAGCCAAGCCATCCTGGCAAACGTGTTCTGGGAGGATCGCAACCTGTTCGGCGACGCGGAGAAACTCAGGCTGTCGGCAGAGGTCGGCAACCAGGAGAAGAACGCGATCGCAACGCTGGCCCTTCCCGACGTCGGCAGGCCCGACCAGTCGTTGAAGATCACCGGCGGTTTGTCGGACGAGACAGTCGACCCCTACAGCAGCCGCAAGGTCTTTGCCGAAGTGGACCTTGAACGCACGCTGTTTGCGCACGTCACCGCCAGCGTCGGGGTCGGCGGGGCACACGCCAACCTTTCCACCGACATGGGCGGCCAGCACTACGACCTTGCTACCGTGCCGCTCTCGCTCAAATTCGATGACTCGAACGATTTGCTCAACCCCGTGCACGGCTACCGCGTGACCCTCGACCTGACCCCGTCGCTTGGCGAGTCCAATTTCGGCGCTCTGCGCTTCGTCACCGCCGACGCCAGGGCAACCGCCTACCAGAGCCTTTCGGAGAGGGGCGGCTTGGTAACGGCTGAATTTGTCCGTTTTGGATCAATCCAAGGGGTTGCGTTCGGCGACCTGCCGCGCGATCTGCGCTTCTACTCCGGCGGCGGCGGCTCGCTGCGCGGCTACGCCTTCCAGCACGCGGGGCCGATCGACGCCGACGGCAACCCGATCGGCGGCAAGTCGGTGTTCGAAAGCGGGGCCGAGTTGCGCATCCCCGTCTGGAAGAACATCGACATCGTGCCGTTCGCCGAAGCGGGATCGTACTATGAAACTCCCATCCCCGACTTCAGCCGCACCCTGCTGTACGACGGCGGCATGGGCGCCCGCTACATGACGCCGCTCGGCCCGTTGCGCCTCGACATCGCCGTGCCGCTGCGCAAGCGCAGCACCGATGGGTCGATCCAGATCTACGCCAGCATCGGGCAGGCCTTCTGATGAAACCTGTCCGCAGCCTCAAGCGCGTGCTGGCCGTACTGGGCTGCCTTGTCCTGCTGCTGGTTCTGGCAGTAACGGCTGCCGTTGGCTGGCTGCAGACCGACAGCGGAAAGAGCTTTGCCGCTTCAGAGATCTCCAGGCTTGGCAGCACTCCCGGACAGCAAATCGAAGTGACAGGCCTGACCGGGTCGGTGCCGTTCGACATAGGCGTCGGGCGCATCGCGCTTGCCGACAAGGATGGCGAGTGGCTGGTCCTGCGCGGCCTGCGCCTGCACGTCCAGCCGCTGGCGCTGTTCAGCAGGCGGCTGCACATCGCTTGGCTCGGTGCCTCGGCCATCGACATGGCGCGCGCGCCCTCGCCGCAGGCGGACGAGAAAAATCCGGAGAAGACCAAGTCGTTCCACCTGCCTCTGCGGATCGAACTCGACCGGCTCGCGATCCGGCATATCGGCCTTGGCGCGTCGCTGACCGGCACGCCGGCGATTCTGGCGCTGGACGCGCACGGCAACGCGACGGCTAGGAGCGCCGACGTGGCGCTGAACCTTCGCCGCGTCGATGGCCAAAGCGGGCTGGCCGACCTTCGGCTGTCGTACGACGTGGCAACCAACTCGATCAAGCTCGCCGCCGCAATCTCCGAGCCGAGCGGAGTCCTGTTCGATACGGTGCTGAAGCGTCAAGATCACCTGCCGCTTACGCTGACGCTGGATGGGAACGGACCGCTCTCGGCATGGCAAGGCAAGCTGGCCCTTTCCGCCGGCGAGATTGCCCGGCTGGATTCAACCCTGTTTCTAGAAATTACCGGGAAGCGGCAGCGTTACGCCGCCGATCTCTCGCTGTCGGACAAAGGACTGTTGCCCGAGCCGTTCCGCGACCTGATCCAGCCGGCAACGCTGAAGCTGGAAGCGACAAAGGAAGGCGACGACTGGAGCGTTCCCGCTCTTGCCCTGCGCTTGCAGGCAGCGACTCTGTCAGGCAGCGCCGCCTATGCGACCGATACGAGGGCTGTGAAATCGAGCCTTACAGCGCGATCCGACCTGTCGACGCTGCAAGCCTTGGCAGGCCGACCGCTGGGCGGCGCTCTGGTTGTGAACGCCGACTTGTCGGGTACGGTGGACGACTTGAAGATAGCGGGGCTTGCAGCGCTGACCGATCTGAAGATTGCGGGGCTTCCCGACGATCTGGGCCGCGCGGCATCGCTGAAACTCAAGGCGAGCGTCGCCGAAAGCGGCAGGAACATTGCCATTGACGACGCGACGCTGACCATGCCCGGCGCGGTGCTGGCCGCGACGGGCCGCAAGGACGATCAATCGAGCGCCGGCCGGGTTACGGCGAGGATCGAAGACCTGTCCCGCTTCAGCGCGCTCGCTGGCAGGACGCTGGCCGGCAGCCTGGACGCAAGCGCCGACATCGCGGGCAAAGCGGAAGATTTGTCGGGATCGCTGACGGCGAACGGCGTCAAGCTGGCTTTGGGCACGGTGACGCTGGACAGCCTGACGCTCGATGCCAACCTGCCCAGCCTTGCGGCAAAGAGCGGCGATCTTTCCCTTCGCTTCGTCCGCCCCGACCTCAACGGCTCGTTTGCGGCTAAGATTGGTCGCCCGGATGACAGGACGATCGCGCTGAGCGGCATTTCGCTGAAGGCAAAGGACACAAGCCTTTCGGGCAACCTTGCCGTCGATACGGCGGACAAGCGGGCGAACGGCGCGCTGGCCCTGTCGATCCCCGACCTCGGCGCGTGGTCCGGGCTGGCCGGCACTGCCCTTGCCGGGAAGATCGACGGCAGGATTGCGCTCGCCGTGCAAAACGGCCAGTCAGTCGGTGCCGAGCTGCACGCCGCCAACCTGGCGATTGCAAGCACGACCCTCGCCGCGCTGGATGTATCGGCGAAGTTGGCGAACGTCACTGGCAAGCCGACCGGCACGGCGACTCTGACGGCCACGACGCTGCACGCCGGATCGGCGGTTCTGGACAGTACGACGGCCAAGCTGGCCGCCGCAGCTCCGGGCCAATGGAAGTTCGGCATCGCGACTGGCGGAACGGCGACCGAGCCTTTCAAGCTCGCGGCGTCCGGCATGGTCCAGCAGGCAGCACAGACGCTCACGCTGACGGTCGCCTCCCTTACCGGGCACTTCGAGCGCCTGCCGATACAGTTGCGCGTCCCATTCACGGCGACCAGGCGCGGCGAGAATGTGGAAACCAACCGGCTGGCGCTCGGCGTTGGTTCCGCCACGCTGGCCGGCACGGGTTCGCTCAAACCCGCCGCGGTCGCTCTCAACCTCGCGACCAGTGGCGTTTCACTGGCCGAGTTCGGGCCGGTGTTCGGGCAGCCCACGCTGGGCGGCCATGTGGATTTCGATCTTTCCCTGTCCGGAAAGCCGAGCGCGCCCGGAGGTTTGGCCAGGCTGACCGTGTCCGACTTCGACTACGACACCGCGTCCCCGCAAGCTAAGGCGAACCTGTTCGCGGCCGGGCTTATCGCTACGCTCGGCAAGGGGCGCGTGGCGCTGGCCGGCACCGTCGCCGCGCGGCAGGGGCTTGCCCTCAAGCTGGCGGGCGAGGTGCCGGCGAGGCTGTCGCTCCAGCCTTTTGCTTTGGGCATCGACGAGCACGCGCCCGTGGCGGCGGATGTGACCGGCAGCGGCAAGTTCGCCGATTTGGCCGCCAGCCTGCCGATCGGCGAGGACCGGGTCGCGGGGTCGCTGGCGGTGGATGCGCATGTGCGCGGCACCTTGGCCGCGCCCGTTTACTCCGGTCATCTGCGCGTGGCCGATGGGCGCTACGACAACCAGGCGCTCGGCACCCAGCTGCGCGACGTCACACTCGACCTGGCGGGCGACAACCAGCGCGTGACCCTCGCCTCGCTCCGCGCGACGGACGGCGCGGACGGGACGGTGAAGGCGAGCGGCGATGTCAGCCTTGCCGCGGGCGTGCCGCATACGCTCAACATCGCCGGAGCGGTTCATGATTTCCTGCTGACCCGGAGCGAGGAAGCGACCGTCCGCGCCGATGGGATGCTGGAGGTGACCGGCACCGTGAGCGCGCCGCTGGTCAGGCTGCGCGCCACGATCCCGCGCGCCGACCTCGCCATCCCGGGACGCATGCCGAGCGCCGAGCCGACGCTGACCGTGGTGCGCATCGACAGCCGGCATCCTGTCCGCAAAGGGACGGATGCCGACGCGCCGCCGCTGATTACCGTTGGCCTCGACGTCCAGGTCGACGTGCCTGGCCAGTGCTTCGTCCGCGGCCGCGGCCTGGACAGCACCTGGGCGGGACGGATCGCGGTGACCGGCACGGCCGCCGCGCCCGTCATCGCCGGGCAGCTGCGGACGGTGTCGGGCACCCTGTCGGCGCTGGGCAAGGATTTCAAGCTGACGCGCGGGCTGATCGTGTTCGAGGGCGGCAAGTCGGTGGACCCGCGCCTAGACGTGGAGGCGACCGCCAGCGCCAGCGGCATCACCGCGCGCATCGACGTGACCGGCACCGCCAGCCTGCCGAAGATCGCCCTGAACTCGGACCCGCCGATGCCGCAGGACGAGATCCTCAGCCACGTCCTGTTCGGCGAGAACGCCAGCCAGGTCAGCGCCGCCGAGGGCGTGCAGCTGGCCGAGGCCGCCGCCTCGCTGGCCGGCGGCGGCGGGCTGGACGTGTTCGACCGCCTACGCCAGTCGACCGGCCTCGACCGGCTGGGCCTTGCCGACACCGCGTCCGCCACCAGCACCAGCCAGAACCAGGGCGCGCTGTCCGGGACCGCGATCAGCGGCGGCAAGTACATCGCGAACGGCGTGTTCCTGGGCGTGCAGCAGGGCCTGACCGCCGGATCGAGCGCCGCCAAGCTGGAAGTCGAAGTCGCCCCGAACGTGACGGTGAACGGCACCGTGGGCTCGGATTCGTCCTCCGGGCTGGGGGTTACTTACACGCTGGATTATTGAGGACTGTCGTGAATGGAACAGACTGTAGTTGCTTCGTCGGACCATGGGAAACTACCCAGGTCGGGCCCGGACGCTTCTTTTTTGCAGCTATGGTGACCTTTGCAGGTTTACCATGTCCAACTGTTCACCGAGCCTGTCCAGACATTAAATTTTTATTACTATTCTAAGCGACCTGGATTATAACCTTGCGACCGTTTTTTTATTCTCGACATGCTTCGACCACGCTGCTGAAAAGCCAAACCCTCCATGACCTCCTTTAAACCAGAACGATTGTCCGACCTTGTTCGCGAACATGCCGGCTTGTCGGTGAAACCAGGTGATTTGCACTTCCTGAAAGGATCAGGCCTCAACCACGATCATGTCGTGCTCGGGAATAGCGGCTGGCTGGCCAGGGTACCGCGCGGCAACACGTGGATGACCGCCGACGAGTACCTGTCGCAACAGGAAACCGTCTATAGCGCCGCGGCGGCTTCGCGGCATACACCCCCGCTTCTGACAGTGATCCGGCCAGAAGACGGTCTTGCCTACGGAGCCCTGATCGTAAAGCGCGTCCCTTACCAGCGCACAGCGGATTTTGCGATCGATTATCCGGCGATCGCTGCGGCACTGGCCGCAATACACCGTACTGCGCCGCCCCCGGCGCTCTCCGCGCCGGCGATGCTGGGTGACTCTCAGCGTGGCTTCATCGACATGTTTCTTGCCCCGGCTCTGGAAAGTCCGCGCCTGAATTCCGGATCCAAGGCTCTGCTTACCGGTGCGCTGGACCAAGCTCGCGACGATCTGTCCCACATGGCCAAGGTAGCAGCGCTTCCGGTCGGTTTCATCGCCTCCGACACGCATGCCGGCAACTTCCTGATCGATCGCTCGGGCAAGGCGTGGATGCCCGATCTGGAGTACGCGACCGTCGATTGCCCGCTGATCGACATTTCCATGCCCGTGTGTCCTGTGGCGCGTCAGTTCGATCCTTTGGCGAACCCGGTCTGGCCCGTTGGGACCAGCCAGAAATTCTTTTCCGCCTGGCTGAACGAGTTCAGCGGAGATCGCGCGAATGACCAGCGCCGCGCGCTTATCGACGCGCGGCCGGCAATGACACGTGTGGTTCTGACAGGCTCATTAGGCTGGCTTGCATTCTGGGACGCGCAAGGACGGCAAACCATGCGGGACGTGCCGGACGCGACAGCGCGCAATTGGGATCGCATGGTTGCCGAAAATCTCGAGCCGCAGGCCTTGAACGCCACGCTGCGTCAGAACGGGTTCGGTGCGGGTTCGGCTCTGCGTCGCCTTGCTTCGACCGTTGGCTCCAAGGCGGCCGAACCTGCTTTCTGACGGGCACATGCTGAGGTTCCTTTTCATGCGCCACGGCGAGTCCACCGCCAATGTCGAAGCGATCTGCGCCGGCGGCCAAACCTCTCATCCGCTGACGCCGCTGGGCCGAGTACAGGCAAGAACCGCCGCGCAGACTCTGCATGGGTTGGGCATCAAGCCGGACCGCATCATTCACAGCGGGCAACCGCGCGCGCTGGAAACCGCTCAAATCGTGGGCGACACTCTGGCGGTCATGTCAAGTTGCATCGAGGGCGATACGAACTGGCGTGAACGTAGCTTCGGCGAGTGGGAAGGTGTCCCGTTCGCGGACGTGTACCCGCACCTGCTGGCCTGGGTCGACCCGCCGGGCGGTGAAACCCTGCCAGTTCTCTACAACAGAATATCGTCCGCGCTGGCAGCTCTGGAAGGAGGAACCAACCTGGTCGTGAGCCATGGCGGATTGTGGCACGTGCTGCACCACCTGCATGGCGTGGCAAAGGCAGTTCACATCGGCAATGCCGATATTCTTGCCGTCACTATCAATCCCCGGACAAAGCCCAGTATTGGTGCTAACCGGATAGTCTGACCAGCAATCCCCGCCAGGAGCGTGGCGGAGAGGGGGGGATTCGAACCCCCGATACCCGTGAGGGTATTTCGGTTTTCGAGACCGACGCGTTCAACCGCTCCGCCACCTCTCCGCTGGCGTTGTTCATAGCGGCACGGCTCGGGGCGCGTCAATCGCCTCGCTACAGCTGACTTGACACGTGTTGGGCTCCAGTGGATATCTGTAAAATTATACAGTCTGTGGAGATGCGGTTGGCCCATTCAATCGATGACAGTTCCGAACACCCCACTTCGGGCCAAACAAGCCTTGGACGGCTAAAAAGGCCCGTCACGGTACTGCTGGATCTCTCCCTGGCGGCCGGGGCGATAACTTCCTTTTCGTACGGCGCGGCTTTGGCGAGTACCTCCGTTCTTGGCGGAGCGCTCGTCGCGGGTGTCTCGGTCAGGGCGATGGCGGACGGCAATCCCGCCAGCGATCATGGCGCAACGACATCGGCCGCCATGGAGGAAGATTTCGGCAAGGCTATCGAACGAGGCGGCCTGCTGATGATCCTGAGCGCAGGCCTGTGCTTGCCGCTTCTGCGTCACATGCCGAAAAACGATCTGGAACGGATGCGGGACAGAGCCGATGAGTATGACAATGGCAGGAGGGCGGCCATCGCTGAAAAAACGCTGGAGTACATCGAAGAGCATCGTTCCGAATTGGCGAATACGCTGGGTAGCCGGCGCAGGGCCAGCATTCCCCCGCTCGAGCTCGGCGGCTGGTATGGATCGGCGGATCCGGCCGAAATCAGGCTCGTTCCCGAGCGGCCGCCTTACTCGGGCGACGGCACAAGACAGCTTGGGCTGCACACGCCGGACACCGTGCGAATCCATTCACTGCCTCGGCTGCGGCGCGAAACCAGCTGTTACGAAGCCTAATTTTCACGGCATCTGCATCATCAACCGCTTTGCCCTTGGCAAAACTCGTTTAATCCTTTATAAAAGATGAATATAGTCATTCAAGGACACAGTCGTGCCCGATAAACCGTCTTTTTACGTTTTGAACCGCGGCTTCGCCGCTGCTATGGACCATGCCCGGCGCGATATCCTCGATGTGCTATGCGCCAGCAAGCCGGGCCTTGCCGTGCTGGGCGACCTGTACCGAGAAGCCGGGACGAACAGGTTCCTGGAAAGGTCTGTCCACGTCCATGTTCCTCGCTTTGCCGGTACTGAGCCCATCGCCGAGCGCGTGGTTCGGGCCCGGGCCAGCGGTATTGGGGAAACTTGCTACGCGCTGACAGCGAAGGCGCGCGTGACGCCGCTGGCCCGCGCCGAACTCATCGATCGCATGCTGGACGTGCGCCTGCCCGACAAGCTGATCGCCGGCGTGCCGCAGGCGGCGGTAAGCGCTGGCTATGCCGAGCCCGCGCAGGCACAGGCGCTGAACACGAAAACGAGCCATGCATCCGCGCGACTGATCGATGCAAAGGGGCGCATGGCGGAAGCCAACCTGCCGCTGGTGCCTCGCTTTCTCCATGGCTATGCCGACCGGCCCGACCACAAGGACATCGGGTCCGAGGGCGTACTCGGCCTTGTGAACGCGGTGGACCGCTGGGATGCCGCAAGCCAGCTTAGTTTTTCCAGCTATGCTAAAACATACATTGTAGGCTACGCGAAAAGTTACGTACTGCAGCACAGCTCGACCATCCAAGTCCCCGCGCATGTCCACTCGACGCTCGACGCGGTGCAAGATGCCGAAACCCAAGCGATCGCGCGCGATGGCGTCCTGCCCAGCGCGGAGCAGGTCGCGCGGGAACTGGGAATGAAGCCGAACGAAGTCCGCAAATGGCGAAGCGTGCGGCGCGACGACCACCCGTTCGAGCACCCGGAGCTCTACGGCCGCGACCGCGCGCTCGCCGACACGAAGACGACGTACAATCCGGAAGCCGACATGGTGACAGGAATCTTGCGCAAGCAGCTTCATGCCCGCCTTGGGCAAGCTTTGCAGTCGCTGCCTCCGCGCCAGTCGAAAGTACTTTCCTTGGCGTTCGGCCTCGGCGACGAGCGCCTTCCGGAAAAACAGGAGGCAACCCTCAAGGCCATAGGCGAGTTGCTGCAGGTATCGAAACCAGGAGTCGCAAAGCTCCAGCGCAACGCGCTGGAGACCCTGCGCCGCGGCAATAGCCGCTGGAACTTGGAGCCTTTCTCGCGCGCGCTGGACTGACGGGTAGAAGAGCGAACGGCGATCGCCTGATGCCGATGCAGCAGGCGATCCGAGGCGAAGATGGCTGAAGAGCGCGGCTGAATGCCTACCGCCGCCCCTTTCGCTTCTCCGGCGCCTTCTGCTTCGTGTATGCCTTGCGCGGCAGGCCGCCGGCGGAGACTTCGGTCGCCATGCCGAGGTCCTGTTGCTCCAGGCGGCGGATCTCGTCGCGGAGGCGCCCGGCTTCCTCGAACTCCAGGTCCGCGGCGGCGGCGCGCATGCGGGTTTCCAGGTCCTTGATGCGGGTCTTCAGGTCCTTGCCGACGAAGTTGCCGTCCTCGCCCGTGCCGACGGTCACGTGGTCGCCCGATTCGTACACGCTGCCCAGGATGTCGCCGATGTCCTTGCGGACCGATTCCGGCGTGATGCCGTGGGCGGCGTTGTAGGCCTGCTGCTTCTCGCGCCTTCGCCCGGTCTCCTCGATCGCAGCCTTCATGCTGCCGGTGACCACGTCGGCGTAGAGGATGGCGCGGCCGTCGATGTTGCGCGCGGCGCGGCCGATGGTCTGGATCAGGCTGGTGCGGCTGCGCAGGAAGCCTTCCTTGTCGGCGTCCAGCACCGCGACCAGCGCGCATTCGGGGATGTCCAGCCCCTCGCGCAGCAGGTTGATGCCGATCAGCACGTCGAAGACGCCGAGGCGCAGGTCGCGGATGATCTCGATCCGCTCCAGCGTCTCGACGTCCGAGTGGACGTAGCGCACCTTGATCCCCGCCTCGTGCATGTACTCGGTAAGCGCCTCGGCCATTTTCTTGGTCAGGGTGGTGACCAGCGCGCGCTGGTTCCTCGCCGCCAGCTCGCGCACCTCGTGCATCACGTCGTCGACCTGGGTCTTGGTCGGGCGGATGATCACCGGCGGGTCGATGAGGCCGGTCGGGCGCACCACCTGCTCGACGAACGCGCCGCCGGTCAGCTCCAGCTCCCACGGCGCGGGGGTGGCGGAGACGAAGATGGTCTGCGGCCGCATGCCGTTCCATTCCTCGAACTTCAGCGGCCGGTTGTCCATGCACGACGGCAGGCGGAAGCCGTATTCGGACAGCGTGACCTTGCGGCTGTAGTCGCCCTTGTACATCGCGCCGATCTGCGGGACGGTCACATGGCTTTCGTCGATGATCAGCAGCGCGTCCTTCGGCAGGTACTCGAACAGCGTCGGCGGCGCCTCGCCCGGCAGCCGGCCGGACAGGTAGCGCGAGTAATTCTCGATTCCGTTGCACGCGCCCGTCGCCTCGATCATCTCGAGGTCGAACTGCGTGCGCTGCTCGAGGCGCTGCGCTTCCAGCAGCTTGCCTTGGGCATAGAACTGCTCCAGCCGGATCTTGAGGTCTTCCTTGATCTGCTTCGTCGCCTGCTGCAGCGTCGGGCGCGGGGTGACGTAGTGGCTGTTGGCGAAGATGCGCACGGCGTCCAGCACCTGCGTCTTCTCTCCCGTCAGCGGGTCGAACTCCTGGATGCCCTCGATCTCGTCGCCGAACAGGGTGATCCGCCACGCGCGATCCTCAAGGTGCGCGGGGAAGATCTCGACGTTGTCGCCCTTGGCGCGGTAGTTGCCGCGGCCAAACCCCATCTCGTTGCGCTTGTACTGCAGGGTGGTGAGGCCCCCCAGCATCTCGTTGCGGTTGATCGTCTGGCCCTTGCTCAGCGTCATGGTCATCGCCGCGTAGGTCTCGGGCGAGCCGATGCCATAGATGCAGCTGACCGAGGCAACGATGATGACGTCCTTGCGCTCCAGCAGCGCTCGCGTCGCCGAGTGGCGCATGCGATCGATCTGCTCGTTGATCGAGGATTCCTTCTCCACGAACGTGTCCGAGCGCGGCACGTAGGCCTCTGGCTGGTAGTAGTCGTAGTACGAGACGAAATACTCCACCGCGTTGTTCGGGAAGATGGCCTTCATCTCGCCGTAGAGCTGCGCCGCCAGCGTCTTGTTCGGCGCGAGGATCAGCGTCGGGCGGCCGATCTCCTGGATCACGTGCGCCGCCGTGAAGGTCTTGCCCGAGCCGGTGACGCCCAGCAGCACCTGATCCTGCTCCCCCGCCTTCACCCCCGCGATCAGCTGCACGATGGCCTGCGGCTGGTCGCCGGCGGGCCGGAACTCGGACACGATGCGCAGCGCCTCGCCACCCTTTTCATCGAGCGGGACGACATGCCCGCCAAGCGCGGGCGGAAGGGCGACGAGGGACGACATGGGTTTTATATAGTCGGGAACGCAGGACTGACAAAGGGCGGCGCGGCACTTAGAACAAATGCGAACGGTGAATAGGAACGTAACGTCGCCGGGCGGCTTACCACCCCGAAACCAAACCGAGGCTACCCCGATGTTCCTGCGCCTAGACCAGCTGCTGACCGCCATCCCCGAGCCGACCAAACAGGACCCGAACGAGGCCGCGGCCTTGCAGGAGCTGCTGGGCGGCAAGTACGGCGAAATGTCCACGCTGAACAACTACATGTACCAGAGCTTCAACTTCCGCTCCAAGGCGAAGCTGCGGCCCTTCTACAGCATCGTCGCCTCGATCACCGCCGAGGAAGTCGGCCACGTCGAACTGGTGTCGAACGGGGTCGCCATGCTGGCGAACGGCCCGGACGATCCGGCGAACGAGGAAGGCGACGCGGATATCTCCGACTCGCCTTTCGCCGACATGGTGGACATCCGCTCGGCGGCGTCGTTCATCTCGAACGGCGGCGGCGCGATGCCGGTGGACAGCAACGGCATCCCCTGGAACGGCACGTTCGTGACCAGCACGGGCAACCTCATCATGGACACGCTGTTCAACTTCCACCTCGAATGCGGCGCGCGCATCCACAAGCTGCGCACCTATCAGACGCTGAGTGGGCCGACGGGCCGCGAAGTGTGTGCGTACCTGCTGGTGCGCGGCTCGGTCCACGCCCACGCCTACGCGCTGGCGCTCAAGAAGCTGACGGGCGTCAACATCGAAAAGATGCTGCCGGTGCCGAACATCGACCTGTCCAAGATCCCCGAGTGCGACAAGTACCTGCAGGCGGGCAAGCACCGCTTCCTGTACACCAACAGCCAGGGCGACACGTACAAGGAGATGGCGGGTATCTGGGGCAACGGCGAGCAAGCGTTGCCGGGCGACCCGCCAGGCGAGCTGGAAGTGGTCGAGGGCGCGCCCGACGGCGCCAAGATCGCCAACCTGACCGGCAACGCGACGGCCTTCACTCCGGAATACGCGCCGGAGGAAATGTTCGAGATCGCGACCAAGCTGTTCAAGAAGTCGCGCTGAGCCGTCGGGTTTCGACGCAAGAGGGCGGCCGCGCAAGCGCGCCGCCTTTTTTGCTCCGACATTTACGCAAGGAATTCTTTGCAGAGAAAAGCCAGCCCGTTATTCTGGCCGTGCCAGCCGAGATCCATACCTCCGACGCGGCACTGTCGCTATGGATTCCGTGCTGCGCACGGGATGACGCAAATACAGTGGCGTCAGGTCAAACATCTGTCAGAGTTGAAGGTACTTCAAGCGATGGCCCTGCGCTAACGGCGGCGGCGTTGCTCCTGCCGTCCGAACCTGCTAGAACTTGGACATGTCAGACAAAGGCAGCCGCCCGTCCCAAAGCCTGTTCGGCTCGCTGCGCAAGGGCGCGGAGGCACCGGCGGCCGGCGCTCCCGGCCAGGACGCCGACACAGTCGAACGCCTGACCGCGATCGCGACCGAGGTGCGTGCATTTCTGGAGCCGCGCTGGACCAGGGGCCTGTCGTACGCGACCCCGCCGCCAACTCCATCGGCCCAGCAATGCGTGCTGTCCAGCAGGTTCCTGGAGCAGGTGCTCAAGCAGCAAGGCCATGATGCCAAGTTCCAGGCCGGCACCGATACCGGCGAAGGCTTTCTGGTCGCAGGCGTGCGTCAGGGGCATTCCTGGGTGCTGGCCGACGGCATGATCGTCGATATCACCGGGGACCAGTTCAAGGCGCCGCCGGTGATCGTCACGCCCGGCGACGATCCGCGCTACGCCAGGAGCAGCGCCGGTTTCAAGATGCTGGACTCCGACAAGCGGGACGTGGCGGCGCTGTGGGAGGAGTGGCAAACGGAACATGCCGGCGCGCGTCCCGCCCCGTCCGCTCCCAAACCCAAACTCCCGAAGCCGGGGTAAGCTTGCGCAAGCTTTGGTCTCGGCGGGGCCTGGCCGTCCAGGTCGCGGTTTTCGTCGCGCTGGCGCTGGCTACCAACGGCCTGATCTTCGCGCTTGGCTGGCGGCAGCCGGACCGCGACATCCAGCCGTCCTGGGCGCCGCCGGGCTACGTCGTCGGCATCGTCTGGACGGTCCTGTTCGGCACCATGGGCGCGGCGCGCTGGCTGGCACTGAAGTCGGACGACCCGAACGGGGCCAGGCTGATCGTGGTGCTGGTCGTGCTATGCCTCGCCTACCCGTTCTATACGCTGGGCTTCCAGGACCGCATGCCGGGACTGGCGGGCATCCTCGTGACGTTCGCCCTCACCGCCGCCATCGCCTTTCGCGCCCGCCGCCGCGGCTGCCGCGCGGGGTTGATGCTGTTGCCTCTGCTGGGCTGGCTGTGCTTTGCGACAGCGCTGGTTTTAAGGGTTGCTCAGCTCAACGCCTAGCTTGCATTTCGCTCCACACGCCCGTATAAACGCGCGTTCACTCAGGTGGCGAGGCGGGACTTTACGTTCCGGGCATGCCCAACCGCCTGTTCCGCACCATTCCGGTGCTTCCACTCCGTGAGGACAAAATGCCCAAGATGAAGACGAAGAGCGGGGCGAAGAAGCGTTTCAGCGTGACCGCCACCGGCAAGGTGAAGTGCAAGCGGGCCAACACCCAGCACCGCCTGATCAGCAAGCCGCATTCGGCCAAGGTCCGCAACCGCGGTACCGGCCTTTTGAACGAATGCGACGCGGGCCTGGTGCGCCAATGGCTCCCCTACCAGCGCAAGAGGAAGGTCTGACACCATGGCGCACGTGAAACGGGGCCAGACGTCCCACGCTCGACACAAAAAAGTTCTCGACCTCGCGAAAGGTTACCGCGGCCGGTCGTCGACCAATTACCGCATCGCGCTGGAAAAGGTCGAGAAGGGGCTGCAATACGCCTACCGCGACCGCCGCAACAAGAAGCGCGACTTCCGCGCGTTGTGGATCCAGCGCATCAACGCCGGGGCGCGCCTGCACGGCCTTACCTACTCGCAATTCATGGGCGGGCTGAAGAAGACCGGCATCGACCTCGACCGCAAGGTGCTGGCCGACATCGCCGCGCTGGAACCCGAAGCCTTCGCCACGCTGGTCGAGCAGGCAAAGACGGGCCTGAACAAAGCGGCTTGATTCAACCCGGATATTATTGACAGGAGGGGGCGCAAGCCCCCTTTTTGCCTCCATGCCACGCCGTATCGTCATCATCGGCACCACAGGATCAGGCAAGTCCACGCTTGCTCGGTGGATTTCCGCGATCCTGCATGTGCCTCACGTTGAACTCGACGCGCTGCACTGGGAGGCGAACTGGACGGAGACCACAACCGAGCTGTTCCGCGCCCGCGTCGCCGCCGCGCTGGAAGATGGCGCTTGGGTGGTGGACGGCAATTACAGCAAGGCGCGCGACCTGATCTGGGACCGCGCGGACACGCTGATCTGGCTGGACTTTCCCGCCGCCATTACGTTCGCCCGGCTGCTGCGCCGGACTTTGCGGCGCGCGTTCCGGCGCGAGGAGCTGTGGGCGGGCAACCGGGAGTCCTTCCACAAGACGTTTCTCAGCCGCGAGTCGATTCTGCTATGGTTCGTGAAAAGCTACGGCAAGAATCGCGCGCGATACCCGAGATTGCTTTCCGATCCGCGCTATGCCCATCTTGCCAAATACAGGTTCACCCGAACCCGCGATGTGAAGCGTTACCTTTGCGACCTCCAAACTTCCTCTGGCACATAAGCCCATGCAGCACATCGACGAGTTGAAGACCGAGATCCTGACCGCGATCGGCGAGGCGAGCGACCTGGCGGCGCTGGAAGCCGTGCGCCTCGCCGCCCTCGGCAAGAAAGGCAGTTTCGCCGGTGCGATGCAGACCCTGGGCCAGATGGGCCCGAACGAGCGCGCCGCGTTCGGCGCCACCGTCAACAGCGCCAAGGCGGAAGTGACAGCGGCGCTGGAGACGCGCGAGGCGAGCCTGAGCGAGGCGGCGCTGGCGCAGCGGCTCGAGACCGAGCGGCTCGACGTCACCCTGCCCGTCCGGGTTGAAACCGGCACGATCCATCCGATCAGCCAGACGATCGACGAGATCGTGGCGATCTTCGCCGATATGGGTTTCAGCCTTGCCGAAGGACCGGACATCGAGGACGACTGGCACAATTTCGAGGCGCTGAACCTGTCCGAGGACCATCCCGCGCGCCAGATGCAGGACACGTTCTACCTTCCATCCGATGCCGAAGGGAAAACGCGCCTGCTGAGAACCCAGACATCGAACGTGCAGATTCGCACGATGATGAACAAGACGCCGCCTATCCGCATTGTCTCGCCCGGAAGAACGTTCAGAAACGAGAACGACCAGACGCACTCGCCCATGTTCCATCAGTTCGAACTTCTGGCGATCGACGAGAACATCTCTATGGCTCACCTACGCTGGACGGTGATGGAGTTCGCCCGTGCCTTCTTCGGCATAGACGATTTGCCCGTGCGCTTCCGCCCCAGCTTCTTCCCGTTCACCGAACCCTCGGCCGAGCTCGATCTCGGCTGTGACCGCAAGGGCGGCAAGCTGAAGCTGGGCAACTACGGCGACTGGCTGGAGCTTGGCGGCTGCGGGATGGTGCACCCGAACGTCCTCAAGAACTGCGGCATCGATCCGGAGCGCTACCAAGGCTTCGCGCTCGGTTTTGGCGTGGAACGCATCGCCATGCTCAAATACGGCATCCCCGACATCCGCTCGTTCTACGAGGCGGACATGCGCTGGCTGAAGCATTACGGCTTCTCCATGCTCGACCAGCCGAGCCTCGCCATGGGACTATAACGCCATTTCGGCCGGCACGGCCGGAATCCGTACCAGCGTGCCCTGCCGCCGTGTGACGCCGCCGTCTACTCGCCCCAGCCGGTCACCTCGTTGCCGCCAAAGACCATGCGGCGGATCATCGGCATCGTCAGTGCCGCGCTGAACCCCAGTGCTGGGGCGCTGGCCTCGTTCAGGCGCGTCATCTGCTTCTCGCTCAGCCGGATGTCGGTCGCCGCGATGTTGCTTTCGAGCTGCTGCACCGTCCTTGCCCCGATGATCGTCGAGGTGACGCCCGGGCGTGCCATGGCCCAGGCCAGCGCCACCTGCGCGGCGGAACGCCCGGCTTCTCCCGCGATCTCCTTCAGCGTGTCGAGGATGCTCCAGTTCCGGTCGGTGAACTTGCTGTTCCCGAACGGGTTCGCGCCGCTGAGGCGGCCGGTGTTGCCCGTGTCCTCGCGCTTGTACTTGCCCGTGAGGAAGCCACCCGCGAGCGGGCTCCACGGCAGCACGCCCATGCCCGCCTCCCGCGCCGCCGGAAAGTGCTCGCCCTCCACGTCGCGCGCGACCAGCGAGTACTCTACCTGCATCGCGACCGGACCCGGGATGCGCCGCTCGGAGGCGATCGTGGCGGCTTTCATCGCCAGCCATGCCGGGATGTCAGACAGGGCGTAGTACCGGATCTTGCCCGCGCGGACGAGGTCGCCCAGCGTCTGCACGATCTCCTCGACCGGCGTGACGCCGTCCCAGATGTGCATCCAGTACAGGTCGATGTACTCGGTTCCGAGCCGCTTCAGCGAGGCATCGAGCGCACGGTGAATGTTCTTCGCCCCGGCGCCGCCCGCGTTCGGGTTGCCGCCGCCGCCCTGTGTTGCCGCGAGCGGGCTTGACGAACCGTTGAACGCGAACTTCGTCGCCAGGACGACATCGTCGCGCGACCTGCTGTCCTTGATGAACCGGCCAACGAATTCCTCGCTCGTGCCGCTCGTATAGATATCGGCGGTATCCACGAAATTGCCGCCCGCGCCGCGGTAGGCATCGAAGACCGCGCGCGATGTCGCCTCGTCCGCGCCCCAGCCGCCAGGCCCGAAGGTCATCGTTCCGAGGGCCAAAGGGCTGACGACCAGCCCCGAGCGGCCGAGCGTGCGAAAATTGGTAAGCGACATTGATTTTGACCTTCTGTAGTGTTCGATACGGATATGTTATTTCAGAACACTGGGCAACCTGTTTCGGAGCGATCGTTATGGAAGTTCATGAACCGGTGGCGAGGCGTCGAACCGGCCGTCCGCTCTCCTTCGACAAGGACGCCGTCCTCCAGCGCGCGATGCTGACTTTCTGGCGTTACGGCTACGAGACTACGTCGATCAGCGACCTGACCGCCGCGATGAACATAAGCGCTCCCAGCCTGTACGCCGCGTTCGGCGACAAGAAACAGCTGTTCCTGGCAGCGGTTCAGCGCTACGCGGGCGAGCGCGACGCCATGGCGCGCACCATCGACGTCGCCGCGACATCATACGAAGCGGCACACGGTATGCTGCGTGCCGCCGCAATCGCGTTCACGGGAGAGTCGACGCCGCCGGGTTGCCTGCTGGCAAGCGCGACGGCTAGCGGATCGGCGGGATCGGCAGACGTCCGGCAGGAAGTCGCCTCGATCCGGGGCGGGATCGAAGCCCTGCTGAAAGTACGGATCGAGCGCGACATCGCGGACAAGGTACTGCCCGCCCAGACCCAGGCCGGCGCGCTCTCGGGGCTGGTGATCGCGCTGATCCAGGGCCTATCGGTGCTGGCGCGAGACGGCGCGACGCGCGCTTCGCTGCTGGCCACGGTCGAGGCTGCCATGAAGGCGTGGCCCACCGGATCATAGTTGTCGTTACGGCGACGTATTCCGTGCTGTGCACGCAATGACAGTGCTATATATTCAACCCTTCACCATACCAAACGGCCCCGCGATGAAGTTCACCCTGTCCTGGCTGAAGGATCACCTCGATACCGACGCCGATGTCGGCCAGATCGCCGAAAAGCTGACGGCACTCGGCCATGAGGTCGAGCGTATCGAGCAGCCGGGCGCGGGGCTGAAGCCGTTCATCGTCGGCGAGATCACGCGAGCGGAGCCGCACCCCAATGCCGACCGCCTGCGCGTGTGCGACGTGAATACCGGTAACGGCCATCTTACCATCGTCTGCGGCGCCCCCAACGCACGCGCCGGGATTAAGGTCGTGGTGTCACGTCCCGGCGACGTGATCCCGTCGACGGGACAAGCGCTGAAAGCCGGAATTATCCGCGGCGTCGAGAGCCAAGGCATGCTGTGCTCGGCCGCCGAGCTGGGCCTGTCCGGCGACGCCGACGGCATCCTGGAGTTGCCACCCGGCGCGCAACCGGGCCAGCCGGTCAGCGAAGTGTTGAACAGCGGCGATCCCGTCGTTGAACTCAGCCTGACGCCCAACCGCGCCGATTGCGCTAGCGTGCACGGAATCGCGCGCGACTTGGCCGCTGGCGGGATGGGAAGCTTCAAGCCGCTGCGCCGCACCGTGGTGCCCGGCATTTTCGACAGCCCGATCGGTGTGACCATCGCGGAAGACACGCGCGGCGACTGCCCGTTATTCGTGGGCCGCACCATCCGCGGCGTCAGTAACCGACCCAGCCCCGGCTGGCTGCAGGACCGGCTGCGCGCCATCGGTTTGCGCCCGCTTTCGGCGCTCGTGGACATCACGAACTACTTCACCTTCGACCTCGGCCGGCCGCTCCACGTTTTCGATGTCGCGCGGATGCAAGGCAGCCTGGTCGTCCGTCACGGGCATGACGGCGAAAGCCTGGAAGCGCTGAACGGCAAGACTTACCAGATAAAGCCCAGCCACGTCGTCATAGCCGACGGCGGCGGTCCGGTGTCGCTGGCAGGCATCGTCGGCGGCGAGGCGAGCGGCTGCACCGAGGATACCACCTCCGTCTTCCTCGAAGTCGCGCTGTTCCGCCCCGGCGCGGTCGCCGCCATGGGTCGCGAGCTGCAGATCCAATCCGATGCGCGCTACCGCTTCGAGCGCGGCCTCGACCCGGCGCTGGTGTTCGACGCGGCCGAGCTGGCCACGAAAATGATCGTCGATCTGTGCGGCGGCGAGGCGAGCGAGGTCGTGGTCGCGGGATCGCAGCCGCACTGGCGGCGCGAGCTCACCTTGCGCGAGGACCGCGTCAAGACGCTGGGCGGCGTGGAGCTCGCCGGTGAGCGACAGCTGCAACTGCTCGAGCACGCCGGCTTCCGTTTCGAAGGCACCACCATCATCCCGCCCAGCTGGCGCGGCGACGTCCACGGCGAGGCCGACCTGGTCGAGGAATTGCTGCGCCTCGAAAGCTACGACAAGATTCCGGCAACGCCGTTGCCGCGCATGAATGCGACGACACGTTCGGCACTGACTCCGTTGCAGAAACGCCCCATGCAGGCGAAACGCCTGCTGGCCAGCCGAGGCCTGCATGAGGCGGTTACGTTTTCGTTCGTGTCCTCCGCAACCCTGGCGCGGTTCGAGCCGCAGGCCGAGAGCCTGACGCTGCTGAATCCGATCAGCACCGATCTGAACGCGATGCGGACCTCGATCCTGCCCAACCTGATCGACGCCGTGGCGCGTAATGCCGCGCGCGGTGTCAAGGATTGCGGGCTGTTCGAGGTTGGCCCGGTCTACCGCGAGTCCGGCCAGCAGACCATCGCCGGGCTGGTGCGCGCGGGCGACGCCGTGCCGCGCGGCTGGGCGGGGCAGGCCCGCGCCGCAGGCGTATTCGACGTCAAGTCCGACACCATGACGCTGCTGGCGCATCTGGGCGCGCCGGCCAGCCTGTCGGTCGAGGCCGGGGCACCTGCCTGGTATCACCCCGGCCGGTCCGGCACGGTGAAAATGGGCCACAAGCCGCTGGCGTATTTCGGTGAATTGCATCCGAACGTGCTGAAGGCGCACGGAAGCAGCCATCCAGTCGCGGCGGCGGAAATCTTCCTGGACGCGTTGCCAGAACCGAAGCAGAAGAGATCGGCCCGGCCGCTGCTGGCGCTCTCGCCCTATCAGGCGGTCGAGCGCGATTTCGCCTTCGTCGTCGCCAGCGACGTCAGGGCCGACGCCTTGCTGAAGGCTGTCCGTGCGGCCGACAAGGCGCTGATCCAGTCGGCGGAAATCTTCGACGTCTACACCGGAAAAGGCATTGAGGAGGGTCAGAAATCGGTCGCCGTCTCGATCACGCTGCAACCCGCCGACCGAACCCTGACCGACGCGGAAATCGACGAGGTCGGCAAGGCGGTGGTGAAGTCGGTGAGCGAGGCGACCGGGGCGAAACTGCGCGGCTGACGATTACTTGGCCGCTTCGTACTCCGCCTTCAGTCTCGCGACCAGTTCGGCGACGATGGGGATGTCGTGTATCGCGCCGATCCCCTGCCCCGCGCTCCAGATGTCCTTCCACGCTTTCGCGCCGCGGGTGGCGTGGTTGAAGCCGGTACCCGGACCGCCACCGGATAGATCTTCCGGACTCAGCCCGGCTTTCTCGACGCTACGGCGCAGGTAGTTGGCGGGAATGCCGCTGAACGCGGCGGTGTAGACCAGGTCCGCGGCGTTGCTGTCCAGCAGCATCTGCTTGTACTCGCCCTGCGCGTCGGCTTCGCTCGTGGCGATGAAGCGCGAGCCCATGTACGCCATGTCCGCCCCCAGGACCTGCGCGGCGCGGATATGATGTCCGCGGGTGATCGCCCCGGCCAGCACCAGCGGGCCGTCATAGAATGCGCGCACCTCGTCAACCAGCGCGAACGGGCTGAGTAGCCCGGCGTGGCCGCCCGCCCCGGCGCAGACCAGGATGAGGCCATCGGCTCCGGCGTCGGCCGCCTTGCGCGCGTGGCGCACCGTGGTCGCGTCATGGAACACCAGCCCGCCATAGCCGTGCACCGCTTCGACCACGGCCGACGGCTCGCCGACGCTGGTGATGACCAGCGGCACGCGATGCTGAAAGCAGGTGGCGAGATCCTGCTCCAGTCTTTCGTTGGTATGGTGAACGATGAGGTTGACGCCGTACGGCACGCCGTCGATCTCGTCCTCTATCCGCCCGATCCACTCGCCCAGCTGCGTCGCCGGCCGGGCGTTCAGCGCCGGAAACGTGCCGACGATCCCGGCCCTGCACTGCGCGATCACGAGCCGCGGGCCGGAAACCAGGAACAGCGGCGCGCCGATCACCGGCAGGGCTAAGTCGCGGAACAGGCCGGGAAGACGGGACATGTTTCAGAACCTGTCGCGAGGGAGACTATTCCTACCTGTCACAGGACGCCCTGCAGCGTCCTTTCCTCCTCCACCATATAGTCGCGCGTCAGCGGCACGGCGTCGATGGCGCGAGTCAGCTGCAACTGGAAGACCATCTGGTGATTGTAACGGAACGCCGCCTCGCTAGCGGCGAGGTAGAAGTCCCACATGCGACAGAAACGCTCATCGTAGATCTGCTGGACAAACGGCATGCGCTCGTGGAAACGCTTGCGCCAATGCCGCAGCGTTTCCGCATAGTGCAGGCGCAACACCTCGACATCGGTGGCCCACAGCCCCGAGCGCTCCACCGCCGGCAGAACCTCCGACAGCGCCGGGACGTAGCCTCCGGGAAAAATGTACTTGCGGATCCACGGGTTGGTCAGCCCCGCGCCGCCGCGCCGGCCGATGGAATGGACCAGCGCAATTCCATCCGGGGTCAGGAGGTCGCGTAGGCGGTCAAAGAAATCCCGGTAGTGCGGCACGCCGACATGCTCGAACATGCCGACCGAGACGATACGGTCGAACTGTCCCTGAACCTCGCGGTAGTCGCACAGCTCGAAGGAAACGCGGTCGGACAGGCCCGCCTCCTCGGCGCGGGCGCGGGCCACGCGCAGCTGTTCCTCGGACAAGGTGATTCCGGTGATATGGACGTCGGCGGACCGGGCAAGGGCCAGCGCCATCCCGCCCCAGCCGCAGCCGATGTCGAGCACGCGCAGGCCCGGCTGCAGGCGCAATTTAGCCGCGATGTGCCGCTTCTTAGCTTCCTGCGCCTCTTCCAGAGAAATGCCGGGCGCGGTGAAATAGGCACAGGAATACTGCCGGTCCTTGTCCAGGAACTGCTTGTACAGCAGGTCCGACAGATCGTAGTGGTGCGCGACGTTGCGCCGGGCGCGCAGGCGATCATTGCATTGCTGGAGGCGGCGCAGAACCGTCAGCCGCAGCCGCGAAAGCAGACCGGGACCGGCCTTGCGCGCCTGCACGTTCGCGACCCACAGGTCGAAGAACTCGGGCAGGCTGCCTTTTTCGAACAGGATGCGCCCGTCCGTGTAGCCTTCCCCGAAGCAAAGTTCGGGGAACAACGCGATCTTCCATACGATCCACGGATCGGTGAAGCGAATCACGATGTCGAAGCGCGGCCCGTTCGGCACCATCTCGCCGAAGCGGTACATTGATCCGTTCGGCCAGATGAAGGTCAGCATGCCGATCGGAATCAGCCGTTTGATCATCCCAATCAGCATGGACGACAGTGTAACCTTCGTCGTGGACACATGCCACCGCAATCGCTAGAAAGCGCCTCCGGTCCCCACGATGGGAGTCACGTTTTGCGCTGGCAAATCCTATGCGACTTCGACGGCACGATCTCGTCCGAAGACACGCTTGCCGAGATCATGAACCGGTTTGCGACGCCGGAGTGGAAGGCCATCGACGAGGCGCAGGCATCCGGGCAGTTCGGCAGCCGCGAAGCGCGGCTGCGTCAGACCGCCCTGCTGCACGCCGGCGAGTCGGATGTCGTCACGCTGCTGGACGGCGTCTCCATCGATCCTGGCTTTCCCGCCTTCCTTGCCGAAACCACGAAGGCCGGGCTGCCGCTGACCGTCGTCAGCGACGGCTTCGATGTGGCGGTCCGTCACGTTTTCGCGCGGCACGGGATCCAGAATCTGGATGTTCTGTGCAATACCCTTGGCTTCATCGCCAAAGGGGGCTGCACAGTCGAGTTCCCGTACGGTGACAAGGATTGCGCGGTCGAAGCCGGAGTCTGCAAATGCGCCGCCCTAGGGCGGTTGCGTAACCGCAAGAGCGTTTTGATCGGCAACGGCAACTCCGACTTCTGCACCGCAGGCGCGGCCGATTTCGTTTTCGCCAAGGCCGACCTTGCCGAGCACTGCCGCAACGAAGGCATTGCGCACTGCCGCTTTGAGCAATTCGAACAATTGATACCTTTGGTTGCCCTTATCTCAGGCGATGGTACAAAGCTGCTGGAGCTTGCAGGGCAGCAAGCGAACTAAAGCTACGTACCTAGTGTCATCCCTCGAGAGACGGGAATGACACCAGGCAACACACCTCAATCGAACGAGTTGTGATCCTTGGCCCAGCGCTGCGCGCACTTTCCATATTTCCTTCCGTACTTCAGCGCGCGAGTAGAAACTTCGTCGTCCGCCCAATCCCTGAGACGGCCGGCGAAACGGTTGCCGAAACGGCCAGCCTGATCCGAAGCATCGCCTGCCCGGTTCCGGGCATGTCCGGCATAATCACTGAAGCGTCCGCCGAAACGGCCCGCGTGGTGGGCCAGGTTTTCCGCGACCTTGCGCGCGTGGCCCCCGAACCCTCGCTGTGCCCTGTGCTCAGCCAACGCGTAGGATAACGCCGCGCCGACCGCGACCACGCCCGTCAGCACGCTCAGCGCGGCGGCGGGATGGGTCAGGGCGCGCGTGTACAGGCTGGGCATCGGCTTGTGGCTGACCTGCTCACCCCGTTCCCTGCCTTCGCTCACGCTGCCGAACAGATTGTCGTTTCGTGGTCGCGCCGGCTCCCCTTTCAACTCCGCCCTCACCATGATCTTCTCGGCTACAAAGTCGACGACCCGCGGGGCGATCTTGTTCAGCGCGGTCATCATTTTCGCGCCGCCGCCGATGTACACATCGCGGATGGAGTTGCCCGCGGCGTAAACGATGCCGATCGCGACCTCCTCCACGTCGTAGACGGGAGGCGGCAGTTGCGGCTCCTGCTTCAGGTAGTTCTTTGCTTTCTCGCCGAAAGGCGTGCCGATCGCTGCAGGCCGGATCAAGGTCACCGAAATCGGCGCCTTGTCGATCGCCAACTCCTGCCGCAAACCGTCCGTAAAGCCAAAGATTGCGTGCTTGGAAGCGCTGTACATCGACTGGTACGGCAAAGTGACCTCGGACGCGACGCTGCCGAGGTTGATGATAGCGCCGCCGCTCTCCTTCATGTGTTTGGTCGCGACCAGAGAACCGTTCACGAGGCCCCAGAAGTTCGTGTCGAACAGGCGGCGGTTGTCGTCCTCGCTGATCTCCTCCAGCTTGCCCCAGATCCCGACTCCGGCGTCGTTGACCCAAGTGTCGATGCGCCCAAACCGGCTGATCGCGGTCTGGGCCAGGTTTTCAACTTCCGCCCGGTCCATTACGTCGAGCGCATGGGAAACAGCTTCCCCTCCCGAAGCAGTGATCTCGGCAACGAGCTTGCTCAGTTCCGCCTCGTTTCGGGCGGCAAGCACCAGTTTGGCACCTTCGCGCGCAAAACGCTTGGCAGATGCCAGCCCTATGCCGCTGGTCGCGCCGGTAAGAACAACGACCTGCTCTCCGACGGGCTTCAATTTCACTGCCATGACTGTCTCCTCGAGTTCGAGGGTCTAACGGCCTGGCACGAGGAGGGTTCCCGTTATTGGCCGTCGCCAGCGAGGATCACAGAAGAACGTCAGGCGCTCCTGACCCCGGAGGAACAGGGCGACTCGTCAAACAGCATGGATTCGGAGTAGGCCGTTTCCCGTTCCCTTCCGGGCTGCTGGACCTTGAGCCGACTCCAGATCGTTGCGGCTTCGCGTTCCAGTTTGCTGCCCGGCTTTGTCCAACTCAGCGCAAACCGGGAGTTATCGGCCGCCAGCTTGCTGTCTATGCCGGCCAGACGCTCCAGGTTCGTGACGACGAACTCGGTCGCGCGCGCCCGCGTTTCGCTGTCGGGAGCCGAGTAGATTGCCGCCGTGACCGCCGCGTCCATCGCCTCGCGAACGTCGCTTTCGGCAAACAACTGCAAATTGCCGACAATCAGTTCGCCGGCGCGGCGTTTTACCGCGCCTCCGGGACTTCCCCGGGCCACACCGCTAAGCGCTGCCTTCATCCCCTCCGGGAAATCTGCTTCCATCAATCTGGCAACCAAGGTGCCCCACAGCCACGCATCGTCTTGAATCCTGGCCAATTGGATCTGCGCGCGCATATCAGCCATCCAACTTTTCCCCGTCGGTAAACAACAGGTTAACAATACACAGTCGAAAGTACAAGAAGATCAGGCCGACTTGCGCTTGGTCGCCTTTGCTTTCCTGTGCTCCCCTCCGTGGACAAACTTGAAAAACCGGCTTTCCTTACCGTCCGCCGTCTTGTCCTGGTAAAGGAACGCCAGCTCGGAATCGTCGAACTTTTCGAAGAACTCTTCCCACTCGATCTGTTCCAGATTGTCGTCGTGTGCCTGCTTGGCCTTGGGAAACATGATCCGCAGGATGCCTGCGTGTTCGCCTTCCTCCGTCGCGGTGACAGTCGCCGGCACGCCGCCGCGCGCTTCGACCCATTCGCGGATGGTGTCGTGATCGGTGGTTGTTTCGCCTGAGGACATGGAAAGCTCCCTGATTGATATGCCGAGTCAACCACTGGCACGGAGCGTGCGTTCCCTAGAAAAGACGCGGCAGCAGCATGGGCACCTCCGCGGTGTAGGCTTCGTACATGCGGCCGAACTGCCGGCGCATGAACTTTTCCTCGCGCGCGATCTTCATGCGGAAACCGGCTACCAACAATAGGATGGCGGGAATGCCCAGCCACCGGTCGAGGAACAGGTCGAGGCCGAGGAACGCAAGCAGCAGCCCGGAGTAGATCGGGTGACGCGTGTAGCGGTAGGGGCCGCTGCGGATCAGCTGGTGGTCTCGTTTTACCTGCACGGTCCCGCTCCAGTTGGCTCCAAGGTGAAAGCGCGCGTAAAGCGCCCAGCCCAGGCCCGCGGCGACCAGCTGGACGCAGACGATGTGAAATCCCGGATAGCGGGTGAACAGCTCGGAGTCGGCGTTGTCGAGCGTAGGCAGGCCCAGGAACAGCTGCAGCACGCCCGCCGCGATCACGATCTGGTAGCGCAGCCGCGACCACGTCGCCTCCCGGTCGCGCGCCTTCTTGTTGCGCACCGAAGCGGCCAGCCAGCACAGCGCCCAGAACAGCCACAGGCCCTGGATGATATAAGCGGTGAGTTCGGTCGTCATGCGTCAAGGATAGCGGGCGTTGCCGGATCCATGACCAAACCCGGCAGGAGCGTCCAGTTCCTGGCGCAGCTCCTTCACGACGTTGCTTCCGTACGCCTGCATTCTGCGAGCGGTGCGCGAAAGGGTTCGTTCGTCGAAAACAAGCCCGAGCCTCTGGACCGCGTGCATGCGCGCCAGGATCGGTTCCCACTGCGCGGTGCCGCGCGCCTGGCAGGCCAGCTTTGCCAAGAAGTCGGTAGGGCGCAGGCCATCGACCGATCTGCGGTTGAGGGCGACGCCGCCAGCGGCGCGGAAGGTATCGATCTGGTCACGCATACCGTCGCGCGCCACCAGGTCGCCCCACAGCGCGGGAACCAACCCTTTTCCGGCGGCGGCGCCGGAATCTGAGTTATGGATCACGAACACAAGCCGCTCGAAGCGCCAGCCCACGACGTCCAGGACCGCTTCCCGAACGGTTTCGTTGTTATTGGCCTGGTTTGCTCGCTTCATTTCGTCGTTGCTCATCCAGTTGATGAAACGCGAGAAGGGGCTGGGCTTTTCCATGCTGGTCATTCAACTGTTTGTAAGAGCCATGTTTGACGAGCCGGCCTTGGGCCTGCCGCCAAGCAGGGAGGAATCCAGCCGAGCGCCGGGTACGTTTTTTGAATCATCGGCGGCGCGTGTTCGAGGGCAAGGGGCGCCTCGATTCTTGCCTTGATTTTTCGAAAACTCTCCTCGTCCGACCCTTGCGCCTGCGGCAGCGCCGAGACGAGATCGAGCCCAAGCCGCCTGCCCTCGTCCAGTCGGCAAAGCTGCTCTTCGCTGGCCTTGCCAAGATAGGCTTCCCTGACCAGGAATTGGCTGGGTTTCAGATAATCGTCATTACCGATGTCAAGAACGACGCCGCCTGCGCGCCTGAACTGGCCGAGCTGAAAGGCCGGAGCCGAACTGCGAACGAGCACGGCCCCGGCGTGAGCGGGCATCGTGGAGTCACCCTCCATCGAGTACCCGCTGACGAACCGCCCGTAGACATGGGCAACAATCAACGGATGCAGGCTTCGCTTCATGACCGTTCGGACCTGAGGCGTGGAGTTCGCCTCGGTCGCTCCCCGGAACTGCATTGCCAGAGTACGGTTATCGGCCATCCGTTTCTCACAGGGGGAATGAGTTTGAAACTTGAACAAATGTCAGGATTTCGTCAAGCGATTCGTTAGCAAAACGTAAATACAACCGGGGGAGCCCTGACAGTTCGGGCACAGCTATGCGATCTTGCCGCGTCCAGCGAGAAGCGGTTGCAAGATGGACGGATGGTTACGTCGAGTGGCTCGGCTTTCTCCTAAGCGAGATGAGTGCTTTCGCCACTGGTGGCCAGCTTAGAACACAATTGTCATCCTGACAGCCGCGAAGCAGCGTGGATCAGGACCCATTCTTCGGCTTTCGCTATTTTTGCGAACAAAACTCGTCGAGTTGTAAACAGGGCGTCGGCTGTCCCATGAGTCGCTAAACGAGTTCGGGATGACGAGTAAGCTGTCGGTCCAAAAGTCACCCAGCTACTCCAAAACCTCCTCCGGCTCTTCCTGCACGTCGGCCTTGGGCGGCTGCCTCGGTTCCTCGTACTCGAAGGTCAGCTTGCCTTCGGCCGACGTCGATGCGGACGCCGCCGCCCTTGGACAGACGGCCGAACAGCAGCTCCTCCGCCAGAGGCTTCTTGACGAACTCCTGGATGGTGCGCGCCAGGGGCCGTGCGCCCATGCGCGAATCGTAGCCCTTGTTCGCCAGCCACTCTCGCGCCGGATCGGACAGGGTGATGGTCACGCCCTTGTCGCCCAGCTGCTCCTCCAGCTGAATCACGAACTTGTCCACCACGCGCCCGACGATGTCGGTCGACAAGCCCGCGAACGGGATGATCGCGTCCAGGCGGTTGCGGAACTCGGGCGTGAAGGTGCGGTTGATCGCGTCGGTATCCTCGCCCGTCCGCTCCTCGCGCTCGAAGCCGATCGTGTTGCGCGCCATGTCCGCCGCGCCGGCGTTGGTCGTCATGATCAGGATCACATTGCGGAAATCGACCGCCTTGCCGTTGTGGTCGGTCAGCTTGCCGTAGTCCATCACCTGCAGCAGGATGTTGAACAGGTCGGGGTGCGCCTTTTCGATCTCGTCCAGCAACAGCACCTGATGCGGGTGCTGGTCGATGGCGTCGGTCAGCAGGCCGCCCTGGTCGAAGCCGACGTAGCCCGGAGGCGCGCCGATCAAGCGGCTGACCGTGTGCCGTTCCATGTACTCCGACATGTCGAAGCGCGTGACTTCGATGCCCAGCGTCCGCGCCAACTGGCGCGCGACTTCCGTCTTGCCGACGCCGGTGGGACCTGAGAACAAGTAAGAGCCGATCGGCTTTTCCGGGTCGCGCAGCCCGGCCCTTGCCAGCTTGATGGCGCTGGACAGCGCATCGATCGCCTTGTCCTGCCCGAACACCAGCGTCTTCAAGGTCGTGGTCAGGTTGCGCAGCGTTTCCTTGTCGTCGCGGCTGACGGTCTTGGCCGGGATGCGCGCGATCTTGGAGATCACCGCCTCGATGTCCTTGACGCCGATGGTCTTCTTGCGCCGGTTCTCCGGCAGGAGCATCTGCGCCGCGCCGACCTCGTCGATGATGTCGATCGCCTTGTCCGGCAGCTTGCGATCGCCGATGTAGCGCGCCGACAGCTCGACCGCCGCCTTGATCGCCTCGCCGGTGTAGCGGACCTTGTGGTGCTGCTCGTAGTACGGCTTGATCCCGGTCAGGATCTTGACCGCGTCCTCGATCGAGGGCTCGTTGACGTCGATCTTTTGGAAACGCCGCACCAGCGCGCGGTCCTTTTCGAAGTGCCCGCGGTATTCCTTGTAGGTGGTCGAGCCGATGCAGCGCAGCTGGCCGTTGGCCAGCGCCGGCTTCAGCAGGTTGGAGGCGTCCATCGCCCCGCCGCTGGTCGCACCCGCGCCGATTACGGTGTGGATCTCGTCGATGAACAGGATTGCGCCCGGCAGCGCGTCGATCTCGTTGACGACGGCCTTCAGCCGCTCCTCGAAATCGCCGCGGTAGCGGGTGCCGGCCAGCAGCGCGCCCATGTCCAGGCTGAAGATGGTCGCATCCTTGAGCACTTCGGGCACTTCGCCGTGCACGATGCGGCGGGCGAGGCCTTCGGCAATCGCGGTCTTGCCGACGCCGGGATCGCCCACATAGAGCGGGTTGTTCTTCGAACGGCGGCACAGCACCTGGATCGTGCGCTCGATCTCGCTTTCGCGGCCGATCAGCGGGTCGATGCGGCCCGACAAGGCCTTCTTGTTGAGGTTGATGCAGTAGCTTTCCAGCGCATCGTTGCCCTTCTTGTTCGGCTTTTCGGCCGACGGCTGTTCCGCCTCGACCGCGCCCTGCGCACGCTTCGGCTCGCCTTGTCCCGGCACCTTGGCTATGCCGTGCGAGATGAAATTGACCGCGTCGAACCGGGTCATGTCCTGCCCCTGCAGGAAATACACAGCATAGCTTTCGCGCTCGGAGAACAGCGCGACCAGCATGTTGGCCCCTGTCACCTGCTCGCGGCCGGAGGACTGGACGTGGATCGCGGCGCGCTGCAGCACGCGCTGGAAGCCGGCGGTCGGCTTGGCCTCCTCGCCCGAATCGCTGACGAGGTCCGTCAGTTCGGTGTCGATGTAATCGGAAAGGTCCTTGCGCAGCTTGACAAGGTCGACGCCGCAGGCCTTCAGCACGCCCACCGCGTCCTGGTCCTCGGTCATCGCCAGCAGCAGGTGCTCCAGCATGGCATATTCGTGGTGCCGGGCGTTCGCTTCGGCCAGGGCCCGGTGCAGTGTCTGTTCCAAGTTGCGTGATAGCATGTTCACCCCTCCTGCGGTCCGGTCCTTGGCGTCCAGTCTAGGCCCTCATGGTTAAGAGAAGCTTGGCTGCGCCGGGAGTCACCGTCTCGCTGTGTTCAAGGAATATGGGAAGCGGATGCGCCGGTGTTAAGAGTTGCGGCAAACAGTTATTCGCGCTCCATCGTGCATTGCAGCGGGTGCTGGTGCTTGCGGCTGAACTCCATGACCTGGTTGACCTTGGTTTCCGCCACGTCATGGGTGTAGACGCCGCACAGGCCGACGCCGCGCCGATGGATGTTCAGCATGATCTTGGTCGCTTCCTCGCGGTTCTTGCGGAAGAATCGCTCCAGGACGTGCACCACGAACTCCATCGGCGTGTAGTCGTCGTTCAGCATGAGGACCTTGTAAAGCGATGGCTTCTTGACCTTGGGCTTGGGCTTGACCGCAAGGCCGGTACCCGACTCGTTATCCGGCCCGCCCGCTCCCTCTTTGTTCTTGTCGTGGTCGGACATGCGCATCCCTGATCGAAGCCTTTATCCGCGGGCCCTGCCCCGCTTTGGCCTGACCGCTTCGCTACAATATATGCGCTTCGCGCAAGAATACACCGCGCCTTGTCGCTGTTCCCTCCCATTTTCTTTGCACCTTGTTAACCATAACGCTACTTAAGCTGCCAGCCGCATCAGCAGGAGGCAAACGGTTGAGACAGTGCATGCTTCGTGCCTTCGCCTTGAGAAACTGCCTTGCCCTGGTTTGCTCCGTCCTCGCGCTGCCTTTGCTGGGGGAAAGCGCCCGCGCTCAATCGGCTGATTCATTCATCGTGGTCGATGCCGGCACCGGCCGGATCCTCAACGCCCGCAACCCGGACGTGCAGCTGTATCCGGCGTCGATGACCAAGATCATGACGCTGTATCTGACTTTCGAGGCGCTGAGCCAAGGGCGGTTGTCGCTATCGACGCCACTTTCCGTTACGCAGCTCGCCGCCGAGCAGGCGCCCAGCAGGCTGGGCCTGCGCCCGGGCAGCACGATCAGCGTCCAGAGCTGCGTGCTGGCGGCAGTGACGCTGTCGGCGAACGACTGTGCCATGGTGCTGGCCGAGAACATCGGCGGCAGCGAGGCGCAGTTCGCGCAGATGATGACCAGCCGTGCGCACAGCCTCGGCATGACTAACACGCACTGGAACAACCCGAACGGCCTGCCCGACCCGCAACAGCTGACCACCGCGCGCGACATGGCTGTGCTCGCGGAGGCGACGATCCAGCGCTTCCCAAAGTATTACCGGTACTTCTCGACGCGCTCGTTCACTTACAATGGAATCAACCATCCCAATCACAACCACCTGATGAGCCGCTATCCCGGCATGGATGGGATCAAGACCGGCTTTATCCGCGCTTCGGGGTTCAACCTGACCGCCTCGGCGGTACGAAACGGGCATCGCCTGATTGCGGTCGTCTTCGGCGGCAGCAGCGCGGTGGCACGCGACAATTACATGGCAGGCCTTCTGGATGACGGGTTTTCCCGTGTTGGCGGACAGCCGCCGGCTTCGGGCGCCATGCAGGAGACCATTGCCAGCGCTCCACTGGACACCGCCGCGCCGCCACCGGAAAAGCCGCAACTGGCGGCCGAGAACTCCATCGCCCGGCTGGCGGCCCCCGCAGGCAAGGTCGATGGCGTGGACCTGTCCGAAGCCGGCGACGATGTAGAAGGCGGCGAGGGTTCTCCAGCTTCGCCTGCCGCAATCGTTGCGGCGCCGCTGCCCGGTATGCCGTCGCCAACCCCCGCCGCCTTGCAGACCGCAAGCAGCGCCGGCTACCCGGCGACCACGCCTCCGCCCGTGCGCGCAACCCCTTCTGCAGGGCCCGCAACGCTGGCGGTCACCGAAGCCGACCTGACGTCGCCGTCACCATCGGTAGTGACATCGCCGCCGCCTCCGCTCAAGCCGGAAGCCCCTGCGCAAGGCGATGCCGACGCTTCGGAAGCGCCTGCGGCCCCGCTCGCTCCTCGCGCACCGATGCATAACCCTTCCTACTCCGCACCCCAGGCAGGCCGAAACCCTACCTGGGGAGTCGAGATCGGGACTTATTCAAGCCGCTTGGTAAGCGACGCAATCCTGCAGAAAGCCGTCGCCACCCTGCCCCAGGACGTGCGCGGCGCGGCGCATCCCGTATCCGTTGCGCTTCACGCCCGCCACCGCCACGCCTACCGCGCGGAACTGACCGGGCTGAACGAACTGCAAGCCAAGCGCGCGTGTTCGGTCCTGACCCATTGCGTGCCGGTCAAAAGCTGAGTCAAGCTTGCCAGGTCTGCTGCCGGGAACAATTCGGGCGTATTTGGGGTTGTATAATATGTACTTAAAGGAGATTTTCATGGACAAGGATAGGGTAAACGGTGCGTTCCGCCAGGCTGAAGGCAATCTTCGTGAAGCGGCAGGGAAACTCACGGGTGACGTGAAGCTCAAAACTGAAGGCGCCGCAATGCGTGAAACCGGCAAGGCCCAGAATGCGATGGGCGGGATGAAGGATGCTCTGCGCGATTCCAAGAACGACTCTGCCGACAAACGCGGTTCGATCAGCCGCGTCTGACTACAACCACAAAAAAAGGGCGGCCTGAAGAGGCCGCCCTTTTTTTTACAGGCTGGAAAATCACAAATCGAAGTTTCTGGAACCACTGCCGTTAGCAGGTGTGGAAACAACTTTTATCAAAGCTTTGTAGCCAGCCGAACCTTTTTCGCTATAAAGCTTGCTCATAGCTTCCGCGGCTTCTCTAAGCCTCAGATCGTTGACTATCTCGTTACGATCATTGTTCATCGAAGTCCCCCGACACGATTTGGTCACATTAAACCACCGATCGCGCCGGCATGAAAGTTTTTTCGTACTTACCCATCGAAAAATGCGCAATGTCAGTGAAAGGGGCTTGAGGCCGGCTCTCGCAGGAACGCCTGCTTGCCAGCCCGGATCAGGTCATAGATCTCGACGGCACGCCCGCCGGCCTGCTTCAGTATGGTAGGGTAAAGGGGCAAGGCCGCCGCAGCCCACGCATTGTGTTCCTCCGCCGACAGCGCCAGGAACACGCTGCCCTTTGTCTCCAGCCTGATCCTGAGGCTCATTTCCTCGGCCTGCAGCGCACCGCGCATGTCGGCGATTTTAGGGTATGAGGCGCGCAGGATGTCGCGTTCCTGAGGCGCCAGCGAGTCGAACCAGCCTTTGTTGGCGACGATCACGCCGCAGTTATAGGAATGCTCGGTATTGGTGACATAGGGGAAAGTGGATTGCACGCGCTCGTAGTTCTGCAAGGTGCCGACGCTGCCGAACAGCTTGTTGCTCTGGCTGGAGTCGGCGATTTCACCGATTCCGACTTCGACCGGGATGGCCCTGACCGCTTTTAGCATTTCGGGACCCGATATATTGCCGACTGTGCGGACTGACCTGCCCGCAAGCTGGAAAGGCGAACGCACCGGTTCCCTTGAATAAAGTTCCATGAACCCGAAATCGGTCCAGCGCAGCAGGACCAGTCCGTGCGAGCCAAGGATGTCCGAGTAGATCGGCGTCAGGAAACGATCGAAGACGAAATCGGCTTCTTCCCGGCTGGCGAACAGGAACGGCATTTGCGGCACGGCCAGTTCGGGAATGGCCGCGGTGATGCCCCCGCAACCGAAGCCGCCGATGCTCGCCCTGCCGGTCATGACCGCCTGGAGCATGGATTGCGCCGAACCCAGCTCACCGAAGATGAGGTAGTCGAGCAGCAGCGAGCCGCTACTCCTGTCGTCGACGTTGCGCCGGAACTCCTGCCATTCGGCGAAACGGACACTGTCCTTGCTTCCCGAACTGGCAACGACCACGCCCGAGCCCGCCGCCATGGCCGGCAGGGGCAAGGTCAGCAGAAGCGCCAGGCAAAGCGCCGCGACGTTGCGGTAGGGGCGGCGCGCCAAGTCCTAGAACCCGAACATGTGGTCGAGGGCGAACTGCCCGTCGGCCCCGATCACCCCGTGGTAGCCGAACAGGCGGCAGGTGCGGTCGGAAACCTGCATGTACCCGGACGGGCCGGCTTGCTGCAGCGCGCTTTCCGCGAACAGGCCGGACGCCGTTAGGAACCGTGAGCCGTTGAGAGGTATTTCGAGCGATGTCTGCCCGATCTCCTCGCCGTTGGCGTCGTAGAGGGCGATCGAAGTCGATGACTGGGGGCGCCATTTGCCCGACGAGGGGTAGATCAGATGAATAAACGTCTCCAGAGGCGCCGGCGCCGCTCTGGCGAACAGCCGCGTCGAGAGTCCCGGCGCCTTTCCGGAGTACGATTTGGGCTCGCTGCCCAGGGTGACCGGGATGTTGAAGACATGCGCGCCAAAACTGCTGTCTCCCATCTGGCCGCCGTCGACGCGGATATAGCGGAACAAGGCATGCAGCCAGCCATCGACGTCGATTCCGTGCTCATGGTCGTAGATAAGCTCGAAATGACCCTCGAACTCGTCTCCGGCATTCGCTTCGCCGAGCAGGGAGTTGACATCGATTTCGGGCAGCGCATCGCGCGCGAGGACGCCCAGTGGCCGCTCCAGCACCGGCGTGCCGTCACTGCCATAGACCCTGATTGCGAGCGGCAGCCGGATTTGCCCCCGCGCGGCGGGCGTTGGAATGGCGAGGTTGCGGAACTTGCCGAGCGGCAGGATGGGCGCCGGCAGCATGTAGCCTTTGCCGATCAGCGGGGCGGCTTTGGCGATCGCGGGATCGGGGCGCAGGTCGATCCTTTCGACATTCATGTGCGCGAAGGTCACGGTAGCGCCGCCTCGCGGCGTCGCACTCACGATCTCGTACCGCGGGCGAACGATGTGGTGGCCTGCGGTCAGTTCGAACTGCGCCGGCCAGGCCTTGTCGGGAAACAGAGTTTCCACCTTCAGGCAGTGCGTGCCGAAGCCGGCAATCTCTTCGTCGATCGCCACCGTGTCTTCGTGCCCCATGAGGCCGAGGCTCAAAGCTTTGCGCGGTATGGGGCCGGGATGGACGTTCTGCAGCCATAGCCGAATGGACTCGCCCTCTCGCGGCGCGGGAAGGCCGCAGTAGAACTGCGCGGGCCAGCTGTTCGTGTCGTGCGTCAGCGCCGGGTCGCGCCCGCCCTCGTCGACGTCGTCCAGCACATATTTGACCTCGCCATGCCCGGCGACCCCGACCGCATGGATCATCAGCATGCCGCTGAACGCCGGAAGGCCGAAACGCCTGCGGACCTGCTCGGCGTCAAGAACGATGCTCTGGCGCGGCCGCAACGGCTCTTCCCATTCGGCAAGGCGGGTTCCGTCGCCGCCGAACAGGATCAGCATCAGGCGCGGCTCCACCGCGCCGTAGCCGGACCAGTAGTTGGCGGTCCGCACCACCGAGCGCCGACCCTCGCCGGCGCGGAACAGTGCGAAGTTGGTCGCGAAGTTCAAAGGGTCGAGGTAGCGCCTGCTGTTGGTCAGGTAGCGCGCGCCAAGCCGCAGTTCGTCGAACGAGAGAAGGGGCAGCCCTTCCGGCAGAAGCGGCGCGATGGCACGGCGGTAGTGGTCGTCGTCGAACGCCGCCAGCAGCACCGCGTCGGCCTTTGTATGCTCGAGATCCAGCAGGGAACGCGGCGGGGGTCCGGCATCGCCGGACTCAGGAGCCCCGTCAGCCCAGAGAGCCTCGATCTTCTGTACATAGCGGCCCTCGACCTTCAGCGATGAAACGTCGTAAAGCGCGGCAAGCGACGAGAACTGCCCCAGCGGGTCGATGACGGCAAGCCGTCCCATCCCCGCCAGCTTTCCGACCCAATCGCAAATCCCCGGAGCGGCGGCCGGATGACCCAGCGCCTTGAACAAAGGATCGCCGAGGTTGGCCTTCGGGTCAAAGGTACGAATTCCTAGAGTCATGCGCTCGAACATATACGGGCGCTTGCGCGAAAAGAAGTGTTTGCTGCCATGGTGCGTCGAACTCTAACGTAGGGCTGCCCGTGGTTCATTCGTCACGACCGCGGCGAACGCGCCACCGCCCAGCAAAGGCCAAGCATGCCGATTGTATTCCTCCGTCACGCGGCGACCGGCAAGAACATCGAGGGCGGGACGGACGACCCCGCGACTCCCCTCCACCCGGACGGCGTGGCACAGGCAAGCCGGATCGGCCCGCGCCTGCTCGCGCTCGCGCGCCATTTGGGCGTACGCGCCGTCGTACCGTTCGCGTCCGGACATGTTCGTGCCTCGCGGACCTGGCAGATAGCGTCGCAATCCCTTGCGGGAAGCGGGCTGGACGTCGCGCCGTTGATCGAGGATACCCGCATCGGGGAAATCCGGTTTCTCCCTCGCGAGTTTCGGCCGACACCGGATGAGCCCGGCTTGTTCGGACGCGTGATCGACGGCACTACGCTGCCCGGCTTGCTGGAGGTTCTGCGAAGCTTTGATGCGGAACGGTTGCGGCCAGTGCCTTCGGCCGAACTTGCGATTGTCGTGGGACACCGCTCGACCACAAGAGTGCTTGCGATGGTCCATGCCGGCCAGACGCTCGACTGGGTTGAGGCGCTGCCGCGCATGAACAATTGCGAACTCTGGCTCGCAACCGCGGCGGGCGTCGAATGCCTGCATCCCGGATACGCCTCCGCCCGCGACGAAGCCGATTTCCGGCGGAGCCACCTGCCGACCCGTTTTCTTCCGGACGACGAAATCCCGAATTAACTAATTTTGTCGTACAAGATTAATCATGGCGCGGGGAGAAGCCTCGTAGGGCAAACCGGAACAGAAGGGGACTCGGAATGGCTAACTACAGGTACGTGGCAATGGCAAAGGCACCATCAACCCGTCCGCAAGGCGGCTACTACGATTACAGCGTGGGCGACCATGTGCTGATGCCCGAAAGCTGCACCGTCATGGAAGCGGACAAGTCGCCGATGGAAACCGGCCTGCTCGACGCCAGCGGAAACTGGCTTTACCGCGTGCAGGAAACGGTAAAGATCGGCTTTCAGCTGCGCTGAGGCGGCGAGGCCGATCCAGTTTCACCACTATGCGAACCGGCGCGGCCGGAAACGGAGTTCGCCCGCCGAACCGTTGGCGCCGCCTTCCTTGGCCAAGCCCGCACCAAGAACGCGGCGAACCCTTTCTAGGGCATAGAGCGTAGGGCCGTTTTCCGCCGACAGAAATGACGCCGTGGCCTCCAGCACCGAAATCAGGGAACCCGTATCGGCATGCTCGCGCGCGGCGGCATTCAAACGGGAAGCGGCCTGCCCCAGGCACAGCCTTTCCAGTTCCTGAGGGGTATGCTTCGTGACCAGCCGTTCGCACCATTCCAGCGCGCCGGGCAATGTCCGGGCATCGGACTCGAGCTGGGCAAAATGCGTTGCCGCAAGCCTGCGGCGGATGTCCAGACGGTCTGCATACTGCCGGGCAGCAAGCTCGAACTCGCCCCGCGCACCGGGATCGCCCATCAGATGCAGTCGCGCCTGCATCAAGGCGCGCTCCATGTAGCGCTGCATGCGGTGGCTGATCTCCCGGCCCGACGGCATCGTCGTATGCCGCTTGCGGATGTCGGCGATCAGCACCGGCCGCGCCGGCGCCGGAACTTCGCAAAGGGGAAGGGCGACAAGGCGCGCCAGCCCTCGCATCATTTCGGCATTGCCGGCCCGCATGGCAGGGGCGAATGCACGCACGCAGGCGTCGTCGACACGACGGCCTGACTCGCTTGCGGCGCGGCGTCCGAAAGTGCCCGTCCCCATGCTGGTTTCCAGATGCTCGAACATTAGCTCAGTTTACAGAAAGTTAATTTTCTGTAAAGCGTTCTTTTAAGCAGGATCGCCTGCAGGGTTCGCCCTTGTTGACTTGCCTCTCCTGCCCGTCCTATACAAGCCGCTTCACTTTATCAGTTATGGGAGTGTCCGATGAAGCGGACGTATCAGCCGAGCCGGATTGTCCGCAAGCGTCGGCATGGATTTCGCGCTCGCATGGCCACTGTCGGTGGCCGCAACGTTTTGAACCGCCGCCGCGCACGCGGCCGCAAGAAGCTTTCGGCGTAGAGTTCGATGGCTCTTGGCAGGCTGAGGAAGCGTGCCGAGTTCCTGGCTGTCGCCGCGACCAATCGCAAATGGGTGACGCCCGGCATCATCGTGCAGAGTCGCGATGCCGAGCCTGCTTCACCAGGAGCCAACCTGAGGCTGGGCTTTACCGTGTCACGCAAGGTCGGCAATGCTGTCAAGCGCAACCGAGCCCGCCGTCGCCTGCGCGAGGCCGCGCGCGAGGTACTGGGCGAACATGAAGACAAGCCGCTGGATTTGGTGCTGATCGGCAGGGCGGGCACGCTGACGCGTTCGTATGACGAACTGCGCGGTGATCTGCACTTTGCGTGCAAGGGACTCGGTATCATCCGCAAATTGAACGACGCGAAATGAAATACGCTCTGCTGATCCTGATCCGCATCTACCAGTTGACGCTGGGAGCGATGTTCTGTTGCGGCGTCTGCCGCTTTGCTCCCGGCTGCTCGACGTACGCCACCGAGGCCGTCCGGCGTCACGGCGCGATTAAAGGCGGCCGTTTTGCCCTCCTACGCATTTGCCGTTGCCACCCTTGGGGCGGCAGCGGATTGGACCCGGTGCCCTGACAAGCGTTTAGCGATGGCCACCGCCTCCGCCATGGCCACCACCGCCGCCGCGAAAGCCGCCGCCACGGTACCCGCCGCCGCCGCGATATCCGCCGCCGCCGCGGTATCCGCCACCACCGCGATACCCGCCGTAACCGCCGCGTCCGTAGCCGCCGTAGATATCGACTTCAGGACCGTAGTACCATGGGTAATCGGGATAAGGGTAAGCGGCGACCCCCGGCGCGTAAGCACCGGGCGGGTAATAGCCTTGCGAGGCAACGGGGACACAGCCCACCCCGCATAGCGCCGCGACGGCACCGGCAAGGATCAGCATGGATCTGGTTCTGCTGCAAAGAGGAAGTTTCATGCCTTGTCCTCGCTCACTCGTCGTCATGGCTGGCGAACAGATCGTCCGCGACCTGCTTCTGCCTAGGCGAGAAGCTGGCGTAGAGCGGGTTGAACGCCGCGAGGAAGCGCACTTCGCCTTTGGCGCGTAACCCCGCGAAATCGCCGCGTTCGTTCAGGCTTTGCAACGCCGTCGGCTCGGTTTGGGACTGCGGGTACTTGGTGGCCATCTGCTCGTACTCGGTCACGTCGTCGCGCATGGCATCCGCTACCTTGCTCCAGGCGTCTTCCTGCGAGGCGGTGACCATCAGCTCGGCCTTCAGGAAGGCAATGTGCCCTTCGATGTGGTTCGCGCGGCGCTGCTCCTGCGCGGAATCGCCGCTTGGCGAGTCCGACGGGCCAGAGCCGCTAGTTACCTTCTCGGCGTCCGCCGCGGCCCAAGCCCCCCGTGGCGCGAGCGCCAGAAGCGCGACAAAGGCATAAACCAGCTTGGGAGCGATGCGAGGCTGCGTCACGGGCAAATCCTGTCGAAGGGTGGACCTTTGGCAATGTAACGCGCTCACTGCGTGATTTGTTGCGCAAGGCCGCGGCGGCGCGGCTAGCCGGGTTCGACGACCGTTCTTTCAACGTCGAGAACACCCGCAAATACGACGAGGCGATGCAGGAGTGCGACAAGCTGTTGCATTGAAGGTTGATGGGAACGCGCCAAACTCTCAAGGCTGCCCCCCTTCAATACACCTTCCCCGTGGCATAGCTGGCACCGTCGGCGGCCAGCTGGACGCAGATCGAGGCGAGTTCCGCCGGCTGGCGCGGTCGATCGAGGTCTGGCCGCCGAACTGCCTCAGCTTCTCCAGGCTGGGCCCGCCGCTGACCTGGAGCGGGGTCCGGATCGGGCCGGGAATGCCCCCGCATGGGATGCCCCGCATGGGATGCCCCGCACCGGAACGGCGGTTTGACTCTACCGGTCGATCGCCTTCATGGCCGCTTCGGTGTAGCGTTCGCCCGCAACCTCGCTTTGTGGCACGGCTTCTTCCAGTTCGGCCACCTCGGCCTGCGACAGGTGAGTTTCGGCGGCAGCCGCGTTTTCCTCGAGGTACTTGCGGCGCTTGGTGCCGGGTATGGGCACCAGATCGTCGCCCTTGGCCAGCACCCAAGCCAGTGCCAGCTGCCCCGGCGTGACGCCGCGCCTGGCGGCAATCGCCTTTACCCGCCCGACCAGCACCTGATTCCGGTCCAGCGCCTCGTCCGTGAAGCGGGGATAGCGCGAGGCGCGGAAATCGTTCGCCGGCAGGTCGCCCTTGCCGGTGATCGTGCCGGTCAGGAAGCCGCGCCCGAGCGGACTGTACGGCACGAAGCCGATCCCCAGCTCGCGCACCGTAGGCAGGATTTCGGCCTCGACGTGCCGCTCCCACAGCGAATACTCGGTCTGCAGCGCGGTGATGGGATGCACCGCGTGCGCGCGGCGGATCGTCGCCGACGAAGCCTCGGACAGGCCGAGGTAGCGCACCTTGCCCGCCCGCACCAGGTCCGCCATCGCGCCGACCGTCTCCTCGATCGGGGTGTTCGGGTCGACGCGGTGCTGGTAGTAAAGGTCGACGTGGTCGAGGCCAAGGCGCTGCAGCGACGCGTCGCAGGCCGACTTCACGTACTCGGGCGTGCCGCTGAGGGCGAAGAAGGACGGATCCTGCTTCTTCCGTACATTGCCGAACTTGGTGGCGAGGAACACCTCGTCGCGGCGCGATTTTACCGTCCTGCCGATCAGTTCCTCGTTGTCGCCGATGCCGTACATGTCGGCGGTGTCGAGGAAGGTGATGCCGAGGTCGAGCGCGCGCAACAGGGTCGCCGAGGATTCCTCGTCGTTGCGCTCGCCATAGAATTCGCTCATGCCCATGCAGCCAAGCCCCATGCGCGACACGGTCGCGCCCTGGCTGCCGAGTTTTACCTTTTCCATGTGTGCGTCTCCCACGCGGTGAGTGATCGCGCCAACGGCGCTACGTTACAACACCCGGCCGAACAAACTGGCCCGCAAGTTCTTGCCGATGTGGTTGGCGCGCTGTCTGAAGTTCTCGGCCAGCGCCGGGTCGAGCATTTCGGCGCAGGTGTTGCCGAACAGCGCCAGCCAGCGGTCGAACATTTCGGGCTGCAGATCGGGCAAGCGCTGGTGGGTGTGCAGGATGTTGCCGCGGTAGCGCCCTGTGCGCAGCATGACGTTGGACCAGTAATCGTTCAGCCGCGCCATGTGCGGCGCCCAGTCCTCCGCGGTCGTGCCGAGCGCGCGCAGGAACACCGGCCCGATCAGCGGATCGGCGCGGACACGGTCGTAGAACGCGTCGAGCAGGCGGCGAATGTCGTCCTCCGTCGGCTCCGGCGGGGGCGGAGCGGTTGTTTCAACCCCAATAATCATTATGACCTTAAATCTTGCGTTACAGAATAAGTAAGGTGACCATCATATCATTAATAATCAGAGAATATCCCAGGCTGCTTAGGCAAACCTGGGATACCCGGTGGTAGTTAGTGGACCTTGTACGGACCAGGAGGAGGTAATTCTTCGTAAACTGGCTGAATCGACGAATAGCGCCTTCCCGTATTGATTTCCGAAATGCGTCCTCCGTTTACCCCAAAGAATGCCGCTATATTGCTCTGCAGATCACCTCTGGACAGCATTCCTTTGATCAAGGCTGCATCCGAAGGTGTTAAAGCCCTGCACCGAGAGCGGTGAAATGAACCTCCTTTCATAATTAGTTCTCCTCATCAACGCTTTTCGCAGCGGGCGAATAAACTAACTCGTCAGGTTCCTTATCATCTGAGAAACCTTTTTCTTTCAAAAGAGTATCCAAACCAAGATAGTGTCGGACAGCGTTTGTAAGATAACGGCGGTTCTGGGCTCCGCCTGCTGCGAGACCAAGTACCCTATTACCTTCCTTGTCATCACGCTCACGAACGATATTCTTCCACATATCAGCAGAACGCGTCCAATTCAGCTTACCGATCTTGGCTGCGGCTGACGGGACATCAGGAACCTTCAGTCGTTCGGCCAGATCGTGATAAATCAATCCGAGAGAACCCCATCCAGGCGCCGTCAAATGGAGACCTTCACGATCTTTGAATTTCTCCGGCCCCATACTCGCAGAAAACGCATCCAAAAACTTTATAATTCCCTCCTCAAACGCTTCCCGAGTTTCATCCGTGAGATTCGGCTCCTTCAAGTCGCTGTTGGATGTACCTTCTATAAATCGTTCCCCCTCAGTAGCCGCCCGGACAAATCTCACTAGATTTTGCTGGACGACGATTGCAGTCGACTTCTTGCCCAATGAGGCTGCTTTAACTTCCATACCGCCATGGACTTGGATTGGGTTTGACTCACCTATTCGATTAGCAAGCCCAATATAGAGGTCTGAATGGTCGAGAGCTATAGCAATACGAGCCGGTACTGCAGTGACCTTAAAATTGAAATCATGAAATAGCTGCTGCATTTCTCTAAGGCTGAGAGGAGGCGTTCCCGGAGCAGGCATATAAAATACGGTTGGCAGAGAAAAATCCTTCAAAAGGCTTTGAAGCGCTACCTTAGCATCTGGCATTAAGTCATCTGATTCAGCGAGTTCCACCAATTCTAGGCTAGCCGAAGCTCTACCAAGACCGTCAACTACGATCCTAAGATTGCGGCGCGAAAGGTCGAATTGTAAAACACCAACTCCACTGTCTGAAATAGAACTATATGGCTCAAACGGCGTACTGTTTTGGACGGCAATAGAAATTGCAGGAAAAGCACCAACAACGATTGAACGCTCCATGAAGCGGTAGCGTATGTAGCGAATAATTGAATCGAGCCGCTGCTTAGTTGTCGCACGCTGCAAGTGTTCATATATATTAGCTATGTCATCGGGCAATCGCTTCCATTGTTTCGATCTGGGATCGTGGCCAACGATCGTTTCAAGAGACCCCGCCGGGAGTTGTGTGGTGTACGACAAAAGACGTGGCCCAAACGACCCTTGAACTGCTGGTATTCGTGCCGTAGGTTTAACGTGCTCAATCATGATAGCCTCGTGATAGGAGTTGCAAAACGCCGCTCGGGTTGGCTCCAACCGTTCCCGAGCGGCGTTTTCATTTATGCAATCTCAAATCTCTAATGCAAGCGTGAAAACGCCTCCCCCGCAGAATATTTTGCGGGGGAGGCGTTTGTAACTTTAAAATATTACGACACTATGTTGTCGACTGCCTTCCGGGCCGCACAGGTTGCGATTCCCTTTTACAGGATGAACTTGCTGAGATCCGTGTCCTTCGCCAGAGATCCGATGCGTTCCTGAACCAGATTGCCGTCGATGGTGATCGTCTGGCCGGACTGGTCGGCGGCGGCGAAGCTGATCTCCTCCAGCAGGCGTTCCAGCACGGTATGCAGGCGGCGGGCGCCGATGTTCTCGACGCTGCCGTTGATCTCGACCGACAATCGCGCCAGCGCGTCGATGGAATCGTCGGTGAAGACGAGGTCCACGCCCTCGGTCTTCAGCAGCGCGATGTATTGCTTGATGAGGCTGGCCTCGGGTTCGAGCAGGATGCGCTTGAAGTCGGCCTCGACCAGCGGCTTCAGCTCGACGCGGATCGGCAGGCGGCCCTGCAGCTCGGGCAGCAGGTCCGAGGGCTTTGCCATGTGGAACGCGCCCGAGGCGATGAACAGGATGTGATCGGTCCTGACCGGGCCGTGCTTGGTCTGCACCGTCGTGCCTTCGATCAGCGGCAGCAGGTCGCGCTGCACGCCCTCGCGGCTGACATCGCCGCCGCCCTTGTACTCCGACCGCCCCGCGATCTTATCGATTTCGTCGAGGAAGACGATGCCGTTCTGCTCCACCGCCTCGATCGCCTCGCGCACGACGCGTTCGTTGTCGACCAGCTTGTCCGACTCCTCGATCATCAGCACTTCGTAGGACTGCGCGACGGTCAGGTGGCGCGTCCTGGTGCGCCCGCCCATCGCCTTGCCCAGCATGTCGCCAAGGTTGAGCATGCCCATCTGCGCGCCCGGCATGCCCGGCACGTCGAACATCGGCATTCCCCCGCTACCACCTGTATCGGCGACCTCGATCTCGATCTCCTTGTCGTTCAGCTCGCCGTCGCGCAGCTTTTTGCGAAAGGCCTGGCGCGTGCCGTCGCTGGCGTTGTCGCCAACCAGCGCGTTCAGCACCCGTTCCTCCGCCGCAAGCTCGGCTTTGGCCGCCACGTCCTTGCGCAGCTTCTCGCGCGTCATGGCCATCGCGATGTCCAGCAGGTCGCGGGCGATCGAGTCGACGTCGCGCCCGACATAGCCGACCTCGGTGAACTTGGTCGCCTCCACCTTCAGGAACGGCGCCTGCGCCAGCCGCGCAAGGCGGCGCGCGATCTCGGTCTTGCCGACGCCGGTCGGGCCGATCATCAGGATGTTCTTTGGCAGCACCTCGTCGCGCAGCGCATCGGGCAGTTGCTGGCGGCGCCAGCGGTTGCGCAGCGCGATGGCGACGGCGCGCTTGGCGTCGGTCTGGCCGACGATAAAGCGGTCAAGTTCGGAAACGATCTCGCGAGGGGAGAAGGCGGTCACAGCGTTTCGATCGTGAAGTTGTTATTCGTGTAGATGCAAATTCCCGCGGCGATCTCCATGGCCCGCCTTGCGATGGCTTCGCTGTCCATGTCGTCGCGGTCGATCAGCGCGCGGGCGGCGGCGAGGGCGAACGAGCCGCCCGAGCCGATGCCGATCAGCTGGTCCTCAGGCTCCAGCACGTCGCCGGTGCCGGTCAGCGTCAGGGACACGTCCTTGTCGGCGACGATCATCATCGCCTCCAGCCGGCGCAGGTAGCGGTCGGTGCGCCAGTCCTTGGCCAGCTCGACGCAGGCCCGGGTCAACTGGCCGGGGTGCTTCTCCAGCTTGGTCTCCAGCCGCTCGAACAGGGTGAAGGCGTCGGCGGTCGCGCCGGCGAACCCGCCGATCACGTTCGCCGTCGGACCGCCCACGCGCCGCACCTTGCGCGCGTTAGCCTTGACCACGGTATTGCCGAGCGTGACCTGCCCGTCGCCGATGACCACGACCCTGCCGTGCTTGCGGACGGATAAGATGGTGGTGCCGTGCCAGACCGTGGGGTTTGTCGCGGGGTCGCTCACCGAACGTATCCTGTTATCGTCATGCGCCCAATGTGGGCAGGGTTGCGCCAAGATCAAGTTGCGCCAGGATCAAGCCGCGTTGTAAGAGCTAGCGCATGGATGAAAACAGCACGGCAGGCCGCCGGGGTCGCATCGAGCGCGCGACTCGCGAAACGCGGATCGTCGTCGACGTCGACCTCGACGGCACGGGCAAAAGCGACATCGCGACCGGCATCGGCTTCCTCGACCACATGCTGGACCAGGTGGCGCGGCACGGCCTGATCGACCTTACGGTCCGGGCCGAGGGCGACCTGCACATCGACATGCACCACACGACGGAGGACACCGGCATCGCGCTGGGCGAGGCGGTGAAGAAGGCGCTGGGCGACCGCGCCGGCATCGTGCGCTACGGGCACGCCTACATCCCGATGGACGAGGCGCTGAGCCGCGTTGCCATCGACCTGTCCAACCGCCCTTACCTCGTCTGGCAGGTGGAGTTCCGCCGCGACAAGATCGGCGAGATGGATACCGAGCTGTTCCGCGAGTTCTTCCACGCCTTCGCGCAAGCCGCGGGCGCGACGCTGCACGTCACCACCCTCCACGGCGAGAACAATCATCACATCGCCGAATCCTGCTTCAAGGGCCTGGCGCGCGCGCTGAAGATGGCCGTCGCGCTCGATCCGCGCATGGCGGGCGTGGTGCCCTCGACCAAGGGCGTCCTGTGACCTGATGGGCGAGCCGGACTACCACGAGCTGTTCGGCGCGTTCTTCGACCACGCCGCCGACGTGGCGGGCGCGATCGCGCTGAAATACTTCCGCCAGGACATCCCGGTGGACGACAAGGACGACCGCTCGCCCGTCACCCAGGCCGACCGCGAGATCGAACAGGAACTGCGCGCGCTGATCGGCCGGACTTTCCCCGGCCACGGCATCATCGGCGAGGAATATGGCAGCGAAAATCCCGACGCGGAGTTCGTCTGGGTGATCGACCCCATCGACGGCACGAAGTCGTTCGCGACCGGGCGGCCGCTGTTCGGCACGATCATCGGCCTGCTGCACGAGGGCGTGCCCCGGGTCGGCCTGATCGACCAGGCCTTCACGCGCGAGCGCTGGTTCGGGGTCGCGGACCGCCTCGCCACGCATAACGGCAAAACCATAGGGGTCGCCCCGCCGCGCCGGCTCGAACAGGCGCGGCTTTATACCGGTTCCATCGCCATGTTCGAGGGCAATATCTTCCCGAATTACCTCACGCTGTGCCGCGCCGCCAAGTGGACGCACTACCTGTGCGACTGCTACGCGTACGGGCTGCTGGCGATGGGCTGGGTCGATCTGGTCGTGGAACAGGACCTGAAGCTGTTCGACGTCGCCGGCCTCATTCCCATTGTCACCGGCGCGGGCGGCTTTGCTGGCGGCTGGACCCTGCGGCCCGTCGGGCAGGAGTTCGCCGGGCGCTTCGTCGCCGCAAGCTCACGCGAACTGGCGGCAGAGGCCCTGACTATCATGCATACAACACAGTAGAACCGCCTTGAACGTGAACCTGTACCGCTGGTCCGAAACCGCTCCCGAAACAAGAGCCAAGCTGCTGCGCCGCTCCGAAGCCGATATCGCGGACGTGAGCGCCATCGTGGCGCCGATCATCGAGGCGGTGCGCACGCAAGGCGACCCGGCACTGATCCGCTTCGCCCGGCAGTTCGACAACGCGACCATCGCGCCCGGCGCGCTCCGGGCCTCGGCGGAGGAGTTCGCCATGGCCCGGGCGCGGCTTGCGCCGGAGATCAAGGCCGCCATCGAGACCTGCGCGAAAAACGTGCGCCGGTTCCACGAGTTGCAGTTTGCCCGGGTCGCGCAAAGCTGGCGCGAGGAGATACAGCCGGGCGTGTGGGCAGGCGAACAGGTGTCGCCTCTCGAGTCCGTCGGCATCTACGTGCCGCGCGGCAAGGGATCGTTCCCGTCCACCGTCTACATGATGGCGACCACGGCACGGGTCGCGGGCGTGCCGCGCATCGTCATCTGCACGCCGCCGACGCCGGACGGGCGGGTGGACGACGCCTACCTGTTCGCCGCCGAACTGTGCGGCGTGACCGAGGTCTACAAGGTCGGCGGCGCGCAGGCGATCGCCGCGCTGGCCTACGGCACCGAAAGCATTCCTCGCGTGATCAAGGTGGTCGGGCCCGGCAACGCCTATGTCAGCGCGGCGCGCCGCCTGCTGGCCGACCGCATCGATGCCGGCATGCCGGCCGGGCCGACCGACTCGCTGATCCTCGCCGACGAGAGTGCCGATCCGCACAACACGGCGCTGGACCTGCTGAACGAGGCCGAGCACGGCCCGGACTCCGCCTCGCTCCTCGTAACGCCCTGCGCCGAACTGGCGGAAAAAGTCGGCGCGCTCGTGCCGGGAATGGTGGAAACGTTGCCTCACCCCCGGAACGAGTATTGCCGAGCCGTGATGGCGGGCTATGGCGGGATCGTGGTTACCGACTCGATGAACGAAGCGGTCGCGGTCTGCAACCAGTACGCCGCCGAGCACCTGTTATTGAAAGTCAGGAACCCCGAGAAACTCCAGCCACGGCTCACAACCTGCGGCGAAATCCTGATCGGTGAGTGGACGCCGATGACGCTCGGCAATTTCGGCGTGGGAGTCAATCACACGTTGCCGACCGGCGGCAACGCCCGGACCTGGTCCGCAACCACCGTGCGCGACTTCCTGCGGGTCACGACGGTGGCCGAATGCACGCGGAAAGGTTTCGAAACACTCGCAGGTCCAACCAGCACGATCGCCGAGTACGAAGGCTTTGCCGCCCACGTCCGCGCCGTCCGCGAGCGGAAACGGGTTAATTAAAAAAAAGCCCTTGCGACGAGATCCGTCGAAGGGTTTTTCCAGCTGGTACTAAACTAAACTTAGAATTTCAGTCACCGTCATCCTGGGGCTTGACCCGAGGATCTCCTGTATAACCTGCCTTTATCCTATAGGGAAATCCTCCCCTTTCGCGAAGGATGACGTGACCCCAGCTGAACGGAAACCGATCTACTTTACCAGGTCGTGCTCAAGCTCCTTTGCGCCCGCGGGAGCCTTGACATCGCCCGCCAGGATCTCGCGACCGGTCAGCACGCGGCCGTAATAATCTTGGTCCCAGCTGTCGCGGCTGCTGATGACCGCGCCGTCGAAGGAAGCGCCCGCGAACAGGCCATCGCTCTTGCCGACGGCCAGGATATCGGTGTTGTCCTTGAGAGCAATGGCGGACTCAAGGCTCTTGCCCGAGGAAACGACCGCCACGCTCACGTCCGCGCCCAGCTTGACCTTGTCGTTCAGGATCGCGTTCAAGCCCTTGTCGGTCAGGACGATGAACATGACCTCCGACGACTTGCCGCCGATCTGCAGGCCGAAGCTGGCGCTGCCGATCGAGTAGAAAGCGGGAGCGCTCCACTTACCGGCGGAAATCCGCGACAGCAGCACGCCGTCGCCGCCTTCCCCGCCGACAACCAGTGCGCCCTTGACCAGTTCAGGAACCACGAACACCGCCTTGGACCGTGCGATCAGCGTGTCCAACTGCTTGTAGTCGGGATTGTGCTCGAGAAGGTTGACCGTCGCGTCGGCGCGAGTGACCACTTCCTGGTGGTCCGTGGCGGCCAGCGCGGGCTGGGCCAGCAAGGACGCGGACAAGGCGCCGAGCGCCGCAAACGTTGAAATTTTCTTGAATGGCATCATGAACTCCCGTGATCGATCACCAGCTAACGCATGCCGCCGCTCCGTGTTCCTTGGCGCGCCGATCCAGGAATCGATCTGGACCGCCGAGGAGCATGGAGGGAGTGGAGACCGTTGCGCAAAGCCGTATTCATGCGCATTCGGCTGGACGTTAACACCTGCTTCATCTACTTTCACGACCATGATTCTTTACCCCGCGATCGACATCAAGGACGGCTCGTGCGTTCGCCTGCTGCGTGGCGACATGAACGAGGCGACGGTCTACAATCACGACCCCGCCGCGCAGGCGACCATGTTCGAGAGCCAAGGCTTCGAATGGCTGCACATCGTCGACCTGAACGGTGCGATCGAGGGGCGACAGGTCAACCGGAACGCCATTGGCGCGGTGCTGGACGCAGTGAAGGTTCCCGTGCAGCTGGGCGGCGGCATACGTTCGCTGGAAGCGATCGGAGGCTGGATCGAGCGCGGCGTCTCGCGCGTAATCCTCGGAACGGTCGCGCTGCGCGACCCCCTGCTGGTGCGCGAAGCATGCCGTAAGTTTCCGGGCAAGATCGGCGTCAGCGTCGACAGCCGCGACGGATACGTGGCAATTGCCGGCTGGGTCGAAAGCTCCACCGTCAAGACCCTCGACCTTGCGCTGCGCATGGAAGACGCAGGCGTCGCGATCCTGGTGTTCACCGACATCAACCGCGACGGCGCGATGGGCGGCGTCAACCTGCGCGCCACCGTCGACCTCGCCTTCGCTTTGAACACGCCTGTGATCGCCTCGGGCGGGGTCTCTTCGATCCGCGATCTCGAAGCCATCGTGGACGAACGAAACAGCGGCATCGCCGGAGTGATCTGCGGCCGCGCGATCTATGACGGCCGCGTCGATCCGGTCGCGGCGCTCAGCCTGTTCCGCGAAGCGGCGTGACGCACCCCCTCGATACGCTGTGGCAGACCGTCCTGAAGCGCGCGGACGCCGATCCGGAGCAATCCTGGACGGCGAAGCTTCTAACCCTCGGCATGACGCGCATCGCCCAGAAAGTCGGCGAGGAAGCTTTGGAAACGGCCATAGAAGCCGCCCGCCTTGACGCGAACGTGTCGGACAAGGCCAAGCTGGCCGAGGAATCGGCCGACCTGCTGTATCACCTCAACGTGCTGTGGCTGGCAGCGGGGCTGACGCCGCACGACGTCTACGCCGTGCTGGAGAAACGGCGGGGTCTTAGCGGCATTGCCGAGAAGCAAGCCCGTTAGCGGTACTGCCGTTAGCGGTACTGCCGTTAGCGGTACTGCCGTTAGCGGTACTGCCGTTAGCGGTACTGCCGTTAGCGGTACTGCCGCGGGAATCCATCGTGATCGAGATTTTCCTCGTCCTCGGGTTCATCCGTCGGATCGGGAAGGAGTTCCTGGAGCTGTTCCACCCAGAACTTCAGCATATCAACTTCAAAATCCATGATTTGCTGTCCCGTCCTTGCTTATGCTTACAATAGTGGGCATGGAGTAAGGAACCGTGAAGGCCTTTGGAAAACGACCCGTGAACAAAAACAGTTTACAGACTCTTGCAATCTGCGCGCTGCTGGCAATGGTATCGCATGCTTCGCTGGCTGCTGACAACATAACTTTACCGGCGCCCGAGCAGCTGGTCGACATGTCCATCCAGCAGCGGCTCGACCTGATGCAGTCGATGAACGCGCTTCCGCCTAGGGCGCGTGAGGCAAACCTGAAGGCGTTGCGCGGCGAAATCGACATGCTTTCGCCCAACCAGAAGAAGGAAATGCAGGAACGCGTCGAATCCGAATTCTCAGCGCTTCCGCCTGACGAGCAGACAAAGCTCCGCGCCGCGCTTGCGCAGGCGCACGATCAAGCAGACGGCTCGGCTCAGGCTAAGTAGATCAGCCTTTCGAATCCGGCCAGCGGCGGTGCACCCATAGCCACTGCCCCGGCCGCGCGCGAATCCAGGATTCCAGCAATGCGTTCATGCGCGTCATGGCGTCAAGAACGCTGGCTCCGTCCGCAATGTGCAGCGCGGGGTGGATCGTGACGCGAAAATGCGCGCTGCGCAGGCGCTCGACCTCGACCGGGTAGAGCGGCAGAGCGTATTTTGCGGCCACCTTGGCGATAGCCGGCGCCGTCATCGCCTGGCGGCCGAAGAAAGGCACGGGGATGCCGTCGTTCATCTTCTGGTCGATCAGCAGTCCAAGCGAGCCGCCGGACTTGACCGTCGCGATCATGGCCCTCGACCCTATCGCCCCTTTCGGCAGCGTGGTTCTGGTGACCGGAAGGCGGGCATGACGGATGAGGCGATCGACAAAGGGATTGTTGGGCGCGCGGTACATGAGCACCAGTTCGATCCCGCTGGCATGGACGGCCATCGCCGGAACTTCCCAGTTTGCGATGTGCCCGCTGAAGAAGATCGCGGGCTTTCCGCTCGCCGTCACGGCACGAACGTGCTCGGCGCCGCGTATTTCGACGTGAGGAGCGCCGCCAAGGCGCCTGAGATGTGGATATTCCGCGACGGTGCGCCCGAGGTTGTCCCACATTTCGCGCAGCACGGCGGCATGCGCCTGTTCCGTCAGCTCGGGCAAGACCAGCCGCAGGTTGCGGATCGCGGTCTTGTGACTGGGCAACAGCGGGCCGAACACCCTGCCCAGCAACCCGCCCGAACTCGATGCCGCGTCGAGCGGCAGGACGGAGAACAGCCCGTACAGGCAGTACACGGCCACTGCCTCGATGGCATGGCCCAGCTTCTTGCCGTTCATGGCATCACCTTGTCGAGCAGCTGGTCGAATGCGCCCGCATCTTCCGCAACCAGCTCAATTCCGAGCGGCATCACCTGCGGGCGGAAGAAAGCGGGCAGGCGCACGAAATCTTTTTCGGTCGTCACCAGACGCGCCGCGCGCGCTTCCGCCGCGCGCGCCAGATGATCCAGGTCGTCCGGCGTGAACTGGTAATGATCGGGAAACGGGAACCAGTCCACGATCTCCGCGCCGATCTCCAGCAGCGTCCGGCGGAACTTGGTTGGGCGGCCCAGCCCGGCGAATGCGACCACCTTCTGACCGGAAAGATGGTTCAGCGACGGTTCGATGTGCGCGGTCAGCAAGGGCAACGTAGGCGGCAACCGGGAGAAACTGTCCCACTCGTCCGCGCCGACCATGATGCCCGCGTCGCAACGCGATGCAGCCTCGCTGACAGGTTCGCGCAGGGGACCCGCTGGAATCAGCCGGCCGTTGCCGAACCCGAAGCCGCCATCGATCACCAGGAGCGAAAGATCGCAGGCAAGCGCCGGGTTTTGCAGCCCGTCGTCCAGGATCAGCAACTGCGCGCCGGCCCGCGCGGCGTTCCGCGCTCCTTCGGCCCGGTCACGCGCGACCCAGGTAGGGGCCAGTCGCGCGAGCAACAGGGGTTCGTCGCCCACCTCGTGCGCGCCGTGCCGTGCGGGATCGACGAGGACGGGACCGCGCAAATTCCCGCCGTAGCCTCGTGACAGGCAGTGTACGGAAATCCCGCGGGCCAGCGCCCGCAGGGCCAGCGCCATGACGACCGGAGTCTTGCCGCTGCCGCCGGCCGTGACGTTGCCAACGCAGATCACAGGCATCGGAGCGCGCCAGCGCTTTCCCCGCGCCAAGCGCTTTCGAGTCGCGGCGGCGTAGAGAAGGCCCGCCGGCGATAACAGCATGCCGAGCCACGACTCCTCGTCCGCCCAGAACACCGGCGCGCGCATCAGCGCAGCCTCGCCCGCGTGAAGATCGGCTGCAGCTCGGCCATGATACGGCCCACGATCTCCCTGCCCTCCTCCACCAGCGCCTTTGCCGCCTGCGCGGCGAGCTCCGCCGCCCCGGGATTGTCCAGCCACCCTGCCAGCACGGCCGCCAGCTCGCCGGCACCGCCGATGCGGCGCGAGCCGCCGACGCTTTCCAGCGCCGCCGCGATCGAAGCATTGTTCCGCATGTCGGGACCGTAGACAATGGCGACAGCGCTGTGCGCCGCTTCCACGGCGCTGTGCCCGCCATGCGCGAATGAGCCGCCGATGAAGGCGACAGGCGTCAGGCGATAGAACGTCCCCAGCTCGCCAATCGTATCGGCGAGGTAGATCGCGGTCTGGTTATCCGGCAGCGCGCCGCTCGAGCGGCGGTCGAGGCACAGGCCCTCGGCCTCCGCAAGCGCCGCGACTTCGTTGCCGCGCGCCGGGTGGCGCGGGACGATAATCGTCAACAGGTCGGGGCGGGTCTGCGCCAGGCGCCTGTGGACCGTGAGCGCTATGGTTTCCTCGCCCTCGTGCGTGCTGGCGGCAAGCCAGAACGGCCGGTTGCCGATTGCGCGGACCAACTGCTGCAACGCCGCCGGGTCCACCGGCGCGGGTTCGGCGGCGAGCTTGAGGTTGCCCACGTGGCGGAACGACACCCCGAACGAGGCGAGGCGCGCCAAGTCCGCCTCGCTCTGCGCCAGCCGTACTGCAAAACCGCTGAGCAGGCGGGCAAAGCCCCGCCGCTGCAGCTTCCAGAACCGTGCCGAGCGGGCCGACAGCCTCGCATTGACCATGGCAGCGGGAATGCCGCGGCAAGCCGTTTCGCGCAAGAGGTTGGGCCAGATCTCGGATTCAGTCCAGATTACGGCGTCCGGCTTCCAGTGATCGAGGAAACGCTCCACCCACACCGGATGATCCAGGGGCACGTACTGGTGCATCGCGCGCTCCGGCAACCTGCCGGCAAGAACCTGGGCTGAGGTAACCGTGCCGCTGGTGACCAGCGCCGAAGTCGCCGGGTAGCGAGCGAGCACGGCGGCGATGAGGCCGAGCAAGGCAACGCCTTCGCCGACGCTGGCGGCATGGAACCAGACCAGCGGCCCGTCAGGACGCGGGACCGTCGCTTCGCCGTAGCGTTCGCCGATGCGCGCCGGGTCTTCCTTGCCGCGCCGGGTCCTATTCCTTAGATGCCGGCGCAGCAGCGGGCCGGCCGATCTTGTGAGTGTCGCGTACATCATCGGCGCGACCGTCATCGCAGATCGGCGCCGCCGTGTCGAGGAACTGATCGGTCGCGCGTTCCCAGCTGTAATGCCGTTTGGCGAAAGCGCGGCAGCGCGCGGGAGGAATTTGCAGGGCAAGGCAGCGCCGGATCGCGGCGCCGAGATCGTCGTCGAGACAGGCGACAGGAGCCTGCAAATCCTGAGGCGCGAGGACGTTTGCCGGCCCTTGGACCGCGAAAGCTGCTACCGGAATGCCGCAGGCAAGCGCCTCGGCGAGCACGAGCCCGAACGTGTCGGTTCGCGACGGAAACACGAAGACGTCCGCAGCCGAGTAGGCCCGCACCAGATCGTCACCCTCCAGCGCGCCCGTAAAGCAAACTGCAGGGTAGGCGCGCTGCAGTTCGCGAAGCTGCGGGCCATCACCGACTACGACCTTGCTTCCGGGCGTGTCGAGGTCGAGGAAGGCACGCAGGTTCTTCTCGATCGCGACTCGTCCGGCATAGAGGAGGACCGGCTTGGCAAGCTGGGCGGGCCGAAGAGTTGACGGCCCTTGTTCGAGCGGGCGAAACCGGTCCGTGTCCACACCCCGCGTCCAGAGCGAGACCTTCGTAAAACCCTTGGCGAGCAGTTCTGATCGCAGGGCGTCGGTTGCGGCCATCACCGCCCCCGAAGGCGCGTGGAACCGTCGCAGCACGGCATAGCCGAAGCCTTGCGGAATGCCGCGCGCCGCAAGGTACTCCGGAAACCGCGTGTGGTAGGCTGTGGTGAACACCCTGTTGCGGTGCAGGCACCAGTTTCGCGCCGCCCAGCCGAGCGGCCCTTCCGTCGCGATGTGGATCGCATCGGGCGCAAATTCTTCCATCATGCGCGCGAGCCTGTCGCCAGGCAGCAGCGCAAGGAGTATCCCGGGATAGGTCGGCAGGGGAACGGTGCGGAACCGGTCGGGCCCGATCACCTCGACCGAGTGGCCGCGCCGCTCCAGCTCTTGCGCGGTGGCCTCGATCGTGCGAACCACCCCGTTGACCTGTGGCCTCCAGGCGTCGCTGACGAACAGGATGCGCATGCGTCAGGCCGCGGCTTCGATCGCGGCATCCCTGATTTCAGGCCATTTCAGGAGTTCCAGCCGGCCGTCGAGGTGCTCGACCAGCGCGGTGCAGCTTTCCACCCAGTCGCCATCGTTGCAATAGACTACGCCTCCGATATCCCGGATTTCCGGATGGTGAATGTGGCCGCAGACGATCCCCTGCACGCCGCGACGCCGCGCTTCTCCGGCCAGCGCCGCTTCGAAATCGCCGATGAAGCCGACCGCGTTCTTGACCTTGTGCTTCAGGTAGGCCGACAGCGACCAGTACGGGAACCCCAACCTCCGTCGCACCGCATTGAACCACAGATTCATCGCGATCGCGGTGCGGTAGGCGTAATCGCCCAGCACGGCCAACCAGCGCGCGTGGTTGGCGACAAGATCGAACTCGTCACCGTGCAGCACCAGGAAGCGCCTGCCGTCCAGCAGAGTGTGCACGGCGTTGGCCGCGATCCGGACGCTGCCGAAGCGACGGCCGATATGCGCGCGAAAGGTTTCGTCGTGATTGCCGGGGATGAACGTTACCTCAGTCCCCGCCCTGCCTTTCGCCAGAAAGCTCTGCACGACGTCGTTATGCGCCTGGGGCCAGTACCACGACTTTTGCAACCGCCAGCCGTCGACGATGTCACCGACTAGAAACAGGTACTCCGACTCGGTATTGCGAAGGAAATTTAGAAGCAACCTCGCCTGGCAGCCGCGCGTTCCAAGATGCACGTCCGATATCCAGATCGTACGGAAGCGCTGCGGGAACTCGACCTTTTCGCTTTGATTCATGCCTTCCGGGCTGCCGCTTTCGTTCTGCCGGGAAACCTAGCCAACAGCACCGTCGCGCACAACAGGCTAGCGTCCCGCCAGCGTCATTCCCTCGATCCGCAGCGTCGGCGAGTCGATCCCGTAGCGATGCGCCAGGTCGTTGGCCGGCGTCATGCGCAGGAACATGTCGCGCATGTTGCCGGCAATCGTGACCTCGGCCACGGGGAATGCGATCTCGCCGTTCTCGATCCAGAAGCCGGTCGCGCCGCGGCTGTAGTCGCCCGTAGTCCCGTTCACGCCCTGCCCCATCAGTTCGGTGACGTAGAAACCGGTGCCGGTTTCGCGCAGAAGCTCGGCTTGGCTGAGCGAGCCGGCGCAAAGGTACATGTTGCTTGGCGAGGGCGTGGGCGGGCCGCCGGTGCCGCGCGCGGCATGTCCGGTGGACACGAAGCCGAGCTGCCGCGCCGAGCGCAAATCCAGCAGCCAGGTGGTCAGCCTGCCGTCGTTCACGATCGGGCGCGCCATCGGCCCGATCCCCTCGCCGTCGAACGGGCGCGAGCGGTGGCCGCGCGGCATGAACGGATCGTCGGTGACGGTCAGGCCTTCGGCCAGGATCTGCTTGCCTAGCGAGTCCTTCAGGAAACTGGTGCCGCGCGCGACCGACGCGCCCGAGATCGCGCCCGCGAGCGTGCCGATCAGGCCGCCAGCGACCTGCGGGTCGAGGATGACCGGAACGCGCGCGCTTTCCGCCTTGCGCGGGTTCAGCCGCGCCACCGCCTTCTTGCCGGCGGAAAGGCCTACCGCCTCGGGCGCGGCCAGGTCGGCCATGAACGCCGCCGAGGTGAAATCACCGTCCGACTGCATGCCGTCGCCCGTCCCCGCCAGCACGCCGACCGACAGGCTGTGGCTGGAGCGATGATACTGCTGCGCAAAGCCGTTGGAGGCGACAAGGGTGATAATGCTGCGCCGCCAGCTTGCGCCCGCGCCGCCGGAGTTGGTGACGCCAGCCACGCCCAGGGCCGCTTCCTCTGCCGTGCTGGCGCGCGCAATCAGCTGCTCGGCGTCCGGCTCGGTCGGATCATAGATGTCGAGGTCGACCCATTCGGTCGCGAGCTGTTCCGGGGCAGCGATCCCCGCAAATTCATCCTCCGGCACGACCCGCGCCATGGCCACCGCGCGCTCGACCAGCGCGCGCAGCGTGTCGGGGTTGAGGTCGGTCGAGGCGACCGTCGCCTGCCGCTTGCCGACCAGCACGCGCAGGCCGAGATCGACCGATTCGGACCGTTCGAGCTTTTCGGGCTTGTTCATCCGGCGCCCCGCCGAAAGGCTGGCGGTATCGACAAGCAGCGCATCCGCCGCATCGGCGCCTGACGAGATTGCGAACTTGATCAGATCGTCGAGGCGGGAAATCGTGTCGGTGGTCATGCCTTGTACTTAGACGATTAAAGGCGCGCGGCAAACATGTGCCTATTTACCCAGGACGCGCAAGCCACAACGGCGAACAGCCGCCCGCGATCACCGCGGCAAGGACGCCGAGGCCGATCCAGCGGTTTGCCTTGAAAGCGCGCAGGCAATTGGCCGGCTCGTCCGGCCGCCAGCAAACCACGAGAACGACGCATGCCCCGCCAGACACAGCGAGGACTCCATAGCAGGCCGGCGCACGCGCCATCAGCGCGCAGGACGCACAGGCAAGGCCGAGAAATAATCCGTAGAAGACGGCCACCGGCAGCTTTGCGGCCGCGCCGAACCGACGCGCCGTGGAGCGCACGCCGATGCGCGAATCGTCGATCTTGTCCTGGTGCGCATAGATCGTGTCGTAGGCCAGCGTCCAGGCGACACCCGCGCCGTACAGCAGCAAGGGCGGCAACCCCGGCCGCCCCGAAGCCGCGAACCAGCCCATCAGTACCCCCCAGTTGAACGTCAGTCCCAGGAAAAGCTGCGGCCACCAGGTCACGCGCTTCATCAACGGGTAGAGGCCCACCAGCACCAGCGATGCGCAGCCAAGCTCGAAGCTGCGCAGGTTGAGCTGCGTCAACACCAGCAGGCCAAGCGCCAGCTGCAGCGCAAGGAAGGTCAGAGCTTCCCTCACGCCGACTCGGCCAGAGGGAAGCGGTCGCCCGCGCGTGCGCTCCACCTCGGCGTCGATCCGGCGGTCCAGGATGTCGTTCACGGTGCAGCCCGCGCCGCGCATCACCACAGCTCCCGCGGCGAACAACCCGTAAAGCCGAAGGTCGGCGCCGCCCGCCAGCGCCAGCCCCCAGAAACAGGGCAGCAACAGCAGCCAGATGCCGGTCGGGCGGTCCAGCCGGGCGAGTTCGATGTAGGCGACAAGCCGTGATGGCAAGCGCCGCTTCCAGTCACCCTGCGGGATGTCGGTGAAAGCGTTCATTGCAGGAATGTCCCTTACAGCAAATTTATTGGTCGCCTTGGCGTACCTCCTATACATTCCCTCGATGCCAGAAAACCAGAACCGGACCTCGCACCCGATGAATCTTGCGCGCAACGCGCACGGCAAGCTGAGGCTGTTTCTCGGCGCCGCGCCCGGCGTCGGAAAAACCTTCGCCATGCTGCAGGCGGCCAGGCTGCGCCGGCGCGAGGGGTTCGACGTCGTTGCCGGGCTGGTCGCGACGCATGGACAGAAGGACACCGCCGATCTTGTCGTCGGCCTGGAAACCGTGCCCCTCAAGCAGGTGACGGACGGCATGAAGATCAGCCATGAGCTGGACATCGACGCCGTGTTGAAGCGGCGGCCGCAGCTGGTGCTCATCGACGATCTCGCGCGCACCAATCCTGCAGGCGGCTGGCACCAGCACCGCTGGCAGGATGTCGAGCAGATCCTGGACTCGGGCATCGACGTCTACGCGACGCTGAACATCCACAACGTCGAGAGCCTGACGGACATCGTCCGCCAGATCGCGCATGTCGACGTGCGCGAGACGGTGCCGGACAGCGTGCTGCAGCGCGCCGACGAGGTCGAGCTGGTCGACCTGCCGCCGTCCGAATTGCTGAACCGGCTTAAGCAGGGCAAGGTTTTCGTGCCCGAGGAGGACCGCGCCGGCATGATGCAGTTCTTCACGCCGGGCAACCTGACGGCGCTGCGTGAACTGGCACTGCGTCACGTCGCAGAGCGCGTCGATCAGGCAATGCTGCAGCAGCGCCGGGAGAACTCGGTCAGCGGCATCTGGCCGACCCGCGAACGCATCATGGTCTGCGTCGGCGAGGCCCCGGTCGTGGCGCGCCTGATCCGTCGCACCAAACGCGCCGCAGAGCGGCGCAAAGTGCCATGGATTGCGCTGTACGTCGAAACGCACGAGCACCAATCCTATTCGGAGGAACAGCGCGCGCGCATCCACGACGCGTTGCGGCTTGCCGAGCAGCTAGGGGCGGAAACCGTCACCCTAGCGGGGCAGGACGCCGCCGAGGAAATCCTGAAGTACGCCGCGACGCGCAACGTGACGCAGATCATCATCGGCCGATCGGAACGTCCGCGCTGGATTTCGATCTTCGCCCCGTCGGTGACCGACAAGCTGCTGCATCACAAGAACAACATCGACATCCTGGTCGTGACGCCCGATACCGAGGCGATCCGCGAGGATCTGGACGCGACGCCCCCAGCCGAAGGATCGTCGCCGATCGGTTGGCGCGGCTACCTGCAGGCGCTGCACGCGCTGGCCTGGGCGACGCTGATCAACGTCGCCCTCTCAGGGCTGACGAAATTCAGCAACTTTCCCGTCGTATACCTGACGGCGGTGATCCTGGTCGCCATACGCCAGGGGCGCTGGCCGGCGATCTTCGCCGCCGTCCTGATCGCGCCGATCTACCATTTCCTGTTCGTGCCGCCTCTCTACTCCTTGTCTGATATCTACCGCATCGACCCGATCTCGCTTGCCGTGTTCGTGGCCGCCACCGTCATCATCAGCAACCTTGCCGAAAGGGTCAGGGCGCAAATTCGGGCGACGCGCTTGTCCGAGCGGCGATCGAACAACCTCTACGACTTCAACCGCAAGATCGCCGGCGCGGCAGGCCTCGACGACGTGCTGTGGGCGGTCGTGCACCACGTTGCCTCCACCATCGGCGGCAAGGCCCTTGTGATGCTGCCGCCCAACGATCCCAAGACCGGGCAAACGCACATTGACAGGCTCGAGATCGCGGCAGCCTACCCGCCCGGGATGCTGCTGGACGACATGTCCGACGCCGCCGCCGACTGGGCCTGGCGCCAAGGCAAGCCCGCGGGACGGGGGTCCAACACCCTGCCGGGCGCGCCGTGGCTGTTCATTCCGCTGCGGACGGCGCGCGGCACCATCGGCGTGATGGGCGTGCAGGTCGACAATCCGCACCGGCTGCCCTCGTCGGACCAGGCCCGGCTGCTCGATACCCTCGCCGACCAGGCGGCCATTGCAATCGAGCGGACGCACCTTGTTTCCGAGTTCGAGGAGACGCGCCTGTTCATGGAAACCGAGAAGCTGCGTTCGGCGCTGCTGTCCTCCCTCAGCCACGACCTGCGCACGCCGCTGGTGTCGATCCTCGGCTCGGCGACAACGCTGATCGACCTCGAGAGCGAACTGGACCAGGACGCCCGGCACGACCTCCTGGACACCATCCGCGAGGAGGCTGAACGCCTGAACCGCTTCGTGCAGAACCTGTTGGACATGACCCGGCTCGGCACGGGCGCACTGCGGCCCAGGCAGGAATGGATCGCGATCGAAGACGTGATCGGCGCCGCCCTGCCGCGCCTGCGCCGCCAGCTGGGCGCGCGCAGGATCGAGGTGGTGATCGAGCCGGGGTTGCCGCTGCTCTTCCTCGACTTCGTCCTGATCGAGCAGGTGATGGTCAACCTGATCGACAACGCCTGCAAGTACTCGGGAGCGGAGTCGCGCATCCTCGTCACGGCCAGCCGCAAGAACGAGATCGTCGTCACTGGCGTGTGCGACGAAGGCAGCGGCATCCCGCCCGGCGAGCGGGAGAACGTCTTCGACATGTTCTACCGCATCAAGGCGACCGACAGCCAGGTCGCCGGTACCGGGCTCGGCCTCGCGATCTGCCGCGGCATCATCGAGGCGCATGGCGGAAGCGTTACCGTCGGTGACGGCATGGGGCCGCCCGATCGCCCCGGCGCCTGCGTGGAATTCACCTTGCCGGTGGGAGAAGTTCCCGTGCTGGCCGAATCCGATGTCAACGGTGAAGAATGACTTCAAAGCCCAAGATCCTGGTCGTCGACGACGAGCCGCAGATCCGCCGTTTCCTGCGCGCGGGGCTTTCGACGCAAGGGTACGACATCGTGGACGCGGCGCGCGGCGACGAGGCGCTGGGAACAGCCGCCGCCGAGAAACCGGACCTGATCGTCCTCGACCTCGGCCTGCCCGACTGCGACGGGCACGAGGTGATCGTCAAGCTGCGCGAATGGAGCCGCGTGCCCATCATCGTGCTGTCGGTGCGGGCGTCGGAGCAGGACAAGATCAAGGCGCTGGACAGCGGCGCGGACGACTACGTCACCAAGCCGTTCAGCGTGGGCGAGTTGCTGGCGCGCATTCGGACGGCCTTGCGGCACATCGTGACGACGGAGGCCGGCGAACCGGAGTTTACCAGCGGTCGCCTGCACATCGATTTCGTCAGCCGGATCGTGCATGTTGACGGTGCAGAGGTTCACCTAAGCCGCAAGGAGTACGAGATCATGCGCCTGCTGACGTCGAACGCGGGGAAGGTGCTGACCCATCAGCATTTGCTGCGCGAGGTCTGGGGCAAGAACTACGTTGAGCAAACCCAATACCTGAGGGTCTACATCGGCCAGTTGCGACAGAAACTGGAGCTTGATCCGACCCAGCCGCAGACGATCCTGACCGAACCTGGCGTCGGCTACCGACTCCGGGTGACCGGCGAGGCGGGCTGACGGTATTTCTTACAAAGGTTCATACTTACACTTTTGCAAATCATTCTCATCGAAACCTTGATCGGCGGACCTCGCTGCTCTATACCCAGTTTGGAATGATTCTAAACTGAAAGGTTCAAAGATGCTCACGATCGGTCAGAAATTTCCCAGCTTTTCGGTGAAGGCCGCGACGCGCAACGATCATACGCCGGATGACTTTGCGACCATCAACAACGAGACATACAACGGCAAGTGGATCGTCGCGTTCTTCTGGCCCAAGGATTTCACTTTTGTTTGCCCGACCGAAATCGCCGCGTTCGGCAAGCTGAACGGAGACTTCCTGGACCGCGACGCGCAGCTGCTGGGCGGCAGCACGGACAACGAGTTCGTGCACATGGCATGGCGCAAGAGCCACGACGATTTGAAGGCCCTGCCCTTCCCGATGATCGCCGCTTCCAGGCTGTCGCAGGAGCTCGGCATCCTCGACCAGAACGAGGGCGTGTGCCTGCGCGCGACCTATATCGTCGATCCCGAGGGCATCATCCGCTTCGTGTCGGTCAACGACCTTTCGGTCGGCCGCAACCCGGCGGAAGTCCTGCGCGTTCTCGACGCGCTGCAGACCGACGAGCTGTGCCCGTGCAACTGGCAGAAGGGCGAGCAGACCCTCCAGGCGGCGTAACACCTTTTCCCTTCCATCGTCATCCTCCGCGAAAGCGGAGGATCTCCTTCAGAATGGGACTCCATCTGCGCGGAGATTTTCGGTTCAAGCCCGAGGATGGCATCGCTATACAAGGATTTCGAATGTCCCTCGACACGCTCAAGGAAATGATCCCGGACTATGCGAAGGATCTGAAGATCAACTTGTCCAACATAGCCGCGACGGCCAGCCTGACGCCGCAGCAGCTGTGGGGCACCGTGCTGGCCTCGGCGCTTGCAGCCGGCAACGCGGACGTCATCAGACACGCCGCCGCCGCCGCCGCCGCCCACCTCTCGCCCGAAGCGGTCAACGCCGCCAAATCGGCGATGGCGATCATGGGCATGAACAACATCTACTACCGCTTCACCCACCTCGTCGGGAACGAGCACTACGCCTCCATGCCGGCACGGCTCCGCATGAACGTGATCGGCGCGCCTGGCGTCGAGAAGGTGGATTTCGAACTGTGGTCGTTGGCCGTTTCCGCCGTGGAAGGCTGCGGACGCTGTATCGAGGCGCACGAGAAGGTCCTGGTCCCAGCACGGCACCAGCCGCGAGGCGATCCAGGACTCGGTGCGCATCGCCGCCATCCTGAAAGGCGTTGCCGTCACCCTGACAGCGGAGGCCGCCCTGTCCGGCGCGTCCGCGCAAATAAGCGCTTCTGCCGCCGCGTAAAGTTCATTATCGAGTAACCTTCGCGCGGGTAAGGTCGCAGCAATAACAGTTTTTCGACCTTAACGGCGGAGATGCGGCGCGATGGCCTACAAGCGAGTACCCCGACAACCCTTCAGCCTCGGCCGCCCGTTCCCCGTACGGCCGGACCGCGACGGTGAGCGTAGCCGCCCTTCTGGCGCTGACCGCATGCCAGGGTCCGTCCGCGGTGCCGGTCGCTGAAACTTTCCCCACGGTTCACCAGCAGATCGTCGAGTCCGCGGCCGACTGGCAGATGATCACCGCCGACATGTGGGGCGAGGTAACCGCCAGCCTGGAGGCAGGCGGTTACCATGTAGCCACCATCGGCCTGGAATCCCCGGCGCAGAAGACCCAGTTCACCGCCGCGCTCGATGACTTCCTGTTCACACAGGCCGTGAGTCACGGCGTAGCAGTGAGTCCGGGATGCGCCCTTCACCCTGACCTATGGCGTCCAGATCCTGCATTATGCGCCCCCGCAGGGAACGCCCGAATCATTCGACCTGCCGGATAATGACGGCTGGATCGGCAATGACAGCACGACGGAACTGGTCCTGACCATCTCAGTCACCGACGGCTCGTCGGTTCGCATCCGCCGGTCCAAGGTCTACTACGTCGACGATGCCGAAGCGGCGATGTACGAAGCCTCCCAAAGCGGCAGGTTCGAGCGTGTCCGAGGCGCCGGTCGTTTCCTCGAACTGGTACGCGGACAACCCGCACAGCGTCGAGCCGATCGCCGTGCACGAAGCAAACCAGTTCGCGCTGATGGTCGATCCCAAGAACGGCCCGATCCGGACGATGGAAAACGCAACGACGGTCGCGGCGGCGCATTGCGGGAAGGTGGGCAAGGCCGAAGCCAAGTACATCAGCGAAAGCTATCCGACCAACGACCGCAGTCAGATTCGGCTGGAATACGAGTGCCTGTAGCGACGGCTGAGCGGGCGGACAGGTCAAGTGGCCGCCTTGGGGGCGCAGCGTGACCTATTGCCAGACTGAAGTTGTCGGGACCGTTCTTCGGCGTTCACCCGGCCACGGGACATGACCTTCGTCAGGATGGCGGCTATGTTTGGACTACGCCGCATTCACGTACTTCGCTCAGCATGACCCAGTGCGCTTTGTTGACCTGAGTTCGACTTCATGCAACCTGATGAGCATGATTTGTCGGGTAATCCCTATCATGGCCTTGGTCGCTTTGCTGGCGGCGTGTTCCGACCAGATGAAAACGATCTCCAACATCTCGCTGACCCCGGCGCAGGATGCGGCAAAGTCATGCCAAGCGGCGCACCCTGCGGTGAAAGGTAATCTCGTCGCACTGGCGCAATGCCTGAACGCCGGCGGATGACAAGTATCTGAGGCCCGGCAATCCCGATGGCGACCTGGTAAACAGGACGGAGATAGCGCGCCTGTCGCTGGCGCAGGGCGTTGACGCGGGGCAGATCACCATAGCCGACTACCAGACGCAAATGCAGTCGATCGAAGCCCAGATGAAGGCGGAGAAGAACCGTCGCAGTTTTGAGCGCGAACACAACAACTGGGGCATTTCGCACGGCCTCGACCCTGCCAACCGCGACGTGGACCCTGTGCCGGTCATTCCGCCGGGCTAATCCATGTTTCGGCTGTTCGGCTTTATTGCGTCCCTGTTGATGATCGGCAGTCTATCCGTGCACGCGGCGGGAGATCCGGGCGCGGCGCTTTATGGGAAATGGGTCGACCAGCGGCAGCAAGGCGGGCTGATGATCGAGTTCACGCCGACGACGATGTCGTTTGTCAGCCTCGATTCGACCGGTCAGATGACTTCGGCGCCGCATCTGTCACCCGTCAGGTACAGGCAGGCGGCCAGAACAATCTCCGTCTCCTCGCCCGAGGGTGGAGGCGCTTTCTTGGTCGAGGTGCAGGACAAGGACACGATCGTGGTGGACGAGCCCGGCTTACCGCGCGTTCGCTACCGGCGCGCGGCAAGGTAGCGGCGTCGAGAGCGACGATCAGCGCCGTGGAAACTCAAGGATATTGGGGCGGCGCGCTGGCGGCAGGATGGCCGTTTCGCCTGTCAGGGTTCCGCCGGTCACCGCCTCTTGCGTCAAGCCCGCCATCGCCTGCCGCGAGTTCGACGTTTGACGAGGGGCCACGTCAGGCGCAAGCAGTTCGAGCGTGACACCGCCGCTTCTGAGATCACATTCGAGCGCTCGCCTGTCGGTGAACAGGATACCGCGCATGCCGATCGCCATCGCGGCCATGACGCTGCGCAGATCGCGGTCGATCAGAACGGCGCCGCCGGCGTCCATCCTGTTTTCCGCAAGAACGTCCTGCATCAGCTTGATGCTGGGTTTCTGCGCGCCGAACAGATGCGACCCGTACATTTTCTCGGGAACGTCACCGGGAAAATTCCTGCGAAGGTAGTCGGCCCCGCTTGCTTCGGTATTCATCAACCCGACCGTCCTGTACCGGGCGCCGAGGCCGCCCGTCACCCCTTGCATTTCCGAGTTCAAGGTGAAGTGGCTGTTCCAAGCCGCCTCGAACACAGGGAATGTCGTATCAAGTTCCAGCTCCTTGCGCGCGACCGGAAAAAATTCCCGGAGCGTTGTCCGCCCGATGTAAAGGCCGCTGGCTTCGATCAGACCTGACAGGAACTTTCCGGCCGCCTCGGGATCGCGCGCCGTGGCACAAAGGTTCGCTGCGCGCGCACGCTCATTCTGATTGATGAGGACGTTCTCTACGCCGAGGATGAACAACTCATGGCGGTTTACGGGCGGCGGCGTCATGGCGGACCTTGAGCATATGTGTTTGGCGATATATCCCGTTAATACTTTATTATAAGAGCGGACGTCAACGGCCGTGAAATCGGTTGCGACTATATGGAAATTCCGAGGGCCTGGAGTTCAGCTTCCAACGCCACCCGTCCGGTAAACAAGATGCCGTGAATGCCGATGCTGTTTGCCGCTTCGACGTTTTCCACCTTGTCATCGATGAAAACGGCCTCGTTCGGCTTGCGGCGCTCCGCTTGAAGGACGCGGAGATAGATTTGCGGGTCGGGCTTGAGCAGCTTCATTTCAAAAGACGCATACAGCGCGCGCGGGATCGCCAGAATCGGATATTCCCGCTTCAAAAACGCCCAATGCGCGTCGTCCGTGTTCGACAGCACGACCAGCCGGTAGCGGGACGCGAGCGCTTTCACCAGCTGTTCCATAGGCCCGTCGTGGCTGAAGTGACAGCACCATAGCGCCTCGAACGCGGCATAATCGCCGTCAAAGCCCAGGCTTGGCTGCATGCCGTCGAAAAACTGCCTCGTGGTGCAGGCGCCCGCATCCTTGCGCCCGTCATCCGCGCGCGCCAGTACTTCGGCTGCTTCTTGCGGATCGGCGCAGCGGGCAAGGATCTGGTCGCGCTGGAACTTGTTGTCGTGCCGCAGGATGACGTTGCCAAGGTCGAAGATCAGGAGCGGGTCTTGAACCATTGCGTTCAGGCCAGGGCGCCGCAGGCGCGCTGGATGCGGCGGCAGGCTTCCTCCAGAACGTCGGTGGAGGTCGCGTAGGAGATGCGGAAGAACGGCGACATGCCGAAAGCCGCGCCGTGCACCACCGCGACGCCCTCGCTTTGCAGCAGGTAGGTCACGAACGCCTCGTCGCTGTCGATTGTCGTGCCGTCCGGCGCGGTCTTGCCGATCAGCCCGGCGCAGCCGGGATAGACATAGAACGCCCCCTCGGGATTGGCGCAGGTCAGGCCCTTGGTCTGATTCAGCATGGACACCACCAGGTCGCGCCGCTTCTCGAACTCGTGCACCCAGTGCGGCAGGAAACCCTGGTCGCCGTTCAGCGCCTCGACCGCCGCCGCCTGGCTGATCGAGCAGGGATTAGACGTGCTCTGCCCCTGCACCTTGGACATGCCCTTGATCAGCTCCGCCGGGCCGCCGGCATAGCCGATGCGCCAGCCCGTCATGGCGTAAGCCTTGGATACGCCGTTCAGCGTCAGGGTGCGCGATTTCAGGCTGGGCTCGACGGCGACCGGGGTGACAAACCTGAACCCGTCATAGACGAGGTGCTCGTAGATATCGTCCGTCAGCAGCCAGACATGGGGATGGCGCACCAGCACGTCGGTCAGCGCCTTCATTTCGCCGTGCGTGTACGCCGCGCCGGTCGGGTTGCTGGGTGAATTCAAGATCAGCCATTTGGTCCGGGGCGTGATCGCCTTTTCCAGGTCGGCGGCCTGCAGCTTGAACCCCTTCTCAGCTGGACCTGCGACGATCACCGGCGTGCCCTCGGCCAGCAGAACCATGTCGGGGTAGGAAACCCAGTACGGCGCGGGAATGATCACCTCGTCGCCCGCATCCAGCGTCGCCATGAACGCGTTGTACAGCACCTGCTTGCCGCCTGTGCCGACGATGACTTCCTCCGGCTTGTAGGACAGGCCGTTCTCGCGCTGGAACTTGGCAATGACGGCGCGTTTCAGCTCGGGTGTGCCCTCGACGTCGGTGTACTTGGTCTGCCCCGCCTCCATAGCGCGGATCGCGGCCTGCTTGATCGGCTCGGGCGTGTCGAAATCGGGTTCGCCGAAGCCGAGCCCGATGACGCTGCGCCCCTGGGCTTTCAGCTCGGCGGCCTTTTTCGTGACGGCGAAGGTGGCGGACGGTTTGACGCGCGCCAGGCGCGAGGCGAGGATCGACATGACGGGTTCCGTATTCGTAAGACGCCAGACCCTATTCCGCGGACGTCGCAAGCGCAAGGCGCGGGAAACCGTTGGCGGGAACTGGGGTTACATACCCGTGCAAACCCAAGAAACAAACGCCCGGCCGTTGCGCCTGGGTTTTCCGGTCAAGGTGATGGGCCGCCCCGACCTGAAAAGCAATGATACCAGACGCTGGCAGCAGAACCCGCACCTGAAAGTCTCACTCGAGTATGTGAGCGCCATCCTGGATTACCTCGCCAGGCACAGGCTGGACATGTACCGCCTGTCGAGCGAGCTTGCGCCTTACTCTACGCATCCGGACATGCCGCAGTTCCACAACATGGTCGCCGAGAGCGATTCCGAACTGCGTGCGCTGGGCCGGAAAGCGCGCGAGCTGGACATGCGTCTGTCCTTCCACCCGTCGCAATATGTCATCCTTAACAGCCCCGATCCCGAGCTGACGCGCAAGAGCATCTGGGACCTGACCAGCCAGGCGGAAATCCTCGACCGCATGGGGATGGGGCCTGAGGCGGTGCTGGTGATCCATGTCGGCGGCACGTACGGCGACACGGTCGCGAGCCGGGCGCGCTGGGCCGAGACGTGGAAGACGCTGCCCGAGCCGGTGCGGCGCCGGCTGGTGCTTGAGAACGACGATTTGCGCTTCTCCGCCGCCGACGTGCTGTGGGTACACGAGCAGACGGGCGTGCGGCTGATCTTCGACTACCAGCATTTCTGGTGCCTCAATCCCGAGCAGCTGGAGATGACGCCGACTTTTCGCCGGTTCCTGTCTACCTGGCCGGAAGGCGTGCGGCCCAAAATGCATTTTTCCAGCCCGCGCACCGAGCTTCGCGAGCTCAAACGCAAGGACCGCAAGACAAAGAAAACAAAGACGGTTCTGGTGCCGCCGGTCTGGACAGGCCACGCCGATTTCACCAACCCGTTCGAGTTCGCCCGCTTCATGCGCGACATGGCGGGTCTGGAGTTCGACGTGATGATGGAGGGCAAATCGAAGGACCTCAGCTTACTGAAGCTGCGCCCCGACCTGCTGCGCTACGCTCCGGACGTGGCGGCGCGCTTCGGCGTGTACCCGAAGGACGCGGCGGCGCTGGAGCAGGAGGAAGCGACGCTGGAAGCCACGGAAAGCCCCGCGGGCGAGGCGGATGTGGATGAGGGGAGCGAAGGCTAGACGTCTACGGAAAGTACTGCTCATGTCATTGCGCGCGCGATAAAGAAATCCACAACCCGGCGCGGCTTCGAAAGGTTGGATTCCAGCCCTAGCGGCCCGAATGTCAAAACAGCCTTGCTTCAACAAGCTTACCAATAATCAGTATCGTTGCAATCAAGCGAAGTAACTTGTAGATAACGGTTGATTAACCTTGGATAGGAAATGCCCGGAACGTTCTTCACCGAAATTGTCGAGCGCCCTCTGGAGCGGATCGCCCCGCGCGCCGTGATCATTGCCGGGCTGAACGACCTGCTCGACTGGCCGGGCATATCGCACCTGCGCGAGACCCTGGTCAGAAGCGTCGGCCAGGGCGCCGTCGGAACGCGTTTCAGCGACAAGGTGCCGGTCAACCAGTTCCTGCCCAGGCTGCGTGAAATCCAGCGCGGCCGCTGGAATGAGCCTTGTGACGACCTGGCGTGCGTTCTGGGCGTTTCCAGTTTCGAGGGACTACGCCTCCTGGATGTCGTGGATGCCGCACGCGACTCGGCGCTGCAGCTTGCCGGCAACCAGCTGATCGTGGAACCGTCCGGATCCGGCGATTACGCCGGTTCTACCGCCAACGACGATCTTGTGCTGGGGCTTGAGGCCGCCGCCTCGCTTTTCAAGGCTGCGGGCCGCATGTTTGTCCCTCTTGTCAGGCGCGACGCGCTTCCGTTCAATGCTCAGAAACCCGATCTGGAGGCGCATGCGGAACGCGACCCTTTCACCCAGCTCGGAAATGGCAAGCTCGTCGTGGAGCAGGCAAGTTTCCTGGTGCGCAATCATAGAGCTCCGTCCGAGTACGACGAGAATGAATGGCAGAGCGCCGGAACCCATCTTAAAAAGATCTCGCGCAAGCTTGAACTGGTGCTGCCGCATGACCTGATCGCCGCCAATGACGGACGTTTCCAGCTGCTGCCCTCCCTGTCCCGTCCCGTTCGATGCTTAACTCAGAAGCCGGATTGTCCCTGATGCAGGGTGTGTTGCAAGCGAACTAGTCAGCACCTGACTAGCGAAGTTCCCAAAGTCAATTCAGCTACTACACCGGTGCCACACTCCAGCGGCCTGCTGACGCGGCAGGCAAGAGTACTGCTCACACGCCTCTGGCCAGCAAGTCCGGTAGCCAGCGTTCGGCCCAATCGTGCATCGGCGTCAACTTCGGGCTTCGCAACGCCCGGTTCAGATAGCGCCCGACACGAGGCATATGGACGCGGTACTGCGGCTTGTTGTCGCGCACGGCGAGGCGGGCGAAGTTGCCGATGACGCGCATGTGGCGCTGCGCCGCGATCACCGCGTACCAAGCCTGGAACGCCTCGTCGACGGGAAAGAACACGGCGTAGCGGGCCAGCATCGCATCCCGCAGTTCGTGCGAGACATCCCGGCGGGCATCCTCCAGCAGGCAAACCAGGTCGTAGGGCCGCGGCGCAAATTCGGCATCCTGAAAGTCGAGAAGGCCGCACGCCGCGACCCCTTCCCGCCCCGGGACCAGCATCAAATTGTCGACATGGTAATCTCGCAGCATCAGCGTAGTCGGTGCCTCCGGCATGTTCTTCAGCACGCGCGTCCATGCCTCGTAGAAGGTGCGGTTCGCTTCCTCCCCCGCCGGCGCGCCGTGCATTTCCGGGTAGTACCATTGCAGCAGCCATTCGGCTTGCGGGATGAACCGGTTCATGTAGCTGGTCGTCTCGACATCCATCACGTCCGGCGAGCGCTGCAGCTGGATCAACAAATCGATCGCCAGTTCGTAAAGCACGCGCTCGTCGTGCCCGGCGGCCAGCAAGCGGGTGAAGGTGGCGTCCCCGAAATCCTCCAGCAGCAGGAAGCCGTGCATTTCGTCCATCTGGTAGATTTCGGGCGCGGTCAGGCCGAGGCGAAGCAGGTGGCGGTCGATGCGGATGAACGGCGCAACGTCCTGCCCCTTCTGCGCTGGGGAATCCATGAGCATGCGCGTCTCGCCGCCGCGCCTCAGGCGATAGTAATGGCGAAAGGACGCGTCCTGAGGCAAAAGCTCGACTTGGGCGTCGCCCCAGCCGCAGGCCTCCACGAACTGCCGCCGCAGGGTGTCGCGGTCAGTCACCGGCCGGAACCGCGAACTTGGCGAACTGCCGCGCCATCTCGCGGTAGCTGTCGCGTTTGAACTCCACCACCTCCTCGGCAGCCTGCTTCAGGTCGCCCCAGCGCCATGTCGAGAATTCCCGCGGCTCGGTGGAGGCAAGGTCGATCTCGATTTCCCTGCCGGTGAAGCGAACGGCGAACCATTGCTGCTCCTGGCCCTTGTAGTTGTCCGGGTACATGTCATGCACCCATTGCGGGAAATCGTAGCGCAGCACGCGATCGACCTCGCCCATGTACTTGACGCTGTTCGTGCCGATCTCCTCCTTCAGCTCCCGCAATGCCGCTTCCCACGGATTTTCCCCGTGATCGATCCCACCCTGCGGCATCTGCCATGAGCCGGGCGCGTCCATGCGCTCGGCGACCAGCACCTGGCCGGCATCGTTGAAAACGGCGATGCCGACGTTGCGCCGGTATCCCTGCCGCCGTTGCGTTTGCGCGTCTTTTGCGGGGTCCATGTATCCTCAGCGTTTGGGCATCGTGACGACGGCCGACACGGGAGCAAGCGCAATGCCCTTGGCGTCCAGCGATTTCGCCCACTGGGCGAGGCGCTCGAACGTCACGGGGTAAGTCCCTGCAACGCCGAACGCCTTGCCGTTCTTGCGCGCCAGTACCTCGAGCTGCGCCAGGCTGGCATCTACGCTGTCGCGCGACGCTTCGGCGTCGATGGTGAGGTCGGCAAGGGCATACGGGACTCTGGCCTGCTCGGCCATCGCCGGAACCGCGGTCAGCGCGTTGGCCCGCGTGTCGGCGATCAGCAGGTCACGGGCGCGGAGCGCGGCGAACAACGGCGCCAGTTTCTCCTGCGCCGCGGTGAAGCGGGCGCCCATGAAGTTGACGACGCCCACGTAACCGTGCGCCCGCGCCAGGTCCCAGTTAAGCCGCCGCGTGTTCTCGCCGTCGCTGGCGGTCGTCATCAGCGCGTCCGGGCCGGGATCGTCGTCGGGGTAGTTCGACGGTTCCATGGGAATGTCAAGCAGCACCTCGTGTCCGGCAGCCTTGGCTTCGCCGGCCATCGCCTCGGTTTCGTCGGGAAACGGCAGGAAGGCGAGCGAGACCTGCGGCGGCAGCGCATGGATCGCGGCCTGGCCCGCATCGCGGGATTGCCCGAGCTCGGTGACGAGGATGGCGATGCGCGGCCGCTTATCCGATTGGTCGAACGGCCGCGCCGAGTCCATGCCGTCAGCGCCGGGCTTGGGCGGCACGGGCAGCGTGCTCGGCGTGTCGGCGGGCATGTTTGCGGGCGGCAGCTGCGCTTCGGGCGGCGGAGTGACGATTTCGACCGGCACGGTCACCTGCGCCAGCGCGGGCCGTGGCGGCGGGCCGGCCAGCGCCAGCCAGACTGCGACCGCGGCAAGGCCAAGCGCGATGATCAGATAGCCGCGCAGCAGCAGCCTGACATCCAGCCATCGCCTGGCATCCTTGGCCACCCCGTTAGTTACTTCTGCGCGGCGCTGGCGTTGGACTTGAACACCGACATGCCGCGCAGCAAGTCCATCGCGCGCTCCAGCTGAAAGTCGGGCTCTTCACCCGGCCTGGCATCGCCCGAAATCGTCTGCGGCGAGGCGGTCGGGCCGACCTTGCCGCCTGAATCGGGGGCAGGCCCCTTGCCCGAACCCGCCGGTTGCCCCGACTTGGGATCGATCGGGACCGAGCGGCCTGCCTTGCCGCTTTCCTTGTCGGCCTGATCGGCGTTGTCGTGGGCCGGGGCGTCCGCGTTCGGGTCCGTGTTCTTCAGCGCGCCTTTAAGGTCCGCTTCGCGCCGGTACGGGCTCTGGCTGTCCTCCTCGATCCTGGCCGGGTAGACGATGATGTCGGGAGTGATGCCCTTGCCCTGGATCGAGCGGCCGGACGGCGTGTAGTAGCGCGCCGTGGTCAGCCGCATCGCCCCGTGCCCCGGCAGCTGGATAATCGTCTGGACCGATCCCTTGCCGAACGACTGCGTTCCCATGACCACCGCGCGGTTATGATCCTGCAACGCGCCCGACACGATTTCGGACGCTGACGCCGAGCCGCCGTTGATCAGCACCACCATGGGCGCGCCGTGCGTCAGGTCGCCGCCTTCCTTGGCGGGGTAGCGCTGGACGTCGTCGGGGCTGCGGCCCCGGGTGGAGACCACCTCGCCGCCGTCGAGGAAGCTGCTCGATACCGAGATCGCCTGGTCGAGCAGGCCGCCCGGGTTGTTGCGCAAATCCAGCACGTAACCTTGGATCCTGGGTCCGATCCTCGTCTGGATGTCCTTGAGCGCCGCTTCCAGGCCGGGCTGCGTCTGCTCGTTGAAAGAGGTAATCCGGATGTAGCCGATCTTCCCCTTCACGTCCGACTTCACCGACTTGATCTTGATCTCCTCGCGCGTCAGCGAAACGTCGAACGGCTGGCCCTCATCGCCCCGGCGCAGCGTCAGCTTGATCTGCGTGCCGACCTCGCCGCGCATTTTCTCGACCGCATCGTTCAGCGTCATTCCCTGCACGGGATCGCCCTCTATGCCGACGATCAGGTCGCCCGGCTTTATGTCGGCGCGGGCGGCGGGCGTGTCGTCGATCGGCGAGACGACCTTGACCAGCCCGTTCTCCTGCGTGACTTCAAGGCCAAGGCCGCCGAACGTGCCCTTGGTCTGGACCTGCATGTCGCCGAAGCTCTTCTCGTTCATGTACGAGGAGTGCGGGTCGAGCGAAGTCAGCATGCCGTTGATCGCGTACTCGATCAGCTTGTCGTCGGAAACCGGCTCGACGTAATCCTTGCGCACCTTTTCGAACACGTCGCCGAACAGCCTGAGTTCGCTGAAAGTGTCCGATTTCGAGGACGTCTCGTCATCGGCGGCAGCGTAGCCGGCGGCGATCGAAAGAAGGGCGATGAACAGCACGCCACCGAGGAAGTAGCGGACATGTCGCAGTTTCAGCCTGTTCTTCACCCGCCCGTCTCCCATTCTGGTCTCCGTCACCCTGTATAAACGCCCCTGCCCTGCGATCAAGGGCGGCGATGGAACCTGCAACCGGGATGTGGCGATTATTCGGCATCCGTCTCTGTAGCCGCTCTCAACAGGCTACGACCTGTCATCTCCGCCGGCTGGGGTACGCCGAGCAGGTCGAGCAGAGTCGGCGCGACGTCCGCCAGCCGGCCGTTGCCCAAGGCTCTGAGCGACTCAGGACCGCCGACCAGCAGGGCGGGAACCACATTCAATGTGTGCGCGGTATGCGGCTCGCCGGTGGCCGCGTCGCGCATCACCTCACAATTGCCGTGGTCGGCGGTAATCAGGATCGCGCCGCCCTGCCGCCGGACCGACTCGACGATAAGGCCGAGACACGCATCGACCGTTTCGACCGCCTTGACGGCCGCCGACAGTATCCCGGTATGGCCGACCATGTCGGGGTTGGCGAAGTTGAGGATCGCAAGGTCGATCCGGCCGCTGTCCAGCGCCGCCACCGCCCTGTCGGCCAGTTCCGGCGCCGACATCTCGGGCTGCAGGTCGTAGGTCGCGACCTTGGGCGAGGCGACCAGAATGCGTTCCTCGCCCGAATACGGCTCCTCGCGCCCGCCGTTGAAGAAAAAGGTGACGTGCGGGTATTTTTCGGTCTCGGCGGCGCGAAGCTGCGTCAGCCCCGCCTCAGACACCACCTCGCCCAGCAGGCGGGTGAGGTTGACCGGCGCGAACAGCGCCTTCATGTACGGCGCGAGCGCGCTGGAATATTCGACCATGCCGAGGCAGGCGGCGAACTCGACGGTGCGCGGACGGGCAAAGCCGGCGAAATCCGGATCGACCAGCGCGCCGAGGATCTCGCGCGCCCGGTCGGTACGGAAGTTGGCCATGAGCAGACCATCCTCGTCCCGCATGCCGGCGTATTCGCCGGTGACGACCGGCACGACAAACTCGTCGCTGACGCCCGCTTCGTAGCTGGCGGCGATCGCCGCCCCGACATCCGCAAAGCGCTGCCCCTTGCCTTCGGCTATCGCGAGGTAGGCTTTCTCGACCCGGTCCCAGCGCGTGTCGCGGTCCATCGCATAGTAACGGCCCGAGACCGTGGCGATGTGAACGTCCGATAGCCCCGCGATCGCCTCGGCAAAGCGCGCGACGTGCGCGGCCGCACTTCTTGGCGCAACGTCGCGCCCGTCGGTGAAAACGTGAATGGCGACAGGGATGCCGGAATCGCTGAAATGCGTCGCCAGCGCGACGAGGTGGTCCTGGTGCGCGTGGACTCCGCCCGGAGACACCAGCCCCATCAGGTGAACCGTCCCGCCCGTCGTGGCGAGGGTCGAGGAAAAGCGCCTGAGCTCGGGGCTCCGATTGAGCTCGCCATTGGCGATCGCGCGGTCGATGCGCGGCAGGTCCTGGAACACGACCCGCCCGGCGCCGAGGTTCATATGCCCGACCTCAGAATTGCCGAACTGCCCGGGCGGCAGGCCGACATCTTCCTCGCACGCACGAAGGAACCCGCGCGGGCTCGATGCCCAGAGCCGGTCGAAGTTGGGTGTGCTTGCCTGCGCCACCGCGTTATCTTCGGCCTCCTCGCGCCATCCCCAGCCATCGAGGATGCACAACACGACGGGGCGGCGGGCGGGAACGGTCATCGGAACTCCTCGGAAGGTGCGAAAACGGTATACGAACACGCGCAAACAGGCGCAATACGCACTCTTGAATACCGGCCGGCCAGCGCTGTATTACTGAAGTGATTTCTGGAGCTTTACGATGCCGGACGAATTGATAGACCTCGGCGCGCTCGCCGCCGCGAGCGTCAAGCAGGAACCCTTCAAATATGTGATCGTGCCGAACTTCGTTCGACCAGTGGCAGTGGAAGAACTAAACGCCGCCTTTCCCAAAATCAGCAAGCCCGGCAGTTTCCCGCTGGCGAGCGTGAAGGGCGGAAAGGCGTTCAACCAATTGATCGACCGCCTGGAGCAGCCGGATCTGCGCCGCGTGGTCGAGGAAAAGTTCAGCATCGACCTGACCGGCCGCCCGACCCTGATCACGGTGCGCGGCGCGTCGCGGCTGAAGGACGGATCGATCCATACCGACAGCGAGAGCAAGCTGATTACGGTACTGATCTACCTCAATAAGTCCTGGGAGCAGGAAGGCGGTCGGCTGCGCCTGCTGCGCTCGAGGGACAACATAGACGATTACGTCGCCGAGATTCCCCCGATCAACGGAACGCTGCTTGCCTTCCAGCGCTCGAACCACTCGTTCCACGGCCATTTGCCGTGCGAGGGCGTGCGCCGTTCGGTGCAGCTGAACTGGGTCCGGGACGCCAGCGTGGTCGCCGGTCAGGCGCGGCGTCATGGGCTATCGGCCTTCATCAAGCGGCTGATGCCGGCGCGGTCAATTCCGGACTAAGACCGCCATTGAACATCCTTGTCATCAAATTGGGAGCGTTGGGCGACTTCATCCTTGCCCTGCCGGCTTTCGCCGCAGTACGCTTGCACCACCCTGAGGCGCGCATCACCCTGCTGACCACCGGGCCGTTCGTCGCCCTGGCGAGAGCGTCGCCGTATTTCGACGAGATCCTCGTCGATGAAAAACCTAGCTGGCGGCAGCTTGGCAACGTTCTGGCATTGCGGAGGGTCCTGCGCGGCGGCCGGTTCGACCGGGTCTACGATTTGCAGACCAGCGGGCGAACCAGCCTGTACTTCAGGTTGTTCCGACCGGGCAGGAAACCCGAATGGTCGGGCATCGCCCAAGGCGCGTCGCATCCCGACCCGACGCCGGACCGCGCGGCCGTCCACTCCTTCCAGCTGCGGATCAACCAGCTGAACGCAGCGGGCATCACGAACATTCCCGAGCCTGACCTTGGCTGGATGAAGGGAGATGGCGCGCGCTTTGCGCTGCCTGCCAGAACGGCGCTCCTGGTTCCCGGCTCAGCCCCGCACCGGCCGGAAAAACGCTGGCCGGCTGAAAGCTTCGCCGCGCTTGCGCTGCGCCTCGTCAAGGAAGGGTACACGCCGGTCGTCATCGGCAGCGCCAACGAAGGCAATCTGGCGCGTTCCATCCGCACGGCTTCGCCACGAATCGTCGACCTGACCGGGCAGACGACGCTGTTCGATATCGCCGACCTGGCGCGCGGCGCGTCCATCGCGGTCGGCAACGACACGGGCCCCATGCACCTGATTGCCGCAGCCGGGTGTTCGTCCATGGTGCTGTTCTCCGCGTCCTCGCGCCCGGCGCATTCCCGGCCGCTCGGCCGCTCGGTCGCCATCCTGCAGCGCAATCCGCTTGCAAACCTCGAAGTGGATGAGGTCGAGGCGGCACTGGCCGAGCTTGTTTCGACCCATAATTAAACGAACTGCACAGGCTCGCGTGCTTCTGCAAGGAGGCTCGCGTGGAGGCGGAAATCTTGCTGTTGGTTGTCGTGGTCATCGTCTTCATGGGTGGCGTGGGGATCGCCGCACACGTATTGCTTGGGCGGCTGGATGCACCTGGCAAGACGCTGGCCGAGGTGAACCGGTCGTTGAAAACCATATCGGGGCAAATCAGCACGAAAGTCAGGCCCGAACTGGAAGCCATAAACCGGAACACACGCTGGACACAGGAATTCTAAACCGCGTATCGCTGACGCGCGGAACCGGCGATCAGGGTGTGATAGACCAAAGTCATGGGACATGTGAAGATATTACAAGCGCCGTTGGCGATATCGGGTTGGCTTGCAATGCTAGCCTTGTTTGCCGGTCCCTCGCCGGTTCTTGCTCAGGAAACCCCTCCGGTGGCCAATGCCGCGACGGCGAGCGCCGACGGGAAGACCGCGCCCGCGACGCCTGACCCAGCGCAGGATGTGGACCCGACGGCATTGTTTGGCGGCCCACTGCCGCCTGACCCCACTCCGGTGGACAAGTCGCAGTACAACCTGTTCAATCCCGTTCCCGATGACCAGGAACGGCCGCTGAGCACAGATCGCCCTGGCAAGACACACAGCTCCATCACCGTCGATCCCGGGCATTTCCAGGTCGAATCCGACTTTGCCAACTACACCTACGACCATTACTCGAGGGACGGGACGACCACGCGCTCGATCAGCGTCGGCACGCCTGTCCTCAAGGCCGGCGTGACGGACTGGGCCGATGTCGAAATGGCTTTCGACCTTTACACTTCAAGCCATGTCACGCAGCGTGGCGGCGGTACCGGCAGCGGCACTGCCTCGTCTTCCGTAACAGGCACGAACGGTTCCTCGAACGGCACCTCCGCTACGATGTCCTCCGCTGGCGGATCGGCGCAAACGTCCGGCTCGACCGTGTCCGGCAACGGCTTCGGCGACATCCTGGTCGGTAGCAAGATCAACCTGTTCGGCAACGACGGGGGTTCTCAGGCCTTGGCTCTGCTGCCGTTCATCAAGGTACCGACGGCGGCGAACAATGTCGGCAATGGCGTAACCGAGTACACGCTGAACGCGCCCTACCAGATCAACCTCGACACGCTCTGGTCGCTCACCCTCGAGCCGGCCGTCGGATGGTTGAAAAACACCGAGAACGCGGCGCATCACGGCGATTACAGCTTCCTGGTCAACGTGAACCGGCCGGTTTTCGTCAAGACGGTGACGGCCTCACTGGAGATCGCCGGCGAGTACGCCAGCCACGACGCGCCGCCCCGCTACACGCTCGACCCGGCGGTGCAATGGCTGGTGACGGCCGACCTGCAACTGGATATGGGGATTTATATCGGGCTGAACAAAGCGGCGCCCGACTACAATCCCTATGTCGGTGTTTCCTACAGGTACTAAGGAGTATGCGCGACCTGATCCCGGCCAACTGGTCCCTTGCAGCCCCGAGCGCCGGGATCCTGCTTCTGCTGACGGCCGGAGCTGCCTTGTCGTGGAGCCAGTGGCGCGACGCAGGTCGCCTGCTCAGTCTCGCCGCAGCGGCGTGCCTGCTGGCCGTCACCTTCCTGCCGCTGGACAGCTGGGCGCTCCGGCCACTGGAAAGCCGCTTTGCTAAACCCGCTTTGCCGGAGAAGGTCGACGGCATCATCGTCTTGGGCGGCGCATTCGACGACGACGCGCGAGACCCCGGCGGCATGCCAAGCCTCAACGATGCGGCGGAGCGGCTCACTAACTTCATCCGCCTGTCGCGCCTTTACCCAAACGCGCAACTGGTTTTCACAGGTGGATCGAGGGTGCGACCAGGCGAGCGCGGCGAAGCCGACGCGGTAAAAAGGTTGCTGAGCGACCTGGGTGTGGACGTGACCCGGGTGATGTTCGAACGCCAGTCACGCAATTCGTACGAGAACGCCGTCTTCAGCCAGAAGCTGGTGCAGGCGCGTCCCGGCGAGGCCTGGATCCTGGTGACGTCGGCGGCACACATGCCCCGCGCTGTCGGTACTTTTCGCAAGATCGGCTGGGCGGTGATTCCGTTCCCGGTCGGCTACAAGGGGTCGGCCGGCTACACGGTCAACCTTGCGCAGCATCTAAAGCGCTTCGACGACGCCGTGCACGAATGGATCGGGCTGGTGACGTACCGCCTGGAAGGGCGGACAGACGCGCTGTTTCCCGCGCCTTGATACGCGGCGCTGTCCGGTCGCTTCAGCTTGACACCACAGGCAGCTGTTCCATATCGGAATCCAAGCCTCGAACCAGTTCCGTTCGTTGATGCTGGGCTGCGAAGGAATCGCCATGATCAAGTTCACAATCCTGCTCCGGCGCAAGCCGTCCCTGTCCCACGACGAGTTCGTCGCCTACCATCGCGAGCGGCACGCGCCGCTGTTCTGCTCGTTACCGGAGGTAAAGCAGCATGTCCGGCGCTACGTCCAGTGCCACACCGTCCCTACTTCCATCCAGGGCCTGCCACCGGTTACGTTCGACGGCATCACTGAACTCTGGTTCGACGATGTGGCGGGGCTGGAAGCCGTCTTCACATCAAAGCGCTACATGGAAACAATCAGGCCCGACGAACGGCAGTTTCTGGACTTGCACTCGTGTGAGTTCGTGCTTTCGAGCGAAAGCGTGTTCATCTCCTGATTTGCAGGGATCGATCACCAACCTGCTCCCTTGGACGCAAGGATCAGCGTCCATGCTCTGCTGTTTCCAAAGCCGTCAGAACCCGGAGGTCGGGCCCTTGCTGCCGCCGGGTTTGGGATAATGAGCAAGCATCTCCATGAGAGCCGCCTTTTCGCCGACTGTGATCGTCGCCGGCGCCTCAGAATTCTCCTCGCCCTCGGCGTAGTAACGCCTGCCTTGCTCCGGTGCCTTGCGCTGGGGCTCCGCTAACGGAATGCCCTCGCGCAAGGATTGCAAGCGTTCGTGAAAAGGGATCGGCCGTGGCGGCGGAGCTTTCTGGATCAGTCCAAAGCGCGGTTGCCCCGATGCATCGTCAGCCGCGAACAGTTCGTGGGCGACCTTCTTGGCTTTGTAATAGGTTGTCTGGACACCATCCTTGCTTTCGGCAGAAATGCGCTCGACAGGCAGTCTGGGCAGGACCTTATAAGCTTGTGGTTTTTTCATAACAGCTCCGGCTCGATATCCACGATAAACTTAGACCGGTATTGTGGCCGAAAACTGGTTGGACATGCCTGTACCCACAACTGCCGGAAGATTCAATGGCCGAAACAGCGAATGGTTCGCGCGGCCGGTTGATTTTTCCGCCGCCGACGGCAGATTGCAGCGATGCTAGCGAATGATCACGGCTTCTTCGGCGAGTATGGCGGGACCTACACGACCGAATCGCTCATGCCCATCCTCGAGGAACTCCTTGCTGGGTTTCGCCGGTTCGAAGCCGATCCAGCGTTCATGGACGAGTACAGGGGCATCATGCGCCATTGGGGAGGGCGGCCGACGCCCCTGTACCGCGCAGAGGCGCTTTCCAGGGACTGGGGCGCCGATGTCTGGCTCAAGCGCGAGGATCTTCTGCACGGCGGCGCGCACAAGACGAACAACGCTTTGGGACAGGCGCTTCTGGCGACCAGGCTGGGCAAGACGCGGCTGATCGCCGAGACCGGAGCGGGCCAGCACGGCGTTGCGACCGCGATGGCGGGGGCCAAGGTGGGGTTGCCGGTCGACATCTACATGGGCGAGGTCGACGTGGCGCGCCAGGCTCCGAACGTCCAGCGCATGAAACTGCTCGGCGCGAACGTGATCGAGGTCAAGACCGGAGGCCGGACGCTGAAGGACGCGATCAACGACGCGCTGCGCGACTGGGTCGCCAGTTGCGAGACGACGCACTACGTGCTGGGCACCGTCGCCGGGCCGCACCCGTTCCCGACCATGTGCCGTTTCTTCCAGCAGGTCATAGGCGACGAGGCCCGAGCTGAGTTCCTGACGCAAACCGGCGCCCTGCCCGACTTCGCGGTTGCCTGCGTCGGCGGCGGCTCCAACGCCATCGGCCTGTTCGGCGCCTTCCTAGCCGATCCCTCCGTGCGCCTGGTTGGGGCCGAGCCCGGCGGCGAAGGGCTGGATACCGACCGTCACGGCGCCGTTCTGGGCAAGGGCGTCAAGGCCGTGCTGCACGGCATGCGCAGCTTGGCGCTGCAGGATGGCGACGGGCAGGTGATGAACACGCACAGCATCTCCGCCGGTTTGGACTATCCCCTGATCGGGCCGGAGCACGCGCATTTGCGTGACAACGGGCGCGTGACCTACACGGCGATCACCGATGCCGAGGCGCTCGCCTCCTTCCACGAGCTGTCCCGCCGAGAAGGAATCATTCCGGCGCTGGAATCGAGCCATGCTCTGGCCGAGGCGAAGAAGATCGCCGCCGCCAACCCCGGCGCGTCGATCCTGATCAACCTTTCGGGGCGCGGCGACAAGGATCTAGAGCATGTGCGGTCGCTGACGGCCTTGGGACCGAAGCATTGAAGGTACGATAGGTCGGTGTGGAGCGCTGTTCCCGCTTCGGCCGCATTTGCTCGTGCTGCAGGAAATTAGCCTCGAAAATCAGTCGGATGTCGTATAAAGTTATTTTATGAGCCTTGCCTTCGATACGCTCGCCTATGTGCAGGAGATGGAGTCCGTGGGCTTTACGCGCGCCCAGGCGGACGCACTTGCGCGCAACCAAGCGAAGCTGATCGACGAGCGGCTTGCGACGAAGGCCGACCTCGAGCAAACCCGGGACGGGCTGGAACTCAAGATCGAACAGTTGCGGGTCGAGCTGAAGCGCGACATCGAACAGCTGCGACAGGAAATAAACAGCGAATTCAAGCTGGTTCGGGTGGAAATGGCGTCCCTTGAACACAGAATGACCATCAAGCTCGGCACGCTAGTGGTTGCAAGCGTGGGTATCTTCGCCACCATCATGCATTTCTGGCATTGACCCGCTACGCTTCCCTTCGCGCGGCGATGGCGCAAACGCGTCGTCCCGCCTACCTGCCCTACGTCATGCTGGGTTACCCGACGGGGGGCAAAACGCTGGATGTATGCCGCGTGCTGTTGGAGGGCGGCGCGGACGGGCTGGAACTGGGTCTGCCGTTCCGCGATCCTGTCGCCGACGGGCCGGTGATCCAGAAAGCGGGCAACGATGCGCTGGACCGCGGCTTTACGGTTGCGCAAGGGGTCGAGCTGGTGCGCGGCATCCGCGCCCTCTCGGCAGCCGCGCCGCTGACGCTGATGGCGTACTACAACATGGTCATCGCGCGCGGCGCCGAGGCGTTCATAGCCCCTTTCGCCGAAGCGGGGATGGATGGGCTGCTGGTGCCCGACCTGCCGGTGGAGCGCGCCGGGGAACTCGCCTCCGTCTCGGCCGCGCACGGCGTCGAGCTCGTGTTTATCGCCTCCCCGCTCAGCGATGAGCGGCGGCTCGGCCTCATGCAACAAGCGGGCGGCGGTTTCCTGTACGTCGTCACGCGGCTGGGCATTACCGGCGTGGAATCGCGTTATTCCGAATCCCTCGACGCGCTGTTCGGGCGCATCCACGGGGCGGTGACGCTGCCCGCCTTCGCCGGTTTCGGCATCTCCGAACCCGAACACGCCGCGCGGATGGTTGCCGCGGGCGCGGACGGTGTTATAGTCGGCTCGAAGCTGGTGCAGCTGATAAGGCATGCCGACGACCATGACTGGAACCTGGCGACTCTGGCGGCGCACACGCGCGACATGACCAAGACCCTGCGCGGCTTGAAGACCGTCCGGGACGCCTGAAACTCCAGCCACCGGATCTTCCCATGACCATCGCCGCCGGCTTCGACACCGCGAAGCCGTTCGCCTGCATTGCCAAGGGCGACAGCGTATCGCTGTATCAGGGTTCGCTGCATTTCCTGGACAGCCTGGACGAGATCGACGCGTTGGCCCGGCAGACCGGGCGCGACATCGTGTTCGCCCTGCCCTACCGCACCATCCGCGAACGCAAGTTCGAGGCGCGCGGCGACGAACCGATCCTGGCGCTGGTCGCGGCGCGTGCGCTGACCCTGCCGGTGGACGAGTTCGCGGCGCTTTTACCCGAGGCCGCTATAAGGCTGGCGGGCGAGCCCGTTCCCTCCCTGTCCGACGCCGAGTACGCCGCGCTGGTGAAACGGTTCCAGGACAGCGAGATCGAGGCGGGCAATTGCAGCCAGGCGATCCTGTCGCGGCGCTTTTCCGGCAGGCTGGACGGGTTCGGCGTCGACGTGGCGCTGTCGCTCTACCGCAAGCTGCTGGGACAGATCGGGCAGTACATGACCGTGCTGTTCGCCGGGCACGAGCCAGACGAGCCGGAAAAGCGCTACTACCTTGCCGGCGCAACGCCCGAGCGGCACCTGCAGATCACCGGCAACGAGACGATCATGAACCCGATCGCCGGCACGCTGCGCAAGGAGGACCGCGAGACCTTTCCCGCGCGCCTGCAACGCTTCGTCGAGGACCCGAAGGAAATCGGCGAGCTGTTCCAGGTTCTGGACGAGGAAATGAAGATGATGAGCCTGATCTGCCCCGAAGGCGGGCGGATCAACGGCCCGTACCTGCGCGAGATCGGCGCGGTCGTGCACAGCGAGTACGAGCTGGTCGGCAAGCGCGGCATAGACACTGTGGGCGCGTTGCGACGCACGCTGCATGCTCCCACGGTGCTGGGATCGCCCATGGAAAGCGCCGCTCGCATCATCGCCCGCTACGAGCCTGAATCGCGGCGGTACTACAGCGGCGAAATTGGCATTTATCGCTGCCCGCGGGGCGAGGAGCCTAACGGCGACCTTGATTGCGCGATCCTGATCCGCTGCGCCGAGCTCTTCGACGACGGCCGCTTCAACGTCCAGTCCGGCGGCGGGCTGGTGCGCGATTCCGTGCCGGAGGAGGAAGCGCACGAAAGCCGGGCCAAGGCGATGGGCTTCCTGTCGGTGCTGACCGGCCCGGCAAAGGCCGAGGCGTGGCTGACGCCCGAGCTGGAAGCCTGCGTCGCCGACATCTTCACCGCCCGCAACAGGACGCTCGCCCCATTCTGGATGAGCACGCAGGCGCGCGACTACGAACAGACGCCGGCGCTACGTGGCGTGGCGGTCACCGTCGTCAACAACGAAGACGACTTCGCGCACATGATCGCGCACCAGCTGCGCAGCATGGGGGCCGGCGTCGCCGTGGTGGACACGAAGGATTACAGGGCGGGTACGCAGCCCTGCGACGTGCTGGTGCTTGGCCCCGGCCCCGGCGATCCGGCCGACATGACCCATCCCGTCATGGCGCGGCTGCAGGGGATCATCGCCGAAGCCGGCGAGGCCGGCACGCCGATGCTGGGGGTCTGCCTCGGGCACCAGGCGCTGGCGGTAGCGCAAGGGCTGGGCGTGACCAGGCAGGGCCGCTCGACGCAAGGGTTGCAGATCCAATCCACAGTCGGCGGGGCCTCGCACCTGCTCGGGTTCTACAATTCGTTTTCCCCCGTCGGGGGCGGCACGCAAGACAGGCTGGAACTGGACATCGATAAGCAGGGCCGCATCATCGCGATGCGCGGCCCCGGCTTTGCCGGCTTCCAGTTCCACCCGGAATCGGTGATGTCGCAGACGGGTTACGACCTGTTGCAACAGGAAGTCGTCGCACTGAGCGGGCGGTCGCCGCTGGTGCGGTGAGGACGAAAATACGGTTGATTTAACCAAATCTCCTACGTAGAACCGGCCCATTCCTGGGAGAGAGACATGTCGAGCACGCAAACCGGCAGGATGCCGCGCCCGTTCGAGGTCCTCCTGGCCACGGTCATGCCGCTGGCCGGGTTCGCCGCGCTGCCCGCGACAGCGGCGGGGCAGGCGCAGGGTTTCGGGACGGGGCCGAACACGAACGTGGTCACCAGCGCGGCGGGCGAGCCGATGGGATGCGACTCGATCCGGATGACGACGCTGCAGAACACGCCGGGCCGCAAAGATATCTTCGAGCAGTACCATTACTCCAACTCTTCGCGCGAGTCTGGCCCGCTGGCGATCGGCACCCCGATCAACATCGCCAGGGGCCAGGCCAAGTGGCTGGAGCCTCCCTTCAACGGCGGGACCGGCGCTGCGCCGAGCGATGGCAAGGATCACCTGACGCTGGAGATCGACGCCCAGTCGCCGACGTCGTACAGTCCCTTGCGCGGCAGCCCGACAGTTTTTATCGAGTTCGCGCCGAACCTGGAGCTGGACGGCGGCGGCCAGACCTATACGGGGCGGGTCGTGGACCCAACGCCGCTGATCGTGCCGTACCATCACAGGGCGGGGTACGATTGCAGCCAGGCCGCGGCGGCCGTCGCGCCGACGCCTTCCTCGCCGGCCCCGGCGCCCGGGCCGGCCCCCACCGCCCCCGTGTCCAACCCGACCGGGCCCTCCGTCGCGATCTACTGGACGGATCATAACAACCAGAACGTCGCGGGGGCATCGCAGAGCCTGGCCGCCGGGGCACCGATTCGCCTGACCCAGGGGTGCGGGCCCGCGCCCGACGGGGCAAGCCCGGCGCGGGCCGACTGGACGACGGCGCGCAACCTGACCGGAGGGTTCGAGGGATCGGATGAGCGCGGCGGCGTAAAGGATGTGGACCTGAACCATCCGGCGATCACCGTCTACGGCGCGTTCCCCGGCGGCCATCCAGTGGTCCGCCTGACCTGCACCGACGCCAAGGGCCGCGCCAACAGCGCCGACACGCATTTCGGCATCACTGGCCCGGTGCTCAAGCAGGACGGGGTGCAGCCGGAGCCGGGGCAAGCGCCAATCGTAAAAGTCGAAACGGACATCGGAAATGTTGGCCCGAATATGGTACCCTTTCCTACGGGGAACGGTGCAGCAGCATTACGACTGGAATTTGGCTTAACTGGATATGCGAAGGAGGTAGGTACGCAGCAGTATTTCGGAATTGTTTTAACAGCGATTCCTCAAGAAACTCTGCCAAGCGGAAGCAAACTGGAATGGATTCAGGTTTTATCCAAGGATCACCAGCAAGTAACTTCCAAGAACGGTCAAATCCAAAATTTGGATCATGGAGCAGGTCTTGACGGTGGAGTTCCGTATGCAGGCGGACAACAACTTCACGACACTCCAGGAGAATTATTAAATGATAGCTTGATTCGAGACGAGCGTGATTTTTATGCGACGTCATACTTGATGTGGCAAGCGTCGCCTGAATCAACACGTGTTCCCATTGGAGTTGTACGTTGGCAATGGGCCGGAGCTATAGACCGAGTTCCGGCTCCTGCCGGAAACTATTTTAGTGGATGGTCTCTCGAACCGGGAAGTGGAACTTCGAAAATTGAGTCCATTACGCCTGCTCAGAAGCTGAGCGACTTTCCTCGCTGGAATGGAAATAACAATCCGAATAACTCACCCCGGTGAAGCGCAAGCGGTGTAGCCAGGAGCGAATCATTTTTAATCGCGTCTCGTGGACAATTGTAATCACGTTCTTAAGCTTTTACTTATATTTATTAACTATTGCGAAACTAGTTATTACGGCGACCGTGACGAACCACGTGCCAGAGTGCCATTCCCCGTTCGCGGATAGGACAACTTCTAATTCAGAGGCTTGCCTTACCGTTCGCATACGGGATGCATCCATAGTTCACGTCGCGATCGGAAGCTACTTCCCGATTCAGTTGCACGCCTTCGGCATAAACCTGACGGACAGCGCCGGGCACCGGATCAAGGCAACGCGGGAAGCCGGGTTCACGCCGGACGACAGCGGTAACTTCGAGTATTCCCCCGAGTTCATCAATCCGTACGCTACATGGTTCGACAACGTAGACCTCGCCTCCGAATACAAGCTAAAGCCGGGAACCTACACGGTCACGGTATCCGACTCAGCCGTGGTAGAACTGTATGTGCCATTCTTCCTGTTTCCGCCCATCCATGGCAGACCAAGCACGGTGACGTTCACCGTTCCGGAATGATTGGCAATGAACCAATCAGGATTAAGAGTACAACGTACCTTTTATGCGACTTCTTATCTAATGTACACGGCCAATGCGGAATAAACACCTGTTCCCATCGCGTTGGTGCGGTGCGATTAGGCCGGCGCGGCTGTTCTGGTGGACAAGGCGTGGACAACTCAAAAAGGTAGTAACAGCTCAGAAATCGACTCGGTTAGGCCCGCTGCGAGCTTGCAGGACTTTCCGTGTTGGAAAGGCCGCAATCATCCCGGTGTTTGCTCTAACCCGTGAAATCAAAAAACCCAAAAAAATAAACAAAAACATTCTAACTTATTTTATCCGTATTTTACTGTTGTTGTCCCTCGCTTCGATATTAATATCGGTAACAGTTTCTTTTCTTTTGAATAGGAACTCATTCGATATAAATGTCGTTCCTAGAACTCTTATTGCGAAATCTGGATCAAAGATAAACTTTGAGTTGGTCATGCATAATGTATTACGATTTGGTTTGTTATTTGTAAGCTCAAACCTTAACAATGGCGAGGTAAATGACAATTTTGTCATAAAAGTTTATGATGCTAGTAAAAGCCTAGTCCATAAGAAAGTCATTGGTTACGACGATGTGAACAGCGGCGGGGCTGTCTATTTCAGACTTTCCACTAATGAAACTAGAGCGTTTCATCAGGACTTGTCTGAACTGTACGATCTCCCCCAGGGCAGGTATACGATGGAGGTGTCGAGCGCCGCCCGTCTCTGTGGGTTTATCTGCGGTTGGCCGGCTCCGGGCGTTCGTGGCACAGTGGGAACGGCGACCATAGAGATCACGCCGTGACGCCGGCGACTGTCGGAAACTGCCAGTAAGCGGCTTTTCATCACGATTTCCCTTCCTTTAGCGTCGCCCATGCGGGTCGCACAGCGCCGGACCATGCTGGCTCGCAACAACGCCTCCCGCGCCTGCGCTGCGTCGATCTCCCGCCATGCCGCAGTAACCGTCCAAGAACAGCCGCTACGCCAGCTAGGCCCGCTGGGGAAAGGGCGGTACAGCGCGGGCTCGCTGACGCCGACGTTGGCGGCGACCTCCTTCAGGCTGGCCGCATCGACGCTGCGCCGCGCGAACAGGATCAGCGCCTGCTCCCTGGCCCGCTGCCGCGTCTGCACACCGTTGCCGAGGATGGGTTCGGGGGTCATCCCTTCCTCCCGGCATTCATGAATTCGGCCACGGCCGCGATCGCGATCTTGTGACGCGGCAGCAGGCGATGCAGGCAGAATACGCGCAGATAGTCGTGCGCGGCCGGAAGCCTCGTCTCGCTCACCCGCAGTACCCCGTCATCGTCTCCCTTCAGCAACGGGTTGAAGCCGAACCGTCCCGTGCCGCCCGCGACAACCAGCAGCGGCCCGTCCGGCACGGGCATGCGGGCGACGGTACCCGGCAATACGTCCTGCCCGCTCGGCCCGAAGAACGGGCCGTACAGCGCAAAGCGGCTGAGGATCTGGGCCAGCCGCGATCCCTGGTTCGGCGTGCCGAGGAAAGCGATGCGGCCCAGCGGGACCGGCAAGCCGGGAGCGGCGCAGCGCGCCACCAGCCCACCCAAACTGTGCCCGACAAAGGAAATCCGTTCGATCCCGTCCGCGGCCAGCGCGGCGGCGATGCCGTGCACGCGGCGCGCATGCGCGTCCACGCCTTCTTCCAGGGTGGGGTAGGACAGGTTGACCACGGCGAACCCGTCGGCAGAAAGTCGGCGCGCCATCGGCGCAAGCAGATGCGGCGTGGTGCCCAGCGCGTGCAGCAGCACGATCGCCTCGCGGCTGTTCCACGCCGGAGCCGCGCCTGCGGCATGGGCCAGGCATTCGTCCCGGTCCGCAACAAGCCGGACCTTTCGCCCCGGATCCAGCACGCGATGCTCGCCGGACAAGGCATGCCGCTGAACCCGCCAGCCCGAGCGCGCCCATATGTCGCCCCAGAACTGGTACGCCTTCAGGCGCTCAAGATGCAGGTTCATGATCCAGGGGCATAGGTAAGTGAGCCAGTCTCACTTTCGATCGACGGCATCACCTGATCGGAATTTGGTCAGCGGATCGCGTTCATCGCGGAAACGGTCTTCTCCAGCCTCGGCGCGAGGGTCAAAAGCTCGCTTTGCGTCAGGACCGAAACCGATTCTAGGCGCGCGGAGGAAGTTTTCGCGGCGACGGGCTGAAGCGTTTCGGCCTCGGGCTGGGGCATCCTGGCCGTGGCGTCGGCGCCGCCCTTGGCGATCAGGACGATGAACTTGCCGTTCGGCTTGCCGTGAGGGGCATCCGCTATCAACGTGAAATCGGGCTGGCCTGGATTGGCGTCATGCGCCGTTTTATCCGTCCATAGCTGGATCTTGCTGAAATTAAGCGAGATCGAACAGGTGTACAGGCCGTTGTCGATCGCCGCCTCCTGGTTGGGCGAACTCCGCGCCTGCGAGAAACAGTCACGGGCCTTGTCCGGGGAAAGCAAACCCGTAAAACGATCAAGGGAACCAAGCGGGCTCGTCTGGGTCAGCGCCAACTGCGCGCCGGCTTGACCGGCGGCGAGGCTGATCGCCAGGAAAACCAAAGCGGGGCGGGACACCTTGTTCGTCACGTCTGCACTCATTCAGTAGATAGTCTGGACCGTCTATAACAGCGTCGTTACAGGTTTTACAATCGCGAGACAGCGCTGAACCCGGAAACATCATCCTTCGTTCGAGCGCAACGGCTTCTCCGGCACCATCAGCGCGGCGACGAACGCCAGCGCCGTGACGCACGCGCCGCCCAGGTAGACGTTGGATAGCGCCGTGCGGTAGGCGGCTTCCAGCGCGTCGTGCAGGACGGGGGCGAGGCGGGCGATCTGTTCGATGCTCTCGTGCGCGGGGGAATCGGCAGCGGCCAGCGCGGGGACGAGGCGCGTCACCTGCATGTTCAGCGCGGTTCCGGCAACGGCGACGCCCAGCGCGGCGCCCAGCGAGCGAAAGAACGACGAGCCCGAGGTCGCCGCGCCCATGTCCCGGCGCTCGACCGCGTTCTGGATCGCGGTGATGAGGTTGGGCATCACGAAACCGAGGCCAAGGCCGATGCAGAACAGCAACCCCTCCATGACCGCGGTCGGGGCCAGCGCCCGCACCGCCCATGACATGCCGAGGTTGCCACAGGTGGCGCAAGCGAGGCCCAGCACCGGAAATAGCTTGTAGCGCCCTGTCCTGCTGACGATGCGCCCGCCGCTGAAAGAGGCGGTGATGACGCCCGCCATCATGGCGGTGAGGCGCAAGCCCGCATCGAGCGGCGAGGAGCCGAGTTCAAGCTGGAAGAACAGCGGCAGGAAGGTCGCGGAGCCGAACATCGCCGCGACGGTCAGGGCAATGGCGGCGACAGAGGGTACGAACACATCGTTGCGGAACAGCAGCGGCGGCAGGATCGGCTCCGCGGCGCGGCGTTCCACCGCGACCAGCGTGCCAAAGGCCAGAACGGCGAGCAGGCCCGCGCCGACGATCACCGGTGAACTCCAAGGCAGGGTGGTGCCGCCGCAGCTCAGCACCAGCAGCAGCGACACGGTGCCGAGGATCAGCAGCGCCGCGCCGGGATAGTCGATGCGGTGCTGCTTGCGTTCCATGCGCTGCGTCAGCCCGGCGGCGATGAACGCCAGCGACGCCGCGCCGACCGGCAGGTTGACGTAGAAGATCCAGCGCCAGGACAGCGCGCTGGTTATGAACCCGCCCAGCAAGGGCCCGGCGACGCTGCAGATCGCGAACACGCCGGCGAACATCCCCTGGTAGCGGCCGCGCTCGCGCGGGGGAACCAAGTCGCCGACCGTCGTCTGCGCCAGAGTGATCAGCCCGCCCGCGCCGATACCCTGCACCGCGCGGAAACCGATCAACTGCGTGATGCTGTGCGCCTGTCCGCACAGGACCGACCCGGCAAGGAAGATTAAAATGGAAACGAAGAACGCAGGGCGCCGCCCGTACATGTCCGACAGCTTGCCGTAGAGCGGCGCGGTGCTGGTGGAGGCCACCATGAAGGCGGTGACCACCCAGGACAGAAGCGATAGCCCGCCAAGGTCTCCGACGATGCGCGGCAACGCCGGGGCGACGATGTTCTGGTCGAGCGAGGCCAGCGTCAGCGCCAGAATCAGCCCGGCAAGGACAAGGCGAAGTTGCGGAGACGTGGTTTCGGTGTTCATGCTTGTTGTTTACCGATCGATCTTGAAGGCACGAGCGATCACATAAGTTAAAGGTCCTAGAGCAACTTCGGACCTTCCATGGGCGTCGTCAATCTTGGCGGCAGCGGTTTGAAGTCTTGCGCGTCGCGCTTGGCTGCGTGAGCTACGGCAGCAGCACGTGGCGCCCGTGGATCCTGGAGGAGGACGCCAGCCTGCCCTTTTTCCGCCAGGCATGGAAGCGGGCGTGAATTTCTAAGATACCGCCGAGGTCTATTCCACGGCGCGAGCCAGGAAGTGCTGACGTGGATGGGGTCGACTGCGTCACCGAGATTGCCGGCAAGCGCGGCGTGTCCAACGCGCAGGTGGCGCTGGCAGGCTGCTGCACCGGCCTGGGTGACCTCGCCGATTACCGGCGCGACCAGGCCGCATCATCTGACCGACGCCGTCGCGGCGCTGGATTGAAACTGACGCCCGAGGAACTGAAGTCGCTGGGCGAACCTTACAAACCTCATCCCATCCCGGGACATAGCTGAAGGACCTCGACATGGCACAAGACGAAACACCCGTCTGGTTCGTCACCGGATGCTCGACCGGCTTCGGCCGCGAGATCGCGAAGCAAGTGTTGGACCGCGGCTGGAAGGTCGCCGCTACGGCGCGCGACATCCAGAAGGTCAAGGATTTCGAACAACGCGGCGGCGAGAATGCTCTGGCGCTGGCGCTCGATGTCACGAAACCCGACGAGGTGCGCGCCGCCGTCAAATCGGCCGAGGAGAGGTTCGGCAGGATCGACGTGCTGGTGAACAACGCCGGCTACGGCTACTTTTCGGCGATCGAGGAGGGCGAGGACAACGCCGTCCGCGCCATGTTCGAGGCCAATTTCTTCGGCGTTGCCGACATGACCAAGGCGGTGCTGCCCGGCATGCGCGCGCGTAAGTCGGGACATGTCATCAACATCAGCTCGGTAGGCGGCTTGGTGGGGTTTGCCGGTACCGGGTATTACGCTGCAACTAAATTCGCGGTTGAAGGCCTGTCGGAGTCACTGTCGAAAGAAGTCGGCCCGTTGGGAATCAGGGTGACGGTGATCGAGCCCGGCCCGTTCCGCACCGACTGGGCGGGCCGCTCGCTACAGCGCAGCGGGACCGAAATCGCCGACTATGCCGAAACGGCACACAGCCGCTATTCGACAACCTCGGGCTACAGCGGCAAGCAACCCGGCGACCCCGTGCGGGGCGCAGAGGCGATCATCAAGGTGACGGAGGCCGCTAACCCGCCGCTGCACTTGATCCTGGGCCGCCCGGGCCTCGAATTTGCACGCAAGAAGTTGAACGAGCTGGAGAAGGATATCATCGACTGGGAACACGTCACCCTGGGGGCGGACTACCCGCAGGCCGAGGCAGGCTAGCGCCTTGGTCAAAGCGCTTTTCTGCTCGTTCTCAGCTTCATCACTGCCTCATGCGGACGGTGCTGAAAGTGGAACAGTCGCGCTTCGGCCGGGCGATGGCGGCCTTCGAATGCCAGGCGGCTGAACAGAACGGCCAGCACCGCGCCGGCGCACGGGCCTATGAAATAAATCCATTGCCCGGTGTAGAGCCGGGCGATCAGGGCCGGGCCAAAGCTGCGCGCCGGGTTGGCGCTTGCACCTGACAGCGGCGACTCGAGCCAGACCAGCAACGCGAACAGGGGCGGATTCACCAGCGGCGTATAAGGCTGCGTGCGAGGGTTTGAAGCCATCGCAAAGATCAACGCGATCAACAGGAACGTACACATGACCTCGCCGCCAAGCGGGATCACCAAGGGTATGTGGGGTTCGGGAACGGCGGCGCCGTAAAGGTCGCTGGCACCGACGGCACCCCAGACCAGCAGCGCTGACGCGCCCGCCGCAGCGCCAGCCAATTGCGCCAGCACGTAGCACACCGCATCGCGCCACTTGATCTTGCCCTCGACCCAGAAAGCCAGGGTCACGGCAGGGTTGATATGCGCGCCGCTGATTTTACCGACGCGGGAAAAGGCAATGGCCGCCCCCGTCGCGCCGAAAAGCGTGCCGTTTACCAGCCGTCGCTGAGTGATCGACAAGGGCAGGTCGGCAAACGGGGCGCCCTTGCCCCATAGCGCGATCACGACCGAAAGGCCGACAAATACCAGGACTGCCGTGCCGATGAACTCGGACAGGTACAGGAGAGGATGCAGCTTGTTGAACGGGTGAGGCGCTCCGCGCAATGGATGGTCTTGGGCGGAAACTGTTATGGGCGCGTCGAGGCCAGTCATGGCATCATTGTGACGATAGGCATTTATTCAACATGTCGGGCTATATTTTTTCGATCCGGCGAGGTAAGCTTTCATCATGCAGGCCACGATAAATCTTTATGAGACTTTCAGCGAGGCCCTGCATACGGTCCAGGAGCTGGAAGCATCGCAGATCGTGCCTTCGCACATAAGCCTCATCACCAAGAACGGTAAATCGAACAAGCTGACGATCGACTTTGAGCTTTCGAAGCCGAAAGTCGCGGCCAAAGCGAAAAAGGGCAGCAAGCCGGTAAAGCCCGCTCCGCAGAAGCCGGAGGATCCAGGACCCATCGATCGCGATCTGAAAGCCAAGTTCTTTTCCAGCCTGAACCTGTTCGAAATTCCCGGCCTGGGGCCGATCGTCGGCGCGGGCTGGCTGGTTACGGAAGCTGTGAAAAGAACGCCATCGGTCGAACCCGGCATATCCCTGGCCATCGCGACCGGGCTCATAAACAGCATGGTCGAGTTCGGCCTCAGCCTTGAACATGCCGAAACCTACGTCGAGGGCCTGAAACGGGGTGCTACGCTGATCGGCGTCATAACGCCTCCCGAACTGGTGCGCGAAACGCAGCGCGTGATGCGCGAAGAGCATCGTCCGTTGGATCCGCACATGCGCGGGCATCATTACTGGACGACGACGAACGAGATAAAAGAAGAGAAGAACGCCACCGCCAATCGCCTGACGTCGATGCTCATCACGATGGTTCGCTGATCGCTACGCCGGTACTACGGCGAACAGAGTTTGTCGCCGGCAATTAAGCCAGATCACCTATTTGAAACAAATGCTGCCGCGACGTTTCCACCGCGGCAGCAGAATGATCTTCAGCTTGCAGAACTACTGGCGGCGCATCCCGAACAGCTGCAAGAGCGCGACGAACATGTTGATGAAGTCGAGATACAAGCGAAGCGCGCCGAGAATGGCCAGCTTGCGGTTCGAATCGATACCGTACCCTTCGCTGTAGGAATCCCGTATCTTCTGCGTATCGAAGGCGGTAAGGCCCGTGAATACGACCACCGCGGCGGCGCTGAGCAGGAAACCCAGAGGACCGGAGTGGATGAAAAGGTTGACGATACCCCCGATCACCAAGCCGATCAGCGCCATGAACATCAGGCTTCCAACCCGCGTCAGGTCTGCCTTAGTCGTATACCCGTACAGGCTGGTTCCGGCGAACATCGCGGCGCTGACGAAGAAGATCTGCGCGATGCTGCCTTCCGCGTACATCAGATAGATCCACGACAACGACAGGCCCATGCTGGCGCAGAACAAGGAGAATGTGACGGACGCGGCGGCGGTGGACAGGTTGCGTATTCCCATCTGCAAGACAAGGAGGAAGGCAAACGGCAGGAATGGCACCAGCATGCGCAAGCCCGAACCGTAGATCGCCTGCATCATCGCCGGACTATGAGCGGTGGCGTAGGAAACGGCGCCGGAAATCACCAGCCCCACCATCATCGTGTTGTAGACGCTCACCATGTGACGCCGCAGGCCCTGGTCGAAAGACCTTGTGTCGGCGATGAACGTACGGCCCTGATATCCGCGCTGGAACGCCATGAATGCCTCTGCTGAAAACGTGGGATACGCAGTGAATATGCGCCTAAACCGCCGCGGTTTCAAGATAGGGCCGCAATCTGGCGGATCAGCCGGCATGGTACCATTCTTCGATCAGGCGCCGGGAGATCGAGAGTTTGCCGGGCAACGCGAAGGTTTCGTCTTCTGCGCCGTCCTCGACGCAAGGGGCAAGCTGCGCGCGGGTAAACCAAGCGGCTTCCACGATCTCCTCGCCATCGACCTTGAAGTTGCGGCTTGCGGCTCTGGCGTGGAACCCGATCATCAGTGACGCAGGAAACGGCCAGGGCTGGGAAGAATGGTACCGCAACGCGCCAAGCCTCACCTGGGCCTCCTCCCATACTTCGCGCTCGACGGCCGCTTCCAGGCTTTCGCCCGGCTCGACGAACCCGGCCAGCGTCGAGTAAAGGCCCGCGCGGTGCCGTGCGTTGCGTGCGAGCAGGCAGCTGTCCTCGTGCTCGACCAGCACTATGATCGCCGGATCTGTGCGGGGAAAGTGCTCGGCGGCGCAAGCGGGATAAGGGCAAACGCGTTTGTGTCCTGCGTCCGTAACGTCCGTCGCATGGCCGCACACCGCGCAAAACCCGTTACGCTCGTGCCAGCGCACCAAGCCGAGGGCGTAGGCGGCGAGGCTGGCTTCCTCCGCCGGCAGCAAGGGTGCGAGCTTGCGCAGGTCCTCAAAGCGGAATGCGGGGTCGTCCGCCGCCGTTCGCGCCGTGAAATAGGAATGCCCGGCCGCCGAGCCGAGAAATATCAGGGGCCCTGCAATCCCGCCCGGCTCGTTGGCGAAGGCAAGGCGCGGGGCGGCGTCAGGCGCGGTCGCGGCGATCTGGCCGTCGCGGACCGGCAGGATGCGTGTTTGCTCCGCCGACAGCGTGTGCAGCAATGAAACGTCGCGCCGCCTGAGTCCCTGCCGGTCGATCGGCGCGTGCGAGAAAACGTTCGGCGGCAGTGTCGTGTACGTCATAGTGTCGTAGTCGATGTCATATTTTCCCATTCACTATCGTTATGGCGCCGCCGGTCAACTCTGATATGATCGATTTTGGAAGGTTGGCGGCGGGCGGACCACTCGCCAATCCGGTCAGGTCCGAAAGGAAGCAGCCGTAACGAGACCCGGTCCGGGTCGCCGATCCAGCCTTCCACCTCTTCAGAACAGCGGCCGAACCGTCATTGACCGACCTTTTCTTCTCCCCTGACACGTTGCCCGAGGCCGTCCCGGCAGAGACGGCTCCTGTTGCCGAGGTCGCCTACCGCGTCCTTGCCCGCAAGTACCGCCCGCAGACTTTCGCGCAGCTGGTCGGGCAGGAGGTGCTGGTGCGCACGCTGACCAACGCGTTCAAGGTCGGCCGGATCGCGCACGCCTTCATGCTGACGGGGGTGCGCGGCGTCGGCAAGACCACCACTGCCCGGATCATCGCGCGCGGCCTGAACTGCACCGGCCCGGACGGCGCCGGCGGCCCCACGATCGAGCCTTGCGGGGTTTGCCAGAACTGTGTCGCGATCGCCGCCGACCGCCACGTCGACGTGATCGAGATGGACGCCGCCAGCCATAACAGCGTCGATGACATCCGCGAGCTGACGGACGGCGCGCGCTACAGCCCGGCGCTCGGCCGCCACAAGGTGTACATCATCGACGAGGTGCACATGCTGTCCAAGGCGGCGTTCAACGCGCTGCTGAAGACCTTGGAAGAACCGCCGCCGCACGTGAAGTTCATCCTCGCTACGACCGAGATCCGCAAGGTGCCCGTCACCATCCTGTCGCGCTGCCAGCGCTTCGACCTGCGCCGCGTCGACGCCGCTGCCCTGACGGGCCTGTTCACCCGCATCCTGGAGCAGGAAAGATCCGCCGCCGATCCCGACGCGCTCGCGCTGCTGGCGCGTGCGGCCGACGGCTCGGCGCGCGACGGTCTTAGCCTGCTGGACCAGGCGATCAGCCGTGCCGAGGACGGGCGCGTCAGCGGCGAGCAGGTGCGCGCGATGCTGGGCCTTGCCGACCGCATCGTCGTGTTCGACTTGCTCGAAGCGGTGCTGAAGGGCGAGGCGAAGGCCGCCCTTGGCATACTGGCGGCGTTGCACGAAGCGGGCGCCGACCCGGTGACGACTCTGCACGACCTTCTGGAGCTGGTGCATCACCTGACGCGGACGAAGCTGGTGCCGGCCAATGTGGACGATCCGACGGTACCTGAAGCCGAGCGCGAACGTGGTTCCTCCCTCGCCCGCTTGCTATCGATGCCGGTCCTGACGCGCGCGTGGAACGTGCTTCTGAAGGGCCTCGGCGAAATCCAGGTAGCCCCCAGCCCGCGCCAGGCGCTGGAAATGATCGTCCTGCGCCTCGTCTACACCGCCGACCTGCCGCCGCCAGGCGAGCTGGTCCGGCAGCTGCGCGATGCCCCGCCCCCGGCCGGGACGCCGGGATCCGGCAATGCAGGACCGTCTGCCGGCCGGCCCTCAGCCTATGGCGGAACCTCGGCGACGGCGAGGGCGATCGCCCTGCAGCCCGATTACGACCAATCCGCCGAGCCTTCGGCTCGGCATCCCACGCCCGCTACCTTTCAGGGCGTCATCGACCTGTTCATGGCCGAACGCGAGGCGGTGATCGCCGGGCATCTGGTTTCCGCAGTCCATCTGGTGCGGTTTGAGCCAGGTACCCTGGAGTTCCGGCCCGAGCCCAGCGCGCCGCCGTCGCTTGCCCAGGCGGTGATGAAAAACCTGAGCGAATGGACCGGCCGGCGCTGGATGGTCAGCATCAGCCGGGAGTCCGGCGCGGCGACCTTGGCCGCACAGCAGCAGGCCAGCCGCACGCGGGCCATGGTCGCCGCGGGGGAGCTGCCGGGCGTCAAAGCTTTGCTGGAAGCCTTTCCCGGCGCAAGGCTGACGCAGGTTCGCGACCTGTCGACCATCGTGATCGAGGCCGACACAACCGGCGACAATGAGCCGCTTTCCAACGAGGAAGGCTGGCTGGAGGAGTAGAAACTTGTCCAGCCATGGCAAACGCTCGCCTGCGAGGTGACCTATATTGGCTCTACGCCTGGCTTGCCTGGGAGTGTTGCCCTGCCTGCCATGCGTTTCCACAAACCCGTTTGGTAAAGCGAGTTCGCCAGCTGTTCAGCAAGGCTGCGATCAACCCGACTTTTCTTCAGCCGGTCTCGCTGAAAAGCGGTCCGTAAGCCGTGCTTCCCGCCTTGGATTCGTCCTATCTAGGGTTTTTCGTACGTCCCCATCAATTCGCCGAGCGCGATTACCTTATTGGCCAGCGCGTCCTTCAGCTTGCCGCGCGTGACTTCGCCGGACAGACCCAGCGGCACGCGCAGGGCGAAGACCTGGAAGTGATAGTGATGCGCGCCATGGCCGGGGATAGGATCGGGCCCCATCCACGCGTTCTTGCCGAACGTATTGCGCCCGACCTTGCATGGCGCGGCGGTTTGCGGCGTGACCTCTTTGGTCTGCTCGACCACTGAACCCTCCGCCAGGCTGGTGGTCCTCGGATCAATGCCGTGCAGGATCAGGTGCGTGAAGGGATGGTCGGATGTCGGCGCGTCCTCGTCCTCCGCCACGATCACGATCTCGTGCGTGCCCTCTGGTACGTTCGACCAGGCGAGCGGCGGAAAAATGTCTCCGCCCTTCTTGGTGTACTTGTCGGGGATGATGCCGCCGTCGGCGAACGCGGTGCTGGTCACCCGAATGATCGGGTCGGCGCCGGCTACCCCGGTTTCGTAGCTAAGCAGGTTCTGCTCGCCCGCGCGGACATTCTTCAAGACCTTGCCGGCCACGCTTCCCAAAGACATCGTATTCTCCTTGAAGGTCTACGCAATAGACGTTCGGGTGCGGAAAAGGGTTCCCTGATCCTGCGCTAAGACTTTGCCTCGCCAGCGCCGGGCTGCTAGACAGGGACCGCATAACGACGGGGTTGGCGATGAAGAATATAGGCCAGATGATGAAGCAGGCGCAGGCCATGCAGGAAAAGATGATGGATATGCAGGCCAGGGCGGCGGAGGTCGAGAAGGACGGACAGGCCGGCGGCGGCATGGTGAAGGTGACCCTGAATGGCCGTGGCGAGGCGCGCGCCTGCAAGATCGACAAGTCGCTCGTCGATCCCAGCGAGGTTGAAATGCTCGAGGATCTGATCGTCGCCGCGCTCAATGACGCCAGGAAACGGGTGGACGAGCACATGGCCAGCGAAACAGAAAAGATGATGGGCGGGATCAACCTGCCGCCCGGCTTCAAGATGCCGTTCTGAAATAGATTATCCGCGCTGCAGGAAATAGGTTATCATACGCGGTGTTGAGCGCTCCGACCGGCCGAGCGCATAGGCGGGAGTTCAACGATGACCATCGACGTACTGTCAAGGGCCGGCGAAGTTCCAATAGTGATCGGCGACGAGGCCGACATGGCCGAAATCCTCGCAGTCGGCACCGACGAGCAAGGGGAGGCTCACCTTGTCATGCGCCGCGGCCGTGACGCTAGGCAGAAAGTCGCTTTGAGTCGCGAAGCCAGCCGGAACTTTGCGCACGCAGACCATGTCCTGCTGATCAAGCTCACTCGTGACGATAGGGTCGCCTCCGCCTGCCGGATCGAGGTGAACGGAACAAGCGGCGAGATGGAAGCGCTCGAACAGCATGAAATTGAAGAGCTGACGATGACATGGCGGCCTGGGTCGAAGCGCTGACCTAGCGCACCAGGACGGCGATCCCGTAAGCCGCGGCAGCCGCAAGCCCGCCGACCGCCAGCGTCTGCACTCCGCCCTTCAACGACGGCATGCCCGTCAGCCTCGCTTTCCCCAACCCGAATGCGAACAGTGCGGTAAGCGTCACCAAAACGGAAATCGGAAGCGCGCGTTGGACATCGCCTGTCAGCATGTACGGCGCAAGCGGAATCAGTCCGCCTACGATGTAGGATCCGGCGATGGTCGCGGCGCTGACCGGCGCGCGGTTCGGCTCCGGCTCTTCAAGTCCAAGCTCGTAGCGCATCATGAAGTCGACCCAGCGCTTCTGGTCGGAAACAATGGCGTCCGTGGCCAGACGCAGCGCCTCGCCATCCAGCCCCTGCCCGCGAAACACATCCTCGACCTCGCCGCGTTCGGCGGTTGGGATTTCCAGCGTTTCGCGCAGTTCGCGAGCGTACTCGACCCTGTAATGCTCAGCATCGCCGCGTGCCGCAAGATAACCACCCAGCCCCATTGCGATTGAACCTGCTACGATTTCCGCCAAACCCGCCATGACCACGATGCCCGCCGCCGGCACCGTCCCGGCTAGACCGGCGGCCAGCGCGAACGGTACCGTCAGGCCGTCCGCCATGCCGATCACAATGTCGCGAACGGCATTTGACGAGCGAAAATGGTTTTCGCCGTGCTTGTTATGATGGTGATGTGTGTCGGGCATCTGAATGCGGAATGTCGCTGGCTGGGTGCCGCTAAACAAAGGCGTTGACAAGCGCCTAATCGGTTAGGGGCGGCATTCCAGGAAAGCCGGGATCCAGCGGCGGAAGTTCGCTCGGCACGTCTGAGTCAGGATATTCCGCAGGCCGCCCGCCCGGCAGCTCGGGCTCCTGTCCGGGGCCCCGCGCGGGAACGTCGTCCGGAGGCTGAGTTTCAGGGTTGCGGATGGGAGGAAGTTCGGGTTCGGGCGGCATACGGTTTCAACAGAAAACCGGCATCATGGTTCCCGATCGCATCCGTAAGCCCGCCAGCGTTCAAGTGTCACGATCTAAAGCGGCGCCTTTGCAGGTCGCAGGCTTGTTCCGGTTCCGATTTCGTGAGAAAACTGGCGCTCAAGATCAGGCGGCCCAGGTCGGGCGCACAACGGAGACGTTTTCATGGCCATCGATGTGTTGTCCCGGGCAAACTGCATACCGATCATTGTCGGGGATGAGGCTGACATGGCGGACGTGGTCGGCGTCGGCACCACGGGAAAGGGGGAAGCCCACCTTGTGATGACGAACGAGCAGGGCAAGACCCACAAAGTCCCGCTCAGCGCCCAGGCCAGCAAGAACTTCGCCACGGCAGCCCATGTCCTTCTGGTAAGCCTGACCCCCGACGACCAGATCGCTTCGGCCTACAAGATGCCCATGAACAATGCCGAAGGGGATATGGAGGCGCTGGACGAGCCGCAGATCAAGGAACTGGCGGAGGCGCTTGTTGCCGGAGACTTCAACCTGGACTTCCTGCGCTGACGTTGGTCACAGCATCCAGGCGCCGGTAAATAGGCGAAGAAGAAAGGCCGGTAAGCAGGACGCTTACCGGCCTTTTCCCTTTGCGTAATCAGTACCAACGCCGACGTCGGCTGCGAACGGTGCCGCCGGCTACGAGGGCGCCGAGCAGGAACGACGTCGCTATGGTTGCCACGGGGTAATGGCGGACAAGGTCGACCAACGTTGTGCCGAAACCGAAGTTGCGTACATCCTGAGTGAACTCGCTCACTCCATCGCGCGCGGTGCGGTAACGCGAACCGACAGTGTCCGACGCTGCCTTGTAGAGCCTCTGGCCGCGTTCCTCGAGCGTTTGCTCGAATTCGCTGACCTGACGCTTTGCATCGTCGGCCGAAATGCCGTAGCGCTCCTGAACCAGCGTCACGAGACGGTTTACCTGCCCTTTCAGCTTGTCGAAATCTTCTCCCGTCAATTCGCTCCATCGGCCCTGGATCACTGTACGCAGTTCGTCCCAGGTCGTCTTTTCCGTCGGCTCTTCGTTTACGGCGGCACTGTTGGTCTGGCTCATGGCATCCTCTTGTTCTTACACTTGAGAAAAACGGGAAAATGCAATCATTGTTCCGCGGATGTCAGGCTTCTTGCGGCTTGGAACGCTTGCCGAAAATCTCCAGTTCAAGCTGTTGGCCAATATATGGTTAAAAGTATTCCTTAAGCAGAAATAATTAATCATTAGAAAACTTTATCCTGTTGACCAAGCCATATTTAATACGTTATAAACAACTCAACTGAACACAATCTCTCTCATGTTCAGGCGGCATCGAACGCCACTTGTGATTTCGCTTCAGCAAGGGGATAACTAACAATGACTGTCGTTTACCTTTCGGAACCGTTTCCGCCAGCGCCGGTCGCTCTCGATCCCCTCGAACCTACGATATTCCATGAGCCATGGTGGCTGGACATAGCAACCTACGGCCAATGCCGGTTTGCCGAAGTCGCGGAACACGGACAAGTGGTTGGCCGGATACCCTACTTCATGCGCCGCAAGGCGGGACTTTCCTTTTCCAACATGCCGATGCTGACGCATTTCCTCGGCCCGGCAATCTATGACGGGAAGGGCAAGGCGAACAACCGCATCCTGAAGCGTATGGAGATCGCGAGCGAGTTGATCGCGAAGCTTCCCCCCATGGCGCTGTTCCAGCAGAAATGCCATCGCGACACCACGGACGTCGTGGCCTTCCAAGCCAGCGGATTCCGCGCCTCGGTCCAGTTCACGCACGAGATTGCGCCGCAGTCGACGGATCTCGTATGGAAGAACATGCGCGACAAGGGGCGCAACGGTATCCGGCTGGCCAGGGAGAAAGTCTCCACCACCGAATCGGAACCCGAGGAATTTGTGAGACTTTATGCTGACAATATCGCAGTACGGGGCAAGACCAACTATCTCGACATGCAGCAGACGGTCAAGTTGCTAGAGGCTTGCGTCGAACGCGAGCGCGGCAAGTTCTTTGCGGCGCGCGGCCATGATGGCAAGCTGATCTGCTCGATTTTCTGCGTGTGGGACGGATCGGCGTATTATTACCTGATGTCGACCCGGGCCCCGGACGCGCAGCGCGGCGTCGCCAGCCTGCTGATCTGGGACGCAATAACCGATGCAATGGAACGCGGCCTTACCTTCGATTTCGATGGGGTCGCAAGCGAAGGTGCCGCCCGCATGGCCGCTAATTTCACGTCGGTGATCTCTCCGCGTTACGTCGTGACAAGGGAAAACTTGCCGGTAAAGCTATGGCGATGCGCGGAGTCGCTGGTGAAGCCGCCGAACTATTTCTGCGACTAGGGTAGGTGCGAAGGGAGGGCGATGGTCTG
>CBDAQV010000001.1:0-255000 GCA_965199265.1 Alphaproteobacteria bacterium | reverse complement strand
AATGGCCATATGCGAAGAGCTCGGCGGATATAAAACTTTCTGATCGAAATGTTTTTATATTTATCATGCTCATTTAACAAAAGGCTGAATATAAGGTAACTGGACAAAACAAGAAAAATGTCTACGCCTACCCAGCCAATTACATGCAGGGAGACTAAGATACGCGATGAAAAAGAAGTGCCTGGGTACTCGGTATAATGGCCAAAGAGCACTAGAAAAAATGCCAGAAACCTCAATCCATCCAGTTCCGGTCGGTAAAATCTTTGTAGGCTTTTGTTTTCATTACGATGGGCAAAAGTAAAATCTGCTGCGGCCTGCAGCGAAGCTGACCCGTCCTGAACCGACTCGCTCATATAAAACCCATATTTAGATGTTGCGAACTGACTGGCACGAACGGGGTGCTCCTGACAAGCTCCAGCGCTGAAGCATTGCACCTTACAGAATCTAATGGCTTGTTCTGGCCGGAGCAACTCTGCCCGACGCTCCTGCAGCCGCGCGTTCACCACCTCTCAGGCGCGGCTTTTCCGTTGACGGCGTCAGGTCACTTTGCCACAGTCCGTTCACGACGCAACGCAACGTTAACCACGCGCGATAAACGCCGTACCGGCAACCGGACCTGAACGCGTTCCGAACAAGAACCTCAGGATTTCCGATCGAGTTCGAGGAGCATTAAATTCCATGAAAGTGCAGCTGTTCGCACCCACGACGGTCGTCGCCGTGCTGCTGGCCCTTACGTCGTATTCAGTCCGGATCGATAATTCGGTCAGGAACCTGTTCGGCTACCCTGCGGTCGACGTTTCCTCCGCCGACAGCGATGCGGGCAGGAACGGCCTGGCACCGCAACCGGCTTCGAATGCCGACCAGGCCCTTCCCCTCTCGACGGACCCTTCGACCGCGCCCCAGCCGTTGGCCGCGACGTCCGACGCGGCAGAAGCCGCCGAGGAAGCGCAGGATACGCCAGCGGCCAACCCCACTGTCCTGCGCACGGTAACCATTGAGTCTGGGGATACGATCGGCGGCGTCCTGAAGCAGGCTGATGTGACAGCGGACGAAGCGCAATTGGTGAAGGACGCGCTTGAAAGAGTCCTCAGCCCGCGCGACCTCAGGGCCGGCCAGACCTGGAGCCTGACTTTTCAGAAACAGGACGGCCAACTGCATCTCGCCAGCCTCGACATGGCGCCCGACGTGCAGCGTTCGATATCAGTGACCGCGCACGATGACGGCTCTTACACTGCGCGCGAAATCAAGTCCCGGCTCTCGGTTGTCGAGCGTGCGGGAACAGGCACGGTGGACGGCTCGCTTTACGAAGCGGCAGCGCAGGCCAGAATCCCGCAGGCGACCCTCGCTACTTTCATCCGCGCTTACTCCTACAACGTCGACTTCCAGCGCGAACTGCAACCGGGCGACAAGTTCGCCATCCTGTACGAGGCTGTCGTGAACGACCGTGGCGACCTGGTTCGCCCCGGCAACATCCTTGCCGCTTTCCTGAAGCTCGGCAACCGCGCACAGAAGATCTACCTGAACAAGACGGCGGAGGGATCGCTCGAGTTCTTTTCTCCCGACGGCAAGGGTATCCGGCGCAGCCTGCTGCGCACGCCGGTTTCGGCGGTCCGCATCACCTCGGGGTTCGGCATGCGCATCCACCCCCTGCTCGGCTATTCCAAGATGCACAAGGGCGTCGATTTCGGCGCACCACCGGGCACGCCCGTTTTTGCCGCCGGCGACGGCGTGATCGAGAGAATGGGCTGGTGGGGCGGTTACGGAAAGTACATGCGCATTCGGCACGGCAATGACATGGCGACTGCCTACGGGCACCTTAGCCGGTTCAACCCCGCCTTGCAGGAAGGCAGCCGGGTTCGCCAGGGGCAGATCATCGCCCTGACGGGCTCGACCGGCGCGTCCACCGGCCCCCACCTTCACTTCGAGGTGCTCAAGCACGGCATCCAAGTCAACCCGTTGACGGTGACCGATTCGATCGGCAACGTCCTTGACGGCAAGGAGATGGCGGCTTTTCGCCGGTTGATGGAGATCCGCGACGTCCAAATGCGGGAACTTATCCAGCCTACGCAGGTTGCTGTCCGTAACGTAATAACTGCTGGTAAAGTAGAGTAAGGAGCTATCATGCGAGTGTCCGGCCAATCTTTCACAACGCGTCTGCTCACGAGCGCCGCAGCCTTTGCGTCAGTGTTCATCCCGGCAGGCTCGGCGTTTGCGTACTCTTCCAGCGGCAGCACAGTCGTGGCTGGATCCGGCTACCAGGCCAACTCGGCTTACGCGCAGAGCGCCGGAACGCAGCCTGTGGGCTCGCAGCCCGGCAGCAGCGCCGCTTACGCTTACCAGCCGGCCGCGCAGCAGCCGGTCATGGACCAGCCTGCTCCCGTCCAGCAGCCTGTGGAACAGGATAGTACCACCAGCGTGTACACCAACGGGTACTCCGGCCCGATGGGACCGAACGCGCAGAAAGCGTTCGAAGCGGGACAGCCAATGCCGCAGCCGCAGCCGCAGCCCGCCGCTTACCCAGCGGGAAGCCAGATCGTTAGCAACCCGCAACAAATTCAGTATTGCCTGTGCCTGCAGACCCGCTATGAAATGCTTAGCAACGACAGCACCGCCAAGCAGACGGCTTATAATCAGGCGGTAGCCCAGCGAGCAGACCTGGACAGCCAGATCGCGGCGGCAAAAGCCGGACCTTCCTCGCCGGACCGGGTCGAGCACATACGCGAGTTGAACGCCCGCCGCATTGCGCTGCAGCAGCAGATCAACCAGCAATACATTCCGGAGCAGCAAGGCTCGACCGAGCGCTACAACGAAGCGGTGGGGCAGTACCAACAATCCTGTGCCGGCAAGGATTTCGACAGCACCGTTCTTGCCCGGGTCAAGACCGGCCTGGTGTGTCAAGGCCAGTAGGCTCGCAACACGAACTGACGTAGAAACGGCCCCTTTCGGGGCCGTTTCCCTGCCTGAAGCCTGTGTTCAGTCAGGCGGCCCGGCGTCCGCGCTGTTGCGCACCACCACGATTGCCGCCGCCGTCGCGACGGCCGTTTTCGCGGTGTCGATGCGTTTGCTGGTTGCCGCGTTGCGGGCGCTGGTCGTTGCGCACGGGCGCGCTGGCCGGGACCTCCGACTTGAACGGGTGAGCGTCGACGATGTCGATCTGACGGCGAGTCAGCTTCTCGATATCGCGCAGCAGGGCGCGCTCGCCGACGGCGCAGAAGGACAGGGCCACGCCCGAACTGCCGGCGCGCGCCGTGCGGCCGATGCGGTGGACGTAGGAATCGGCGTCGTCTGGAAGCTCGTAATTGATGACGTGCGTGACGTTGTCGACGTCGATCCCGCGCGAGGCGATGTCGGTTGCGACCAGGACGCGCAGCTTGCCGTTCTTGAAGCCGTTGAGCGCCGCCTGGCGGGCGTTCTGCGACTTGTTGCCGTGGATCGCAGAGCTGCCGACTCCGGCTTTTTCGAGGTGCTCGACGACTTTGTTTGCGCCGTGCTTGGTGCGGGTGAACACGATCACGCGCGCCAGCGACGTGTCCGCCAGGAGATCGGCCAGCAATGACGGCTTGTGGTTCTGCTCGACATAGAACAGGCGCTGATCGATGCGCTCCACCGTGGTTGCCTGCGGCGTCACCTCGACCTTTGCCGGGTCGTGCAGGATATCGCGCGCCAGCTTCTCGACTTCCGCCGGCATGGTGGCGGAGAAGAACAGCGTCTGGCGCTGCCTGGGCATCGCGGCGACAATCTTGCGCACCGGCTGGATGAAACCCATGTCGAGCATGCGGTCGGCCTCGTCCAGCACCAGCACCTCGACCTTGTCGAGCTTCAGATGTCCCTGCGCGTGCAGGTCGAGCAGTCGGCCTGGCGTCGCCACCAGCACGTCGACGCCGCGCGACAGGTTATCGATCTGCGGGTTCTGTCCGACGCCGCCAAGGACGATCGCGCCGCGAAACTTGATGTGACGGCCATACGCCTTGAACCCGTCGGCGATCTGCACCGCCAGTTCGCGAGTCGGGGCAAGGACCAGCATGCGCGCGCATTTGGGTTCCGGGCGGCGCGCATCCTGAACCAGCCGGTGCAGGATCGGCAGCGCGAACGCGGCGGTCTTGCCGGTACCGGTCTGGGCGATGCCCAGAAGGTCGCGGCCTTCCATGACGATGGGGATCGACTGGGCCTGGATCGGGGTCGGAGATACATAGTTCTCCTCCGTCAGGGCAGTCTGGAGCGGCTCGGCAAGGCCGAGCTCGAGAAAGGAAGAAGCAGTCAAAACAGGAATCCTTGGAGACGGCCCGGAATGGGTCGTATCAAGCCGGCCGGTCAGCTGCGCGAGCCAACGGCCAATGTGGTATGATTATCTCGGGAAGATGCCGCTGCCTGGGCCATTTACGGTCAGGTTTGGGATCTCGCGCAATCGTCGAGAGAATTGTTCGGGCGGACCATGCCTGTCGGCACATGGCCAAGTCAAGCTTTATCGAACAAAGTGAGGGAAGTTAATCCGACCGGACATTTCCTGTTGCCGTTAACCTTAATTAAAGCCACCACTCCTATGCTACAGGATCTGACAAAAACACAGGGGATATGGGATGCAAGCGCTGAAACCGTCCGCCTTGTGCGTGTTGCTGCTCTCCGCGTGTTCGGCGGGAGGCCAGGTCAGTGGCCGTGGCGGCGACAGCGGCTGCGACAGCGTCGGCCTGCAGCCCGGCACGTCGGCCTATGCGCAATGCCTGGAGGACTCGCACCTTCGCAGCCTTGCCTCGGAGCGGATGCTGTTCAAGACGAACAACAACAAGCCGCTGACGATGCTGGCACAGCAATCGACCAGGCCGCTGAGCCCGCTGATCAATTGCGGCGCCTACAGCGTGCCGCTGGCCAGTTCGCCCACCCTTTGCGATTGAATTGAGATCATGGAGTCGGGTTGAGCGTCGAGCGCGGAAGCTGACGTTCTGTCAAAACAGGACCAAGCGCCCGCAAGTGATCGGCGACCCTCATGATCCAGGCGCCCGCCATTTCCGCACTGACCGTGACCACTGGATTCCACGGGTTGACGGGATCGTTCACAAGGCGGTCCGGCAGGCTCAGGCGTACGGAGCCGCGCTTGCCTGCCAGGGCGGCCTGCCAGGCAAGCGCCGTCTTCCCGATCCGTGAGTCGTCCGACCCGTCCATCCCTATATCGCGGTACAGGGAAAGAACGGCGTCGGTTTCCTTGCGGGACAGGAACACCTGCCGCGCCCTTGCAGCCGCCACTATTTCCGACGCATAGGGCGGGCTATCCACTCCGGGCGCGACGATCAGGCTGTAGGACCGCGGCACGCCAAGTTCCGCAATCGCGCGAAACGAGGCGAGGTCCTGATCCGGTGTGGCGCGCGTTCTGTCGGCGACCGACTGCCTGCACAGGCAGTCGCCCCCGGTATCCACGCCGTACACCGCGTCCACGCCGCCGAAATCCTTCAGCACGGCGCGAAGGCGGTCGGTTAACGTACCGTCCTGGCGGTCGATGACCAGATAGGTCGGCAGGCCAAGCTCGGCCGGGATCGACTCGAGGAATCGGCCCGAGCCTGTCGTTGCCGGGGTGACGCGATAGATGCCATCGGCCACTTCGCCGCCGTGATCGGCCACGGTGCGGACCTCGCCGATGCCGCCGGATGCGCCTTGCGAGCCGGTCTTTTCCGTCCGGATCGAAACCACGCAGGCGGGCTTGCCCGACAGTTTCGCGAGTATCGCCGCCTGAACGCAGTCCGATCCGCCGCCGACCCCAATGAACGCCGGCCGTTCTCCGTCTAGGGCGATTGTAAGCGGAATTTGCGCGGAGGTGGCGGGAACGATCCATGATGCATTCTGCGCGGCACGCCGCGCCGTTTCGGCCATGTTGACGGTCAGCACCGGGCAGGCATTGCGCGAATCCATGCCGGCGCGCGCCGTCCGGAACGCATCGGCAAACGCCAGCAGCGAAACCTTGAGCCCGTGCGCCAGATCGCCAGACGACTTGACCGCGTTCGCGATCACGGCGGGAGCGTAGTACAACAGGATACCCGGCTTCTCGGAACTGCCCGCCTGGGCAAGCTCGTCGCGCAACACCGCTCGCGAGTGGTCGGGCAATCCGCGCCACACCGATTTAATGATATCGCCGTGCGGCACGGTGAAGCTGCGCGACAAGGCGGCGATGCGGCCCAGCACGAACGCATCGGGGTCGTCTGCTGAGATGCCTCCCTTATCGGCTCGGTGCGCGATGTAACGCTGATAGGCCTGCGTTTTCGGCTCGCGCATCAGTTCGGTCGCGGCAGCCTGATAGGCGAACAGATTGTCTTCGGTCAGCAGGATCGAAGCATCGTTCCGCACATGACCGGTCGCTCCGGCGAAATCGTAGAGTTCCGCCAGTAGGCGCAGGTTACGCGCCTTCTCGCCCACGGCCTGGATTCCTGTCAGGTCGGCGGGCAGATTTTCCCCTTGCACCATCTGGCCCAGGTTGAAGTTCGCGTCCAGCCCGGCCCGGTAATCTTCCTGCTGCTCGCGGCTCAAGCGCCGCAAACCAGGAAACAAAGCCGGCTTCTCCCTGACCAGCTCGGCCATCAAGCGGTCATGGTCGCGTGCCTTGCGGCCTTTCCGCGCAACGTCTTCGTCGATCAGGGCCTGGGTCTTGCCAAGGTCGTTGCAGGCCAGGGAATAAAGGAGGAACTCCTTGTCCTCGTCCGTGCCGGCATGCGCCGCCGTGAAAGCGCGAAAAGCCTGGAAGGAGGGTTCAGACAGAGCGGGAAAGAACGATTTGTCGCCATTCACCGCCGCCTTGAACAGCAGCAGCCCGAGGAACGTGCGCTCTGCTTCAACGGCTGTTTCGTCGACGTTCGTTCCCTTGAACACCTTGTAGGAGAAAGCTTCCGGCTTCAGCTTCGGATTACCCTCCGGAGAGGTTTCAGCCGCTCCCGCGAGCAAAGCGGTTTCCGGGTAACGAGCTAGGATTGCCCTTAGGAAAGATACATCATCCAGCGGCAGCATTTGCGACACGGTCAAATCCTGCATGGCGGTTTCCGGTCGTAACTCATCTTAAGTAAGCCGAAGCCGTTCACATGGCGACCAGTAAAGACAGGTCTATATGGATTGGTATGCTTAATCGCGCGTCAGGTACCACGGCACGTTCACCACGACCATGCGCCGGTTGCCGTGCAGCAGCAGCGCGGCTTTGAGCGCCGTCGAGCGCTGGTTGTGCAGCGCATAGTCCATCCAGCCGCCGCCAGCCAGTTCGGGCACGATGACGGCGATGTTGCGGCCGGGATTTCCTGTTTCCAGCGATTTCAATGCGTCCAGAAGCGGCGTGATGAAAAGCCGGTAGGGCGAGTCGATCATCCGCAGTGTCGGCACGTTCCTTCCCGCTTCCCGCGCCGGTTTCTCGATGTAATCCGGCCAGTTGCGCCGAAGCACATCGCCGTGGTTATCACCGGCATCGACGTGCAAGACCGTCACTTCGCTCGACAGGCTATAGGCGAAATGCATGGCCTTGGCGCTCGCCATGCTCCAGCGCGACATCACCACGGCCACGATCGGCGGCTGAATCTTTGCGAAGGAAAGCGGCTGGTCGCAGGCGACCTGACGTCCGACCCTGTCGTAGTGCCGGCCGATGCGCCGGAACAGCAGAGCCAGCAGCGGGATGAGGATCAATACGATCCACGCTCCCTCGACCAGCTTGGTGGCGAGGACAATGACCAAGGCAATTCCGGTCAGGACCGCGCCCGTGCCGTTCATGAGCAGCGAGGGGAGATTGCGCCTCGGCTCGTTGCGCAGCCAGTGCCCGACCATGCCGGCCTGGCTGAGGGTGAATGCGCCGAACGCGCCGATGGCGAAAAGCGGGATCAGCCGGTCGGTGATGCCGCCGAACACGACCAGCAGCACGCCTGCCGTCAGCGTCAGCAGGATGATGCCCTGCGAGTAGACCAGCCGCTGGCCCAGAGCCGCGAACCCATGCGGCAGGAAACTATCCTCGGCCAGCAAGCGCAACAGCCGCGGCAGGCCGGCGAAGCTGGTGTTGGCCGACAGGCATAGCACCGCGATGACGCTGGCCATCGTAACGTAGTAAAGCACGCCCCTCCCCTCGACCGCGCCTGCCAGTTGCGAGATGACGCTTTGAAACCCGGGGCTGTCGGGCACGGCTGCGCCGATGTCGTAGAAACGGCAAAGACTGGCTATTCCCACCAGCAGCAAGCCCAATATGACGACGATCCCGGTCAGCGTACGCCTAGCATTGCCTGTTGCCGGCTGGCGAAAGGCGCCGATACCGTTCGAGATCGCCTCTACGCCCGTCATCGCGGTGCAGCCGCTGGCGAAAGCCTTGAGCAGGATCCAGAGGCCGACCCCTTCGGTTGCCTGTCGAAGCGACGGCGGGCGAACGACCGGCTCCGGATGGCCGCCAGTCATGACGGCTTTCAGGAGCCCGAAACCCAGCATTCCGGCCAAGGCGACGACGAACAGGTAAGTGGGGAGTGCGAGGGTGCGACCCGACTCCTTCGTGCCTCGCAGGTTGACAAGAGTGAGCACGCCGAGGACGGTAAGGCAAAGCGGCAACGTATAATGCTGGAGCGAAGGCAGAGCCGAGGTTAGCGCCTCGATCCCCGACGATATGGCGACGGCCACGTTCAGCACGTAGTCGAGGGTCAGCGAAGCCGCGGCAAACAGTCCCGCCGACACTCCGAGGTTCTCGCGCGCGACGGTATAGGACCCTCCGCCGTTGGGATAGGCCGATATCGTCTGCCGGTACGACAAGTAGAAGACGATCAGAAGGCCGATGATGACGCCGGTGATCGGCCCGATCCAGAACACCCCCGCCGCGCCGAGCGGCAGCAGGATCGTCAGGGCTGCTTCCGGACCGTATGCGGCGGAGGCCAGCGCATCCAGACCCAGCAAGGGAATGCCGAGGACCGCTCCGACTTTCTCGCCTTTGTCTTCCGCGCTAGCAAGAGGACGCCCCATGATGCGCGGTAGAATCGACATGCGGGTTAAAGCGCAAGACTTGCGAAAAGGTTCAAATCAAACAGATTGGGTGAGGGTGCTCTTCTCCAGCAATCCAGCACCCTTACCTTCCCGTCCTACGCCAAAGCTCCGGATGGGTCCTACCCTCTCCGGTTAGAGGGAGGAGTTACTCTAAATGCCTAAATGTTACTCCGCGGCCTGCGGCAGGACCGGAACCTCGAGCCGGCTCAGCATTTCCTTCGGCACGACCTGCCAGAAGCGGTCCTTGACCAGCTCCCAGTCCTGCACAAGCCGCGTCGCGAAGCGGGAGCCGGTCTCGGCCGCGTGCGCCTCGACCAGCGCGCGCAGCCTCGCCTCGTAATGCGGCACGAAGACGGGCTGGCAGATCACGCTGTCGCCGTTGACGCGCGCCTCGAACCCGCCGTCCTCATCGTAGACATAGGCCATGCCGCCGGTCATCCCGGCGGCGAAGTTCTCCCCCGTGCGGCCCAGGATCACCACCGTGCCGCCGGTCATGTACTCGCAGCCGTTCGAGCCGCAGCCTTCGGTCACCGCCTCGGCGCCGCTGTTGCGGACGGCGAAGCGCTCCCCTGCTAGGCCGGCGGCGAACAGCCGGCCAGAGGTCGCGCCGTAGAGGACGGTGTTGCCGACAATGGTGTTCGCGTTCGACGCCAGCGGGCTGGAGATCGAAGGGCGTACCACGATCGTGCCGCCGGACAGGCCCTTGCCGACATAATCGTTGGCGTCGCCGTAAACTTCCAGGCGAACGCCGCGTACGGCGAACGCTCCTAGCGATTGTCCCGCCGTGCCGCGCAGCTTGATCGTGACGTGCCCCTCGCCCAGTGCGGCCATGCCGAACCGGCGCACGATCAGCGACGACAGGCGCGCGCCGACAGCGCGGTCGGTGTTGCGGATATTGTAGGCGAGCTGCATCTTCTCGGCGCGGATGAACAACGGTTCCGCGTCGCGGATGATCTCGGCGTCCAGGCTATCGGGCACCTCGTTGCGCCCGCCCATGGTGCAATGCATCGCCCCGCCGCCCGGATCGGCGCGCACCAACAGCGGCGACAGGTCGAGGTCGTCGAGGTCGGAAGCGCCGTGGTTGACCTGATGCAGCAGGTCGGCCCGGCCGACGATCTCGGCAAGAGTGCGGAAACCCAGCCGCGCCAGGATCTCGCGCACTTCCTCAGCCAGGAAGCCGAACAGGTTGACGACCTTCTCCGGCGAACCGCCGAACTTTTTTCGCAACTCCTCGTCCTGCGTGCAGACGCCGACCGGGCAGGTGTTGGAATGGCACTGGCGGACCATGATGCAGCCCATCGCGACCAGACTGGCGGTGCCGATGCCGAACTCCTCCGCGCCCAGCAGGGCGGCGATCACGATATCGCGCCCCGTCTTCAGCCCGCCATCGGCGCGCAGCCTCACGCGGTGGCGCAGGCGGTTCAGCGTCAGTACCTGATGCACTTCCGACAGACCCATCTCCCACGGCGCGCCGGCGTACTTGATCGAGGTTTGCGGCGAAGCGCCGGTTCCGCCCGAATGGCCGGAGACCAGGATCACGTCGGCGTTGGCCTTGACCACGCCGGCGGCTATGGTGCCGATGCCGGACTTGGCTACCAGCTTGACGCAGACCAGCGCGACCGGGTTGATCTGCTTCAGGTCGTAGATCAGCTGCGCCAAATCCTCAATCGAGTAGATGTCGTGGTGCGGCGGCGGGCTGATCAACGTCACGCCCGGCGTCGCGTGCCGCAGGCGGGCGATCAGCTTTGTGACCTTGAAGCCGGGCAACTGCCCGCCCTCCCCCGGCTTGGCGCCCTGCGCCACCTTGATCTCGATCTCCTGGCAGTTGTTGAGGTACTCGGCGGTGACGCCGAACCGGCCCGAGGCGACCTGCTTGATCGCCGAGTTCCAGTTGTCGCCCCGCGCGTCGGGCTTGAAGCGCGCCGGGTCCTCCCCGCCCTCGCCCGAGACCGAGCGCGCGCCGATGCGGTTCATCGCCACATTCAGTGTGCCATGCGCCTCGGGGCTGAGCGCGCCCAGCGACATGCCGGGCGTTACGAAGCGCTTACGCAGCGACGTGATCGACTCCACTTGGTCCAGCGGCACGGATGTGCCTGTATCGCGGAAATCAAGCATGTCGCGCAACGAAAGCGGCGGGCGCGCATGGATGCCGGCGGAGTACTTCTTGAACAGCATATAACTTTCGCTGCCCACCGCGCTTTGCAGCATGTGGATCGACGCGGCCTCCCAGCCATGCCGCTCGCTGTTCTCGCGGAAGCGGTAGAACCCGCCGACGGGCAGGACCGCGGCCTGCTCGTCGAACGCCCGGCGGTGCTGCGCCAGCACGCGTTTGCTGATGCCGAACAGTCCGATGCCGGAAATGCGGCTGGAGCAGCCGAGCAGGTATTCCGCCGCCAGAGAACGCGAGAGGCCGATCGCCTCGAAGAAGCAGCCGCCGCGATAGCTGGAGACGACGGAGATGCCCATCTTGGACATCACCTTCAGCAGCGCCTCGTCCATCGCTTTCTTGAAGCGGCGCACGCAATCCTCATAGGAACGACCGTCGAACAGGCCGCGTCTGTGCCGGTCGGCGATGGCTTCCTGCGCCAGATACGGGTTGACCGTGGTCGCGCCGACGCCGACCAGCACCGCGAAATAATGAGGGTCGAGGCACTCGCCGCTGCGGACGTTGAGAGACGTGTAGGTCCGCAGGGAACGGCGGACGAGATGAGAATGCGCGGCGGCCACGGCCAGGATCATTGGTACCGCCGCTCGATCCTCGTCCATGTTCTGGTCGGTCAGGATCAAGTGTTCGCTGCCTTCCTTAGCGGCCTGCTCGCATTCGCGGCGGATGCGTTCCAGCGCCTCCTTCAATGCGGCCGTCTGTCCATTGACAGGGAAGGTGCAATCTATCTCGGCCGCGCTGCCGCCCATGTGCCCGCGCAGGGCGCCGAACTCGGCGGTGGTCAGCATCGGGCTTTCCAGCTGCAGCACCCGGCACTGGCTGGCGTCCTCGCCCAGGATATTGCCGAGGTTGCCCAGCCGCGTGCGCAGCGTCATGCCGCGTCGCTCGCGCAAGCTGTCGATCGGCGGGTTGGTGACCTGGCTGAAGTTCTGCCGGAAAAAGTGGTGCAGGCCGCGGTACTGGTCCGACAGGATTGCGATCGGCGTATCGTCGCCCATCGAGCCGACCGGCTCCTTCGCCTCGTCCACCATCGGATGCAGGATCAGCTCCAGGTCCTCGTTGCTGATGCCAAAGCAGAGCTGGCGACGCTTCAAGGCGCTCGGCTCGATATCGGACGGCTCGGTAAGCGCCGCCTGGCGCACCAGTTCGTCGAGCGGGGTGATGTTCGCCGCCCACTCGGCGTAAGGCTGCTGCGCGGCAAGGTTGTCCTTCAGCTCGCGGTGGCGATACAGCCGGCCTTCGGCGAGGTCGACGGCGATCATCTGCCCCGGGCCGACGCGTCCCTTCTCGACGATCCCGGCCTCGTCCAGCTTCACCAGTCCAGCCTCCGAGCCGAGGATCAGCAGCCCATCGGCGGTGATCGTGTAGCGCATGGGACGCAGGCCGTTGCGGTCCATGCCGCCGACCACCCAGCGTCCATCGTACATCGCCAGAGCCGCCGGGCCGTCCCATGGTTCCATGACCGCGGCGCAGTAGGAATAGAACGCCTTGTGCGCGTCGGGCATGGTGGTGTCGGACGGAACCGATTCCGGGATCAGCAGAGATTTCACCATCGGCGCGGTTCGTCCGGCGCGCACCATGGCCTCGAACACGTTGTCCAGCGTCGCGCTGTCCGAGCCGCCGGGCTGCACCACCGGCTTGATGTCGTCCATGTACGGGCCGAACACGGGCGAGGCCATGCGCGGCTCGTGCGCCTTCATCCAGTTGACGTTGCCCTTCAGCGTGTTGATCTCGCCATTATGCGCCAGCACGCGATAGGGGTGCGCCAATTTCCAGGTCGGGAAAGTGTTGGTCGAGTAGCGCTGGTGATATAGCGCGAAGCTGCTGGTAAAGCGTTCGTCCGCCAGATCGGGGTAGAAGGCGCTCAGCTGCGCGGCGAGGAACATGCCCTTGTAGATGATGGAGCGGGACGACAGCGAGCAGATATAGAAATCATAGATCCCGGCGCGGGCGACGGCGTTCTCTATCCGGCGGCGGATGATGTAGAGATCGCGCTCCAGCGTTTCGCGGTCGGCACCGCGATCCCCCGCTTGCGTGGAAATCATGATCTGAGCGATCTCCGGCCTCGTCTGCGCCGCCTTTTCCCCCAGCACCGAAAGATTGACCGGCACCTGCCGCCAGCCGTGGATCAGATAGCCGAAGTTCAGTATCTCGGTTTCGACGATGGTGCGCGCCGCTTCCTGCGCGTCCTGGTCGGTGCGCGGCAGGAACACCTGTCCGACCGCGATCGGGCCGCCATCGGGTTCCTGTCCCGTCAGCCGCACATGGTCGGCGAAGAAATCCTGCGGAATCTCGACATGGATGCCCGCGCCATCGCCGGTCTTGCCATCGGCATCGACCGCGCCGCGATGCCACAGCGCCCCCAGCGCCTGCAGCGCGTAATCCACCACCTGCCGTCGCGGCTTGCCGTCGATCGCGGCGATGAAGCCGACGCCGCAAGCGTCGTGCTCGGTCAGGTCGATGTGGGCGCTGGCGGCTAGTTGGTCACTCCTCGAAGACATCGCGCAGGCACTCCAGAGTGGCCAAAAGAGTAGCGGACGGAACCGCGCCCAGGCGCTTGATAAACCGTTGCTTATCGAGAGTTCGCACCTGATCGAGAAGGATCAATCCGGCTTTACCTTCGAACGTGAAAGGGATTCTGTAGCGCGCCGGCTGACTGCCCGTCGTCATCGGCACAATGATTATCGTTCGTAGATAATCGTGCATCTCGAAAGGGGACACAATGAGGCACGGCCGAGTTTTCTGGACTTCACCGCCTCGCGTCGGATCGAGCGTAGCTAGCCAGATATCGCCGCGCCGTACCGGAGCCCTACCTTCTACCATTCCAGATCATCATCTCCCGCGTTGCAAAATTCCGGCCAGACGAGAGCATCATCGCCGCATGCCGCCAACCTCTTCGAGTCCTCCGCCCAGCCTTCACGTACATGCTTTTTTACCGGAACCAGCACGATGCGACCGTGTTCAAGCGACAAATCGAACGCGTCACCCGTGGTGACGCCGATCTGCGCCAGCAACGGCTTTGGAATGATCACTCCCGACGAATTACCCATTTGTCGTATCGCTGCACGCATCACGCCCTCCGTAAGCACTATGTTGTAACATAGTAGTCATTCAGCGGCGAGGGAGGCGTTCCCTTGCATATACCCGTGTATCGCCTTCGCCGCATCGCGTCCGTCGCGAATCGCCCAGACGACCAGGGAGGCCCCGCGCACGATGTCGCCGGCGGCGAATACGCCGGGCAGGTTGGTGCTGTAGTCGGTGAAATTCACCTTCACCGTCCCCCACGCTTGCAGACTTAGAGCCGGATCAAGCGCCGCATGCAGGTCCTCGGCGTCGAAGCCGAGCGCCTTGATGACGAGGTCGGCGGGAAGCGTGAATTCCTGCCCGGGCAGCACGGCCGGGGTCTGCCGCCCGCTGGCATCGGCCATGCCAAGGTGCATGCGGTGCGAGGTGACGCCGCTCACGCGGCCCTCGCCGGCAAAGGAGTGCGGCGCGCCCAGCCAGATGAACTCGACGCCTTCCTCCTCGGCATGCCCGACCTCGCGCGCGGAGCCCGGCATGTTGGCGCGGTCGCGGCGGTAGAGGCATTTGACCGACTTGGCGCCCTGCCGAACCGACGTGCGGACGCAGTCCATCGCCGTGTCGCCGCCACCGATCACGACGACGTGCCTGCCTTCCGCGCTGACAGCATCCGGAACCGTGTCGCCGAGGCCGAGGCGGTTGCTGGCGGTCAGGAAATCCAGCGCCGGAACGATGTTGCCGAGGTGCGACCCAGGTGCTTCGATTCCGCGCGGCTTGTAGACGCCGGTTGCGATCAGCACGGCGGCGTGTCGCCGCCGCAGTTCGGTGAAGGACAGGTCGCGGCCGATCGCGGTATTCAGGTGGAACTCGATTCCCTGCTCGCGCAGCAGGCTCTCGCGGCGCGCAACCACCTGCTTGTCCAGCTTGAAGTTGGGAATGCCGTAGACCAGAAGCCCGCCGACGCGGTCGTAGCGGTCGTAGACGTGCACGGCGTAGCCCGACGCCCGCAGCGCTTCCGCAGCCGCCAGCCCGGCCGGTCCGGCGCCGACGATGCCGACCGACTGCGCCCGCAACCGGCGCGGCAGGCGGGGCGTGACCCAGCCCTGTTCGAAGGCGTTCTCGGTTATGTGCCGCTCGACCGCGCCGATGGTGATCGTGCCGTGAGCGGATTGCTCCAGCACGCAACTGCCCTCGCACAGGCGGTCCTGCGGGCAGATGCGGCCGCAAATCTCGGGAAAGGTGTTGGTCGCGGCGGCGGACTCATAGGCTTCAAGCAACCGGCCTTCCGCCGTCAGCTTCAGCCAGTCGGGGATGTTGTTGCCCAGCGGGCAGTGCACCTGGCAGAAGGGCACGCCGCATTGCGAGCAGCGGCTCGACTGCTCCGCCGCACGGGCGCCTGCGAATTCGCGGTAGATCTCGCCGAAATCATGGGCGCGCTCGCCCGACGGTCGCTTGTCCGGAGTTGTCCGCTCCACAGCGGTGAACTGGAGCATTTTACGGGACATGAGGATAGCTTACGTTGAAGGCGGCTCGCGTTACCATCAATTTGTAAACCGCACGTCCTACTCCCGTTCTTCCTGCTTGCGCCGGAACCCTTCCAGCGCCGTTTCATCCAGCAACTGTGATTGCCTGCCAGCCTCCTCGCGGCGCTCGCTTTCCCGCGCCTTGCCTTCGGCGATCTCGAACTTCTTGACCTCCCCCATCGCGGCGCGCAGGTCGTCTCGCGCCTTGTCGATCAACGCGCGCAGCCTGACCTGCTCGGCGGCGATGCGCTCGCGGCGTTTGGCGATGCCGTTGGAGAACGCGCCGTACATCGCTCCGGCCTCGATGGAGGACATCGCGGCAATACGCTCGCGTTCCAGCAGTTCTCCGAGTTCGCTGTCTCGGTCGGTGAGGCGCTGCGACTCCGCCTGCAGCGCGACCAGCTTCTTGCTGCGCTCGTCGACCTGGAAGCGGTTCAGCCGGATCAGTGTCTTGTAGTCGTGAGCGGCCACTTAGCGCGCCGGCACTTCATCGGTCCAGCCTTCGCCAACCGCCTTGGCAAGCTGGGCGTAGACGTCGGTCAGGGGCGCGCGTTCCTGCTTGCCCTGGGTCAGGAAGGCGTCGAGGCCCGGGTTGAACTTGATCGCCTCATCCACCTTGGGATCGGTGCCCTGGCGGTATGCGCCGAGGCGGATCAGTTCGGCCATGTCCTCGTAAGTCGACATCAGCGCCCGCGCCTTGCGGATCAGCGCGTTCTGCGGCGCGGTGTTGCAAGCCGGCATCGAGCGCGAGACGCTGCGGAGCAGGTTGATCGCGGGCCAGCGCCCGCGCTCGCCGATGGCGCGCTCCAGCACGATGTGCCCGTCGAGGATTCCGCGCACCGCGTCGGCGATCGGCTCGTTGTGGTCGTCGCCTTCCACCAGCACGGTAAACAGCCCGGTGATGGTGCCCTGCCCCACCGGCCCCGGCCCTGCGCGTTCCAGCAGCTTTGCGAGTTCGGAGAACGTCGTTGGCGGGTAGCCTTTGCTGGTAGGCGGCTCCCCGGCGGACAGGCCGATCTCGCGCTGCGCCATCGCAAAGCGGGTAAGGCTGTCCATCATGCACAGCACCGCCTGGCCGCGGTCGCGGAAGCTTTCGGCGATCGCCATGGTCAGGTAGGCGGCTTGGCGGCGCACCAGCGGCGGTTCGTCACCGGTTGCGATCACGACGACCGAGCGCGCGAGGCCCTCCGGCCCCAGATCGTCCTCCAGGAACTCCTGCACCTCGCGCCCGCGCTCGCCGATGAGGCCGATCACGTTGACGTCCGCCGTCGCATAGCGCGCCAGCATCGACAGCAGGGTGGACTTGCCGACGCCCGAGCCGGCGAAGATGCCCATGCGCTGGCCGCGGCACAAAGTCAAAAAGGAATTGATCGCGCGCACCCCGACATCCATTTTCGCCCCGACGCGCTGCCGGGTATGCGCGGGCGGCGGCGTGTTGCGCAGGTAGGCCGGCACGCGCCCGACCGGCAGCGGACCCTTGTTGTCCATCGGCTCGCCGAACGCGTTGACGACGCGGCCCAGCCAGCCGTCGCCGGGATATACCGCGGGCTGCGACGAGACGATGTCGGCGCGGCAGCCGAGGCCGATGCCGTCCACCGATCCCAGGGGCATGACCAGCGCACGAGCCGAGCGGAAGCCCACCACCTCGCAGGGGACGGCGCGGCCGACCGTCGACTGCACGATGCAGCGGCCGCCAACCGATAGCTGGCGGTCGACACCGCCGATCTCCAGCAGCATGCCCTGTATGGCTGTGACCCGGCCGAAGAAGCTGTAGGGGCTTGCCTCGCGCAAGGCGTGTTCGAAGTTGTCGATTGCTGATTGCATGCTGACGGACCGTGCCTACATCAGGTTAAATTGTTGTGAATTAACCGGATCGCTTCACCACTCGTTAATCTTTATGATGCGATAGTGGCTGAAGTTGGTTAAGGAAGCTTGCCGTTCGGCAAGGCATAACTTCGAGGCAAAAAATGCGCGTGCTGCTTATTGAAGATGATACGTCCGTGGCCCGCAGCATCGATCTGATGCTCAAATCGGAAGGCTTCGTGGTCGATGTCACAGACCAGGGAGAAGACGGCCTGGAGATCGGCAAGCTATACGATTATGACATTATCCTGCTTGATCTGCTGCTTCCGGACATGCACGGCTACGACGTCCTGCGCAAATGGCGCGCCGGCCGTATCCAGACGCCGGTCCTGATCCTGTCCGGCATGGCGGAAATGGACTCGAAGCTTCAGGGCCTCGGCTTCGGTGCCGACGACTACCTTACCAAGCCCTTCGATAAGCGCGAACTCGTCGCCCGCATCCAGGCCATTGTCCGCCGTAGCAAGGGCCACAGCCAGAGCATCATCGAGACCGGCCGCCTGAAGGTCAATCTCGACAGCCGCACCGTCGAAGTCGAAGGCCAGCCACTGCACCTGACCGGCAAGGAATACGGCATCCTGGAACTCCTGTCCCTGCGCAAGGGCACGACGCTGACCAAGGAAATGTTCCTCAACCACCTCTACGGCGGGATCGACGAGCCGGAGCTCAAGATCATCGACGTGTTCATCTGCAAGCTGCGCAAGAAGCTGGCGAGCGCGACCGGCGGCCAGAACTACATCGAAACCGTCTGGGGCCGCGGCTACGTGTTGCGCGACCCGCTCGAAAGCCACTCATCCCTTTCCCCTTCGAAGATGGGCGAGTTGCAGGACGCGGTCTGAGGGTACTAGGACCTTTTTTCAATGAGAACTCCCGCGCTTGTCGCGGGAGTTCTCATGCGTTCAGGTAGCCGCGCCGGACACACCAGCGCGTGATTGCCCGGCGGACCGGCTCGTCATAGTAGCGGCCAACACCGTAGGAAAGGCCAACCATCCCTGCGACGTAGAAAGCCTCGATACGCCAGCCGGGATAGACCCTCGACTGCTTCATGAACTCGACCAGGAAAAGCAGGACAGGGTAATGCAGCACATAGACGGCGTATGACACGTCGCCCAGCAACGCGCCGAACCGCGGAACGCGCTCCTTGGCTTCCGCGCCCCAGTAGACAAGCGCGGGAAAGGCCACGAACACACAGCAGGTAACGTAAACGGGTACCGCTGCGGCAGGCACAGGCAACTCCACGAGCAGAAGAAACAGCGACAGCACCAGCCACGACGGAACGGCCAGCCGGGGCGGACGGCGCGCATGGACGCGCTGCACCAGGACACCGGCAAAGAATGAGAACAGGGTTCGGGGAAAGCCGCCGAACACGCGCGGCCAGATCGCGCCAAGGTCCAAGCTTTTCGACAGTACGATGGCTAGCATCAGCACCAATCCCGCCCATGTCACGATCTCGCGCAGGCGTTTCTCGGAACTCCTGCCGCGATCAAGCGCAAACCACGCGTTGGCGACATACAGCTCGAAAAAGAGGGACCAGGCAGGGACCAGCCTCGGAAACAACGCCGGCGAGTAGCCGGCGGTGAGCGAAGGCAGGATCAACAGGCTGGCCACGGCGTTGAGGGCAAGCCCGTGAGTGGAAAGAAGGTGCTGTGTGTAGTCGTAGCCAGCCCAGTCGAGCGCAAGCAATGCGCCGATCGCATAGATCGGGTACAGCCGCACGATCCTGCGGATCATGAACTCGCGCGCGCTCATTCCCTTGGCGAGCCGCTCGGCGTAGGCAAAGGACAGCACGAAGCCGCTGAGAAGGAAGAAAAGGTCGACCGCGATATAGTTCGGTCCCGGATGTTCGCCGGGACGCAGATCGCCGAAATGCCTCAACACGACGCACAAGGCCGCGACGCCGCGCATGCCATCAAGGGTGGCGTACCTGGTCCGCGCAACCCGAACGGGCAGATTTCCGAGAACCGATGTTGCCGGAATCATGCTGATTCCCGCTGCAGGCAGCCCCGTACCCTGCCCCTCTCCGGCGGGAAAGCGGGATGATTGAATGTGTCGTCGCCTGAGGCCGTTTGCGTCACAACAGCGATACCGCGGTTTCGACGAAACAGTCCACTTCGTCTTCCGTTGTCGCCCAGCTGGTGACAAGCCGGATCGTAGCCTGGGATGCCGGTCCCCAGCGGTAGAAATCGGCGCCCGCGTGTTCAAGGGCAACGATTGTGGCCTCGGGCAGTATGGCGAAAACCTCGTTCGCATCGACCGGGGAGGCCAAGGTTACGCTTTTGACGTGCGCCAGGCCGGTGGCGAGCCGCGCCGCCATCCGGTTGGCATGCGCTGCGAGGCGCAACCACAAGCCGCAGTCGAGGTACGCTTCCCACTGCGCTGACAGGAAACGCATCTTCGACGGTAGCTGACCTGCCTGCTTGCGCCGGAACCGGAAATCGCGTTCGAGCGCAGGGTCGAAGAAAACCAGCGCCTCGGCCATCATCGCGCCGTTCTTGGTTGCACCGAACGACAGCACATCGATCCCCGCGCGCCATGTTATGTCGGCCGGGGCGCAGCCGAGCGCGGCGACGGCGTTGGCGAGGCGCGCGCCGTCCATATGCACCGGCAGGCCGTGCGCATGCGCGATCGCCGCGAGGCAAGATACTTCAGACCGTGAATAGACGGTCCCCCATTCGGTCGCCTGGGTGAGGCTGAGGAGTCTGGGTTGGGAATGGTGAACGACGGGGGTAACGCCTTCCAACGCTTCGGCAAGCAGGCGCGGATCGATCTTGCCGTACGCGCCTGACAGAAGTTCCAGCTTCGCGCCGCCGGTGTAAAAGCCGGGCGCGCCGCACTCGTCGGTGTTAACATGCGCGCTCTGGTGGCAGTAAGTGACGCCATACGGCGGAACGAGAGTCGCGAGCGCCAGGCAGTTCGCCGCGCCGCCGGTCAAAACCGGGAAAACCTTTACCTCGCGCTCGAACAGCCGCCCGAACAGTGCATCGAGGCGCTGCGTCCACTCGTCGCCGCCGTAGGAATGGTGGTAGCCGGTGTTTGCGGCGACGATCGCGTCCAGAATTTCCGGCGCAACGCCCGAGCAGTTGTCGCTGGCAAAGTTCATCTGACGAGCGTGATCCGACTTGGCGATCAACGAAGCGAAAAAACGATCTTTCCGTCCGCGACCGTCTTCGTCAGCATCATGCCGAAGCGCGTAGCCAGCATTCCCGTGATGAACGCCTGGATCGTACGCGCGTCGAGGCTGTCGGCGCTGGCCGCATCCAATCCCGCCAGCACGTCGTTGCGGACCGTGCCGGCCTTGGATTCGGCTGTCACCGTCACTTCGCCGCCTTTGCCTTCCAGAATGATCTGACCGGCGGCGCCGATAGCCTCGGCCAGGGTGATGACGGCGTTGAGGATGACTTTGGGAAAGCCGGGACGCGACGCCAGGTCGGCGCCAAGGCCCGTCTTTGGCCAAGAAAGGTGGATCTTGCTGTCGCCGAAATAATCGAGCGCCAGGGTCCGCACCTCGTCCAGCCCAGGGGTCGCCGCGCCGTAGGCGTAGCGCATCACCGCAAGCCGGCCGGCGACGATCGCCGCGCTGTCGGCAATCAGGCTGAATGCGTCGCCGCCGACCCCTTCTTCCGTCTCGTTGATCAGCTCGATGCCGTTGTTGATGGCGCTGACCGGGCTGATCAGGTCGTGGCAGATGCGCGAGCAGATCAGGTCGATCACGCGCGGGTTGATGGACAGGGCTTCGGCCATTCGTCAGGTCTCCAGATGAAGGCGGTTGCCTAACAGAAAACCTGGAGCAGGGAAACGGGAAAAGGGTAAACGACGGGGGTGGAGCATGTCTTGCACTGACCCTCTCCCTTTTGGAAGAGGGTGAATGTGAGGGGCCAGTTCTGTAAGTCTGGCAACCGCTCACCCGCCCGGCTACGCCGGTTGGCTCTCTCACCGGGAGGGCCGATTTGAACGCATACTCTGTTCTGCCGAGGGTCCCGCCGCTCCGCTAGGGCCGGGCTGACGAAGTAGTGGATATTGGAACTATTCCGGCCATTCCACCACCAGCGCGACCAGCTTGTCGGCTAGCAAGATCTCGGCAACGGCGATCTCGGCGGCGGACACGGTCTGCTTCAGGTCGGCCAGCAGGTCGGCGGGCAGGGTCTGGCCCGCGGGCAGGCCCACGGTCACGCGGCGAAGCGGCGCCTTGATTGAGACGCCGCGCTCGCTCTTGGCGGCGCGCACCTGGCCCAGCGCCTCGACGCAGACCGCGCCGGCGGCCAGCGCCGCCTCGTCGCGCGGAAAGCGGTCAGCGCGCGGCCACTGTCCGCGCGCGTGGACCGAAATCGCCTTGGCCGCTGATTTGGGTAACGTCTCGTGCAATATCTGCTCGGCGGCGAAGGGCAGGAACGGAGCGAACAGGCGCAGAATTGTCGCCAGCGCGTGGCCTAAAGTCAGCTGCGCGCTGAGCTTGTCGGCGCTGTTTCCGACCTCACCGTAAACGCGGCCCTTCACCAGCTCGAGGTAATGGTCGCAGAACTCGCCGAAGAAGAAGCGTTCCGTGGCCGCCAGAGCGTCCGGATAATCGTAACGAGCAAACGCGTTGGTCGCCGCGCCGACGACCTGCCCGAGCCGGCCGAGCAGCCATTTGTCGAGCGTGTGCCCGATCTGGCTTTCCTCCACATCCTGCAGCGCGGTCTCAGCTTGTCCGTCGAACGCAGCAACATGCGGCGCCACGAACTTCGCGGCGTTGGCCAGCTTGGTGACCAGGCGCTTGCCGATCTTGAGAACGTCCTCCGAAAAGGCGGTGTCGTGGCCGAGGCGGTAGTTGGCCGCCCAGTAGCGCACCACGTCCGTGCCGTACTGGTCCAGCAGGCTGACCGGATCGACGCCGTTGCCCTTGGATTTCGACATCTTCGAGCTGTCCTTGGCGAGGCACCAGCCGCTGATGCCCATGACCGAGAACGGCGACTGCCCCGTGTGCAGCATGGATTTGGCCACCGTGTAGAACGCCCAGGTGCGGATGATCTCGTGCGCTTGCGGGCGCAGATCGGCGGGGAACAGCTTGCCGAAGCGCTCTGGGTCCAGCGCCTTTTCCGCGCTGATGCCACGCGCGTTGATCTGCGGCGTGACCGAGCTAGTGGCCCAGGTGTCCAGCACGTCGGGATCGGGATCGACCTCGTCGGCCGTATAGCCGCGCGGCAGGTCCTTGAGCGGATTGACCGGCAGGTCGTCGGCATGCGGCAGCAGGACCCTGCCTTCCTCTCCCGCGCGTTTCGAATACCAGAACGGCAGCGGCACGCCGAAGAAGCGCTGGCGGCTGATGCCCCAATCCCACTTCAAATTCTCGACCCAGCTTTCGAAGCGCGCCTCCATGTAGGCGGGATACCAGTCCATGTCGCGCGCCCGCGCGATCAGCTCGGCCTTCTTGTCCAGCAGCTTGACCGTCCACTGCGCGCTGACGAGGATCTCGAGCGGCGCGCCCGAGCGGTCGGCGCACGGCACCATCTGCATCACCTGCGTCTCGCCCAGCACCAACCCCGCGTCGCGCAGCGCCGCCACCATCGCCTCGCGCGCCTTGCGGACGTTGAGGCCGGTAATCTTTTCCGCCATCGCCGCCGCCGAGCCAGGATCGCGCGTCGGCCAGCCCGCGCCGCCGATCCGGTCGAGGCCGTGGATGCGTCCATCCTTGCCGACGATGTCGCGCAGGGGCAGGTTGTGCGTCTTCCACCACTCGATATCGGTCAGGTCGCCGAAGGTGCAGCACATCACGATGCCGCTGCCCTTTTCGGGATCGACCTTATCGTCGGCGATGATCGGGACCGGCACCTGGAACAGCGGCGAGTACGCCGTTTTCCCGACCAGATCGGACGCGCGCGCATCTTCCGGATGGATCAGCAGCGCGACGCACGCCGCCAGCAGCTCGGGCCGCGTGGTCGCGATCTCGACCTGCCCTTCGCCCTCGAAGACGAAGGGCAGGCGGTACATCACGCCCTGGCTTTCCTTCTCCACCACCTCGGCCTGCGCCTGCGCGGTGCGGTCGGCCGGATCCCACAGGGTCGGCTGCGGCTTGCGCTCGAGGTGGCCTTTCTCGTAGAGGTCGAGCAAGGACATCTGCGAGATCTTCCACGCCAGGGGGCTGATCGTGTGATAAACCTGCGACCAGTCATAGGAATAGCCGGCGCGCTCGAACAAGCTGCGAAACTCGTTTGCGAAGCTGCCCACTGTTTCCATGCACAGCGCGACGAACTCCTCGCGCTTCATGTCGCTGGCGCGTACGCCTTTGACCTTCTCGACCAGGCGTTCGGTCGGCAGGCCGTTATCGTCGAACCCGACGGTGAAGAACACGTTCATCCCGTTCATGCGCTGGAAGCGCGCGATCGTGTCCGCCTGGCTGTAGCTGAACACATGCCCGATGTGCAGCGCCCCCGACACGGTCGGCGGCGGCGTGTCGATGACATAGGAGTCCTCGCGCGGCGCCTTGTCATCCCAACGGTAGATACCGTGCTGTTCCCAATAGGCGCGCCAGCGCGCTTCGATCTCGGTGGTCATGGAGATGGTTTAAGGCGGAAGACGCAACTTGCAAATACCCTGTCGCGACCTGTAAACCACTCCGGCATTTCGGTGCGGCCGCATCAGCTGGCCGAGCTGCGCGACAAGCTGGCAGCCTTGATGGGAGTGGAGATTCAAGCATGATAGGGACTTCGTGACGTGCGCTTGCTCCAGCGCCGAAGACGAACATGCTGCTGGAACCGCCAACGGGAGTCCGTGGCATCCTTGTGGGTATGGCTTACGGTATATAGGGAGCAAGAACTTGCACGGGCCAAGCACCGCTTTATAAAATTGTCGTAGTATCGAGCGGACCATCGTGGATCTTTCAGACGTCCTTGACCCGCACTCTGTTCCCTTTGACCACGTCGCGCGCTGGATCGAGGGCCGCCTTCAGGCCATCGCGGCAACCAGCTTCACCCCCGATTTGACGGCCAGTTTCGCCCCGGTCGAGCTTACCGAATCGTTCGACGGGCCGTTCGGGGCGGAGGCGTCGCCGCGGTGGCGGCGGTTCTTCCTCGCCACGCTGCTGGCCGACTGGGCGTGCTATGCACGGCCGGCGGACCGGGTGGACTTTCCGCGGCTGAAATACATCATGAGCAGTTCGCACCCGTATTTCCGCCTGTGGTGCTGCCGCTTGGCCGACGGGCAGGTGACGCCGGTCGGGTACAGCGCCGCGTATCCGATTGCGAAATTCGTCCATGACGGCGTTCGGGGCAATCCCGACGGCGTCGACGACCGGGGCGCGTTCCTGCCGCTGCGTTTCGTCAAGCCGGAGGACGTACGCTATGGGTACGGCTTCAACATCAGCATCGTGCCGCAGCTGCGCAGCACGCCGTTCAGCCAGCGCATGGTGCGGGCGTACCGCCGCGACGCGGCGCGCTTTCCACATGTGGCGACCATGGCGGTGACCGTGGACGAGGCGGGGCGCAAACTCTCGCGGCTGACCGGCCTGTCGCATCTGGGCGAAGTGACCGTGCAGGGCGAGGCCGAGGGGCTGTTCGCCCGGCCCGGCCGCTAAAGCTCGTCCCAGGCGAAGGCGAGCACGTTGCGAATATGCGTCTGGCCGGTCAGCAGCATGACGATGCGATCGAACCCCAGCGCCATCCCAGCGCCGAACAGGTCGGTGCCGCGCATCGCCTCCAGGTAGCGTTGGTCGAGCTCGACCGTGGGTTGCCCGGCGGCCTTGCGCCGCGCCAGCGCATGCTCGAACAGCATTTCCTGGATTTGGGCATCCGCCTGCGCGGCAAACCCGTCCGCGATCTCGATCCCGCCGATGAACAGCTCGCTGCGGTCGGCGATCAGCTCGTCCGCCCGGGCTCTGGCGGAGGTCGTTTCGTAGAACGGCCAGTCGCGCAGGAAAATCGGCCGCGAGCTACCGAGACGGGGCTGGATCTCGGTCATCACCAGGCTGAACAGGAAGTCGCGGTCCTCCGCCCACGAGCCATGAATCGTGATGCCGAGCGCCTCGGCGGCGCTCCGGCAGTTCTCCAGATCGAAACCATGGAAAAGCCTGCCGATTTCGCGGGCGATCGCATCGGCCACGGAAAGGCGCTCCCAAGGCGGGCTCATGTCAATGCGACGGCCTGCGTAGGAGAGGCTTGTGCCCAACCCCAACGCCTGCATGGCGGCCAGGATGAACCCTTCTGCGTCTTCCTCGATGCGGGCAAGCTCGACCCCGACCCTGCCCCATTCCAGCATGGTGAACTCGGGGTTGCGAAGCGGGCCTACACTGTCGCCCTCGCGGAAGTTCTGCGTCAGCGAGTACACGGCGTCGAAGCCGCCGCAAGCAAGGCGCTTCATCTGGTACTCGGTGGACGTGCAAAGGTAACGGTCCGCGCCTACGCGGAACGACTCGACCGCCGGATCGGGCGTGGTGCCGCGCACCAGCAGCGGCGCGTCGATCTGCAGGTAGCCCTTCGCGTCGAGGTAATCGCGCGCCGCGCGCCGGATCACGTGACGCTGCCGCAGGATGTCGGCACGGCCGACCGCCATTCCCCCGCCGGGCTTGCGCCAGCGCGTCGCGTCACTGTCCATCACGCGTCTCCCAGGCCGGCCATGAAGGCCCGGACCGATTGTTCCAGGGCGGCAAGATGGTAGCCTCCTTCCAGAACCGCCACCAGCCGGTTGGCGCAGTTCTGGCGGGCGAAGGCGGCAATCTGGCGCCCCAGCCATCTGAAATCACCGGTTTCCAGGGAAAGTTTCCCCAGCGGATCGTCGCTGTGCATGTCGAAGCCCGCCGAAACCAGCAGCAGGTCCGGTCCGAACGCAGTTAGCCGCGGCAGGGCCACGTCGCGCATGGCGCTGCGGAACACGGCGCTGCCGCTGCCGTGAAGCAGAGGCAGGTTGACGATATTGTTGGCCGAACCGCGCTCCTCCGCCAGGCCGGAGCGGAACGTTTTCTCGTGAACGCACGCCAGCATGCGGTCGGGGTGATTCCAGAACAGGCTTTGCGTGCCGTTCCCGTGATGCGCGTCGAAATCCAGAACGGCGACCCGCCCCGCTCCAAACACGGTCTGCGCATGCACAGCGCCAAGCGCGGCGTTGTTGAAGAAGCAGAACCCCTGGGCCGTCTCCGCTTCGGCGTGATGGCCCCCGGGGCTGGTCAGGCAGAATGCGTGCTCGCAGCGCCCTGACAGAACATCCGTCACCGCCGCAATGACCAGCCCGGCCGCATGCAGCGCCGCCGGGCTGGTTCCTGACATGGCCACGGTCTGGAAATCGAATCGCCGCGTCGCGCGCGGCCCCATCGGGGCCAAGATGCGCGAAACATAGTCCGGCTCGTGGACGAGCAAAAGCTGCTCGCGCCTAGCCGGGAGCGGCACGCGCCAGTCGAGATCGGCGAAAGCAGGCCCTGACAGCGCGCGCGTCACGGCATCCAGCCGCGCCGGCGCCAAGCCGCGCGGCGGCGGGTCATGGTCGCGGCAGGCGGGATGGGTGTAGACGGCGCGCCGCATGCGGACATCTGCCATGCGCCGCAAACCTGAAGCAAGGGCGAAAGACGCGTATCCCAGCCGCTTTGGGAACGATCCGTCCGCTGCGCCGATCTATCTGCGGTAACCAAGGGAGAGTGCGATGCGGGCGAAAAAAGTTTCCGGCGGCAAGGTGCGCTACGGCGTGGTGGCGGGCGGTTGGATCAGCCAGGACGCGTTCATGCCCGGCGTGCATCACACCGGCAACTCGGTCATGACGGCGCTGGTGACCGGCGACCCGGTAAAAGCGACAGACCTCGCGAAGAAATACGACATCGAGCACAGCTATACCTATGAGCAGTTCGACCAGCTTCTGGCCGCCGACGTGGTCGACGCGCTGTACATCGCCACGCCCAACTGGCGGCACGAGGAGTTCGCGGCGCGCGCGCTGCGGGCCGGTATCCACGTGCTGCTGGAAAAGCCGATGGAGATCGGAGAGGCGGCGTGCGAGCGCATCATCGCCGCGCAAAAGGAAACCGGCGCCAAGCTGATGATTGCTTATCGCCTGCATTTCGAGCCCGCGACCGTCGCCGCGATCGAGATGGTGCGCGCGGGCAAGCTGGGGCAAATTCAATATTTCGGCTCGACCTTTGCCCAGCCCATGTCGCAGGAAAACCATCGCGCCAAGAACGGGTTCGAGGCCGGGCCAGTCTACGACATGGGTCCCTACCCGATCAACGCGGTGCGCAACCTGTTCGGCGACGAGCCGGTGGAGGTCAGGGCGACAGGATTGCGCCATCCCGAACTCGGATTTACCGATTTCGACGACACCGTGCACGTCATGTTGAAGTTTCCCGGCAACCGCATTGCCGACTTCATCGTCAGCTACTCGATGCCCGCCATCGACGAATACCGGGTAGCGGGAACCAAGGGCATCCTGCAATCCAATCCCGCCTACATGTTCGGCGAGGGCAAGGCGCTGGCGCACGAGATCATCATAGGAGAAAAGAAATCGTCGGAGGATTACAAGGCCACGGACCATTTCGGCGGCGAGACGAAATATTTTTCGGACTGTATCCTGACCGACGCCAATCCCGAGCCGGACGGCGAGGAAGGCCTGTGCGACGTGCGCGTGATCGAGGCGATCCGCCGCGCGCTGGACACCGGCGCGCCGCAGACGCTCGAGCCGTACCACCGCAAGCGCCGCATCGACCCCGATCAAGAGCAGAGACTGTCACCGGTCAAGGCGCCGAAGTACATCAATGCGAGCAAGCCGACGGAGGGTTAAGTACCTCTCAAGGTACTGTTTACAAAGACGGTGGACCCAAGCGGCCTGTCTGACGAGGCTTGTGGTTTTCATCGACAATGTGGCCCAGCGATATCAGTCCCTGGGACCGCAGCGAGATCGGGCTGGTGGTATGCGCATACAGGAACACGCGTGACCGTGGTCCTTTGTGATCGATGCTCAGTTCGGAGAATTCACCTTCGACGTCTGCCGTCGCTTTGTCGAACGTCGCGATTTCTCCCCTGCCGCCGGAACCGTACACGTGCACCTCGCTGTTCTCAGAGGCGGTCGCGTAGACCTTACGTCCGTGAACCTCTGCATAAGCCTGACCATCTGCCTTTATCTCTGCTTCGGACAGGTTTCGAGGCGAGGAGAAACTCGCCTGATCGTGGACGGAAGCGATCAGGATCGACTTTTCAGGGACAATGGCAAGGGCAGTCCAGAACCCGGCACTTGGCGCGGGCTTCGCGAGGTCCCTGTCTTCAGTGATCCGGATCCCGTCCTTGCCGCGCTCGACGGCAAAACGCGGCGTTCCGTCCTCCATGGCAATAAAGCCGATCTTGCCCACCGGACCTGTCACGACGTTCAGGTATCCCTGCCCGCAGGCGACAAGCTCGAGCGTGGGTTTGCCTCGGCCGACCGGCAACCATTGCGCCGTATCCCTATTGAGATATTGGCCGGCGTTCGTGCGCCCTTCCTGGTTCACGTACTTCTCGATATCACCACGGCTCATCGGATTGGACAAGGGTCACTCCTTCTGTACCCGCATGTTAGAGATGCTTGACTATAAAGTAAACAGATTTTAGAAATTATTAACCTATGCCGCCGGGCGTTTGCGCTCGTAGTGCTGCGCGAAGTACGGCAGGAAGCCTGCGATCAGATCCAGCAGCTGCTCGACGTCGCCAGCGCCGGCGGAGCGTTCCATGCGGTCCAGCGTGGTGCGGACGGCCGCCAGCTCCGTCAACAGCGGGCACGCGGACATAACGCCGGACAGGCCGGTTTCCGCCAGCTGTTCCTCGCTCTCGAACAGGCCTTCGCTCAGCTTCTCGCCCGGGCGCAGGCCGACGAATTTTATGTGGATGTCCTGCTCGGGCTTCAGGCCCGAAAGCACGATCATGCGCCGCGCCAGGTCGACGATCTTGACCGGCTGGCCCATGTCCAGCACGAAGATCCGGCCCTCGCCGCCTGCCGTTTCCAGCCCATAGGCCGAGGCCTGCAGCACCAGCTGCACCGCCTCGCGGATGGTCATGAAGTAGCGCTCGACATCCGGATGCGTCACGGTGATCGGGCCGCCCGCCGCGATCTGGCGCCGGAACAGCGGCACGACCGAGCCGGTCGAGCCCAAGACGTTGCCGAAGCGCACCGTGATGAAGCGCGTCCGCCTTGCCTGCCCGACTTGCGACACGTCGAGCGCCTGGGTGTACGCCTCGGCCAAACGCTTGGACGCGCCCATGACGTTGACCGGGCGCACCGCCTTGTCCGTGGAAATCTGCACCATCGCCGCCGCTCCGATTTCCGCCGCCGCGTCCGCGACGATCCGCGTGCCGATCGTGTTGGTCAGGACGCCCTCGGACGGGTTTTTCTCGACCAGCGGAACGTGCTTCAGGGCGGCGGCGTGGAACACCACCTCTGGGCGCTCGGACGCGAAAATGTCGCGAATGCGCGGCGCCTCGCGCACGTCGGCGATGTAGGTGCCGAGCGGCAGGTCCGGGTGGGTCTCGCCCGTCTCCATCTCCGCCGTGTAGAGGTTGAACTCGCTCTGGTCGAGCAGCACCAGCCGCGCCGGTTCAAGGGCCGCCACCTGGCGCGTCAGTTCCGAGCCGATGGAGCCGCCCGCGCCGGTGATCAGCACACGCCGTCCCGCGACGAGGCGCTGGATCGGACCCTGGTCGAGCACGGTCTGCGGCCGGCCCAGCAAATCCTCGATGGCGATGGGGCTCAGCTCCAGCGAAGCGCGGCCGAGGCCGGCGCTGGCGTCGCGGAATTCGGTCAGGCTGGGCATCAGGCCGACGCTAAGGCCGAGCGCGTCCGCCTCGTCCACCAGGCGTTGCAACGCCGGGCCGGCGATTTCCCCGGGCGGGACGGTGACGACAACGCGCTGCGGCTGCCGCCCCCGCGCGCGTAAAAAATCTACCGAACCGCGAAACGACTCCAGCCCCCCCAGGATGGTGACGCCGTGCATCTTGCGCCCGGTCAGCGTTGCGCCGCGATCGTCCAGCGCGCCGACCACCCAGTAAGGAGCGCCGCCGCCGTTCATGGCGCGGATAAACTGCTCCGCCCCCTTGCCCGCGCCGACCAGGATCACGGGAATGCGGCCGCGCGCCGCCAGTTCGCGCGTGATCGAGAGGCGCCTGTCCTTGGCCGCGCGATAGATGAAGCGCGGCGCGCCGAGCAGGATCAGCAACACGAACCACATGATCAGCGGCACGGAGCGCGGGATGTTTTCCAGCAAGCTGGCGAAGTAAAGCGCCGGCAGGAACAGCAGCACGGCGACCGTCACCGCCTCGCCGACCAGCAGCAGGTCGCGCATCGAGGCAAAGCGCCACAGCCCGCGGTAAAGGCGGAAAACCAGGAAGCTGAATGCCGCCGTCCCCAGGAATACCGGCAGGCCGTGTACCGTGGCCTCGACATACCGACCCTCGAACTCAGGGCCGAGGCGCATGTACATCGACAGGACAAAGGCAATGCCGGCCATGACGACGTCGTGGGAAAACGCAACGGCCGGCAGCAGCCTCAACGCAAGCCAGCGCGGCTGCGACCTTGTTTGTTCGGCAACGGGGTCATGCATCGAACAGGCAACTTACGCCGCGGGTCCCGCTTGTCACGCGATTTTTATGACGACCTTGCCGACATGGGCTTGGCTTTCCAGGTGGCGGTACGCGTCGCCCGCGTCCTCGAACGCGAATACCTTGTCGATGACAGGCCTCATTTGCAGCGCCGAAATGGCCCGGTTCATGGCCGTAAACATGTCGCGCGACCCGACCATGATGCCGCGCACCATGACGCCGCGCGTCAGGATCGGCCTAGGGTCGATCTGCCCCTTCGTCAGGACGCCGATCAGGCTCACCGAGCCGCCGCGCCGTGTCGAAGCGATGGATTTTGCCAGAGTGCCGGCGCCGCCGACCTCGACGACATGGTCGACGCCGACGCCATCGGTCAGGCGCAGGACGTCGTCCTGCCACTCCGGGCTGGTCTTGTAGTTGATCGTATCGTGCGCGCCGGCCGCGCGCAGGCGTTCCAGTTTGGCGTCGCTGGAGGAGGTCGCGATCACCCGCGCTCCTGCGGCACAGGCGAACTGCAGCCCGAACAGGGAGACTCCGCCGCTGCCCTGGATTAGCACCGTTTGCCCGGCGATCAGCTTGCGCCCCCCGAACAGCGCGTTCCATGCGGTCACCCCGGCGCAGGGCAGGCAGGCCCCTTCCTCGAAGCCGAGATGTTCGGGCAGGCGCACGAGGCCGGTCGCCTCGAACAGCCTGAACTCCGCCAGCACGCCATCGATCGCCCCGCCCAGTGTCGTCGCCCCGTCGGCGTCGCGCATCTCTCCGCCCAGCCAGCCCTGAGTGAAGATGCCGGCGACGCGGTCGCCGACTTTCCAATCGGTTACGTTTTCCCCAAGCTCAACGATTTCTCCCGCGCCGTCGGACACGGGGACAAGATCCGGTTTGATCTGCCAGCCATAGCGGTTCTCGGCGATCATCAGGTCGCGGTAATTGAGCGAAGCCGCGCGGAGACGGACGAGCACTTGGCCCCGCCCAGGCCCGGGAGTATCGGCCTGGACAAGCGTAAGGGCATCGATTCCCGTCGGAGCCGGCAGATGATAGGCGCGCATTGTCCCTCCGGTCATTGCTGTCAACCAAGGCCGACTTCGACCTGAAGCGAGGTCAGCAGTAAGGTAAAGCGGCACGCAGGACAAGGATCAGCGCCGAAAGCCGCCGATCCATATACCGGTGTCTGCGCGGGATAGAGCCGAAATTCTAACGCGGGTCAGTACGCGGCCGATGACGCCAACGCCTGCGCCGACGTGCTGTAATCGGCGGGATGGTTTGTATACTGCGGCGCGCCGGTGTACTGCGGCCCGTTCGTGTACTGGGGATGCCCGCTGTAGTCGTGCTTGCTCGGGCCATAATCGGACGGGGAAGCATGGTAGTTGTTGTGTGAGTTGCCGAGCGGATGCGTGCTGCTGGTTCGGTAGTTACCAGCGGCAAAGGCGGGAGCGGAAGTGAGCAGGAAGATCGCGAGCGCGGCAATCAGGCGGAAATTCATGGCAACACCATAGAAAATTATTTACACAAACTTAGGTTTAAAATTTCTTTCCGTCAAGTACTAAGTGATAAAGTTCTTGATTTGTTCTGTTGTGCGCATTAGGAACATCAGATGCCACCCATCAGCAAGGATCACCGGAAAGGCCGCGGCACGGCGCTGAACATGACGGGGCGCTTCGAAGGCCACTCGCGCGCGGCGTTCGACGACGGGTGGGGCGGTGACGAAGAGTTGCCGCCGCTCGCGACCACGCTGACCGCCGACGCCTCGCGCACCATCATCTCACGCAACGACAGTCCCGATATCGGTTTCGAGCAGTCGATCAATCCCTATCGCGGCTGCGAGCATGGCTGCGTGTACTGCTTTGCCCGGCCGACGCACGCCTATCTCGGCCTGTCGCCCGGGCTCGACTTCGAAAGCCGGCTATTCTACAAGCCAGAGGCCCCCGAGCTGCTGGAGAAAGCGTTCCGGGCCAAATCGTACCGGCCCTCGACCATCGCCATCGGCTCCAACACCGATCCTTACCAGCCCGTCGAACGCGAGCAAGGTCTCACGCGCCGTATCCTGGAAGTAATGCAGCGTTTCCATCATCCGGTGACGATCGTCACCAAATCGGCCCTCGTGACGCGCGATATCGACATCCTCGCTCCCATGGCGGCGCTCGGCCTGGCGCGAGTTGCCGTTTCGGTGACCACGCTGAACGGCACGCTGGCGCGCACGCTCGAACCGCGTGCGCCCGCGCCGCGGCGGCGGATCGCGGCGCTGCGCGAGTTGGCGTCCGCCGGAATCCCGACCGTCATCATGGCGGCGCCGATGATCCCGGGCCTCAACGACCACGAGATGGAAGCCATCCTGGAAGCCGCGGCACAGGCAGGCGCGAAGTTCGCGGGCAAGGTGCTGATCCGGCTGCCTCTGGAAGTGAAGCCATTGTTCGAGGAGTGGCTGAACGTGCACGCCCCCGGGCGCGCGGCGCATGTCATGAGCCTGATCCGCCAATGCCATGGCGGGCAGGCGTACCGCTCAGACTGGGGCACGCGCATGAAGGGCGACGGGCCTTATGCCGACATGCTGCGCTTGCGCTTCCTCGCAGCGGCGCGACGGCTGGGCCTCAACCTGCGGCGCGACGGGTTGCGCACCGACCTTTTTGCCGTCCCACCCGGAAACTCGCCTCAGCTTTCCTTTCTTTAGAAGTGACTTGCAGAAAACACTGGCAACGCGGACTCAGGATTCGTAGATTCGCTGATGGCATGCGATTCCAGAATAAAACGGACAAGGCTGCGGCGTAGCGGCGAACGGGAAGCGCACGGCCCTGTATGCGGCGTCGACGAGGTCGGGCGCGGCCCGCTGGCCGGCCCCGTGGTTGCCGCCGCGATCGTCCTGCCGGCGAAGATGCCGCGCCGGCTTGCGGACGCCATCGACGACAGCAAGAAGCTGCAACCGCATGTGCGGGAAGCGTTGGCGCGGGAACTGCAGGACGTGGCGATGGTGTCGGTCGGGCTTGCGACGGTCGACGAGATCGACCAGATCAACATCCTGCGCGCCAGCCTTCTTGCCATGCGCCGCGCCATCATGGGCCTGCCGCGCGTGCCGGTGCTGGCGCTGGTCGACGGCAACCAGAAACCGCCCGTCGAGATTCCCTGCTCGCTTCTGGTCGGCGGCGACGGGCTGGAGCTGTCCATCGCTGCGGCGTCCATCGTCGCCAAAGTATACCGCGACCGGCTCATGGCCGAACTGCACGAGGCGCACCCGCATTACGGGTGGAACGAGAACGCGGGCTACGCCACCGCGCGTCACCGCGCCGCGATCGAGCGGCACGGGCCGACATCTCATCACCGCGCCAGCTTCGCCCCTGTCCGCGCGGCGCTGGAAGCCGCTTGCGCATGAGTTCGGGCGGGGATAACAAGTGGCGCGTGATCGCCGGCGATTGCATCGCGGCGATGAACGCGTTGCCCGAAGGCTCCATCGACCTGGTGTTCGCCGACCCGCCCTACAATCTGCAGCTGAAAGGCGACCTGTTCCGCCCCGACCACTCGGCGGTCGCCGGCGTGGACGAAGCATGGGACAAGTTCCACAATCTTGGCGAGTACGACCGTTTCACGGCGGCGTGGCTTGCCGCAGCGCGACGCGTCTTGAAGGATGACGGCGCGATCTGGGTCATCGGCAGCTACCACAATATCTTCCGAGTGGGCGCGATCCTTCAGGACCTTGGCTACTGGATCCTGAACGATGTCGTCTGGCGCAAAAGCAACCCGATGCCAAACTTCCGCGGGCGCCGTTTCACAAACGCGCATGAGACGATGATCTGGGCCGCCAAGCACGAGAAATCGCGCTACACGTTCAACTACGGCGCGATGAAGAACCTCAACGAGGATCTCCAGATGCGCAGCGACTGGCTTTTGCCACTGTGCGGCGGGTCGGAGCGCTTGAAAAGCGAGGGTCGCAAGGCGCATCCCACGCAAAAACCCGAAGCGCTGCTCTACCGCGTGATCCTGTCGTCGAGCCGGATGGACGAGGTGATCCTCGACCCATTCTTCGGCACGGGCACCACCGGGGTCGTCGCCAAACGCCTCGCACGGCGCTTCATCGGCATCGAGCGCGATCCGGAATACCTGAAACTGGCGCGGGCCCGCGTCGCGGCCGAACCGCCGCCCCGCGCGATCGAAGCTATTCAGGGAATCCAGAAAGGCAGCGAACCGCGCGTTCCGTTCGGGCTTGTGGTCGAGCGCGGCTGGCTGCGCGCCGGCGACATACTGTTCAACGAGGACCGCGACCTGCTGGCGGAAATCTCAGCCGACGGTTCGCTGCAATCGAAGACTCTGAGCGGAACCCATCGCGGCTCCATCCACAAAGTCGGCGCGGCCGTGCAGGGTGCGCCGGCGTGCAATGGATGGCTGTTCTGGCATTTCGAAAGCGACGGAACCGGCAAGCCCATAGACCTGCTGCGCCGCAAGCTGCGCGACGAGATGTCAGGCCGGCACTGACGGCGTTATTTTCCAACCGGCGGGGCCGTCGCGTGCGGAGCAGCGCCTACCCCCACGGTTGCCGTCAACGGCTTGGTATCGTCCGGCGGAAGATCGACCTGCGGATCGATGCCCTTGAAACCGATATTGCCGAGCTTGTTTTCCTGATCGCGGAAGACCTCCGCCGAGCCCATTCCCGTCCAGAAGGGACGCGTGTAATTCGAGTCCTGATACAGGGTGATGTTCTGCAGAGTGGCGTCCAGCCGCGTCGGGATGTCCTTGTGTTGCTGATGTCCGGCGTTGATCGTGATCGTGTAGCGGCCATAGGCCATGCGGTCTCCGGTCGAGGCAGAAGTGACAAGGCCGGCAACCACCGCCTGCGCCTCGTCCTCCGTCAGCTCGACGCCGTCAAGGCGCATCGGATCGGGAAGTTCGGCGATGATGACTCCGGGAAAGTTCACCAGGCTGCCGCAGAATGTCTCGGTATCGGCATTGGCAAGCAGGAGCCTGCGGCTGTTGACGGCAGACTCACCCTTGAGCACCAGCATGCCGCTTGAAAAATCGTACTGGCCGAAAGACTCATCCTTTTCGAGGTAAAGCGTAGAAGGGTAAGTCGCCTTTTCCTTTTCCACTGACTGGCGCAAGGCGACGCGGACCCGGCGCCACTGGAACTCGTTGTCGTGGAGGCGCTGGTACATGTCGCAGTAGTAGATCTTGGCAAAATCGTCGAGAGCACGATCGCTGCTCATATCGACGGCGCCGAACCTTATGGCCGCCTTGAGAACGTTCTCGTAGGTCGCGGGCACGCCGGCGACCGTAAACATCTGTTTCTGCCTTTCCACCTGCGCCGCTGCTTGTGCCGCCGCCTGCTGGGCCGCCTGCGCTTGGGCCTTCGAAGTGGCGCTTACCGGGTCTGGAGCGACTGCGGCGGGTTGGTTCGGCACCCTTGGCAGGGAAGGAGGCCCTACGATCGTTCCGGCAGGAACCGGCACCGGCCCGGCACCCGGACCCTGCTGCGCTGACGCGGCATAGGGAACGCCGGCAGCGAGGAACATGACCGCAAGGGACGCGAAGCGTGTCCGGATCGTCTTTGTCATCGTCTGCACTTTGCCGCTAAATAGTTTACCCGTTCATAATATAGTCAGTTGCCGGCCGGTATCCAAACTCGTCGCGGCAGCGGAGGCATGGTTTCCAGCGAAATGCCGCTCGACCTTTCGCATGACGCCCGGCAAGGCGATTTCCCTGAAACGCTCGGGAAGAACCCAGAGCCCATCGATCTCCGGCCCCGGCCGAGGCAACGTCGCCGTGACGATTTCCAGAACCAGATGGAAATGCGTGAAGGTATGGCGCACCGCGCCCGGCACCGCAAGCCACTCTGCCTCGAACGGCGCGCCCGCTTGCCCCGTCGCGGGCAGCGCGTGTTCAGCCCACGGGGAAGACGGAAACTCCATCATGCCGCCCAGCAGTCCCCGTGGCGGCCGGCGGCGAACCAGCACCGCGCCTTGCGCATCGACGGCCCAGTACACCGTGCCGTGCCGCGTCCGTTTCTCGGCCTTGCGCGCCTTCACGGGCAGCCGCCCGGGATTTCCGGCCTGGAACGCGGCGCAACCCGCCGATACCGGGCAGGACAGGCATTTCGGGTTCGCCGGCACGCAGACCGTTGCGCCAAGGTCCATCATGGCCTGGGCAAAATCTCCGGGCCGGGCTTGCGGTACCAGGGACTGCGCAAGCCGCCGCAGAGCAGGGCGCGACGTGGGAAGGGGCGAGTCGACATTGCCGAGGCGAGCGGTGATGCGCTCGACATTGCCGTCCACAGCCGCGAACGGCAGGCCGAACGCGATCGCGGCTATGGCTCCCGCCGTGTAGGCGCCTATGCCAGGAAGCGACCGCAAGGCGGCCGGATCGGCAGGAAATGCCCCGCCATACTGCTCGACGACGACGCACGCGCAGCGGTGGAGGTTGCGCGCACGCGCGTAATACCCAAGCCCCGCCCATTGAGTCAGCACCTCGTCCAGCGGTGCGGCGGCCAAAGCCTCCACGGTCGGCCAGCGCTCGGCGAAACGGCGGAAATAGGGTACGACCGTGACCGCGACTGTTTGCTGGAGCATGATTTCGGACAGCCACACGCGGTAGGGATCGACGGCCTCGCCTGGCAGGGCCCGCCATGGCAAAACCCGGCGATGCCGATCGTACCAGCCGAGCAGAAGCGGCGCGATGGCGGAAGGATCGATCAGCATGGCCCAAACGTCATCGTGCAAGTATGGTGAAGGCAAATGATTCCTCAACCCCTTTCCCGCACGGTCGCCCGCATAACCGTGAAAGCCCTTGATCGCAAGTCGGCGCGGCTGGCGACGCTGCTCGGTTCATGGGAGGCGGTGGTCGGGAAAACCCGTGCCGAGATTTCCCTGCCGGTCAAGTTCGTCCGGGCGGGCGGAGCGGCGATCCCGGGTGAGGAGCGGCCTGCCATCCTGCACCTTGCCGTGCCGCCGGCGTGGAAAACCGAGTTCCAGCACGAGGCGCCGGGATTGATCGCCCGCATCAATTCGTTCTTCGGCTACCAGGCCGTCGGGGAACTGCGCTTTTCGCCCCGAACCATGCCGCGCAGGCTGAGTTCCGGCGTGGAAAAGCAAGCGGCGCAATCCAACTTGAATTGTGACGAGCTTGAGGCCAAGGTGGCGGGCATCGGAGATCCAGAGCTGAAGGCGGCTCTGGTCCGGCTCGGGCAGGCGATCCGCGGTCGCGCGCTGCTCGCGCAGGGCGGCGACAGTTCTGGGGGAAAGGAAACGGCATGAAGGATTTTACGAAGCGGGCGGCGGCCGTGGTGATCGCCGCGCTTGTACTGGGTGGAATTGCATGGAAAGTAGCCTCGAAGGACGCTGTCGCCGCCCCCACGGTAGCTTCCCAATCGGGCGAACTCTATGCCGAGCGGCAGGTAGGCAACGCGACCGCGCCGGTTCGGATGGTCGAGTACTTCTCACTCACCTGCCCGCACTGCGCCAAGTTCGAGCAGGAAACCTTTCCCAAGCTCAAGGCCGAGTACATTGATACCGGCAAAGTGCTGTTCGTCAGCCGCGCTTTCCCGATCGACAAGGCAGGGCTCGAAGCCGCCGAAATGGCGCGCTGCGCCCCGGCCGACCATTATTTCGCGCTGGTCGACTGGCTGTTCAAGGGCCAGGAGCAGTGGGGACTGTCCAACGATCCTCTTGCCGCGATGCGCCCGCTGGGCAAGTTCGCCGGCATGAGCGACGCGACCCTGGATGCGTGTTTCGCCAACAAGGACCTGCAGGATTTCCTGGTCGGAATCCGCCAGCAGGCTTCGGAAAAGTACAAGGTCGATTCCACCCCGACATTCGTCTTCAACGACGGGGCCGACAAGATCACCGGCGCGGAAACCTACGACAAGTTCAAGTCGTCGATCGACGCGCTGCTGGCCGGGAAATAACGGCGGCGGGGCGGGCGCTTGCAGTTCCGCACTCTGAAGCTGGCGGGGTTCAAGTCGTTTGTCGAGCCGGTCGAGCTTGAGATCGCGGCCGGGCTTACCGGGATCGTCGGCCCCAACGGATGCGGAAAATCCAACATCGTCGAAGCCTTGCGCTGGGCGATGGGCGAGACGTCGGCCCGGCGAATGCGCGGCGGCGAGATGGACGATGTGATCTTCAGCGGATCGGAGAAACGCCCGGCGCGCAACATCGCGGAAGTGACGCTGGTCGTGACCAACGACGGCGGCCCGGTGCCGGCTCTGTTCGAAAAATCCCCCGATCTCGAAGTGCGTCGCCGGATCGAGCGCGGTGCGGGTTCGGATTACCGCGTGAACGGCCGGGCCGTTCGGGCGCGCGACGTGCAGTTGCTGTTCGCCGACGCGGCAATCGGCGCGTCCTCGCCCGCCATGGTCAGCCAGGGCCGTATCTCCGCCCTGATCGCCGCCAAGCCGTCCGAGCGGCGCTTCATCCTGGAGGACGCAGCCGGCATCGGCGGCCTGCAATCGCGCCGGCACGAGGCGGAGTTGAAACTGGGTGCGGCGGAAGCCAACCTGACGCAGCTGGATACGGTTCTCGATACCCTGCAAAGCCGGCAATCCGCTCTCAAGCGGCAGGCCCGGCAGGCGGAAAAGTACAGGCAGCTCGCCGAACGCATCCGCGAGATCGAGGCGTTGCTGCTCCATTGCGCCTGGAGCGAGGCCGGCGCACGCCTGGAGCTGGCTGGGCTGGCGTTCGACGAGGCCGAAACGTCGGTCCGCGCCGCAATGGGCCAAGTCGCTTCCGCTGCCGCGCTGGAAAGTACGATGGACGTGCGCGTCACCCTGGCGCGCCAGGAAGAGGCGCGGGCGCAGGAAACCCTGCGTGCCGCGAGAAGCAACCAAAAGGACGTGCAGGCGCAGCAACGCCAGATCGAAACTGCCAGAGCCGAGGCGAGGCGCGACATCGCCCGCAGCGAAGGCGACCTGGCGCACGAGGAACGCGAACGCGACGAAGCCGCGACGGCCCTGGCGCGCCTGGCAAGCGAGCGGGCGACGCTGGAAACCGGGCAACCCCGGATTGCCGAATCGCTGCACTTCGCGCAAGCTGCGGAGCAGCGGGCGCTGGAAGATGTGCGCGAAGCGGAAAGCGCCGTGCTTTCCGCCAGCACGGCCATCGCCCGGGGCGAGACGGAGCAAGCAGTGCTGGCCAAGCAGATCGGGCAAGCGGAGCAACGGCAAGGCAGCGCATCGCGACGAATGGAAGCGGCGCAACGCGAGCGCGATGCGGCGGTCCGGGCATTGTCTGCGGGCCGTGACTGTGCAGGCCTGGAAGCGGAAGCGGAAGAAGCGCGTCTTGCCTTGCACGCTGCGGAAGGCACGCTCGATCCAGTGCGCGGCGAACGCACGACGGTGGAAGCCCGCTATACCGATATGCGCGATCAAGCGGACGCGGCGCGCGGGGCAGAAACAAGACTGCACGCGGAAATCAACGGGCTGGAAGCCGGCCTGGCTTCCAGCATCGGCAGGAACGCCGGCGGCACTCCCGTGCTGCAGAGCATTTCCGCCAACCCTGGCTTCGAGGCGGCGCTGGCTGCGGCTCTAGGGGAGGACTCGCGTGCGTCCCTTGATCCTGCGAAAAACCACCGATGGAGCGAGCTGCCGGAAACCGGCCTTGCTCCGCCGTCCGGGACGAACCCTCTTGCCCGAATGGTTGACGTGCCAGCGAACCTCAAACGAGCGCTGGCCGGGATCGGCGTGGCGTCAGCCGCTGATGCGTCCCGTCTTCATGCCTCGCTCCTGCCGGGCCAGGCGCTCGTGACGCTTGAGGGCGGGCTGTTCCGCTGGGACGGGCTGGTACGCGAGGCAGGCTTGCAGGCCGGTGATCCGGTCGCCGCGATCCTGGCCCGCCGCAACCGCCTTGCGGAGCTGCGCTCGGGGCTGGCGGAGGCGCAGCAGCGTACTCGCCGGACCACCGAGGCTGCGGAGGACGCACGAGCCGCGGTGGACATCGCGGCCGACCGGGAGCGCGCCGCCGGACAGGCGATGGCCCAGGCGATCGGCAGCTTGCAACGCGCCCAGGCCGCCCTGTCGGAAGCGCGTGCCCGCGCCGAGCAGGAAACGCGCCGCATACAACAGGCGGAGCCGGCATTGCGGCTGGCGACGCAGCAGGCGAGCGAGGCGACCGCAACCGTCACCGGCCTGCGCGCCGAGTACGACGCGCTGCCGGATCTCGCGGCCGGGCGCGATACGCTGCGCGCCGGGCAGGAGAGGCTGGCGACGGCTCGCGACCGGCTTTTCGCCGCGGCGGCACGCGCCCGCGAAACGCGGCAGAGCATTGACGCGCTTGTCGCGCGCCTTGGCGCGATCTCAGGTGAAGCCCTGACATGGGAAACGCGCGCCCGTACCCGCGCCGGGCGGCTGGCCGAGATCTCCGGGCGCATTGCCGCCGCGCAAGAAGTGCTGGCGGGCCTCGGCGAGCGGCCGGAGCAGCTTGCTTCCGAACTGGTCCGGCTGACGCAAGGCATCGAGACAGCGGAACAGGCCGGCCGGGCCAGCGCGGCGACCTGCGTCCGCGCGGAAGGAGAGCTTGCCGAAGCCCGCCGCGGCGCGCGCCTGACGGAGCAGCACCTTGGCGGCGCGCGCGAGGAGCGAGTGCGCGCCGAAGCCGGCCTGGAAACTGCACGCGAAGCCCTGGACGAGGTCGAACGCGCCATCGAAGAGAGGCTGCACGTATCCGCCGCAGAGCTGGCCGAAACGCTTGTGAGCGAAGGCGAGGCAACCGGGCGCGGCGAGCTGGAACCGCGCCTTGCCGCCCTGCAACGTGAGCGCGAAGCGCTAGGAGCGGTCAATTTGCGCGCCGAAACCGAACTGGCTGAAGCAACCGCCGAGGTCGCGCGGGTCGAGGCCGAACGCGCCGACTTACACGAAGCGATCATGCGGCTGCGCCAGGCGATCGGCAAGCTGAACCGCGAGGCGCTCGAGCGCCTGGGCGCCGCCTTCGAGGTGGTGCGCGTTCATTTCAAGCGCCTGTTCGCCACGCTGTTCGGTGGCGGAGAGGCGGAGTTGGCGCTGACGGATACGGGAGATCCGCTTCAGGCGGGCCTTGAGGTCTTCGCAAGCCCTCCTGGCAAGAAGCTCCAGATCCTGTCGCTCCTGTCCGGCGGAGAGCAGGCGCTGACAGCGTTGGCCCTGCTGTTCGCGATGTTTCTTGCCACGCCCGCGCCGGTCTGCGTGCTGGACGAGGTCGACGCGCCGCTGGACGACGCCAACGTGACGCGGTTCTGCGACCTGCTGGACGAGATCAGCGCCGCGACGGGAACGCGCTTCCTGGTCATCACCCATCACCGGGTCACCATGGCGCGCATGAACCGGCTGTACGGCGTCACCATGGCCGAGCGCGGCGTGTCCATGCTGGTTTCCGTCGACCTTACCGCTGCGGAGAGCTTCACGGAGCGTGAGAGCGACCCCCCGCCCTTGCGGGCGGGACGCGGAGCCGGACGATGACGGACGAGCTGCCAACGCCTCGGGACGCCCCGAATCCACGAGGCCAGGATGAAGCGCCCCCGCCCGTCGCGCTCCTGCCCGACTGGCGTCCGTCGGATCACGGGCCGGCAATCTCGGTCGCTGTGCATGCCTCCCTCCTGCTGCTGCTGATCTTCGGCCTTCCCTTTTTCTTCCACGGTCCGCCAAGGCTTGAAGCGCAGAAGCCGATCGCAATCAGCGTGATCGCGGATCCTCGGCCTGCCGACGACGATGCTTTGCCAAGAATACCTGCGGTCGGAGTGGTATCGCCGCAGATCGAGGCACAAGTTGTCGCCGCGCATCCGCCCCCGCCCATGCCGGTCGCGCCCCAGGCCCAGCCGCAACCGGCGCAGACGCAAGCGGTGCAGACGCAAGCGGCGAACAGCGCGGTGTCCGACGCCCTGCCCTACGATCCAAGTTTCGACCCCTTTGCTCAGCGGGTGTCCGCCCCGTCCCCCGTTGCGGAAGCACGACCGACACCTGCGCCGGCGCTCGACGATGCGCAGCCGACAGACGGGGTCGCCCCTGCCAACCTCGGCGCCGAAGCGCCGCCCGACCCCGCCGCCAAGCCGTTGACCGCCAACGGCCTGCCCGGCACCTGCCCGACAGGAGCGACCGCGACGGCCGGGCAACAAGCCAACTCCGACCGGCATGCGCAGTATCTCCAGGTCTGCCTGAAGGAGGGAATCGACGGATCCTTCATGGCTCCGATGCAACGTTTTCTCCTGAGCCTCGTCGCCTGCGGGGTGACCCCGATGCAGGCCAGCGACCCGAACATGTCGGTCGAGGCGGACGTCACCTTTGCGCCGAGCGGCGTGGTGCAGCAGGCGGTGCTGACAAACGGCCGCGAATTTGCCCGTAACACGCAGTATCCGGTCGCCGCCTCGCGCCTGATGCGGGTGCTTCTCAACCCGGCCTGCGACCATATCGGCCTGCCGCCGTCGCTCTACCAAAGCTGGCACCAGGTCCATGTGACGGTTTACACGCTGCATTGATTTCACGGCGGCAGCGCCGCTTGACACGCCGGAAGCGGCTCCGTATGGTCCGCGCGCCTGCCGCCCGAGCCTGGGTGGCGCGCATCATGCTTTGTTGCTCAGGAGGGGCATTGCCGGACTTTCCGGGCGATAACGGTCAGACCGGAGGCAGAACCGATCTGGAACGGCGCCTGGAAGAGGCAAGGCGGCGCAACCGGCCGGTCACGCCCGAGGCGAAAGCCGCGGCCGTGGGCGACGGAATGGGACGTGGCGCGCGCAGTGGAATCGAATTTGCCGCGGCGCTGGTGGTGTCGGTCGCTCTGGGCATCGCGCTGGATCGCTGGCTGCACATCGCGCCCGTCATGACGCTGATCATGGTGGTGCTGGGGTTCGGGGCCGGGATCCTGAATGTGTACCGCTCGATGAACGGCATGACTTACGGGACGGGCTCGAACAAACCGCCGGCGAAAGCCGCGCCCGCAGAGGACGATACGGACGAGACACGAGAGTAATGGAAAACCCGTTAGAACAATTCGCCATCAAGCCTCTGTTCCACCTGCCGGTCGGCGGGTACGATCTCGCGTTCACGAACTCCTCGCTGGCGATGCTGATCGCGTTCCTGGTCACGGCGGGGCTATTCACAGCGGGCACGTCAAAGGCGGCGCTGGTTCCGGGCCGCCTGCAGTCCGCGACAGAGTCGATCTACCAGTTCATCGAAAACATGATCGAGGAGAACACCGGGCACGGCGGCCACCGCTTCTTCCCTCTGATCTTCTCGCTGTTCATGATCGTGCTCATGGGGAACGTCCTCGGGCTGATCCCGACGAACTTCACCTATACCAGCCACATCATCGTGACCGCCGCGCTGGCGCTGTTCGTGATCCTGCTGGTGGTAGTGATCGGGATCGCCCGGAACGGCCTGCACTGGTTCCGGCTGTTCCTGCCCAGCGGCATCCCGATCTTCCTCGCCCCGCTGCTGATCCTCATCGAGGTGATCGCGTTCCTGTCGCGCCCGCTCAGCCTTTCGGTCCGCCTGTTCGCCAACATGCTGGCCGGCCACGTCATCCTGCACGTTTTCGCCGGCTTCTGCGTCATGCTGGCGGGATTGCTGGGCGGCTTCGGCTTCGTGCTCAGCCTGTTCCCGCTGTCGATCAACGTCGCGCTCACCGGCCTTGAACTTCTGGTCGCCGGCTTGCAGGCGTATGTTTTCGCCGTACTCAGCTGCGTTTACCTGCGTGACGCTCTCGACGTACATCACTAACCCGTTTATCCCATCACCATCGAATCCGGAGAGTATTTATGGATCCCGCTTCCGCAAAACTGATCGCCATCGGCCTTTGCATCCTGCCGCTGTTCGGCGTCGGCATCGGCCTTGGCCTGCTGTTCTCCTCGTGGCTGACCGCGGTCGGCCGCAACCCGGAAGCGGCTCCTGGCCTGCGCGGCGTCGGCCTTCTGGCTTTCGCCCTGACGGAAGCGACCGGCCTGTTCGCGCTCGCGATGGCCTTCGTCGTCCACTACGTATTTTGAGCGCATCCGGCGGACGCGAATGAAGGTTCCGGTGTTCACTTTGCACACGGCAAGGCCGAACAGGGTGTCCTGGGGCGGCGCCGCAACAGCACTGGCGGCTTCCGGCGGTTCCGCTTCGGCCGCGCCGGAGGGGCGCGAAGCCGGCATGCCGCAGATGGCGTTCGACACGTTCCCTAGTCAGCTGTTCTGGCTGGCCGTGTTCTTCCTGCTGTTCTACGGCTTCAGCAGCCTGGTCGCCCTGCCCCGCCTGCGCCGGATTCTGCAGGCCCGGCAGGCGCGTATATCGGACGACCTCAATCACGCCACCACCGCATCGGAAACCGCTCAGCGCCTGAGGGATGAGCGGGACTCGACCCTGGCCGAAGCTCGGGATCAGGCGCGCGCGCAGATCGCTGCCGCCACCGACGATATCCGCAATCGAGCCGTCGCGCGCGACGCGGCGCTGGGGGCGGAACTGGCTGCGAAGATCGATACGGCGGAGGCGGCCATTCGCGCGGCGCAAGCGGAGGCACTCGCTTCGATCGAGGAGATTGCGGCCGTTATGGTTTTGCACACCCTCCCCAGGATCGCGGCGGTGAACGGCGGCGAGGACGAGGTACGCGGCGCTGTCGCCGAGGCGGCCCGTTCCCAACCCAGACTCGCGGGATGAGCCATGTCATCGGCTGAACTGTGGATCGTCGCCTCTACCATCATTTTTTTCGTGCTGGTGTTCAAGCCGGCGTGCAAGGCCGTCTTTGGCGGGCTGGACCAGCGGCGTGACCGGATCGTCCGCGAACTGGAGGAAGCCCAGAAACTGAGACACGAGGCCGAAGCCTTGCTGGCGGATGCCCGTTCGCGTCACCAGTCCGCGGCAAAGGATGCCGGCGAGATCGTGCAGTTCGCCCGCGACGAAGCGGCGCGGATGCGTGTCCAGGGCGAAGCCGAACTGAACGAACACGCCGCCCGGCGCGAAAAGCACGCCCTCGATCGCATCGCCCAGGCCGAAGCCAGCGCGCTGGCGCAGGTGCGCGGCAGCGCCATCGGCATCGCGTTGGCCGCATCGCGCGAAATCCTGAGCGCGAAACTGGCAGGATGGGAAGGCGATCGCTTGGTCGACGAAACAATTGCCGCGATCCCAGCCAAGATATCGGCCGGAACGCTCTGACACGCGGGCAGAAACGGTCCGGACCAGACGCGCCGTTCCTGCGCTCGGTCTGGCTTGAGCCTGAGGCGGGATACTATCCCGCCGCTATCCGTTTCGGTTCGCCGCCTGTTAGCGCGACCGTTCCGAGTCGATTTTAATAAGAAAATCACCGTCCTCGTCGGGCTGAACGGCAGCGGCAAGTCGACGATCCTGGAGGCCGGACGCTTCATGAATGCTCTGCTGAACGACGAAGAGCCGGCAGAGAAGGACAAGGCGCCATGACCGGCATCTCCCTTCCCCATCCGCTCGGCGGATCAACATGGGCGGGACGGCGGGTCGGGCTGCTGGGCGGTTCGTTCAACCCGCCGCACGAGGGGCACCTGCACGACAGCCTGCTGGCGCTGCGGCTGCTCGGCCTTGACCAAGTGTGGTGGCTGGTCAGCCCGCAGAACCCGCTCAAGCCCCGTCGCGGAATGGCGCCGTTCGCCGAGCGCGTGGCGGCGGCGCGGCGTTTCGCGCGCGCTCCGCGCATCATCGTCTCGGATATCGAGGCGCGGCTGGGCACGGTCTACACCCTGGACACCCTGCGCGAACTCGGCCGGCGCTACCCCCGGACCCGCTTCGTGTGGCTGATGGGGGCCGATAACCTGATCCAGATGCGCCGATGGCAGCGCTGGGCCGAGATATTCGCCACCGTGCCGGTTGCGGTATTCGACCGTCCCCCCTATTCTTTGAAAGCAGGGGTTTCGCTGGCGGCGCAACGATTCATCGCGCAGCGGCTGGAAGGACCGGACCGGAGGGGGCTCTCATGCGCAGAGCCGCCCGCCTGGGCTTTCTTCCATACGCCCTTGAAGGATATTTCGTCGACCGCGCTGAGGGAACAAGGAATTTGGCCATACCGACCGTGACCAAGCTGAAGACGCCGCGCCGCAAGCCGGCCGTCATCACCGCGCAGAGCGACATCGGCCCAGACGAGATCAGGAACAGGATCGTGGGCTCGCTGGAAGACGACAAGGGCGAGGAGATCGTTGTGATTCCCCTGATCGGACGCAGCGCCCTGGCCGACTACATGGTCATCGTCTCCGGCCGCTCCACGCGCCAGGTTTCAGCGATGGCCGATCACCTGCGCGAATCGCTCGGCAAGATGGGTATCAAGGTGCGCCTGGAAGGCATGGCCGAAGCGAACTGGGTGATCGTCGATGCGGGGGATGTCATCGTGCACCTGTTCCGCCCCGAAGTGCGGGGTTTTTACAACCTGGAGAAGATGTGGCTGGCCGACCTGGACGAGCCCAGGATCCCGCCTGACCCCGAACTGCCGTCCATAACGCATTGACGCAACTGTGCGTGATCGCCGTCGGCCGGATGAAGGCCGGCCCGCTTGCCGAGCTTTCGAAAACTTATCTGAAGCGCCTTGCCCCGGCAGGACTAGGCGCCGTGCGCCTGCTTGAGGTGGAAGCGCGGCTTCAGCCGACGTCGGAGCTGCGCAAAGAACGTGAAGCGGAGTCGATCACTGCCAGAATACCTGACGGTGCGGTGTTGGTCGCCCTCGACGAGCGTGGGAAAACCCTATCCAGCCCGGACTTTGCGGCTTGGATCGCCCGCCAGCAGGGCTCAGGCGTGGGGCACGTGGCGTTCGCGATCGGGGGCGCGGACGGGCTGGCGAACGGGTTCACCCAGCGCGCTCAGCTGGTACTCGGCCTGGGAGCCATGACATGGCCGCACATGCTGGCGCGCGTCATGCTTCTGGAGCAGCTGTACCGGGCGCAGCAAATTCTTGCGGGCCACCCGTACCACCGTGAATGAATAAGCCCCGGCCGCCCTAGTTGCCAAGCCCGCGAAGCTTTGGCGCGCTCGGCACGAATGGCCGGGCTCGGGCCAGGGCCTGAGGCGATACAGGCGTATCGGCAACAGCGGGCTTGACAAGCTCGGAAAAATGACGCTCCGTCATTTCGAAAGGTGCGGGGCGGGTCCCATCGCGCTTGCCGCTCACCGGAACTGCAAGAACGGCAGGTTTGCCATTCATTTCGATGACGCTGGCGGCAAGTACGCTGCCGTCGGGCTTTTCCAAAACGTAGTCAAGGCTTCTTTCGACGACTTTGGCCTCCGGCACGCCGAACTTGCGCTCCTGAGCCCTGAGCGCCTCGACGGCAGGAGAACCGAAGCTTGGCTCGAACCCGGCACCATGCAGCCTGTCCTGCAAATCCGAAAGAGACGGCTTGTCGATACTCATGCGTCACCTCACTGATAGTCAGATTAACAGTTTCTCATCGTTATTGTCCAGTAAAGAGTATGGTAAAAAGCATTGCAGAAGCGGTCTGCCTTGTTTCCTGCGGACGTGCCTTTGTCAAATCGCGGCGGACGTAACATCGCGGTAGACTTCCAGCGTTGCCCGGCACATTGCATTTCGCGTGAAGTAAGTCCGTACGTGAGCTTCGGCGCGTTCGCTCAGGTCATGGCGCTGCTCGGGCGTCAAGGCCATGACAACGTCGATTGCCCGGGCTAGCGCCGCCGGATCCGCGGGTGGAACCAGCAGCCCGGTCTCGCCGGGCTCGATCGTCTCCAGAAAGCCGCCCAGCGCGCTGGCGATCACCGGCTTGCCCATTGCCTGCGCTTCCACCGGCACGCGGCCGAAGCCTTCCTCGACGGTGGACGGTGCGACCACCAGATGCGCAAGGCCGTAAGCCGCCGGCATGTCGCTGCAATGCTCGACGATCCGCACGAAACCTTCCAGGCCGCGGTCCGCGATCTGCGCTTCCAGCTCGCGCCGGTAGCGGGACTCGCCACCCGTCGCCCCCACGATCACGCAGTAGAGGTCCTGGGCCGGGCCGGCCTGCTTGCGCAGCGCCAACGCCTCGACCAGCACGCCATGCCCCTTGATCCGGCTGAGGCGCGAAGGCATCAGCATGACCGGCAGATGGTCCGGCACGCGCCATTCGCGCAGGAGTCGAATCATCCTTTCCTCGCTGACCGCGGCGCGGCTGAAGCGTTCAATGTCGACGCCGCGCGGTATGGTGACGATCCGCCGCTCCTCCGTGCCGTACACGGCGCGGATGTGCCCGGCTATGAAGTGAGAAATCGCGATCACCCGCTTGCCACGGGTCATGATGGAATTGTAGCGCTTCTTGGCTTCGGACTTGAACTTGTAAGCGGCGTGAAACGTCGTGACGAACGGAATGCCGGTCATTTCCGCGGCGCGGTACGCGCTCCAGGCCGGTGCGCGGCTGCGGGCGTGTATGACATTCACCCCGTGCGAACGGATGATCCGCGCGAGTCGCCGCGCGTTGTGGCGTATCGTAAACGGGTTTTTCGAAGCGACATCCATCAGGATATGCTCGGCGCCCGCGCGTTGAAGCTCGCGCAGAAGCGGTCCGCCGGTCCGCGTCCCATCACCGCTTGACACTACGATCGCCCGACCCCCCGCCTGGACCACCGCGGCGGCGATATCCACTGTGCCGCGTTCAGCGCCACCGGAAACCAGGCCCGGCAGGACCTGCAGGACAGTCAGCGGCGTACGCCACGGGTTTGGCCGGCCGACGCCTTGCGCGAAACGATCTTCCCTGTTCTGTGCGGTGTACGCCACGGCTGTCCCTGCTTATAGTAGGCGCATGGTAGAGGAACACGATCGTATTTCCTATATCGACCATGAGGGCGAACGCCTTGCAGTCACGGTGGAGCCCGGCTCGGGCCCCGGTCTTTTCTTCCTGCCGGGATTGGGTTCGGACATGACGGGATCGAAGGCCCTGTGCCTACGCGAACTCGCCCGTGCGTACGGCTGTGGCTTTACCAGCCTGGACTATTCCGGCCACGGCCGGTCGAGCGGCACGTTCGCTGCCGGCACGCTGACAAGGTGGCTGTCCGACTCCGTCGCCGTGTTCGACGGGATCACCGGCGCAGACCAGGTCATCGTCGGCTCGTCGATGGGCGCGTGGCTGGGCCTGCACCTTGCATTGCTCCGGCCGGAGCGCGTCAAGGGCTTTGTCGGCATCGCCGCGGCACCCGACTTCACCCGCGATTTGGTCATGGATCGATTGGACGAGGGTCAAAGGCGGGCGTTGGAGGATACGGGTTTCCTCCACGCGCCGTCAGCCTACGGCAGCCTCACGCTTATCACCAAGGCCCTGGTGGAGTCGGGCGAGGCGTTGCGCTTGCTGGGCGCGCCCATACATATCGACGGGCCTGTGCGATTGCTGCACGGCTTGCGTGATACGGACGTCCCTTGGAGCACCAGCCTGCGCCTGGCCGAGGCGCTTACCTCACCCGATGTTCAGCTGCATTTGGTCAAGGACGGTGAACACAGGCTGTCGCGCGAACCCGACCTTGCCCTGCTCGGCAACGTCGTGCGCGGATTGCTGGGCCGTCTCCTGCCGGATCAGCGTACGCTGGAGAAGGCGGCGACCAGCTGGTCGCGGCTGTAAGGCTTGGCAAGGATCAGGAACTCGGACCCTGCCGCGGCAGCCGCCTGGCTGTGGCCCGTGGTCAGGACGATCGGGATTTGCGGATACAGGCGATGCACCTGACGGGCCAGATCGATCCCGTCCATCCGCCCAGGCATGACAATATCGGAGAAGATCAGGTTGAACATCCCACCGGGACCCCTCAGGATGTCCAAAGCTTCCTGCGGTGTGGAAGCGCGCCGGACGGTAAACCCGATATCGCCGAGCAGGTCCCCGGCCGAAGCCGCCACGTCGTCGTCGTCTTCCACCAGCAAAAGTTCGCCCGAAAGCGTTATGTTGCTCGTTGCCGCGTCCGGTTGGGGCGCCTGGCTCGCCATGACCGGCCTGACCGTGCGGGGCAGGTACAGCGTCACCGTCGTACCCTCGCCTTTTCCGCTTTCGATTGTCGCAACTCCGGAGGCTTGGCGAGCGAAGCCATAAACCTGGCTAAGTCCAAGGCCCGTGCCCTTGCCCAGCTCCTTGGTGGTGAAGAACGGCTCGAAAACCCGAGCAAGGTACTCGGGGGCGATACCGACGCCGGTATCGGAAATGGCGAGCCGGACGTAATCGCCTGCAAGGTCCTGGATGCCGTTCGGCTCGAGGGTTGCGTTCGATGCCTCGACCCGCAGGATTCCCCCTTTGGGCATGGCATCGCGGGCGTTGACGCAGATATTGATGACGGCAAGGTCGAACTCGCCGGGGTCGACGGTGACAGCCCACAAATCGTTCGAAAACCTGAGGTCGAACTGTATGTCGCTGCGCAGGGATCCGCTGAGCAGCGTCTGCATGGCCTCGAAACGCTTTTCCAAGGTCACCGTTTCCGGCCGCAGCAGTTGGCGGCGCGAGAAGGACAGCAGCTGCTTGGTCAGGCTTGCGCCACGCTGCACCGCGCGCTCGGAGGACTCGATCAGCCTTGCCACCTGCTCGTTTCCCGAGGTTCGCATCGACAGCAGGTCGAGATTGCCGTTGATCGCGGTAAGCAGATTGTTGAAATCATGTGCGATGCCGCCGGTCAGCTGCCCAACCGCCTCCATCTTCTGCGACTGGTGCAGCATTTCCTTCATGCGCTGCCGTTCCTCGATCTCGCGCGCAAGGGCGAGCTCGGCCTGGCGGCGCGCGGTCACGTCCAGCAGCATCGAATAGACTCGGTCGAACGTGCCGTCGGCGCGGCGCTCCACCCGGCTCGACAGCAGCATTTCGTAGATCCGGCCTGACTTGCTGCGGCACTGGATATCCACATCGCGCACCTCGCCCAGCGCCATGATTCGCGGCCAGATCTCGCTTGCCATCCGTTCTGCCGAGTCGATGGTCATGAAGTAGCTGCCAGGGCGGCCGACCATTTCCGACCGTTCGTACTCCAGCAAGCTTAGCAGGTAGTCGCTGGCATCGATGATCCGGCCCTGCACGTCCTGGGAGGACAGCGGCACGGGGGTGCGGTTGTAAAGGTCACGAAACTTCTCTTCGCTCTGCCGCAGGACGTGGACCATCGCTTCGCGTTCGCGGACCTGTCGTTCCAGTTCGAGGTTGACAGATTTCAGGACGCCCGGGGAGGGGCGCTGGGCCGCGCGGCGCAGGAAAAACAGCAGCAATGCCGCGACCGTGAAGAGCAGGGCCAGAATAGCGAAAACGCCGAGGATGCCCACGATTTCCAGCGGAGAAAGCCCAGAAGGGCCGAATGTCTGTAAAAACAGGTCCATTGCCCCCGCAGAGTAGCCCGCATGGGTGTCGGAAGCGTTAAACTTGCTTGTTTCGTCGCAGCAGGATGTAAACGGCGCCGGCGCCGCCGTCCCTGGCGAAAGCCACCCGGTAACCGGTGACATGGTGGCGAAGGCGCGGCGCCTCCAGCCATAACGGAAGGTTGCGGCGCAACACGCCTCGGCCAAGCCTGCCTTTTCCAGTGACGACCAGCAGGATACGGCATCCCCTACCGGCGGACTCTTCCACCAGGCGCACCAGAGCCTCGTGCGCGTCGCGCTCCACCATCCCGTGCAGGTCGAGCCGCGCATCGATCCGCGCGATGCCCGATACAAGTCGCTTCTCGGTTTCGCCGTCGAGGAACCCGGGCGGCGGAAGCGCGTCGCGCCTGATCGGTGCTCGCGAAGGCGACGCCGCAGGAGGCGTGACGCTGGTCAGCGCTGCAACGGCCGGCGATGGATCGGGCTCGTATATCCCGCTGCCATGGCGTACCCCGCGCATCGCTGCCCGCCAAAGCGCCCGCTCATCGGGTTGGAGCCGCCGTTTCATTGCGATCGTCAGCGCAGCCGGAAGTCAGGCCTGGCGGGTTTCGACCAGCATCCAGTTCGGATCGCTCGAGCGTGTGTCTCGCGCGAAAGTCCAGAGATCGACTACGTCCTCGATCCTGTTCGGCGCGCCCTCAAGGACGTTGCCGTCGTTGGCGCGAAGGAGAGTGGTCTGCCCCGAGCGAAAAGCGACGGTGATCCGCGCGACGTCGCCGGTCAGTTGCGCCGCTTCCAGCGAGGCCCCGAGCCTTGCGACGGTAGTTTCCAATGTTTGCCCGTCCGCCTCTCGCGCGGTAATGGCTTTGTTGAAGGCGGCATAGACATCTTCGCCCAACAGCGGTTTCAGAGCGTCGCGATTACCTGCCGCGAAGGCCGGAACTATGATCTGGAACGCCGCCTTGGCACCCTCCACGAACCGCCGCTCGTCGAACTGCGGATCGGCCGCCCGGATTTGCCGCAGGGCAGTATCGAGCGAAACCGGATCGCCAGGATTGACGACGGGCAAAGGCTGAACGGTAGGGGGAAAATCCCGCGCAGGCGCCAGACGTTGCGGCTCGCGCGGGCGGAACGGGTCCGGGCGGATCGCATCCGTCCGCCGTGGCGCGTCGCCGTCGCGCCTGCCAAGCACCTGCCACAGGCGGTGAGCCAGGAAAACGGCGATCAATGCAAAGAACAAAATCCCGACCAGTGAATCATCGCCCATTTGGTATCCCGCTCGTATCTTTTTACAAGGTAAGGCCATAACAGGCGGGCGACAAGTATGGGCCTCGGTTTCCTGCTTATCCTGTTCTGGCTTCGCTGATGTGCTGCGGCCTGGTCAGCCATGGCCGCTCAAGGCTCGGCTTGCCGAAATGGTATCCCTGCAGGAAGTTGACGCCTTCGCCGCGCAGGTACTCCGCTTCAGCAGCCGTTTCCACGAACTCGGCGACGATCTTGAGGTGGAACGCGTGCGCCAGGTCCACCAGAGTGCGGACGAAGGCCTGCTTGTCCTTGCTCTCCATCAGGTTCTGGACCAGCGCGCCGTCGATCTTGACGATGTCGACGGTAAGGGTCTTGAGATGGCGGAAAGTAATGAAGCCGGCCCCGAAGTCGTCGAGGGCGACGCGGCAGCCCAGCTCGCGAATCTGGTTCACGAAGCGTATGGACTGGCTCATGTCCTTCATCGCGACCGTCTCGGTGATTTCTATGATCAGCCGGCTCGCCACGTCGGGACGCCCGCGCAGTTGCGAGTTCAGCTTGCGCAGCCAGGCGGAGTCGGAAACGGTCACCCCGGAGATGTTAAGGGCCAGCATGACGTCGGGGCTGCGGTTCAACTCCTCGATCGCAAGGTCGAGCGTTCGGCGGTCAATGACGTGCGAGAAGCCGAGGCGCTCCACGGCGGGGATGAAATCCTTGGCCGGGATCAGGTTGCGTTCCTCGTCCCAGAGACGCAGCAGCGCTTCGTAGAACACGATCTTGCTGGTCGCGGCGTTGACCACCGGCTGGAACGCGAATTCGACCCGGCTGTCCTTGAGCGCTTGAAGCACGCGCTCTCCGACAGGGAGCGATTCGTGGTACTCGCGGCTGACCTCCTCGGGCCAGAAGAATTCCTGGAACGATCCGTTACCAAGCTCGCGCGCCTTGGCCAGCGACTGTTCCGCGCCGTTCAGGATATCGAACCCGGTCAGGGCGCAGCCCGGCAGGGTCACACCACCCGCGAAAACCTCGATCCTGAAAATGCCTTCGGTGGTATGGATTTCCGAGGTCCTGAACTTGGAGAGAAGCTTTTCAGCCACCGCGCCGATATCTCCGGGCGGGCAATGCGGCAGGAGGATCCCGAACTCGCGCTTGCCGACCCGCCCTATAACGTCGCTTGCGCGCAGCGAGGCCTCGATATGCTGGCTGAGCGCGATCAAAATCGCGTCCTCGATGGCGATGGAGTTGCCGGTCGACGCGGAAGGCGAGTAAGAACCGATTCCGACCACGATGTAGCAGGCCGGGTTGTTGTAGCGGCGCGTCTGTAGCAGGCGCTCGTTCACGCTGTCGAGGAGGCGCGAGCGATTGAACTGGCCCGTCAGGCTGTCGAACAGCATCATGTGCCGCATGGTGGCTTCGCGGTGCTTGCGCTCGTCGATCGAGCGCAGCATGCCCAGCAGCTTATGCGGCCGTCCTTCCTCGTCCAGCTCGGCACCGCCGCGTTCGTGCACCCAGCCGAACAGGCCGTTGCGCCGCATGCGGAACTCGCTCTCGTACGGTTCGCGCGATCGGTAATGCTGCAGGAGGGCGTCGCCGCGCAACGCAGCGTCCTCGTGGTGTATCATAGCCGTCAGGGCAGCGCCCGTGGTCGGCATGTCGTCGGCGGCTCGATCGAACAAACGGTCTGTCGACCCGTACCAGGTCACCTTGTCGGTTACAAAATCCCACTCGTAAGCGACGTCATTTGCTGCCGTCAGCACAGCTTCGATGCGCGAAGTATTCATCAGATCGGTACCGCTTTATGGACGTGCAAGGTTATACAAGCTCCTTATTATCGGGTATCCGGTTAAGAAGCGTTTAGGGCCGGTCGCCGTGAGCCGAGCGAGCGTCAGGGTATTCCGGATCGGGACGTCTGCGTAAGCGGCTAAAGATCGGCGCGTTAACGCGTTCCCGACCGTAGACAGCAATCCTGCCTGGTCTGAGATGAGGCGCTGTCACGGGGAAGCGCCGGAAGATTGAAGTTCGCCTTCGATCTGGTCGCGGAACTTCGTCGCCGCCTCGCGCGAGGGCGAAGAGGTTTCCTGAGCGATCGCTCCGAAACGGTTGCCGCGCTGGTAGTAAAGAATGACGCCCGCGGTTCCCTGCCCGGCGCCGCAGCCGGTCGCCACTTCGGAATAAGTCACGCCGCCGCTTTCGGTGGGTGCGCCGATGGAGGAAGAAAACTGCCCCTTGCAGTTTTTTTCACGCCTGTCGAGATCGTCCAGCATCGCGTCGACGAACGGCTTGGCCGATCTCGTTTCCGCCGCAGATCCCATGATCGAGCCCTTTTCCCAGCTGTAGCTGGACGATGCGCGTCCGGGTGACGCCGCAACCGCCACTCCCGCCTGCTGCAGCAGCGAACCGAGCGGAACGGCAGCCGCCCGCCCTTGCTCCGCAATTGTAAACTGGGTCCCAAGCGGGATGCTCGCGCCTGAGATCTTGGGCTGTGGCTGGGTTGATTGCGAGGGCTGGTCGAGCTCCGCCACCTGGACCCGAGGCGCCGGCTCGGTCGGCAAAGGCGAGGCGCTGGACGCCAGAACCGCTTCCCCGCGCACCGGCATCGTCGTGGCGCCTGGCCGGAACGGGATCGTGATCGTCGCTGCACTGCTCGTGGCTGCGGCCGGTAAACGGGCGGGCGGGGGCGAAGGAAGCGGCTGAAATGATGCGGTCGCCGGGCTTGACGTCACGGGTTGGTCCAGCACCATCGCCATCTGCCCGGTTGCCGCTGGCGCGCGCGGTGGCGTCGCTAACCCGGCCTGAGCGGCATTTCGGGCATCCATGTCGGCCTTGGCCGGGGCCGCCCGCGCATCCGCCGCAGCCTTAGCCTGCGCGACCGCTTTGGCTTCCTCGTCGATCCTGGCCTGGGCAGCGGCCTGGGCGGCGATGTCGGCCTTGGCCTGGGCTGTCGCGCGCGCGTCTGCGTCCGCTTTGGCCTGCGCGGCGACACGCGCATCTGCATCCACCCTGGCCTGCGCGGCCGCACGGGCATCGGCCTCGGCTTTCGCCTGCGCCGCGGCACGGGCATCCGCCCTCGCCTGAGCCTGCACCGCTCTTGCCGCGGCATCCGCCTTGGCTTGCGCAACCTGTTTCGCTTCCTGAGCGGCCTTGGCATCGGATTCGGCTTTTGCGGCAGCATCGAGACGTTTCTGCTCGGCTGCCTTTACTTCGGCGTAAAGCTTGGCTTGCTGCGCCGCACGGTCGGCAGCGTCCTGCTTCGCCTGCGCGGCCGCACGGGCGTCTGCCTCCGCTTTGGCCTGTGCCGCGGCGCGAGCCTCGGCATCGGCTTTCGCCTGGGCAGCCGCTTTCGCATCGGCATCGGCTTTCGCCTGCGCCACGGCCCTGGCATCCGCCTCGATCCTCGCCTGAGCGGCGGCCTTGGCGTCGGCGTCTGCCCTTGCCTGGGCGGCGGCGCGAGAGTTTGCGTCCGCCTTTGCCTCGGCCGCGGCTTTCGCGTCTGCATCCGCCTTTGCTTGGGCTTGCGCCTTTGCGTCGGCATCCGCCTTGGCTTGGGCTCCGGCCTTTGCGTCTGCTTCGTCCCGTGCCTGCCGCGCCGCTTTTTCGTCGGCGTCGGCCTTGGCTTGCGCGGCGGCTTTTGCCTCCGCATCGGCCTTTACTTTTGCCTCGGCGTCCAGTTTTGCCTGAAGCCGTGCTCGCAGCGCCGCCAGCGCGTCGGCTGCCGCCTGCTTGTCGGTATCGGAGGGAGCCGAAGGTTGTGCTGCCGCCGTTTGGGCCTGTGCCGCTGACACCTGGACGGTCCCGCGCGGGGCGGCAAGCCTTCCCGACGGCGGCGCGACCTCGGTCGCCGCATCGGTGCGCCTGACGGGGACATGGCCCGGCGGAACGGTTTGGGGCGCCTCCGGCGCAAGAGCGTCCGTGTGCCTGACGGGAATGTGACCGGGCCGCACATCGTCGGCGCCGGAAGGCGGCAAGGCGTCGGTGTGGGTTACAGGAACACGGCCCGGCAGGTTGCCGGAGGAGACCTGTGCGGGCGGCGTCGCGGTCGAGGTCTGCCCGGCGTCGGGCTGGCCGATCGCGGCCGGGGGAGGCGCCGTATCGGCTTGCGCCACCAGTTCGGAGGGCGAGGCGGCGGGCGGGCGGTTTGCCGACGGCCCAGATCGGGCGTCACCGGAAGAAACCGGCGTCGCCGCAGTCGATGGACGCGCGGGCGTCGCCATGCCTTCGAGAGCCGCGGCCGAGGCGGGCGGTTCAGGTGCCGCCGGCTTCCTCAGTTCAGTAGGCTCGGGCGGCGCGGACTCGGCCTCTTCGGCGCCGGGGACCCGGCCGGCCGCGGGCGCGCTGCCGGCCGGCTGAGACGGAAGCGGCAGCGGTTCGACCATGTCGTCGCCGCCCGGAACCGTAGCCGAGGCGAGCGGCCCTTCCGCAACCTGAGGCCGTGCCGCGGGAGCACCGCCCGATTGCTGAGTCTCGGTCTTGAGGCCTGTCTCGACGCAGGCCTGAAGCTGGCGCAGAGCCGCGCTTGCCCCGTCGAGCGAGAACCTCACCGCGTCCTGAGGGCCTTTGAGCTCCAGGAGCTTGCCCTTGTTCAGCCATTCGAGGATCTTGCGGTCGTGCTGCAGCGGCACGACCAACGTGCTGCCGTCGGCGGAAAAGCCGACCACGTCGCGCACCGGGAAAGTGTCGATGCCGACCAGCATCCTGTACTTGCTGTGCGCTTCCAACCGGTGGTCGGGGAAGCTGACGATGATGTTGGTGTTCAACTCGCGGTTCCGGGCAAAGGCAAGGTACAGGCCGTTGTCGAAGCCGCTTTCGACAGCGCAGTAGCTGAACTTGCCGGTGCCCGGATCCTTCACGTCGGAAACGTGCCAGTACTCGGCGTTGCGCTGCTGGGCAAGGGCCGGCAGGCCGACAAGGGCATAGACGAGGAGCAGGCTGAGGAACAGGCGCATTTCGGAAAATGGCTTAGCCTTTCAGCAGCTTCAGCGCAACGACCACAAGCGTGAACATGCCGAAGAGTCCGAGCACCACCCCCGCGAAAAGGTTGACCCGGTGCAGCGTCGCCTCGGTCAGCCTGTGCCGCAGCCGCACGATGCCCAGCGTCAAGGTCAGCCACCACAGCGCCGAGCCCAGCGCGACGCCAAGGACGAGGAACCCGGCGCACTCGGCTTTGACCATGTCCACCCAGTGCAGGCTGGTGAACACGGTGACGAAGCCGAACATCGTCATGGGATTCGTCACCGTCAGGAAAAAGCCGCTGACCAGCGCGCCGACGGCGTGGCCGGGACTGCTGGACGCGAGCTCGCGCTTGGGCAGGCCATGCGCGCGGACCAGCCGCACGGCCATCACCAGCATGAACGTGCCGCCCGCCAGGCGCACGGCGACGTCGTGCTGCCGCAGGAAGCCGGAGATCGCCGAGATGCCGAACGCCGCCGCCGCGCCATAAAACGCGTCCGCGACCGCCGCGCCGAGCCCGGTCGCGAACCCGAACGCCGGCCCGCGCTGCAGCGTCCGGCGCATGCACAGGATCGCGGTCGGCCCGACGGGTATGGCGAGGACGAGCCCCACCGCGACGCCGACCGCCAGCGAGAGAAGACTTTCGAATGAAAACTGCACGGCGTACTCTTTGCTTGTTCCGGGGGTTCCGGCGCTCGTTCCAAGGCTGGGCTTATTGCAGGGTCTGGACGTTCAGCCACTCTTCGACGCGTTCCAGCGCGTCCTGCATCGACTCTGCGGGATTGTGGTAGAGGTAAACGCGCGCGGCGGCGTCGAGGGCCCCGTAGCGGCTCGCGCCGGAGTCGAGCATGCCGTAATACGCGCGCGCGACGCTGCCGCGGCAGGAACCCTGCTGGGGTTCGCCCGCCTTCACGAGTCGCGCTTCCTGCGCCCGTACAGTTCGAGCGTATGATCCACGAGGTCGAAGCCGAGTTCGGCGGCGATCCGGCATTTCAGAAGCTCCAGCTCCTCGTTCGTGAACTCGATCACCTGCCCGGTCTCGACATCCACCAGGTGGTGATGGTGTTCCTCCTTCACCTCGAAGCGCGAGAAGGGCTGCTTGAAATCGTGCTTCTGCACCAGGTCGAGCTCGTCCAGCAGGTTCAGCGTCCGGTACACGGTCGCCATGCTGATCGTGTTGTCCATCTCCTTGGCGCGCCGGTAGACCGTCTCGACCGAGGGGTGATCCTCCGCCGTCGCCAGCACGCGCAGGATGACGCGGCGCTGGTCCGTCATCTTCAGCCCCGAGCGCACGCATTTGTCTTCCAGTTCGCTCATCCGCCCGTTCCGTCGTCACCCCGTGGTGAACATATAGTGCGTACGCGCCTGCCGCGCTACACGCTTCAGCCGTGTGCAAGGAAGGCCGACCGTCTGTTTCAGGCTGGCGAGCTTACCGGCGGCTGGGATCGACGGCTTTACCCGAGGATGACGGTACCGGATTGGTTTGAGCCACGAGGAAACCGCTCTGGATCCATCACGACGCCATCCACCTGCGCTCGACGTCGCCCAGCATGCCGGTTTCGATGCCCGCGCGCACCTCGCGCATCAGGCGGGCCATGGTGGCGACGTTGTGGATCGACAGCAGCACCATGCCGGTCATCTCGCCTGCCTTCATCAAATGGTGCACGTAGGCGCGGGAGAAACCGTGGCAGGCGTAGCAGGCGCAGGCGGGGTCGAGCGGGCCGGGATCGTCGCGGAACCGGGCGTTGCGCAGGTTGAGGCGCTCGTTCGGCGCGCCCTCGGCCAGCGCCCAGCCGTGCCGGGCCATGCGCGTCGGGGACACGCAGTCGAACGTGTCGATGCCGTTGCGCACGCCGGAGAACACGTCGCCGACCCCGCCGATGCCCAGCAGGTGCACCGGGCGCTCGGGATGGATGTGCGGCAGACACATGGCGACGACCTCGTACATCTGGTCCTTGCTGCTGCCGAGCGAGCCGCCGATCGCTGTGCCGAAGAAGCCGCGGTCGCGGGTGTAGAGGCTGCTCTCCTCGCGCAGGTCGGGGTAAATTCCGCCCTGGACGATGCCGTAGACGGCCTGCCGCCCGTCGTCGCCGCGCTCGAACTCGGCCAGCGAGCGGTCGCCCCAGCGGTGGCTCATCGCCATGGAACGCGCGGTGTAGGCGCGGTCGACGTGGAACGGCGTGCACTCGTCCAGCTGCAGGATGAAGTCCGCGCCCAGGCGGCGCTGGATGTCCATCGACTTCTCCGGCGACAGGAACAGCTTCGCCCCGTCCATGTACGAGCGGAACGAGGCGCCTTCCTCCGTTATCTTCATCAGGCTCTGCCGGCGCTCGCCGCCGGTGTTGGTGCGCCGGCCCTTGATCTCGTCCGCGACCGAGCCGTGCCCCATCGAGAAGATCTGGAAACCGCCGCTGTCGGTGAGCATCGGCCCGTCCCAGCCGGTGAACTTGTGCAGCCCGCCCATCGTCTCAACCAGTTCGGCACCGGGCTGGATCATCAGGTGGTAGGTGTTGGACAGGATGAAATCCGCGCCGGCCTCGCGCATCTGCGCCGTCGTCAGGCCCTTGATCGCCGCCTTGGTGGCGCAGAAGATGAAGTTCGGCGTCTCGACCGTGCCGTGCGGCGTCCACAGCGTGCCGCGGCGCGCGCGAGACCCGGCCTCTCGCGCGCCGACCGTAAAGGCGAAGTTCGGGTATGCGGCCATGCGGGTCGTCGCGGCGATCCGGGCTACTGCGCCCTGCGCTCGTCCGCCAGGTCGGCCTTCAGTTCGTCGAGGACGCTGTTGAACACGTCCATCGCACCCCGGTCAGGCTGATCCAGGCCGACGGTGATCAGCGCGTTGATCTCGCGGTACTGCCACAGCGCGCCGTTGACTTCGCGCTGCACGAGGGGCCTTAGCTTGTTCTTGAGCTCTTCCTGGTCGGCGCGCTCGGTCTTGCGCGACTTGGCGAGGATGTCCTTCAAGCGGCTGTCGAGCAGCTTGTCCTGCTCGGCCTTGAACGCCTCGGGCGACGCACCGCCCAGCGCGGTCGCGTGCGCCTGGCCCAGCTTGGTGAGGTCGCTGATCACGTGCTTGCCCTTGGTGTCGAAAACGGGTTTCAGCGAGTCGTTGTTCAGCTCGGCCGCATCCGGATCGGGATTGTCGTAGGAAACCTTCACTTCCGCGGTTCGCATTTTCGCCAAATCGGCGCTGAACCTCGCCAGGTCGTCGTCCGTCGCCGTCGCGGTTCCCTTGTCGATCAGCGCGACGGCCGCCGTATAGACAGGGACCAGGGCGTCAAGATACGCGCGTACCGCGTCGGGGCTGGCCGCGCCCTGAAGGTCGCCAAGAAACCCTTCGCGCTGGCCCGGGTCGTCCGGCATCGACAGCGCGATGCGGAAGCTGATCCAGTTGGCGCCGATCGCGTCCTCCAGCACCTGCGCGCGCTTTTGCGCCGGCGTGGCGGCGACGAACGGACCCGGCGACTGGTCGAGGTCGTGGTAATTGGCGGACGCGGGCGAAGCGGAGTCCATTTGTGCAAAAGCGGGTGAAAGCGCCGCCAAGAGCATTGACGCAGCCAATCCCGCCCTGAGTCCACCTGCTGATTTCATCGCTCTCTCCCAATCGTTATGTCAGGAGTGATGTCACGAAACATCGCCGCTGCATAGAGAGGGCTCAGGCGAGACTGCATGGTATGCGACAGACCGAGTGCGGTTGAAACCAGCTACTGTTTACGCGCCATTTGCGATGCCACAGGCAACTGCGGTCTGGAGAGAACGAATGACGTCAGGCAGTTTTTTCTCGGAGCGCCGCTTCTGATTAACCAACTCATCATGGTCTCCCGGGAGCGAGTATTACGGATAGCAGCTTGTAACCGAAGCGCGCACAGAGGTAAATAGAAACTTAAGTTTGCCGTTACGCCGCGCGTGCGGCCAACGCCTTGTCGAGCAGCGAGCGCAGGCGACGGAATTTGCTGGTCAGCTTCGACGGCGCGCAGGACAGCAGGTAGGAGTCGAGGCCGCCGCGATGCTCGATCGTGCGCAGGCCGTTGGTCGACACGCGGATCTGGACCGAGCGCTGCAGTCCCTCGCTGAACAGAGTCGTGTCCTGCAAATTGGGCAGGAAGCGGCGGCGGGTCTTGTTGTTCGAGTGACTGACGTTGTTGCCGGTCATGACACCCTTGCCGGAAACGGCGCAGCGGCGGGACATATCGTGTTCCTTCGGATGGAATAGCAAGACGAAGGCGACGTTCCTAGGGTAGGCACCGTCCTCTGTCAAGCGGCGTGCTTACGAATCGTTCAGGGCCGGCACGCTGGACGGGGTTCTGGCCGGGGCTGCGGGGTTGGCCAGCAGCAGGGCGGCCAACTTCGCTTTTACCTGCAGCATGGTGACCGCCTGCGAGGCTGTCGTCGCGCTTGCCTTCAGTTCCGCCGCGGCCGTGGACTGGACATCGAGGCCTGTGCGAAGAACGCCGGTGACCGAGATCCATTCCCGTTCCATGTCGCCGGTGGCTTGCTCGACATCAGGCTCGAGTGTCGCCGCGAAGACGGAAACATCCTTGCGTTTGACGCCATTATCATTCTGGAGTGAAACCAGGAGCGTACGCTCGACCTGGTCTTTTTTTCCTTGTTCGAGCAGACCGCCGACAATCGTCATGGCGCGGTTGCCAACCAAGTCCTCCACCACGGCTACAGGAACGTCGGCTTCCCTGATCGAGAACTGGGTTCCGACGGGAAGCTCGTTGAAAACCACTTTGTCATACTTCGCGACAGCAGCGCCGGCTAACTCGAGAGCGGACGCGGGAACGCCGCCCAGCCCCGCATGTACGACCGCCGTGACCACGGCACCCCAACCGGTGACGGCATCGTACATGGCGTCGGCGGCCCGCACATCGGTGTTCTTCGTTTCGCGTGTGAAATCCGCTTCGAAGTGTTTGCGGTCTATGCCGAGGTTATCGATTTGCCAGTACAGCGACATCGCATTGTGATGCTGCTGCGCCTCGGCCGCGAACCGGGAGATATTGAAATGCCGTCCGGCATCCGTTTCCGGCGCGGCCTGCCGAAACATTTGCACTGGCGTGGCAAGCCCGACGGCGGACACGATGCCTAGTAAAGCGAGCGCGGGGCGGCGGCGAAGAGGACTGGTCATCGGTTTCGATCCGGCATTTGGAAATTGCCCTTCCGTAACACATCCCGGGATGAATGGGCAGCTATGCCGTTTCGCGCTCCTGCTCTTCCCGCTCGGCCTTCTGCTGCCGTTCCCACATCCGCGCGAAGATCCCCTCCAGGGTCATCAGTTCAGCAAAACGGCCCCGTTCGACGATGCGCCCGTCGTCCAGCACCAGGATTTCGTCCGCATCGATGACCGTCGACAGGCGGTGCGCGACCACCAGCACGGTACGCCCGCGCGCCGCCTCGCGCAGGTTGGCCTGGATTTCGCGTTCGGTGTTGGTATCCAGCGCGCTGGTCGCCTCGTCGAACACCATGATCGGCGGATCCTTCAGCAGCGCCCTGGCGATGGCGACGCGCTGCTTCTCACCGCCCGACAGCTTCAGACCGCGTTCGCCGACCAGCGTCTCGTAGCCATCGGGCAGTTTTTCGATGAAGCCGTCGATATGCGCCAGGTGCGCGGCATGCCGGATCTCGGCGTCGGTCGCCGCCGGCCGGCCATAGGCGATGTTGTAGTACAGCGTGTCGTTGAACAGCACGGTATCCTGCGGCACGATCCCGACCGCGGCCCGCAGGCTGATCTGGCTGACGCCGCGCAAGTCCTGTCCATCGATCAGCACCGCGCCATCGTCGACGTCGTAGAAGCGAAACAGCAGGCGGCTGAGCGTGGACTTTCCCGCGCCCGACGGGCCGACGACCGCCACCGTCCGGCCCGGCGGGATGGTGAAGCTGACATGGTCGAGAATCGGGCGGCGCGGGTCGTAGGCGAAGGAAACGTCACGAAATTCGACAGCGGCTTGTCCAGGCACAAGCGGCGGCGCGCCGGGCGCGTCGGCGATCTCGGCGTTCACGTCCAGCAGCTCGAACATCTTCTCCATGTCGACCAGGGCCTGCTTCAGGCTGCCCCACGAGCGGCCGAAAAAGCCGAGCGGCTGCGCGATCTGCGCCAGGTAGGCGTTGGCGACCACGAAATCGCCGATGGTCAGGACCCCATGCCGGATGTCGTGCGCCGCCATGATCATGATCGCGGTCAGGCTGGCCGAGATGATCGCCGACTGGCCGATGTTGAGCAGGCTGAGCGTCGTCTCGCCCTTGACCGCCGCGCTTTCGTAGCGCTCGAGCGCGAGGTCATAGCGCCCAGCCTCGTGCGCCTCGTTGGTGAAGTACTTGACCGTCTCGTGATTGATCAGGCTGTCGATGGCGCGCGTGTTCGCCTTGCTGTCGCTCTCATTCATGCGGCGGCGGATGTCCAGCCGCCAGCTGGTGACCTTGATCGTATATACGGTGAAAACCCCCACCATCGCGAAGGTGACGAGCGCGTACCAGAACCCGAACCGCCACCACAGGATGACCACGGCCAGCAACATCTCGACGAAGGTAGGCACGATGTTGAACAGCGCGAAGGTCAGCAGCGTGTCGATCGCGCGCGTTCCGCGCTCGATCGAGCGGGACAGGCCGCCGGTCTGCCGTTCGAGGTGGAAGCGCAAGGACAGCGCGTGCAGGTGGCGGAAGATCTTCAGCGCGATGCGCCGCATCGCCCGCTGCCCGACCTTGACGAAGATGGCGTCGCGCAGTTCGCCGAACGCCAGGGACAGGACACGGCTGAGGCCGTACGCGGCGATGACCAGCACGGGGATCTCGGCCAGCGCCGGCGCGCCGTGCCGCCCGGTGATCGCGTCGACCGAACGGCCGTAGAACAGCGGCACCAGCGCGTTGGCGCCCTTGGCAAGCACGAGGCATACCATGGAGGCCACGACCCGGACCCTGATCTCGGTCTCGCCCTTTGGCCAGAGATACGGCAGGAACTGCCGCATCACCTGCATGTCGCTGCGGCGGAACCCTGATTTGGCGGCGTTGGGACTGTCGGAATCAAAAAAGCGCATTGGCGGGATATAGACCTCTGTGCGGCGCTTTGTACGCCTCAAACCCGCATATAGGTGACGATGGTCCTGCCGTCGCGCAGGATCTGCACCGGAAACACCGATCCCGGCTGCGTGCCGGCGACCAGGCCGTCGACCTGCGGGCCCGAGCTGACCAGCTTGCCGTTGAACTTGACCAGGCGGTCGCCCGCCCTCCATCCCGATGCCGCCGCCGCCGAACCGAGCGTTACCGCCAGGATAGGAACGCCGCCCGATTTGGTGGCTTGTCCGAACGTCGCGCCGAGCTCGATATCGTTGTCGATTTCCGGCTCTTCCGGCGCGTTCTCGACGTAGTCGCGGTAGCTTTTTGTCACCTGCTCCTCCGTCGGGACGCAGCCGATCATGTTCTGGCACTCGGCGATGAACACGATCGACTCCTCGCTCTCGTCCTGCGCGTTCTGCACCTTGCGAACGGTGATGACGGGGTACAGAGTCCCTGAAGATGCATCGGTGATGATCTCCCTATCGTTGGCGCGCAGGATCGGGAAATGCGAGTTGTCCGTCACCCAATCGCGCGAGCGCCGCCATTTGGCGTCGCACTCCGCGCCCGGCAGGCAGGTGACGGGCGTGCTGGACTGCTCGGCGAGCCGCGTCTTCTCCGCATCGCTCATGGTGTTGCAAGCGGGAAGCGTCAGCACGCCAATAAGCACAGTCGCGCGCAAAATCCGCATGATGAACTCCCAAAGGGGTGCTATGAGAAGCGATGATTGATTTGGCCGTATTTGCCGACGAGGCGCAAGACGCAATACCGATCACGCAAATCACCGTGGACGGGTACAACGAATGGCTGGGCCTTGCGGCGCCTTTCCAGCGCGAGTGGCTGGGCAGCATAGGGTTTGCCGCCGGCCCCGGGAAGATCGCCCTGCTGCCGAGTGAGGACGGCAGGCTGGAGCGGGTCCTTCTGACCATGGCGAAAACGCCCGGCCGCTGGGGATGGGCATCCGTCCCAGAATCCCTGCCACCGGGCACATACCGGCTAGGGGGCTTGCGCGACGGCGAGGCCGATTACGCCGCGCTGGGCTGGGCGCTCGCGGGCTATCGCTTCGACCGCTACAAGGAGGTTACAAGCCCCAAGGCGCGTCTGCTCTGGCCGGAAGGCGCCGATCGCGCCGCGGTAACGGCCGCCGCGGAGGCCGTGGCGCTGGCGCGCGACCTGGTGAACACGCCGGCGAACGACATGGGCCCGGCTGAAATCGCCGAGGCTGCCATGCAAGTCGCGGCGCAGTTTGGCGTAACGGTCGCGGTCGTCGAGGGCGAAGCGCTGGAGCTGGGTTACCCTGCGGTGCACGCCGTCGGGATCGGCAGTCCGCGCAAGCCGCGGCTTATCGATTTCTCATGGGGCGATCCGGGCCATCCTAAGGTCACGCTGGTCGGCAAGGGCGTCGCCTTCGATACCGGCGGCCTCGACCTCAAGCCCGCCGATGCCATGCTGACGATGAAGAAGGACATGGGCGGCGCAGCACACGCCCTGAGCCTTGCGCACATGGTGATGAGCCTTGGCCTGCCGCTGCGCCTGCGCGTGCTGATACCGGCGGTCGAGAACTCGACTTCGGGCCGGGCGATGCGGCCGCTCGACGTGATCCGCACCCGCGGCGGCCTGACGGTCGAGGTCGGCAACACCGACGCCGAAGGCCGCCTGATCCTTGCCGATGCGCTGAGCGAGGCATTCGCCGAGGATCCTGCCCTGGTGCTGGATTTCGCCACCCTGACCGGCGCGGCGCGGCAGGCGCTGGGGCCCGAGATACCACCTTTTTTCTGCAACGACGAAGCGACGGCCGAGGCGCTGACGGCGGCATCGGCGCGCGTGCACGATCCGCTGTGGCGCCTGCCGCTTTACCAGCCTTACGCCGCGGACCTGGAGGGCAAGACCGCCGACCTCAACAACATCGCCGGAAATTCATTCGCCGGCGCGATCTATGCGGCGCTGTTCCTCGAGCGGTTCGTGCCCGCAGCCGGCAAGTGGGCGCATTTCGACGTCTACGCCTGGAACGCCAAACCTCGTCCCGGCCGCCCCGAGGGCGGCGAGGCTTATGCGCTCCATGCCTGCCTGGAGGTATTGAAGGGGATCGCGTTCGCAGCTTAGGGTTCCAGATTCGATTGACCCACTGTCATTGCGAGGAGTACCGCGATGAAGCCTACAGAAGCGACGTTGGAAAGGCTGGATTGCTTCGCTGCGCTCGCGACGATCGATCCTGGAAAAATGCCTAATTCGCCCGCGCGCCGATGGCGGGCCGATAGCCGCGCAGGGCGGATTGCTTTTCGGTGAAGATGGCCGTCAACAGCCCGGGAAGGTCGGCGAAGGAGCGTGCCTCCTTCGTGTAGGCGCCCCGGAAGTAACGCTCGTAGGCAGGGGTTTGCGGGTTGTGGACGTAGATGTAGCTTTCGCATCCGCCGACCACCAGCTTGCCGCGTTCGATGCGGTTTTCGGGATCGAGCACGGCCTTGCCGGTCAGGATGTCCAAGTCGGAGAACGGCCGGGCGCCAGGAGCGCCGAGGAGCTCGACCCCGTTCCAGACCATCCCGTCGGCTTCGCACAGGAAACGGCAGTAATCGCCGGGCAAGGAGTAACCTTTCTCCAACAGGACATGGGCGAGGCTGAGAAGAATTTCGCCCGGTACGCCGGGCGGAATCGCAATTTCCGCCGGTTCGGTCAGCTGCTCGAACATATGCCTGTAGGTACCCGGTTGGCTGTCTGACATGTCAATCCGGTTCGTAGGCGTTAATGACTGTAACTGCGCGCGTGCTTGGGAGGATAGCTGGAAGTGTGCTTGTGGGCCGGGACTTTTGGCAAGTCGTCGATTTCGCGATCCTGAAGATCGTCCAGGCGGTACTGAGTCATACTGAGCGGTTCGGCGGCACCGTACAAGAAAAATCCTTTCCTCGGCCCTTCCTTGGGGCGCGCGCACAGCATCAGCTCAGGTCGATCGCAGTCCCGGCCAGACGGAAACAGGATCGGCATCTGGCAGTTTTCCAGGCACGCCGTCCAGCGGTTCACCGCCTGGGGCATGATGATCAGGTTGCCGAGCCGGTTCTTGGCAGGAGTACCGGTGTTCAGACCGCGCGCCTCGATATGCTCGACCGACCAGCCCGGCGGAACGATGCCCCGGCGTTGCATCAGCTTCAGCTCGGACGGGCCAAGCACCATCATGTTGCCTACGCGCGAAAGAGAGTTGCAATCCTCGTTCATAGGCAGGCCGGGCGGCAAATGCGCCATCGATGTCATGCGCCCGCCCTGCGCGAGGGTCATTTCCGCCACCCATCGGATATAGCTTTGCCGGTGCTTGTCGTAGAAAGCGGTCTGAGCTTCCAGCTGTTCCGCCCGGGCGGGGCGCGCGGCGGTGATCACCAGTTCGAGCTGGGGCGGCATGTGGTTGAGATGATCGGCGAGTTTCAGCGAAAGGTTGCCGAGCGTCGTCACCAGAGCACGGTGATCATCCAGCCCGCGCGCCGCCATCAGGCTGTCCGCGCCGGAGGAAATGACGACGTTGTTGAGCGCCCTTATCCCGCGCTTGTTCAACGTGTCCGCGCGTTCGCCGGCCGGAATTGAAAGGCTGGCTACGTTTTCCAGCTTGCGGCCGGGTAGCAAGGCGTTCATCAGCGCCGCCGAAGGACGGCTGCCGCGGGGCAGCCCGGCAATCAGGCTGCGGACATCCGTCAGGCCTTCAATCATGGCAAACCCTGTTTGTACGCTGCCGCTTCGGGACCGGCAACACTTCGTAAATCTTCGGGAAGTCCGGGATTTCCCGTTCGTCGAGGAGCCTGTAGCCCTCGCTAGTGACCGGAAGCAGCTTTTGGGCGCCGTAGACCAGCGCCCCTTGCGCGGGGCCGGCGCTGGGGCGGGAACAGATCATGAAGCCGGGTTCGCGCGTCTCCTTCCCGCGCGGAAAGGAGATCATCTGCAGGTTCTCCAGCTCCGCCGTCCACCAGTTCACCGAATTGGGCATCAGCATCAGGTTGGACAGGCGATTTTTCCGGTTGTCCGTTTCTTCCCGCTCAGCGCCGATGTCCAGTCCGCGCGCCTCGATGTGCTCGATCGACCAGTGGCGCGGAATCGAACGTTCGTTGCGCATCTTTTCCAGATCGCTGCGGCTCAGCACGACTTTCCTCCCTGACGGCTCGCCCTTGTCGAAGCGGCGAATGGGGGCGTTGCCGGGCACAGACGCGACCGCGACGGTTTTTCCGCTCGGCGCTCCGGCCTCGAGCAGGGCGTCGCCCAGCCAGCCGACGTAATCCTTGTAGTGTTCCTTGTAGATACCCGCCTGCTGCGCGACCTTGCCGCTCTTCGCCGGTTTCGCCGCGACAATGGTCAGGGCCATCTGCTCCGGCGTATGATTAAGGTGATGGGCAAGGCGCAGGGACATGCCTGTCATCAGGCCAAGCAGCACTTCGTTTTCGTCCAGCCGCCGGCTGGTCATCAGGCGCCGGGCGCTGTCGTTGAAAGTCGCGCGCCTGAGAGCGTCGAGACCCTGCCCGGTCAGCGCGTCCGCACGGTTGCCGGGCAGGAAATCTTCAAGGCTGGACGTGTGAGGGATATCCAAACGCGGCAGAACGGCGCCCAAGAACGCCGTGGCGGGCCTGCCACGCGGCAAGCAGGCAATGACGGCATCGACCGGCGTTCCCTGGTGCATGCCACACCATAGCGGAACCGTAGCGCGAAACGAAGTTCGTTATTCACAAAAAGGTAATAAATTCGCCTTGGAAAACCGGCGCAAGCTGTGCAATATGCCTGCTTGCGCTGCGCCGATCGCTTGTCCCATCACGCTGCCCCCATGTTCTCCAGAACGTACTGCAGGATGCCGCCGCTGCGGTAGTACTCGACTTCGTCGACCGTATCGATGCGGCAGACCAGCGGCAGTTCCTGCACCTGCCCGCTGGCGCGATGCAGCGTCAGGGTGACTTCCATACGCGGGCGGATGGCGTCGGCCAAGCCGGTCACGTCGAAAGTCTCGCTGCCGTCAAGCTTCAGCGCCGCCTTGTCCTCACCCGGCAGGAACTGCAGCGGCAGAACTCCCATGCCGACAAGGTTCGAGCGGTGGATTCGTTCGAAGCTTTCGGCGATCACCGCCTTGACGCCCAGAAGGCGCGTGCCCTTCGCCGCCCAGTCCCGGCTGGAGCCGGTGCCGTATTCCTTGCCTGCGATGATCAGCAGAGGGGTGTCTTCAGCCCTGTAGACCATGGCGGCGTTGTAGATCGGCATGACGTCGCCGGACGGCATCAGCCGAGTGACCCCGCCTTCCGTGCCCGGCACCAGCTCGTTGCGGATGCGGATGTTGGCGAAGGTGCCGCGCATCATCACTTCGTGGTTCCCCCGCCGCGCGCCGTACGAGTTGAAGTCGGCAGGCCTGACGCCGCGTTCGATCAGGTACTCGCCCGCCGGGCTGCTCTTGCGGATGTCTCCGGCGGGCGAGATGTGGTCGGTCGTAACCGAGTCGCCCAGCAATGCCAACAGGCGCGCGCCGACGATTTCGCCGGTTTCGCGTCCGCGCCTGCTTTCGCCGAAGAACGGCGGCTGCTTGACATAAGTCGAGTCGGCGGCCCAGCGGTAATTCTCGCCTTTTGCGGTCGCGATATCGCGCCAGGGCTTGGGCCCTTCAAACACGTTGGCGTAGCGCTTGCGGAACATCTGCGGCGACAGGTATTTCTCGATCGTGTCGCGGATCTCGATATCGGAAGGCCAGATGTCCTTCAGGTAGACCGGCGTGCCGTTGCGGGCGGCTCCCAGCGGCTCGGTCGCGACGTCCACTTTCATCGAGCCGGCGAGAGCGTAGGCGACCACCAGCGGAGGCGAAGCGAGATAGTTCGCCTTGATGTTCGGGTTGATCCGCCCCTCGAAGTTCCGGTTTCCGGACAGGACGGAAGCGGCAGTGATCCCGCCCTCCTCGATCGCGGTGGCGATCGCGTCGGGCAGCGGCCCTGAATTTCCGATGCAGGTCGTGCAGCCGTAGCCGACCAAGTTGAACCCCAGCGCGTCCAGCGGCCCCTGCAGCCCGGCGGCCTTCAGGTAGTCGGTGACCACCTGGCTGCCCGGGGCCAGCGAGGTCTTGACCCACGGCTTGACCGTCAGCCCCTTCGCCACCGCGTTGCGCGCCAGCAAGCCGGCGGCGACAAGGACGCTGGGGTTCGAGGTATTGGTGCAGCTGGTGATCGCGGCCAGGACTACGCTGCCGTGGTGCAAGGTGAACGCCGCGCCGGCGACCGGCACTTCCTTCTTCACCGCGTCGCCCTCGACGCCGAAGCTCTTAAGCTCGTCGGCGAATGCGAGCGCGGCCCTCGACAGCAGCACCCGGTCCTGCGGGCGGCGAGGCCCGGCGAGCGAGGGCTCGACTGCGCCCAGATCCAGCTCCAGCGTATCGCTGAACAGCGGGTCGGAGGTCGCTTCGTCGCGCCACATGCCCTGGGCGCGGGCATACGCCTCGACCAGGCTGACCCGGTGCGGGTCGCGGCCGGTGAAGTTGAGGTAGCGGATCGTTTCCTTGTCGATCGGGAAGAAGCCGCAGGTCGCGCCGTACTCGGGCGCCATGTTGGCGATGGTGGCGCGGTCGGCAAGGCCGAGATGATCGAGGCCCTGTCCGAAGAATTCGACGAACTTGTTGACGACGCCGCGCTTGCGCAGCATCTGCGTCACGGTCAGCACCAGGTCGGTCGCGGTCGCGCCTTCGGCCAGCCTGCCCGTCACGTGCACGCCGACTACCTCGGGAATCAGCATTGATACCGGCTGGCCCAGCATCGCCGCCTCCGCCTCGATGCCGCCGACGCCCCAGCCCAGAACGGAAAGCCCGTTGACCATCGTCGTGTGGCTGTCCGTGCCGACCAGCGTGTCGGGATAGGCGACCTGAGTCCCGGTCTGATCGGCTTCGACCCAGACGGTCTGCGACAGATATTCAAGGTTCACCTGGTGGCAAATGCCGGTACCGGGGGGCACGACGCGGAAATTACGGAAGGCACCCTGCCCCCAACGCAGGAAGGCATAGCGTTCACCGTTGCGTTCGAACTCGCGCTCGACGTTGGCCTCGAAAGCATGCGGGCTGCCGAACTCGTCCACCATCACCGAATGGTCGATGACGAGGTCGACGGCCGACAGCGGATTGATGCGATCGGCGTTCCCGCCGCGCGCCACCACGGCATCGCGCATCGCCGCAAGGTCGGCGACTGCGGGAACCCCGGTGAAATCCTGCATAAGCACCCGCGCGGGACGGTAGGCGATCTCGCGCGTGCTGCGCTGGGTCTCGGTCCAGGCGACCAGCGCCGCCACGTCATCGGTCGTGACCGTGCGCCCATCCTCGAAGCGCAGGAGATTTTCCAGCAACACCTTGAGCGAGAACGGCAGCCTGGCCAGAGTCTCGGCGGGCGCGGCGGCGGCGAGGTCGAAATAAGCGTACGGCTTGCCATCGACATCGAGCGTGCGCCTGGCCCGCATCGTGTCGCTTCCCGTGATGGTCATGCCCTACCCTCCTTCGCATTCTTCTTGTTCACCGATCTAGTCCGCTTGGCCTGGGGGACAACGACTACCGGTTTCATGCCATTTGATTTCAAAGGTTTCTTTAACGGCGGCGATTTGCGCGGTAGTAACCGACATGCAAAGCGCCGCGCCCGCCGTCCTGGAGGTCAGCAACCTTGCCTGCCGCCGGGGCGGGCGGCTTGTGTTCGCGGATTTCAGTTTCCGTCTGGCGCCTGGCGAGGCGCTGGTGGTGCGAGGCGTAAACGGCTCAGGGAAATCCAGCTTGCTGCGCCTCCTGGCAGGGCTGCTGACGCCCGAAACGGGGAGCATACGCTTTGCCGGCGCGGAGATCGCGGCCGACCTGCCGCGCTGGCATCGGCGCATCGCTTGGCTAGGTCACCGAGACGGGCTCAAGCCCGCCGAAACCCCCGCCGAATTCATGCGCTTCTCCGCCCGGGTGCGGGATTTGAAAAGCGACGACCCCGCGACGGCGCTGGATATGTTCGGCATGACCGCCGAGGCGCATACCGCGCTTTATCGGCTTTCGGCGGGGCAGAAGCGCCGGGTGGCGCTGGCAACAGTCTTTGCGGCCGAGGCGACCCTCTGGCTGCTGGACGAGCCGACGACCGCTTTGGACAGCAAGGCCTCAACGCAGTTCCAGGTTGGCCTGGCCCGGCACGTCGATGCCGGCGGCATGGCCGTGATCACCGCTCACGACGCTCTGCCCCGCACGCCCTGTATGAGCGAATTGATCCTTGGCGGCGAACGATGACCGCCTTCGGCGCGATCATTGCCCGTGACTTGCGTTCTGCCATGCGCGAGGGCTGGCAGGTGGCGACCGCGCTGCTGTTCTTCCTGCTGTTGATCGTGCTTCTGGCGTTCGGGGTCGGTCCCGACCCCGCCCTGATGCGCCTGATCGCGCCGGGAGCGATCTGGACTGCCGCGCTGCTCGCCTGCCTCCTGTCGCTCGACCGCGTGTTCGCGGCGGACGAGGGCGACGGTACGCTGGACGCCATGCTGGCTAGCCCGGTTTCGGCCGAGATGCTGGCGCTGGCGAAAATGCTGGCGCACTGGCTGCTAACCGGGCTGCCGCTGACCCTGGTCTCGCCCGTTGCCGCGCTGCTACTGCATGTCCCTGCCGCCGCAATGCCGGCGATCATCCTGTCGCTGGCGGTCGGCACGCCGGTGCTGAGCCTGACCGGCGGCGTGACCGCCGCTCTGACCGCACGGGCGCGGCGTGGCGGCCTTCTGGTTGCCTTGCTGACCTTGCCCCTCTACGTTCCCGTCCTGATCTTCGGCGCGGGCGCGGCGGCGAAAGCCATCGCCGGCGCAACAGTGACGGGCTCCGCCGGAGGACCGCTGCTGTTTATCGCCGCGCTGCTGGTCCTGTTCCTGCCGCTGGCGCCGATCGCGGCAGCGGCGGCGCTCGAAGAGTAAGGTTTCTTTTACTGCGGATTGCCGGATTGTAGGATCCTTTGGGATTGACTAGGAATGAATGCTGTCCCGCAACTCCGGCACAGCGATGATCCTGCTTTCAAGCGAAGCCAATTCAGACGCGAAGAGATGGTCTGGAGCGAAGAGATGGTCCCGACCTGGTCTGGCCATCTTGGCCGCGGGCTTTGTCCTTTTCACGCTAGCCTGCTTCCGTTGGCAGGGATGCGACTCCGGATGCGGCGATGGTTCCGCCTACCTCTACATCGCGGAAAAATACAGGACGACCGGTAGCTGGCAGACCGTGTACGCCGACGGCCGCTTATATGGGTATCCGGTGTTTCTGAACCTGATTTACTGGGTTTTCCCCTTCTCGAACCAGGATTTGTCGTTCGTGGTCTGCCTGATGCAGACTGCCCTGTACCTCTCCGTATCCGCGCTCCTGTACCGCACCTTGCGTCGCCTTTACCCGGCGGTCGATTTCAGGTTCGTCCCGGCCGCCCTGTTCTGCAATCTGCTCCTGGCTCCCTACCTTGCCCTGACAATGACCGACGGGTTATCGGTCGCTCTGAACCTGACGACCGTTCTTCTTGCTGTGCTGGTTTGGGATTCGAGCCTTCGGCGGCAATGGCTGTTGGGAGCGCTCATGGCTTCCTGTGTTGGCGGCGTACTCGGCTACTCGGTAATGATCCGCGCGGCCGATCTGTTCATGATCCCGCCCGTGGCAGTTTTCCTCGCCCTTTCTCTTGCCGGCCGCGCTCGTCGAAACGTCGGCTTCTGGGTTCTCGTCGCGCTTGCTGTCTCGCTCGGTTTTGTCGCAGCGGTACTGCCGCAAGCCGTTTTCAATTTCAACGCTTTCGGCAAGTTGACTTTCCTCCCCGTAATGGATTTCGCGGAAATCCAATCCTACTGGGGCAAGATCGACCTGAAATACACGACTTCGGCCATCGGTGAGCCGAAAGGCCTCAATTATGTCAACCCTTGGTTCAAGGGACCGGCGATTCCCTACTGGTACCTGCATCACGCGGCCCGCGGCCCAAAAACCTTTTTCATGCACATATTCGGCGCGCTCGACTTCGACTACTTTTTCCCGTACGTGCAGGAATGGGACCCCGTCTATCGTCCTGCGTTGTTCGCGTTCAGCCAATCCGTCTTGTTCTGGGGGCTGGTGGGGCTTGTCGACTCATTCCGGTCGGCGCACGCCTGTCGCGCCGAGGGCGAAGCCGCCCTTGCGCAGGCATGGGTGTTCCCTGTTTCGGCAACGGCGCTGATCGCAAGCTGGTGCGCCATCCATGGCGCGACCGCCATGGAAAACCGGTTCGCCCTGCCACTGGTTACCCTGTTGCTGCCGCTGGCGGTCCGGGCCGTAGGCCAGAGGGTCGCAAGGCCTCCCGCCATGCGGGCGAGCTACGTCCTGTTCCTGCTGTACCTGCCGTTGGCGTGGCACTGGTCGCACTTCCTTCTGAAAACTCGCAGCTACCAGCACCTCTGACCACCCGGCGCCGCAGCGATCAAGCCCTGCCTTGCCCCACCGGGCATCCTCTGCTATCCAGACCATGCCTGCACCCGTAGCTCAGCTGGATAGAGCGTTGCCCTCCGAAGGCAAAGGTCACAAGTTCGAATCTTGTCGGGTGCGCCAGCATCCTGTTTTGGAGAAACCCGCTCCTTCAATGCAACTGGTAGAAACTGACCTGCGCGCTCTGCCAGGACCTGTAGGTCATCAGCGGCAGGGTGAAGTAGGTGCAGTTGGCGTCCGATACCGCCCGCATCAGTCGGTCGGCGGCGCGCCCGTAGTCGGGATCGTTCGGGAACTCGTTTCCGTTGGTGAGCGTCGCGGAAGCAACGCGGCCATCCGGCGTAAAGGTCAGGTTGGCCTGAACAAACAAAGTCGGATTTTTGACCTGCAGCGGCCGCACGCCGCAGGCGATCAGCCGGGTCAGGAAATTGTGCAGCTCGGGGCTGAGGCCCATGCCGATACCGGAGCGCAGCCGCACCATCACGTATTGCGGCCGCATGGAGGGATCGGCACCGCTGCCGGGACGCGCGCTGGCCGCACGTCCCGCGGAGCCACCCCCCAGCATGCCGCCTGCGGCACCACCGGGCGCAGCGCCGCTCGCGCTGTCAGCGACAACGCCTGTCACCTGCGCCGAAGAAGGTGCGCCTCGCGCGGGCTGGGCCGTTGCCGCCCCTTTCGCGGCAAGCTGGTTTTGTGACGGCGAAGGCGAAGCGGCGGCTACCACCGTCGTCGTCGTTTCCTCGGCAAAGGGATTGAACGCCGCCTGATCCGGCGCGGACTCCTGCTGGTCGGTTTGCTGCGACGGCTCGGAAATAAGCGGGGCTTCCGTTTCCGCCGGGGCGGCGGCTTCCGTTGGGGGCGCGGCTAAGGCCTTTTCCCGGGTCGGGGCCCCACCTGCCGCAGCACTGGCCGTTGCATGGACGGATGTCACGCCGGCCATCGTATTGGAGTCCGAGGAAGGCGGCTGCGGCATACCGGGCATGTCGTCCGGCGTTTCGAGCGCCGGGATCACCGTGATGGAGATCGGACGATCTCCGGGTGCGCCTACAGGCTTGTGCGGGAAAGCTCCGATTTTCAAGACCAGAAGCAGCAAGACAAGGATGTGCAGCCCAAGCGACACGGGCGTTCCGGGATCGCGCCGCCGGCGCGAGGCCCGTTCAGGCAAAAACGCGGCGTGGGGCTGCGATTCTGTTCGAGCGGCAGAACGCGGCTTTGAAGCGAACGGAGTCACGGGCAACGTCCTGGTCTCGCGATTGCGCCTGCACGGGCAAAACCCATGCGGCAATCTTTCGATCCGCGCGCGTCAATGTCAAAGCTTCACTCGATGGGCAGAATCCTGAGCCGGCGCTTTCGATCTTCGCTGATTTCGGCCACAGGGACACGACATGCCTTCCCTCCCCCGTTCGGTTCAAACCGAACCGCTTAGATCATCATGCCGCCCGAAACCTCGATTCGCTGGCCGTTGACCCAGCGATTGTCGTCGGACAGCAGGGACGCGATCATCGGGCCGATATCGTCGGGCAGGCCGGCCCGTCCGAGCGCCGTCATGTCGGCAACGCGCTTGTTGAATTCGGGGTTGTCGCGAACCATCCCGCCACTGAAGTCGGTGGCGATGGCGCCCGGCGCAACGACGTTGGCAGTGATCCGGCGCGGCCCCAACTCCTTGGCCATGTACCTGGTCAGCACCTCGACGGCCCCCTTCATCGAGCCGTAGGCAGCCCTGCCTGGCATGCTGAACCGGGCCAGACCCGACGACACGTTGATGATTCGTCCGCCGTCGTTGATGAGCGGCAACAGTTTTTGCGTCAGGAAGAACACGCCCTTGAAGTGGACGGCATAGAGGGCGTCGAGTTCGTCTTCCGTCGTGCGGTCGAACGAGTTGTTGTGGGAAGTGCCGGCGTTGTTGACGAGATAGTCGAAACGCTCCGCGCCGAATTCTGAAAGTGTGGATCGGACGCTGTGGACGAAAGCGTCGAACGTGCCGACCTTGCCGGTATCAAGCGCCAATGCAACGGCTTTGCGTCCCGTCTCGTTCACGGCGGCGACTACCTTGTCGGCCTCCGCACGGTTTAAGTTGTAGGTAAAGATGCTGTCGATGCCTCGCGCGGCAAGGCTGAGGACCGTGCTGCGCCCGAGCCCGCGGCTGCCACCGGTGACAAGGGCGATCCTAGCGGAAGATGTACTAGCGTTTTCCATGACAAAGCTGCCTTCTCTGTGGATTGATCCTTGCTGCAAGGTACTGCGGCGAGCCTCGACGTGAATGCCGGAACTTGCCGGTTTCTTGCCTGATCCTGCTCGGTATCATATATCAGTAGTAAATCGGATCGCAGGAGTGTTCATGATTGGCAAGCTCGTGGACATCGTCGCCCGCTACACCGCCGTGAAGGGCGGGTCGGGACCGTTCGTGACCGAAGTGGACGGCTTGACGATCCTTCGCTCGGACCGGGAAAAACGGCCGGACCACATGATTATCAGGCCTGCGCTGTGCGTCGTGGTACAAGGCGCCAAGTGGACCATGTTGGGCGCAAAACGCTTCGAGTACCGGGCCGGGCAGGTGCTGGTGGTCAGCATGGAAACGCCTGCCTACAGCAGCATCACCGAGGCGACGCCCGGTAATCCCTTTCTCGGCCTGGTCATCGAGTTCGATCTCGGTGTGATGCGCGAAATCAGGGAAGGGCTGACCGAGCCACCTGTCTCCAACGACGGCAAAGGCAGTGGCGCACATGTTATCGACCTGCAAGGACCTGTCGGGGAGTGCGCGCTGCGCATGGTCCGCTTGCTTGAAAGCCCGGCGGCGATCCCGACCCTTGGGCCGATGATCATGCGGGAGCTCTGCTACTGGCTGCTGACGGGACCGCAGGGCGGCGACATTGCGCGGACCGCCTTGGCGTCAATTCATTCGCAGCGGGTCGTCGGGGCGATTCACAAGCTGAGGGAGCGCTTCGCCGAGCCGTTCAGGATCGATGAACTTGCGGCCATCGCGCGCCTGAGCCCGTCTGCCTTTCACCGCCGGTTCAAATCGCTGACATCCATGACTCCGCTGCAGTACCAGAAGCAGCTCCGCTTGCTGGAGGCGCGCCGGCTGATGATATCCGGCGCGGCGAATGCCGAAACAGCCGCACGCAGTGTCGGCTATGAAAGCCCGTCGCAATTCAGCCGGGAGTACTCCCGCATGTTCGGGGCGGCCCCGTTGCGTGACGCCGCCGCCCTGAGGCTGGCCGTTGCCTGAGGTTAGTTCCTGGTAAGCGTGAGAGTCCCGTTCTCGATGAACGGAGTCGAACGCTTTGGCAGGGCACCGGCGGGCGCCCCGTACCCGGCATAGCCGAGCGGCGTGCCGACTCCGCTGCACATATCATACCCGGGCAGCGCGGCTAGGTTGACTGGCGTATCAGGAGGGAACACTTCCTCACCGCAGCTTCCCGATACGATATCGTTGAAATCGGCGGTGTAGGATCTGGATTCCAAAGCGCTGTAGAGGTTAACGAGTTCGGTGTGGGACGTGTTGGTGCGCCGTGTGTTCGCAAGAGTGCTCGATACGTTGACGATCCCGGCCGTCGCAGGGGAGCTGAGGCTGGTACCGCCTACAATGTACCAGTAGCCGTAAACCAGCACGTAGACGCCCGAGTCCGGGCTGGCGTCGAAGCTGACATCAGGGGTTCCCCGCGAACCCCGGACGATGCCGCTGATCCCGTTCTGGTAATCAGGCCTCGGCTCGAAATAGGAGGGACCGCCGCCAGTTCCGCCGTCGTCTTCCTCGCCGAGCGCCGCATCGTCCCACACGGCCTCGCCCTGGAAGCTGTTGTCCTCGTCGCGGAACAATGTCGTTCCACCCACGGCGATGACGTGCGGCGACGCGGCGGGGTACTGCACGATGTTGCTGTCGCCCGCGCTGGTCAGGTAAACGACGCCGGGGCGCTCGACGAAGTGCGAATCGAGAGCCTGTTCGCCTTGGTATTCGCTTCCGCCGAAGCTCATCGACACCTCGCCTCCGCCGTTCTGCTCGACCAGCTGCGTCGCGACGTTGGCGGCCGCGAAAAGGTCCTGGGTGGAGTCCGAGTTCGCCTCGACCAGGAAAATCTTGGCGTACGGCGCCATGGCGTGCGCCCACTGGACATCGAGCTCCGATTCCATATCCCAACCGCCGCCATCGCCCGTGTAGCTGCTTTCGGGCTGGTGCCCGCTGGCGTAGACGATCTGGAACTGGGCCTGGCGCAGGCCGAACTGCGTGCTGAATGCAGTCAGGTCCGCATAGGTCGAGGGCGTATCGTACGCATCGACGACCGCGATCGCGCCGCCACCTCCCGACGGGTTGACGGTCGAGACATCGGGCGAACAGCCTGCGGGTTCCTTCGCCGGGCCAGAAGGCAGGAGCTTGTACACGCAGGCAAGCGAGGCTGGCGTGTTGAACGGCAGCCCGGAAGCAGGCGGGGCATCATCGTGCGCAAGATGGGCGTTGAGCGACGGCGGGCGTATCGAGCCGATCCCCTCTGCCGGAATGAAAATCCTGAGATTGGTATGGAATTTGCCGGGCTTGTAATCCGGTTTCCGGCCGTTCGATGCCGGCCGCACCATCAACCCCGCCAAAGCTTTCCTGCGGCCGCGCGCAGCAATGGTTGCGCCGCGGAAGTCCGCGTTGCGCAGTAGGTCGGCGGCCAGGCGGTTCGCGGCGGCATCGCCGGTGTTCTGAATCTTTGCCGCGATCTCCGCGCCGGAGCTCGGCTCCATGAAACTGTCCTGAGCGGACGCGCCTGTCACCGCTCCGGCGGCGAGGCAAAAGGCCGTTGCCACGGAAACCGAAAAATGACTCAGGGCCGATCTGGACGCTGGCTTGGCACTAGGCATGGGTGCTTTTATTCCTGAACCAGAAGTATTAGCGAGGCATACTACTTAGCCGGGCGGCGGCGTACAAGATTAAAAGTGGCAAAGCTATGTTCGATCCCGCCATCGACCTCGCGCATACGGACGTTCGCATGCCAACCTTACCGAACCGGTCATTTTCGCGCATCGTCGCGCAGGAAACGTTGATCCGCAGCGTGTCACGCAGCATGTTTCAAGCAAGGGGGATTATCATGAGACAGGTCGCGCTACTCATCGCTCTCGTCATTGGCGGGGCTTCGCTGACCGCACCGGCGATGGCACAGGTTCACCATTATCACCACCATCATCACTGCCGTCATGGCCACCGCTGCCACTATCGGCATCACTGACCGTTCATAAAAGCCGCCGTGCTCCTCAAAAGTGTACGCGGGTTGCGTCCGCGCGTACGTACGGCCCTGGTTTGCGCCAGGGCCGTATCTTTTACGTTGACATTCACGTTTGATTCAGCAAATTTCACGTCGCTACGGGGACGCGGATTTATGACACCGGCTTTTCCGAAAGGGTCTGTGGCTCTGCCGCAAGGCGATTACAGATAGAAAATATCCAGCATGACAGGGGCCGCTAAGCTGGAGGCGAAGGATCATAGGCCGCGTCCGTCCGTAGCACAAATCCATCTGCCTCAACCGCGGCCGCCCGGCTGCAGCAAACACAACGGCGGTTTTTCAACCGCGTCGATTGATTGCGCGGTTCAACAGGACTTTGCGCCCGAGGTCCAATCTTTCCTGTCCCCAGGATACAGTCGTTCAACAACCCTGGGCAGCTCGCTTTTTAGCAAAGTCCGGCGAAGCCGCTTTTGCGAAAGGCGGCACAGAGCTGAGAAACCGGCGGTCAGTCGCGCAGCAAATCGTTGATCGAAGTTTTGGCGCGCGTACCGACATCCACGCGCTTGACGATTACAGCGCAGGACAGGGCGACGCCGTTCTTTCCCGGCATCATGCCGGCCACGACGACCGCGCCGGCGGGAACGAGGCCATAGGATACCGCGCCGCTGTCGCGCTCGACGATCCGCGTCGCGCCGCCGATCTGCACGCCCGAGGCGATCACCGCTCCCGTTCCGACAACGACGCCTTCGGTCAGGGAAGAGTTGGCGCCAACGAAACAGCCCTCCTCGACGACGACCGGGCTGGCCTGCAGTGGTTCGAGCACCCCGCCGATCACGACGCCGCTGGAGATATGGCAATCCGCGCCGATCTGCGCGCACGATCCCACCGTCGCCCCGCTGTCGATCATCGTGCCGCCGCCGACATGCGCGCCTATGTTGACGAAGGACGGCATGATCACCGCGCCTTTGCCGATGAACGCGCCGCGCCGCACGATGCTGCCGGGAACGGCGCGAAACCCCGCTTCGGCAAACCGCGCGGTGTCCCACCCGGCCCATTTCAGCGGCACCTTGTCGTAGCCGCCGGCAAGCGGCGCGCTGTCGGACAGGCGGAACGACAGCAGGATCGCTTTCTTGATCCATTCGTGCACGGTCCAGCCGCCTTCGCTGCTTTCGGCGACACGCAACGTGCCGTTGTCCAATCCTTCGATCACTTCGGCCACCGCGTCGCGCACCGGGCCTCGCGTTTGGCCGGTGAGCTGCGTGCCGTCTTCCCACGCGGACAGGATAGTGGACTGCGGCGCTAAGTGGGGCATTGGAGCTTTCCGGTCGGCGAACGTATTCGATTATGCGGCGGCGGCGGCGGTATCGCAACCTGCCGCGTTTGCCCGGCAACCCGAAACCGTGCTGCCCCCCTGACGCGTCCGCGGCACCTTCGAACTTGCAACGCGACAAGATTTCGTCGAAAACACTCGTCTTTCCTTTTGCGCCGCCTTATTTCACCGGCATGAGACAGAACCATGGCTGACGGAAGCATCCCGCAAGCGCCGACCGGCGTGATCGAAACCGACGTGATCGTCATCGGCGCAGGGCCGGTCGGCCTGTTCTCGGTGTTCGAGCTGGGCCTCAACGACATGAAGGCTCACCTGATCGACATCTTGGACAAGCCCGGCGGCCAGTGTGTCGAGCTTTACCCGGAAAAGCCGATCTACGACATTCCCGCCCTGCCGACCGTCACGGGACACGAGCTGACCGTGCGGCTGATGGAGCAGATCAAGCCGTTCCACCCCGTGTTCCACCTGAACCAGATGGCCGAGAGCCTGGCCAAGACCGAGGACGGCAAGTGGCGGATCGCGACCGACGCCGGCACCGTGCTGCAGGCGAAGGTGATCGTGGTCGCCGCCGGCGGTGGCAGCTTCATGCCGAAGAAGCCGCCGATCCAGGGCATCGAGGAGTACGAGAACAAGTCGGTGTTCTACGCCGTGCGCCGCATGGAAACCTTCCGCGACCGCAACATCCTGATCGCGGGCGGCGGCGATTCGGCGCTGGACTGGACGCTGAACCTGCAGCCGCTGGGCGGCACAACGCAGCTGATCCACCGCCGCGACGATTTCCGCGCCGCGCCGGATTCGGTGGCGAAGATGCGCGCGCTGGTGGAGTCCGGCAAGGTCAAGCTGCACATCGGCCAGATCGTCGGGCTGGAAGGCAGCGGCGGCCAGCTGGAGGGGGTGCGCGTCAAGCCGGACGGCGCGGACGATTACATCGTGGCCTGCGACACGCTGCTGCCTTTCTTCGGCCTGACGATGAAGCTGGGGCCCGTGGCCAATTTCGGCCTGAACCTGACCGAGAACCTGATCCCGGTCGATACCGCCAAGTTCGAGACGAGCGAGCCCGGCATCTTCGCCATCGGCGACATCAATACCTATCCCGGCAAGCTGAAGCTGATCCTGTCAGGCTTCCACGAAGCGGCGCTGATGGCGCAGGAGGCCTTCCGCATCGTTCACCCGAATCGCAAGTACCGCTTCCAGTACACGACCAGCAGCAGCGACCTGCAGAACAAGCTGGGCGTGGCATGAAGGTCGTGATCAAGCAATTGGACGGCACGCAGTCCGACGTTCCCGCGCGCCTGAACTGGACGGTGATGGAGCTGATCCGCGACGCCGGCCTGCCGATCCGCGCCGAATGCGGCGGCGCCTGCGCCTGCGCCACCTGCCATGTCTATGTCGACGAGGCGTGGGTGGACAAGCTCGGCCCGCGCGGCGACGAGGAATCGTTCACCTTGGACGGCGCGTTCAACGTCGAGCCGAACAGCCGCCTGTCCTGCCAGATCACCTTCAAGCCGGAACTGGACGGTCTGGTCCTGACGCTGACCAAGGACGCGACGGGGTAGATCAGGCTCGTTGAAACCATGCCGAAAGCCCGCAGCAAAGCCGACCTGCCGCAGAAAATCTGCCCTGTCTGCTCGCGGCCTTTCGCGTGGCGCAAGAAATGGGCGCGCGACTGGGAAAGCGTGAAGTACTGCTCCGACCGGTGTCGTGGCAAAACGCGGACGCTGACCGGTAATGCGGAGTTGACGTGACGGCTTTGGTCACTATCAGCTTTGTCCCGCTGTTGATACGAGGGTGAAGCGGCACGGATAGCATGGACTCCGGCGCAAGCGCCGGAGTGACATCAATGAGTATACTCTTCGAAATCCGCGACAGCATCGGCCTCGTCACCCTCGACCGGCCCGAGGCGCTGAACGCAATGGATGCCGCCATGGCAACCGCGATGAACGCGCAGTTGCTGGAGTGGGCGGACGATCCCGCCGTCGAAAGCGTGCTGGTGCGCGGCGCCGGCAAGGCGTTCTGCGCCGGGGGCGATGTCCGCGCTGTGTGGCGGATGCGGCAGGACGCACTGCAGTTCTTTGATCCGGAATACGATCTGGTGCGCACGATCCGCGCGTACCCCAAGCCATACACGGCGCTCATGGACGGAATCACCATGGGCGGCGGGGTCGGGCTTTCCATATACGCCCGCCGCCGCATCGCGACGCCGAACACCGTCTGGGCGATGCCGGAATGCGCCATTGGCTTCTACCCAGACATAGGGGCGACCTGGTTCCTGCCGCGCCTGCCCGATGAGGTGGGAACGTACCTCGCGCTGACCGGCGCTCGGCTGACGGCGCCCGACCTGCTGGGCCTCGGCATCGCGACCGGGTTCACGACAAAGCCTGAAGAACTGCTGCGCAATCTCCCGGACGTCATCCCGGACGGAGCGCCAAGCGGGCCGAGCCGGAATCTGGCGGCGGAGAATCCCCGCTCTTCGCTGGGCTTCGGCCGGGATGACGGCGGAAAGAAGCCCGCGGTCAACCGCTGTTTCGCCTTCGAAACAGTCGAGGAAATCATGGGGGCGCTGCACCGCGACTCCAGCGCATGGGCGGCCGAGACACTGGCAGCGCTGTCCCGCATGTCGCCAACCAGCCTGAAGGTCACGCTGCGGGCGTTGCGCCTGGGGCGTATTCTGTCCTTCGGGCAGGCCATGACCATGGAACGCGGGCTGACCCGGCGGTTCCTGCACGAGCCCGACCTGTACGAGGGGATTCGCGCCGCGCTTATCGACCGTGACGGCGCACCGAGGTGGAATCCCGCCGATCTATCAAGTGTAGACGACGCGTTCGTCTCGGGTTTCTTTACCGGTTGTAAGTAATACAATCTCATTTCGAACATAGTCGCGGTGCAATCTCCAGCCATCGACAGCAGAGCGCTGTCGACATCGGGTTGGAGAGTACCCCATGCTGAAGGCGTCGATCGACAAGATCACCTACCTGACCCTGGTCCGGGCGTGCTGGCGCCTGGCCGACGGCGACCGCCGGCGGATGGTCGGCGTCTATAGCCTGCTGTTCGTTGCCAACGCGATCAACCTGCTGCAGCCGCTGATCTGGGGCAAGGTGGTGAACGTGGTCGCCTCGGGCGGCGGCGGTCACGATCCCCGGCTCATGCCGCAGCTCACCCTGTGGATCGGCGCGATGGTGCTGGCGCTGATGGGTTTCTGGCTGTTCCACGGCCCCGCGCGCGTCATCGAGCGCCGCTTTGCCTTCCAGCTGCGGCGCAAGCTGACGCAGCGCCTGTACGGCCACGTCACCGACCTGCCGTGGAAATGGCACCAGACGCACCACACCGGCGACACGCTGAACCGGATCAACTACGGGGTGGAGGCCATCTACCTGTTCGCGGACGAACAGTTCGGCTACCTCGACGTCTTCTTTTCCCTTGTCGGCAGCATCGCCGTGCTGGCGTGGATCGCGCCTTGGGTCGGGCTGATGGTCGTTCTCGCCGTGCCGGTGCTGCTGCTTGGCATGGCCGCGTTCGACCGTCGCCTGTCCCGGCTGTCCGAGCGCCAGAACAAGGCGGAGCATCACCTCGCCGCCGGGCTGTTCGACTATCTCGGCAACATCGGCACGGTGCTGACCCTGCGCCTGCAGAAAGCCAGCCGCAGCGAGGTCGAACGCCGGATCGACGCCATCTCGGCCCCGCGCGACCGCCTGGTGCTGGTCACCGAGCAGAAATGGTTCTTCATCCAGATGTTCCTTCAGGTAATCTTGGGCGCCGCGCTGCTCGTCTACGCCGCGATCCATTACGGTACGGCGCGCGGGCTCGAAGTCGGCTCGTTCGTCACGATCTTCCGGTACCTGCAACAGATCAGCGGCGGAGTCGGCGGCTTCGGCGGCCGTTACCAGTCGCTGCTGCGCTACCGGATCAACCTGCAAGGCCTTGAGGAGATCGAAGCGGCTTACAGGACCCATGCGGTTCCCGCCAATGACTCGGGCAACCCGCAGTGGCAGGTCGCGCGGGCGTCGGACGTCTGCTTCAGCTATGCCGGCGGCGTCAGCGAGGAACCGAGGACCCAATCGCTGGACAATGTCACGATCGAGCTCGCCCGCGGCCGGCGCATCGCGCTGGTGGGCGCCAGCGGTTCGGGCAAGAGCACGCTTTTGCGCCTGATGTGCGGCCTGCACGAGGCGGAGTCCGGCACGCTCAGCTTCGACGGCGTCGGGGTGGGTGGCCTGACGGGCCTGACCAGCCTGTCGACCCTGGTGCCGCAGGAGGCAGAGATCTTCGAGAACACGCTGCGCTACAACATAACCTGCGGCGTCGAGGACGAGGCGACGCTGGCGGCGGTGACGCACATGGCGTGCCTCGACAGCGTGCTGCCGCGTCTCGAGCAGGGCGTCGATACGCTAGTGAACGAGCGCGGCGCCAACCTTTCCGGCGGGCAGAAGCAGCGTGTCGCGCTGGCCCGCGGCATCTTCGCCGCGCGCGACAGCTCGCTGCTGCTGATGGACGAGCCGACCAGCGCCCTCGACCCCGGCACCGAGGCGCTGGTCTACGACCGCATCTTCGCCGGACGCCCCGACGCGTGCGTCGTCTCCAGCGTCCACCGGCTGCACCTGCTGGAGCGCTTCGACTACGTCTACGTGATGGAAGCCGGCCGCATCGTCGAGGAAGGTACGTTCGACGGGCTGATCCAGAAGAACGGCACCCTGGCAAGGCTGTGGGCGGCGCAGGCACATGACCAGCCGGCGCCGGCGCTGAAGGTAATCGCGAGGTAGATCTGCCGCATAGCCAGCGACAGTGTCGTTCCCGCGAAAGCGGGAACCCGTTCCTCCGCCTTACCTGGAAGTGCAAGCGTTTGCACCAAGGGTCATTCAGCTTCCGCGAAGCATGACAAGTCGGACAGGAGCGGATAGCGTGCCGTACCGGCCTGCATCAGATTGCCCGGTTTGATGGAATGCTGTACAATCAGGTATGAAAGACTGGTCCGGCAACATCGACTACGTCCGCCTGATCCGCAACGCGTGGCGGCTGGCGCACGGGCATCATCGCAGGCTGGTCCTGATCTGGTCGCTGCAGGTTATTACTAACGCGCTGACGCTGGTGCAGCCGATCATTGTCGGCAAGATCGTCGAAGCGGTCGCCCAGGGCGGGCCGATGCTTTTCCACAACCTGGTCTTCTGGCTGCTGCTGATGGTCGGCAGCGTCGTCGCTTTCTTCGCGCTGCAGATCCCCTCGCGCTACATGGAGCGCAGGCTGGCGTTCCATCTGCGCAAGGAATTGACGGGCGAGATGTACCGCGAGGTCACCGCCCTGCCCTGGTCGTGGCACCAGAACCATCACAGCGGCGATACGCTGAACCGGATCAAGCTGGCGACCGACGCCACCTTCAACTTCACCGACTGGCATTTCCTGTACCTTGACGTCGTCCTGCGGCTGGTCGGCAGCGTCGCCTTCCTGCTCTGGGTGTCGCCGCTGGCCGGGCTGGTGATCGGCCTGACCGTTCCGGCGATGATCGCGTTGCTGCGGCACTTCAACGCCGCGCTGCTGGCGACGAACACCGCGCAGAACGAGGCGGAGAATACCACCGCCGCCGGGCTGTTCGACTACCTGGGCAACATCGCGACCATCCTGACGCTGCGGCTGCAGGAGGCAAGCCACGGCGAGATCATGCGCCGCCTCGGCCTCGTCCAGGGCTGGTTCCACCAATACATCATGAAGAACGAGATCAAGTGGGGCCTGTTCTCCGTCCTGCTCGAAATCTCGAGCGCGGTCGCCCTGCTGGCCTATGTCTGGCAGCATCAGGCAGATCCGGTCGCCGTGTTGGCGGGAACCATCGCCACCATCTTCCAGTACCTGCGGCAAATCAACATCTGCATCCGCAACTTCGCCGACCGGCAACAGGATCTGATGAAGTACCGCGTCGCGGTCGACGGCGCGCGCGGCATCCACGATGCGTACCACGCGATGGCCGCCGAACCGGCGGGCGCGATACCCGCGCTCTGGCAAACCGCTGCGATCGGCTCCCTGCGCTTCCGCTATCAGGATCAGGAGCACCGGACGCACCATCTCGACGGCGTGTCGCTGAAACTGGTGAACGGGCGGCGCATCGCGCTGGTCGGCACCAGCGGCTCGGGCAAGTCGACGCTGCTGCGGCTGATACGGGGGTTGCACAAGCCGGAGGCGGGCGAACTTCTGGTCGACGGCATGGCCTCGCGCTTTTCCGCGCTGGCCGACATCTCCACCCTGGTGCCGCAGGAGCCCGAGATCTTCGAGAACACGCTGCGCTACAACATCACCTGCGGCGTCGCCGACGAGGACAGCCTGGAGCCGGTGCTGAAGATAGCCTGCCTCGACACGGTGATCGCCCCGCTGGACAAGGGCCTCGACACCGACATCCGCGAGAAGGGCGTCAACCTGTCCGGCGGTCAGAAACAGCGCCTTGCCTTGGCGAGGGGCCTGTTCGCGTCGCGCGACAGCTCGCTGCTGCTGCTCGACGAGCCGACCAGCAGCCTTGATCCCACAACGGAGGCGACCGTGTTCGACCGTATCTTCGCCGCGAAGAAGGACAGCTGCATCATCGCCAGCATCCACCGCCTGCACCTGCTGGAACGCTTCGACTACGTCTACGTGCTGGAAGCCGGCCAGGTGGTGGAGGAAGGCACCCTTCCCGACCTTTTGGCAACGGACGGAAAGTTGAAAGCGATGTGGGACTCGCAGAAGAGCCGGGAAGACAGCGAAGCGGCGTGACTCAGTCCGATTCTTGCGGGCGGCGTTAAGCGGGCTTCCATCCCAGCAAATCAGGTCGTTACCTTTCGATAAGTTACTGGTGTCCGGTCGGTCCAACGTGGGACATCGGACATTCGATGTCGTCCCAAACCCAGCCTTCGCCGGGGCAGGCCCGTTTCGAGAGCCATGGAACAGACAGCTCCCTGTCTGCCGGTCAGCAACGCTGTAGACTGATCCTGGCTGGCGTCCTGCGCTTTCGCGGAAAACTCCATTATTACATGCGAACGATGTCTTCGCGCCGACCGACGCCCTCTACCGAGCTTCGACCACCACATGCGCCTCATCCGCGCCGAGCGGTTCGAATTTTACCTTGAGAAGCTCGAACGTGCTGCGCTCGATGAGGAAGCTGCCGTTCAGGTCGAAGTTACGTTTCCGTACCCGCTCCCACGCCACATCTTCGGGCACATGCAGGTGGTAAAGGCGATGATCCGCGCCGACCGCGGCGGCGTTCTCGCGCGCGTTGTCGCGGCTTTCGCGGCTCCAGAACCCGGAGTCCAGCACGATGTCGAGGCCAAGCCGGGCGCAGCGCATCCAGCACTGGTCCACCAGCACGCCCACGCGATCGACATTCTGCTGGAAGGTTTCGAGCGGCGGGTTGTCGCTGAAGAGGTGAGTCACCCAATCGTCGTTGCTGAAGCGGATGGCCGGCAGTTCACGCTCCAGCCGCCGCGCGAACGTCGTCTTACCCGCACCCAGGTAGCCGTAGGTCATGTGGACGGTAGGCCTGTCAGCCAAGGGTGAGTTCCCCGGCGCCGAAGCGAAGCCCGTGCTGGATCTCGGGCAGGACGAGGCCCTGCTCCTTCAGCACCGGCCCGCTGGCGATCACGCGGCTTACGACGCCGTTCAGCCGCTGCACCGCTTGCGCCGGCAACGACTGCCTGCCGACCAGATCGTGCCGCGTTTCGCGCAGCCAGCGGGCCTCGCCGGTCGTGACCTTGCCGCTCTCCCGGCAGCGATCGATCCAGACCGCCGCGGCGTAGCACCGGCCCAGATTTTCCAGGCTGTCGCGCCTGTCCAGGTGCTCGTTCCTCTCGCGCACGCGCCGGACCTCGCCCAGGGGCGCGGCCGAAGGATCGGCCCTGTAGGCTGTCAACGCCTCGGCAAGGGCGACCGGTGGCCTTGCGAAGCCAAGCCGCGGCAGTTTTTCGGCGCGCAGCAGCAGGTACTCGATGTCCGCCTGGCGTTCGGCGGCATCGATGCGCGCCACATCGAAATCGATGGTGGGCGCGATCAGCCAGCGCCGCGAGGGCCGCCCGCCCGCATGGGGAGACAGCGCCCCGCGCGTCAGGTCCGGAACGAGCGCTGCGCCGGCCTTGCCGAGCGCCCTGGCGCACTCGGGACCGGCCTGCCGCTCCTCGCCCGTCGCCGTCACCAGGATCGTCGCCGTGCCGCTGGGCAGCGGGTGATGGCAGAAATCGCACCCGTCGCGGGACGCGAAATCGCGTCGCGCCACCGTCATGTGGCGGCTGTCGATCAGGTCCACTCCGTTGCGACGACGGGTCATGAGCGCGAGTCCGGCTTGTTTCACACTTATATACAGAATTAAGGAGCTGTTAGCAATCCAGGAGTGGCCGCTCTCCCTTCGTCATCCGAGCTTCTTTCAGGATCCATTCTTCAGCATGTCTGGAGCCGGAGACAAGATCAGAGGCGACACAGCTTCCCAACCACGGGTCCTGACTATCGTCAGGATGCCATCGGCCTCACTTATCATCCCCCATCCGCAGCGCCGCGATGAAGGCCGATTGCGGGATGTCCACCTCGCCGAACTGGCGCATGCGCTTCTTGCCTTCCTTCTGCTTGTCCAGCAGCTTGCGCTTGCGGCTGATGTCGCCGCCGTAGCACTTGGCGGTCACGTCCTTGCGCAGCGCCGACAGGCTTTCCCGGGCGATGATCTTGCCGCCAATCGCGGCCTGGATGGCGATCTTGAACAGCTGCTGCGGGATCAGCTCCTTCAGCCGCTCCACCATGCCGCGCCCGCGCCGGTCGGCCTGGCTGCGGTGCACGACCATCGACAGCGCGTCGACTTCCTCGGCGTTGACCAGGATCGTCATCAGCACCAGGTCACCCTCGCGGTACTCGTCGATTTGGTAGTCGAAGCTGGCGTAGCCGCGGCTGATCGATTTCAGCCGGTCGTAGAAGTCGAACACCACCTCGTTCAGCGGCAGCTTGTAGACCAGCATCGCGCGCTGGCCGACATAGGTCAGCTCAACCTGCTCGCCGCGCCGTTCCTGGCACAGCTGCAGGATGCCGCCGATGTACTCGTCGGGCAGCAGGATGGTCGCCTTGATCCATGGCTCCTCGATATGCGCGATCTTCATGACGTCGGGCATGTCGGCGGGGTTGTACAGCTCCATGACCGTACCGTCGGTCTTGTGGATGCGGTAGACGACGCTGGGCGCGGTCGCGATCAGGTCGAGGTCGAACTCGCGCTCCAGCCGCTCTTGGATGATCTCCATGTGCAGCAGGCCGAGGAAGCCGCAGCGGAAGCCGAAGCCCAGCGCCTGGCTGCTTTCCGGCTCGTAATGGAAGCTGGCGTCGTTGAGCGCGAGGCGGCCGAGGCTGTCGCGCAAATGCTCGAACTGCGCGGCGTCGACGGGGAACAGCGAGCAGAACACGACGGGGATGGAGGGTTTGAACCCGGTCAGCACCTCGGTCGCCTGCCGCTTCTCGTCGGTCAGCGTGTCGCCGACCTTGGTGTCGGAGATATCCTTGATGCCTGCGGTGATGAACCCCATCTCGCCCGGGCCCAGCCGGTCGATGATCACGCGCTTGGGCGTGAACATGCCGACGCGGTCGACGTCGCGCGTCGCGCCGGTCTGCATGAAGCGCACCTTTTGCCCGGTGCGGATCTCGCCGTCAACGACGCGGATCAGGATGACGACGCCCAGGTACGCGTCGTACCAGCTGTCGACCAGCAGGGCTTTGAGCGGCGCGGCGATGTCGCCTTTTGGCGGCGGCAGGCGCCCCACGATGGCTTCCAGCAGCTCGTCGATGCCGATGCCGCTCTTGGCGGAGATCGGCACCGCGTCGGAGGCGTCGATGCCGATCACGTCCTCGATCTGTTTCTTCACGCGCTCGACGTCGGCGGCGGGCAGGTCCACCTTGTTGATGACCGGGATGATCTCGTGGTTGTTGTCGATCGCCTGGTAGACGTTGGCGAGGGTCTGCGCTTCCACCCCTTGCGTCGAATCCACCACCAGCAGCGAGCCCTCGCACGCCGCCAGCGAGCGGCTGACCTCGTAGGCGAAATCGACGTGGCCGGGCGTGTCCATCAGGTTCAGCTGGTATTCCTGCCCGTCCGCCGCGGTGTACGCGAGGCGCACGGTCTGCGCCTTGATGGTGATGCCGCGCTCGCGCTCGATGTCCATGGAATCGAGCACCTGCATCTTCATCTCGCGCTTCTCCAGCCCGCCGCAGGTCTCGATCAGCCGGTCGGCCAGCGTCGACTTGCCGTGATCGATGTGCGCGATGATCGAGAAATTGCGGATATGGGACAAGTCGGTCATGATGCGCGGACTTTAGGGGCCGGCAGGGTAAAGGGCAACTGGCCGTTCCAGGCGGAATCCGGACAGACCGCATGCTATATATGATACAACTGCCTACCAGGTAATTGCGCAAAGAGGTTGAAATCTTTTCCTTGCCCCTTGATGCCGAAACCGCGCGAAGACTTTCCAAAGTGGCCATGACTAATGGTACGACCGAGGCTGAATACATTCGCGAGTTGCTTCTTGAACATCTCGACGATCTGGAGGATATCCGGATTGCTGAAGGGCGACTTGCACAAGGTGGTCATACCCTGACCTCCAAGGAAATGTGGGAGACACTTGGTCTGGAAGATTGAAATCATCCTGACGTAGCGAAAGATTTGCGCAAGCTGGATCGAACCGTCCAGCGCAAAATCTTTAACTATATGCGACGCGATTAGAATATAAGCTGAAGAGGTCGCCTACCAGCTTCTCGTTCCCGTCTGAACGAGCGAGAGGATCGGCTTGCAGGCGCGCCAGAAAGTGTTTGGCCTTCGACTTTAACTCAGCTGCCGCCTAAGGTCCCGACTGAGGGGCGAGAGACCATTTACGGTGAGGATTGCGCCGCGGCCGTTTTGGTCGGAGGTAATGCAACGTTCCCCTGCGGAACGACGCTTTCGCCATTGGAGTGGCCCAGATGCGGCTGAAGATGGTGGTTATCGCTGGCCTTATGGGCGTGAGCCGGGTCCAACCACTTGTACAAGTTGATGCCGCCCGCACCGTAGCTGACAAGTGGCGTGAACCGGAAGCCGTTATATCCAGCTTGGCTGAAATACTCCTCCGCCGGATGCGTCCGCAGCCCGTCGATGTCCAGAACGTGAATATCGTCCTTGCCCCTGACCAGCGTCACCGCATGGAGCTGGTCTTTGGTCTGCCCGCTTAGGTCGTGCCGACCCAGCGTGACCACGGCCACATCGGCGGGGTCCACCCCGGCGCGCACCAGCATGTCCATCTTGTAGAGCGCGGAATCGATGCACAGGCCCAGCCGGGTACGGGCGGTTTGGTCAGCAGAGTCGTCCCACTCGGGCAGGTACCTGTCCAAGCGGGCGTTGCCCGCGTTCACATCCTTGTCGACCTTGTCGCCGAACTTGAACTTTTTCCAGTCGTAGACGACCGATTGATTGGCATAGCTGTTGATGACCGCCATCTTGGCCTTGAGCGTCGGCCACGCGCCCGCGCCCTTCACCGCCTCTTCCGTCTGCTCGAGGTTGGCCTTCTGGACTGGATCGACGGCGACGGCCACGCTTCGGGCCTTGCGGTCGGCGGCGGTTGCCGCAAGGTAATGACGGTAACGAACGATCTCAAGCGCATCCTGCGCGATCGTCTGCCGTTCCAGCGCCGGCCCCTGCACGGACCGGTATGGGCCGATTTCGCTGAAGCGAGCGTTGGGGGCGTTGGCCGAGCCGGGGGAACGAACTCTGTCCAGCGCCTTGATCGTATCGACATACTCCATCAGATCACGGACGTACTGGCGCGAGGGATCGTTGGCATCGATCTGGACAGGGTCAAGCTGCTGAACCAGCGCCTGTACCGGGCGGTTGTTCGGCGTGTCGATGACTGTTTGCGTGGCGCTTGTATCGGCTTGCAGCATGGGCCTGTTTCCGTCGTAAATCTGTACTTAAGATTAGCCGAATCAGGCCGATCATACAACCGAATACGCTGGCGGATACGCCGGTTGCTCGCTCAGGAAAGAATTTGCAGCCGCCTGCGCCACTTGCCCCAAGCGAGGAAAGCCAGGATCAGGATCGCGAGAAACGGGGAAAGACCGAGGAACCCCCAGAACGGCGAGTACCCCGCCTTGCCGACAGCCACGCCGACGATCGTCGCGGTCCAGGCAAGCACGATGCTGACGACCATGTAGGACAGCCACGTCGGCAGGCCGCCCATCATGGCGTAGTAGAACCAGGGCATCAACCGCCCATGGACTTGCTGCGACGGCTTTCTGGCAACGCCGGCCAGCGCGGATACACCAGCGCGGTGCCGGCGAGGCAGAAGCCGAGCAGCGGCACGAACACGAACACCGCCGGCCACGGCTTCAGCCCGGCGCGGCGGAACAGGACGAACAGCGGGATCGCCGCCAGAACCGCGAACAGCTCGTAGGCGGCGAGCGGGTCCGACAGCGACATATCGGCAGGCAGGATGGCGTTCACGACATTCCTGTCGCGGGTTGGCCCTCAATGATGATTTGTCCGGAAACCGTTCGACGCTTCCGCTCGCTATCGCTCTTCAATTGCCCGCAGGCGGCCAGGATGTCCTCGCCACGCGGGCGGCGGATCGGGGTGGGGAAGCCGGCGCGGCTCAGGATTTCGGCGAAGGCTTCAATGGTTTTTGCCGAAGACACCTCGTACTCCGAGCCCGGCCACGGGTTGAACGGGATCAGGTTGACCTTGGACGGCACGTCGCGCAGCAGCGCGACCAGCGCGCGCGCTTCGGCCATGCTGTCGTTGATGCCTTTCAGCATCACGTACTCGAAGGTGATGCGGCGCGAGTTGGTGACGCCGGGATAGGTGCGGCACGCGTCGAGCAGCTCGGCGATCGGATACTTCCTGTTGATCGGCATCAGGTGGTCGCGCAGCTCGTCGTTCGTCGCGTGCAGCGACACAGCGAGGTTCACGCCCAGCTCCACGCCGCACTGCCGGATCATCGGCACCACGCCCGAGGTCGACAGCGTGATCCGGCGCTTCGAGATCGCGATCCCGTCGCCGTCCATGACGATGCGCAGCGCCTTGGCAACGTTCTCGTAATTGTACAGCGGCTCGCCCATGCCCATCATGACGATGTTGGTCAGCGAGCGGTCCTCGCCCATGCGCTGCTTCTCGCCGGGTTTGGGCCATTCGCCCAACTCGTCGCGGGCGTGCAGGATTTGGCTGACGATCTCGCCGGGGCCCAGGTTGCGCACCAGCGGCTGCGTGCCCGTATGGCAGAAGCGGCAGGTCAGCGTGCAGCCCACCTGGCTGGAGACGCACAGCGTGCCGCGCTCGGTTTCGGGGATGTGGACGGTCTCGACCTCCTGCCCGTCGGCCATGCGCAGCAGGAATTTCTGCGTGCCGTCGCTCGATGTCTGGTGCCGGGACACGCCCGGGCGGCGGATCGAGAACAGCTCGGCAAGCTTTTCCCGCGCCGGCTTGGCCAGCGTGCCCATCGCGGTAAAGTCGGTGACGCCGCGATAGTACAGCCAGTGCCAGACTTGGCGGGCGCGGAACGCCTCCAATCCTTCCGCCTGCAGGGCTTCGACCAGCTCGCCATGGCTGAGGCCGATCAGCGTGCGCTTTCCCTCGATCTCGATGGGCGCGGCAAAGGCAGCGCCGTGGGCGGCAAGGCTCATGTCACTTCTTCTTCGCGGCGGCATGGGCCGGCGCCGCGGTCGGCACCCTGCACGCCTTGCCGATCGCCTGGTAGGCCTGCTCCATGCCGGCAAGGCTGAAGACTTCCTTCACCGGCTTGCCTTTCCGGTCGGTGCCGGTGAACACCATGTCGTCCGCGCCGCCGCGCATCGCCGCGACGATCCTCGCGTCGTCGTCGTCCCGAGCGAAGGCCGCGACTCCGTGGGTGAACAGGGCGAAGCTTTCCTTGCCGATCGCCAGCGCCGCGGGCGCGCCCGGCTTGAACGGGTTGCTTTCCAGTATGTCGATCACGCCGAGGTGATGTTCGGCGGGGCGATGGGTCACTTCGGCGAATACGCCCGCATGGGTTTTGCCGTCCGCGACCACGGGCTTGGCCGAGATGTAGCAGACATCCGGTACACTGCCGGTGGCCTTGGCATTGTGGCTGACGGACACGCCCCAGGACTGGAAGGCCCCGACCTGCTTCGTGTCCGCCAGCGCGGGAAGCGCCAGCATGGCCGTGACTGCGACGGGGAAGACCGACAAGGAAAAGCGCATGACCTCAATCCTAGCACGCGCGATGGCGTATTTGAAGCGAAGGGTGTTGCAAAAAGGAACATTGTACATCTATTTTGGTTTTAATCTTAATGACAATTTTAGCAAATTTACCCTAGATTGCTTAATAGAAGAACCCAAGCAGAAAGCCTGATTTCATGACCCACGATATATTGCGGACGGAAGCGGAGCGGTGCCTTGCCGGCATATTCGAACGCTTCAGCCATCGCGCCCGGTACGCCCGGTTTCCGCTGGCCGACACCGCCTCGTGCCGTGTTTTTGCCGCGACAGTGACCGGCGAGATGTCGGCATTGTGGAGCCTTGAGTCACGCCTGCCGCCAACCGCGCTGATCCTTGCCATGATCCGCGTGTGCGAAGCCGCGTCCAATCCGTCCTCCACCGCGACGGCCACGCTGAGTATCCCGCGCCCGTTCGCGCACGAGATGCTGGAGCGCCTGCGTTGCGAGCTGCCGCCGACCCAAGCCTTCGCGCTGGATCAGGTCGGGCGCATCGTGAACGAGGCCGGCAACCTCACCCACGAGAACGACGTCCAGCACGCTTTCCTCAGTCACCGCCTGCGTCATCACGGCGCGATGTGGGCGGCGGAACTGGACCAGATGGTCATGCAGATCTGGAAGCATCGCTACAGCCGGCACGCGCACATGGCGCGGCAGCGCGAAGCAGCCTAAATTACCACAGGCGAACCAGCGCCAGCAGGCCGAAGGCGATGCAGTAATAGCCGAACGGGTTAAGCGCCTTGAACTCGTGCCGGCCGAAATAGCGCATCAGGAACCAGACCGACAGGTACGCCGTGACCCCGGCCACGATCGACGCGGCGACCTGTACGAGGGTAATCGACAGGCCGGCGGCGTGCATCTTGTAGATCTCGTACACCGCGGCGGCGAAGATCACCGGCGTCGCCAGCAGGAACGAGAAGCGTGCCGCGTCCTGATGCCGCAGACCGGCGCTCAGGCCGGCGATGATCGTGATGCCCGAGCGGGATATGCCGGGAAACAAAGCCAGCGCCTGCGAGCAGCCGATCAGCAACGCCCGCTTCCAGCCCAGACGGTCCAGCGCCCGCGTGCCGTGGCCCCTGGAACGCAGCCTCTCGCATACGATCAGGACGATGCCGTTGACGATCAGAAAGCCCGCGGCCGTAGTCGGCGAGCCAAAGAGGTTGCGGAAAAAGCCTTCAAAGCCCGCGCCGATGATGATCGCGGGGCAGGTCGCGAGAACCAGCAGCCAGAACAGACGCCGGCTGTCGTCGTTCCCGCCCTTGCTCGGCGCGCGCAGGCCGTGGCTCAGCAGGTCGATCCAGTCGCGGCGGAAATAAACCAGCAGCGCCAGCCCGGTTCCGACATGCAGCAGGGTCAGGAACGGCAGGAAGGCCGCGTCGTGCAGGTTCATGTTCCAGCCGAGCAGCGCCGGCACGATCACCGAATGCCCGAGGCTCGAGATCGGGAACAGCTCGGTCACGCCCTGGAGGATGGCGATGAAGAAAGCCTGGAAAGCGGTCATGGGCGGTGGAAACCTTGCTGTAGGACGACTAGGACGTGCGGGAATCTGTATCGGCGGCAAGCGCGATGTCTTTTTGCGCTTCAAGGGCGGCAAGCCGTTCCTGCAACGCGCCGCGCACCAATGTGTACGTATCGCTGCCCAGGGGCAGCCGCAGAGGCGCGGGGGTGACCTCCACGCAATCGATCATCGCCAGTGCGACCTTGGTGGCGTCTCCGGGTTTTGGAAACGCGTTGTTCGCGACGGCCCGGCGCACCTCGCCGACGGGCGTATTCTCGTAGACATCCATGGCGGGAGGGCTGACCAGCCCCGCCGAGAAATTGGTTTGCGTCGCCCCCGGCTCGACGATGGTGAAACCTATGCCGAAGGAGGCCACCTCCTTGGCCACGGCCTCGACGAAGCCTTCGATGCCCCATTTGGTGGCATGATACAGGCTGAAGGTCGGGAACGCGAACTGCCCGCCGGTGGAAGACACCTGGAGGACGCGCCCACCCCCTTGCGCGCGAAGATGCGGCAGAGCGGCGCGGATGACCTGGATGGAGCCGATCAGGTTGGTGTCGATCTGGTGCCGGATCTGCTCGTCGGTGACCTCCTCCGCCGCACCGAAAAGCCCGTAGCCCGCGTTGTTCACCACCACGTCGACCCGCCCGAACCGGCCGAACGCGGCGTCGACCACCTTGCGGATTTCAGGAGTATCCGTTAGGTCGAGGTAGCCCAGCCACAACCGCTCGCCGTACTTCTCCTTGAGGTCGTCGAGCTGTTCCAGCTTGCGTGCCGTTCCGGCGACGCGGTCGCCGCGCTCCAGCAACCGCTCGGTCATGATGCGGCCGAAACCGCTGCTTACGCCGGTGATGAACCATGTGCGTTGGGTCAAGGCGATGTCCTTTGCGCAGGGCCGGAGTTACTGCGGCGTGGCCGACGGCGCCTGCGCCACCGGGGAGCGGCCGGTCGGTGCGCCCCTGGTGGCGGATGCGCCCGGTCCAGGCTGTGCAGCATGCTGGTCGCCGCAAAGCTGGCGGACGCTGGTGTGATGCTGCTTGAGGCATGCCCTGACTCGGCCCTGTCCCGGCTCGACGCCTGGACAAACAGTCTCGATCGCCGCCTTGCACTGCGGGCTTACCTGATGGTGGCGCCCTCCCTGCCCGCCGGCGGTGTTGCTCGTGGTTTGCGCGGCGGCGGCGGCGGCGCAGAGCGTGAACAGGATGGCGGTGGAGGCGAATGTCAGCTTCATGGGAACCTCCTCAGTTCTTGCTTTTATCCACGAGCTTGTTGCTGGCGATCCACGGCATCATCGCGCGCAGGCGGCCGCCGACCTCCTCGATCGGGTGCTCGGCCTCGCGGCGGCGCGTCGCCTTGAAGCTGGGCTGGCCGACCGCGTTCTCCATCATGAAGTCGCGGACGAACTTGCCGTCCTGGATCTCGGTCAGGATCTTCTTCATCTCCGCCTTGGTGTCGGCGGTCACGATGCGCGGCCCGCGCGTGTAGTCGCCGTACTCGGCGGTGTTGCTGATCGAATAGCGCATGTTGGCGAGCCCGCCCTCGTAGATCAGATCGACGATCAGCTTGACCTCGTGCAGGCATTCGAAATACGCCATCTCGGGCGCGTAGCCCGCTTCGACCAGCGTCTCGAACCCGGCCTTGATCAGCGCCACCAGCCCGCCGCACAGCACCGCCTGCTCGCCGAACAGGTCGGTCTCGCACTCCTCGCGGAACGTCGTCTCGATCACCCCGGCCCGGCCGCCGCCGACCGCCGCCGCGTAGGACAGGGCGATGTCGTGCGCGTTGCCGCTGGCGTCCTGCGCGATCGCGATCAGGCACGGCACGCCGCCGCCTCGTCGGTATTCCGAGCGCACGGTGTGTCCCGGCCCCTTGGGCGCGATCATGAACACGTCGAGGTCGGGCCGCGGCTCGATCAGGTTGAAATGGATGTTCAGCCCGTGCGCGAAGGCCAGCGCCGCGCCCTGCTTCATGTTGGGCGCCAGCGAGTCGTGGTAGAGAGCACCCTGCAGCTCGTCCGGGGTCAGCACCATGACGACATCCGCCCATTTCGCCGCCTCGTCCGGCGTCATGACGGTGAACCCGGCATCCTGCGCCTTCGCCGCCGTCGCCGACCCGGCGCGCAGCGCGATCCGCACATCGCCCACGCCGCTATCGCGCAGGTTCTGCGCATGCGCGTGCCCCTGGCTGCCATAGCCGACGATCACGACCTTCTTCCCCTTGATGAGGCCGACATCGGCGTCGCGGTCATAATATACGCGCATGGGTGCTGCTCTCGAACGGTGAGGAGGTGTGACCCCACGTTTAGGCAGCAGCGGCGCGGTTGGCAAGGTGGTGATGGACTATTCGCGACCGATTACCCGGCCGGGTCCGGCTGATAGTCCCGTGCCTTTTCGAGTTGCGCCTGCATCAGATCGTAAAACGAGCGATAGCGAACTGCACCCGCCAACCAGCTTGCCAGCCACCAAGCCTCCCATTCACCGTTTTCGTCCCTGATAAGGGGGTTTAACAGTATCCAGCACGAGTCTCCTTGATCGCTTATTTTGAGACAGTCGTTAAGGTACTCATTCCGAATGTCGCATACATCCTGTGTTTCACCATAAACTAGGTAACGCTCATCAGGGATCGAGTAAGCAGGATCGTAATGGGTGTTCCACGCAGAGACGATGTCCGGATCGGTTTTTCCAAACCAATCCACTTCGTTGGCGGTCAATAAGCTGTTGACGAAACGGTCGAGCGGCCCCCAGCCGTTCGTGGTCAGTAAAAATTTGCGGTACGACAGTGGCAGGTCGATGCCGAGCCTTCGTTCCAATTTCTGCACTACCGTTTTCGAAGCCGCCCAATAGCCCAGCCAGCTAGTCTCGATGGCTTGAGCGTAGTGCTCCTGATCCTTAAGCACGAAATGAACGTCCGGATCACGCAGCAGCTCCGCGCTGAGTTCGTGCAGAAAGGGCTTCCAGTCCTCAACAATCATTCTACGGAGTCACCATCACACAAAACTTTGTTCCGTCAGGCTTGCGAATGCCATTTTGAGGACTCCAAAAGTCTTGGAGTTTCTGACCTTGTAAGGAGTTTTCGTTGGGCGAAACCGGCCACGGTTTGGCAGCAGCACCACCTTCTGAAGTAGATGCAAATGGATATTCATCACAACTGAGGGGCGAAAATTGTTTTGCACGGTTTCGCTACAAACTTGGTTTCTGCGCTGGCGAGAAACTAACTTGTTATCTCTTGAGATCGTCAAAATCTTCCACTCCGGATGCTCGTCCTGCGCAATCTGGATGCAGGAGCGAGAGTCGGGTACTCCTTGAAGCTGAACGTGACAGTCGGCATTCCAGGCGGACACTCAACTTTTCTTGAGTCGAGCAGTCGCTTCAATGTCTCCGTTTCACCCTGATTAAGCCGATCGGGGATCAAGGAATAAACTGCAGCCGTTAACGCTGTCACGTAAGGTCCACCCTCGATTACCGGCAATGCTTTCATCAACCGTGCCAGAGCAGGCGCGTCTTCGGCTACAGAGGAGCGCTTCTTCCGGTGGGGGAGCCTGCGTGTACCTTCCGGAATTGTCGCGGACGGGCTGGACGCTGCCGCATGGACCGACCGTCACCAGAAGGTCGTCGAGACCTCTGGGCGGCGACGCGGCGACTTCGCTCTGTCCCGCCGGGTCGTTCCCGACCGGGTTGGCCATGGTGATGTTGGGGCCGCTTTCGGCGTAGACGTGCAGCAGCCGATCGCCCATGTCCCAGCGCTTGGCCGGAGGGCTGGCGGGGCGCACGCCCCAGGTGAACGACTGCACGTCGCGCGAGGGCGCCAGACCGCCGTTGGACGAGTTCAGGAGGCGGCTTTCCCCGGCATGCAGCGTGAACTCGATCGGCGGCGAGCCGTCGTTGGGTTTGCTGCCGGGCGCCCTCAGGCTATAGATCTCGGCCTCGCCGTCGAGCTGCGTCAGGCGGATCTCGCCGCACGGCAGGGCATTGCCGCTCGAGGCGGACACCCCGCCTTTCGCGGGCGGTTTCGGCGCATGGACCTGCCCCGACGCGGCAAAAGCGGTTAGCGGCATGGCGAGCGCGAGGAAAACTTCGGCGGGACGGCCCGCGCCTTTCTGGGAAATCATTTCAGCCTCATGCATTTTTGTTGCACGCTATCTACAAGTTTTCCTTGCGGGTTGCAAGCGCGTTCGACCAATCTTCTGGTGTCAAAGTCGTTCTTCACGAACGCTGAACGGTGGATCATCCTGACCTTTGTCAGGATGACGATACGTCGCAAGTTCCGCCCTACTCCACCACGTCCAGCCGCTGGTCGATCCTTGTCACCGCGACCTTGTCGACGCGGCGGCCGTCCATGGCGGTGACTTCGAAATGGTAGCCGCCGTAGTCGGTGCGGTCGCCCGCCTGGGGCACGCGGCCCAGCTGGTGCAGGACGAAGCCGCCCAGCGTCGTTATCTCGTCCTCGCCGGGCAGTTCCTGTAGATGGAGATGCAATTTCACGTCGTCGATCGGCAGGCTGCCCTCCATGACCCACGAGCCTTCGCTCACCTCCTCGTACGGGGTATAGGATTCCTCGCCATGCGTGCCGGGCAGCGCGCCGACGACGGCTTCCAGCACGTCGGTCATGGTCAGCACGCCCTCGACCACGCCGTACTCGTCGACGACGATGGCAAGGCGGGTCGACTGCTCGCGCAGGGTCTCCAGAACTTCCAGCACCGGGCTGCCGTCGTGGACGACGGGCGCGGGCTTGCAGATCGCGACCAGGTCGAACGCCTCGCCGCGCTGCGCCTGCGCGTACAGGTCGCGGACGTGGACAATGCCGCGCACGTGGTCCAGCCCCTCCGGCCCCGCCGCGCCCAGCGGGTAGCGCGAGTGGCCGGTGGCGGCGATGCGCTCCTCCACCTCGGCGGCGGTATCGTCCTCTCCCAGCCATTCGATGTCGATGCGCGGCGTCATGATCGAGCGCGCGGTGCGGTCGGCGAAGCGCAGTACGCGGGTCACCATCTCGCGCTCGGTCGGGTGGAAGACGCCGGTCTCGGCGCCTTCGGCAACCATGGTCTTGACCTCGTCTTCCGTCACGGTCTGCGAGGTATACTCCTTGACGCCGAACAGGCGCAGCAGGGCGCGGCTGGAAAAGTCGAGGATCCAGATGACCGGCGCGCCGACCCGGGCGACCACCGCCATGACCGGCGCGACCACGGTCGCGATCGGCTCGGCGTAGCGCAGCGCGACCTGCTTGGGCACAAGCTCGCCGATGATGAGCGAGACGTACGAGGTCGCCAGCACCACGACGATGAAGGCGATGTCGTGGGCGTAGGGGGCCAGCGACGGATGCTCGCGGGCGAGGGACGCGGACAGCGGCTCGGTCAGCGCCGCGCCGCCGATCGCGCCGGTCAGGATGCCGATGAGGGTGAGGCCGCTCTGCACCGCCGACAGGAAGCGCCCGGGCTCGCGGTTGAGCAGGATCGCCGCCGCCGCCCCCTTGCTGCCGCGCTCGGCCATGCCGGTCAGGCGTGCTCTGCGCGCGGTGACGATGGCGATCTCCGCCATGGACAGAAGGCCGTTGACGAGGAAGAGGCAGAAGATCGCGAACAGGTCGGCAATCAAGATGTGTTGCCCGGATCGTGTGGGGTCAGGCGAGGTGGCGCACGCGGGCCGCGTGGTGGATGGCGGCGGCGCTGAGCGACGTGATCCCAAGGCGCTCGCGCACCAGTTCCAGCACGCGCACCGCCTCGTCCGCGGGGTCGTTGTCGGCAACGGTGACCTCCACGGCCAGCGCGTACGCGGTTTCGCGCAAATGGTCCGGCACTGTCTCGGCGATCTCTATCAAGGTGCGAACGACCCCGCCCTCGCCGTTCAGCGCGACGGCGCAGCCTTGAGACACCTGCGGCAGTGTATCGCTGTCGAAATCGGCGAAAACCGGCAGGTAGCGGACGTTCTCGCCGATCGTATGCAGTTCCGCATCGGTCAGTTCACCGTCGGACGCGGCAAGGATCACCATAAGGTAGATCAGCGCGGAATGGATATCGAGCATTGCCTCGGCAGAGTTGTTGCGAGGCGCCCGGTTTAGCGGGTTCGGCCCGCCGCGTAAAGATGTCGTCAAACGGGCGCGGCGGGTTTATTGCAGGCACATGCCCGAGCTTCCCGAAGTCGAAACCGTGCGCCGCGGCCTGGCGCCGCTCGTGACCGGCAAGGTCATCCGCTCCGTCCGGCTGAACCGCGCCGGCCTGCGCTTCGCTTTTCCCCCTCTTTTCGCCGCGAGGCTGAAGGGCCGGCGGATCACCGCTGTCGGCCGGCGCGCGAAGTACCTGCTGCTTTCGACCGAAGGCGAGGACCGGACGGCGCTGGTGCTGACGGTGCATTTGGGCATGTCGGGCCGGTTCTTCGTGGCGCGCGCGGACCATCAGGCCAGCCTCCATGACCATGTCGGCATCGAATTCGAGGACGGGTCCGAACTGGTCTTCAACGACGCGCGGCGTTTCGGCTCGATGGATTTGGTCCCGGCCAGCGAACTCGAAGGTCATCGCGCGCTGGCATTGCTCGGCCCGGAGCCGCTGGGCAACGAGTTCTCCGGCCCGCTGCTGTTCGCGCAGACGAGCAAGCGCAGGACAACGATGAAGGCGGCGCTCATGGACCAGCACATCGTGGCGGGGCTGGGCAACATCTACGTGTGCGAGGCGCTGTTCGCCGCCGCTATCGATCCGCGCCGCCCGGCGAACGCGCTGACCGCGAGCGAAGCCGACCGGCTCGCCGCCGCGATCCGGCAGGTGCTGGAAGCCGCGCTCGCCTCCGGCGGCTCATCCTTGCGCGACTACGTGAACGCCAGCGGCGAAGCCGGTCGCTTCCAGCACAGGTTCCAGGTTTACGACCACGAAGGCGAACCGTGCCCGCGCTGCGCCGGAAACATCATCGAGCGCATCGTCCAGGGCGGCCGCTCGACCTGGTTCTGCCCCGCTTGCCAGCATTGAGCCGAGGCGGGCATACGGCTATCATGTGACCAAGATGTTTCGCAAAGCACGCTTCCTGTTCGTTCCCGCCCTGATTGTATTTTCCGTTTGCGCCCGGGCGCAGGAAGCCTACGTGACCGGCATCGAGGACCTGCCGCTCATGCCCGGGCTTGCCCAGCCCGACGGCGCGACCACACAGCTGGACAAGCCCGAGGGGCGCATCGTCGAAACCAGCGCCGCCGGCCTGGTGACGCCTGACGCTGTCGTCAAGTACTATGCGTCCGCCCTGCCCGCGCTCGGATGGCGTCAGACCGGACCTTCGCGCTACTCCCGCGACGGTGAAAACCTTGTGCTGGAAACGCTCGCGCAGCCGCCCGGCACCACCGTTCGCTTCAGCCTCAGCCCTGACGACAGCCCGGCGCGCTAAATTCAGCTTGACCCTTTAATGGGCTGCCACTAAGTTCGCCGCTTCGCTTCAGACCTTTTCCGGATCAGCATCCTATGGCACAACATGTCTCGGCCAAGAAACGCATTCGCCGCAATGAAAACCGCGCTGTAATCAACCGCGCACGCCTCAGCCGCATCCGCACCTTCGTCCGCAAGGTCGAAACGGCAATCGCCACCGGCGACGCCTCGGCCGCGCAGGAAGCCTTTCGCGAAGTGACGCCGGAGCTGCATCGGGCCGTCAACAAGCATACCCTGCACCGCAATACGGTTTCACGAAAGCTTTCGCGACTTCACGCCCGGATCAAGGCTTTGGAAGTCAAGGCTCAGTAACCTGCTGCATATTATAGTAGCTCAAGCGTCCATTCGAAAGAGCGGGCGCTTTTTTTATTGAGCGCGCGCCGGCATTTGTCGGTTCCGATTCTTTTTCCCTTGCGCGCGCCATCAGCCTCACATACAATCTTCTTCACGCGCAACGAGTAATGCTTAAAAATATTGTGTGGCTTTGGGGGATGTGGTGAGTCGCTGCAGCCACTAGGAAAGCTTTGTCTGTGAGGTGGGGACCTGACCGGCAAGGCGAAGGATTTTGAACGTGCGGGTATTGAATTTCGAGGGGGTCTGTTTGGCTCAACTATCAGCAGTGAAGTCGGCTTTCGCTTTGCCGGAAACCGAAGTCGACGCGCAAAATTCCGGCGGACACGATCCTTCCGACTCCATGATGACTGCTCCGGCGGTTCTTGCGCGCGAATGGCATGAAATTGCCGGCACGTTGCGGCGCGAGATCGGCGACGTGGCGTTCCGCTCTTGGCTGCAGGGGGTCGAAGTCATTAGCCCGTCCAAGGGCGACGTGATCCTGAAAGTCGCCACCTCCGTCGCCGCTACCTGGATCAAGTCGCACTACGCCGACCGTATCCGCGAGCTCTGGACCGGCAGGAACCCGGCCGTGCACGGCGTCGAGATCAAGGCGGACGCCGTTTCGCCCCGCTCGCAGAATTTGGCGCCTGTCGAACAGCCGGCGGGCCAGGTCTCGCCCGAGCCGCCGAACGCCCTGTCGGCTTTCCGGTTCGGCCAGCGCATTCCCGCCGACCTTGTCACAGGCGACCCGTTGCTCGGCGCGCTGGATGCCCGTTTCACTTTCGAGAATTTTGTGGTCGGCAAGCCGAACGAACTGGCGCACGCCGCCGCACGCCGCGTCGCCGAAGCCGACAACGCGCCCTTTAACCCGCTATTCCTTTACGGCGGCGTCGGCTTGGGCAAGACGCACCTGATGCACGCGATCGCCTGGGCGATCCGCAAGCGCGGGCCGCAGCGCCGGGTGCTGTACCTTTCGGCCGAGAAGTTCATGTACGAGTTCGTGCGCGCGCTGCGCTACAAGGACACGGTCGAGTTCAAGGACCAGTTCCGTTCGGTCGACGTACTGATGATCGACGACATCCAGTTCATCTGCGGCAAGGATTCGACGCAGGAAGAGTTCTTCCACACCTTCAACGCCCTTGCCGACCAGAACCGGCAGATTGTCATCTCGGCCGACAAGAGCCCCTCGGACCTCGACGGGATGGAAGAGCGGTTGCGCTCTCGCCTCGGCTGGGGCCTGGTCGCCGACATCCATCCGACGACCTACGAGCTTCGCCTCGGCATCCTGCAATCGAAAGCGGAAAGCTTCCAGTGCGAGGTGCCGCTGAAAGTCATGGAGTTCCTGGCGCATAAGATCAGCTCGAACGTGCGCGAGCTGGAAGGGGCGCTGACCCGCATCGTCGCCCATGCCGACCTGGTCGGCCGGCCCGTGACCCTGGAAACGACACAGGATGTCCTGCGCGACCTACTGCGCGCCAACGACCGGCGGCTTTCCGTCGAGGAAATACAGCGCAAGGTGGCAGAGCACTTCAACTTGAAGGTCGCGGAAATGTACTCCGACCGCCGCAGCCGCATCGTCGCCAGGCCTCGGCAGGTCGCGATGTACCTGTCCAAGCAGCTGACCACGCACTCGCTTCCCGAGATCGGGCGCAAGTTCGGCGGCCGCGATCACACCACTGTCATGCACGCTTGCAAAAAAGTCGACGAGCTGATGATCAGCGACCCCGCCATGGCGGAAGACGTAGAGCTATTGCGCCGCGCCTTGGCCAGCTAGTCCGCGCTTACCCGAAATGGGCGTGTACCGCTTCGTTGTCATCGGCGCCGGGATGGCAGGGGCTTCCGCCGCTTACGAGCTGGCGGCGCATGGCAGCGTGCTGGTGTTGGAGCAGGAAGGCGTCGCAGGCTACCATACGACCGGCCGGTCGGTCGCGATTTACTCCGAAACCTACGGCAATGCGACGATCCGCGCCTTCAACAGTGCCAGTCGCGCCTTCCTGCTCGACCCGCCTGCCGATTTCACAGAACATAAGCTCCTGACGCCGCCCCATGGCGAACTGCTGATCGGGCGCGCCGGCACCGAAAGCCGGATGGACGAAACAGCGGCAGCGTTCCGCCGCCTGGTGCCGACAGTACGCCGCGTTTCCGCCGTCGAGGCGATCGCTTTCGTTCCGGCGCTGCGCCGGGATTGGGTCGTGGGCGGGATCTACGAGCCTGGGGCGATGCATATGGACGTGGACGCCCTCCACCAGGGATACCTGCGTGGTTTGAAAAAACGCGGAGGCGCCGTACGCTTCAAGGCAGGCGTCCGTGCCCTGGAATGGAGGGGAGACAAATGGCGGATCGAAACGTCTGGCGAAACGCTGGAAGCCGAGACTCTCGTCAACGCCGCAGGCGCCTGGGCCGACGAGATCGCGGGCCTTGCCGGAGCGCGCAAAGTAGGCCTGACGCCGAAGCGGCGCACAGCAGCGATCGTCCCGACGCCAACCGGCATCGATGCATCGCTCTGGCCGTTTGTCATCGATTTCGAGGAAAGCTTTTACTTCAAGCCTGAATCCGGACGGCTCCTGGTCTCGCCTGCCGAGGAAACGGACATCGCGCCTTGCGACGTTTACGCCGACGATTACGACGTCGCGGTCGCCATCGACCGTATACGGCAGGCAGCCAACCTGGAGATCATTCGCGTCGAGCGCTCGTGGGCGGGCCTTCGCAGCTTCGTCGCAGACCGTTCGCCCGTCGTGGGCTACGATGCGAAAGCTCCCAATTTCATCTGGTGCGCCGGCCAGGGCGGCTACGGCATACAGGCAGCCCCGGCCATCGCCCGAGCTACCGCTGCGCTCGCACTGTACGATGCCTGGCCGGACGAACTGCTAAGGCTTGAGCTTGGAAAAGAAGCTGTGTCGGCGGAGCGTTCGAGCCTCATGACCAGGGCAATCGCTTGAACTCCGGCACTTGCCTCTCCCGCATGGGAGGGGTCTACTGTCCGGACTGGACTGGCAGTCGGGCACTTCGCATGTTTGCGCCCTCTTGCGACGGCCGATCGCCCCTCGCCCACCCTCTCCCGGTTAGGGAGGAATTTGTCTGCTACCGTGGCTTCTAGCGTAGCGTAGCCTCGCCTCTTTACCAGCTGTACTTGCAAAGTTCTTCACCCAAGGCGAGGTCTATAGTAGATCTCGCTCATGCTCGACGACGACGATATTCCCAAGAAGCTGAAAAGCCTGAGATCGCTCGATCCCCTCTCGCTTGCGGAACTTGAAAGTTACATAGCCGAGATGGAAGCGGAGATTGCCCGCGTCCGCACCGAAATCAGCAAGAAACAGAGTCATGCGGAGGCAGCGGTCGCGCTCTTCAGATTGCCAGAGCGATTTGACTAGAAAACCTTTCGCACTCGATGGAAAAAAGGCGCTCCGTTTCCGGAGCGCCTTTCCCATAGCCATGAAGTGAAGCTAACGCTTCAGCAGCTTGCCCACCAGCCAGAAACCGATTGCGCCGACCGCCACCGTACCCACAGGGTCCCGGCGGAACCGCGCAACGGCGTACGACGTCGCGCATTCACCCCACGAACGCGCGCCGTCGACCAGATCGTCGACAAGGTCGCCGCGGTTGTCCCAGGCGTCCTCCGCACTTTCGCGGACATCCTGAGCGCGATCGCGGACGCGTCCCGTCCGGCGACGCAGATCGTCGCGGACAGATTCGTAGCGGTCGCTGGCGTCATCGATGAAATCATCGACGCTATCGCCGACCCGGCTCAGTTGCTTCTTGAAGCGATTGCGACTCATCGTCTGTCTTCTCCTGACTTGTTGAAACCACGCGCCTTAAGCGACGCGGCTGCTTCCGGTCGTGGTGTTGGTCGTACCCAGAGTGTCGTATGCGGTGTCGTTCGTACCCATGATGCCTTCGATCGTAAAAAGGCGGCCGACATCCGAACGCACCGCAACCATCGTTCCGCCGGCCTGGACGCCCGCGACGTAACGGCTGGCGGTTTCACGGTCGACACCGGAATGCGAGGAGAACAGTTCAGCGATGCCTTCTGCGGCAGCTCCTGCCGCTGTTCCGAGCGCGCCACCCGCCAGCGTCGCGGCAAACCATCCGGCCGCCGCGAACGGGCCGATGCCTGGAAGTACGAGCAAGCCGAGGCCGGCAAGCAACCCGCCGACCGCGCCGACCGCGCCGGTTCCCGCAGCGGTGTCGTACAGCACATCGCGATCGATCTGCTTCTCGCTCTCCTGACCGTACTTGCCAAGGTTGGTATGCTGCGCGCTATTCGAAAGTATCGTGATCTCGCTGTGAGGAATGCCGGCGGCCTCAAGGTCCTTAACAACCTGCGCGGCCTTGTCATAGGTCGCGTACATGCGGGTAATCGTCGTGGTGGTAGACATGCGAGCCATCTCCATTGGGCTGTGGTCGTTTTCCCTCGGATTGCCGCGGGTTAATTACATAACTAAAGAGAGATATTATCGTTCCCAAATTTAAATGAGATCGCCAGAAAATTCTCTTTTCCTGTAGGATACAGGAACGGGGGCCGAAGCCCCCGTTCCATACTTGCCGGTAGTTGCAAGCGTCAAGCCGCGTGATGATGCTCGATCGTCGGGCCATTTGCCGTGGCCCCGATCTTGATCGTGCGAGGTTTGAGCTGTTCCGGCACCTTCCTCTCCAGAGTGACATGCAACAGCCCATTTTCGAGCGACGCCCCCGTGACGCCGACATGGTCGGCCAGCTGGAAGCGGCGCTCGAACGCGCGCCCGGCGATGCCACGGTACAGATACTGCCCTTTGAAAGCCTCTTCACCCTTCGGCCTGACGCCGCCCTTGATCGTCAGGGTATTGTTCTCCGACGTGATGTCGAGGTCTTCTTGCGAGAAACCCGCCACCGCCATCGTGATGCGATACTGATTTTCTTCAAGGCGTTCGATGTTGTAGGGCGGGTAGGCGACGCTGGACTCTTCGGCGCTAAGAGCCGTTTCCAGCAGGCGCGACATGTGGTCGAAGCCCACGGTGGAGCGGAAAAGGGGAGAAAAATCGTAACTGCGCATGGATACCCTCCGTTGAAGCGATACCTGAAATTAAGGGTTCACCGTCATGGTCGAACCCCGGACGACGCCGGATCTCCTGGGAGCACCCGGCTTGATGTAGATGGGAATGCAACCGGCTCGTTCAAGGGCCGACCGATGGAGACCAGAGCGATGCCGACCCAATCCCTGATGGTTATCGACCGGCTGTATAACGAAACGGTGTTGCTGCTGAACGAGGCCCGCAGCTACATCACTTTCGCCGAGCGGACCAACGAGAAGCTGCAGACCAACGCGCGGCTGCGGGTCAGTTACGAGACGCTCCGGGTCACGGCGCGCCTCAGCCAGGTCATGACATGGCTGTTGACGGAAAAGGCTGCGCGGTCAGGAGAAATCCCCATGGATCAGGCACGCGGCGAAGGGTTCGCGATCTATGGAGGCGAGTTCTGCACGGAGGAGCCGTCTTTGGAGGACAAGGAAATCTTGCCGGACGGCCTGCAGAGCCTGCTGGATCGCACCCAGTCTTTATACCAAAGGGCTTTGCGGCTAGAGGAAATGCTTAAACAGGCAGCCTCGTAAGGCTTGGCTTCAAGCGGACTTTTCTTCGTCCTTTTTAGCCCCAGGCTGGGCTGCGGTCTTGGCAACGCCGAAACTGGCAAACTTCTTGTTGAACCGGTCCATCGCCCCGGCTCGCAACACCTGCTGCGTTCCGCCGGTCCAGGCCGGATGCGATTTGGGATCGACATCGAGGCGAAGCGTGTCCCCGTCCTTGCCCATCGTGCTGCGAAAGCGATGCGCCGAACCGTCCGTCATGATGACGTTGATCGTGTTGTACTGCGGATGAATGTCTTTTTTCATGGAACTGTGCCGACGCGTGGAACGGGTAAGACGTTTGAATTAGGACATTCTACGCCTCGGCGCAAGAACTAAACGCTGGAACTCTGGACGTTCAATCAGTTCATGAACCGAGACGCGGAGCAGATGTCCTTGTCCAGACTTGCCATCTGGCTGTGTGAGACCAGAGCGCTGCCAACGCGGCCGCCGTTAAACTGGCTGTCGATGTTCAGCGCACCGGCAAAGATGGTCGTCATCAATACGGTCGAGAAAAGGAACACGCGCGCGTCGCGGCGCGAGACTTTCAATCCCGAGGCGCGTGAAGTGGATATGGTGGACCGCTGCGACATTCTTAACCCGCCGTTTAGTAAAAACTGTTTTAACAGAACCTTTCAGCATTATCAACATAAGACACGCGCCATGGTTCCACAGAAAATGGTAGCGAAAACCGTGCCAAGGGACAAATCGGCGTGTTTGCTGGGCTGCGGGCGGCAGGTATGGTGAAGAGAAATTTAATTGAGCCGCCACAATCGGCGACGTGCATGGGCGCAAGCGGGCGGCATGCCGTCATCCGGCAGTTTCTGCCCGGCAGGTTCCAGCCTGCCGGGTCACGATGTCACGCCAGGATGGGTGTGTCGCCGAGCTCGTCGCGTTCCAAACGCTGAGCGTGCGCCTTGCCGTGATGGTCGCCAGCGATCAGGACGTACGCTGCCGGCACCACGAACAGGGTGAACAGCGTTCCGACAGCAATGCCGCTGGCGATGACCAGCCCCATGGCGAAGCGGGAGACCGCTCCTGCGCCCGTCGCAAAAATAAGCGGCACCATGCCCAGAACCATGGCCGCGGTCGTCATCAAGATGGGGCGCAGGCGGATGCCGCACGCCATTTCGACCGCCTCGCGCTTGGTCTTGCCCTGTTCGCGCTGGATGGTGTTCGCGAACTCGACGATCAGGATGCCGTGCTTGCTGATCAGCCCCATCAGGGTGACGAGCCCGACCTCGGTATAGATGTTGAGAGTCGCGCCCCCGATCCGGACCGTGCCGAGGAGCAGGATGAAGAACAGCGCCCCCGCGATCGACATCGGGACCGAGACCAAGATGATCACCGGATCCCTGAAGCTCTCGAACTGCGCCGCGAGCGCGAGGAAGATGATGATGAGCGCGAACAGGAACGTCGTGGCGAAGCCGCTCGACTCCTGGACGAATTGCCGGGTCTCCCCGCCGTAGTCGATGGTGTAGCCGGCCGGCAGGTACTTCGCCGCGATGCCCTTCATCAGCCCGATCGCGTCGCCGTCCGGCAACGGCGTGACCCCTGAGAGGGTCGCGGAGTTCACCTGCTGGAAGTGGTTGAGCGATTCCGGCACCGTCTGCGTCGTGATCTTGACGATCGTGGACAGGGGAACCGAACCGCCGTTTGCGGTCCGTATCTGGTAATCCAGCAGCTGTTGGGTGTTGAGGCGGTACTTCTGCTGCACCTGCGGGATCACCTTGTAGGGCCGGCCGTCCAGGCTGAAATAGTTTACGTAGCCGCCGCCCAGCATGGCGCTGAGCGCACTGCCGACGTCGGTCATGTTGAGCCCCAGGTCGGCCGCCTTGTCGCGGTCGATTTCAAGGGTGGATTGCGGGTCGTCGATCTTCAGGTCGTCGTCCATGAAGAAGAACGCGCCGCTCTTCATCGCTTCCTGGTAGATCTTGGTCGCCACCTCGTTCAGGCGGTTGAAGTCATCGGTTGTCTGGATGACGAACTGGAATGGAAACCCGTTGCTGCCCGGCAAAGGCGGCGGAGAAAATGACGCGATCTTGACCCCGGCGACTTCGTTGAGCTTCGCCTGGTCCATGGGCTGCAGCGTCATCGCCGTCCTCGCGCGCTCGCTCCACGGCTTGAGCACCTGCCCTGCGATCGAGGTTCCCGGCGAGTCGACCTGGAAGACGTGGAACATCTCGGGGAAACTGGCGAAGACATCGTATACCTGCTGCGAGTACAGCAACTTCTGCGTCAGGGTCGCGTTCGGCGCAGGGGTGGAAAGCGCCAGGAGGTAGCCCTGATCTTCATCCGGAGCCAGCTGCTTCTGGATACCGCTGTAAAGGAAATAGATGCTGCCCAGCATGATCAGCGCGAACACCGCCGTGACCGGCAGGAAGTTCAGGGTTGAATGCAGCCTGCGTTCGTAGAATTTGCGCAACCCCTCGAAAACGCGATCGATAAAGTCGACGGTTCGATCGATCAGGCTGGCGCGGTTGTGGGTAGGGGCCTTGAGAAGCCGAGAAGTCATCATCGGCGACAACGTCAGGGCGACAATAGCCGAAATGGTGACCGCTCCGACAAGGGTGAATGCGAATTCAGTGAACAGCGCCCCTGTCAGGCCGCCCTGGAAGCCGATCGGCACGTACACCGCAACCAGGACGACCGTCATGGCGATGATAGGGCCGCCCAGTTCCCGCGCGGCCTTGATCGCCGCGGGAACGGGAGCCATGCCTTCTTCAAGATGCCGGTTGACGTTCTCGACGACGATGATGGCGTCGTCGACCACAAGACCGATGGACAGCACCAGCGCCAGCAGCGTCAGCAGGTTGATGGTGAAGCCGAACAGCGACATCATGACGAACGTGCCGATCAGCGAAAGCGGGATAGCAATCACCGGGATCACCACCGAACGCGGCGAGCCGAGGAAGGCGAACACCACAAGGGTCACGATCAGAAGCGCCTCGATCAGCGTCGTCTCGACCTCGTGGATCGAGCTGTTCACGAAAGAGGTCGAGTCATAGATGATCGATCCCGACAGCCCTTGCGGCAGGTTGGCCTGCAATTCCGGGAAGACCTTCTTCACACCGCCGATGACGTCCAGCAGGTTGGCCGACGGCGCGATCTGGATGCCGATATAGACGGCGCGCTTGCCGTCGAACGCCACGCGGGATTCATAGTCGTCCGCCCCCAGCGTGACGTTCGCCACGTCCTGAAGCCGCACCACGGCTCCGTTGGACTGCTTGATGATCAGGTTCTTGAACTCGTTGACCGTGTGCAGGTTGGTGGACGCGTTAAGGTTGACCTGGACCATCTGGCCCTTGGTGTTGCCCACGCCCGAGATGTAATCGTTACTGGCCAGCGCGGTGCTGACGTCCGCCGCCGTCAGGCTGTAGGCCGCCAGCTTTTCGGGGTCGAGCCAGGCTCGCAGGGCGAAATTCTGCCCGCCTATCACCTCGGCGGTCTGGACGCCCGTGACCGCCTGCAGCTTCGGCTGCACGACGCGCACGATGTAATCGGTTACCTTGTTGGGATCCAGCACGGTACTGTAGAAGCCGATGTACATCGAGTCGATCGTCTGGCCGACCTTCACGGTCAATACCGGCTGCTGCGAACCCTGCGGCAGCTGGTTCAGGATCGAATTCACCTTGGTGTTGATTTCGGTCAGAGCCTTGTCGGAATCGTAGTTCAGGCGCAGGTTGACCGTGATGGTGCTGGTGCTGGTCTGGCTGGTCGACGTCATGTAGTCGATGCCGTTCGCCTGCGCGATCGCGTTTTCCAGCGGCGTGGTGATCTGCGCCGCGACAAGGTCGGGATTGGCCCCGTAGTCGGTCGTCGTCACGGTGACGATCGCGTTTTCCGTGCGCGGGTACTGCAGGATGGGCAGCGACAGAGCCGCCTTCAGGCCGAGCACCAGGATCAGCAGGCTGACGACCGTCGCCAGGACCGGCCGCTGGATGAAGATGTCGGTGAACTTCATGCTACTGATCCTGTGGGGTGGGGCTGGCGTCCGAGGCAGGCTGGACATCGTTGTTGACCTTGACCGGCGTGTCGTTGTGCAGCTTGGTCTGGCCCGAAGTGACAATGACGTCGCCGTCCGACAGTCCCGTCAGCACCTGCACCTGGTCGCCCCTCGTCTGCCCGGTGGTCACGAAGGTCTGCCTGACGAACAACCCGGAGTTACCTTGCGAGTCCTTGTCCACGACTTTGAAGGCGGTGTCGCCGTAAGGATTGTAGCTGATCGCCGTCTGCGGCACCGTGATGAAGTCCTGCGGCGCGCTTGCGGCGACCTGGACCGAGCCGTACATGCCCGGCAGCAGCTCGTGCCTGGTGTTCTTCAGCGTCGCCCGGATCTGGATGTTGCGATTCGTCGCATCCACTTTCGGGTTGATCGCCGCTATCTCGCCGGCGAAGCTGCGTCCTGGATAGGCGTCGATCTTGATAGCCACCGGCTGGTGCAGCTTAAGCGCCTGGATCGCCTGCTGCGGCAGGTAGAAATCGATGTAGATCGGGTCGAGCGCCTGAAGGGTGACGACGACCGTTCCCGGGTTCACATACTGGCCGAGGTCGACCGCCCTGATGCCGAGATGCCCGGCAAAAGGCGCCCGCAATGTACGCTCGTCGATCAAGGCCTGCTGCTGCGCCACCTGCGCCTTCAGGTTCTTGAGGTTGGCGTTGTCAGTGTCCAGCGTCGCCTGCGCCACTGCCTGCGCCTTGAACTGCTTCTCGTCGCGGCCGACCGTGATCTCCGCCAGCGCTTCCTGCGCCTTGAGGGAGTCGAGCCTGCCCGTGGTATCGTCCGGCCGCAGCGTGGCAAGCACCTGGCCCGCGGGCACGTCGTCGCCGGAGTTGAAGCGCAGGCTGTCGACGATGCCCGCGGTCTCGAACGCCATGTCCGTGCCGTTCACCGCCCGCAACGACCCGACGGCGCTGAGATCGGCCTGCCAGCTTTGCTTGGCGGCCTTGGTGGAGGATACGACCTGCGGCTGGTTCTTCATGCCCGCCATGAACTCAGCGCCCTTCTTCGCCGCGAACGACCGGAACGCGACCACGCCGCCCACGATGGCGCCGATGACCAGCAGCATCACGATCATGCGGACGACCAACCCTCTTGTGCGAGGAGGGGTATCGTACTGTTGCACCTTGCTCATCACTGGCCCTCTTTCCCGCTATCCGTCATTGCGTTCCGCCACGTTTTCTCCGCAGCTTCGCGGCGATCTATGTAATCCGCCTCGTCCTCGTTCAGCACATCGCCGCGGTTCCACCATCCGCCGCCGAGAGCCTGGAACAGCGCCGCCGTATCCGCGTAGCGCTGCGCCTCGGCCTGCGCCAGCGCCAGCCGCGTCTGCTGGTACTGCTGCTCGGTCGTCAGCAGAGTCAGGTAGGTCAGCGACCCGGCGTCGAACTGGAGCTTGGCGATGTTCAGGCTGTTCTCCGCCGAGCGATTGGCTTCCACGTTGGCCTTCAGCGCGTCCGCGTCGGCCTCGACCGCGCGCAGGGCGTTGGCGACATCCTGGAAGGCGCCGATCACCGTCACCCGATAGTTCGCCAGCGCCTCGTCGGCGTTGGCTTCCGCTTCGCGCTTCTGGTGCAGCAGCGTCCCCCCCCGGAAGATCGGCTGCGTCAGCCCGGCGCCCAAGCTGAAGATTTCGCTTTCGGGGCCGAACAGGCTGCTCGCGGACACCGCTTCGTCGCCGAAGCTGGCGTTGAGCGTGAGCTGCGGCAGCAGGTTCGCCGTGGAAACGCCGACCTCCGCCAGCGCGGAGTGCACCTCGGTCTCGGCCGCGCGGACATCGGGGCGCTGGTTGACGAGGTCGGACGGCAGGCTGACCGGCAGCTCCGCCGGCAGGGTCAGCTTGTCGAGGTCGAAAACCTTGCCGTCGTCCTGGTTGGGGAAGCGCCCCATCAACGCCATCAGCTGGTTTCGGGTCTGGGCCAGTTGCTTGCGCAGCGGCGGCAGGTTGGCCCTCGCCTGCGCGACCGTGGTCTGCTGCGTCAGCACGTCGACCTTCGAGATTCCGCCGAGCTCGAACTGCGCATTCAGGATGCGCAGCGCGTCGCTTTCGATCGAGATGATGTCCTCGTTCGCCTTGATCTGCGCCCGCAGCGAGGCGTCCTGCACCGCCGCGGCCACGACGTTCGACGTGACCGAAAGGTAAGCCGCCTCCAGCTCGTACTGCTGGTATTCCTGCTGGGCTTCCTCCGATTCGATCTCGCGCCGCGTCCCGCCCCAGATATCGACGTTGTAGCTGGCGCTGACCGAGGCGTCGTAGACTGTATAGAGCAGGTTGAACGGGATCGCACTGGTCCCGCCTGCGGCCGAGGTGGTTGCGCCGCCGAACTCGGCCGTGCTGTTCTTGGAACGGGTCGCGTTCGCCGTGCCGTTCACCTGCGGGTACAACTGCCCCCGCTCGACATAAACCGCCTCGCGAGCTTGTCGAAGCGACGCCTGCGCCTGTTCGAGAGTCGGGTTGTTGGCAAGCGCCTCGCGCACGTACGCATCGAGCTCGGGAGAGTGGAACATCTTCCACCACTCGCCGGGAATGTCCTGTCCGGGTACGAAGTTTTGGCTTTGCCCGTTCCGGGCATCCGCGCCGCTGGTTCGGTCCATGGCCGGCCCCGACGTATAGCCGGAACCGGGCGGCTCTTCCGGCCGGTGGAAGTCGGGACCGACCGCGCAGGCGCTCGCCGTCATGACCAGCGCGAGGGCGGTCGCGGCGCGCGGTTTGCCGTGCCCCTTCATAGTGCTGCGTTCCCGGTGCGCGCCTTTGCGCCGGCGAGAATGGCGAGCGTCTGTTCGCGGATGATTGTCTTCACCGTCTGTTTCATTTCCTTGTCGAACTCGCCGAGCCCTAGGTTGCGCCGGATTGCGCCGCCCAGGCATTTGTTCTTGAAATTCAATATCTGCCCCACGATGGCCAGCGCCCGCAAGCAGGATTCCCGCTCGCCCGTGCCGGTCAGGCGCGCGAAGGCGGTGGCGCACGGGGTGATGATGCAGCGCGCGATGACTTCGGCCATCGGCTCCAGCATGCACGAGTTCTCCAGCTCGGCGCGGGTGATGAACAGGCTCTGCGTTTCGCGCTCCGCTTCGTCCAGGACCATGTCGGCCATGCTGCCCAGCAGGCCGAGCAGCGCTTCAGTCAAGGTCTTTTCGGAAATAGGCGGCTGCAGCGCGGCGGCAATGTCGGCGGCGGGAGCGCTCATCTGCGCTTCGATGTCGCCAGCGATCCGCTCGACAGCGGCGCGGTAGAGCCCTTCCTTGCTGACGAAGTGGTACTGGATCGCAGGCTGGTTGACCCCCGCCTCCGCGGCGAGATGCCGGGTCGATGCGCCCTCGTAGCCCATGGTCGCGAATACCGCCGTCGCAGCGTCAAGAATACGCATGCGCGTACTGTCTCCCCGTGCGTCCCCCGATGTGCGAAGCGGCTGCATGGCTATGGAACTATATCGTTCGATAGATAATGTCAACGGGTAACCAATTCGACCAACTCAGAAGTTTGCAGGTTTGCGAGCGCCAGAAGGGCGCTCAAGCCAATAAAGCTAATCCTTAAACACTTGACTCAACTGTGGTAAGCCATCATGTTTGCGATCATGAAAAGCACAGAAAACAGCAAGCTTCTAACGCCGGCTCTCGTACTTCAATGGGATTGCGACGGCGTGCTGGTCATGTCCGAAGACCTGCATCGCCAAAAGCTGAAACTCGCTTGCGCCGAACAGGGCGTCGTGCTGGAAGAACGGCATTTCAAGGAAAAGCAGTCCTTCAGCGTTCCCAAGGCCATGAAGGACGGCGGAAACTATAACGACCCGCTGCATGGCGCCGGAGATAAGATCATCTACTACTGGTTGCTGGACCAGGTTCCGGAAGTCGCCAAGACGCTGACCGAAAAACAGTGGGAGCAGAAGCTGCTGAAAACCTACCAGGCGAACAGCCACCTGCTCAGTCCTCGCGAAGGCGTCCCGGCGGTGGTGGACGCGTTCGCGAAGCTGGACCGCGCCGGAGCACGGCCGGTTGTGCAAGGGGTGGTCACCAGCGGTATCGCTGCACAACTTCAAACCAACCTTGGCGCGCTGCCACCGCAGACAGGTCAGGCTCTTGCCTATTTCGTGACGGCCGACGATCTGGCCAAGGGCAAGCCAAACCCGGAACCCTACCTCAGGGGGCGCGAGAAAGCGGACGCGCGTTTGGTCGAAAAGGGAAGCGATCCTTCGAAGGCGATCGTGTTCGCCATCGAAAATAGCGGGTCGGGCGTGAAGGCCGGGCTTGCGTCGCAGACGCTGGGCAAGGTCGATGCGGTGATCCATTTCGTACTGCCGGGCGAAAAGCCTTTTCCCAAAGAGGATTTGAAGCCAAGCCAAAGCCTGCTCGAAGTGCATACCGCCGAGCAACTGCAGAGCGCCATAGAAACCACATACCAGCGGATTTCGCTGGAGCGCACCCTGGCCGCGAACTCGTCCCCTTCCAGCAGGAGAGCTCCTCGTCCGGCGATGGCCGGCTGACCCGCACGATGCTTGTCTTCGGATAGGCATCCCGCGGATCGCAGATCCTGTACCGAGCGCGTTGCGAAAAGCCAGGACAGGCGTCAGGCCGCCCCCTCGACCGACCATGCGGGATAGATGATCGCGAGCGCAGTTTGCCAGCGCCCGGCGACCGTGCCCAGACTGAGTCGCCCGAGTGAAGCGACCTAGACCATGATGTTGAGCAGGCTGGCCGTGTTGGCGCTGGAAGCGGCCGTGCCGGCGGCGCTGGCGCCGCCGGCAGCAATGCTGGCCTGCGTGACGGCGGAAAGGTCGCCGCTGCTGTTCGTCGTCGCGCCGATCGCGGCCGCGAAGCTGTCCTGAGCGGACGTCGCCTGGGTCTTTGCGGGCTGCTTGGACTGCGGCGTCTGCATCGCCTGCTGGATCAGGTACTGCATGCTGCTGTTCGAAATGCTGCTGATGGAAGACATGGGTGTTCCTCAAAGGGGTGGTCGGACAGACCCGTGCAAGAACCATGCCCGTTCGCAGGCACTATGCGGCTGAATGCGACTTGGGGTGCCGGCAAATCTTGCCTGGCCGGTGACGGCATCTAACAGACGCGGTGTCTGCCTGATACTCTGGCAGATTATTTTCTGAAAAATGGTGAACGCCCAAATTCCCCCCAGTCTTGCCTGATTGCGCTGCTAGGCCAACTCAGCCTTTAAGGCCGCATCCTGAATGGCAGGGTTCGGTGCTAGTCTCGGAAATTGTACCGTGAAAACGGTGCCATATTTTTCGGATGAAGCGACGGCGATGGTTCCTCCATGCGCGACAATGACTTCTTTGGTGATATAAAGACCAAGCCCCATGTTTCCCGTGGGGGTCGGGTCGTGTTCATCCGGAACCACGCGCGTGAGCGGGTCGAAGATCATGCCGATCTTGTCGGGAGGGATGGGTACACCATCGTTCGCTACCATAAGCATCACACTTTTTGGATCGCCCCGGACTTCCACACGAATAGGAGACCCCTGAAAGCTATATTGCACGGCGTTGTTAAGAAGGTTCGAAAACACCTGGCCAATCCGGGCTTTGTCCCATTCCCCCGTCAAGCCGCCGGAGATGTCGAGATCAATCCTCCGGTCGGCGTTTACAATTCGGACTTCGTCCACGATCTGCTGAGCGACAAAGCCGATGTTCATCATCGCGCGTACGACCGGCAGGCCCGACCCGAAACGGGCACGCGTGACATCGAGTAGGTTGCCGATCAGCTTACCCATCCGGCTTGCACTCTCCATCGTCTGCTTCGCCAACATAGTTTGACCGTCGTTCAGCTCTCCCATACGCAAACTAAGCTCTGCCGACAGTGAGATCGCCTGGAGAGGGCTCCGAAGATCGTGACTGAGGATGCCAACCACCAGCTCCCTCGATTGGGCGACCTTGTCTGTGTAGTAGTTCACAGATTCTGCCAACTCCTGATCGATCGACTCGTTGAACCGGGTCATATCCTCAATGTCTTCTGCATCGAAGGCTGGACCGGTTTTGCTCCAGAGTTTCAGGACGCTTGCTCGCAACGCTCGGTACTCAGAGGCCATTTGCCCTATATCGAATCCGCCAGCCAGCCTTAAAGCCGCGTGGGTTTGAGCAGCTGTAATGCGTTGATCCTGCTTTTTGTCTCCATGAGACTTTTCTTTCTGCATCTCCGATGTTTAATAGGACCGAATATCAGCAACGACGAATGCAAGAATTTGATGGATATGATCCCGTAAGGCGAGCGGTGTCATTCCAGTATCCAAAGGTTTCAATGATCGGGCGAACGCTTCCCATTCGCCTACAATCGGCTCGACATTTTCTTTTATGAATTGAGGAAGTCTCCTGTTGTTTTCCTCGAAGCTTCCGGGTTTGAGGCTGATGATGTTGGAAGCGTCATTGGACATGTTTGTCTTCCATCATTATTTCGAAACGTTCTTTATTAAAGGTCCGCAAATTGAATTTGGTTCCGCCCTAGGCGGGCATGTCCGTGGCTTACAGGATTAAGCGGGCGAGGCCCGGGCCGTTAAGCCGAGCCTCGCTGCACCCTAAACTGCTTCCAACGGTTCGCACTTTTGCGAAGGCCAGCTGCCGTGGGCCACTGCATTCCGGCGTTCTTCAGAATAGCCTCGATAGCGCGCCTTACATTGCTTACATTGCGACGACTGTAACCTTTGAGGTGCCCTTTTCTCTCATCCGAACAAAACCCCATCATGCAAGGACCCAGCAAACGATTAGGAGTCAATGAGCATTATTGAACCTGCCTTCGCCAGATTTGCCTCTATTAAGTCGTTTTGTCTCAGAGGTGCTATCTCCAAACTGGACCGGCTTTCAATCGCTTTGTTCGGAACGCTCAAGCACGAAAAACCCCTTGCAGACCGTAGCTTTACTAGGCTTTCCGGAACTATCCGGAACTATCCGGAACATGGAGGAAAGGGGAAATGGTGCCCGGAGACGGATTTGAACCGCCGACACGAGGATTTTCAATCCTCTGCTCTACCAACTGAGCTATCCGGGCACGCGTGGGACCGGCTGTGACGCCGCGCAAGGTTTATAGGCAAACGCGTATGGGTCTGTCCACCCCGCTTTGTCAGCCATCGTAGTTTTCCGCCTCGCCCGCATCCGGCGGCACATCGTCGCCCGCAACCGCGTAGCCGTCGCCCAGCCAGCGAGCCAGATCGACGTCGGCGCAACGGCGCGAGCAGAAGGGACGGTATTTGATGTCACCCGCCGCTTCGAGCCCACGGCTGCAGATCGGGCATTTACTTGGCCGGCTGGCCGGAATCGTCGTCATCGCCGGCAAGAACCAAGGTGAATTGCGACTGCAGCGGGTTCCCGCGATGCTGCGTTCCGGACGCGATGATCGCGTAGTCGACCCCGTCGATCTGCGTCGAGTACGTGCGTACATGCCCGGAGATATCGGCGAACACGCCACTAGCATCGTCGGCAGTCTGCGCCAGCTTCAGGTGCAGCTTTCCACCCGCCTGCTGCTCGAGGCCCGCCAGCGCGTCGTCAATCGGCGCGGTCTCGGCCTTGACCGTGCACAGGCCCAGATCGTAGACGATCACGGCGTAGTTGCCGACGATGTTCCGGCTGAGCCAGACCTTGCCTGCCATCTGGCCCAGGAAGTAAGGCGCCTGGTGATCGTCGGCGGGCTGCATGTTGGCATCCAGCCACACTTTCAGCTGCGCGTCGCGCCCGGCATAGGCGACGCAGCTTTCGGCGAACGTATCGATCAGCCCTTCGGCCGCGAGCGAAACGGAAGGTTTGGTCTCCCCGGGCTTGACGGCTGCGAAGGCTACGGTACCAGCGCAGGCCAGGATCGTTCCCGAGATTGCCAGGGCCCTGAAGATCGTCATGCGACTTTATCGGCGCTTTGCGTGACGTCCGTCAAGGTCACCGGCGCATTTGCCTGCCAGCGGCAGGTCGCGCCCGGGCCGCGTCAGCTCGACCAGGCCGGCTGGCGTCAGGCCTGCCACGCGGCAGCGCGCCGGATCGTCGGCCAGCGTCCGCCGTACCAATTGCAGCCACTGCTCGCCGGACGCGCCGGCCTTCTTCGACCCCGCCGCCGCGAAATCGATCAGGATCAAGCCCGACAGGTTGCGCAGGCGTATTTGATCGGCGATGACCGCCAAGGCTTCGCGATCCACCTCCGCGGGCGGCCTTGTCCCCGCGTTGACGTCGATTGCGGTCAGCGCCGACGTTTCCTCGATCATCACAGACCCCCCGCGCGGCAAACGGATTTCCGGCCGGAACAGGGCATCGAACTCGTCCAAAACGCCGCGTGAATCCAACGTTGCGCAAACGGAGTGCAGATCGCGCTCGGGGTAGTCGGCCTGCAGTCTCTGCGGTGCCTCCGGTCCCTCCTCCACCAGCATGCCGGGCGGGCTCTGCCCCGCGCGCGTTTCGATGTCGCGCCAGCGCTGCGCAAGGCGGCCTGCTTCTGCAACGACCGCCTCTGCGCCTGCCGCAAGGGCGTGCCCACGCAAGATTCCGCCTTCTATCCCGGCCTCGCGAAGCGCAGCACCCAGTTCCGCCGTACTTGAGACGGCATGCTTGGTTTGCAGGCGGTTGCTGGAAACGATTCCGGACGAGCGCGGGAGGTAGACGAAATAGCGCCCGGGCAGCGAGATGTCGTCGGTCAGGATGTCGGCCTTGCCTCCGGCGCGCACGCTTTTGACCTGCACGGTCAGGACCTCGCCGCTGGGGCGTTTGGCCTCGCGGAGCAGCCCCGCGCCGACGTCGAGCGCCACGAACGCGCCGACATGCGGCACGATGCGGTCGATCCTTGCCCGCCAGATCGATTGATAGCGCCGCCGCTCGTCGAGGCGGTCGACCGCAACGTCTGTCATCCGCCGCCCGGACACAAGGGCGGCGATGCGCAGCGTCCCCCGCTGCTCGACGATCAGGTCGAGGGGCTTCGGCTCAGGGAGCGGGGGCAAAGAAGCCAAGTCCGGTCAGCATCTGCCGCGTGTCGTAGAGCGACAGGCCGACCACGTTGCTGTACGAACCCGATAGGAACGAGACGAACCCTGCAGCGCGGCCTTGGATCGCATAGCCGCCTGCCTTGCCGACCCCTTCCCCGCTGGCGACGTACTCGGCGATTTCGGCATGCGTCAGGCGCTTGAACGCGACGACGCTGTCGACCACCCGGGTCCGGAAAGTGCCGTCGGCCGCGACCAAGGCTAGCCCCCCATGGACGCGGTGGCGCTTGCCGGAAAGCTGCGACAGGCAAAGGGCAACATGTTCGGCCGTTTCGGCCTTGGGCAGGACTCGCCGGCCGGTGGCGACAACCGTATCGGCGGCAACGATAAAAACGCCGGGACGCAACACCGCCACGGCGCGCGCCTTCTCGCCGGCAAGGCGCAACGCATGCGGGCGTGGCAATTCGCCAGCCTGCACCGCCTCCTTCACGCCCCCCGGTAATACTTCCGAGGGCTCTATCCCGATCTGCCGAAGCAGTTCGAGCCGGCGCGGCGATGCCGAGGCAAGCACCAGCGCGCGGGCAAGCGGGCGCGGATCCATAGCCTATTTATGGCGGAAGGTGATGCGGCCCTTGGTCAGGTCGTAGGGGGTCATCTCGACATTGACGCGGTCGCCGGCCAGGACGCGGATGCGGTTCTTGCGCATCCGCCCCGACGTATGGGCAAGGATCTCGTGCCCATTGTCCAGCTTGACGCGAAACATCGCGTTGGGAAGCAATTCGGCCACCGTGCCGCCAAACTCGATCAGATCTTCTTTTGCCATGAGTTCCGGAAAATTTGTTTTGCCTTGTTTATAGGGTTCGGGCGGGCGGTCAAGCGACAGAAAGAAAAAAGCCACCGCCCACGCGGCTTTGCTCGGCCAATCAGAGGTTTCGCGCCGCCGACGCGTTGTTCCGGGCAGGAACCGCGCGGCTTGCCGCTTCGAACCGCTCGATCCAGCGGCCCAGTTCGACCGGCCGGGTCTTCAGCGCCGCGCGGTTCACGATCAGGCGCGAGGTGATGTCGGCGACATGCTCGATTTCCACCAGACCGTTCGCCTCCAAGGTCGCGCCGCTCGACACCAGGTCAACGATCCGCTGCGACAGGCCGAGAGACGGCGCCAGCTCCATCGCGCCGTTCAGCTTGATGCATTCCGCCTGCACCCCGCGCCGGGCGAAATGCCGCCGCGTGATGTTGGGGTACTTGGTCGCGACGCGGACGTGGCTCCAGCGGCCGGGATCGTCGCTGGCGACCAGCTCGGCCGGTTCGGCGACCGAGAGCCGGCACTTGCCGATGCCGAGATCGAGCGGCGCATAGATTTCCGAGTAATCGAATTCCAGCAGCACGTCCTGGCCGGCGATCCCCAGCTCGGCCGCGCCGAAGGCGACGAAGGTCGGCACGTCGAACGGCCGCACACGGATCATGTCGAGGCCCGCTATGTTGGTCGAGAAGCGCAGCGACCGGCTGTCCTCGTCGTCGAAACCGGGTTCGGGCTCGATGCCGGCCAATTGCAGGAGGGGCCTGAGCTCGGCAAGAATGCGGCCCTTGGGAACGGCGATGATCATATGCCTTACGATCTGGGATGAGTGCTGAACCAGTCCCACAGGAAGCGGGTTGCGTCCAGAGTGCCGTCGCGCGGGCCGAGGGAGGCCATGTCGTCGTCCGCTCCGCCCGGCCAGTGATGGCCAAGGCCGGGGACGAACACGCCTTCGACGCTGCCGCCGTCGGCGCAGCCGCTCCAGACATCGTGGACTGCGCCACCGGAGAGAGGCAGCATGCTTCCTTGAGTTGTGCAACCGAGCGCCTCGGCCCAGGAAGCGGCGTCGAGGCGCGCGGCGGGGCGGCGCTCGAGGCCGTGCGTCCAGACATTCAGCCCGCTGCCGCCGGCCGGCGGGTCGACGGGATCGCGACCGCCGACGATCAGGATCACCGCCAGCGGCCGCGCAGGCTGTTGCGTCACCCATAGATGCCCCGCGACGGGCGCGATCGCCGCCAACCGGTCGGATAGCTCCATACCAAGGCGATGCACCATCGAGCCGCCATTGCCGAGACCCGTGGCGAACAGCCGTTTTTCATCGACCGTTTCCCGGCGGCGCAGATCGTCCAGCGCCGCGCGGACATAGGCGATGTCGTCGAGGGCGCCGCGCTTTGCATTGCCCCGGCCGGAACCGTCGCTCCAGAAGCCGGGATTGGTCTGAAACATTTCGGGCCTGGCGGGATCGACGGGGAGCGGCTTCAATGCGACGGCGATGAAGTTCTTTTCGCGCGCAAGCCTGCCCCACCCGTCGCCGTCCAGCATCGCCTCCGAAGCCATGCCGCTGTCGGGCAGCAGAAGCACGACCGGCAGGCGCTCCTCGGCATGCGAGGGGGCGACGTAGCTGTAGCTGCGCGCGTGGCCATCGACGGTCAGGTCGACGGATCTGGTTTCGGCGTGGGCCTGGACGGCGAACAGCCATAGAACAAACTTTACCGTCATCCAGAACTTGTTTCTGGACCGATGGATCGGCCAGCTTCCTGTTTGGCGGCCAACGGACTGTCTTCGCACCCCGGCCAAAGCCGAGAGACGCGTCCTGATCCACGCCGCTTCGCGGCTATCGGGATGACTCACGTACTTCACTTGCCACCGGCCAGCTCGTCGTACCTGCCGTCGTGCCAGCGGTAGATGACGTAGCCCGGCGCCTGGACGTCGCCCTTGGCGTCGAACGACACTTGGCCGAGCACCGTATCCAGCTTGCCGCCATGCAGCGCCGCCTCGACCTTCGCGGCGTCGAGCGATCCTGCCGTTTTCGCCGCGTCGGCCCAGGCCTGGATGGCTCCGTAGGTGTAGAGCGTGTAGCCCTCGGGCGCGCCGCCCTGCCCGGCAAAGCGCGCGACCAGGTCCTTGTTGGCGGGATTTTTCGCCGGGTCCGGCGCAAACGTCATGAGGGTACCGGTTCCGGCATCGCCGGTGATCGACCAGAAGTCGCGCGTTACCAGCGAGTCCCCGCCCATCAGAACGGTCTTCATTCCTTGCTGGCGCATCTGCCGCACCAGCAAGCCCGCTTCGGTCTGGTACCCGCCGTAGTACAGCAGGTCGATGCCGGACTGCTTCAGCTTGGTCACCAGCGCGGAGTAGTCCTTCTCGCCCGGGTTGATCTTGTCGTCGAGGATTTCGTGCACGCCCGCGGCATTGAGGGTCTTGCGCATCTCGCTCGCCAGGCCTTCGCTGTAAGCCTGCTTGTCGTCAACGATGGCGATCCTCCTGTCGCCGAAATGAGAGGCGACATAGTCGCCCGCGATCCTGCCCTGCTGGTCGTCGCGCCCGCACAGGCGAAAGACGTTCTGCTTGCCGCCTTCGGTCAGTTTCGGGTTGGTCGAGGCCGGGGTGATCTCGACGATGTTCTCCTCGGCATAGACGTCCGACGCGGGGATCGAGCTTCCCGAGCAGAAATGGCCGATCACGACGCCCACGCCCTTCTCGACCATGTTGTTGGCGACTGCCACCGCCTGCTTGGGGTCGCACTGGTCGTCGCCTTCGAGGATGTGCACCTTCTGGCCCAGCACCCCTCCGCCGGCGTTGAGGTCGCTGACCGCCATGTCCGCACCGCGCCGGAACTGCTCCCCCATCGAGGCGTTGGGGCCGGTAAAGGGCCCTGCGAGCCCTATGGTGGTATCGGCGAAAGCGGGCAGAGCGGAAAAACAGAGCAGAAGGGGCAGGATGGAAGGTCGAAACATCGAAATCTCCGGATGATCGGAGCATAGAACGCCAAACCGGTCGGGACGGCAAGCAGCAGCTCGCTCAGGTGGCGAGCGGTTAACAATCGGCTAATTCGGGTGATGACGCGTGCCCTGATTCATGGTAGGAAAATTGCTCAACCGACGTTGAGTCCTCCATGGCCCGTATCAAGAGCGAACTGCGCAAGTTCATATCGACGCTGACGAGCGACAATGCCGGAGCGCTGTCGCGCTCAGCCGTGATCGACGACAGGCCGGAACAGCTTGCAGCGGCCGTGACGCTGCATCCGGGGCATATTGACCAGCGGGCGCTCCTGATCGAAGCCGTCACCCACGACCGGCCGACCGCCGTGTTCGTGCTCGATCAATCGGGAATTGATGCGCAGGTCAAGGAAGAAGCCCTGGACTGCTTCCTCACCGAAAAACCAGGCTCGGTGCTTTCCGGCGCCTTGCTGGGCGGCGGCGCGCAGGCCAGCCGGCACGAAGCCGTCGTGGACACGATTGCCACAAGCCTTTCGCAATGCGAGGTGCTCGACGGCCTGTTCTGCGGAAAGGCCGGCATAAAGAACTATCTCAATGTTCCAGCCATGCCTGCCAACGAAAAGGAGATGCGCAGCCGTCCTGTGTTTCGGGTCATGTCGTTCGTCGGCATGGGCAAGGCACTGAACAATCTGGTCGAGTTTGCCTGCCTGCAGGAAACCCATTCGCTGTTCGACCGCACGGCTCGGCTCGCCAACATCGAGCGTTACGCCCGCGAACCGTACGAGCAGGTCAAGGAGCTGCGCGACATCGATTACAGTCAGACGGGTTGCCCCGCGGCGAACGCTTTCGCCTTCCATGCCATTGAAAATCAGCAGTTGCGCGCGGCGCAGGCGAAGGGCATAGGCCACACCGCCGGGACCTTGCTTCAGCTTGTCGAGCTTGCCGGAACCGTCAGGGCACTTTCAAGCCGCCGTTTGCCGCAACCTTGAGATACATTCCGCTCGAGATTGCCCGAGAGTGGAAGGAAATGACAACCAACGTGCAATTCAACAGCAGGAGGAAACAATGAACAGTATCAAGTCATCCGGTCATGCAAATCCGACCGTACGCCCGACCGTGCCGGCGCCTGACAAATCCCCGGTGTCCCTTGTGGCGGCAGGCCGGAAGGCGCTGTTGGACGCCCTGAAGGAGCAGGCGAGGCCGACATCAAGGCCGGTTGACGGCGTTTGCCCGGGCGTGCCGCTGTACTAAGCCTCACGTACCCTCCAGGTAGGCGGCCCGCACTTGGGGGTTCTCCAGCAGTTGCGCGCCCGTGCCTTCCAGCATAATGCGGCCGCTCGCCAGCACATAGCCGCGATCCGCGAGCCTCAGCGCCGCGTGGGCGTTCTGCTCGACCAGCAGGACGGTGACGCCGTCCTGCCTTGCGATCTCTTCGATCAGCGAAAAAACCTGGCGGATCAGTAGCGGCGCAAGGCCCAGTGATGGCTCGTCGAGCAGTAGCAGGCGCGGCGCCGACATCAGCGCGCGGCCGATCGCCAGCATCTGCTGCTCACCGCCGGAGAGCGTGCCGCCCTTCTGGCGCAAGCGTTCCTTGAGGCGCGGCAGCCGAGTCATAACCCGCTCGTGAAGCTCGGCGAGCTTCCTTTTTTCCTGGAGATGCCCCCCCAACGCGAGGTTTTCCTCCACCGTCATGCCCTGGAAGATGCGCCGCCCTTCGGGAACGTGCGCGATTCCTGCCCGCGCGATCTCATGCGTCGGCAGGCGCGTGACGTCCCGGCCCTCGAAACTTACCCGCCCCCGCCTTGCCCTCGGCTCGCCGCAGATGGTCATCAGCAGCGTCGACTTGCCCGCGCCGTTCGCGCCGATGAGAGTGACGATCTCGCCCGCCTCTACATGCAGCGACACGCCGTGCAGCACCTGCACCGGACCGTAGGCGGCGTGAACGCCGTCGAGATCCAGCAGGGTCACGAGCCGAGATACGCTTCGATGACGCGGGCGTTGCCGCGGATTTCGGAAGGCGAGCCTTCGGCGATCTTCGAGCCGTAATCGAGCACCACGATGTGGTCGGAGATGTTCATGACGACGCTCATGTCGTGTTCGATCAGCAGGATGGAAACGCCCAACCGGTCGCGAATGTCGAGCAGCAGCCGGTTTAGCGACAGCGACTCCGCGGGATTGAGCCCAGCCGCAGGTTCGTCGAGGCAGAGCAGGAGCGGGTCTGTCGCCAACGCTCGCGCGATCTCCAGCCGACGCCGGTCGCCATACGGCAGCGAGTCCGCCGAAAGGTCCGCCGCCGACAGCAGGCCGACGCTTTGCAGGAGATTGCTGCACCGGGCTAGCGCCGCCGCTTCGGCCCGCCGCCATCCCTTGGTGCCTAGCAGGCCGCCGAAGCCGTACAGGCTGGCGCGCGTGAGTTTGGAATGCTGCGCCACCATCAGGTTTTCCAGCACCGTCATCCCGTCGAACAGGCGCAGGTTCTGGAAGGTGCGCGCGACCCGGGCGCGCCGGCAGATATGCGAGCTGCTCATGCCGTCCAGCCGCAGGCCGCGCATCTCGACTTGGCCCGAGCTCGGGCGATAGAACCCGGTCACGCAGTTGAACAGCGTCGTCTTGCCAGCGCCGTTCGGGCCGATGACCGAGGTGATCTTTCCGGCCTGCGCGCTCAGCGACACGGCATTGACCGCCGTCAGCCCGCCGAAACGCATGGTAAGGTCATAAATCCGGAGCAGCGTCATTTCAGAGTCACCGATGGACGGCGCGTCGCGATCAGGCCCTTGGGCCGCACCAGCATCAGGAGTACCATCGCGGCGCCGAAGATCAGCATGCGGTAATCGGCCATCCCGCGGATCACCTCTGGCGTGCCGATCAGCAGGAAGGCGGCGACGATCACCCCGAACTGGCTGCCCATGCCGCCCAACACGACGATAGCCAACACGATGGCCGAGTCCATGAAGGTGAAGCTTTCGGGCGAGATGAAGCCCTGCCGCGCGGCGAAGAACGCGCCCGCGACCCCGGCGATGCCAGCGCTGAGCGCATAGGCAGCCATCTTGACCCGCCCGCGCGAGATGCCGATGGCGGCGGCCGCGACCTCGTCCTCGCGCACCGCTTCCCACGCCCGGCCGAGAGGCAGCCGGCGCAGCCGCGCCGAAAGCAGGTTCGCGAGCAAGGCAAGGCCAAGGATAAGGTAGTAAAGAAAGATCACCCGCTGCACGGGACTGTACGCGATCCCGAGCAGGCCTGAAACAGTCGGCAGGCCGTGTTCGGGCGCTCGCGCGAACGTGGCGAACCCGAAAAGGGTCGGGTGCGGGATCTCGCTGATGCCCTGGCTGCCATGCGTCAGGCTCTGCCCGTTGACCAGCAGCGTGTACACGATCTGCCCGAAGCCCAGCGTGACGATGGCGAAGTAATCGCCGCGCAGGCGCAGCACGGCAAAACCGAGCAGCAGGCTGATCGCGGCGGGCAGAAGCGCCGCGAGCGGCAAACACTGCCAGAAGCTTACATTGTAACCGGTGCTCAGCAGCGCGTAGCAGTACGCGCCGACGGCAAAGAAACCGATGAAGCCGAGGTCGAGCAGGCCGGTGAAGCCAACCACGATGTTCAGCCCCGCCCCTAGCATCGCGTAGACGAGAATTAGCGTGACGAGGTCCACCGCCTGCCGCCCGGCGAACGGCAGGAGAAGAAAGCCGAATGAGATCAGCAGGACGAGAACCGCGCCCATTCTGCGGCTTGGGCCATTCGGGCGAAGGCGCCCGGCGATCCGGGGAACCGACAAGGTTTTCCAGCGCCGCCGGGCCGGTCCGAACGTCAGCAGCATTTGCCCAAGGATCGCGAGTGCGATCAGAAGCGCCGCGCGTCCCCAATGATAAACCAGCACGGGCGGAGACGCCTGCTCGTCGATCCGCATTCCAGCCAGCGGCACGAACAGCAGGGCCGAGACCAGAGCGGTCAAGGCGGTATCCCGCAGCGCCTTCATCACACTTTCCGGATTTCCGGCTTGCCGAACAGGCCCGAAGGCCGCACGACCAGAACCAGGATCAGGAGGGCGAAGGAAGCGACGTCGCGATACTGCCCCGGCAGGCTGGAAGCCGACCAAAGCGCTTCTATGAGGCCGAGCAGCAACCCGCCCAGCATCGCGCCGGGCAGCGAACCGATACCGCCCAGCACGGCGGCGGTGAACGCCTTTATGCCGGCAAGGAACCCTAGCTGGAAGTCGATTACGCCGTAGAGCAGCGTCGCCATCAGGCCGGCGACCGCCGCCAGCAGGGCCCCTATGACGAAAGTGATGGCGACCGTACGGTCTACGTCGATGCCGAGCAGGGCGGTCATCCTGCGGTCCTGCGCCGTCGCGCGTTGCGCTCGGCCAAGCGGGGTGCGCGCGATCACGAGGGTGAACGCCGCCATCAGCACAGTGGTAAGGCAAATCACGAGCAGCTGCAGGTTGCTGACCGTAACGGCGAAGCCGGACGCATCGCGGCCGAGGCTGAACGACCCGCTCATCAGCGGTGGCAGCGTCTTGACCCGAGCGCCCTGAAGCAGCTGGACATAATTCTGGAGGAAAATCGAGGCACCGATGGCCGAGATCAGGGGCGCAAGCCGCGTCGAGCGGCGCAAGCGCCGGTAGGCGATGCGCTCGAGCGCCAGCCCGTAGGCCGCAGTGATAACCACGCTGAACAGCAGCACGGCCAGGATACCCGCGACCAGCGGATATCCGCCGAACGAGCCGAGCAGCAGGAACCCAATCAGGCTGGAAAACGCGCCGATCATGTAAATCTCGCCATGCGCGAAGTTTATGAGTTTCACGATGCCGTACACCATGGTGTAGCCGATCGCGATCAGCCCGTAGATCGACCCGAGCGTGAGCCCGTTGATCAGTTGCTGGACGAAATATCCCATGCACCCGCCTAGACCAACGCCGGCTCGCGGGCAACCCGCAATGCATCTTCGGCTCGCAAGCGTTTGCGCTACCTGTTGAAGCGCAGGCGCATTGCGCCTAGGTACAGGGCCTCAACCACCTTGGCCCATTGTCATGACCACCGACCTCATCAAACCCGTCCGCGCGCTGCTGTCCGTTTCCGACAAGACAGGGCTTGTGGAGTTCGCACGGGACCTTGCCGCGCACGGCGTCGAGCTTGTTTCGACGGGCGGCACTGCCAAGGCGCTCACCGCAGCGGGACTGAAAGTCGTCGAGGTTTCCGACCTTACCCATTTTCCCGAGATGATGGATGGGCGGGTCAAGACCCTGCACCCGACCGTGCACGGCGGCATCCTGGCCCGGCGCGACGACCAGGGACATAGCGACTCGATGGCGGAGCACGGCATCGCCCCGATCGACCTGGTGGCCGTGAACCTGTACCCGTTCGCGCAGACCGTGGCGCGCGGCGAGCCAGCCGGCGTCGTGATCGAGAACATCGACATCGGCGGCCCGGCGATGATCCGCTCGGCGGCGAAAAATCACGAGTTCGTCGCCGTCGTGACCGAACCTAAGGATTACGGCCGCATCGTCGAAGCGTTGGCGAATGGCGGCATAAGCCTTTGAGCTGCGCAGGAACCTGGCCGCCGAGGCTTTCGCGCACACCGCTTTCTACGATTCAGGCGTCGCCGGCTGGTTCGCCAAGCAGGTCGGCACGCCCCTTCCCGAAAAGATCACCATCGCCGGCACGAAGTACCAGGACCTCGTCTACGGTGAGAACCCGCACCAGAAGGCGGCCTTTTACATAGACAGCTCGAACCGGGCCGGCGTCGCGCGCGCGACGCAGCACGGCGGCAAGCCGCTGTCGTTCAACAATCTGAACGACGCCGACGCGGCGATCGAGCTTGTGGCCCGAGTTCGACGGCCCGGCGATTGCCATCATCAAGCACGCCAACCCATGCGGCGTCGCGGAGGCCAGCGACCTCAGGACCGCGTACACGCACGCGCTGGCCTGCGACCCGGTCAGCGCCTTTGGCGGCGTGATCGCCAGCAACGTGCCGCTGGACGCGGCGACCGCGCGCGAGATCACCAAGCTGTTCACCGAACTGGTGGTGGCGCCCAGCATCGACGAGGAAGCGCTGGAAATCCTGAAGAAGCGCGACAAGCTGCGCGTACTGAGCATCGGCGAGCTGCCGCAGGCGTCCGAGGAACATGCCCTGATCGTCCGTTCGCTGGCCGGAGGCTTCCTGGTGCAGGACCGCGACCTCGGTCAGGTGACAGCGGAAAACCTCAAGGTGGTGACCAAACGTGCCCCGACGAGACAGGAGCTGCAGGACCTGCTGTTCGCGTTCCGCGTCTGCAAGCATGTCAAGTCGAACGCCATCGTCTACGCCAAGGACGGCGCGACCGTGGGCATCGGCGCGGGGCAGATGAGCCGGGTGGATTCGACCCGCATCGCCGCGTGGAAGTCGACGGAGGCTGCAGAGGCGCAGGGCGGGACGGACGCGCCGTCGCTGACCTTGGGTTCGGTCGTCGCCTCCGACGCGTTCTTCCCCTTCGCCGACGGCCTGGTCGCCGCCGCCCAAGCCGGCGCGACCGCGATCATCCAGCCGGGCGGCTCGATCCGCGACGCCGAGGTGATCGAGGCCGCCGACGCGCGAGGCCTTGCGATGGTGTTCACCGGCATGCGCCATTTCCGGCACTGACGAGGATTTGATCGATGCGCTTTTGCCTGCTCTGCGCCATTCTGATGATCGCCACGACCCTCGCCCACGCCGCTGGTTGCACACGGCCGGAAAAGCCGCGCTTTCCCGACCCTAAGACAGTGGCGCCCGAGGCGGTGCAGCGTCTGGATGCCGCCATGCAGAAATATTCCGCCGGCATGAACGGTTACGTTGCCTGCCTGTCGAAGGAAGCCGAGGCGGCGCAGGCGGAAGGCACGAAGACCATTACCTTCTACAACGACGATTTCCTGGCCGAGTACAACAAGCGCGCAGCCCGCTAGGTCATGGGGCTTTCCATTATCCCCCTCTCCCGACGGGAGAGGCTAGGGTGAGGGGCTTCCTGCACAGCAGGGCAAAGCGCTTCGCCTTCTCGTTCCTGCGGAGCGGGGCCCTTCCTCTCCCACTGGGAGAGGGGGTAAATTCATGGTCGTCGGCGTGAAACACGCGGTTGAACTCGCCGATCTCTGGCCCGGCCAATCAATCCCGCTGCTCAAATCCCTGCACGTCCTGACTCGCGACGGCAGGCTGAACCAGGATTCCCGGCGCAAGCTGAAGCAGGTGCAGCATCTTGTGCAGCTGATCACGCCGCATCTGGAGAGGCTGTCCACCGTCGCCGACCTCGGCGCGGGCAAATCGTACCTGGGATTCATGTTGTACGATCTGTGGCTGCGGACCCGGCCCGAAACGCGTCTCTACGCCGTCGAGCAACGACCCGAACTGACCGACGTCTGCCGCCGCATTGCAGAAGACTCGGGCTTCGACCGGATTACCTTCCTGACAGCGTCTGTCGAGGCCGCCATAGCTTCGCCCGACTTGCCTGAGACGATCGACGCCGTCACCGCCCTGCACGCCTGCGATACGGCGACCGACGAGGCGATTGCCTTCGCGCTGCGCCGCGAAGCCAAGGTGATCGCGCTGGTTCCCTGCTGCCAGGCGGAGGTAGCAAGGCTGCTGGAAGCGACCTCAAGTCACGAGGACCTGCACCCGCTGTGGCGGCATGGCATCCACCGGCGCGAGTTCGGCTCCCACCTGACCAACGTCGTGCGCGCGCTGTTCCTCGAGGCGCACGGCTACAAGGTGCGCGTGACCGAGCTGACGGGCTGGGAGCATTCAATGAAGAACGAGCTGATCCTCGCCACCCGCATCCAGCGCGGCAACGGACTGGCCCGGCGGCAGCTGGATACGCTGCGGGAACAGTTTCCGCTGGCGATGCGGCTGTTCGAGTTAACCGACTCTAGCGATCTTCCTGCACCTTGAGCAGCGTCTGCATGGTGCCCGAACTGCACCAGCCAAGCGCCTGGCGGACCGTGTCTGTTTCGGGGGCGGAGTCAAGGTAGAGCTCTTCCTCGCCGTCGTCGACCAGGAAGAACTCGGAGACCTCGTCGATGTCCTGCGCTTCGCCGGCGCGGACCGCCCTGCGCAGGCGGCGCTTCTTGCCGAGCTTCGCCAGCCTGTCGACCGGGATCAGGCCCGGAAGCAGGTTTATGCCGTGATGGGACATGGATTCGCCCTTCCGTTTAACCGGAACAGGCCGTGCAAGAACTATACCAGTGTAATGCTATCGGCTGGAGGCGGGAACAGACCCGTTCACCTCTACCTGAACGGGAGAGGTCGACCGGCGCAGCCGGGCGGGTGAGGGTGCGTGGAGGAACCGGCCCGACCTGCGGCTACGCCGCGGGACGGCGCGAAGCGAAGGCGGCCGTCAGGGTGCCGTCGTCGAGGTAGTCCAGTTCGCCGCCGATCGGCATGCCCTGCGCGAGGCGCGTGACCGAGACGCCAAGGCTCTTCAGCCGTTCGGCCAGGTAATGTGCCGTCGCCTGCCCCTCGACCGTGACGTTCAGTGCCAGGATGACTTCGCTCACACCGCCTTCGCCGACCCGCCCGATCAGACGGGCGATGCCGAGGTCGTCGGGACCGACGCCGTCCAGCGCCGACAGCGTGCCGCCCAGCACATGGTAAAGTCCACGGTAAACGCCGCTGCGCTGGATCGCCCACAGGTGCCCGACCTGCTCGACCACGCACAGGCTGGCGCGGTTGCGCGACGGGTCGGCGCAGATGCCGCATGGGTTGCGGCTGTCGAGGTTGCCGCACACGCCGCACGGACCAACGGCGCGCGCCGCCGAGGCGAGGGCCTCGGCCAGTGGCAGCATCAGCGCTTCCTTCTTGCGCAGCATGTAAAGCACCGCCCGCCGCGCCGAGCGGGGCCCAAGGCCCGGCAGCCGCGCAAGAAGCTGGATCAGCGGTTCGAGGTCACCGATCATCCGATGGCGAAAGCCACTTCGCCAAGCCCGGCGATACCGGCGCGCACATGGCTGCCCGGTTGCAGAGGCCCAACCCCCTCGGGCGTGCCGGTGAAGATCAGGTCGCCCGCCTTCAGCTCGACGAAACCGGCCAGCGCGGACAGGATGTCCGGCACGCGGGTGATCATCTCGGACAGCCGCCCGTTCTGTTTCTCCTGCTCGTCCCGCTTCAGCCAGATCGCCGCATCGGGCGCGGGGATGGCGTCGGCAACGCGAACGATGTCGCCTATCGGCGCGGAGTGATCGAACCCCTTCGCCATGTCCCACGGCGCGCCGTTGTCCTTGGCGTCGTGCTGCAGGTCGCGGCGGGTCAGGTCGATCCCGACCGCGTGGCCGTAGACCGAGGCGCCTTCGCCCAGCGCGACGACCAGTTCGACCTCGTGATGGAAGTCCTTGGTGGCCAAGGGATAGGGAATGACCGGCGCCTGGTCGCCCCGCCGCGCATCGGCCCAGACCACCGCATCCGCCGGCTTGGCGAAGAACACCGGCTTGGCGTCGGCCTTGCGTTCCATCTCGCGATTGTGGCTGGCGTAGTTGAAGCCGATGCAGAAGATACGCCGGACGGGAAACACGGCGTCCGTGCCGCGTACGGGCACGAAAGGCTGGATCGGCGGAAAGATGGTGTCCATGACTCTGTTATAAGCCGAGACGGCGCGATGTCACTCATCGTGCGCGTTCCCTGACCGCCTCGCCGAAGGCAGAGAAGATCGCCTGCGAGACCGGGTCGATTTCGAACGCGTGTTCCGGATGCCACTGGACGCCGTAGGCAAAGCCCGGGCTATGCTCGACCCGCACCGCCTCGACCGTGCCGTCATCCGCCTTGGCCTCGACGACAAGGCCCGGCGCGACGTGGTCGATCGCCTGGTTGTGCGCCGAGTTGACGGTGATCCGGTGCTCGCCCACCCATTCGTAGAGCAGGCTGCCCAAAGTCAGCGAGACCTCGTGCGACGGCGCGAACATCTGGTCTATGGAACAGCCGGTGAACTGGTGGACATGTTTGTCCGGCATCCTGTCCAGTTGCTGGTGCAGCGTGCCGCCCAGCGCGACGTTCAGTTCCTGGATGCCGCGGCAGATGGCGAACAATGGCACGCCGGTCTCGACGGCGGCGCGGATGAGCGGCAGGGTGGTCGCGTCGCGCTCGGGATTGTCCACCGGCGTTTCCATCTCCTGGGTCCGGCCATACAGCGTCGGGGCGACGTTGGACGCGCTGCCGGGCAGCAGGATTCCGTCCAGCCCGTCGAGAAACCTCGCCGGGTCTGTTTTCAACCCTACCGCCGGGATCAGGAGAGGCAGCGCGCCGAGGCGATGGATCACGTCGAGGTAGTTGTCATAGACGCGGTGATATACGCCGCCGTCATCCCTGCGGACGAGGTCGGCGGGCACGCCGATAAAAGGAGTATGCGGCATAAGACGATCGTAGCCGGTCCGGCGAAAGAGCGGAAGGCCTACCGATCCTGCAGCGCCTGCCATTCGTCTTCGAGGATCGCATACAAAAGATGATCCGCCCACTCGCCGGCGATCTTCAGGTATGCCCGCGCAAAGCCTTCCTGCCGGAAGCCGGCCCTTTCAAGCAAAGTGCGGCTGGCGATATTGTCGGGGATGAAGCTGGCCTCGACGCGGTGCAGGCCAAGCTTGCGGAATGCGAGGTCGAGAACCAGCCGCGTCGCCTCGCCAGTGTAACCTTGCCGGGCGTGGCGCTGCCCGATCCAGTACCCCAGCACCGCCGTCTGCGCGATTCCGCGCCTGACCTGGCTGAGTCCGATGCCGCCGAGCAGGAGGCCTGCGCGGGTGAAGACGTGGAAGCTGTACCCTTCGTCCTCGCGCCACTCGGTATGGCCGCGGCGGATACGGCGGTTATAGCCTCCTTCGCTGATCGCGTCCGTCGGCCAGAGCGGCTCCCAGGGAGTCAGGAAGGCTCGGCTTTCGCCCCTAAGCGCCGCCCACTCGCTGTAGTCGGAGGCGATCGGCTGACGCAGTACGACTCGCGGCCCCTCGAGCAGCAGCGAGGCCGGAAGCGGCAAGCCGTAGCGGATGCCCTTGCTCATGCGGCCATGCCCGGATACCAGAGGTCGTAAGCTCCCTCTTCCCCACCGGTGGAGAGGTCTGAGGTAAAGGGTAAGCCGCTGCCCTCACCTCCCCATCTCTCGCGAAACAAGCCGCTTCCTGTCCCACGATGCGGGAAACGGGAACTACGCTGGCTTGTTCCTGCTGTGACCATTACCAATTTAAGCCGCGCAGCGCGTGGCGATGCGGTCGTAGGACTCAAGGTTCCCCACCGGGCCGAGCGCGGCGATGGTGGGCGCGGAGGACAGCAGGCGGCGCGCGACGCGGACCAGCGCCGCGCCGTCCACCTCCTCTATACGCTTCAGCACTTCGGGGACGGTGATGACCCGGTCGTAGGTCAACAGGTTGAGCGCCAGCATCTCGGCGCGGCCGAACGTGCTTTCCAGCCCCATCAGCAAGGACGAGCGCAGCTGCGCCTTGGCGCGTGAAATCTCCGCTTCGCTGAAGCCGGACGCCGCCTTGAGCATCTCGCCGCACAGCACCGGCACCAGTTCGTGGAGGCGCTCGCCACCGGTGCCGGCGTAGACGCCGAACAGCCCGCCATCGGCGAAATCGGTCACGAAGCTCTGGATCGTGTAGACCAGGCCGCGCTTCTCCCGCACCTCCTGGAACAGGCGCGAGGACATGCCACCGCCCAGCGCGGTCGAGAAAACCTGCGCCGCGTAATGGTCGGGATCGTGCAGGCCGATGCCATCGAAGCCGAGCAGCAAATGCACCTGCTCCAGATCGCTCTCCTCGCGTACTTCGCCGCCCTTGTACTCGGCGGCTTCGAGCGGCGGCAGGGGCTGGTCGGGAAGCGCGGTGAACAGGCGCTCGGCCTCGCCCACCAGCCAGTCGTGATCGACCGCGCCCGCCGCCGCAAGCACCAGTCGCGAGGGGGCGTAGTGCGAATGGATATAGCCACGCAGCGCCGCCTCGGTCATTTCGCTTACCGTCTCGGAAGTACCGAGCACGGGACGGCCAACCGGCTGCCCGGGAAAGGCGGCCGCATGGAAATGATCGAAGATGACGTCGTCGGGCGTGTCGGCCGCCTGGCCGATTTCCTGCAGGATCACCTGCCGCTCGCGCCCCATTTCGGCCTCGTCAAAACGCGAATGCTGCAATATGTCGGCAAGGACGTCCAGCGCCAGCGCCACGTCGGGCTTGAGGCTGCGCACGTAGTAGGCCGTGTTCTCGCGCCCCGTGTAGGCGTTCATATGCGCGCCGACGGTTTCCATTTCCTCGGCGAGGCCTTGCGCGGTGCGGCGGTGCGTGCCCTTGAACAGCATATGTTCCAGCATGTGCGCCGCGCCGTTGACCGCTGCGGTCTCGTTGCGCGCGCCGCAGCTGGTCCAGACGCCGATCGCGGCGGTTTCGACCCCTGGCAGCGGGTCGGACGCGACGCGCAGGCCATTGGGAAGCGTCGTTACTCTGTGCCCCTCGTTCATGATGTCAGCCGTTCCGTGATGAATTGTTGAATGCGCGCCGTGTCCGCGGGCAGGTTGGTGATCCGTTCGCGGCGATGAAGCAGGTCGACGAGGTTGGGCGGCAGCTCCGGCCTGATCCCTGTCGCCTCCAGCACCGCCTCGGGGAATTTCGCAGGATGCGCGGAAGCGAGGGCGACGATGGCCACATCGTCCGCAAGGTGCATTTTGCGCCCGGCGTGCACCGCGATGGCGGTATGCGGGTCGATCAGCATGCCGGTCTGGTGGCGGACCTCGCCAAGGGTCCGCAGCGTGTCCATGTCCGACACCCTCCCTGCGTGGAATTGTTCTCGCAGGGTGGCGAAGCGCTCGGGGGAAAGCTGCAGCGAGCCGTCCTGGCGCAGGCGTCGCATGTCGCGGCCCAGCTCTTCGCCGCGGCCCTCGTATAGCTCGAACAAGTAACGCTCGAAGTTGCTGGACACCTGGATGTCCATGGCGGGGCTGAGGGTCTCCACGACGCCGCGGAGCTCGATCCAGCCGGTCTCTACCGCGCGGGTCAGCACGTCGTTGCTGTTGCTGGCGATGCCGATCGCCTCGACCGGCAGGCCCATGCGGCGCGCCGCGTGTCCCGCATAGGCGTTGCCGAAATTGCCGGTTGGCACGCTGAACGCCACGCGCCGGCCCTGTCCGGCCCCGAGCGCGAGGGCGGCGGTGACGTAATAAACCGTCTGCGCCATGATCCGCGCCCAGTTGATGGAGTTGACCGCCGACAGCGACACCCGGTCGCGGAACGGCTGGTCGGCGAACAGGGCTTTCACCAGGTCCTGGCAATCGTCGAAGCTGCCCTCGATGCCGATCACATGGACGTTCGGCTCGTCCACCGTCGTCATCTGCCGCCGCTGCACCTCGGACACGCGCCCGAGGGGCAGCATGATGAAGACATCGGCATGCGGGCTGCCGCGGAACGCCTCGATCGCCGCGGAGCCAGTGTCGCCCGAGGTCGCGCCGACGATCGTGACCCGCCTGCCCTGCCGTGCAAGCACCTGCCGGTATAGTTGCCCCAGCAGCTGCAGGGCGACATCCTTGAACGCCAGCGTCGGGCCATGGAACAGTTCCAGCAGCCACACGCGCTCGTCGATCTGCCGCAAGGGCGCCACGGCCGCATGACTGAAGCCGGCATAGGCGGCGTCGACGCACGACTCGAATTCCGCCGCGCCGAGCGCATTTCCGACAAAGCCCGCCATCACCGATTTTGCGACCGCCGCGTAGCTTTTGCCTGCAAGGTTTACCCCCAGCGCCGGGAAGCGGTCGGGCAGATACAACCCGCCATCCTCGGCAAGGCCGGCGAGCAGGACCTCGGCAAAGCCCATCGTCCTTGCCGCGCCGCGTGTGCTGACGTAACGAACCGGCTCACTCATCGAGGTACCGTTTCCTGAGGTGCGCCTTGTAGATAGCGGGGTCGAGCGGCTTGCCGGTCGCCTGCCGGATCAGCTCGGGCCCGTCTACGCTGCTGGCCCGCGCATGGATGTTCTGCCTAAGCCAGCCCTGCAGGCCCATGAACGAACCCTGCGCCAGCTCCTCCCTGATCAGAGGATGCGTGGCGCATGCCGATTGGAACAGCTGCGCCGCGGCCATTGCGCCCAGCGTGTAGGTCGGGAAATAACCGATCTCCCCCGCGTACCAGTGGGGGTCCTGCAAGCAGCCGAGGCTATCGGAAGGCGGCGCGACGCCCAGCAGGTCCTGCATGCCGTCGTTCCATGCGCCAGGGAGATCGACGGGATCGAGGTCGCCCGCCAACATCGCGCGCTCGAGCCGCGTGCGCACGATGACGTGCAGCGGGTAGGTCACCTCATCGGCGGCGACGCGGATCAGGGAGCGTTCCACATGCGTCAGCTGGCGGTAAAGGTCGGCGCCAGCGCAAGGCTGGTTCGTCGCGGCCCTAACCTCTCCTGCCAGGTAACCGGTGAACTCGCGGCCAAGGCTGGCCTGCATCTCCATGATGAGCGACTGCGACTCATGGATCATCACTCCCGAAGCCTGGCCGACCGGCTGCCGCCGCCACTTGGGCGGCAAGCCCATCTCGTACAGCGCATGGCCGGTCTCGTGGATCGTGCCGGTCAGTGATTCCAGGAACTCGGCTTCGGAATAGCGCGTCGTCAGCCGCACGTCCCCCGGCACGCCGCCGCAGAACGGATGAGCCGCGACATCCAGGCGGCCGTTGGCAAAATCGAAACCGGCCTGCCGCACCAGCGCCTCGCACATCCGGCGCTGAATTTCGACCGATACGGAAGCGGGCAGCGCGCCGGGTTCCGGCAAGCGCGCCTGATATGTCAGAACCTCGTCCAGCAGGCCAGGCAAGAAAACGGCAAGATCGTCGAACACGGCTTGAACATCCGCCTCGCGCAGGCCCTCCTGATGCAGGTCGAGCGCAGCGTCGTAAGGCGACAAGCCGAAGGCCGAACCGCGCAGGGCCGCCGCTTCGCGTACCAGATGCAGCAGAGGGCCGAAATGTTGGAGGAGGGCCGGGTAATCATCTGCGGCCCGCGCATCGCGCCACGCAAGCTCGGTTTCCATCGACGCTTTGGCCAGCGCGGCGGCAAGGTCGCCGGGGATTGTTGCCGCGTCGCGAAGCCGGCGCCGCATCAGACGCAGGTTGGCGTGCTGCCACGGATCGAGCGCTTCCCTCGCCGCTTCGGCTACCAGCTCGCCCAGGGCCGGGCGGGTGAGTGCGTCATGCGCGACGCCGGTCAGGGTTGCCATTTGCTGAGCCCTGATCGGGCCCGCACCCTCCGGCATCATCACGTAGCCGTCCCACGCCAGCATCGCCATCGCGCCCTGGATGTCCGAAATACTCCCGAATTTATCCTCCAGTGACTTGTATGCGCTCATCTCTCGTCCCTTTGCGCGCCTCTGCCTGCTGCCGCACCCGATGAGATAGCCGCTCGCGAACACCTCTGCCAGAGCGAACCGGTGTGAGCGCGAAACTGAATTTCGCGCCTGCCGCAGGTTCCGGATCAGGGCGTCACGGCCTGATGTCGTTGTGTATCCTGACCATGACGGCGATGTACATCACCAGCGCCCACAGCAGCAGCGCGATCAGCAGCGCCAGGTTACGTCCACGCAGGCGGCGGCGCGCGTTATCCGCGGCGAGATCCGTCCGAGGCTCTAGCTGCGGATCGGGTCGGCGATCAGGCATGCGAACAGCAGGAACAGGTAGAGGATCGAAAAGGCAAACATTTGCTTTGCCGGCTTGTAACGTTCGCTTGCGTCGGCTGCTCCTGAGTCAGCGGTCCGCAGCACGCGCACTGCCATGAAAAGGAAGACGAGGCTCAGCACCGCAACAACGCCGAGGTACACGGGACCGGCGAAGCCGGCGAAGTAAGGGGAAAGCGCCGCAGGGGCCAGCAGCAACGCGTAGGCGAGCATTTCGCGCTTCGTCCGCCGCTCGCCCGCGACCACCGGCAGCATCGGCACGTTCGCGCGGCGGTAGTCGTCGCTTTTGTAAAGGGCAAGCGCCCAGAAATGCGGGGGTGTCCACAGGAAGGTGATCAGGAACAGCAACCAAGGCTGCCAGTCGGCATGGCCGGTCACCGCGGCCCAGCCGATCACGGGCGGAAACGCGCCCGCCGCTCCGCCGATCACGATGTTCTGCGGCGTGCGCCGCTTCAGCCAGACCGTGTAAACAAAGATGTAGAAAGCCGATGCCCCCGCCAGCAGGCCGCCGGCAACCCAGTTCACCGCCATGCCCATCAGGCTGACGGAGGCAAAAGTGACGACGATGCCGAAAGCCAGCGCCGACTCCGCGCCAACACGGCCGCTGGGGATTGGGCGGCCCGCCGTTCGCAGCATGACTGCGTCGATGTCGCGGTCGAACCACATGTTGATCGCCCCCGCGGCGCCCGAGGCGAGCGCTATGCAGGCCGCAGCGATTACCCCGATAGCCGGATTGATGTGCCCAGGCGCGGCCACCATGCCGGCGATCCCGGTGAACACCACAAGGAACATCACGCGCGGCTTGAGCAGCGCAACGAAGTCCCGCGCGGCCAGCTTGGCTTCCTGTGCCGGAGAGGGTGCCGTGGCTGTGGGAGTCGGGGCGGTCAGCGGCATTCCTCTAGCACCGGATCGACGAGTCGGCCTGAGTGGCGGCGCAGATCGCCAGCGAATGTTCGCGCTTGTGGAGTGGCGGCGAAGGCAGCGTCCACTCCAGCGTCACCCCATCGGTGTTCCAGTAATCGTTGCCGACCTTCCTGCCGTACCTTATGGTATAGAGCGCGACGCCGACGAACCACAACGCTGCCGCGCCGCCGGCAAACGCACCGCACGAGGCGATCCTGTTATACATCTCGTACGCATCCGAGTTACCGGGAATGCCGCGCGACGTGCCCGCCACGCCGAGGAAGCGCACAGGAAAGAAGGCGATGTTGGCCCCGATGAAGAACAGCCAGAAATGCACCCTGCCCGCCCACTCCGGGTACTGCCGGCCGCTCATCTTGCCGATCCAGAAATAGAATCCGGCGAATACTGCCGACAGCGCGCCGAGCGACAGTACGTAATGGAAGTGCGCGACCACGTAATAGGTGTCGTGCAGAACCCGGTCGAGACCCGAGCTTGCCAGCACGATATCGGTCACGCCCCCTACCGTGAACAGGAAGATAAAGCCGAACGCGAACAGCATCGGCGTTTTGAACTGGACCGATCCATCCCACATCGTCGCGATCCAGAAGGACATCTTGAGGCCGGTCGAAATCGCTATCAGCGCAGCGGCGACGGTGAAGTACGCTTTCGCGTTCAGCGAAATGCCGGTCGTGAACATGTGATATCCCCAGACCAGGAAGCCCAGCGCGCCGATCCCGATCTGCGCGGATACCATGCCTTTATAAGCAAAGATCGGCTTGTGACTGAAGGTCGATATCACATGGCTGACAAGCCCGAAACCCGGCAGGATCATGATGTAGACTTCGGGATGTCCGAAAAACCAGAACAGGTGCTGGAACAGCAATGGATCGCCGACGCCCTCCGGATTGAAGAACGCCCCGCCGAAACTGCGGTCGACCGTCAGGATGGTGATCCCGCCCGCCAGGATGGGCAACGATAGCAACAGCAGGAAAGCGGTAACCAGCATCGACCAGACGAACAGCGGCATGCGCATCAGCGTCATGCCGGGCGCGCGCATGTTGAAAATGGTGATTATGAAATTAAGCGCGCCGAGGATCGATCCCGCGCCGGCAAGGTGCAACGAGACGATGGCGAGATCGACGGAAAGAGGGTACGGCTTCCCTGCGGCTCCCTCGCCTGCTCCCGGCAGGGTGGAGGCGACCAGCAGCGCGAACCCCGAAACCGTCAGCCAGAAACCGGACCTGTTGAGGCGCGGAAACGCCATGTCGGGCGCGCCGATCATCAGCGGCACGAACCAGTTTCCGAAACCGCCGATCAGTGCCGGCATGATGGTGAAGAAAACCATGATCAGCCCGTGCGCGGTGACCAGGACACTCCATTGCTGACCGTCCCTGACCAGGGGCGATCCCGGCCCGAACAGGCTGGCCTGCATCAGGATCGACAGGCCGCCGCCGACCATCCCCGCCGTGACGGCAAAGATTATGTACAGCGTACCGATATCCTTGTGATCGGTCGCGAAGAGCCAGCGCGTGAAGTGACCAGGCCTGCGAGCCTCGAGCGCGTGACAGGCGCCATGGGGGTCGCCCGTCGTCAATCCGGTCGCAGTCATCGCACGCTGGTCCTCATCTGGCTCTGACGCTCATTGTCACAAACAATATACTTCCCGCGACACCGGTTTCCATGGGCGCAGAACGCAAGCCCCTACCTCAAATCCTCGATCAGCGCCTGCGCGCCAGGCGGGGGCGGGACGCGGCCGTTCAGGATGTCGCGCGCCTCGATCTTCTGCCCGTAATACGCCTGGTTGTCGCCGTCGAGCGGGTTGATGATCGACCCGTCGAGCGACAGCCCGCCGAAAAGCCCTTCCGGCTTGGCCACCGCGTAGATGTCGGCATCGGTGTCGATCCCCGTTCCGGCGCCGATCCCCTTGCCCAGCGTGATCAGCGCGACGCTGACGCCCGCGCCCAGCTTCACGTCGCGGTCGAGGATCGCGTTCAGGCCCTTGTCCGTCATGACGACGAACACGATCTCGGACGATTCCGCCCCCGCCTGCAGGCCGAAGCTGGCGCTGCCGATCACCGCGAAGGACGGCGCGCTCCAGGTGCCATCCGGCAGTTTCGCCAGCATCACGCCATTACCGCCCTCGCCGCCGAAGAAAAATGCCGCCTTGATCAGCTGCGGGACTACGAACACCGCGCGTGCGCGCGGCAACAGCTTGTCCAACTCGTTGTAATCCTTGTTGCCGCGCATGAACTTCACCGTCACGTCGGCGCGGTTCAACAGGTCCTGCTCCTCCGTGGTCGCCCCTGGCTGGTAGGCGGAGGGGGGCGTCGCGTACTGCATCTGCTGGGAAGGCTGCGTGCGCTCCTGGCGGTTTTGTGGGTAGGCCTGCGGCGGCGCGGGCGGGGCAGAGGCCGGCCGGTACAATGGCTGCGGCGGCTGCGTGACGGGCTGGCCGGTGTACGGCGCTGCGTACTGCGCCGGTCCCGAAGGCGGTGCGGAGGAAAGCGGCTCCGCAACGATCTGACCGTTCTGAGCCTCGGCGGGAGTTGCAAGGGCAAAGGCCAGGGCAAGCGCGGTCAAGGCGGGACGGAGCGGGATGCAGTCGGTCATATCCCCTCTTGCCCCGCTCCGGGGCGCGTTGCAAGCGCGATCGCGTTTCGCGTAGGGTGTGCGGCCATGGAAGACCGCCCCGACCCATTCCCCGATCTCGACCAGTTCCGCGAGCTGGCGCAACGCCTGCCCAAGGTCGCCTTCACCGCCGGCGGCATCGTCCATCCGCGCGTCAGCCTGTTCGCGGCGACGCGGGCGGGCGAGGATCCGGGTCCGGTTCGCGAGCGGGTCGCGTCGCTGTGGGCCGATGCAGAGCTGACCGCCGCAATCGCCCGCGCCGACGCCGATCTGCGTCTCTACGAGCTGGCCATAGAGCATCCGGCAACCCCGCTGCCGCCCGCAGAGGCCGCGAAAATTGCCGCTTACGGCATGACGGCGATCGAGCCAGGGCCGGACCTGTTCGGCCTTGCTGCGCTTTGCGACACGCCGCAACCGCTGGACAGTTTTCGCAATGCTCTTCGGGCTGCCGCGCCGGATCCGCTTGCTGTCCTTGCGGCCGAAGGGGGGCGAGATGTCTGCGCCCTGTTCGGAGCGCTGATCGCAGCGCGCATGGCCGGAGTGCCGGTGATCCTCGACGGAGCGAACGCGTTGGCGGCGGCGGCAATCCTTCACGCCCTGAGCCCGGAAGCGATTTCGCATTGCGCGAGTCCGTCGGGTAGCGCCGACGAAGAAGCCGCCCGGACGCTGGGCCTGACGGTCGTGCCCTGTGCCGATCCCCGCGCCCTGTTCTCGCTGGCCTCCGCCATCCTGCCCTGCCGCGCCTTGACGATCTCATGAGCCTGAGAGCCCTCCACCTTATGGCCGGGGGCGAGGCAGGCGGCGCGGAAACTTATTTCACGGAGACTGTGCTGGCGTTGGCGCAGGCCGGATTGGACCAGCACGTCGTCACCCGCAGCCACCCGCGCGTCGATACGCTGCGCCGGGCGGGCGTGACAGTCAGCCTTGCTCCTTTCGGAGGCTGGTTCGATTTCGCCTCGCGCGCCCTCGTCGACCGCGTCGTGGCTGACTGGCGGCCGAGCATCGTCCAGGCGTGGATGGGGCGCGCCGCGCGCTTCCTGCCCCGCTCGGGGGCGGTGAACATCGGCTGGTTCGGCGGTTACTATAATCTGAAGCGCTTCAGGCAAGCGGACTATTTCATCGGCTGCACCTACGACATTGCTCGCTATCTGGCCGAAAAAGGCGCGCCGGCGGTGCAGGTACACACGATCCATACCTTCGCCGACCTAGACGAACTTCCCGCGACCCCTCGGGCGCCGCTGGATACGCCCGAGGATGCGCCGTTGATCCTGTTCCTTGGCCGGCTGCACGAGAAGAAAGGCGTCGATATCCTGCTGAAAGCCTTGGCCGAACTGCCGGATTGTTTTCTGTGGATTGCCGGCGACGGGCCGTTGCGGCAAGGGCTCGAAGCCCTGGCTGGCACGCTGGGCGTCGCGCCGCGCGTGCGCTTCCTGGGCTGGCGCGAGGACCGCGGCGCCCTGCTACGTGCCGCGGATGTCCTGGCGGTGCCGTCGCGCTACGAGCCGTTCGGCACCATCATGGTCGAAGCCTGGCAGATCGGCACCCCGCTGGTGGCCGCCGCCGCCGCCGGGCCCGCCGCCTATGTCGAAAGCGAGAGCAACGGCCTGCTGGTGCCGGTGGACGATCCTCCTGCCCTCGCCCTGGCCCTGCGCCGCGTGCTGGCCGACAAGCGCCTGGCGCAGACCCTGAGCGCAGGCGGAACGCAAACCTACCAAGATATCTTCACCAAGCCGCGCATCGTCGAGGCGTGGCTGGAGCTCTATCGTTCCGCCTCGGTGTCGGGCGCGTCGACCACCGCGCGGGCCGTGCCGTAGTCGAACCCGGCGCGGCCCAGCGCTGCCATGTCCTTTTGCCGAAACTCGACGCGCTTGCCCGCCTCGCGGTAGGGGCCGAGGCGGCGGCGGCGCGCGAAGATCCATGCCGCCTCGCCATCCGAGCCGTCGCTGCCTTCCAGCCCTGCGCCGATCTCCTCGCGGCCCGCGCCTTTTGCCCGCAGCTTCTGCGCGATGCCGCGGGTCGACGCGCCTTGGCGCCGCAGCGCCGCGACCTGCCCCTGCACATAGGCCGCATCATCAAGGTAGCCAAGGCCTTGGAAGCGCTCGATCATTGCTTCGACGAAGGCAGCCAGCCTCGCCTTTTCCTCCGCCTCGAGGTCCTGGGCGCGAGCGATCCGGCGCTCCAGCACGCGCCGGAGATTTTCCGACGTGCTGCTGAAACGGCCGAGGTAGAACACCGCCGCGTTTTCCAGCCGCTCGGGTGTCAGCGGTCTGGCTTTGCGTATCCGGGCCTGGTTGTTCATTCAAGGTTGTCCATGGGCTGTGGAGGCCCGTAGTATAGTACCCATGATTGGTCCCGAACTGAACATCCATGCGCAAGCCGCAGCCGATATCGTGCTGCCGTTCCATCTTGAGCTTCCCGACCTGCGTGGCCGGCTGGTGCGGCTCGGCCCGGTGCTCGACGCCATCATCCGGCGTCACGGATATCCGTTCGCCGTGGCCCAGCTGCTGGCCGAGACGGTAACCGCTGCGGTAGTGCTGGCAAGCCTGCTGAAGTACGAAGGCGTGTTCACCTTGCAGGCGAAAGGAGACGGCCCCGTGGGCTTGATCGTCGCCGACGTGACCAGCGCCGGTGACGTGCGCGGCTATGCCCAGTTCGACGCCGATTTCCTTCCGGAGGATCGCGGACCGGTCGCCTCGCTTCCGGAGCTGGTAGGCGCGGGATACCTCGCCTTCACGGTCGACCAAGGGGTTGAGACCGAGCGTTACCAAGGCATCGTGGCCCTGGAAGGCGAAACGATAACGGAAGCGCTGGCGCATTACTTCCGTCAATCCGAGCAGCTCGAAACCGCCATGTACCTCGCCACCTCGCTTGCCGAGGGCCGCTGGCGCGGCGCGGCGGTCATCATACAGCGTTTGCCGGAAGAAGAGCGAAGCCGGGTCATGGGCAGCGCGGCGGAAGATGACTGGCGCCGCGGCGAACTGTTGCTCGGCACATGCACGCGCGAGGAGGCGCTGGGGCGCGAGGGGGGCGATCCCGACCCTCATACCCTGCTGTTCCGCCTGTTTCATGAGGAGGAAGTCAGGGTGTTCCCGCCGCACGGCGTTGCCGAGGCCTGCCGTTGTTCGGAAGATCGGGTCAGGACCGTTCTCGCCGCTTTGCCTAGTGACGAGCTGGAAGAACTGAAAGTAGACGGCGAGTTGATTGTGACGTGCGAGTTCTGTAATCGTAAGTATACCTTCTGACGACCGGACGATGGACTAACGATGAAACTGGTTTTTATTTTCCTGCCGCTGCTCCTTGTCGCCGCCTGCGGCAGCGACGAAGACGTTCCGTTCGTGCCGCCGATGGATTTCGCCGGCGAGCCTGCGCTCCGGCTCTACGTGGGGAATGTTCAGGTTGTGGACGAGTACGTGCCGCCCAAGGAGCTTCCGCATGTGGAGCATGCCGCGCCAACTCCGCCGTACCGCGCCGTCCGGCTGTGGGCTGACGAGCGGGTAAAGGCGGTAGGGAGCAGCGGTTACCTGCGCGTTGGCATCAAGGACGCCAGCATCGTGCAGAAAAGCCTGATCGGACGCGTCGAGTACGATGGCAGGCTGGACGTCGAACTGGACGCGGACAGTGGCGACGGGCAGCACAGCGCGATCGCCGAAATCACCGTCTCGCGCCAGGTGACGACCGACAAGGACAAGGACCTCGCTGAGAAGGAACGCATCTGGGACGACCTGACGCGCCAGATGATGGCCGATTTTGACAAGGGCGCAGAGAGCGCGATCGCGGCCAACCTCGGGCATTTCGCCGTACCCGGGATGGGGCAATAGCCCATCAGGCGCAGTCTACCCGAGTGCTCCGTACCGGTCAGGATCCGGCGGCACCGTCATTTTCCGCAAGGGTATGCTTCCTTCAGCGCCGCATGCACGCCATCGAGCGCCATGATAGGTTCGGGGTGCCGGCCCGCCCACGCGGCGAATATCTTTATGATGTCCAGCTCGCTGACATGACCGGTGATACAGATGCCCAGCTTGTCGCCTTGCTTTCGGCGCAGCTGCAGGTCCTGCATGACAGCGTCGATGAACCCGGAGCATTGCCCGACATGAACGTCAGGGTTCGCCGACTGGTATGTGAGCAGCCCTGCGTTGCAGTTCGCCGCAAGGTCGGGCACCGTTCCAGGCGCTGGAGGGGGACCGGCGGGAGAGGCTTTTTGTTGCTCCGCTTCTGCGGCGGGCGGCGGTCCCTGAGGCGGGATCTGGGACATCATCTGCATGAGATGGCTGATATCGGCCGGTGTGAGGGCCTGCGACGAGGGTAGCGCATCGGGCGCGGCGGCCGGCGGTGGAACAGGCACGACAGGAGCCTGCGGTATCGGATCGAAGGAGTTAGCGGGACCCTCTTCAGCTTGCACCGGATCGAACATCAGACATCCGCAAAACGCCGCGGTGAACAGGACGATCAGTGCGGACCGCAAGCAGGGCACGGGTAAGGCGTCAGTGCAGCCGGACCGGCTGGTGCGGGCTATCGAGGGAAAACGCAGGGATCCTTACCGTGAACTGCTCGCCGGTCGCGCCCTCCATCTGATACTCGCCGACCATGATCCCCGACGGCGTAGATAACGGCGTGCCGCTGGTGTACTCGAAGCTTTCGCCTGGCTCGAGAACGGGCTGCTTGCCGACGACGCCCGCCCCCTTGACCTCCTGACGGCGGCCCATCGCATCGGTGATTTCCCAGTGACGGTTCATCAGCTGAACCTTTTGGTCGCCCTCGTTGGTGATGCGAATGTGATAGGCCCATACATAGTGATTTTCCGTTGGGGACGATTGGTCCTCCAGGTAGACGGGCTCCACGGTAACGTCGATCAGCCGCGTCGTCATTCTGTACGAGCCGCCGGCCTTGTGTCTGTCGCTCGCGCCCGTTTTGTTCTTCTGCATTGTGTCGGCCAGTTCTGTTGAACCTTCAATATAGAATTGAAGGCTTATTCAGTCCACAGCTTTATGCACAGATGGCGGTTGCGGCATTCAACGGCGCACGATCCTGCCGCCATTGCGTCATTTTCGCCTCACGAAGCGGAGTGGGAACGAACGCAAACTCACGGAGTTCTCATCGAGCGCCATCTCGGCGCCGAGGATCAGGCCATGGGATTGTTAGGAGAACTTCTTGGCGGATTTGCCGGCCAGAACCCGGCGCAGGGGACGGCACAGCAGCCCGGTCAATCCCTCTTCAGTTCAGGCGGAGGTATGTCGTCCGCATTGGTGCCCGTGCTGATGACGCTTCTTGCCAGCCAAAGCGCCGGCGGGCAATCGGGTGGTGTCCTCGGCAGCCTTGCAGGAGGCCTGGGCGGCTCGGGGAACAGCCCCTTGTCGGGACTGCTCGGCCGCTTCGAGCAGGCGGGGCTTGGGCAGGTCGCGCAATCCTGGGTAGGCTCAGGTCCCAACCAGCCCATTACGCCGCAGCAGCTTCATGGCGTGTTGGGGGATGAACAGATCCAGAACCTGGCAAGCCAAAGCGGCATGCAGCCACAAACGCTTTTGTCCGAGCTCGCGCATGTATTGCCGGGGCTTGTCGACAAGCTGACGCCCCGCGGCGAGCTTCCCAGCCCCGCCGACATGGAAGCGCCTCAAGCGCTCCAGGCCTGAACACTTTCGTCCCTCAACACTTTCGTCAATGGAGACAGCGCACATGAGCATTCTCGGATCGATCATATCCAAGATATTCCACGCAGCAAATCAGATCACCACGCAAGTTCCGGCGGCTTCGGCGGCAATTGGCGCGAACGTTTCGCCGGGCGGCGGCCCCGCCCCGCAATCCCAACCTCAGCAGCAAACCGCCGCATCCGGGGCCATACCTGCCGACGCGCCGCTGGCGCAGGTCGACGTGCATTCAGTGCTGACCGGCCTTGCCGCGAAGAAGAACGAAACTCTGAACTGGCAGACGTCGATTGTCGACCTGCTCAAGCTTCTGGACCTGGATAGCAGCCTGGAAGCACGAAAGCAGCTGGCGAAGGAGCTGGATTATACGGGCAACACCGCGGACTCAGCGTCCATGAACGTGTGGCTGCATGCCCAGGTAATCGCAAAGCTCGCGGAAAATGGCGGCAAGGTTCCGGATAGCCTGAAGGCAGCGTGACCGCGCGGGGCTCCAGAGGAACTCAATCCAAGCAGCCGTGGAGTCTCCGCTCGCCGGCCTGTCAAACGTATTTGAAAAATGCCGAGACCTGAAACAGGATCGAGTTGGGGAACGCGGCGATCCTGCCTGTCGCCTCCAGTTTGTGCTCGGCGTCCTCAACCAGCTCACGGATGTAGAAGCGCACCGCGCCGACTTCCACCACATCGCCGATAACGCCTTGAACGGATACGCGATCCCCGGCGCGCACTGCGTAGCGGCCGTAGAAAAAGAAGTGCGCCACCAGTGACAGCAGCACGTTCTGGAACGCAACGGCAAGGCCGGCGGTGATCACGCCCGCGAAAGTGGCGATCGATCCCACCTCGCTGACAAGGCTGAGCACGACGATCACGAGTATGGTGATCGTCAGCAGCGTCCTGCGGACCGCGCGTAGCTGTTTCAGGCGCTTGTCGTCGCGAACGTAGCGGTTCGTGGCCAGGCGCGCTATTTCGGAAACAGCGATCGGGATCAGGACCAGGAGCGAAAGAAAGGCCAGGCCGCATGGCGATCCGCCGCGCCAGGACTTCGACCTCGCTTCTGATCGTAACCCGCCATTCCTCAAGCGTACGGACACTGCTGTCCAGCCATACATTTGTCTGGGTGACCGGGACGATGCCGGTTGAAAGCTCCTTGAACGTCGCAAGCACGTCGTCCAGCGTCTGCGGCTTCTCCTTGAGAGCATCCGCGGCTATCTTTTGGGCGGTTGTCTTTTCATCTGCGGGAGTCGAGGTACCGGCTACCGGCGTCGCGGGCGCTTTTGCCGTGGAGGCCGGCGCGGGTGGAACGGCCGGGGTCGGCGAGGAAGCCGCGCTGAGCGCCGTGCCTTGCTTGATCGTATCGCGCAGGCCGCCGCGCAATGCGTCAAGGAACTCCTTGTTGACCCTGCGCAGATCGATGGCGGACGCCGACAGGGCCTCGATATCGCGCAGCTCGCGCCATAGCTTGAAGAGGTCGCTTGTCTCGTCGAGCAGGCCGGCCGAGGGGGTGGTGGGAACCCCGTTCTTGTCGACGACCGTTGTGGTGGTTTTCGTCGTTGCCAGGCTCGGCTTTTCAGGGGCAAGCGCGGAGTCGGCAAGCGTGTTGACCTTGCCGAGCAGGCCCGTGTTCGTGCTGGTTTCAAGTCCGTTGAACACGCCGAGGACGTTGTTCACCAAGTCCTGCTGCGCCGAGGCGAACTTGAGCTGTCCCTGCAAGTCGGAAAGATGTGCCTTCAGGTCGGCGCGTTGCTTGGCCGGGGCGGTGCGCAACCCTTCGGTCGCTGCCGCGACCTGAGCCTGCAAGTCGGCGATGCGGCCGGCGACCTTTTCCTGCGCCGTTTGCAGATGGGCGCGGTCGGCTTCCTGATCCGAAGGGGTCCCCGTAGCCGAATGCCGGTCGATCGCGTCGGCCTGGGTACGCGCGAACTGGAAACTGAAATTGAGGACCTTGGTCGAGCTTTGCGACAGCGCGTCCTTCAAAAGGGACTCGCGCGCGCTGCCCGGAGTCACCTCGACCGCCACTGCCTCGCGCTGCCACGCCATGACCTGTTCGAGGTAGGGCAGCAAACCGCTCCTCGTCGACCATCGAGGTGTTGGCGGGCGGCTTGGCGGACGCAGCCTTGCTGCCCTTCGCGCCATCCTTACCTGGGAACTGCACGTTGTTGGCAGGCTGCGAGGATGCCGGGGAAAGGGCGAGCAGCACCGCGGCGACGCCGGGCAAGAAACAAGCAAAAGCAGGACGGAACTTCATCGAGGGTGTCTAGCCCGTCCGGGCGCAAAGATCACGAGGCCATTTTGTGGCAAGCTTGCGGGGGCCTTTCGAGCGGCACGGTCCGTGTTGCTGGCGAGCCGCGTCGACACTTTGGCCGAAGCCCGTGTGATCGAGTAATTACGTTGATTACGGACGGGCGGAGGAGTAAGCATCGGAAGAAAGTAACTTCTGCATTCGCGGAAGGCTGAATCGTGGACTTGCCGAATATTGTTTCGCGGGCATCTTGCGTGTCCGCCCTTTTTGTTGCGCTCGGTTCTTCCGCGGCCGCGCAGGCGGTTCCAATGGAGGCTTTCGCGCCGCCCCAGGCCGGCAACAAGATCGTCACTTGGTTCAGGGGTCAAGGCCATACTCCGCCCAAGCGCGACATCCTTTTTCCTGCGCTCGACTGCTTGCCGGAGCAGGAAAAAGCCATTCTTTCCTCCAGCAACGACATCGAAGGCCATCAGGGGCAAAGCGGCGAAGCGTTCTACCGGAAAATGGACGCGCAGCGCCGCGCGACCGTCTTGAACCTGTTCGAGAAGATGCGGCAGATCGAACTGCCCGACGGCTCCACGTTCCTGTCGCATGTCAAGCGGATCTGGCGCGACAGGAAGGATCGCATTTTCGTCATCGCCGACCGGACGCTCCCAGGTCTGGTCGAGGAAAGCCCCCTGCTGTACCGCCGCACCAAGCATGACAGCCTGCTGCACCACGCCGGAGCGCCGAAGGAATTTGCGGGCGAACGGCGCAAACTGGGAAGCTTCAAGACCTTCGAACGGCATGGTAACGGCGACTTCACCTTTACCAGCGTGACGGACGAAACCGGCGACAACGTCGCGGTCGAGTGCGACCAGGATGAGGAGAAGGAAGGGTTCACGCACCTGATGCGGGTAATTTACCACACCGGCCTCGACAAGAAGACCAACGCTTACAAAATCGGCGAAATCGATGCCCGGCAGGGAATCGACACTCTGTACCGCATCGTCCCACGCCATGCGCAGATCGAAGCCGGTTACGTGCCTGTCCCTGGCGCAACAGCCAACACGTCGCTGGCCGCCGCCGCGCCCCGCCCGCCGCGCGGCGCATTGCCCGACGGGTCGCCTTAGTAACTCGCGCCTTGCCCGGGCGACATTGCGTTGGCCCCGGATCGTGGGTTAAGTTCGCGCCCTACCGTCACACGCACGACAACCAGGTTCCGCACGATGGCCGACGCGCCGACACTCGACCAGTTCACCGCCTGCAGGACGCTGGGGGATTTCGAGACCCTGTACCCGTCGCGCCCGTTGCCCGACGGCGCGCTGGTAGTCCGCTTCGCCCCCAGCCCCACCGGCAGCCCGCACATCGGCAGCATGATGCAGCCGGTGATCGACTGGGCGCTGGCGAGGAAAACCAGCGGCGTCTTCATCCTGCGCCTGGAAGATACCGACCGCGCCCGCCTGGTGCCAGGCATGGGCCAGGCGCTTGTCGACATGCACACGTGGCTGGGCACGCCGCCCGACGAGGGGCCGCTGGGCATAGGCGGTGCTTACGGTCCCTACGTGCAGAGCGAGCGCCTGCACCTTTACCAGGTCGCGGCCAGGCATCTGGCCGCCACCGGCCATGCCTATCACTGCTTCTGCACCCCGGAACGGCTTCAGGCCCTGCGCGACGAGCAGGCGCGGCTGGACCGGACCACGCGCTACGACTGGCACTGCCGCACCCTCGACCCGCACGAGGTATCGCAGCGCCTTGCCGCCGGGGAGACCAGCGTGATTCGGCAGAAAGTCCCCGAGCGCCGGAAGATTTCTTTCACCGACCTTGTACGCGGCCGGATCGACTTCGACAGCACTGCCGTAGACGACAGCGTGTTGATGAAGTCGGACGGCTTTCCGACCTACCATCTCGCCGTCGTGGTCGATGACCATTTCATGCGCGTCACCACCGTGGTGCGCGGAGAGGAATGGATCCCGTCCGCGCCCAAGCACGTGCTGCTCTACGAGGCGTTCGGCTGGAAGGCCCCCGATTTTCTGCACACCGTGCTGCTGCGCAACGAGAGCCGGAAGAAACTGTCCAAGCGCGACGGCGACACATCCGTCGAGTGGTTCAAGGTCGAAGGCTACCTTCCCGCCGGGATCACCAACTTCCTGACGCGCGTCATGTGGGCGCACCCGGAAGAAAAGGACATCTACGACCTGTCGGAATTCAGCCGCCTGGTCGAGCCGTCGCATCTGCCCAGTACCGGCCCGGTCGCGGACATGAAGCTGCTGAATTTCATCAACGGGCACTATGTCGGCCACCCAGGCGCCGATCCCGCGACAAAGCGGTCGGCGGACGACTTGCGCCTGCTGGTCACCGGCTACCTGCGTTTCCTGCTCGCGGCCGGGCGCCTGCCCGACGTGGTCAGCGGCGAGGAGGGGCCGACGATGGAGCTTTCCACCGTTGCGGCGTTGCTGGCCGAGATCGAAAAGGACACCGCCTACGCCGACCGTGTGTTCGCCCTTGAGCCTGAGCGTAACCAGAAACTGGGCGACATGCTGCTGAACACGCCCTATTTCTTCGACGCGACCTTCAGGAAAGCGGCGTCGGCATTGTTCGAGAAGATCTGCCCCGAGACGGACAAGATCCCTGCCCTGCTGCATGCGTCGGCGCAGCTTTACGATCCGGCCGACGATCACGCAACGTGGGAAACGGGCATGCGCGGCATTGCCGCGTCGCATGGCGTCAAGGACAAGACGGTATTCATGCTGACCCGCGTCGCCGCGACCGGCCAGGACCGGACACCGCCACTGTTCGAGATCCTGCGGCTGATCGGCCGCGAGCGCTTTGTAAACCGTCTTACCGAGGCGTACCAGCCCGCGCCCGTTTGACGGTGCGCGGGCGAAACGAGGCGGCTGACGGAAGGCCGGCAGCCCTGTTACCTCCCGCCCTCGCGCGAGCGTGCCGCACAGCCGTGCAGGAAAAGATCCACCGCCTGGCGCGCCCAGGATTTCAGCTCGTCCTGCGTCATCGCGGCGCCCAGCCCCAGAGCCCGGCGCTGCGGGACGCCGACCACCATCTGCAGGAACATCTCGGCGGCAAGGAACGGGTCCTGGACGGCGATGCGCCCAGACGGCCCTTCGCTCTCGAGAAGCCGTGCGATCCGCCGGATCGCATCCTGGCGCGCGCCCTGCTCGTTCATGACCAGCGCGAGTTCCGGGAAGCGCGTTGCCTCGGACAGGATCAGGCGCTGCAGGGACAGCGTTTGCGGCGCCAGCGAGGCTTGCAGGATCGCGGTCGCCAGGACATGCAGGATCTGCTCGATCGAGCGGCCCTCGAACAGTCCGTCGACGTCGGCGGGGCTGATGCCCTGAACCAGCCGGTGAACGACGGCGCTGAAAACCGCCGCCTTGTTCTTGAAACGATGGTAGAAGGTCCGCTTCGAAATGCGGGCATGCCGGGCGATGGTTTCGACGCTGGTGGCCCCGTAGCCATGCGTGAAGAACAGGTCGCGGGCGACGTCGACGATCTGACCGGCGATCTGCTCGGCATCGGCGCGCGAGGGCCGGCCGCCGCTTCGTGCGGCTTCCGGCCGCGGGTCGGTACGGGTCAAGCTATTGCGGCGGGTAGGCGTAGACGGGCTGGGCGTAGGCGTATGCCTGCGCCGGGTACGCGTAGACCGGCTGCGGGTAAGCGTAAGCGACAGGCGCGCCGCGGTACCCGTAGGGCGGGTAAGCATAGGCTGCGGGAGGGACGTAATAGGTGGGCGCCGCCGCGTTGGCGATGATCCGCACCGGGGCGGTCGCAACCGCAACGGCGGCAGCGCCGACCACGGCGCCCGCCGCGAACAGGCCGCCAATTATTGGAAACCCGTGGTGCCGGAACCCGTGCGCGGACGCGGGCGTGACCGGCGCCACGGCCAGGGACGCTGCTGTCAGAAAGCCGATGGCCGCAAGTCTGAGTGTCATGATGTTCTCCATTGTTGCTGAAGTTAAACGGTACCGTAACTAAACGCTACGGTACCGTTGCATTAAGGCTGAACTATGACCGGCAGGTTCGGCGCGGTGTACTCTTTCCGCACACGCGCAAGGGGCTCGGCTCATGCGCCGGGCAAGCCTGTTTCGCGCGCGTGCCGGCTCGCCGGAGAGCCGATCAGCCCCGAAACCCGAACCTGGAAACGGCCTGCCGGCTGCGCTGCCGACATACCCCTGTGACACTAATATTTGCCTTGCCGCGGCCTTCAAAACCAATGCTAATCCCGTTCCATTGATCACCGATGAACGGGATGTTGGCGGCATGCAAAACTTCGAGGTCTGGGCGCCCAACGGCGAGATCACCAGCATGGACGTGGTCATCGACGGCTTCGAGCACCCCATGAGCCGGGACGAGCAAGGGCGGTGGCACGCCGACCTTGAGTCAGCCGGTCCGGGCACGAAATACGAATTCCGCCTCAACCACGACCTGGAGCAGACTTACCCCGACCCGCGTTCCCGCTGGCAACCGGAAGGCTCGCACGGGCCGTCGGTTGTCGTCGACCACGCGCACGGCTGGACGGATGGCGAATGGCGGCCGCCCGAACTGTCCGAGGCGGTGCTCTACGAACTTCACATCGGCACGTTCACCAGCGGCGGCACGTACCGGGATGCGGTAGAAAAGCTGCCCTACCTCAAGGCCCTTGGCATCACCCATATCGAGTTGATGCCGGTGCACCAGGCATCGGGATCGCGAAATTGGGGGTACGACGGCGTCTACCTCTACGCACCGTACGCTGCGTACGGAAGCCCCGGCGAACTGAAGGATTTTGTCGACCGATGCCACGCGCACGGCCTCGCCATACTGCTCGACGTGGTCTACAACCACCTAGGTCCGGAAGGGAACCATGCAGGCCGGTTCGGCCCCTATAACAAGGACGAGCACACGCCGTGGGGCGAGGCGATCAACCTCGACGGCCCGGGAAGCGACCACGTCCGCAGCTTCATCATCGACAATGCGCTGATGTGGCTGGAGGACTACCATTTCGACGGTCTGCGCATCGACGCGATGGACGAGCTGCGCGACCGCTCCGCCCTGCACCTGATGGAGGAGCTCAGCGAGCGAGTCGAGGCGTTGTCCGGCAAGATCGGCCGGAATCTGGTCCTGACGGCGGAGTTCGACCAGAACGATCCGCGCATCGTGACAAGCCGCGAAAAGGGGGGCCTTGGGCTCGACGCGCAATGGGTCGACAACTTCCACCACTCGTTGCTGACGTTGCTGAGCGGGGATCGCCGCAGCTACTACCACGATTTCGGCTCGATGGAGCTGCTGGCCAAGGCCCTGAAGCAGGCGGTGGTGTTCGACGGTCAGTATTCCGAGTACCGCAACAAGCGGCTGGGACGCCCGTACAGGCAGATTTCGGCCGACCATTTCATCGTCTTCAACGCCAACCACGATCAGGTCGGCAACCGCCCGCTAGGCGACCGGCCCGGGCACAGGATCGATATCGAGCGAGTGAAGATTGGCGCGGCGCTGACGATCCTGTCGCGCTTCGTGCCGATGCTGTTCCAAGGCGAGGAGTGGGGCGCGTCGACGCCGTTCCAGTTCTTCACCGACCACCGCGACGCTCACGTCGCGGAAGCGACGATGAAAGGCCGAGCGAACAGCTTCGGGGATTACGGCCTGCATCCAGAACAAATTCCCAACCCGCAGGACGCGAAAACCTTCGAGCGCTCGAAGTTGGACTGGAGCGATCTGGAAAAGAATGAACACGCGTCCGTCTTGGCATGGCATCGTGGCCTGATCGCCCTGCGTCACTCCGTTCCCGGCTTCGGAAAGAGCGCCGCTGCGGAGGTAACCTTCGACGCGGACGCTCAGTGGCTGGTCATGCGCCACAGCGGCGTGGCCGTCGCATGCAATTTCGCGGACATGGCCCAGATCGTGCCGGTCGCGGGCGCCGAAAGGACAATCGTGCTGGCATCGCGTCCGGGCTGTTCGACGACGGGTGGCGGAGTCGAGCTGCCGGGCAACACCGCGACCGTGCTGGCTGGCGAAACGATTTGCCGCAGCCTGCCGGTTCAAATACCAGGCCCCCCGGTCCTTTAACCTGTTGTGGATATGCGTGAATTTGCCCCCGCCAAGCTGAACCTCTACCTGCACATCCTCGGCAAGGACCAGCGCGGCTACCACCTGCTCGACAGCCTTGTTGCTTTCGCCGACGTCGGTGACGAGTTGCGCGCGCGCGCGGCGCCCGCGTTTGCCTTGTCGATTGAAGGGCCATTCGCCGCCGGACTTGAGTCAGGCGAGGACAATCTGATCACCCGCGCCGCCCACCGGCTGGCGATCGCCGCCGGCCGCACTCCGGCAGTGGCGCTGACTCTGCGCAAGGCATTGCCCGTGGCTTCCGGGATAGGCGGCGGCTCCGCGGATGCGGCCGCGACCCTGCGCCTGCTGTGCCGGATGTGGGGCCTTGACCCGGCGGGCGAGACGGTTCGCGAGGTCGCCCGCTCGCTCGGGTCCGACGTACCCGTCTGCGTCGCCAGCCGTCCTTGCTTCATGGGCGGGACCGGCGAGAGACTGGACGGCTGCCCCTCCCTGCCGCCTGCCTTCATCGTCCTTGCCAATCCGGGCGTCGCCTGCCCGACAAAAGAGGTCTTCGCCGCGCGAGCGGGGCCGTTCGCACCCGAAGGCCGTTTCGACATCGCCCCGCGCGACGCCTCCGAACTGGCGGGAATACTGGAGCGCCGGGGCAACGGCCTTGCCGCTGCCGCCATCGGTGTCCGCCCGGAGATCAGCACCGTTCTGGCGGCGTTGGAAGCCACTCGGGACTGCTTGCTGGTGCGCATGCTGGGCAGCGGCGCAACGTGCCTTGCCCTTTACGCCGCGGCGGCGCAAGCGCGCGACGCCGCCGAAACCGTACGCAAGGCGCACGGCGGCTGGTGGGTCAAAGCAGGCAAGTTGCTGGACAGCCAGGCAGATTGGGGGCACGTCGGGCAAGACGCTTGACCCTTCCCCTGTCCCGGCCCTATCTCATCCCGGACGATGGGGCGTCGCCAAGCGGTAAGGCATCGGTTTTTGGTACCGACATTCCCAGGTTCGAATCCTGGCGCCCCAGCCACTAAACCACTAATCTCATTATGTTTTGCCATTTATTTGGTTTACGCCGCAGGCTTCGGGCGTTTGCGCGGGGTTCCGACCAGAGACATCGATCCGAAGCGGCCTTCTCGCGCCCAGCCCCCCAAAAGTCTCTTGTCGTGGACAACTCCATTTATGTCCGACGCAAGTGCAACAGCAGCGTGATCGTTCTCAAGTTCGAATCCTAATCGCCAACCACGCAGTCGTCCCGCGCGCGAGGTTTGTGCGGTAATGGCTGAAAGGGCGGTGTGCGGACATCTGTACGTCCCGGTTTAATGTAAGTTGGTGATTTCGGACAGTTTTTGCCCGTTGTAGACTGTCGTTTCAGTTTGGCTTTTCGGGAAATTCGCTAGTTTCGATGCTGTCCCAGGCAGGTCTAAAAACCCGAATGGCACCTGTTCGCTGATGGCGCATATGATCCCGCAAGCTGCTGGATAAGGCAGCCTGTCTCGACTTCGGATCGAGGTCACCCGGCGCAACGACAATCAATCCGGCTGCGAGGTTCTGCCGCGCCGCTGTGTGGTCGACCGCAGCTTCGGATGGCTCAGCCGTGCGCTTTCCGCTCGCCAGACATCTGGCGATCGCTGCGGATCAGCTTCGCCGGTGTGAGTGCCTGGTCCGGGCAGGTGCAATGCCAAAGCATGCGGGTCAGAGCCGTCCCGCCAAAGACGGTCTCTATCGAAGACCAGTGTATTGTGTTCCTGCAGCAACGCGCAACCATGACTCGCAAGCGCGAACCCAGACAGGTTCTACTGCCAAGTTGTCGATAAAGCGTGTAGAGGCTTATGCGACATCCTGGTCAGCCTACAGCCGCGCTACTTGTTAACCCGATGAGACCGCCAGACCACGTCGCGACCCTTCGGTGGGATTTGCATGAAATCCGTGAACGAAGAGGCGCGAAATGGTGGCCTTGTCTCAAATAACGACTGTATCTCTCAACAGTATAATTAAAAATATTGTACCCAGGCTGGAACTTCCTTATAAGTTGGCTTGTTAAACATCTCTAGCGAAAAAATCATGATCAGGATCGTTCCGTCGCAGAGTGAGTTCTCGCGCCTGCTTGCTTTGCTCAGGGGCACGACTGCCCTGGTCGCGATGGTCATGCTGGATGGGGCGCTGCCCGCGCATGCGGCGCAGGTGGTGACGCAGATCACACCTGACGGACGCACGCAGACTATTGTGACCCCGGATTCCGGGGCAAAGACGGTCACGACAGGGACGATGTCGGGCGGTGACGCGTTCAACTCGTTTAAGAATTTCACCGTTGGAACCGGCGCCACGGTCAACCTGATCGTTCCTGGGCAAGCGAACAGCCTGATCAACGTCGTCCGCGACAGCGCGGTTGACGTGGAAGGAACGCTGAACTCGTTCAAGAACGGCAGAATCGGCGGAAACGTCTATTTTGCCGACCCGTACGGGATGGTGGTCGGGGCGCAAGGGGCGGTCAATGTCGGCGCCCTCACCGTCACGACGCCGACAGCGGCGTTCCTCGACAAAGTCGTAAGCGCGCTGGGCAAGGTCGATGCCGGCGCGGTCACGGCGATCAAGGCCGGAGACGAGCCCGTCTCGAAGGATGGTCTGATCTCGATCAAGGGCGCGATCAACGCGAAAGCCTCGGTCAGGCTGCGCGGTTATCAGGTGGCGTCCACCGGCACGATCGAGGCGAAGCTTGCGGCCAAGCAGCTGTTCGATGCCTCGGTGAACACCAAGGGTCTCAAGGAAGGGACCGACCTGGTCGAAAGCGCCGATGGAATCGAGATCGTCGCGGCGACGGACGCTGAAATCGGCGGCTCCATGAGCGTCGATGGCGCGGCAGGCAGGAACGCGGGCAACATCCAGGTGACGGCGGGCCACGACATCGCGATCGACGCGGGCACGAGGCTCAGCGCCAGCGGCCATGGCGTGAACTCGGGCGGCGGCGGCATCACGGTGAAGGCGACGAACAATCTGGTCGTCGGCAATGGCGTGCAGCTTTCGACCCATGCCGGCGGCACGGGCGACGCCGGCAATGTCGAACTCTCGGCGGATGAGTCGATCGCTGTCGGCCAGGTCACCTACGATCTGTCCGCGACAGCCGGCAAGGCAGGGACGGTCTCGTTCGATCCGCCGGACCTTACGATCAGCGGGCTGCAGATCACGAACGGCGGCAATTACTGCGTCGGCGACTGCGCGACCGGAACCCAGCAGGGTCCTTACGGAACCGTGACCCTTGCGGCGGGAGCCAACATCGACACGGTCGGCATGGCGGGCGCCGCATCGGGCAACATCGCCATTACGGGGCAAAACATCGTCGTGGCCGGTACGACGGTGGCGAGCGGCATCACAACCGCGGGTGCGATCCTGAACGCGGCCGCTTCCACCGGCGGCAAGGCGGGCAGCATCATCCTGACAGCGGCACAGTCGCAGACCCCGTCCAGCTCAATCGACGCCGCGGGCTCCAGCGACACGATCACCGTCGGCAAGGGCGCCGTCGTCACTGGCGGCGCGGTCACGCTGGCGGCAAACGCGACGATGCTTTCCGGCGAAGGCACGGCCGATGCGGCGGCGACCATCAACGTCGCCGGCGCGATCACCGGCAGCTCCGTTTCCATCGTCGCGACCAGCGATGCCGAGACAACGGGCCTTGCCAGCCTGACGGCACTCACAGGGGCGGCCGCCAACGACATCACCAGCGAGCTGGGCCTCAACGCCTCGACGCTGGGCCTGCCCATCCCGCTCGACGGCATCGGCTACATGCACGCCGGCGCGGCATCGAGCGTCACGTTGCTGAACGGCGCGAACGTCTCCGCGACCGATGCCGCCGGCACCGGCGTCACCATCCAGTCGCTTGCGACCGAGGCGACCTCCAACACCAATCAGCCTAGCATCGGCCTCGCCACCACGGTCAGCGAGATCACCGGCGCCGCGAGCACGCTGATCGGCTACGACGCCACGATCAGTTCGGCCTCGAATATCGAGATCGCTTCGCACGACCTCGCCATCGGTTCGCCGACCGCGACCACGTCCTCGTCCAACGCGCCGGTCGCGCTGACGCTGGACATCAACGAAGCGAACATCACCACCACGGCCATCATCGCCACCGGCGCGGCCGTCAACGCCGCCGGCCAGATCAGCCTGATCGCGCGCAACGACGATGCCTTTGCCACCAACGCCTCGGCAACCGCAGGGGGCACCTCCGCGGTCGGCAGCGGAGCCGTGGGCCTGGCGTTCATCGACACCAGCGCGACCGCGATCGAGGGCGCGAGCATCGGCCAGAACAGCAGCGTTCCGGCCAACCTTCTGGTCGAGGCGGACACGATCGGCGTCAGCGACACGGTCGACGCCGCCAGCGTCACGGGCGGCAGCGCCAGCAGCCCGAGCCCGACCGGCAACCAGGAAACCGGCGACTACGTCGAGAATGATTACATCGAGAAGTATCTCGGCACGCTGTTCACCGACGCGGGCAATACCGCGCAGGTCAGCGGCGTCGTCGCCTACAACAATGTCACGCACGATACCTCCGCCGTGATCGAGGGCTATGTCGACCCGACCAGCGGCGACGGCGCGCCGGCCACGGCGCAGGCGCCCAAGGTCACGGCCAGCCAGGGCGTCGCCGTTCTGGCGACCGCGTGGGATGGCGGCCTGGAAAGCAACGCCAACAGCTCGAACTCCGCCAACTCGGGTTCCGTCGACTCCAAGGATACCGGCACCAGCGCCAGCAATCCCAAGGCTTCTTCGGGCAGCGGGTCGGGCAGCGGGGGCACCGGCTTCGCCGTCGACGCGGCGGTCGCCATCACCAATGTCACCAACAACACCTCCGCGCTGGTCGCGCCGCAGGCCAGCGTCACCGCGCCGGACGTCGCGGTCGCCGCCAACTTCACCCTGCCTGTGGACAACGGCATCCTGACGGACGAGCAGACCGGCATTGGGGCGGTCACAGACAGCAAGACGGTAATCACCGATCTTCCCGGCAGCCTGTCGCTCAGCGGCGCGGAACAGACGGCGACCGATGGCTGGACAGTCAAGGGCGACCTTACCAGCCTGAAAGGCATCTACGACGACTTCTCGGGCCAGATCGGCCTGTCGAACGGCTTTGCCGCCGCTTCCGGCTCGGCCAGCACGGGCGGAGTCTACGGCTCGATCGACTACGTCGAATTGAGCGACAACACGGCGGCGTGGGTCGGCGCCGGCGCTCATATCTCCAGCACGGGCGGCGGTTCTAACTGGACCGTTCAGGTCGATGGCGGCGATACGTCGCTCGATCCGTTCCAGAGCAGCGCCTACCAGACGACCTATGGCGCTTTCGATCCGGCAAGCGCCAGCCCCACCGCGACCTTCGCGGTCCCGATGGCGGTAACGGTCGCGGCGAATTCAAGCACCATCTTCATCGATACCATCCTCAGCCAGCCGGGCAGCGGCGACGCTTCGGTCGGCGGCTCGGCCAATATCGTCACGGCGGGCGGCAACACCGTCGCTGGCATCGATGCGGGCGCGGTGGTCGACAGCGACAGCGGCGTCAGCGTCGAGGCAACGACGACCGACCTCGGCCTGATCGTCACCGCGTCGTCCGGCAGCGGCGCGGGCGTCGGAATTACCGGCGACGTGTCTTTCCTCGACCTGTCGAACGCCACCCATGCGGTCGTCAGCGAAAACGCGCAGGTTTCGGCGCCGAGCGTGGATGTCGCGGCCGCGCAGAACATGGAGATCTTCAACGTCGCGGGCGACCTGACGCAATCGACTGACGCCGCGATCGGCGCGTCGGTGGCGATCGGCCTGTCGGGCACCACCACCGATGCTTATGTCGGCGACGCCACGGCGGACCGTGCCATCGTCGCGGGTATGGACTCGGCAGCGGCGACCAGCCAGGCTTTCAACGCCGCCGGATATATCGACACGAACGCTCTCAGCGTCACCGCGACCACAAGCGGCACTGACGGCACGCTGGCGATCGCGGGATCGGAGCAAAAGGGCAGTGCGCCATCCAACGGCAGCGGGTCCGGCAGCGGCGGCAGTGGTTCGGGCGGCGACAGCGACACTTCGTCGCAAGGCGATTCAACCTCGTTCTTCAGCGGGCTTTCCAGCGAGATCTCGTCGATCCAGGGACCGGTCACGGACCTTCTTTCGGGCAACGCGGACGGCCTGATCGCCGACCTTGCCGACAAGGCGACCTCCAGCAGCGGCGGCGCGCAGGACTCGTCCGGCGGCGGCACCCCTGCCCCGACCAGCGCCAGCGACGCGGACAGCGACACCAGCCCAACCCCGTCCACCGGCGCGACAGGGTCGCAGTCATTCGGCCTTGCCGTTTCGGGCAGCGGCACCGTGACCCTGAACACCCTCGACACCGAGGCGTGGCTGCAGGGCGCGACGGTCTCGCAGTACCTCGGCACGGGCGGAGTCGGCGTCAGCGTCGGCGCGACGCGCGCGACTTCGCTGTTCTCGCTCTCCGGCGCGGCGGCGTTGTCGCTTGCGGGCACGCAGCAATCCACGACCAGCGCCGCGATCGCCGGCGCGGTTGCGTACGACGACAGCGCCAACATCACCGGCGCCGACCTCGCCGGCTCGAACATCCAGCACGCCAACGCGCTGACGGTCGAAGCGTTGTCGGGCGGTTTCACCGTCGATATCGGCCTCAGCCTCGCCGCCGACACGAACGGCGGCAACTCGGCGGCGGTCGCCGCCTCGGCCACCATCGTGCGCAGCGACGACGCAAGCGACGCCTCCGTGATCGGTTCTGCCGTCACCGGCAACAAGTCCGGAGCGGTCGAGATCGCGGGCTACGACAACGAGCTGATCGGCATGGGCGGCGGCTCGTTCTACGGCGGCAAGGGTGTCGGCGCGGGCGCGGGCGTGAACCTTGCCCTGATCGGCGACCCCAGCGGCACGGACGCGATCTCGCAGCTGGCTTATGACGCGGTCGCGGCGCGCGTCGAAAACTCCACGATCCAGGATTTCGGCACGGTCGACATATCGGCGAACGACCCGATGCGGATCCTTTCCGCGGCGGTCCAGGGCGGCTATGGCGCGGATGGTTCGCTTTCCATCGGCGCGGTCTACAGCGAGATCTACCGGACGGTGAAGGCCGAAATCGCGAGCGGCAGCACCATCAAGGTGAGCGGCAGCGAGACGACCTGCTCCGACGGCGTCGCGAACTGCGGGATCGACGTGACGGCGGGCGACAACGGCAATGCGGCTCTCACCGCGCAGATCGGCACGGCGGGAGCCGCGCAATCGCTGGTCGATTTCGGTGCGGCCGGCCTGCCGCAGGTCCTGTCCATAGGTCCCGACGGCGCGGCGATCCTGGAAGTCGGCGGCCAGGTGGCGATCGGCGGCGTCGCGGCCGGCATTGGCTTTTCCGGCGCGTACATCCACGACGACGTGACCGCGAACGTTTCGGATTCGAGCCTGACTTCGACCGGCGCCCTCGGCAACGTGGTCGTCAGCACCAGCGACACCGCCGAAATGGCGATCATCAGCGCCGGTATCGCGATCTCCACCACCGACGGTTTCTCGTTCATCGGCTCTGGAACCGCCAACATCGTCGACGGAACGCTGGCGGCGGAAGTCGGCGCGAGCGGCGTCACCACGACGATCGACGCTCCTGGACTGACCGTGAACGCGAACGACAGCTCGACCATCCGGTCGCTGGCCGGCAACTTCACGCTGACGTTCCCGAGTGGCGAGGACGGCATCGCCGCCGCAGTCGGCGCGGCCGTCGATTACAACCAGGATTCCCGGAAAACCAAGGCAGGCGTAACCGACGCCACTCTGGGCACGCTCTCCCGCCTTACCGTCGATGGCAGCGAAAACGGCACGATCCAGACCATCGCGGTTTCAGGCGCCGTCGCCGCCGGCATCGGTCCGGGCCTCGACTTGTCTGTCGCGCTCAACGACATCGGCAACACCGCCAGCGCCACGATCGGCGGCAAGACGACGCTCGACAACTCGAGCGCGCTGATCAACGTCGATGCCTCGAACGAATCGCTCATTCAGTCGTTGTCCGGATCCCTGTCCGCTTCGGGCGGGGACGCCGCGGGCGCCGCCATTTCGCTCAACGCCATCGGCGACACCACGACCGCCGGCATCGACGGCGACGCGGGCAAGAACGATCTCAGCCTGACGGCCGGCGACGTGACCGTTTCGGCCGTTACGCAGGCGACGATCGATACGATCGCCGTCGGCCTTGCCGCTTCGGGCAACGCGGGCGCGGGTTCGATCGCGACCAATCTCATTTCCGGCAGCACGTCCTCCGGCATCGGGGACGGCTCCACGGTCATCGCGAACAACAATGTCGTGGTCGAGGCGGGCGACGCCGATTCGGTCCAGGTCGCGGCCGGCGCGGCAGGCATCGGCGTGGGCGGCACCGGCGCGGGCCTTGCGGTCGAAGTGAACGATATCGGCAGCACCACCAGCGCGACGATCGGCGACGATACCTCGACCAGAACCAGCGTGACGGCGCTGGGCAAGGGCGACGCCGCCACGGTCGCGAACGGCCAGCCGTCGAGCGCGCTCGACGCCTCGACGATGTTCGACCTGTCGGGCAACAGCACCAGCAACACGTCGACCTACCTGGCCGACATGGTCGGCGCGCATCCGAGCGGCAACGATCCCGAATCCGAGCTGAAGCTGCTGGGCGAAGGCACCAAGACGATCCACGGCATCGCGGTCAACGCCGCATCGAGCGAGAATGTGGGCGACATCTCCGCCGCCATCGGCGTCAGCACGGGCGAGAGCGCCGCGATCGCGCTCAATGCCGCGGTCGATCTCATGGGCGGCACCACGACCGCTGCCATCGACAAAGCCGTGATCGACGGCTCGATAACCGGCGCGGGTTCGGCCAATGTCGACGTCACGGCCTCCAGCCTGATCTTCGCCGCGAACTTCGTCGCCGGCGCGGCGGCGGGCGGCGACGTCGGCGCTGCCGGTGCGGCGGGCGTCACCGTCTTCAACCGCGCCACCACGGCCTCGATCACGAACAGCAACATCGGCGTCGGCGGCGCTGCCGCGGGCGCCGTCACCGTGTCCGCCAACAGCGAACAGAACACCGTTGGCCTGGTCGCGGGCGTCGCGCTCAGCGGCGCGGGCCTTGCCGGCTCGGGCATCGTCAACACCTTCGACGCGACCACGACCGGCTCGCTGAGCGGCGGAACGGCGGATGCGCAGTCGATGAACGTCGGCGCGACCGACTTCGACGCCGCCGGCAACCTTGCCGGGGCGGGCGCGCTCGGCGGTGCGGCCGGCGCGGCGGCTTTTTATGTCGCGACGGTCGAGGACTCGACCGATGCCTATATCGGCGATCAGCCGGACGAGCAGGCGCACACCACGCAGACCGCGACCAGCGTCGACATCCAAAACAGCGTCACGGTCGCGGCCAGTTCGACCGAGCACCTCAGCGACCTGACCGTCAGCGGCGCGGGCGCGGGCGGCCTTGCCGTCGCGGGTCTCGCCAGCGTCGACGTGCTGGAAAGCAATGTCCAGTCGGGCCTGTACGACACGACGCTTGGCTACGGCAGCCAGCAGTCGCAGTCCCTTTCCGTCGCGGCGGACAACACGTACGTCATCGACCCTACAGCCGGTGCGCTGGGCATCGGCATCGGGGGTGCGGGCGTCGGAGCCGCGGCCAGCGTCGTCATCATCAAGAGCAACGATACCGCCGAACTGATCGGCGACACGGTCGCGGCGAAGGACGTCACGGTCGAGGCGACAACCACGAAGGCCGTGGACGCGATCGCGGTCAGCCTCGGCGCGGGCCTCGACGGCGGCCTCAGCGGCGCGGTCAGCGTCGTCATCATGGGCCCGGGCGGCACGAGCGACAGCCAGACGAACCTGTCCGGCGATGTCGGCGGCAGCGGCAGCGGCACGCTGGGCGCGGTCGACAGCTTCAGCGCCAGCCACTTCACAGGCAACGACACGTCCCTCGATTCCACCCAGCAAAGCCAGATCGACGGCGACGCGGTGCAATCCTCCGGAACGGCGCTGACGGCGCCAACCGTGGACGGCACGACCGCGCGCATCGTCGGCGGAACGATCACGGCGGACGACAGCGTTTCTGTGGAGGCGACGGACAGCACCAGCACGAACCAGACCATCGGCGGCGCGGCGGTCGGCGGCCTCCTCGGTTTCGGCGCGTCGGTCGGGTTCGACAGGCTGAACGACGACGTGAGCGCGACCATCTCGGGCGCGACCGTCACCACGCGTACCCTGACGCTTTCGGCGACCGCGTCCGACGCGCCGAACAGCAACGGCTACGGCAACGAGATCAACGCCTATGACGGCAGCGGCGGGTTCGTCGCCATTTCCGCCTCGATCGCGGACGCGGTGATCGCCAACAACGTGACCGCCGGTTTCGGCGGCACGGATATCGGCAGCAACGGCAACACCGGCATCAGCGCGATCGACAGCACCAGCATGCTGATGAACGCCGGGGATCCGTGCGCGCAGGCCGGCAGTTCCTGCGCCGCACCGGGGAACGTTTCGATCGGCGTCCTCGCGGCGGGAGCTTCGGTCGCGTATGCGAGCAAGACCAGCACGGTGTCCGCGACCACCGCTGATCAATCGAGCCTGACGGGCCTTGGCCAGCTTAGCCTGACCGCGAGCGATTGGGGCAAGGTCTACGCCGACGCCATCGCCGCGGCCGGCGGCCTGGGGCTGGCTGCCAACGGCTCGGATGCCAACGCCGCCGACAGCGCGACAGTCACCGCGACCATCGGCCTGACCGCCGCGCCGACCGGCGTCGCGCTCGGCACCACGCTGCGCGTAACCGGCGGCACGTTCGTGTCCGCGACCGACACGCCGGACCTCCAGGCTCAATCCTTCGGCCTTTCCGTTGCGGGCGGTATCGGCATCGGCGCGTCGGTCTCGACCGCCGAGGCGAACCCGACCGTGCTGGCGTCTCTGGGCGACAGCGTGACCTTCAACGCCGGCTCAGGCGCACTGACCGTTCACGCCACCCTTGCCCAGGGTAGCGACCCGACGGCCAACGCCGAATCGACCGCTGCGGCCGGCGGCATCCTGGCCGGCGCGAACGCGACCGTCGCCAGCGCTATCGATAGTTCGAACGTCACCGCTGCCCTGGGTGACTCGATCACGCTGCCCGCCAGCTCGGTCGACGTGGAAGCCACGACCACGGATAACGAAACGGCGAACGCAACCGGCCTGGCCGTGGGCGGCCTGCTTGCGATAGGCGCGGAGTCCGCGACGACCGACGCGGCGAGCAATACGGCGGCATCCATCGGCGCGGGTACAGGCGGCAGCATCGGGAGCCTGACCCTGAAAGCCACGGATACCGACCAGGTCACACCGGATTCGACCGCCGGCAGCGGCGGCATCGTCGCCGGCGCGGCGTCGCTGGCGACGGGCACGGATCAGGCGAACACCACCGTGACGATGGGCAATCTCAGCGTGGCCGACAGCGCCGCGAACGCCGTGATCGGCGACGGCGCGATCAACGCGGGCGCGATCGGGATCGATGCCAGCCATACCTTCGACTTCCATGGAACGGCGGATTCAACGCAGGCGGCGGTGGCGGGGGCCAGCGGCGCCGTGTCGTCGATCACCGAGAGCCCGCTGTCGGCGACGACCGTCACGCTCGGATCGAACGTCGATCTGACGGGAACGACCATCGATATCGAGGCGTCGAACGACGGGCACGAGTTGAACCTGCTCGGCCCGAACGCCAAGGGCGCCGGGGGCGGCGTGATCACCGGCAACGCGGTGGAAAGCGACGTGACGCTGAACGGCGCGGCAACGGTGACGCTGGGCGGCCTGCTGGCGACTTCGGGCGACCCGCTGAGAAATCCCGGCGCGATCACCATCAACGCCTATGACAACGTCGACGCCTCGGACGATGCGACGCTGAGCGTCGGCGGCGCGATCGAGTTGCCGTACGCGGCGTCGAACATGACGGTCAACGAAACCAATACCGTCGAGCTGCAGGCCACGGCGGAACTGGAGAGCGTGGGTACGCTGGGCATCGGCGCCTACGGCGTCAATTCGGCGCAGACCGAGGCCGACGTATCGGTGTCGGGCGCGGCGGGCGCGGGCGGCGGCAAGACGAGCACGACGGTGAACGCGACCAACAACATCACGCTCGACAGCGGATCGCAGGCGCTCGCCTTCGGCGACATCGATATCGCCGCGGGCCAGAGCGCGGACGGCGCCGCCAGCAACGCGGTCACGGCGAACGCCACGACCACGGTGTTCAACTGGACCGTCGTTCCCATCACCACGACCCTCGACGCTACGGCAAGCGCAACCGGCGCGAACACGCTGACCATCGCCTCCGGCGCGATGGTTGCTGGCGTCCAGAACGTCCGCATCGGCGCCTACGACGGAATCGTGAACTCCGATGGCAGCGCCACCGGGCATAACCCGTATCTCGCCATTGTCGGCACCGACCAGACCGGCGGCTCGGGCGAGGGCGGGACGTCGACGGCTACCATCCAGCTGAACGGCACGGTCCTCGCCGGTGTCGATCACGACCAGGAAGTGACCTTCGACGGTTCGACGCTGAAACTGACCTCCAGCGCGACCAGCGCGCTCGGCCTGTCCAGCGACGCCGTGAACTTCTTCGACGACGTCGGCGGTTCGCTGGCGCCCAATCCGATCTCGTCGACCTTCGCGCAGGACGAGGCGAACCTGACCGCCATCCTGAACACGATCAACCCGACCACCGATCCAACCGATTTCCAGTCGCTGACGCAGGAAATCGCCCTGCTGAACCAGATCTCGTCCGACGTACCGCAGGACACGACGAACCCGGTCACGGGGCAGGTCATCGATGCGGTGACCGCCCTGACGATAAACGATCTGCTGGCCAGCGGCGGCAACATCACGATCAGCGCCGATACCCTGAAGTCGACCGGCGGCGTGCTGCAGACCTGGGGCGTGCCGGTCATCTCGATCCGCAACTCCAGCTCGGACTACCTGCTGCTGAACCAGGTCGACGATTCCGCCGCCGGCACCGGCCAGATCCTGTTCGAGGGCGCGGCCAAGATCGCGCTCGCCAGCGCCGTCGACAATGTCGCAACGACCTCCGCGGACGGCCTCACCGCGACGCAGACCCTGCAGGGAACGTCTTCCCTCTACACGGGCAACGAGCCCGTCGTGTCCACGATCGACATCGAGAACACGCTCGACGCGCAGTCGCCCGACGCGACCAGCGTGCTCAACGCGCCCGCGATTTACCTGCAGGGCGAGATCAACAACAGCAACGGCAACACCACGATCGTCAACGAGTCCGGCGACGTCGCGGTGTTCGCTTCGATCAACTCCAAGCAGCTGACCCTGCTCGTCCCGAACGGGTCGCTGTTCGTGAACGATCCCTCCACGATCTACTACCCGTCCCTGCCGCAATCGGCGTGGGCGGGTGTCGTCGACGGCACGCTGCCCAACGGCGTCAACGACGTGATCGCCCGCGCCGTGTCGGTGCTGTTCAACCCGAACAACGATGTCACCACCCAGAGCGCCGTCCTGACCGGCGACATGGTCAACGAGGGCTTCAGCGCCAGCACCTATGCCGACGGACAGCCAGTCACGTCGAACACGAACGGCACGAGCAGCCAGACCAGCTACATCTTCTATCCCAGCAGCAACGGCAGCGGCAGCTTCACCATCAACGACTATACGGGCGTAAGCTGCGGCAGCGGCGGGCGGTGCGATGCCGACAATGGCGGCCAGGGCACGACGAACATCGATTTCAACAGCAAGGACCGCGTCTACCAGAACCTTGACGGCGGCCAGTACATCTATTTCGGTCCCAACGGCCAGAGCAAGGATAGCCAGGCGGCGTGCGACTTCGGCGCCGATTGCACCGTTCACTACCTGTCGTTCCCGCTGATCGGCGTGGTCGAACAGCCGCTCGTCACGACCGCGACCATCGCCAGCAGCAGCACCTCAGGGGCGGCGGCGAGCACCGTCCTTGCCGGCGGATCGATCGGCATCTTCGCCAAGTACATCGACATCGACGCGGCCATCGAGGCCGGGCATTACAACGACTGGTCGGTCTACATCCCGGCGTCGATCACCTCGCAGATCAACCAGGACAACAATCTTTACGCCAACCCGACGCCCGCCGATCCGCGGACGCAGTACTACGCGCTTTCGGGCATCAGCGTCATCAACCCGCCAACCAATCCGAATAACCCGAACACGGGCGACTCGCTGATCGACGCAAGCTGGGATGCCGTCAACCAGCAGATCGTCCTCGACGACGTCAATGCGAGCGGCGGCGGTTCGGTGACGCTGTTCGGAGGCATCATCTCGACCGACGCGCAAGGCTCGATCACCGTGAACAATGGCTTCGGCCAGGTGGCGGTGAACAACCAGTCCTCGCTGCCGTTGGTGATCCAGAACATCAACACCGGCACCGGAACCGCCGGTACCGTCGAGATCACGGACACGCTGCAGCCCACCTTCGCGAACGGGCTGTACCAGACGCACTGGTACGTCAACACCGTCGGCTCGAACTCGATCAGCATCTACGACAACAGCAACGGCGCGACGACGCTGACCGGCGCTCACCTTGAGCCGACGCCGGTGGCCGGCAACACGGTCGATTACCAGCCTCTCGCCGGAACCCGTTACCAGTGGACCGAGACCTACGAGGCGCAGCAGACGCTGACGATTCCGAACGAGAATTACGACGGTAACGGCGACTTCAAGACATCCGGCTGGTCGCTGGTCAACGGCGAAAACGTGAACGGCACCCAGGAACCGTACAGTTCGGTCGTTTCGGTCACGACCGGCAACCCGACAAGCGAGGCGTATTACCAGCAGAACGTCTCCGCGACCGCGCAGTACGAGGACGTCAACGTCGACTACAACAATGGCCACGGCGAGTACGGAATGCCGGGCAGCTGGGACTACAAGATCGCGAGCGACGTTACGCTGACCTACACCAACAGCATCAAGGCGGATAACCCGTTCGCCATCACTTTCAACAACAACGCCACGCCGAGTGTCGATATCCAGTCGGTCGGCAATGTAATCGTTTCGGGCAAGGTCTACGATCCGCTGGGCAACACCACCATCAGCGTCAGCGGCCCGACCGGAACCCTGACCACCAGCGGCGCGGGCAGCATCAGCGGCAATGTTTACATGCTGACCGCGCCGGGCGGCGTCGGCACTCCCGGCAACCCGCTGAACATCGCCGCCAGCGATGCCGCGACCGCGCTCAAGGGCGATGCCATAGGCGAGTCGGTCCTTAATTGCGGCATCGGCGGATGCGTCGACCCCTTGACCATCACCAGCACGGGGACGAACGGCATCTATGTCTCGTCGGACGCGGGTATCATCATCGGCACCATCACCTCGGGCGGCGACGTCACGCTGACCGCGGTCGGCAACATCACCACGCCCGTTCCCTCCAACCCTTCGGCGCAAGCGGCCACGGCGGTTACCGGCCAGACCGTGACCCTGACCTCCACCGGCGGCACCATCGGCAACAACGACGTCGACGATGCCTACATCGTCGTTTCAGCGCAGATGCTGAACGCGAACGCGGCGCAGGACGTGTCGATCTCGGCCGCCAACGGCAATTTGACGGTCGGCCAGGTGATCTCGGGCACCGGCAGCGTCAGCCTGACCGCAAACGGCGGCCAGGTGATCGGGGCCTCCTTGTCCCAGGCGCAGCAGGCGGCCCTGCAGAACCAGGCGACCACGGCGGCGCAGAATCTGGGCTTGATCGGCCTCGACGCGAACGGCATCTCCGCTGCCGCGGAAAGCGCGCTGTCCGGTTACGACAGGCAGGTCGAAACCGACTACGCGCAGTACTGGCAGATCGAGAATTACCTTGGCGCCAGCCCGTCCAAGTTCGCGGCGGAGGTGACCGCGCTCACCGGCAACGCAACCCCGTCCACGTCGCAGATCGACAGCGAAATGCAGTTGGTCCTTGCCAAGGACAAAGCCTTCCTCGGCGGCGCGCCCGGCGTCACGACCGCCGAACTGACAGCCCAGTCTTCCAGCTTCACCTACGATCTGTCCTCGCTCGACAAGACCACGCCGACGAGCGCGCCGATCACATCGGGCGCGCCGGACGCACAGGCGCTCTATACCGAGCTTACCACCGGATCTTCCTGGAATTCGGTCCCGTTCAACGTCAGCACCGTGGCTCCGGTACGCACGGTCAGCGCGGCGAACGGCGCGGTGAACATCGTCAACTGCACCACCTGCACCATCGCCGGCAACGGCCTGACGGCGCCGGTCACCTTCACCGCGACGGTGGATCTTGCCGCTAACAGCTGGGTCGTCACGAACCCGCCCACGGGCTTCACGTCCGATGGCCTGAAAAACGATGTAGCAAGCGCCGCGCCGGGTACGCTGATCGTGGACAGCCAGTCGGGCAACACGGTGACCTACACCCTGCTGCCGACCGACACGGTTTCGGTCGCCAGCCTTGCGCCGATCAGCATAACCGCCGCCCATGATTACGTGATCGACGCCACAGGCACGGTGTCGCTCGCCAACACCGTCGTCGGCGGGACGCTGACCATCATCACGACGGGCGACGTGGTGAACGCGGCGGGCGTCACCGCGGCAAATCCCGCGGCAACCGTCGGCGCGCTCGATATCGTCGCGCAGGGCAATATCGGCCAGGCATCCTCGCCCCTCTATGTGGACGTGCAGCAGAATTATATTCCGACGCTATCGGCCGGCGGATTCATCAACTTCGTCGATACGAACGGCGATCTGGTGCTGGGCAACGTGACCGCGACGGGTAATTCGCAGATCAGCGCGCCGCATGGCAACATCAGCTCCTACTTCCCGAACACGCCTGCCGGGTACACCGGCGCGGCGCAGCCGGGCGGCGACACGGTCAACATTGTCGGTAGCCTGACACTGCAAGCCCATGGCTCGATCGGCACTCACAACCAGCCGTTCGTGGTCGACCAGATCGCCGGGACGTTGAGCCTGCAACCGGGCCAGGGCGTCGATATCGACGCGCCGACCGGATCCCTCGCCCTCGGCTCCAGCACCGTTCCGCAAACGCTGGTGATAAACGCGGACAGCGGCGACCTGTCGCTGTCCGGCACGATCGGCGTGACGCAGCAGGCGACCCTGACGGCATCGGGCGCGGTGAACTTTGCCGGCGGCACGGTCCTCACCGGTACCGACACCGTCGGCATAACCGGCGGGAATATAAATATGGGCGGCGACGCGCAGGTCACGGCCGGGCGTCAGCTGACGCTGGTCTCGACGAGCGGCGACATCGTCCTGGGTCAGGCAAGCTCCGCGGACGGTTCAGCGAACGCCGTGACGGTGAACAGCGCCGGCGGGATATACGGGAACGGCGACGGCCAGGTGAACCTGATCGCGACCGCCGCGAACGGCGGAGTCAGCCTGCGCGCCGCGAACGGCATCGGCGGGACTTCCGGCCCGCTATCGCTGACGGCGCCATACCTGCAGGCAAGCTCGACGGCGGGCGACATCGTCCTGACCGCGACCGGCGACACCGACGCGACCCATATTGCCGCAAGCGGCGGCATGGTGAACCTTACCGGCGACCAGAACCTGACCTTCGGCGCCGTCACCGCACAGGGCGACGCCGCTCTCCTGGCGACCGGCGATCTGACCGGAACGACACTGACCAGCACCGGCGGAGCGGTGATGGCGACGGCCGACGACAGCCTGAACATCGGGTCCACGACCGCCGCGGGCAACATCGGCCTGACAGCCATAAATACTTTGACGGCAGGCGACGTGACGTCTTCCAACGGCACCGTCACGCTGAACGGCACCGACATCGTGACGACCGGCACCGTCTTCGCCGCCGGCAATGTCGCCGCCGCCGCTACCAACGATCTGACGAGCAACGTGGTGACTTCCGTCAACGGGACTGTCCGCCTCACGGGCCTCGACGTGACCACGACCGGAGCTGTCGGCGGCAATGGCGACGTGACGATCGCCGCCACCGATACGCTGAACACGACATCGGTGACCTCCACCGCTTCCACCGTCGAGCTGAGCGGCACGGATATCATTTCCATCGGAGCCGTTTCAGGCAACGGCAACGTCTCGGTCCAGGCGAGCGACGACGTCACCGCGGCAGCGGTCGCCAGCACGAACGGCGCTCTGCTGATCCACGGCGCCAACGATCTGTCGGTAACCACCGCAAGAGGCCAGACCGCCACGCTGACCGGCGGAAGTTCAGTCGATGCGGGAACGGTCACCGCGACTGCCGGGGATGCGCTGGTGACCGGCACGGGCGCCGTCACCACGGGTACGGTACTTGCCAGCGGCAACGTGACGATCGACGGCCAGTCGATCGCGGCGACGGTGACAACGGCGAGCACGGGCAACGTGACTTTGGCTGCGACCACCGGCGATATCACCGGAACCTCCGTCGAGGGATACGGCAACGTCACGCTCAGCACCGGCGGTTCGATCGACATGCAGACGATCACGGCCAAGAACGGCTTGGTTTCGCTGCAGGCGACGAACGGGGGCATCTCGGTCGCGCAGCTCAGCGGCGCGGGCGACCTCGACTTCGGCTCGGGCGGCAGCCTGTCGTTCCAGACCATCAGCAGCAGCGCGGGCAACCTGAACATCGGCGCGGGACAGGATATCTCGATCGGCAGCGGCTCGGCGCAGGGTTCGATCGATCTTACCGCCAAGGGTTCGATCGACACGGGCGCACTGACGGCCAGCACCGGGAACGCCGACCTGACGGCAGGCGGCGGCATCGCCGCCGGAACGACGGCATCGACCGGCGGCGGAATCGATTTCAGCGCGGGCCAGTCCTTGTCATCGGGTACGGCCAACGCCCTCGACAGCATCTCGCTGACGGCGGCCAACATCACTTCCGGGTCGGCGACCTCCATGATCGGCGATCTTACCTTCAATGCCGGACAGGCGATCAACTCGGGCGATACGGCGGCTTACCACAATATCAGTTTCACGGCGGGCGACGCGGTCAGCTCCGCTTCCGCCTTCGCATTGACCGGTGACGCGGTATTTCACGCTCCGCTGGTGATCGCCGGAAGCATGACGACGAACGGCAACACCGATCTGCAGGCGGCGACACAGGGAACGGTCGACGAGGCCGGCTTCGTTTCGTCGCCCGGTATCGGCAGCATCCTCGCCAACGCGATCGCGATGGGTCTTTCGACGGTACAGACCGCAGGTTCGGTCTACATCGATGCGCCGGGTGCGTTCACCTCGAACTCCGTGGTCTCGCGTACCGGCGGCGTCTTCGTCAATGCGGGCTCGGTAACGGCGGGGCAGATAGCTTCCACCATCGGCGACGTCAGCGTGATGGCGCGGGGCGATATCGATGCGATGTCGGTGTCCTCGCTCCAGAGCACCTATCTGACCGCGCTGGGCTCGATCGACGTCGCCCAGATCGCGACGCTGAACGGCGGGGCGCACCTTCAGGCGCGGGGCAACATAACGGTCCAGCATCTGACGACCCCCGCCGCCACGCTGACCGCGCCGGGCAACGTGCTGGTCGAGCTTGGACTGGTTTCGAACTTCTTCACAGTCGACGCCGGCAACATCGCCGCCAACCTGACGGAGCCGAGCGGCGGCGCCGGCATGCTGGTCATGGACCTGACCGGCTACCGGGGCGGAATGACCGGCACTCTCGACCTCAATGTTTCGAACGCGCAATCGATCATGTTCCCGGTCCTGCAGGCCCGCCAAGCGGCGCTGAACCTGTCGGCTCCGTTCGTGACCATCGCCTCGGGCGAGATCGGGACGGACATGTCGCTGCGGACCGGCCAGATGTCGATCATGATGGACAATGCCAGCGCGGCGCCGCAGGACGGCTACGACGTGCAGTACTTCGGTCCTGGCAAGGTCTTTACCCTGCAGGTGGCGAACCTGCGCTCGACCAGCTCGGCCTTCGCGATCGACTATGCCACCGGGATCACCATCCATCTGCCTGGCGAGGATGCGGAGGATTCTGCCTCGCTGGCTCCGGCACGCGCCGCTTACGATTCGGTCCATGGCCAGGATCTGGCGACCGGCGGTCCGGAGACGATCGGGGCGATGATGTCCTACACACCCTTGCCCGCGCCGAGACTTGTCAGTTGGAGCGAGGATGTTACACCGGTGAATATGACAGCGCTGAACTCAGGTCGATAAAAAGAAGCTGGACCAAATCAACAAGGGGTAAACCCGCATGCGATCAGACTATTTTCGCGCCGGCCTCGCGCTGGCGGTCGCCTCGTGCCTTGCCGTTCCGGCGCATGCCGCCGGTCCTGCGAGTCCCGCCTCGGGCCCGACCTCGGCCACCGCAGGCGCAGGTAATGGCCTCGGCCAGGGGCAGCTGACCCCCGGCGCGGTCGGCGAGGATCAGTTGCGCGAGCAGCAGCGGCTGCTGGCGCCGGAGGAACCCGAGTCCAATCCCCTGCCGGAGAACCAATTGGTCACCTCGCCTCCCGAGGTGGACACCTCCGTCACGAACAGCAAGGTTCGCTTCAAGCTGCTGGACGTGACTTTCGACAAGTCCGCCTTCCTGCAGAGCTACGAGCTGATGAATCTCGCGACGCCCTACATCGGCACCACCGTCTCGATGGCCGACATCGCCAGGCTGACCGACTCCATCAACGATCTGTACCGGCGCAAGGGCCTGGTCACCGACCGCGCCGTGATCCCGCCACAGAAGATCAAAGGCGGGGTGGTGCATATCCAGCTGATCGAAGGAAAGGTCGGCGAGTACCATGTGACCGGCAACGACATCACCGACAGCGAATTCATCACCGACCGCCTGAGCCAGAAGCCGGGCGATCCGGTCGATCCCGCCGTGCTGCAGTCGGACCTGGCGAAATTCAACCGGATCTACGACATCCAGGCCCGCGCAGCGTTGCAGCCCGGCGCCAATTTCGGCCTCACCGACATCCAGCTATCGGTGATCGAGCCACGCGCGGACGTAGCCGATCTGTTCGCCGACAACGAAGCGTTCCGCTCGACCGGCACGTATGAAGGCGGGTTCTATTACCGCCACACCGGGCTTGCCGGCGTGGACGATCACCTGACCGCTTATTTGACCGGTTCGGCCGGCGCGCTGGATGGATCGCTGAATTACGACGTCCCGTTCAACGACACAGGGGGACGGATCGGCGCGACCTTCAGCAGAAGCGAGACGGACGTCGTATCGGGCGCGTTCACCTCGATCGGCTCGACGGGCCAGGCGACCAACGGCTCGCTGAACGTCGTGCAGCCGATCTGGGTCACCGGCCAGCAGATCCTGAGCCTTGCCGGGACCATCGGCGTGTCGGACATCGACAACGAGGTCGGCGGCTCCGACCTTGACAACACCCGCTCGCTCAAGGGCAGCGGCGGCGTCAACTACGCCTATACGGGCGAAAGCACGTCGGTCGCGGCGTCGCTGTCGGCGCTCGGCGAGCATGCCTCGTTCTCGGGCGGGCTATCGCCGCGCAACTACGATATCTTCGACGGCAGCCTGCAGGCGGTGCAGAACCTCGACGACAGCGGGCTGAGCGGTTCGTTCAACGGCCAGTTCCAGGTCTCGCCGCAGCGCGGCCTGCCCTCGGACACGCTGTTCCAGATCGGCGGCGTTACCACCGTACGCGGCTTTACCCAAGGGTTCCTTGCGGGCGACGACGGATATTTCCTGCAGCTACAGCTGACCCAGACGCTGCCGATGATCGCCGACGGCCTCAGCGTCTACACGTTCGCCGATCACGGCCTTGCCGTCACCAGCAGCGCCGAGCACCTCGACATCTTCGGCGCGGGCGGCGGCATCGCCTATGCGTTCGACAACCGCTTCAGCGCCGAGATCAGCGGCGCCGTGCCGCTCAACGACATCGAGCCGGACCAGCCCGACTTCCAGATCTACGGGCGGTTGGTCTTCCACGTCCTGTAGAGCTTAATACTCGAGTTTGATTTTCGGCCGGTATGGATTGCTTCGTTGCTGTGTCACTCGCATGACGGTCATGGCAGACGCGATCGTCATCGCGAGCGATTCACCTTTCGCGAACGCTTCGGTTCGAAGCCATCTACGCCGTGACCTTACCGCCGACGATACCGGTAGAGGCATCGAGCGCAGGTCTCGACTTTTTCTTACAGGCGATGCCGACGACATTCGACCGGTCGCGGCCATGATGGAGAAGGTAAGCCCGACCATGCGCTTGATCGCCGACAAGCCTGCGATTGCGCCGCCTTGCGCGAGCAGCTGGCGAGGCGACACGTCAAGGCGGTAATCCCGAACCGGGCCACCCGCAAGCAGCCCTTTGCCTCCGACGTCGCAACGTGCCTACTGGCTCAAATGAGCCCGGATTCTAGATCCCGCCACCGCCCAACGCTTTATATAAGGTAACGAGATTGGTTTCTTGAGTAAGACGTATGCTGATGAGTGTTTGCTGTGCCGAGTAAAGCGTGCGCTGCGCTGTCAGTACATTCAGGTAGGTATCGCTGCCGCGCTCGTAACGGGCGGTCGAGAGTGGGCATTGGCGGATTTCAAGGTGTGCTCCGCTTCCAGAACGTCCGGGCGCGTCAGAAGCACGCTCGAACTGAGACCGACGGGCAAGGTCTGCATCACCATTGTCTCGTCGCTAATTCCGTCAGGCAAAAGGCGATCCGGCACAGGCGCCCCCACTTCAAGGTCGAGGGCGTTTTTGTCGGTGGCTACCGTGGTTACATATTGGGCGACCGTGGCTCGCGCCTGCTGGACCACCGTTTCCGCCTCCGCGACGTCGACCTGTGAGTCGGTGCCGGCATTGAACAGGCCCAACGTGATGTCCATTGATCTCTTGCTGCTGATCAGGTCTTCCTGCGACTGAACCAGCTGCGCCTGATATTAGCTTTGCAGGCGGAAGCAGTCGCTTATCGTTTGGCTGGTTCCAGAACGATGTCGGCCATGAGACAAACAGCTCAGGGGAGCTCATTCCGATCAGCGCCAACCCGCACGCAAAAGAGCTCCTGGGGATTTTGGAAGCGAGCGGAGTTTCTGCTGATATGGCGGCGCATCCTTGCCCTCGGGCAACTCGGCTCCCGCCGCGGTCCCCGTCGTTACGCTGAACCTCGAAGCGCCGGTGGCCGATGCCCAAAACCATTCGCAGGACCTGATCCCCGTTCTGTATGTGAACGCGGCCAATGGCACGTCCACGGTATCCGATTACAACCCGGTCGGCAGCCTGAACGGACTCAACGTCACGTCGGTTGTTGCCACCTACAGCGGCCAGAACGGCACCGGGTACATCACGGCGGTGGACGACGAAACACAGAGCGAAAGTTCCGGCGCGAGCGCCTCCGCCATCACGAGTTTCTTCGGTCCCGGTGACGCCTTCGGGGAGACCGTCGTGTACTCGCAGGCCAACGGCCAGGGTACGCCCCTCCAGGTAAACGCATTCCATCAACCCAGCCTGCAGTCGCAGGCCCAGGGTCAACTGCAGAAGCAGGAGCAGATCCATGCACAGGCCGCTCCGTCGCCGGCCGCGTCCAGCGCCGCGCCGTCGCAAACCTTCGCGCAGGTCGCGGCGTCCCTCGGCATGGCGGGGGTGACGGGGAGCGTGCTGGCGGCGATGAACGACCTGGCGGCGGCGCCGGCGGTGACCACGAAGGCGAGCGGGGCCAGCTACGCCACCTACAGCGCCGGCGGCTTCGACAGCCTCGTGCCGCAACGGGGCAGCGTCGCCGTGCCGCTGGCCTCCACCGGGCCGCAGGCCGTGCTGGTCGAGGGGGTGGACGACAACGGCAACACCGTGCTCATGCCCAACGACCACTTCACCATGCCGGCCGTCCCCGCCGCCGAGCAGGCGGCGACCGGCATCGCCGAGATCCTGAACGTCGACGCGCAGACCGCCACCTTCCTCGCCGTGTCCGCCGGCAGCGACGCCAGCGGCACGCTGTACGTCGTCGACAGGAACGACGACCTGCTGGAGGAGGTCGCGAACGGGGCCGGCGGCGGCGGCGCGGACACCAACACGCAGTTCCCGGCCAGCGGCGACTACGCCGGCGACCACTTCCCGAACATGCCAGGGTTCCTGCTGTACGCGGACGGCACGGCACTCGTGGCCGTCGCCGACTTCGCCGGCGCGACCACCTCCACCGGCGCGGCCATCGCCCCCGCCAGCGAGGGCGCGATCGTCGACGGCTGGGTGCTGGCCGGGACCAACCCCGCCACCCCCGCCGCCTACGCCCTGACCGGGGGCGCGCAGACCGCCCGCAACGTGCAGGTCGCCGCGATCAACTCCGCCGACGCCCTGCCCGACTACGGCTACACGATCTCCGTCGCCGCCGACAGCGCGACGGGCGGCGACGCGACGATCGCCGGCGCGGCGGCTTCGGGCTACACCGGCACGGCGACGCTGAGCGGCGTGCCCGAGGTCGAGCTGGACGGCACGCCGTACGACCTCTTCGTCGTGCCCACGGCGGGCGGTGCCCCCGTCCACAGCGGCGACGAGGACGCGAACGCCGTCGGCGTGATCGTCGCCGAGGGCGCGAACGCCGCCGCCAGCGCGATCGACCTCGACTACAACGTGCCCGCGTACCTGCACCTCGACACGCAGGGCGACCGGATCGGCCTCGACACCATCGGCAACGAGCTGTACCTGCCCGGGACGCGAGCCGCCTACACCCTGTCCTACGACGCCGCGGACGGCGCGCTGGACGTGTACAAGGGCGCCGCCGCGTCCGGCACGGCGACCGCGATCACGGTCGGCGGCGACAGCCTGAGCAGCGGCGAGCTGAACTTCACGGACGGCACGCGGGCCGGGCTGGGCGACACCGGCGACGCCGTCGAGTACCTCGGCACGGACAGCACCGCCACCCTCGACGACGACGGCGCCCAGACCCTCTACGGCGGGCCAAGCGCGAACGACAATCTTCACGAGCACCAAAGAGCCGCATAGTTGCGCCAGAACGCATTTTAACCTTGGACAAGCGGTAAAAAGCGTTTTACAAGCAGCCAACAAGAATAGAAGGGTTTATGAAACGCGCTTGTTCGAACTCTGGATGGTTGATGCGCAGCCTGATGGCGGCAGTCCTGCTTGCCGGGCCTGTTCGCGCCGATATAATGATCGGCCGAACGCCGTCAAGCGGAGCGGCGACCACGCCTGCCCCGGTACAGCCGCCCGCGACGGGTTCGCAGACCCAGGAGCAGCAAGGTTCACCGGATGAGTCCGCTGTCCAGCAACCGGTAAGTCCTGAAACTAAAGCGTACGCCGATGAGATTCATAAACTCGTCGACAGCAATGAGCTCATAACCGCTGATATGGTTGAAAAATTGTTTCATATTACTTTTAGCACATCTCCTATAGAATATAATGACGATTTTAGTGATTACTTTTATAACGGAATGGAAAAACGAGTTACTTACTCAGGACTAATTAAACCAAATCCTCAGCCTATTATAATATCAAAAAATAAAGGACTTTATTTGTTAGGTATCACCACAATATTTTTTAAGGATAAAAAAACCTGCTTATCCATACCCGATGTAGAAGGTTGGTTTCCTGGACAAAAGTTTGGTAGCAAAACGATTCAATTAGGAGGTTTAATAACTGATAAAGCGCAGTATGCGTTCTCAAGACCATCTTTAAAAGCCGGTCAGATCACTGAGTTAGATGTGGACGCTGGAATAAACGAAAAAGGTGGGTTAATTAAATCAAGTTGTTTAGTAATGTTTACTATCAAACAAATGTCACGAAATCAGGAGTAAAAGACATGGTTGCCCAAAACAATAGTTCTGCAAGCGAAATCTTATTGAATGGGCTCGGACCAAAAATCCGAGCGGCGCTTCAAGGCAGTGGTAAGCTTACCTATGACGAAACGACTGCCGTTCTTAGCCTTATATTGGCGTCTCCGGTCTTGATACAACAGCTAGAAGTTTTCTTTTATAGCGATCATCTCATTGATACTACTCCTCAGTTAGCTCTCAACCTCAATGGGGCGAGCGGGCCTATCTCAGACCCTGACGGTAACGTTTCCGGCTACGATCCTAAAAATAACACCATAAACATTTCTACAGCCACTTCGCAGAATGCCGGTATCCAGCAGCTGGTAAACACCTCCTACAGCAACGCCGTGGACGCGTTTGCCCCGGCGGACGGAAACACCGCCGGCACGCCCACCAGTGGCCAGACGCTGGTGGATTACGTGGTCGGTGTCCTGACCAAGGAGGTCGGCCAGTTCGCCGACCGCGTCAACGACCTCGGCTACGGCTCCGACAACCCGTTCTACGCGCCGGTCACCCATCCGTCCTTTTTCGATGCCTCGGGCAAACTGACCAACGCCTTCGACGTCGAACAGGCCGCCTATGGCATCCTGTCCGAGGCCCGATCCTCGCTGAACGAAGTGGCCGTCGACGAGCAGATGCACGACAACTCGACGGGAGCGTCCGGGTTCGGCGGGAACCCCGACGACCGGACGGCTCCGGCGCAAACTTCCTTCGAACAGGCTTACGCCGCCGCCGCCGCACCGAGCGCATCGCTGGCGACACGGAATGCGGCGGTCCTCGACATCGCCGACACGATCGCGGTCGGCCCGTACTATCCAAACGGAAGTTCCGCCTCGAACACGGTCCTGGACAACTATTCCAAGGGCGCCAGCTGGGCGAAGGGCGCGGTCAAGGCCCTGCTGTCGCAAAATGCGGCCGGGCAGGTCAATGCCCTGTTCGTGTACGAGGCCGGCGCGTCCGTGCCCTCGGGCAACTCGGCTCCCGCCGTGGTCCCCGTCGTTACGCTGAACCTCGAAGCGCCGGTGGCCGATGCCCAAAACCATTCGCAGGACCTGATCCCCGTTCTGTATGTGAACGCGGCCAATGGCACGTCCACGGTATCCGACTACAACCCGGTCGGCAGCCTGAACGGACTCAACGTCACGTCGGTTGTTGCCACCTACAGCGGCCAGAACGGCACCGGGTACATCACGGCGGTGGACGACGAAACACAGAGCGAAAGTTCCGGCGCGAGCGCCTCCGCCATCACGAGTTTCTTCGGTCCCGGTGACGCCTTCGGGGAGACCGTCGTGTACTCGCAGGCCAACGGCCAGGGTACGCCCCTCCAGGTAAACGCATTCTATCAACCCAGCCTGCAGTCGCAGGCCCAGGGTCAACTGCAGAAGCAGGAGCAGATCCATGCACAGGCCGCTCCGTCGCCGGCCGCGTCCAGCGCCGCGCCGTCGCAAACCTTTGCGCAGGTCGCGGCGTCCCTCGGCATGGCGGGGGTGACGGGGAGCGTGCTGGCGGCGATGAACGACCTGGCGGCGGCGCCGGCGGTGACCACGAAGGCGAGCGGGGCCAGCTACGCCACCTACAGCGCCGGCGGCTTCGACAGCCTCGTGCCGCAACGGGGCAGCGTCGCCGTGCCGCTGGCCTCCACCGGGCCGCAGGCCGTGCTGGTCGAGGGGGTGGACGACAACGGCAACACCGTGCTCATGCCCAACGACCACTTCACCATGCCGGCCGTCCCCGCCGCCGAGCAGGCGGCGACCGGCATCGCCGAGATCCTGAACGTCGACGCGCAGACCGCCACCTTCCTCGCCGTGTCCGCCGGCAGCGACGCCAGCGGCACGCTGTACGTCGTCGACAGGAACGACGACCTGCTGGAGGAGGTCGCGAACGGGGCCGGCGGCGGCGGCGCGGACACCAACACGCAGTTCCCGGCCAGCGGCGACTACGCCGGCGACCACTTCCCGAACATGCCAGGGTTCCTGCTGTACGCGGACGGCACGGCACTCGTGGCCGTCGCCGACTTCGCCGGCGCGACCACCTCCACCGGCGCGGCCATCGCCCCCGCCAGCGAGGGCGCGATCGTCGACGGCTGGGTGCTGGCCGGGACCAACCCCGCCACCCCCGCCGCCTACGCCCTGACCGGGGGCGCGCAGACCGCCCGCAACGTGCAGGTCGCCGCGATCAACTCCGCCGACGCCCTGCCCGACTACGGCTACACGATCTCCGTCGCCGCCGACAGCGCGACGGGCGGCGACGCGACGATCGCCGGCGCGGCGGCTTCGGGCTACACCGGCACGGCGACGCTGAGCGGCGTGCCCGAGGTCGAGCTGGACGGCACGCCGTACGACCTCTTCGTCGTGCCCATGGCGGGCGGCGCCCCCGTCCACAGCGGCGACGAGGACGCGAACGCCGCCGGCGTGATCGTCGCCGAGGGCGCGAACGCCGCCGCCAGCACGATCGACCTCGACTACAACGTGCCCGCGTACCTGCACCTCGACACGCAGGGCGACCGGATCGACCTCGACACCATCGGCAACGAGCTGTACCTGCCCGGGACGCGGGCCGCCTACACCCTGTCCTACGACGCCGCGGACGGCGCGCTGGACGTGTACAAGGGCGCCGCCGCGTCCGGCACGGCGACCGCGATCACGGTCGGCGGCGACAGCCTGAGCAGCGGCGAGCTGAACTTCACGGACGGCACGCGGGCCGGGCTGGGCGACACCGGCGACGCCGTCGAGTACCTCGGCACGGACAGCACCGCCACCCTCGACGACGACGGCACCCAGACCATCTACGGCGGGCCGAGCGACAGCGCCACCTTTATGGACGGCGACCCCACCCCGGACGCCGCCTGGGCCATTGCCGCCAACGCAAACGGCCAGGTGGTCTTCACCGGGGCGGACGCCGGCTACGACGGCACGGTGACGCTGAGCGGCATCACCGACGTGACGATCGCCGACTACAGCGCCGGGACCACGGACGGCAACGGCACCCCCGTGCCGAGCTACGACCCGTACACGCTGCTGACCGCGCTCGGCGGGGCGCAGACCGTGTCGAGCAGCGCCGTCGGCTACAACAGCTTCGTCATGGCCGAGCAGGCCGGCACGACGAACCAGATCACCTTCGCCGGGCTGGGCACCGGATACTGGACCGTCACCGGCAAGAACGACAGCGCGACGCTGCAAAGCGGCACGACCGAGATCTACATGCCAGACGCGCTGGCCAACTACGCCATCGTCTACAACGCCGCGACCGGCGTCACCACCCTTACCGATACCGGAAGCGGCGGCAGCGGCACGACCACGATCAGCGCCTACTCGGCGGCGGGCGAGATCACCTTCGCCGACGGCAGCGTCATCGGCCTGAACGATGGCGACGACGAGAATTTCAGCACCAGCTTCGGCACAGGCACGGCCCAGTTCGGCGCCGAATCGGACCCGCCGGGTTCCCTGTGGCAGATCAGCGAGACCGCCACCGGGAACGTCGCGGTCAACGGCGCGAACGACGGCTATGGCGGATCGTACACGATCGACGGCGCGGCCAGCCTCCTGGACGACCCCGCGGCGTATGCGTCGTTCGGCGGCGTTTCCTATGTCCTCGAAACGGTAAACGCCGCCGGTGGCCAGACCGCGACGCTGACCCCGGACGGAACCGATCCGCAGCTGGTGGCGGAGGACCTGGGCAACAACACCCTGACCTTCGACGACGGCGCCGTGACTTACTGGCAGGTGAACGGCGCGAACGACAAGGCGATCCTGGAAGACGCCCAGACCCAGATCGTCCTGCGCGATGCGGCGGCCAAATACACGATCACCTCGACCGGCGGCGTGGTGACGCTGGCCGATACCGGAACAGGCGGCAACGGCACGACGAAGATCACGCTGGCCGGCGGCACCGGGAACGTCGTGTTCGCCGACGGGCAGAGCCTGTGGCTGGGCACCCATGCCTACGTCGTCGCCGCGACCGGAACCAGCACCGTCACCGGAACGAGCGCGAGCGGCAACGAGGCGACGTTCCTGGGCGTCCACACCGACACGCCGGGAGCGGCGTGGCTGGTGACGGAGAACGCCAGCGCCCAGGCGGTGATCGCCAGCCAGCCCGCGGCCTCGGCAAGCGGCGGCTCGGGCTTTGGCGGTACGGTGACGCTGGCCGACATCCAGGGCATCGCCATCGACGGGCTGGACTACGATCTGGACACCCTGCCCGCCGCCGGCGGTTCGGCCACGATCGCGACGCCGACCGACGGCGCGGCGGGAACCGTGATCGTCCAGGGCGCCAAGGCCGAGACGCTGACGTTCAGCAGCACGGCGTCCAGCTACTGGCACGACGACGGCGCGGGCGACGCGGCAACGCTGGCGGCGGGTCATACCGAGATCGACATGCTCGGCAACGCCGCCGACTACACCATCACCAGCAAGGGCACCACCGTCACCCTGGTCGACAATGTCGCCAACCGCGCGACAGGCTCGAACGGCACGACCACGATCAGCCTGGCCGGCGGCACCGGCGACCTGATCTTCAACGACGGCGGCGACATCGCGCTGTCGACCACCAGCACGACCACTGGTTCCACCACCATGACCACGGCCGACCTCGGCTACGAGATCACCGCCGGCGGCACGCTGGACGTCACCGGCGCCGGCGATACGATCACCCTGTCGGCGGGTGCGCCCACCATCGTCATGGCGGGGGCGGCTTCCAGCTACGCCGTGACCTATGACGGGGCGGGCACGGTCACGCTGGCCGACTCCGTCGCCGGCCGGAACGGCGTCACGACGCTCGACCTCTCGGGCGGTTCGGCGCAGCTGAAGTTCGCCTCGGGCGCGAGCCTAGGCCTCGGCACCTCGTCGGGCGACGCGACCTTCTATGGCGGCGACGGGCAGAACGTCTTCACCCTGACGGGCACGGCCACGGTCCACGGCAGCGACGAGGGCACCGATCTGGCCGTGCTCGGCGGCAGCGCCGCCCCCGGAGCCGCGTGGCGCGTCGCCGACAACGGCGCGGGCACGGCCACGTTCACCGGCGCGACCGGAACGGGATTTACAGGCGTCGCGAGCTTGAACGAGGTGGGCGAGGTGAAGCTGGGCGGCACGGTCTACGACCTGGTGCAGGCGCCCGACACGGGAACCACCACGATCGCCACGCCCGTCGATGGATCGGCCGGCACGATCGTCGCCGAGGATTTGGGCGGCAATGCTTTTGATTTCGATAGCAATGATCGGTCGTATTTTTACGAAACGGCTAAGCGCGATGCCTTGACGCTGTCCGCCGGTATGACCGAGATCTGCTTCGGCGGCGCGTCGAGCCAGTACACCGAGAGCTACAACGGCACGGGCGTGGTGACCGTCACCAGCGCCGCGACCTCGGCGACCGAGACGCTCACCCTGTCGGGCGGCTCGGGCGAGCTGGTGTTCGCCTCCGGCGGCGCCGTCGGGCTCGGCACCGAGGCGACCGGCGACACGCTCGAGTACGGCGGCTCGGGCAACGACACGTTCACGCTGGGCGCGGCGCAGTCGGCGGCGATGAACGGCGGCGGCGGCACGAACACGGTCGCCTTCTCGTCCAGCACCGTCCCGCCGACCGGGGCGTGGAGCATCGCCGAGAACGCGTCGGGGCAGGACCTCGTCTCGGGGAGCGGCGTCGGCTACACCGGCACGGCGACGATGCGCAACATCGAGCAGCTCGGGATCGACGGCAGCACCTACGCCCTGGTCACGACCCCGGTCGCCGGCGGCGGCACCACGGTCGCGACGCCCGGCCCCGGCGTGGCCGGCACGATCGTCGCCGACGGCGCGGGCGCGGACGCGCTGACCTTCAGCGGCACGGGCACGAGCTACTGGCATGTGGGCGGGGGCAACAACACCGCCACGCTGTCCGCCGGCACGACCGAGATCTACTTCAGCGGCGCCGAGACCCAGTACACCGTGACCTACAACGGCACGGGCGCGGTCACCGTGAAGAACACGGCCACCTCGGCCAGCGACGCCGTCACCCTGTCCGGCGGCTCGGGCGAGCTCGTGTTCGCCAGCGGCGGCAGCATCGGGCTGAACAAGTCCGGCGATACGACGATCTACGGCGGGTCAAGCGCCGCGACGCTGACCGGCACGGCCGGCGCGGACACGGTCTACGCCGGATCGGCCGCCGACACGCTGGTCGGGAACGGCGGCGCGGACACGTACGAAGTGGGTGCGGGCACGACGACCGAGACCATCCAGAACGGCGTCCCCGCCAGCAACGCCGCCGCGGGAAACCTCGACTTCACCGGATCGATCGACGCCGCCAACCTGTGGCTGGCCAATGTCGGCAACAACCTCGTGATCGACGTGCTGGGCACGACCCGCCAGACCGTGCTCGACAACTGGTTCGTCTCCGGCGACGCCTACGCCCAGACCGCCGAAATCGTCTCGGCGGACAGCCTCAAGCTCGACGCGGCGGTCAACAGCCTGGTCAGCGCCATGACCTCGTTTTCCTCCAGTAATGCTTCGTTCAACCCACAGACAACCCCCAACACCACCCTGGCGAACAGCTCCTTCTACGGAGCGCTCTCGACAACGGACAAAAATAGCTGGCATGCGTAAGAACTGAGCAGAAGTGTGGAACGTAGTATCGGCGAACCAGCGTTCCCTAACTCATATTCCACATCGTTCCACCCAGGCTGCCCTGTTATATGGAAAGCGTCCGTGCTGATGGCGATCCAGAAACTGGATCAGTTCGTCGGACATTGTCACGGCAAGTTTGCCGGGATGCAAAGGCATTTGACCGTAATTCAACTCGCCCTGTCGCCCCGTTTGGACGACGCGCCGCAGATAAATGTGCCTGTTGATCCGGCCATCGGCTGCAACACAGTTCTGCTTCCGCGATCACGGTGCGGCCAAGGTGAAATGTGAGGCGGAAAACATCGCTATGACCTTTGGAAAATTCTGAACTGCCCCGTTGCGTGCCGATGAAACCAGCTCGCCATTCTCATTTCGCTGCAGGATCATCAACAGTGGCGACCAGTTGACTGTGTTGACAACGAGATCGCCTAAAACCGTGCGTGCGGCCGGATCGACAAGCACGAGGGTTCGTGCCGGAACGGGCAAATTGCGCTCGGTACCGACGGCGATCATGTACCCGCCGTGCCCGATCTTCACGTCGACAGGCAGCCTTGTCAAAGTGGGGGCAACCTTATCGATGCCCTTGCCTGTTACGCTTGCCGCATCGTAGCAGGGTAGAAGACGGTTACCTTCCTCCAGCGCTGGCAATCCTGGCGCCGGTGACTGTACCAGCAAGCCGTGCAGTGTTGCCGGTTCCATGCCGTAGAGTCTGCCAAGAACTTCCAGATGATGGTCCTTCAAGCGTCTTGTGCCGTTCTCAAGGCGGGAAAGCTCGCTTCTGGATAAGCCGGTTTGCTGTGCCGCCTCGTCCAGCGTCAGGCTTGCCCGCTGCCGCAGATAGTCCAGGCGTTCCCCCGCTGTCCGCACGTACACGTCGGATAGCGTGATCTGCTCGCTTAACTCCGCTTCAGGCGTCTTTGACATGCCCCACTCAACCACAACCTCTGCTAGCAAACATTTAAACGCTCATTCAAGATCCACAATACCTGATAACGCGGCAACGACGGCGGCATGAGTGCGCGTGGTCGCATTCAGCTTGAGCATTGCCGCCTGCGCGTGCGCGTTCACCGTGAGTTCGCTGATCTTAAGTATTTCGGCGATGTCAACGCTTGTCTTGCCGCTTGCGATCCATTTCAACACCTCGCGTTCGCGCGCGGTAGGGAGCGGGGTGTTTCCTGCCCTATCGACATTTCGTAACGCCAGATTCCCCGCAGTTTCGTGTACCAGGCTTGCAAGCAGAGTGATCAAACCAATGTTCAATCTTAGAGCCTCGGCACGCTCGGCGGCGGTGCCATCCGCAACGGCTGAGAAGACGCTGAGCGTATGATCAAGCCCCCGAACGGGCACGCTGATACCATCCTTCAGCTGGAATTCCCCCGCCTCGTTGAAAATTGTTTCGGACTGCTTGGCCGCGCCCGTCCTGCGGAGACTTGACCAGATGAAAGGTAGAATGGTACGCAAGGAATGGTTGTGTACTGCGTCTTCCAGAATGTATCGTCGGTCCACGTACCGGCGTATCCATTCCTCGGGGTAGTTGTTCAGCATCGTAATGAGGCGGTCTCTGTCTTCTCCCGTGCGAACCATATGAAAAGCAAATCTGGAGAAACCGACATCGTTCAAATGACGGCCGACAACCTCCTGCAATGCCCGCAAATCAGGCGCGTCTTGTATCGTCTTCAGAACATGGGCGTGAAGAATCACAGGATTCACCTTGCGTTCTTGTTTGGTCCATTCTTAGCCTGGATTTCCGGGAAAAAGCGAAACTTTTCTCTGTTTGGACAGATGCATTCTCATTTCTCGAAATTTCGTTTCCCTTTGTAATGCGCTCCACTGAACACCAGCACGGAGGATGGTCATGACGCTGGTCTCAGGAAAAAGGATTCACAACCGCAACAGAGTACCGCCGTATGCAAAGCGCGGATGGCCGATGTTGGGTGTGTTGCCTGAGCTAAGTCGCGATCCCCCTAAATTCCTCAACCGGCTGATGGAGGAACATGGTTCCGTGGTCCCCATCCGGATTGGTCCGCATCGGGTAATCGTGGCGGGGCATCCTGACGCGGTGCAACGTGTAACCGTGCTGAATGCCGGGAATTATCAGAAAACTCGTTTTGTGGAAAAGCTGATCCCGATCCTCGGTAACGGTCTCGCCACTTCCAACGGGCATATTTGGGAGCAAAGCCGCCGCGTCATCCAGCCCGCATTGACGCATGACCGGGTAGCGCGGACCCTGGACGTTATCGACAGCGTAATCATCAAGGCCGTCGACGAATGGCCTTCAGAGGAGTTCAATATCGGGCACGCCTCAGGCGCGCTTACGCTGCGCGTTCTCTCCGCCACTATGTTCGGCAGCGCCGACGCAGATGCGGCGCGCCGGGTGGTCAGCGCCATCGACGACATCCAAGATTACATTTCAAAGAGCATCTGGTCCGTGGTCGAGTGGCGGCGGCTGATCGGCGCGCCGAGCTACCGCAAATTTGGGCGCGCCATGACCGGCATATGGGCGCTGGTGCATGAAATGATCAGGTCGCGCCGGAGCGGCGAAAAGCGCGACGATCTGTTGCAGGCCCTTATTGATGCCGTCGACACCACAACAGGGGAGCCATTCAGCGGGCAACAGATCCTGGACGAGGTCATGACCGTGTTCATGGCCGGGCACGATACGACCGGCAACACGCTTGCTTTCGTCTGGCACGCGCTTGCATCGGATCCCGACCTGCAGACCAGGATCCGGAACGAGGTCATGGCTCACATTCCGCTCGATCGGGCTCCGAGCTTTGCCGACCTGCAGAACCTGCGGCTCACGACGTCCCTGGTGAAGGAGGTCATGCGCCTCTATCCCAGCTCCTGGTGGTTTGCACGTACCGCCGATGCGGATGACGAGATCATGGGTGTGCCCGTTCATGCCGGCGACGTGGTCATGGTCGCGCCCTATGTCACGCATCGGCTACCGGAGTTCTGGCAGGACGCCCAGCGTTTCGATCCCAGCCGTTTCCTGGATCAGAAGCTCAGTCATAAATTCTCCTACTTACCGTTTGGTGCGGGCCCCCGCATGTGTCCCGGTAGCCATTTCGCCACCGCCGAGATGCTGATTGCGATCGCGCGCGTGCTGCAACGGCGTGAGCTGCACACCAAAGGCGAGCTTGCCTGCGAGGCGCTAGTGACCCTGCGGCCGAAGGATGGATTGCCCATGGTCGCCAAACCTTGGGAAAGTGTGGTGACGGTTTCCGGCGTCAGACCAGGCCAACACCAGATGGTCGACGCCATGCTGCGCCTGCGCAAGCTTGTGTTTGCCGATCAACTTGGCTGGCGCCTGCACATCGACGACTCAGGGCGGGAAGTTGATGGTTTCGACGATGAGGATGCCGAATACTCGGCGCTTGTGGCGGTCGGCCGCATCGTCGCTTACGGCCGCTTGAGGCGCGCGGATAAGCCAAGCCTGCTGTTTGACGTCTATCCGCAGCTGATTGACGATTCGGCCTTGCTAGTCCGGGGCGTCGATATATGGGAGGGGACGCGTCTCGGCACGTCGCCGGATCTGGCGCCCGATCAAAGGGCCGAGCGCCTGGGAAAGCTGGTCGCCGACGCGCAACTACGCAAACGCCGCGAGGGGGCGACCTACTTCTGCAGCGTTTCGGACCTCAAGATGGAGAAGGTGCTGAATCGGCTGGGTGTCGTCACCCGGCGGCTAGGGACCGTTCACATCGATGAACACGGGGTTCCCGCACTGGGCCTGCGCATCGAACTGGGAGACGATATCCGATGAACCTGCCTCATCCCCTGTCGATCACGCCCGATGAAGCGCTTTCGGGAATTGCGGAGTGGTACGGCGTTACCAGCGACGTGTTGGAACGGATGGTGGACAAGGAGAAATCCCCTGCCGTGTCGATCGAGCATGCGCGCATACAATTTGTGTACGCGCATATGTGCCGGATATGGCAGGAATGGTTTCAGTCCGAAAGGCTGGATGTGTAGGTGGCTGGACTTTCCAGGTGAACTCGGGCTGAAAGGTCCGCGATTTGCCCGCGCCAGGCAAACGAGCTTGTTTCCCGATCTCCCGTCGGTCCCCTCGGCAAGGGTCGCCAATGGGTCGCCACCACGCTCGAAGATATTTCGATCTGCTGGCCCAGGAACGTATCGGACGCAAGCCATTCACCTTGGTTGTACCAGCAATCCGCAACCCGGTAGGATTTGACAGGGTGGCTGGCGCCAGGTGCATACTCGACAACCCAAAGATCTATGGCTGTCCCGTCGCGCGGCGCGGTGCTGATCGATGCCCATTTCATGGGTACTCTCTTCTTCAAGGAAGCCGACTGCAATGGTATGCGGGACCGTTCCTGAAGGCAAGTGGCGAGACCCTTTGGCCAGACGTTTGTTGGTGGCAGCGAGCGCTGTTATGCAGATCAGCTACCTTGGTGCCTCATCAAAGATTCCCTGTTACACGGCGGTTCGGCTTTTCTGACCCGCACGTCTCTGTTCACGTTTTCCCATTATGTCCGGGCATTTCACACTACCTTCGGCGGTGCGGTCGCGCCATGTCCATTGATCATTACGGAGGAAGGGTGAGCGCCAAAGTGGCAGACATGTCAGCGCCCCGCTGCCGCCTCCCGAGGGTGAGCTATCATAACCGCAGCAACTCTTCGGCATTGCGGTGCGCGATTTTTTCCTTATCGTCCTCGCTGATCGGCAATTGTTCCAGGAATTCGCGGGCGCCGGTATTGGTCAGATAGGGGTAGTCCACTGCGTAAAGTATGCGGTCCGCGCCTATAACTTTGTGGATGAACTCGAAATGCGGCAAGTTCAGCATGCCACTGGGCGTCACGTAGACCTGCGCGCGATAGGTCTGCGTGATCGTACGGGACAAGCCGGTTACTTCAGGCGGCATCGCATCGTCCATGCGCTGCAGGTAGAAGGGAACCATCTCGCCCCAATGGCCGCTGATGAGCCGGAGGTCGGGAAACCTGTCGAGTACGCCCGACAGGATCAGTCGGATGACATGGACACCGGCCTCGTTATGCCAGCCCCAGCCGAACAGGGACAGGCGCGCAGTCACGGTCTTGTCCAGCCCGCCGTAATAAGGCTGCTGCACTTGCGGCAAGGGCGCGCCGGGATGGACGTAGAGAGGCGCCTTCAGCTCGTTCAGCTTCGCCAGCACCGGCTGGTAGCGCGAGTCGTCGAGGAAGGTCTTGCCGGGCCGCCCGATCAGCAACGCGCCCTTGAGGCCGAGTTCGCGCACGGCCCGTTCCAGTTCGGCAGCCGCCGCATCGGGCTCCTGCCACGGCAGGGCCGCGAAGCCAGCGAAGCGGTCGGGGTACGCCCGCGCGGTCCGGGCGAGCTTGTCGTTGGCCGCGCGCGCCAGCTCGACGCACTCGCCGGCGGGCGCGAGCTGAAGCGCGTTGCTGTAAGACAGGACCTGCATGTCGATGCCGTGCGCATCCATGTCGGCGATCCGGCCGCCGTCGATGTCCGCTGCCCTCGACGTCGCCTCGTGCATCGAAAGCTGCGCCGGACGGCCTGACGGAGGCGGGGACGTTTGCTCCTTGCCGTCGAGATCGGCCCAATACCCGGCTTCCGCTTCCTGCGCGGCCTTGGTCGCCTTCGCGATCCCGGGATCGATGGTGTGTTCCTCGAGCGTTATGATGCGCATGATGCCGGCCTTTGAGATACATGATGCCAAGGTAAACGCCGGGACGGCCTTGATGGGCAGTTTGCTTTCCGCCATTTTGCAAGCGATTGTTCTATTGGAAGGTTCAAGGGACTTCTTCGGCGCAGGAAAACCCTTCGCGTCTTTCTGGTGAAAGACCCGTTCGCCACCGATCCATCGATGCCGGCCCGCTGTACTGCGTTGTGCCCGACGATGAATGGATCGCGATCCGGAAGCACATCCATGATCGCCTGAGACAGATCGTGACTGCTCAGCAAAGCCGCCCTCATCACGGTTTGTTTTCCTGCGCTCCTGCAGAGAGTGCATGCAGATCGGCGGCCAGGCTGCCCAGGTTTACCTCGTCCTTGCGAAGCACCTTGCGGGCGCTGTCCAGGCTTTCCCTTTCCGTGCGCGACAGATCGCGCGCCGTCAGCACGACAACCGGCACGTGCGCCCATTCCGGCCGCGCCCGCAGAGCGCTCAGAAACGAGAACCCGTCCATGACCGGCATGGTCAGGTCCAGCAGGATAAGCTGGGGGATGACCTGCTTGACACGCTCGATCGCCTGCACTCCATTGCCCGCCTCGGATACCGTCCAGCCTTCGCGCTCAAGCACCGTTTTCAGCCGGTGGCGTGCGTCCTCGTCGTCATCAACCACGAGCACCTCGCCTTCCGAACGGCGGAACCGGTCCATCACGTGGCGAAACTCGTCCCAGACCACCGGCTTGGGAACGTAGTCGGCGGCACCCAGAGTGCTGGCCAAGCCCGGCTGTCCGGCAAACGTCACCATCACAACGGGTATCTCCGCCAAGCTCGGTTCGGCCTTGAGCTTCTCCAGAACCGTCCATCCATCCATTCCGGGCATCATCACGTCGAGCAGTATGGCTCGCGGCCGCAGCGACGAGGCCATGGCCAGCCCTCTTTCACCGTCCTTCGCGATGTGCGGCTCGAAGCCTTCCCGCCGCAGGAAGCGCGACATCAGGTCCTGTTGGCTGGGATCGTCATCAATCACCAGCACGACATCACGGGTATGAGCATTCACCGTCGGGGCGAGCGAGCTCGATCGTTCGCTCAGGGCCGGATCCTCCCCCGGAGTCACGAGCAGTTCGGCTGGAATCTGCGCCGGCAAGCGGACGCTGAAGGTCGTTCCCTCTCCGGGCATGCTTTCCGACGCCGACGCTGCCGCCCAGCATGGAAGCGAATACCTTGACCAGCGAAAGGCCGAGGCCCGTACCGCCGAATTTTCGAGTCGTCGACGCATCGGCCTGCTGAAAGCGCTGGAAAAGCTTGCTGAGCTGCTCTCGGGTCATCCCGATGCCAGTATCGGTTACATCGAAAACGAACCAGCGGCCGGTCGGGCCCTCCCCGGTCTCCTGCGCGCTCACCTTGAGGGTGATCGAACCACCCTCGGTGAACTTGGCGGCGTTGCTAAGCAGGTTGAAAAGGATTTGCCTAAGCTTGACCAGATCGGAGTTCATGACGCCCAGGTCGTTGCTTGCGACCACTTCGATACGGTTTGATTTCTTCTCCACCAGTGATTGCACGGTGGCTGCCACCTCCTGAACCGCGGAAGCGACATCGAACGCCTCGGTGAAGAGTTCCATCTTCCCGCTTTCGACCTTGCTGAGATCCAGCACATCGTTGATGAGGCCGAGCAGGTGACGGGCGTTGCTCTCGATCTTGGCGACATCCTGCCCGAAGCCGAGCCCCGCAACGGCTGAGCCCTGACTGTCCGCGATCTCCTCCTGCAACATCTCGCTGTAGCCGATGATGGCGGAAAGCGGCGTGCGCAGCTCGTGACTCATGTTCGCGATAAACGCGCTTTTCGCCTGATTGGCGGCTTCGGCGGCATCGCGCGCGGCTTCGATGGCCGCTTCGGAGCGCTTCCTTTCGGTAATATCTGTAATGACCAGGCCGACGCCGGCGCGCTCGGCCTGGCCGTTCGGCGTGCGCGTCTTGAAGCGATCGAGCCACCGCACCGACCGCTGCGTGACCGGACGCAAGGGGTAGAGGCTTGCCAGCAAGTAGCGCGAGGGAGCCTCGTCATGGCCCGCGTCGGCGACCTCGACCTCGACATCAGGAATGCTCCAGCGCTGCTGAACCACGCTGGCAAGCTGGTCCTGCAGATTTCGATCGACATGGGAAAAGATTTCGGATGCGGCATTGCCGCGCACGGCGTGGCCGGAAACCTTGTTCGTCCCAGTCATTTCCAGCAGGGTTTTGTTCGCATGCCGGACGCGCAGCCCCCCGTCGAAAAATCCCAGGCCGACCGGCGCGTTCTCCAGGACGGCTTGCAGGAGGGCGTCCGTCTCGCGTTCGCGCTTGCGGCGGCTGATGGCCAGCCAAGCGAACCATGTGCAGGCTGCCAAGCTTACGACCGAGGACAACGCCGTCACAACCGCGTCGCGCAGGTGTTGCTGGCGCGTTATTCTATCCGCGCGCGCGTCGGATTCGTCCCTCACTTGCTTCACCCGCACGCGAACCGCGTCCATGGTAGCCTTGTCCTCCCCTGAAACGACAAGCGGCAGTCCGGCCTCCATCCCTCCGGTTCGCCGCGCGTCTATCGCCCGGGCCGCGACGCCTTGCTTGATTTGAACAAGACGGCGAAGCTCGGGCAAATCTTCCGCCGCCGGCAGATCCGGTGGAAATTCCGCTGCCACGGAGTCCAGCCCCCAGTGGTACGGCTCTAGGAATTTCTCCTCTCCGGTCAACAGGAAGCCGCGCTCTCCCGTTTCCAGGTCTTTCATGGCGGAAAGCACCGCTTCGGCCCGTGCCGATAAGCTTGTCGCGATCCGGACGTCCCTGTCGTTCCGCCTGCTTGCAAGGGCATTCAGACCCACTGCGATGATCGAGAGGACCAGAAGCGTTCCGGCGACCAAGGACAGCAGCCCAGCTCTGTCCACGGCCTCGGACGGTGCGGTTTCACTGGGCATGATACGACTTTCCGATTACTGAGCCTGACCCCTTCATAGCACTTCTGCCAATGATTGAAACTGATCAAGCATCTGCGTGCCGGCGTCGCAGCGACGGATGGACGGCCGGAGAAATCGGATTACCGTCTCGAAATTGCGAGTAGCTTGCCTATGCTGAGCGTGTGGAACGTTTCAGCGTGCCCAAGCGTCTGACTTTTGCCATGCGAAATTGATCCAAAGGTCTGCCGGCTCCAGCGCGAGAGGGTTGTGACGCTGGAAAACGGGAGCCAACGGCCGATGATTAGAATACTACTGGTCGAGGACCACGAAGAGATCTGGGACTTCCTGTCGCGGCGCCTGCAACGCCGTGGGTTCGAGGTTGTTCTGGCGACCGATGGCCAGCAGGCGGTCGACAAGGCTGCAAGCGAAAAGCCGGACGTGATCCTTCTGGACATGAACCTGCCCATCCTGGACGGCTGGACCGCGGCCACCCAGATCAAGGCAAACCCGGTTTCGCGAAACTCGCCCATCATCGCCCTGACCGCGCATGCCATGTCCGGTGACCGGGAGAAAGCGATCGCCGCCGGGTGCGACGACTATCATCCCAAGCCGGTGGAGTTTTCCAAGCTGCTCGCCCAGATCGAAGCGCTTCTAGCCAGCAAAGTGCAGTCATAGTCACGGCGTTATGACCAGCCCGGATCCCACTCACTCGGCCGAAAAAGACGAGCGGGCGGCCGACAAGAACGCGCTTTGGCAGCTATCGTCGGATCTGATGCTGCGCTGTACCTTTGCCGGCGAGATCAAGGCCGTCAATCCGGCATGGACCGAGATTCTGGGCTGGAGCGAAGCGGAGCTGGTCGGCAGCTCCCTTTTTGATCTTGTCCATCCGGAGGACCTGCAGGTTACCCAGGACGCAACGAAGATCTATTCGGACAAAGGGGCGTACAGGCGTTTCGATAACCGCTACCAAAGCATGGATGGCGGTTACCGGTGGATTTCGTGGTCGACCAGGATCGGCGACAACCTTATCAACGCGGTGGGGCGAGATGTAACGGTGGAGAAAGAGCAGGCGCTAGCGCTGAAGGACTCTCTGGAGTTCACCCAGTTGGCGCTGTCCGCCGTTGGCGGAGTCGGCGTCTGGACCTACGATCCGGCCCTCGACCTTTACTACTGCGACCAGGCGATTTTAGATCTCTACGGGCTGGATGCTTCGAAAGCTAAACTGGGCATTCCGCCGGATCGGTTCTTTTCCAACGTTCACCGCGACGACCGCCCGCGCATCGCGCTCGTGCTGGAGAACAGCTTTGAGGGCACTCAGGATCTGGCAATCGAGTACCGCATCTTGCATCCGAACGGGCTGACCCGCTGGGTGCTCTCCCGCAGCCACGCTCACTATGAAAATGGCTGCTTGCGCCGGCGGACAGGAATCGGTGTCGAAACCACGGCCCAACGGCAGCTGGAGGACCAGTTGCGTCAATCGCAGAAAATGGAGGCCGTCGGACAGCTCACGGGCGGCCTTGCGCACGATTTCAACAATCTGCTGACCGCCATTACCGGCGGCCTGGAACTGATACGTGCACGGTTCAACCAAGGGCGCCCCGAGGAGGCGACCAAATACATCACCGCCGCGGAGGAAGCGGCGAAACGTGCCGCGGCTCTCACCCACAGGCTACTGGCTTTTTCCCGGCGACAGACACTCGATCCCAAGCCGACGGACGCTAGCCGGCTGATTACCGGGATGGACGAGCTCCTGCGCAGAACCGCAGGGCCGGATATCCGGGTCGAAATCATGTCCGAAGGCTTGTTATGGAAGACGCTGGTAGATCCCAACCAGCTTGAAAACGCCGTGCTGAACCTGTGCATCAATGCGCGCGACGCGATGCCGGACGGCGGAAAGCTGACCGTCGGGACCAGAAACCTTACCCTTGACGAGATCGCGGCTGCCGCGCGGGAGCTGGCTGCCGGCGAGTACGTTGCGGTAAGCGTCAGCGATGAGGGTACGGGCATGCCCCAGGACGTGGTCGAGCGTGCCTTCGATCCTTTTTTCACCACCAAGCCTCTGGGACAGGGAACCGGACTTGGGCTTTCGATGATCTACGGCTTTGTCAGGCAGTCGGGAGGCCAGGCGCGCATCTACTCGCAGCTTGGCAAAGGCACGACTGTCACGGCGTACCTGCCGAGGTATTTCGAGGCTCCGGTTGACGTCGAAGAACAGGCCGTTGCCGCAGGGCTACTGTCGGCCAGGCGGGACCAAACCGTTCTGATCGTCGATGACGAACCTACCATCCGGATGATGATTGCCGATGTTCTGCAGGAAATTGGGTACAAGGTGCTCGAGGCGTCCGACGGAGCAGGCGGTTTGAAAATGCTCGCGTCGGACAGTCCAGCCGATCTGCTGGTGACCGACGTCGGGCTTCCGGGCGGCATGAACGGCAGGCAGATGGCGGATGCCGCCCGGGTAAATCGCCCCGGGCTCAAGGTGCTGTTCATCACCGGATTTGCCGAGACGGCCGTCGTGCGGCAAGGTCAGCTTGACACCGGGATGCATGTGATCACCAAGCCCTTTGATCTTAAGGAGCTGACAAACAAGATCTCGGAATTGCTAGGTACGGATACTTTTGGGGATAACTGACAAAATCAGCGCCTGAGGCGATTACCCAGGACATAACCAAACAGGCCTATCAGAACCAGGCCAAGCACGTACTGCGTGCTTGCAATGAAATACACATCGGGGCTGCTCGGCTTGAAACCGAGATCGGGAGCGCCCGTGGTGCACATGGTCAGGAAACTGAAGCCAAGCAGGTGCAGGGGGTTGTGGACATACGGCTCTGGTTCTGCGATGCCGTTCCCAGGCGAATAGCGCAAGCTGTCGGTCACGCCGTAGAAGGCGGCAAAGCAGAGCAAGGTCGTCACGAATGCGCGTACGACACGGGGCAGGCTTTCCCCGTAATCGCAGAGCCATTCGGCGAACACGTCACCGCTCCACTCGAACAGACGGATTATCCCCTCCCGCCAGTTTCGTGATTTCCGGGCCTGCTTCAGCAGGACAAGCGAATGGCGTTTACCCATGCGCCGGGCTTTGCGAAATGACCAGCTTGCCGCTTCGGGATTGCCCAGGGTCCTGAAATTCTGTTCCAGCCCCAGATAGGCTTGGCGGGCGGCTTCGAAGTCGCCCGTAAGTTCCTCGCCGACCGCACCGTCGAGCTGCTCTACGCGAAATCTGGTGCTTTCAAGCCAGGCTCCCGCAAACCGTACGTTCTTCAGATTGCAAGTAGACAGGTCGACCCGGGGAAGGCTTGCTTCGGTAAGATCGGAGTTCTCCAGGTTGGCCTGGCTGAGGATAGCGCCCCTGAAATCCGCGCCCTGCAATTTTGCGTTCCGAAGGTTGACGTTCTTGAGCTGGGCTTCCTGGAAGTTTGCGCCCCGCAACGTTGCGTCTTCAAGGGAAGCTTCCTGAAGCAGCGCGCCTTTGAACAGCGAGTCGGTGGCATCCGCGCCCTGGAGATGAGCTCCCCAAAGGTCTGCATTTTCGAAGTTTGCACCATCCAGCAAAGCCTGGGCGAAGTTTGCGAAACGCATCGTGGCGGATTTGAACTTCGCGTCTTCGAGAAGAGCTCCGCCAAAATCAGCTTCGCTGCCCTGACAATTCGCAAAATCGGTACCCGAAAGGTCCGCATCCTGAAAACTTGCACTTTCCAGCCCGGCATGTCGCAGGATCGACCCGCGCATGATCACGCAGCTGAAATCGGCGCCCGTCAGGTCCGCGTCCGCGAAATCCGCTTTTTGCAGGTCAGCTCCGCGGAATTTCGCGCCGCGAAACTGCGCGCGCCCTTCCGGGTGCCACCAGCTCGCGATCTTCTCACCGCGCCCCACATGCTCACGCAGCATGCGGTTGTTGAGGTGCAACTCCTGGAGATTGAGGCGGCTTCCGACGATCTGCGGCAACACAAGCTTTCCATCCGGATCGGACTCGACCAGCTCGAGGATGAGCTCTATGCGCTGTTTTCCCTCGACTTCTTCAAGAGGATGCCGGCTGAGGGGAAGCGCGGGGGCGGAATCAGAAGCCATAGATACCTGACGTCAAAGCTGGATGAGGCTGTGCAGGACATATATCATCCTCACCGCCGATCATTAGGCTAGACAGCTAGAATGTCTAAGCTGCGTCCGCAGGGCCGCCATTCGAAGCCGGTCGATGATTCATGCCTGGCGCGTTCAGAGTCGTTGCGCCAAGTGGTCGATGAGCGCATTATCTATATGATGTCTTGTCTTTGACCTTGCATGCGCCTGATCAACGCGGCGGTCAGGCTCGTCTCCGGAATTTGCGACGTTAGCTGAGCAAGCGGCTTTCCTCAGGCGCTCGATGACGGCTTTTCACCAGTCAGTTCCCGCCACAGCAGGATAAGGGCGGCCATGATGGCCGGGCCGACGAAAAGGCCGATCAGGCCCCACGTCTCGACCCCGCCCAGGATGCCGAGCAAGACCCAGAGGAATGGCAGGCGGGTGGCCCCGCCGATCAGCACCGGGCGGACGAAATGGTCGGCGGTGAACGTGGTCGCCATGCCGATGCCGAACACCGCGATCGCCGGAACCACGGCGCCTTGCGCCAGCAGGAGAAGTGAGCACACGGCGAACACAAGCGGCGCGACAAACGGGATCATCGCGGCGACCGCGGTGAGCGCGCCGAAGATTGTAGGGTGGGGGACGCCGGCTACGGCATAGACAATGCCGAGCAGAACGCCTTCACCCAGCCCGACAAGCACCAATCCGTCCACCGTGCCGTGGACGGACGCGATGATCTGACGCCCTACCCGCTCGCCACTGGGGCCGAACGCCCGGACGCTGGCACGGCGGAGCTGCTCGATCAGGCGGTCGCCTTCCTTGAACAGGAAGAACAGCGTCAGCAAGGTAAAGACGAACAGGGTCAGCCGCCGCGCGACCAGCGCCCCGACAAGGCGGCTATAGTTGGCGACGTGGCCTCTGGTCGTGCGCTCGACAAGTTCCTTCGCGCTGCCGGGATCGGCCAGGTTGTCCCGCCACCATCCGTCTACCTGAGCCTGGGCGAACGGTACATGCCGCAGGAAGTCCGGTTCGGAAAGGCCGTTGTCCCGGACATCGCGCAGCCACTGCGTTCCCGCGTGGGCTTCGCGCGCCAGCTGAACCCCTACAAGCCCCAGCGGAACCATGAAGACAAGGCATACCATCGCCGTGAAAAACGCGGGCAGGAGGATCTTGTGGCCTGCCCGGCCGAACCGCGCCCGCGCACGGCGGTAGAGCGGCCACAGAGCGATTGCGAAGATCGCCGCCCAGACAAGCGCACCGATAAAGGTCCACAAAGTGTAGAGACCGAGCAGAAAAAGGCCGAGCGCGAGAGCCCCCGTCGCCAGTTTCTGGGGCCATGATGCTTCCGGCAGAGTGCCCGGCTCGCGCAGAATGGGATTCGACATTGAGCTCTCCTGCGCGGGTATCGCCACGTTTACGCCCTGCCGCTTCGAGCTCGAAGACTCGGGATTGCACCGTCGCGGCTTGCCCGTGAGTTTACTCAGGCTTGGCCACACGCCGTGCGCCATCACCGCGCCTTCCCTGAAACGCCAGAGACAGCCGTCGGTACAATAAATCGCGCTGGGTGAAAAGCCGCTATCATGCGACGAAGGATGCTTGGGCCGCAGTGATGGTTTGTACCGCCCCGTAAACTCTGTAATGTATTGCGGAGTGACCTCGGTTTTCCGTCACAAGCACGCCATGAGCTATCGAACTGAAGTTCCGGAGACAAACGATGAGCAGGTTGCAGGGGAAAGTTGCCGTGATCACGGGTTCGGCATCGGGCATAGGCCGGTCGATTGCCCAGCGCCTCGCCCGGGAAGGGGCGCAGTGCGTTGTCGATTACATTGGCGGCAGCGAAGCCGCCGAAGGAACGCTGAAGGCGATCACCGATGCGGGCGGAAAAGCCATTATCCTGAAAGCGGATGTATCCAACCTTGCGGAAGGCAACATGCTGATCGAACAGACATGGGAGCAGCTTGGCGGGTGCGACATCCTGGTCAACAACGCCGGCGTCGAGAAGCGCGCCGACTTCTGGGACGTGACGGAAGCCGAGTTCGATTTCGTGATGGACATCAACTTCAAGGGCGCGTTCTTCCTAACCCAGGCGTTCGTGCGCAAACTGCGCGACGCGAGGAAGCCGGGGCGGGTCATCAACATTTCCTCGGTTCACGAGGACATGGTGTTTCCGCATTTCTCCACCTACTGCGCGTCCAAGGGCGCGATGCGGATGCTGATGCGCGACCTGGCGGTCGAGCTTGGACCGCTGGGCATCACGGTCAACAACATAGCGCCGGGCGCCGTGAACACGCCGATCAACACGGCGCTGCTGGCGGACAAGTTGAAGCTGGACGTCCTCATCGCCAACATACCGCTTGGCCGCCTCGCCAATCCGGAGGAAGTCGCCGGGGTTGCGGCTTTCCTTGCTTCGGATGACGGCGCTTACGTGACCGGTTCGACCTACTTCATCGACGGCGGCCTGATCCGTAACTACCACGAACAGTAGGTCGGCCGCAGGTCGCCCCATTCCTACCGGGCCGTACCGTTCCGCAGGAAGATCTCTGCGGTCCTCAGGCTGAGCGCCATGATCGTCAGCGCCGGATTTGCGGCGAGCGACGTGGGAAATACCGAGTTGTCGCAAATCCATAAGTTCGGCACGTCGAAGCTTCGCCCGGCGGGGTTCACCACCGCAGCGTTGCCGTCCGTGCCCATCCGGCAGGTGCCGATGGTGTGCGCCGAACGCTGCAGTGCCCAGATGTCGGTCGCACCGGCCTCTTGCCAGAGCGATGTCATCAATTTCTCCGCATGACGGGTCATGCTCGCCTCGTTCGAGCCGTAGCTGAAGTGGACGCGCGGCTTGCAGAGTCCTGTTTCGTCCGTCTCGTCGGAAAGCTCAAGGAAGTTGCCGTCGCAAGGCAGGCAGTCACCGTTGACGCCGATTCCGGCCACATGATTGTACCGCTGGAGGTAATCGACCAGTTTGCGGCCCCATAAGCCGCGGCCTCGCGCCACCTGGTTGGCGAAGGTCATGGGAACGATCCCGAGGCTTTGCACCAGGTATCCTCCCGCGAAATCCGCATCCGCCGGGCGCATCATGTCCTCGGTGATCAGCGACGAGGGGTAACCCCTGTTCGGGCGCGTTTCCTCGGCGAACGTGCCCCAGACCTGGGTCGCGACGTGCGACATGTAGTTGCGCCCGACCTGCCCGCTGGAATTGGCGAGATCGAGGTGCAGCAGCAGGCGCGGCGTTTCCACCGCGCCGGCGCACAGGAAAACGGCGCGGCAGCGCTGGTGGCGATCCTGGCCGTCGGTTCGGTAGGTCACTGCCGTAATGCGGCCGCTCCGGTCGCGCTCCACCCCGTGGACGAAGCATTCCGGCCGGATCTCGGCCCCGGCGGCGACGGCGGCGGGCAGGTACGTGACGTCCATGCTTGCCTTGGCGCCGTTGCGGCATCCCTGGTGGCAGTAGCCGCAGTTCACGCAAGCTTGCCGCAACCCGCCGCCGGATGGCTGGTAATCCCGTGAAACGGCCGCGACAGGCGCTTCGCTGGTCGTGATGCCAAAGCTGGAGCAGGCTTGCTGCATGATCCGGGCGGACGCGTTCAGCCTGATGGCCGGCTGCGCATAGCGGCGCGAGCTGTCCCATGGGTATGAGGCGGGGCCGGACACGCCGATAAAACTTTCGACTTGCTCGTAATAGGGAAGCAACTCGTCATGCGTGACCGGCCAATCCACCGCCAGACCGAACTCGGATTTCAGGAGCAGGTCGCGCCTGTCGGCTCTCGGCGCGAAGGCCCCCCAGTGCAGCGTCGATCCGCCAACGCCCGTTCCGCTGTTGTTTGCGCCGAACACGACAGGCGTGTTCCCCGCGCTCAACCGTTCGCCGAGCCAGTAGAGGTCGCTGGCGTCCGTCTCGTCGGTCACGTACTCGTCGGGGGTCCAGTTCCGCCCGGCCTCAAGCGCCACGACGCTTAGCCCTGCCTGGGCCAGCCGCGCGAGGAGCGGCGCCCCTCCCGCCCCTGTTCCCACCACCACGGCATCGACGATATCGTTCTCGGGGTGACGCCTCATGTTGTCGAGGTTCATCGCGCGGCCGGCTCCCAGCTTTCTCGTTCACCGGCCTCCAGCAGGATGAAACCGCTTTTTCGCGGCCTATCGCCGCCGTTTGCGATGCCGCCGTATCCCATGCGCGACAGGGTAGCGGGATGAGCGACATAGGCACAAACGGCATCGCCGCGCAGATCCTCGAACCAGCACTGCATCTGCCGGGCATCCAGCCTGGCTTCCTCGCCCTCGCGCGAGCCTAGGCCAAGGGTGCCCGAAACGCGCCGCAGCCGCCCTGCCCCGAGTTCACCGGCAGCTGTCCGTTCGAGCAGGTCGTCCTGCTGAACCTTGGACAGCGCCGCAAAGCTGCTTGCGTGCAAGGCCTGCGCTTCGAATTCAAGCGTGCGCAAGGCCGTCCGCCACGCCTCGATATCGGGAGGCAAAGTGTTGAAGCGCCAGCCTTTGCCCTTCTTTCGCGCAAGGCTGCGATCCAGGAACGCGGCAAGGTCGATTGGAGGCTCTTGCGGCTGGGGAACGACGCGATCAACCACCGCGCGCAGGGTGGCATAAAACTCGCCAATGACCGCCACAGGCCTGTAATGGCTGCTGTCGAACTCTGCCCGGTCCAGAAGGCTTTTTCGCGTCTGGCTGCTCACGCGGTCTGAATCGATCAACGCGCGGTAGGCCGGGTCGATCGGAAAAGGCCCAGCAGCAGAGCAGCGTTCCACGTGCGCCGCGATCAAAGAGGTTATTTCCAAAGGGCGTTCCAGGGGAAGCAGATGCCCCGCCCCGGCGAGGATCTCGATCCGCGCGCGCGCAAAGTGCGGCAGCATCAGGCTGCGCTGAGCATCCGCGCCCAGCCCCTTGTCCTCCGATCCGGCCACGATCAGCGCAGGCAGATACAGCGTTCCGACGTAGCCGGAGACATCCTCTCGACTGCCGTGCTCCAGCCACGCGCGCCACGCCCGGGTGTCCATGCGCGCGATGTCGGCAAGTGCGGTCTGCCTCGCGGCGTCGCCAAGGCCTGCTCCCGTGTTCTGCTCGATGTAATATGAAGCCTGGTCACGAGCAGCCTCCTTGTCGCCCTCGAACCAGCTTAGCATCAGCCGCCGCCGGTCGGCTTCGATGGGCTCGGGGGACGGCGGAGACCCGGCAAGAAGGACAAGTCCCGCAAGCCCCTCCAGCCCGCTGTCGCCTTCCTCGGCACGGCGGGCAAGCACGGATGCGACCTTTGCCCCCATGCTGTGGCCGACGACGTGCCATGACCGTGGGTTTTCCCTGCGTATTACCGCCGCAACGGCATCGGCCATCTCGGTCACGGAGTAGCCCGCCCCATCTGCTGAATCGCCAAAGCCCGGAAGGTCGATGGTTACGCAGCGGAACCGGCCGTCAAGCGCCTGAACGACGCGGGTCCATTCCCTCTGGCTTCCGCCAAGGAAATGAAGAAAGAAAAGCACGGGGGATGAACCTCCGGTACCGGAAAAGGAAAGCATCTCAGCCTTTCGATAATGGAACAACGCTCAATCCTGTAGACGAGAGTTGGCGCAGCGGTTCCGGGAAACAAGCGACACACCATCATGCGGCCCAGCCTTGCGCTGGACCGAAAGCCTGAGACCGCCCTGTTCGGGAGGTGACGTCGGTTGATGCATGCCGCGCAGGGCAACCGCTCCTTCCTCGGCCGATTGTAAGCGCCGCAATCCGGCTACCATGCCTTGAAGGGGACATCGTCAACGGATGCGGCGTCGCGCCGATCGGATGCAACGAATTCTATTAAAAACAATACGACAAATTATTAAATACAGATCATCTAAAATAAATATCTGCCTTTATGTTAACCTAATTTATTCAAGTTCCATAACGTCAAGTTCAATTTTTGCCAGTAAATATCATGCCTGTTCCAAGCCTGCATAAGTGCAGTTCGGTGATCAGAATATAATAAACCCTGAAACGGGATAATCGCTTCGAATCAGATCGGGGATAGAGTAATGACGACTACGACTTCGAGCACCATAACGCCGGTCACCATCGGCACCGGCCCGGACAGCCTGATTCTCACGCTGGCGGAAGATGCCTACCTGGGCAATGCCCAGTTCACGATCAGCATCGACGGCGTCCAGATCGGCGGCATCCAGACCGCGACCGCGTCCCACGCGTTGGGCCAGAGCCAGGCCTTTACCGTGAACGGCAGTTTCGGGACAGGCGAGCAAACGATTTCCATCGATTTCATCAACGATCTGTATGCAGGATCGGCATCGACCGACCGCAACCTTTACGTGGACACGATCACGGATGGCGCGACGAAAGTGACCGAAAACGCCGCACTGTACTCGAACGGCACGCAAAGCTTCAACGTAGCGGGTACGGCTGCCCCGGTGACGATCGGCACCGGTCCGGATAGTTTCGTCCTCGGGGTCGCCGAGGACGCGTACCTTGGGAACGCCCAGTTCACCATTGCCATCGACGGCGTTCAGGTTGGCGGTGTCCAGACCGCAACGGCGATCCATGGTGCTGGACAGGTGCAGGATTTCACCGTAAACGGCAGTTTCGGCGCCGGCCCGCATACAGTGTCGGTCGATTTCATCAACGACGCCTACGGCGGATCAGCAACAACGGATCGTAACATGTACGTCAGCTCTATCTCCTATGACGGCACGACCACCGCCGAGGATGCGGCGCTTATGTCGGACGGCACTCAGAGCTTTCAGATCCTGGGCGCAGCCGCGCCCACGACGGTCGGCAGCGGGCCTGACAGCATGACAGTAACGCTGTCGGAGGACGCCTACCTGGGCAACGCCCAGTTCACGATCAGCGTCGACGGCGTCCAGATCGGCGGCGTCCAGACCGCAACCGCGCTGCACGACGCGGGCCAGACCCAGACCTTTACCCTGCACGGCAACTTCGGCACCGGCCCGCAGACGGTGGCGGTGGACTTCCTGAACGACGCCTACGCCGGAACTTCCTCGACCGACCGCAACCTTTACGTGGGCTCGGTCACGTACGACGGCACCACAACGGCCGAAAACGCCGCCCTTTATTCCGCTGGGACCCAGACCTTTACGGTCCCGCCCACCGCCCCGCCAACCGTGTCGTTCCTGTCGGAGAAGCTGGCCAGCGACACCGGCGCAAGCGGCAGCGACCTCATCACCAGCGATGGCGCGGTCACTCTTTCGGGGACCGAAACCGGGAGCAGCGGCACGACCGTGACGGTGTACGACGGCAGCGAAGTTCTGGGCCAGGCAACGCTCGACGGCAAGGGCGGCTGGACCTATTCCACCACTCTGGGCAGCGGCGCGCACACGCTGCATGCTGCGGCCACCGACCCGGCCGGCAACATGGCGCAAACCACGTCGGGTGCCACGATCACCGTCGTAGGCGCCACGCCGTCGGTCTTGCTGGGGGCGGAGGCGCTGTCCGCGAACATGGCGGTACAGACCGCGACTGCCGCTGTTGCGGCGGTGTCGACGACGACGGTCGCCTCCCCGGCCGCCGCGGGGACGATGTCGATCGCGCTCGCGTCGGGCGGAACGGCGCCTGTGCCGAATGAAACGATCTCGGGTGGTTCGTTCGCGACCGGCGTCAACCTGTCGGGCATGGAGTACAACGGCTCGGCGACCGCTCGGCCCAATTACGACTACGCGGTCCCCACGCAGGCGGAGCTTGCCTACTACCACTCGCAGGGAACCGACCTGATCCGGCTACCGATTTCCTGGGAAACCCTGCAGCCGACGCTCGGCGGGCCGCTGAACCAGACCTACCTGTCCGAAATCAAGGGCGTGGTGAACGAGGCCGCCGCGCTGGGCATGAAGGTCATTATCGATATGCACGATTACGGCGGCTACAACGGCCAGAAGATCGGCGGCGGCACGGTAACTGACGCGAACTTCGCCAATGTCTGGACGCAGCTCGCCACCGCCTTTGCCGGAAACAGCGGTATCGCCGGCTATGACCTGATGAACGAGCCCAACGGCATGCCGAACGCGCAGGCGTGGCCGGACGCGGCGCAGGCGGCGATCACCGCGATCCGCAAGGTGGACACCAGCAGCGCCATCTATGTGGAGGGCGACGACTGGTCCAGCGCGGGCGACTGGTCGCAGGTCAATGGCGGGCTCGCCAGCCTTGTCGACCCGTCGAACAACCTGATCTTCTCCGCCCACGTCTACCTCGACAACGACAACAGCGGCACCCATTTCGACTGGGCGCAACAGGCGGCGGCGGGCGATACGACGCAGCTCGGCGTGGAGCGCCTGTCGAACTTCGTCGCCTGGCTGCAGGCCAACAACCTGAAAGGCGACGTGGGCGAGATCGGCGCCGGCAACGACAGCGCCGAATGGATCGCCTCGCTGAACAACACCCTCGCCTATGCCAAGGCGAACAACCTGCAGGTCACCTACTGGGCAGGCGGGCCTTGGCTGGGCAGCTACGCCATGTCGGTCGAGCCGACCAACGGCGTCGCCGCTCCGCAGATGGCGGTGCTCGACGCCTATTCCGGCGCGGTCGCGACGGTGACGAGCGCGGCCCTGACAGGAACGGCGGCGGCAAACAGCACCGTCTACCTGTCGGAGAACGGCGTCCTGCTGACGACGGCGACCGCCAACGCGTCGGGCGTTTGGAGCGACACCCTGAAGGGCCTTGCAAACGGCATCCACACCATTGTCGCCGGAAACACGCCTCCGGCCAACGATGGCACGATCTCCGCCCTGTCCTTCGACTTGGAAGCGCCGACGGCCACGGTGGCAAGCTACACCGTAAACTTGACCGGCACGGTGCAATCGTCCGTGAGCAGCAAGGTCGAACTGTTTGCCGGCAACACCGACCTCGGCGCGGCAACGGTGGGTGCGAACGGCGCGTGGAGCTACTCGGGTACTCTGGCCACGGGCACGTTCTCCGTCTCGGCGGTTGCAACGGACCTTGCCGGCAATACTTCCACAACGGCGCTGACCACGCTGGAGTCGGGCACTTCCGGCAACGACACGCTTTCCACCACGGCGGGAAACAACCTGCTCAGCGGCAACGGCGGCAGCGACGTCTACAAGCTGAGCGCGGCGGATACGGTGGACACGATCGTCAACGGCGTGTCGGGACGCACCGCGGCAAGCGGCGAACTGGACATGGCTTTCGCGTCCGGCCAGCTCTGGTTCGCGGAGGTGGGCAACAACCTGGTCATCGACGTGCTGGGGACGGGCAAGCAGGCGGTCATCCAGAACTGGCTGACCGGCGCGGGCAGCCAGCTGAGCAAGATCGTCGGCAGCGACAGCCTGACGATAGACACCGGCGTACAATCCCTCGTTCAGGCGATGGCAACCTTCTCCGCCGCGAACAGCGGTTTCAACCCGTTGTCCACAATGCACAATTCTCTCTCCGACAGCTACTTTGGCAGCACTGTGCAGGCGGCGGTCGGAACGGCATGGCACAAATGATCGACGCAGCCTCCAGTTAGTGCCTGCAATGTCTGAGCGTTGATCGTGTTCGGATTCTTACCGGGGCTTTGAAAGGCGCCGGTAAGTCCCGTGCTTGCCAACGACTGCGACCAGCGTTAATGATTTGCGGAACGTACCACGAACCCGCATGCCCGATAACCTGCTTCCCACCTATTATTACCGCGATCATTTCGTCGAGATGCTGGACGCCGTGGAGCGAACCTGCACGCACATCCTGAGCGCGAGCCAGGACGAGTTCATCCGTCAGTTCCGCACCCTGTCGCACGCCAGCCAGTGCCTTTTCATCCGTATGGCAAACCGGCGCGGTCACGTTTTTCATCGTGGGACGCTTGCCTATGCCGAAATCGATTGCGCGGAGGCGGTCGAAGAGCTGCACCGGCTAGGCTTTGTCCGCGCGGCCGGGCCAACCGATTTTACTATCCTTCTCGCGGCGCTGGGCAAGGACGATCTGCTGGGCCTAGCCCGTCGTGCGGAGGACACGACCTTCCGGGCGTCGTGGACGAAGGCAAAGCTGGCCGCTCACCTGAATGCAAGCTGCTCGTTCGAACAGTTCCAGGATCAAATCGATGCCGGCTCCTATATCGTGCGCGAGCATCGCGGAACACTGGACTTCCTGCTGTTCCTTTATTTTGGCAAGACCTACCGCGATTTGAAAAGCTTTGCCCTACGCGATCTGGGCATCGTCGGGGTCAACGCGGATATCTCGTTCAGCGCGCGCTTCACCGATCGCGAAGAGGCAAACGCCTGCTTCGCCTACGCGACCCTGCGCGCCGATCTCGCAGGCGCGTCTCGACGCGAGTTCGAGGAGGTTGCCGCCATCCTGGCCAAGGGCTCCCCGCCGCCGACGGATTATGCCGCGCTGCTGCACGCAAGTCTGACCTTGCAGGTCGGCACCTGCTTCGAGAAGGCATCGGACCACGCCCGGGCAATCGAAGTTTACCAGCGCGCAAACTCGCCCGAATGCAACGAGCGGCTGGCACGGCTTCTTTATACGGCGGGTCGGACCGAACAGGCCCGCGACTTGCTTGAACGAATGATCGACGATCCTGGCAGCGACGGGGAACATGATTTCGCGCGCGACTTCTATGCCCGCAAGTTCGACCGTCGGCGCATAGGCTCGTGCACGGCTTTGCTGCGTGACAGCGAGAGCCTCGTGATCGATGAAATTTACCGCAACAGCCCTGAAAGCGGCGCGGTGGCCAGCTTCCGCCGGCAGGGCTGGCGTGCGTTCCGGACGGAAAACGAGTTCTGGAACGCCGCGTTCGGGCTCCTGTTCTGGCACGAACTGTTCGGCGCGCGTTCGGTTCTGCACAGCGGCTTCGATCGTCTTCCGCGCTGTCTCTCCGATCGCAGTTTTCACAGCCTTTACGCCGACGACATCGCCGTGAAGCTGGAAGCGATCAGGCAAGCGAGAGCGGCCGAGCTGGTATGCGACCGCTGGCGCCAGCATCACGGCAAGCCCAACGGCCTGTTCAGCTGGTCGATTGATGTCGAGGTCCTCACCGAATGTCTTGCGGCGATGCCGGGGAACGCGATGGCCGAGATGATCCGCGCCATGACGGAGGATTTCTTTGCCTGCCGCGACGGTTTTCCCGACTTGCTCCTGATTCGGCCGGGTGAGCTTCGCCTTGTCGAGATCAAGGCGGAAGGGGATGTCATACGCCGTAACCAGCTGACGCGTCTGCGGCAATTGAGCCGCGCCGGCTTCGACGCGACGATCTGCCGGGTCGAATATCGCTACGACCCGAACCAGACCTATGTCGTGGTCGATATCGAAACGACGGGCGGACGAGCCGGCTCGCACCGCATTATCGAGATCGGCGCCGTCAAGCTGCGCAACAACGAGGTGATCGCCGAGTGGCATTCATTGATCGATCCAGAGTGCCACATTCCCCGCTTCATCACGGGCCTGACCGGAATTACCGATGCAATGGTGGCCGGAGCGCCCCGCTTTGCCGATATCGCCGACCAGTTTGCCGCCTTCATGGAAGACGCGGTGTTCGCCGCGCACAACGTCGGTTTCGACTACGGCTTTATCGCTCACGAGTTCCGCCGGCTGAGCAAGAGTTTCCGGCATCCAAAGTTTTGTACCTGCGCCGGCATGCGCCGGCATTTTCCGGGGCAGAACTCCTATAGCCTCGGGACGTTGTGCCGGGCATTCGGCGTTCCGTTGGACAATCATCATCGCGCGCTCAGCGACGCGCGTGCCGCCGGCCGTCTGCTATCCCTGATCAATCGCAGGCGGGAAGAACATTCGGGCTCCATACAGGATCAGCGGGCAGGATCAGCAGGCAAGCTAGCGAACCAATCGGCATAAGGCGTGTTCTTTGCCATCTTGCGGCCGTAGTCGGGCTCACCGTCCGTCCACCAGACCGGACCGCGTTCGCCCAGCTCTCGCTTTGCCCCGTCGACCGCTGCATGTGCTTGCGCCAGCCGAACGGGATCGCCTTTTGCGCCGCGCACGGCGCGGCGCGCCTGCATCAGTTCGCGAACCATTTGGAAGCGGCGCTCCCCATCGATAGCAGGATCGCTCATCCGCCACAGCCGGCCCCGGACAACGAAATACCGCCCGTCCGGAGTTTGCGGGTACAACCGGTTACTCCCTTCAGTCATGAATCCACCACTCGATTTCGAACTTTTCAAGACATTCGTCTGTGGAATGTTTAAGCATTCGAGAAACCCGTGTCTCCTATATGACGGGAACGTTGAAGCCAACGCCTCAACACGGATCCTGCGACGGCGGACATGGGAAAAGAGAGCGGCACTCCTTATATCGTAAGGTATCCATTCCAGACTATCACCGGAAGACGCCCATGCAATCGCACATCACACGACGCACTTTGCTTCGCCTGAGTGGAACCGCGGCCGTGGCGCTTGGCCTTGGCGGGCTCGGCTTCCTGAAGCCCACCCGGGCCGACGGCGAGGTTTTCGAGGTTATGCACAGCGACGCCGAATGGCGCGCGCTCCTGACCCACGGCCAGTACGACGTGCTGCGCGAGGAGGGAACCGAGCGGCCGTTCAGCAGCGACCTCAACCACGAAAAGCGCGACGGCGTCTTCAACTGCGCCGGATGCACGCTGCCGCTGTTCTCGTCGAAGACGAAGTTCGATAGCGGCACCGGCTGGCCCAGCTTCTGGAAGCCGCTCGACAATGCGGTCGTGGAGCGCAAGGATACCTCGATCGGCATGACCAGGACCGAAGTCCATTGCCGCCGCTGCGGCGGCCATCTGGGCCATGTCTTCAACGATGGGCCGCCGCCGACGGGATTGCGTTATTGCATGAACGGCGTAGCCATGTCGTTCACGGCGGGGGCTGCCTGAACGCAGCATCGAGAGGCGATATGATCCTGTTCCTTCTCGCCTATCTCGGCGGCATCCTGACCATCCTCAGCCCGTGCATACTTCCGGTGCTGCCGTTCGTTTTCGCGCGGACCGGCCAGTCTTTCCTGCGCAGCGGCCTGCCGATGCTGCTGGGCATGGCGATCACCTTCGCCGCGGTCGCGACCCTGGCGGCGTTCGGCGGCGGCTGGGCTGTCGAGGCAAACCGTTACGGCCGTTACGCGGCGCTGGCGTTGCTGGCCCTGTTCGGCGTCACCCTCCTGCTGCCCAGCCTTTCGGATCGTCTTTCGCGTCCGCTGGTGTCGCTCGGCTCCCGCCTGTCGCAATCGGCCGAAGCTGGCATGGTTGCGGGATCGAGCATCGTTCCCTCTATTTTCCTGGGTGTCGCCACCGGGCTTTTGTGGGCTCCTTGCGCCGGGCCAATCCTTGGACTGTTGCTGACAGGCGCGGCGTTGGAAGGAGCCACGGCGGGAACTACCCTCCTGCTGCTGGCCTACGCCGCAGGCGCGGCGACGTCCCTTGCGGCCGCCCTGCTGATCGGCGGCAGGGTTTTCGCCCTGTTGAAGCGTTCGCTCGGCACCGGCGAGTGGGTCAGGCGCATCCTGGGCGTCGCCGTTCTGGCCGCCGTCGTCGTCATTGGCCTTGGCCTTGACACCGGGCTGCTAACGCGGCTGTCGCTGACTAACACCGCGCGGCTCGAGCAATCCCTGCTCGACCGGGCAGGGCACAACCCGGCGCCTGCGGTGACGGCCGGCGCTCCCGGTACGGAAACTCCGTCACCGGCGGTGCGGGCCAGCGACCTGCCCGTTGAAGGAACGCTGCCGTCCCTTGGCGGCGCTACGGCGTGGCTGAACTCGCCGCCGTTGACGGCGGAGGCCTTGCGCGGGAGGGTCGTGCTGGTGGATTTCTGGACTTACTCCTGCATCAACTGCCTGCGCTCGCTCCCCTACGTCGAAGCCTGGGCGAACAAGTACAAGGATCAAGGGCTGGTCGTCATCGGCGTGCACGCGCCGGAGTTCGCCTTCGAGCGCGACCTCGACAATATCCGCCGCGCTGTGAAGGACCTGGGAGTGACTTACCCGGTCGCTGTCGATAATAATTACGCGATCTGGCGCGGCTTCAATAACCAGTACTGGCCGGCGCATTACTTCATCGATGCGCAGGGCAGGATTCGCCATCATCATTTCGGCGAAGGCGAGTACGACAAGTCGGAAGCGGTGATCCAGGCGTTGCTGGCCGAAAACGGCAAGACGCCGCCGAGCATTGGGTTCGTCCAGGCTGCGGCTGGCGGGATCGAGCAGTCTCCGGACGACAAGGACGTCAAATCTCCGGAAACGTATGTCGGCTACAGCCGAGCCGAGCGTTTTGCCTCGCCCGGCGGCGAAGTGCGCGACGATCCGCATACGTACACGGCCCCCCCCACGCTGGCGCTGAACGAATGGGCGCTGAGCGGCCAGTGGCGGGTACGGGACGAAAGGGCCGAGTTGAAGGGGAGTTCCGGCCGTATCGCATACCGCTTCCACGCCCGCGACCTTCATCTCGTCCTTGGCCCTGGGCCAGATGGGAAGCCGCTACGCTTCCGCGTCACCATCGACGGGAAAACGCCCGGAGCCGATCACGGAAGCGATACCGACGAGGACGGTAATGGGAAAGTCGCTGAACAGCGCCTATATCAATTGATAAGGCAATCAGGCGATATTCATGACAGGACGTTTCAGATCGAGTTCCTGGACCCGGGCGTACAGGCCTTTGCGTTCACCTTCGGCTGAGCTTGATGGGAGAATTGCATGATTTCGACGGACAAGGGTTCTTTCATCCGTAAAAATCTCTGGGCATTCGTGCTGATCCCGGCCGGGCTGTTCCTGTGGAAGCACTCGGCCACGGCGAATGAAGCCGCGGTGATGGCTCCGACGCCCGCGATCAACGAAGCTTCGGACTCTGCCGGCGGCACGAAAACGGCAGTGTTCGCGGGCGGATGCTTCTGGGGCGTTCAGGGCGTGTTCGAGCATGTCGCAGGCGTAACCAAGGCTGTTTCGGGCTATACCGGCGGAGACCGCAGCACCGCAGAGTACGAGACGGTCAGCACGGGACGTACCGGGCACGCCGAATCAGTCGAGATTACGTATGATCCCAAAATGGTCACCTACGGCCAGCTCCTGCAAGTTTACTTTTCGGTGGTGACCGACCCGACCGAGCTGAACCGCCAGGGGCCCGACACAGGCACGCAGTACCGCTCGGCGGTTTTCGTGCAAGATCCCGAGCAGAAACGGATTGCTGAAAGCTACATCGCCCAGCTGGCCAAGGCAGGCACCTTTCATGAGCCGATCGTGACCACGCTGGAGCCGTTCAAGGCTTTTTACCCGGCCGAGGCGTATCACCAGGACTTCCTGACCTTGAATCCCATGTACCCGTATATCGTCATCAACGACATGCCGAAGGTCGAAAACCTGAAGCGCCTGTTTCCGTCTTTGTATCGCGATCAGCCCGTTCTGGTTTCCGCACGCGGTTAGCGGACCGTTCGTCGCATGAACAGGTCACATTATTTCGGGGTTTGCATGGTCATGAAGTCCTTATTGAGTTTTCTTTTGATAGCTCCTCTCGCGACCTGCCTTTGTAGCTGCTCCGGTTCGCAAACGAGCAGTTCTCACGTAAAGAACGATCCTGGCGGCGCGACCGTCGGCGGAGCCCCGGGCAGCGGAGGGGGAACAGGCGCCGTGTCGAGTAACACGGAAACCCATGCCAGTGGCGCTCTGAACGGGCAGGCCGCCGCCAATGGGGATCCTGTGACAGGGACCGGAAACCTCGGCAGCGGTTCGACCCAGAGCGATCCCATCAGCGGCAGCAACCAGATCGGCCCGGCCGCCCGGTTCTGATGCGACTTGCTAACTTGCCGAGCGGTGCGCCGCGATGGTGGCCAGGAAAACCTGTCCGAAATCCCTTAGCTTTGCCTCGCCTACTCCGTTTACCGAGGCAAGGGCAGTTACATCGCGCGGACGGCGTTCAGCCATGTCGATCAACGTACGGTCGGAGAAAATAACGTAGGCCGGTACTCGCCTTTCGCGCGCCAGGTTCAGCCGTAGCGCCTTGAGCGCCGCCAGCAAGGCTGAGTCGCCGGTGCCGCTTGCGATGGCGTCCTGCACCGGGCGGGTCCTGCCTTGCGGCGCCGGACGCGCCTCGATGCGGTACTGGAAGCCCAACTCTCCCCGCGCAAGGCTGTGGCCCTTGGCGGAAAGGGACAGGCCTCCATACCCGCCAAGGTCGAGTGTCAGGTATCCTCCCGCGACCAGTTGCCGGATCAGCGACTGCCAGACGTCCTTGCCATGGGCGGCGCCGGTTCCGAAGCTGGCGAGGCGGTGATGGCCATTTGCAACGATCTTCTGGGTCTCGCTGCCGCGAATCAAGTCGACAATGTATGACGGCCCGAAGCGTTCCCCTGTCTGGGCTATGGCGGAAAGGATGACCCGTCCCTGCTCAGCGCCGTCGCTGCGCGGCGCCTGATTCAGGCAGGCATCGCAGTTGCCGCAGGGCGGCGCGTTCTCGCCGAAATAGCCGAGCAGCGCCTGGCGGCGGCACTGCGCCGTTTCGCAGTAGCCGATCAGCGTGTCCAGCCGAGCGTGCGCGCGCCGTTTGTGCTCCGCTGGCGAGTCTTCGCCCTCGATGAACATACGCCGCATCCGGATATCGCCCAAACCGAACAGCATGTGCGCCTCCGCCGCGCGGCCGTCGCGGCCTGCGCGGCCGATTTCCTGGTAATAGGCTTCGAGGCTGCCCGGCAGGTCGGTGTGGAAGACATAGGCGACGTCCGGCTTGTCTATCCCCATGCCGAAAGCAATCGTCGCGACCATCACGACGCCGGAATCCGTCATGAAGCTGTTCTGGTTGGCCTCGCGCGCCTCCTTGCTCATCCCGGCGTGGTAGGCCAGCGCGCGTACGCTGTTGGCGTTCAGGAACTCGGCGGTCTCCTCCGTCTTGCGGCGTGACAGGCAGTAGACGATCCCGCTGACGCCGGGGTGGCGGCGCACAAAGCCCAGCAGCTGGCGGCGCCCGTCCTGCCTGGCCTCCACGGTCAGCTTGATGTTCGGCCGGTCGAAGCCAAGCACCAGGGCCTCGACGCGCCCGGCAAAAATCTTGGCGGCGATGTCGGCACGGGTCGCCTCGTCCGCCGTCGCGGTGACCGCGATGATCGGCACGGCGGGAAAAAGGTCGCGCAGCCGCGAGAGATCCTCGTACTCGCGCCGGAACGCCGGTCCCCATTGCGAGATGCAGTGCGCCTCGTCGATCGCGATCAGGCGGACATCGAGGCGCCCCAGGGCATCCAGCATGCGCGGCGTCATCAGCCGCTCGGGCGCAAGATACAGCAGTCGCGTTTCGCCCGAGGCGACACGCCGCCATGCGGCAACGTTGGCTTGGCGTTCCTGCGATGAATTGATCGTTTCTGCGGCAACGCCGGCGAGGCGCAGCGCCGCGACCTGGTCCTGCATCAGCGCCACCAACGGCGACACGACGAGGGCAAGGCCGCCCATGACCAGCGCCGGAACCTGATAGCACAGCGACTTGCCCGCGCCGGTTGGCATCACCGCCAGCATATGCCGTCCTGCCAGCAGCGCCTCCACGGCCTGAACCTGGCCGGGACGGAACTCGTCGAAGCCGAACACGTCCTTCAGGATACGGCGCTTGGGATCGTCCAATGCATCGACAAGTTTCGCCACGGCTGTGTGCATCGAGGGACAGTAGCATTTGCCGGACGCATGGCGAGCCATTAAACGCATGCGGCTTCCGCCGGGTGGAACGGCCGGCTGCAAGCAGCAAGGCTGGACAGGTCGCGGAAGCCCCGTATTATCATGTCTTACGGCAGGGCCGACAAATCGGATCGAGACCTCCACGCCTTCACGGACAAGCGAGCGCAAGGACCATGAGCAAGAACTTCCAGGGCAACGCAGACGATCTTCGCCGCTCGTTTCTGGAGTTCATGCAGTCGCGCGGGTCGAAGATCATACCGTCCGCCAGCTTGCTGCCCGAGAACGACCCGACCACCCTGTTCACCGGCAGCGGCATGCAGCCGATGATCCCTTACCTGCTGGGCGAAAAGCATCCTTCGGGCAACGACGTCACCGACGTGCAGAAATGCATTCGTACCAAGGATATCGATATCGTCGGCGACAACTCGCACCTGACCTTCTTCGAGATGACGGGACGCTGGATCCTCGGCGCGGACCCCGAGACCTACAAGCGTGACCAGATCGTCGCCATGTGGGACTGGCAGATCGGCGAGCTTGGCCTCGATCCTCGCCGTTTCTACGTCAGCGTCTACCAGGGCAGCGAGACGATCGGCATCGCCCCCGACAGCGAGGCCATCGCGATCTGGACCGAACTGTTCCGCTCGGTTGGCGTAGAGCCGACGGTCGAGGCGGAACCCTGGACCTACGGCGCGTCGCGCGGCGGCCGCATCTTTCTCTACGACGAGGGCGAGAACTGGTGGAGCCGCGCCGGGCGGCCGGAAAACATGCCTGCGGGCGAACCCGGCGGCCCGGACAGCGAGATGTTCTTCGACTTCGAACCGGGCGGCGATCCGCTCGACCACCCGGCGACCGATACCGCTCGCTTCATGGAAATCGGCAACAACGTCTTTATGGCGTTGCGCCGTACGGCCGAGGGCTTCGTAGCGCTGCCCCGCCCCAACATCGACTACGGCGGCGGGCTGGAGCGCATCGCCACGGCGATGAACGGCAGCCCGGATATCTATTTGACGCCGTTCTTCCGCCAGCCGATCGTGAAGCTGGAGGAACTGTCTCGGCGGCGGTACGCGGACGAGACGACGAACTTCCGCATCGTCCTCGACCACGTCCGCGCCGCGACCTTCCTCATCAGCGACGGCGCGCCGCCTTCCAACACCGATGCCGGCTACATCACCCGCCGCCTGCTGCGCCGCGCGATCCGCATCGGGCGCAAGCTGGATTTGGCGGTTGGCGCGATGACGGAGCTTTCGAACATCTTCATCGACGAAGCCGGCGCCTACCCGGAACTGGCGACGCGCAAAGGCGACATCCTGTCCGGCGTGCTGGCGGAAGAACAGCAGTTCCATAAGACGCTGCAGGGCGGCGAGCGCGAGATCAAGCGGCACCTCGACCAGACGGGCAAGGTGACCGGCGCGGACGCATTCCACTTCTACGAGACGTTCGGCTTCCCGCTGGAGCTGACCGAGGAGTTCCTGCGCGAGCAGGGGGCCCAGATGAGCGACCCGCACGAGTTCCAGGCCGCGGCGAAGGAGCACGCGGACAAAAGCCGCACCGCCGCGGCGGGCAAGTTCAAGGGCGGGCTCGCCGACCATAGCGAGAAGACTACGGCGCTGCACACCGCGACCCACCTCATGCTGGCGGGCCTGCGCCAGACGCTCGGCGCGCACGTTCACCAGAAAGGCAGCAACATCACAGCCGAACGCGCGCGCTTTGATTTCAGCCATCCTGAAAGACTGACGGAAGAGCAGAAACAGGCGGTGGAGAACTACGTCAACGAGGCGATCCACGCGGATGCCGAAATGACCATGATCGAAATGCCCAAGCAGCAAGCCAGGGATGAAGGCGTGGTAGGAAGCTTCTGGGAAAAATACCCGGAAATCGTCAAGGTCTACGAGCTGAAGGACAGCTCCGGAAAAATCTGGAGCAAGGAGCTGTGTGGCGGACCGCATATCGAGCGGACCGGCAATCTCAGCGCCTTCGGCGCGTTCAGCATCCAGAAGGAGGAAAGCGTTTCCGCCGGGGTTCGGCGCGTGAAGGTCGTTTTGTCCTGACCCTCAGGAAGAGCGCCGAACGATGCCCTTCCTGTCCCGCGGTTATTTGGACCCGGCGCCCGAGCTGCCGTTTCCGCCACCCGTCAGCGTTCCGGTACCCCGCGTCGAACCCGTGCCCGTTGTCCCGGCGCCGTTCGGGCTGCTCATTTCCTCGGTGGAGGTCGTGCCGCTGCCGCTGACCGGGCCGTTCGGCGCGCCGGGCTGCGACGTATCGCTGCCGACGGCCGCCCCCGCCCCCAACGAGCCATTGTTACCCATCGAATTGCTGCCGGCCATCGAGCCGCTGATACCGCCGTTGTTACCGTTGGTCGCCTGCGCGAACGCCGGGGCGGCCGAGATCGTCAGCGCGGAAGCAAGAAGAAGCGAGGGAAGAAGTGGACTACGCATGTTGGTCTCCTTGAACGAGGTAGAACAATAACCCCGCAGGTGCGCATAGGGTCCCTTGCACGGCCAGACTCGCCCGGCCTCATTGCGAAACTGCCATCCCGCTGTCATACCCGTTGGGTGAGACAAGCACTGCACACAATTACCGTCCCGACGCGTGGCAAGGGGTTGCTGGAAGTGACGGAACTTATCTCCGCCTGGACCCAAGGTCAAAGTATCGAAACGGGATTGCTCACCGTGTTCTGCCGCCACACATCCGCGTCGCTGCTGATCCAGGAAAATGCCGATCCGACCGTGCGCGCCGACATGGAGGCGTTCTTCGACCGCCTTGCGCCCGAAAGCGACAGGTACCGCCACGACCTTGAAGGATCGGACGACATGCCGGCGCACCTGCGGACGGCGCTGACGCAAACCCAACTGTCGATCCCGGTTGCTGGCGGCGAACCCATCCTTGGCACCTGGCAGGGAGTCTACCTGTTCGAGCATCGCGCCCAGCCGCACCGGCGCGAGCTGGTGCTCCACCTGATCGGCGAGTAGCTATCCGGACGGCAGGTCGAACACGAGGCAGGTGGTGGTCGCAATGGCATAAAGCTTGCCGTCCGGCCCGATCAGGCTGGCTTCGGCGAGGGCGGTGTGACGGCCGCTGTGCAGCAGCCGGCCCTCGGCGGTCATGGTTCCGCTCTCCACGGTCACCTTGCGGACGAAGTTTACCTTGAACTCCAGAGTCGTATAACCGCGCCCTGCGGGCAGGCTCGTGTGCACCGCGCAACCCATCGCGGAGTCCAGCAGCGTCGCAATCACCCCGCCGTGCACCGAGCCGAGCACGTTGTAGAGATGCTCGGCTGGGGGCAGGCGCATCGAAACTTTCCCAGGCTCGACGCTGCCCAATTGGACACCCAGCAACGCCATGACCGGCGGAGCCGGAACTTCGCTGCGCACATAGGCCTGCATGAACTCCAGCCCGGAAAGGCCTCGTCCCGCCTCGGCGATAAGCGCGGGATCGGCCCAGCGAACGGTCCGCTCTCGTGTCGTACCTATGGAGATCTCCCCGCATGCCGGTTGCAGACGCTAAATGACATGAGTGTCGATATGAATTGTATCAAGCGCCGATGCGATGTCGGGATCGAACCGTTACTTTGTAGCGGGCGCGCGGTCGAGAGCCAAATTCAGCGCCAGGACGTTGACGCGCGGCTCGCCCAACAGCCCGAGGGTTCGGGGTGTGGTCGCTTGCTCGACCAATGCCCGTACCGCCTCCAGCGTCAATCCCCGCGCCTTTGCGACGCGGCCTGCCTGGAACAGGGCGGCCGCGGGGGTGATGTCGGGATCAAGGCCGCTGGCCGAACTCGTCACCAGATCCACGGGCACGGACGCCGGGTTTTCAGCCGCCAGCTTCGCGGCGTCACCCTTTACGCGGTCGGCCAGCGCCTGCGAGGTGGGACCGAGGTTGGAACCCGACGAGGAGGTCGGGTCGTAGGGGTCGGGCGTCGAATTGTTCTGCGCGTCCGTGCTGGCGATCGCCGACGGGCGCCCGTGGAAATACCGCTCGGAGGCAAAGTTTTGCCCGATCAGTTCCGAGCCGATCACCTTGCCGTCCTTTTCGGCGAGGCTGCCCGCCGCTTGGTGCGGCAGGGCGACATGCGCGATCCCGGTCACCGCCAAGGGGTACGCAAGGCCGGTCAGGGCGGACATCAGCACGATCATGACAAAGGCAGGACGCAGTTCGCGAAGCATGGGTAATCTCCTAGGCGAGGCCGAGAGCATTGATGGCCATGTCGATGATCTTGATGCCGATAAAGGGCACGATCAGCCCGCCGACGCCGTAGACCAGGAGGTTGTGCGCCAGCAGCGAGGCCGCCTCGCGCGGACGGTACTTGACCCCGCGCAGCGCCAGCGGGATCAGCGCGATGATGATGAGGGCGTTGAAGATGATCGCCGACAGGATCGCGCTCTGCGGCGTGCCGAGGCGCATGATGTTCAGCGCGTTCAGCTGCGGATAGAAGGCGACGAACATGGCCGGGATGATGGCGAAATACTTCGCCACGTCGTTGGCGATGGAGAAGGTGGTCAGCGCGCCGCGCGTCATCAGCAGCTGCTTGCCGATGCCGACGATCTCGATCAGCTTGGTCGGGTCGCTGTCGAGGTCGATCATGTTGCCCGCCTCGCGCGCCGCGACCGTGCCGGTCTGCATCGCCACGCCGACATCGGCCTGCGCCAGCGCCGGTGCGTCGTTCGTGCCGTCGCCGCACATCGCGACCAGCTTGCCCTTGGCCTGCTCGTCCTTCATCAGCTTCAGCTTGGCCTCCGGCGTCGCCTGCGCCAGGAAATCGTCCACTCCCGCCTCGGCGGCGATGGCGGCCGCGGTCAGCGGGTTGTCGCCGGTGATCATGACCGTGCGGATGCCCATGCGGCGAAGCTCGGCAAAACGCTCCGCAATGCCGCCCTTGACGATGTCCTTGAGGTAGATGATGCCCAGTATCTTCTTGTCCCGCGCCACGGCCAGCGGCGTACCGCCCGCCTTCGAAATACGTTCGACGATGGCTTTGAGCTCGGGAGTATTCGACAAGCCGCCCGTGTACGCCACCACCGAGTCGACCGCGCCCTTGCGGATCTCGGTCGTGCCGAAATTGATGCCGCTCATGCGCGTTTGCGCGGTGAAGGGCACGAACTCGGCTTTCAGCTCGGCCATTTCGCGGCCGCGCAGGCCGTATTTCTCCTTAGCCAGCACGACGACCGAGCGGCCTTCCGGCGTCTCGTCGCTGAGCGAGGACAGCTGCGCCGCCTCGGCAAGGTCCTGGTCCGACACGCCCGGCAACGGCACAAACTCGGCCGCCTGGCGGTTGCCGAGCGTGATCGTGCCGGTCTTGTCCAGCAGCAGCGTGTCGACGTCGCCCGCCGCCTCGACCGCGCGGCCGGACATGGCGAGCACGTTGAACTTGACCAACCGGTCCATGCCGGCAATGCCGATCGCCGACAGCAGCGCGCCGATGGTGGTCGGGATCAGCGTCACGAATAGCGCGATCAGGACGACGACGGGTACGTGGCCCTTTGCGTAGAGCGCGAAGCTCGGGATGGTCACGGTCGCCAGGACGAAGATCAGCGTCATGCCGACCAGCAGGATCGTCAGCGCGATCTCGTTCGGCGTCTTCTGCCGCGACGCGCCCTCGACCAGCGCGATCATGCGGTCGAGGAAGGTCGATCCCGGCGAGGCGGTGATGCGCACCTTGATCGAGTCGGACAGGACGCGCGTGCCGCCGGTCACCGCCGAGCGGTCGCCGCCGCTTTCCCGGATCACGGGCGCGGATTCACCTGTGACGGCGGATTCGTCGACCGAGGCGATCCCCTCGACCACCTCGCCGTCGGACGGTATGGTGTCGCCGGTCTCGACCAGCACGTAATCGCCGGCGCGCAAATCCTGCGAGGCGACCGACTGGAAGACGCGCTTGGCGGGATCGCGCAGCTTCTTGGCCAGGGTTTCCGAGCGCGTCTTGCGCAGCTCGTCCGCCTGCGCCTTGCCTCGCCCTTCGGCCACGGCTTCGGCGACGTTGCCGAACAGGACGGTGAACCACAGCCACAGCGCGATCTGGCCGTCGAACCCGGGATGCCCCAAGCCGAGCGCGAGGTCGCGGACAAACAGGACCGTCACCAGCACCGTCACCATCTCGACCACGAACATGACCGGGTTTCGCACCAGCGTGCGCGGGTCCAGCTTGCGGAAGCTGGCGATGATCGCCGGACCCAGGATCGCGGGGTCCAGCACGCCTGTTTTCTTGCGCGTCATGCGAGTTTCCTTAGAAAAGCGTTCCGGCCTTCATCGAAAGGTGCTCGACGATCGGGCCGAGCGCGAGCGCAGGGAAAAAGGTGAGGCCCCCGACGATCAGGATCACGCCCGCCAGCAGCACGCCGAACAGGGGCCCGTTGGTCGGGAAGGTGCCGGGCGAGGGCGGCACCGCCTTCTTCGCCGCCAGCGAACCCGCCACCGCCAGCATCGGTATGATCACGAAGAACCGGCCGACGAACATCGCGACGGAAGTTGTCAGGTTGTAGAAGCGTGTGTTCGCCGAAAGCCCGGCAAACGCGCTGCCGTTGTTGGCGGTGGCAGAAGTGTACGCATAAAGAATCTCGCTGAAGCCGTGCGGCCCCGGGTTGGCGATCCCGGCCAGCCCGTCCTTCGCCACGACCGCAATGGCAGTGAAACCGAGCATCGACAGCGGCAGGACCAGGATGCCCAGCATCGCCATCTTCACCTCGCGCGATTCGATCTTCTTGCCGATGTACTCGGGGGTGCGCCCGACCATCAGCCCGGCGACGAACACCGCGATGACCGCGAACAGCAGCATGCCGTAAAGGCCCGAGCCGACGCCGCCGAAGATGATTTCGCCCAGCATCATGTTGATCATCGGCACCATGCCGCCCAACGGCGTCAGGCTGTCGTGCATCGCGTTGACCGCGCCGCAGCTGGCGTCGGTGGTGGCGGTGGCGAACAGCGCCGAATTCGCGATACCGAAGCGGACCTCCTTGCCTTCCATGTTGCCCCCGGCCTGCAGCGGCCCTTCGTGCTGGTCGACGCCCAGTGAAGCAAAGGCCGGGTTGCCCGCCGCTTCCGCCGGGTAGAGGATGGCGACGCCGACAAGGAAGAGCACCGTCATGACCCCCAGCAGCGCCCAGCCCTGGCGCTGGTCGCCCACCATGCGGCCGAACACGTTGGTCAGGCCGGCGCCGAGGGCGAAGATCGACACCATCTCGACGAAGTTGGAGAGCGGCGTGGGGTTCTCGAACGGGTGCGCCGAATTGGCGTTGAAAAAGCCGCCGCCGTTGGTGCCCAGCATCTTGATCGCCTCCTGGCTGGCGACCGGACCGACGGCGATGGTCTGCTTGGCGCCTTCCAAGGTCGTCGCGTCGACGTAGGCGCCAAGCGTCTGCGGCACCCCCTGCCAGACGAGGAACAGCGCGATCACGAAGCTGGCCGGCAGCAGCACGTAAAGGGTGCAGCGCGTCATGTCGACCCAAAAGTTGCCGACCGTGCGCGACGACTGGCGCGAGAAGCCGCGGATCAGCGCCACGGCCAACGCGATGCCGGTCGCCGCCGACAGGAAGTTGTGCACGGTCAGCGCCAGCATCTGCGTCAGGTAGCTCATCGTCGACTCGCCGCTGTACGCCTGCCAGTTGGTGTTGGTGACGAAGCTGATCGCGGCGTTGAGCGCCAGGTCTGGCGGCACTGCCGGAAAGTGCTGCGGGTTGAGCGGCAGGACATCCTGCAGCCGCTCGATGGCGTATAGCGTCACCGCGCCCGCCAGGCTGAACAGCAGCATCGAGACGCCGTAGCGCAGCCAGTCCTGCTCCGCCTCGCGGCTGACGCCCGACAGGCGGTAGAACCCGCGCTCGAGCCATGTCGTGCGCTTGCCGTCGAAGACGGCGGTCATATACAGGCCGACCGGCTGCGCCAGCGCCAGCACGACGACGATGAACAAAACGATCTGGATGATACCGTTGGCGGTCATCAGAACTTCTCCGGCCGGATCAGGACATAAAGGAGATAGCAGAACAGGCCGGCGGCCATGGCCGCGCCGAGCAGGTAGTCGATGCTCATTTCACACGCTCGCAAAACATCAGGTACAAAATGCCCGTGCCGAACGCGCCGCACATCGCGGCTACCCAAAGAAAATCGAGCATCGCGCCCCCGACCGGATCAATCACCAGGCGAGGCTAGGCGTCGGGCGCATAAAAAATCGAGGTGGAATGTCCCCTGTCCCACTTCCGCGGAATGTATCCTGTATCGAGGCAAAACCAGAAGCTACTCCCCTTCCCACAGCCGGTACCCGACTCCCGGTTCTGTAATTACGTGGCGGGGCTGCATTGCGTCGGGTTCGATCTTGGCGCGCAGGGAGCGGATGTAGACGCGCAGGTACTGGATGTCGTCCTTCTGCGCCGGGCCCCAGACCTCGGTCAGGATCTGGTGGTGGCGCACCACCTTGCCGATGTTGCGCGCAAGGTACGCCAGCAGGTCGTACTCCTTCGGCGTCAGCTTGATTTCCTCGGCGCCGCGCGCCACCCGGCGGTGAACAAGGTCGATCGCCAGCTCGCCGCTGCGCGTCACCGCCTCGACCCCGTCTCGCTGCAGGCGGTGGCGCAGCGCAGTGCGGACGCGCGCTGTCAGCTCGACCATGCCGAACGGCTTGGTGACGTAATCGTCGGCGCCGAGGTCGAGCGCAGTGACCTTGCCAGCCTCGTCGTCGCGGATCGACAGGACGATGATCGGCACGGTGGAGGCGGCGCGCACCCTGCGGATCACCTCGATCCCGTCCATGTCCGGCAGTCCGAGGTCGAGGATGATCACGTCGGGCTTGCCCGCCAGCGCCGCCAGCACCGCCGCGCCATCCGCTACCTCTCGGATCGCGTAGCCCTGCGCGGCAAGACTGGTGCGGACGAAGCGGCGAATCTGCGGCTCGTCGTCGGCAATGAGAATGGTGCCGAGATCCTTGCTCATGGGCGCGTTTCGGCGGGCGCCATGACGAGCGACGCGGGCAGGATGACTTCAAGAATCGCGCCCGGCCCAGCGCCGCGATTGCGCGCCGTGATCGTGCCCCCCATGGCCTGCAGCAGGCCGCGGCAGATCGACAGGCCAAGCCCGGTGCCGGCGCGTTGCCGGTCGCCGGCGTTGACGCGGTAGAACTTGTCGAAGACGTGGTCGAGGTCGCCGGCGGGAATACCCGCGCCCTCGTCGCTGACGGCCAAAGTCACGCCTGCCGGCGAGTGACCGGCGACGATGGCGATCTCGGTTCCCGGCGGAGCGAATTTGGCCGCATTGTCCAGCAGGTTGAACAGCACCTGTTCGATCAGCGTATGGTCGACCTTGATCTCGGGGAAGTCGGGAGCGATGTCGATGCGAACCCGGTGCCCCCCGGTCAGCGTCGAGGCGCGGCGCAGCACGGTGCCGACCAGATCGGACAGGTCGACCGGCTCGAGCCGCGGCACGATCACGCCCGACTCGAGCTTGGTCATGTCGAGCAGGTTGCCGACAAAGCGGTTAAGCCGCTCGGTCTCGGCTTCGGCGGTGCCGAGAAGTTCGTCGCGCTCCTCGCCCGTGTAAAGCGTATTGTAGTGCCGGAGCGAGGTGATCGCGCCGAGGATGGAGGCGAGCGGCGTCCGCAGATCGTGCGACAGCGAGGCGAGCAGCGCCGAGCGCAGCCGCTCGGTTTCCGCCGACAGGCGCACGGCGTCGATGTCGTGCACCAGGCGCACGCGCTCGATCGCGACGGCAACCTGGTCGATCAAAGCGTTCAGCAGCCGGCGCTGGCGCGGCGTCAACAGCGCGGAACCCGGCGCCGCCTCGCCTGCCGCCGCCGTCCGCCTGAGGCCGAGCACGGCAGTGACTTCGCGTTCGGTCTTGATCGGCACGAACAGCCACTTTCCTCCCGGCAGGGTATCGGCGCCATGCCCCGACGGCTTGCCGTTGGCCAGCGTCCAATACGCGGATGCAAGCTCGCGCTCGTCGAGGCTCTGCGCCTCGGGATGCGCCGCCTGAATTTCCAGATCGGTCCGACCGGCGCCGCCCCTGGGCATCAGGACAACGGCGGACAGCTTCATCATGGTCGAGGTCTGGTAAGCCGCGGCGCGCATCAAATCGTCCAGCACCGCCGTCCCGGCCAGCTTGCGCGAGAACGCGTAGAGTTCCACCGTCGTCCGCGCCTGCGCGCGCAGCACCAACGCCTGTTCGCGGGCGCGGCCCGTCAGGTTGCTGACCATCATGGCGACGGCGAAAAAGAACACCAGGGACAGCACGTTCGCCGGATCGGCGATGGTAAAGGTGTAGAGCGGCGGCAGGAAGAAGAAATTATAGGCCAGCGCCGACAGGAAAGAAGCGAACAGCGATGGCCAGAGCCCGTATGAAACGGCGCTGACCAGCACCGCCGTCAGGTAGATCAGCGCTATGTTCGGCAGGTTGACGGCGATCGACAATAGTTCGCCCAGCCCCGTCGCCACCGCGACGATGCCGGTGCTGACGGCGTACTCGGCCCAATCGAAGGTGGAGGCGACCGGATGCTTCACAGGCTGTTCGGCCGGACGGGGCGGGCCGGGCTGAACCGCCAGAGCCTCCTCCGCCACGACATGGACGCTGATACCCGCGGCGTTGCGCACCAGCGCGTCGACCACGGAACCGTGCCAGAACTCGAACCACCTCGTGCGCCGCGATTTGCCGACGATGATGTGCGTGACGTTACCCGCGCGCGCATGGTCGATGATCTCGTCCGCGATGCCTTGGCCGGGAATCGATACCGCCTCGCCTCCCAGCTGCTCGGTCAGGCGCAGCGCATCCTGAACGCGGTCCTTCTGTTCCTCGGACAGGGTGAGGTGGCGAGGCCCTTCGATATAGAGCGCGCTCCAGCTGGCATGCAGGCGGTCGGCGGCGCGGCGGGCATAGCGCACCAGCAACGCTGAATTCGGATGGTCGCTGACGCAGACGAGCACGCGCTCGTTCGCCGCCCAGGGACCCTCGATGGCGTTCGTCTTCATATGCTGGGCGACTTCGTCCTCGACCCGGTCGGCGGTCCGGCGCAGCGCCAGTTCGCGCAGCGCCGTCAGGTTGCCCGGCTTGAAGTAATTCTTCAGCGCCCGCTCGGCCTGGGCGGGAACGTAGACCTTGCCGTCGCGCAGCCGCTGGATCAGATCGTCCGGCGTGAGGTCGATCAGTTCGACCTGGTCGGCGGCGTCGATGATGCTGTCGGGAACGGTTTCGCGAATGCGGATGCGCGTGATCTGCGCGACCGCGTCGTTCAGGCTTTCGACGTGCTGGACGTTGAGGGTGGTATAAACGTCGATGCCCGCGGCCAGCAGTTCCTCGATGTCCATGTAGCGCTTGCCGTGCCGGGAGCCGGGGGCGTTGGTGTGCGCCAGCTCGTCCACCAGAGCGACCTGCGGGCGGCGGGCCAGCACGGCGTCGAGGTCCATTTCGGCCAGCGCCTGTCCACGGTACTCAATGATCCGCCGCGGGATCACCTCCAAGCCCTGCAGCAGGCTTTGCGTTTCAGCCCTCCCGTGCGTTTCGACCACGGCCGCCACCACATCGATCCCATCGGCTTTCAGCGCGGCCGCGGCGGTCAGCATCTGGTAAGTCTTGCCGACGCCGGGAGCCGCGCCCATGAAGATCTTCAGGCGGCCGGGGCCATGGCGGTAGTTTTTCTCGCCGGTCATGGCTCTTTCTAGAACCGTTGCGAGATGCCGACATAGGCCTGAAAATCGGGCGCTTCCTTGTTCAGGCCTATGTTGGTGCCAAGGTCGAGCTGGAGATCGCTTCGCACCAGCCATGCCAGGGCGAAATCCGCCGTGTACACCGGCTGGGCACCGGCATCGGTGTTCACATCGCTGTAGAACTCCGCATAGCCGGTCAGGTTTATACCCGTGCCGATGGCGTGGCTGACGTTGATCAGGTTCTGATAGTTCTGGTGCACGCCGGACAGGTCGGCGTCTTCCAGGAAGTCCAGCTCGGTCATGACAAGCCCTGTCCAGTTGTTCGGCAGGGCAAAGGAGAACGGCGCGTACGCGCCGCCCTCGTAATGCCCGTTGCCCAGGCTGCGCGAGGCGGTCGGCGCCTTGAAGTAGGGTACGACAGCCAGCGCGTAGTTGCCGCCATCGTCGCCCAGCAGGTTGAACTTGACGCGCGTGTAGACATCGCCGAAACCGTTGCCTTCGCTGCGCATGGCGGCGGCCCGGTCGGTGGTGCGCAGGAAATTGAACGGTGCCAGCGCGATCTCCAGGTCGGTCTGATTGGTAAGGCCGAGCTTGAGCGTGGGATCGGTCACAAGCACGTCCGAGGTCGTTGTCCGGCTGTAGCTATAATGATCGTAGGTCCAGTTGACGATATCGGATTCGTATTGGAAGTGTCCGGCATCGACCGTGTAGGGCGAGTTGGATTTGGTCGGACGATCGGTTTCGAGCGAACGCAATTGACTGTCCGGTACCGGATCGAACAAGTCGTAGCCGGATTTTTGTGGCGGCGGCGTCGCGGCGTCCTCGGGTGCAGTGCGTGTTCCCAGCCCGTCGTTCGGCCCCTTGCTGGGCACGCTTGCAGGATCAGGGATGTCGGCCAGGACAGCAACCGGAGCCCACGGAAGAAACGACGACACAAACGCAGCGAGGATGAGGCATTTGGACATTGGACCCCCTGGTTCCGGCCACCGGGCGCCGTTCACTCATAAAAAATCAATACGGGAGTTTCCCGATCTGGCAAGGGTGGCTGATCGGGCCTCGATGCGTCACGGATCAGGGCTTCGCGATTGGTAACTAAATTGTGGGTCTGCCGAATATCTGCTATCGAGCACATAATTTGTCCGATCTCGCACGTTGAACCGTACAGCAAGTCTAGAGCCGGGCGCGCATGAACATTATCAAAACCGTCTCAGTGGCGTTGCTCGCCTTCCTTTCAACGGCTTATGCTCGACAGGTCGCCGCTCCTCAGCCGGGCGGACCGCCAGGTGCGCCACCGGGCGGTCAGGATGGTGACCCGCATCGTCACCCTCCAGGGCCGCCGCCGAACGTACGTCAGGCGCTTGCATTGCTTGATCAGGCCAGACAGAAGGCGAGGGGAGATCCGGCAGCCCTCATTGAACGTGCCGAGGAGTTGCTGAGGAAACCACCCGGTCCTACTCGGGACGGAGCGATGGTCGGAAGGTCGGATGCTGGAACCAAGCCGATCGCGCCGGATGGGGGTTCGGGTCCTGGCGCGAACTCCCGGCCGACGCAATGAAGCCCTCTGCCCTTGGCTTTCGCCGGCCTCCACTGAAGCTGGAAGGTTCAGCGCCTTCTTTCCCGATTGCCGAGGCTGCCGCATCGATCGCATACTCGGACGGCGACGCTGTCGAGGCACGGATCTTAGACCTGCTGCGTGCCGCCCCGGATCTGGGCTCGCACGTGCGCATCGCCGAGGGCGAGTACGACAGCTGGCCTGTTCGCTACCACCTTTGCCCCGAACGCAGCCTGCTGCTCCGCCCCTTCCGGTTCAGCGGCCTGCGCGTGCTTGAACTGGGAGCGGGAATGGGAGGCGTGTCACGATTCCTGGCCGAGGAAGCGGCGCACCTGACCGCCGTTGAAGGAACGCAAGCAAGGGCAAGCGCGCTGCGCGAGCGGCTGCGCGACCTCGGCAACTGGGACGCCAGCGTCTGCAACATCCAGAGCTTTGAGACGTCGCTCAAATACGATGTCGTGTGCCTGATCGGGGTGCTTGAATATGCCGAGCTGTCCATCTCGGGCGCGGCGCCTCACCGGGCGCTGCTCTCGAAAGCTGCGTCCTTCCTGGCGGAAGGCGGGGTGTTGATCGTTGCTATCGAGAACAGGCTGGGTCTCAAGTACTGGAACGGCGCTTCGGAGGACCATACCGGCCGGCTGTTCGACGGGGTGTCCGGGTATTCGGAGCGCCCTACGCCTCGCACCTTCTCGCGCCGGGAATTGAAGGAGCTTGTGCATCAGGCGGGATGCGCGCATGTGCGAGAATTCTTTCCGTTTCCCGATTACAAGGTCCCACACGCGGTTCTTTCTGCCGAATTCATCGAGCGCGATGCCCCGACCTGCGCGGAGATTGCCACCGTGGCCCCCTTCGAGGATTACGCACGACCTCGGGCCGCACTGATGCCGGACGTACTCGCAGCCGCTTCCGTGGCGAGCGGCGGGTTGTTGGCGGACCTTGCGAACTCCTTCCTGTTTCTTGCGACGAATGACCCCGCCTCGCCTGCGATGGCAAGGCTGTGCGCGCCGGCGATGGCGGGCGAAATCGGCTGGCATTTCAGCTGCGCCGGCCGTGCCGTGCCGACCGGCACGACGTTCAGCAGGCCGGAGCCGGAAGGCAATGCGATCCAGGTCAGGAAGGCATCGCTTTTCACCGAGCTGCCGCAAGGAGCGCGGCTCCAGTCCGGCACGATGGCGGTCCGCTGGAAGCCGCTGGACAAGGCGCCGCTCCTGCGCGGGCCGAAGCTCACCTACCGGCTGGCGCAAGCGGCTTACCGTGAGGATTGGGCACGTTTTTCCGATCTCCTCGAGGGTTTCCTCCGTTGGTCGTTCGAACAATGGAGCGGCCTGTCCCCGGCGATGCTGCAGGCCGACGCCGTCGACGCCATCGCCAGCAACGCGATGACCTCCGAAACGGGCGGGTTCCGCTTGTTCGATCTGGAGTGGTCGCTGGAAGGGGAAATGCCCGGAACATGGTTCATCCTGCGCAATGTCATGGCGCTGCGGACCCTCTGCCTGGCAGACGATGCACAATGCCCTTTTGCTTCATTGGGTTCCCTCTACCACTTCCTTTGTTCGCGCTTGGGACTTGTCCCGGCCCTTCGCGCCGATATCCGGCTGGAAGTCTCGTTCCAGGCCGCCGCCGGCGGCAGGCACGCTTGCTGGGCCGATGTCAGGCACGTCGTCATGGCCCTGCACAGCGCCTTTCCGCGCGCCGCTGCGCCTCGCGATTCCGCGCAGCTTGTCGACAGAAGGGCACAGCTTGATCAGCGCGAGGCGCAGATTGCGAAACTGGAGGAGGATGTGACCCGGCTACGCCTCATGACAGAGTCCGGCGATTACCGGCGCGGCGTCGAGATCGGAAGGATCTTCGCCAGGTTTCCGCTCCTGCGAACCCTTGTGAGGCTGGCTTACCGGTTGACGCGTTTCCGTTTCACGCGTTGGAGGTGAGGTCCTTGATACGGCTGGCCAGCGCGTCCATGGCGAACGGCTTGGTCATGATGTGCATGCCGTGTTCGAGATGCCCGTTGCCAAGGACGGCGTTCTCCGCATAGCCGGTGATGAACAGGACCTTCAAATCCGGCCTGACCCTTCTTCCGGCATCGGCCATCTGCCGTCCGTTCATGCCGCCGGGCAGACCTACATCGGTGACAAGCAGGTCGATGCGCACGCCTGACTCCAGCACCTTCAGTCCGGCCGCGCCGTCCGGCGCCTCGATCGCGGTGTAGCCAAGGTCTTCCAGCACGTCGGTGATCAGCATCCTGACAGTCGGCTCGTCGTCGACGACGAGGACGGTCTCGCCCTGCTCGGCAAGCAACGGTTGTTCTGACGGGGAGGATTGTTCCTCCTTCTCGAGCGCGCCGAGATGGCGCGGCAGGTAAAGGCACACCGTCGTCCCCTCGCCCACTTCCGAATAGATTCGGACCTGCCCGCCTGACTGGCGGGCGAAACCGTAGATCATGGACAGGCCAAGCCCGGTGCCCTCCCCCAGCGGCTTGGTGGTGAAAAACGGATCGAAGGCCCGCGCGATCACATCGGGCGTCATCCCGGTGCCGGAATCCGTCACGCATAGGGACAGGTATTGGCCAGGCGGCAAGCCTCGATCTTCGCCCGCTCGGGCATCAAGCCATTTGTTGGCGGTCTCGATGGTAAGGCGTCCGCCTTCGGGCATGGCGTCGCGCGCGTTGATGCAAAGGTTGAGCACAGCGTTCTCGAGCTGGTTGGGATCGACGAGGGTCGTCCACAGCCCCGCCGCTCCGACGACCTCGACCGTGATCGCGGGACCCACGGTGCGGCGAACAAGATCTTCCAGCTCCGCCACCAGGCGATTGACGTTGGTGGGCTTGGGAGCGAGCGTCTGGCGGCGCGAGAAGGCGAGCAGCCTGTGCGTCAGGGCTGCCGCGCGGTTGGAAGCGCCATGCGCGGCTCTCACGTACCGGTCCACGTCGTTGAACCGCCCCTGCGCGATACGCGCCTGCAGGAGTTCTAGGCTGCCGGTGATGCCGGTCAGGAGATTGTTGAAATCGTGCGCCAGGCCGCCGGTCAACTGCCCCACCGCTTCCATTTTCTGGGATTGGCGAAGCTGTTCCTCGACGGCGCGCTGGTCGGTTATGTCGCGGCCGGATGCATAGTAGTCGGCACCCATGGCGGCCATGACCCAGCTTACCAGGCGATAGATGCCTTCGGAGGTTCTCATGCGCGCTTCAAATTCCGTCACCGGCTTGCCTGCGACCATCTCGAGGTAAACCGCCTCGACCCCGGCGCGGTCGTCGGGATGGACGAACTCGTTGAAATGCGCCCCGAGCACATGCTCGGCGGAATGGCCAAAGACATCTGTCCACGCCGGATTTGCATTCCTGTAATAACCGTCGCTGCTGACACTCACGATCAGGTCGCGCGATGCCCGCCAGATCTGGTCGCGCTCGCGCGTGCGTTCCTCGACCCGCGCTTCCAGCGTGGCGGCGAATTCCTTGAGGTTCTGTTCGGCGCGCCGGCGCTCGACGCCTGTGCGGGTGCGCTCGGCGATTTCGCGAACAAGCGCAAGGTCTTCGGCCGACCACTCGCGCGGCTCCGCATTGTTTAGGTAAAGCATTGCAACGAAGCCGCCATGTTCGGTCACGGGCATGTTGACCACCGAACGCGCGCTGATCGCCTTCAGCGCATCGGCCGTGGCTGCCGTACGCGGATCGGTCTCGGCATCGGTGATGACGACCGTTTCCCCGCGCTTCAGATCGTCGATGTACGACCCGTAATCGCGGAAGTTCAGCACTCCGGCCAAGCTTTTCACTCCGGGCGCATTCCAGTCGCGCTCAATGGAAATCGTTTCCCTGAGCGGATCGATCGTTCCGTACCCCACTCGGCTGACGTCGAACAGCTGCCCGAGAATTTCCGCCGCGGAGTAGGCAAGGTCATCTGCATTTTCGAGGTCGCGCAGGCGGTCGCCAAGCTTCACCAGCGCGCCGGCACGGTTCTCGGCCTGTTTCAGCGTGCTGATGTCGCGCGCGACCGTCACCAGCCGCAGGGGCTTGCCGTCCGGCCCCAGCAGGGACGAGATCACCACGTCCCACCATTTCGGCGTCCCGCGCTGCGTGGGACAAGACCCTTGGAAGCGGCCGGTCCCGCCCGACCGCGCCGCGTCCATCGCCGCCCCGGCCGCCTCCCGGTCCGGGCCTTTCCAGGAGTCCAGCCACGATGGGTTGAACAAGGCCTTCACGTCGCTGGCCTCCATGCTCTCCAGCCCGCCGGGATTGATGAGTTGCGTGATCCCCTCGAGGTCGAGGACGACGATGCAGTCCCGGCTCGAGCCGAGGATCAGATCGTTCATCTCCTCCGCTTCGCTGAGCGCCAGCCGCGCCAGCCGCGCCTGGGTCATGTCGCGCAGCATCTTCGAATACCCCAGGAGAATGCCTGCATCGTCCTTCAGCGGCATCATCTCGCCGCTGGCCCAAAAACGCGAACCGTCCTGACGCAAGTGCCAGCGCTCGTCGCTGGCTTGGCCGGCGTTCCGCGCGATGCGCATCTCTATTTCCGGCCGGCCCGCGTCACGATCCTCGGGCGTAAAAAACCGATCGAGCGGCTGTCCCCGCATTTCGTCCGCAGACCAGCCGAGGATCCGTTCGGCGCCGCTGTTCCAGTCCGTCACAAGCCCGGACCTGTCGGTCGCGATGATGGCGAAGTCGACCGCGCTTTCGAAGATAAGCCTGAAGCGACGCAGGTGGTCGATCTCGGCTGTACCGCCACCTTTATCACCAGACACGCTTCGTGCGGATGTTTCGCGTTCGTTGATCATTCCACCCAGGAAAAATATGACTCCAGCAATCTAGGCCGCCTTCGTGCCCGGCGAAAGGATCGCGCGCGTATGCGATCGCACCATCCGTTTCAGCATGTCCAGCCTTTCGCCGCGAAAGTCCGGCCATCCGAGCGACGCGAGGGCGTTGTCGCGGCCAAGGTGGAAAATCGTCAATTGCCCGGTAATCGACAGGGCGCGTAGCTTTGTCCGAACATCATCGGGCGGATCGCCGCTGGCGAGGCTTACAAGGCGGAGGCAGTTGGCATGGATCCCGGCAGCTACCCTTTGCTTCAGGTAGCTGTGAGCGGGCGTGTTTTCCTCCCCCTGCCCCTTGGCGAAGAATTTCGACCACCCTTCGATCTGCCTTGAGCCGAACAGGAAATCGGCCAGAGCGTCCAGTATGCCGCAAAGCGCTTCGATTGCCCGGTCCGGATCGCCGGGACCGACCTGTCGTGCAACCTCATAGGAAGGTTCGAGTTCCCGTGTGATGCGTTCCGCGATGTACTCGGCGCAAGCAAGGTGCAGCCCGTCCTTGCCGTCGAAATAATACTGCAACGCGGGAGGATTGACGCCGGCATCGCGCGCGATCTGGCGGGTTGACGCCTTCTGGAAACCGTGCTCCCCGAAAGCCCGCAGCGCCGCTTCGACGATTCTGGTCCTCTTTTCGTCGCCGCGCTGGTAACCGCCGCCGGGCGGGCTGCGCCGTGGTCCTGCCTGCTCCATGCGTTCACGTCCCTCCGCAAATATTGTATTCCAGTTGACAGACATTTGGAAGCGTGATTATGTATTCCAATCGGAACACTTTGGGATCGCGCGTGTCCACCACTCTTTCGAACGCAGGCGAAGCGAAACCGGCCTCACGCAAGCGGCCCCTGTTCAAGCGGCCGCTCACCTGGCTGGTGCTTGTCCTTCTCATGATCGCTACCGTTCTCTTCGCCATGCACTGGGTGCTGGTCGGGCGCTTCCTCGAGAGTACGAACGATGCGTACATCATGGCGGACCAAGTCTCGGTCGCTCCCAAGGTATCGGGCTACGTCCGCAAGGTCTTGGTCGAGGACAATCAGGCGGTGGACGCCGGGCAGCCGTTGGTGGAGATCGACCCGGAGAACTACAAGGCGGTGCTGGCGCGGCAGCGCGGGACGTTCGATGCGCGCAAGGCCGATATCGTCGCCGCCGAGGCGCAGGTCAAGCAACAGCTGGCGATGGTCGACGAAGCCAGGGCCAAGCTGGCCGGTTCGCAGGTCGGCGCGCGCTTCGCCGCCAAAGAAGTCGACCGTTACCGCGCGCTGAACAGGAACGGCGCGGAAACGGCCGAGAAGCTGGCGCAGGTCATGAATACGAAAGACGAAGCGGATTCGACGGTTCGCACGGACAGCGCGGCGCTGGCCGCAGCGCAGCGTCAGTCCGACACGCTTCGCGCCCAGATCGGGCAGGCCGAAGCGCAGGCGGAAGCCGCGGATGCCTCGGCACAGGAAGCCGGCCTCGATGTCGAGAACACGCTGGTTCGCGCCAGCATCGCCGGCCGCGTCGGCGACAGGACGGTGCGCACCGGGCAGTTCGTCCAGCCGGGTACGCGCATGCTGTCGATCGTCCCGGTGAGAAGCCTTTACGTCGTCGCCAACTTCAAGGAAACCCAGATCGCCGACATGAAGATCGGGCAGCCTGCGACGGTGCGCATCGATGCGCTCGGTGGGCGTAACATACGCGGAGTGCTGGAAAGCTTCGCGCCCGGCACCGGAGCGCAGTTCGCGATGCTGCCGCCGGAGAACGCGACCGGCAACTTCACCAAGATCGTCCAGCGCGTCCCCGTCCGGTTCAGGATCGAGGTGGACGACGACACTCGGGCGCGGCTGCTGCCGGGACTGTCCGTAACGGTCGAGATCAACACCAGCGATCCGGTGACCATGCCGATCGCAACCGACGGCGTCCGGTAATGGCGACGCAGGCCGGCACTTTTCCTGCCGAGGAACGAGCGAGCACGACCGACTGGATCGCCGTCTTCGCCGGATCGCTGGGCGCGCTGATGGCCTCGCTCGACATCTCGATCACCAATTCCGCCCTGCCGCAGATACAGGGCGAGATCGGCGCCAGCGGCACGGAAGGAACATGGATCTCGACGGGCTACCTGGTGTCCGAAGTGGTCGTCATCCCCCTGACCGCCTGGCTGACGCGCGTGCTCGGCCTGCGCAACCTGCTGCTGGGCTGCGCAGGGCTGTTCACCTTTTTCTCCGTCGTATGCGGCCTGTCGCACGATCTACCCACCATGATCGTCGGCCGCGTCGGCCAGGGCATCACCGGCGGAGCGCTGATCCCGACGGCGCAGACCATCGTCCGCACAAGGCTGCCGCAACGGCAGATGCCGCTCGGCATGTCGATCTTCGGCCTGATCGTGCTGATCGGCCCGCTGCTAGGCCCCGTCGTCGGCGGCTGGTTGACAGAGAACGTGAACTGGCAATGGTGCTTCTTCCTGAACCTGCCGGTCTGCGCCGCGCTGGTGACCCTGCTGCTGCTCGGCTTGCCTCACGTCGCGGCAAAGCCTGAGCTGTTCTTGAACGCCGACTGGCTGGGCATCGCCAGCCTGACGACCTTCCTCAGCTGCCTGACCGTCGTGCTGGAGGAAGGGCAGCGCGACCGCTGGTTCGAATCGGACCTGATCCGCTCGCTAAGCCTTGCCTCACTGTTCGGTTTTTCCGGGCTGATGGTGGCGCAGGTCACGGCGCGGCAGCCGGTGATCAAGCTGCGGCTGCTGCTCAATGCCAGCTATGCCAGCGTGATCGTCATCGTCGTCACGGTGGGGACGGTGCTGTACGGGATCCTCTACGTCCTGCCGCAGTTCCTCAGCAACATCTCCGGCTACAACGCCGAGCAGGCGGGGCGCGTGCTGTTCATCTCGGGCGTGCCCGCCTTCATGATGATGCCTGTCCTGCCGTGGCTTCTGGGCAAGGTGAACATCCGCCTGCTGGTCGTGCTCGGCCTGCTCTGCTTTGCGACCAGCTGCTTCCTCGACATCCACTTGACGGCAGGCAGCGGCGGCGATGATTTCACCTGGTCGCAGCTGCTGCGCGGCCTTGGGCAGGTGCTGGCGCTGATGCCGTTGAACCAGGCCTCCGTCGGCGCGGTGAGCCGCGAGGATGCACCCGACGCCGCCGGCCTCTACAACATGGCGCGCAACCTCGGCGGATCGCTCGGGCTGGCGGCGCTGGGCATCTTCATCGACCGCCGGGTCGAGCTGCACGCCGATACGATCCGGGAATCGGTGACCGCCAACTCGCCGCTGGCCCAGGACCGGCTGGCGGAAATGACGGCCAACTTCATGCGGGACGGCAGCGACGCCCTCTACGCGCGCGCGCAGGCGCTGCGGCAGCTTGCGGCGCAGATCCACCAGCAAGCGCTGGTCATGACCTACTCCGAGTGTTTCTGGCTGCTGGGCTTTGCCCTGCTCGTCAGCCTGCCGCTGGTCCTGATGCTGCGTCCGCCGGCGCGGGGACGGCCTGCCTCGTCCGAGGCGCATTGAGCCATGGCCCGACCCCCGCGTTTACCACTGCGCTTTGCCGCGCTGACCGCCCTGATGCTGGCAGGCTGCACCGTAGGGCCGGATTACGCCGGCCCGCCCGAAATCCTGCCGCAGGCCGAGACTTCGTTCGCGCATGCCGGCGAGGTACGGACCGCGCCCGGCACCCTGCAGACAAGATGGTGGACGGCCCTGGGCGACACGGAACTGGACAGGCTGGAAGACGCGGCGCTGGCGGCCAGCTCCGATGTCGCGGCGGCGCGGAGCCGGTTGCTGCAATCGCGCGCCGGCCTGCGCGAGCAGCAGGCAGATATCCTTCCCACATCGGGAACGGACGCGATCTTCCTGCACGCCAGCACAGGCGGGAACGGATTCCTGGGCAACGGAAACGACGGGCAGTCCTCAGGCGGTTCGAGCAACGACTTCAACTTCTACAACGTCGGCTTCGACGCCAGCTGGGAGGTCGATATTTTCGGCGGCCAGCGCCGCGCGATCGAGTCGGCAGGCGCGGCAGCCGGGGCGCGCGAAGCCGACCTTGCCGACACCCAGGTCTCGCTGACCGCCGAGGTCGGGCAAGCTTACGTGAGCCTGCGCGACTTTCAGAACCGTTCTGCGCTGGCGCACCGGAGCGCCGAGTTGCAGGGCCACAGCCTTGACCTTACCCGCATGCGGCTGCAAGGCGGCACGGCGTCGGAACTCGACGTCGAGCGGCTGAACACCGAGGTGGAGAGCACCCTCGCCGACCTAGTCCCGTTGCAGCAGGAAATCGAGGCCGAAATCGACCGCCTCGCCGTGCTCACCGGCCGGATCCCCGGCGCGCTCGACGGCGAGCTGGCCGTACCCGCCCCGTTGCCGATGCCGCCGCCGACGGTGACGGTCGGAGATCCGGCGAGCCTGCTGCGCCGCCGCCCCGACATCCGCGTCGCCGAGCGGCAGGTAGCGGCGCAGAATGCGGTGATCGGCGAACGCGTCGCTGACTTCTTTCCCAAGGTACAATTGCTCGGAAATCTCGGCTTCGGCTCGACCGATGTCGGCCAGCTGCTCTCGGGCGGATCGTTCTCGGCGCTGGCCGCGCCCATCATCCAGTGGAGCCCGTTCGACTTCGGGCGGACCCAGTCCCGCCTCGACCAGGCTAACGCTGCGCATGACGAGGCGCTCGCCAGTTATCGCGGAGTGGTGCTGAGGGCGCTGGGCGATGCGGAGACGGCGCTGTCGCGTTACGGACGGCAGCGCGAAAGCGTTGCCAGCCTGACGCGGGTCAAGGCTTCCGCCGACCGCGCCGCAAGGCTGACGCAAGACCGTTACGGCGGCGGCACCGCGACGATCATCGACACGCTGGACACCGAACGGCAGCGCCTCCAAGCCGAGCAGTCTCTGGCGCAGGCGCAGGCCGGATTGACGCAGGACTTCATCAGCCTGCAGAAGAGCCTCGGCCTTGGCTGGAGCGACGGCTGAAACCGCTGTAGAAGAGCACGGTTTCAGGTACGGGCTTGCAATGACATTAGGTTCAAGACTTCAGCGCGCCAACGCTTGGCGGTGGCGGCAGGCGATTTCGCTGCTATGTTGCAGACGGCTTACATCGAGACGGGGAATGATCAACGCGCGGTTTTCTATTCTGGCCCTTCTCATGCTCGCATCCTGCGCCAGCGGGCAGGAGCAGTATGCCGGCGATCCGCCGGCGGGCAATTACCGTACCGTACTCGCCGGCAAGTTCCTGCAGCAGTTCGGCTCGCAATACCGGACGAGCGATGTCCTGATCGGCAAGCTCCAGCCCGGCGCGCGGGATATCGTCAACGGCTGGCGCGTTTGCGTCAAGGCAACGCCCCGCGACCCTGCTGCAGGCACCTCTCCTGTCCAGATCGCTTATTTCTACGTGCTCGGACGTATTTCGAACGTGACCGTGGGCGACCAGCGCTGTGGCAGCGCCCAGTACGAGCCGTGGGCCGAGCTCGCTCACGCCGAGGGTTGGCAAAACTGAAAAATACTCCAGCAGGGGCGTCCAGAGGGGGCGATCGGCTTGCGCAACCAGTCCCCCGGCTGCTGGCCGACACGACGGTCCCGTTGCTACCGCAAATCGGCGGGTACGGGGTACCCGCAAGGGTCAGGTTTGCTGGGCGTCGTTCGGGTGATGCTGGCGATGATGCTTCACATGCAGCGCCCCGAGCGAGCCGCCAAGCGCGGAGGTGAACGCCGCAAGCAGCAGAACCACTCCGGCCGCGACTGCGCCCTTGGCGGTTGCGTGCGCGGCGCGGTCTGCCGCTTCCTTCGCCTTCTGCCTGGCCTGGTCGCGTTTGGCCTGCCAGTCGTTCACGCGCGCTTCGGCGTCGGCCAGGCTGACCCCTTGGGTCTGCAGGTCGGCCGCAAGCCTCTGGTGCGCCGTTGCCGAGCCCTCGCCCCCGGCGGCCAGAACGCCGAACTGCGCCACGATGTCGGCCTGCACCTGGTCCGGGCTCATGCTGGCGGGCGGGGCGGCGTTGCCATAGATCAGATCGGTCGCTTCCCGCTTCATCGCATCTTCGCGCAGACCGGTCACGGGGGCTGTCGTGGCTGTAGCCGCCTTGATGCCTGAAACCGACAGGGCACCCGTTCCGCCGACAAGGCGGGCAGCGCCGCCAAAAGCGCCCGCGACGGCGCTCGAGAGCAGGCACATCATGACGACCACGGTGCCGGCCCAGACCACGATGCCGTGCAGGATGCCCTCATGATGGCAGGAACTTTTCGAAAGCCGCGCGGCAATGAACCCGCCGTAGAACATCGCTGCGAGGATGCTCGCGGCCGCCCACATCGAAGCCCCGAGTTTGACGGTGTCGGTCGACGGGGCCGCGTCGGGATCGGTCGCCGAAACGCTGCCAAGGCCAATCGCCAGTCCGAACAGCCCGAGTACGACCTGAACGGCCAGAGCCGCCGCAATGCCCGCGAGAACGGTCTGTCCCGAAAAGTGCTTCATGCCGTGCCGGTTACGCCTGTGGTCGCCGTAGTCGACGCCTGCGCCGGGCGGGGTATCCGTGCCGAGCGATGATGCAGGATATTTGGTGGCGTGATCGACCATGGGGCGTCTTGTTCCTTGTTCTTGTTTGCTAAGCCTACAAACCTAACCCGATCGGGCGCGAACCGTTCCTGCGCGTGGTCCGGGCCGGTCAGAACTGGCGAAGCTCGCCCGACAGGATGACAGGGCCGGTGGGCATACCGCTGGACGAACCGCCCCTCGGCTCCACGCTGATCGCAAGGGTCGCATGCGGCGGCATAGACCGGACATGCAGCCGATAGGTTTTTTCTTCCGGCAGGAGTCCGAGCGACCGGGGCGTGCCGCCCGCGGGGATGATCCACAGTTCCAGGCTTTTATCGGGCGCGATCGCGGGAAGCCCCTGGTTCCGAAGCACGAGTGTATCGTCCGGATAGGCCTCGGCCACGACGATCGCCCGCTCGGGTGCTGCGGCTTCGCCAAGGTAGGCGCGGTTCGACGGCTTCGGCACCCAAACCATGAAGGCGACCACCACGGCCACGACCACGCCGCCGGGCACGGCCCACATCCAGTTACGGACTATCTTGGGCGAAGCCGCGTCAGCGGCGTTCAGTTTGGCTTGAACCCCGGCCCAGTCCCCGTCCGGCGGCAGCACTGGTGCGGCAAGCCCGGCAAGGGGATCGAGAGAAGATTGCCACGTCTCGACCGAGGCCCTGAGCGCCGGGTCGCTCTCGACACGCCTGTCCATGCTCCGGCGCTGCCGCGCGCTCATCCAGCCCAGAAGGTAATCGATGATCAACGAGTCGTTCGTACCGCGCGCCATCGTTACGACCCGACGCACTCTTTCAGAGCGGAAAGGCCGCGACGAATCCACGCCTTTACCGTTCCAAGCGGGATATGCAGCCGACCGGCGATCTGGGTGTGCGAATAGCCGTGGACATAGGCGAGGATGATGCTTTCCCGGTTCTTGGCGTCGAGCTGGGCAAGGCAGCGGCGTAAGCGGCTGCCCGAGGCTGTCGTTTCCAGACGCTCCAGCGCCGTTTCGTCCACCAGTTCGCCCGAGATTTCCACATCGTCGTTGCTGCGGTTGCGGCGCTGGCTGGCGGCCAGGATATCGAGCGCGCGAAACCGGAGGATTCCCGTCATCCACGCTTCGGCTGAGCCTTTCGCCTCGTCGAACCGCGCGGCCTTGCGCCAGACCTGGACCATTGTGTCCTGCAGCGCTTCGCTAGCGGCCTGCCGGTCGCGCATGAGCGCGAGGGCGATGCCAAAGAGACGGGGAGAGGCATGCCGGTAGAGTTGGTGAAACGCCATTCGGTCCTGCCCGGCAACGCGGCGCAGTAGATCCGCCATCGGGTCGATGTCACCATCCCCCAGTACCGAAAGTTCATGCACAGGCATTCAGCATCATTCCGCTTGAATTGACGCCGGTGGCGCCTTCACGCGCGAAGCATTACTCTTTCCCGGCGCGACACGCAAATGGTCAGGCTTCGAAATTTATTTCGTTTCCGTTGCATCCGTTCGCTCGTTCCGGCCGTATTAAAAGGGCATGGGGTCACCCATGCCTTGCTTCCAATCAAAGGAACTTACTCTCAATGAAAAAGACTCTTCTAGGGATGGCCGGCGCCGCCGCCCTTTTTGCCGGCGTTTGCGGCGCCAACGCGGCCGATACCGACCCGATGGTCGGCGGCCATGCCATGTACCCTTCCAAGAACATCGTCCAGAACGCGGTCAACTCCGAAGACCACACGACCCTGGTCGCGGCCGTCAAGGCCGCCGGTCTGGTCGATACGCTCGAAGGCCCCGGCCCGTTCACCGTGTTCGCGCCGACCAACGAGGCTTTCGCTGCGCTTCCGGCTGGAACGGTGGATACGCTGCTGAAGCCCGAGAACAAGGAAAAGCTGCAAAGCATACTGAAGTATCACGTCGTCAGCGGTGACTACGACGCCGGCAAGCTGAAGCAGCTGGTCAAGGACGGTGACGGCAAGGCCGAGCTGAAGACGGTCGAAGGCGATAAGCTGACGTTCATGGCCGGTTCGGACGGGCTTACCGTGACCGACGACAAGGGCAACGTCGCCAACGTCACGATCGCCGATGTCAAGCAGTCGAACGGCGAGATCCATGTCATCGACAAGGTACTGATGCCGTAGAATTTGGCCCTTGCAACCAACCGGCGGCGCGGATCTGAACATTCCGCACCGCCGGTTTTTTTACGCTTTTGCATCAAGGCTTGGCCGATTGCAGCACTCCGGCCTTCCTGCCGCGCTTTTCCGGGCCATGTCGGTCAGCACGTGTACCTGGGTCTTCAGCCCCGCTTGTCGACCGTTGTGATCAGCCGCACGATGTCGTCCGACGCGTAAGGTTTTTCGATGAAAGTTCCCCCCGGGGGGGTCATGGAGGCATCCGGGCGGATACGTCCCGATGTCAGGATGATCTGTACGTTGGGTCGCGCCTCATGCACCCGGCGGGCCAGTTCCAGCCCGTCCAGCGATCCCGGCATGTTGATGTCGGTGAACAGGACCGACACTTGCGGGTACTGGTCCAGAAGCTTGATCGCCTCGTCTGCGTTCATCGCTTCGATGACATCGAAGCCGGCGTCGATCAACGAGTCCACGATGAGCATTCGAACGAGAAACTCGTCGTCAACAACCATGACGACGGTCTTGGATGCGGGAGTTCCGGTCATTGACCAGTAACGGGAACGGAAGCTTTCAGTTCCGACGTTACGACGGCTGGGCCGAACCGGGCAGGGGCAGTTGGAGGGTCCAGCGAACGCCCGATGGATTGAATTCGAGCGCGGTCACGGCATCGGTTTCCGTCCTCAAGCTGTTCTCGATCAAACGCGATCCGAAGCCCTTGCGTGTCGGAAGCAAAACCGATGGCCCGCCGGATTCCTGCCAGGCCAAGCGGAACACCTGCCCCTCGGCGGCCTGCTCCACATGCCAGGTGATGCCCACCTGTCCGGTCTCGTTTGAAAGCGAACCGTGCTTCAGCGCGTTGGTGCACAGCTCATGCAGCACAAGCGTCAGGCTGAGCGCCCCGCGCGCGCCAAGCAGGACCGCGGGCCCGCTTGAGTGGATCCGGCTTGTTCCCGCTCGGTGGACGGCAATCGCACCGCCGACGATTTCGGCTACGGGGGCTGTCTTCCAGTTGCCACGCGTCAGCAGGTCGTGAGCCTTGCCCAGGGTGATCAGCCGTTCCGAAATCGTCCTGGTCGCCTCTTGCGGGGTTTCGGCGTCGCGCAGGGATTGATTGACGATCGCCTGGACCATGGTCAGCGTGTTGCGGATGCGATGCTGCAGTTCGCCCGCCAGCAATGCCTGATGTTCTTCGGCCGCCTTCTGGTCCGTGATGTCGCGCACGGTTCCCATGACCCTGCGTGTTCCGCGGCTCTGGACCATTCGACCCAGGGAATGAAGCCAACGTTCGCGTCCGCCGGCCCTGCCTATTGTCCTGAACTGGGCCTCGTAACGGGCTCCGTCCGGTGCATCCAGGATTTCGGCGATGCGAGCCTGCAGGGGTTCGCGGTCGGCGGGATGGACCCTGTTCACAAAAGAGTCTTCGTAATCGAGCGCTTCGCCGTCCGGCACTCCGAACAGTTCGCGCGTCCTCGCATCCCAGTTCAGCTGTTTCAGGTCGTGGTCAGCCTCCCAGATCCCGATATCGGCGGCCTCGATTGCCAGCCGCATGCGCGCCTCGCTTTCGAAAACGGCCTGACGCAACGCTTCCTCGGCGCCTGCGCCGTCGTTTGGCGGCAGCGCGGTGCGGTCCGGCCTGGCCAAATCCTGGTTTTCGACTTCGAACAGGGAAGAAGCCGAACCGAAAGGCAAAGTCGGTTCTCCGTCGAGCTTTTCCCTGATGTCTGCCAAGCGTGTATTTAAGGAATGGGCTACGCTCATGCGCTGACTCACCATCTATGGAGAAATCACTTGTAGCGCAATACTATCCGATTGTCACGGTTTACAAGAAGACAGGATAACTCCACGAACGAGACCGTCACGCCACGCGCCGTAATCCAGCCTAGATAATTGGGAACGTAGGCCCGCGACGAACATTCACACAAGGCAGTTTTGGTTAAAGTCGCGGGTTTCCAAAGCAATCTCCCGGAGTGTGTGGTTTGGTCGCTGAGGAGAAATTTCACGTCGTCGGAGTTGGAGCCTCCGCAGGCGGCGTCGAGGCTCTGGAACAGCTGTTTCGCCCGATGCCGCCCGATACCGGCATGGCCTTCGTGGTCGTGACGCATCTCGGGCCCGCCCATGAAAGCCTGCTGCCGGAGATCATAGGCCGTTACACCACAATGCCGGTCAGCGCCATCCAGAACGACGAAACGGTGCTGCCGGGCCGCGTCTACGTCCTGCCCAGCAACGCGATCGTCACGATGGTCGACGGCCAGCTGCTCCTGCGCCGGCCTGACGCGGTCAACCGCGAGCGCAACCCGATCGATATCTTCCTGTGCTCCCTGGCGGAAAACCAGGGGGAAAACGCGGTCGGCATCATCCTGTCCGGCGGCGGCAGCGACGGAACCCTGGGGATCAAGGCGATCAAGGAGCGGGGTGGCCTGACGCTGGCGCAAGGCGTCGACGGGACCTCGCCGAAGTTCGACGGCATGCCGTCGAGCGCCATCGCCTCGGGCGTTGTCGACTTCGTCGTGCCGGTCGAAAAAATGCCGGAAAAGCTGATCGAATATGTTCGCAGCGGCAACGCGCTGGAAAAACTGGTCAAGCCCAGCCAGCACGAAACCGAGAAGAAACGACTCGAAGCGGCAAGGCTGGAGATCTGCGCCGTAATCCGCAACCAGATCGGGCACGATTTCAGCGGCTACAAGGAAAAGACGTTCATGCGGCGCGTGCAGCGCCGGATGCACGTGCTGCAGATACCCGAACTGGCCGACTTCATCAATCGCCTGCGCCAGGAACCCAATGAGACATCGTTGCTGTTCCGCGACCTGCTGATCGGGGTTACAGACTTTTTTCGCGACAAAGACACGTTCGAAATGCTTGAGCAGCGGATCATCCCGAAGCTGTTCGAGGGCAAGGGCGCGAACGACACCGTGCGCATCTGGATTCCGGGCTGCACCACCGGCGAGGAGGTCTACTCGCTGGCGATCCTGATGCGCGAGCACATGGCGAAGATGAGCGCCGTGCCCAAGGTCAAGCTGTTCGCCACGGACATAGACGAATCCGCGCTTTCGGTCGCTCGCACCGGCAAATATCCCATACAGCTGCTGTCGGGCGTGTCGAGCGAGCGGCTGGCCACCTTCTTTGTCGGCGACGGTACCAGCTACTCCGTTGCAAAGGACGTTCGCGACCTGTGCGTCTTTTCCTCGCACAGCGTCATCCGCGACCCGCCGTTTTCGCGCATCGACCTGATATCGTGCCGCAACCTGCTCATCTACCTGAACAACGAGGTGCAAAGGGAGCTGATTCCGGTTTTCCATTACGCGCTCCGCCCGGGCGGGTACCTGTTTCTAGGCACTTCGGAAAGCATCACCCAGCATGCCGACCTGTTCGCGCCGCTGGAAAAGGCGCATCGAATCTTCCAGCGGCGCGACAACCTGGAGACGCCGCGTGCCAAGTTCCCGACGTTCATGACCAGCGGGCAACCCCACCCCATGAGCGAAAGCCCCAGGGCGGAGCCGAGCGCCACGGGGCTGTCCAATGTGCGACGAGTGGTGGAGGCGCGCGTCCTCGAAAGGTTCTCGCCCGCTCACGTGGTGGTCAACCGCGACGGCGACGTGGTCTACTACTCGGCGCGCACCGGCAAGTACATCGAACCTGCCTCCGGCTCGCCTAGCCGCCAGTTGGTCGCCATGGCAAGGCGCGGCCTCAGGCTTGAATTGCAGGCCGCCTTGCGCGAAGCGATGGAAACGCGCCGGCCGATGATCCAGGAGCGGCTTAAAGTCGAACTCGACGACCATGTCCAGCTGGTGACGCTGCGTATCGAGCCGCTTGCCGAACAGGACGACGAAAATCGGCTGTTCCTGGTCCTGTTCAGTGACGAGGGCCCTCTCCTGAACCCGAAGGAACTGGCGGACGCAGCGATGCAGCGCAGGGATCAGGCGGGTATCGACCAGCTGGAACGCGAACTGCGCGACAACCGCGAGCGGTTGCAGTCCATGATCGAGGAATACGAGACGGCGCTGGAGGAGCTTAAGTCGGCCAACGAGGAGCTGGTGTCGGTCAACGAGGAGATGCAATCCACGAACGAGGAACTGGAAACCTCCAAGGAGGAGGTGCAGTCGGTCAACGAGGAGCTCCAGACCGTCAACCATGAGCTTGCCGTCAAAGTCGAAGAACTGGATCGCGCCAACGTCGATCTCAAGAACCTGTTCGAAAGCACGAAGATCGCGACGATTTTTCTCGACCGCGACATTCGCGTGCGCACTTTCACCCCTGAAGTGCTCTCGATATTCCGCCTGATCCCGAGCGACCGGGGGCGGCGCATCACGGACATATCTAACTACCTGGCAGAGGTGGAGCTCGAGAGAAGCATCCGCTCGGTGCTTGAGGGCGGTCCGCCGTTCGAGATGCAAATCAGCCGGCGCGACCGTGCCAGCCACTACCTGATGCAGATCGTGCCCTACGTTGCGGCCGAAACAGCCATCGACGGTGCGCTGGTGACCTTTGTCGACGTGACCCAGATCGTCGCGGGCGAGGAGCATCAGCGCGTGCTGGTCGACGAGCTCAACCACAGGGTCCGCAACATGCTGCAGGTCGTTTCGGGCTTGGCCGCCCAGACATTGCGGCGCTCGCCTTCCATCGACTCGTTCTCGGGGTCGTTCCTCGGCCGCGTGCAGGCGCTGGCCATAGCCTACGAACTGCTGTCGGATGAAAGATGGGGAAGCATCACGCTTCGCGACCTGGTGCTGCGCGAAACCAAGCCGCATGTCGTCGGCGACCGGCGGGTTTCGGCGTCCACTCTGCGTGTTGGTCTGACGCCGAAGGCGGCTTTGGCTCTGAGCCTGATCATCCACGAGCTGACGACGAACGCCCTCAAATACGGAGCGTTTTCCGTGGCCGAGGGAAGAGTGAACATCGACTGGGCATTCTATCCGGATCTGGGCGCGCTGGTCCTCACCTGGTCGGAGCGGAACGGACCGGGCGCTGCCAAGCCCGAAAAAACAGGGTTCGGCTCCGAACTGATACAGC